>JANNDO010000013.1:0-30112 GCA_031387825.1 Chitinophagaceae bacterium | reverse complement strand
CTATGAATGTATCCGATGGTGGGCTCTGAGTCCACTATAAGTTCACCATCCATCTTTAGCACATTCTGAAAAATGCCATGCGTGGCAGGGTGCGTGGGCCCCAAGTTTAGAAAAGAGTATTGTTTCTCTTCGGGGATTACTATGTCGCTATCTTGGAGATGTTCAGTCACTCTAGTTTGTTAATTATTTTCTATACTCGGCCAAACATCGCATCATTCTTATCCTCCCTCGTTTGGTCTTCGAGCGGATATTCCTTTCGCATAGGGAAAATTATCATCTCATCCACATTCAATATCCTTTTCAGGTTGGGATGGCCGATAAAATTCACGCCGAAAAAATCATAGGTTTCCCTTTCCATATGGTTCGCCGACATATACAGGGCCGTTGCACTGAATACATCCGGCTTTTCTATACCGGTAAATACTTTAAACCGGATGCGCACATTATCAACCAGGTTGTGCAGGTGATACACCACAGCTAACTCCTCTCCTTTCCTGTCGGGGTAATGCACTGCCTGCAGGTCGGTAAGGAACTGGAATCTCAATTCCGCATCATCGAATAAAAACTGGAGAACTTTTAAATTCAGGTCCTGGGGTGCAGTAAAAGTGAGCATGCCATAAGGTTCCTTCCAATCGGTAAGAACATCGCCGAATTTTTCTGTTAGTTTTAGTTTTATTGTTTCGTTCGTCAACTCCATTACTATTCTTTTATTGAATTCCGTATCCGGCCAGTAATTCTTTATATTGATCGCTATGCCTGCGTCTTAATCCTTCCGCATTCACCAGGTCCTGAATCTTTATAAATCCATCCAATATGGCTTCGGGCCTGGGCGGGCAGCCCGGCACATATACATCCACCGGTATCACCTGGTCAATCCCCTGCAAAACAGAATAGGTATCGAATATCCCGCCAGATGATGCACAGGCACCAACAGCCATCACCCAACGTGGCTCAGCCATTTGCAGGTAAACCTGCCGCAACACAGGACCCATTTTCTTTGCAATGGTTCCCATTACCAGAATAAGATCGCATTGACGTGGGGAGAAACTCATACGCTCTGCTCCAAACCTGGCTAAGTCGTAATGACTGGCAGCCGTGGCCATGAATTCAATACCACAACAGCTTGTTGCAAATGGCAGGGGCCAGATGGAGTTCTTGCGGGCCAGGCTCACAACCTTTTCCAGGTTGGTTGCCATAAATCCCTCACCCATGTATCCTTCAGGGATCCCTTCGAATTTGATGTGATTATTATATTGTACCGGACGGCTCATAATCTATTTTGAATGTTGAATTTTAAATGATGAATTCAATACAAGCACGATTCATTATAATTTAAAATCCAAAATTTATAATTCATCATTTCTTTTATTCTTCCCATTTAAGGGCACCTTTCTTAAAAATATAGATCAATCCTGTTATGAATAAAGCCACAAAAACAACTACTGCCGCAAAGCCACTCCAACCTAATTCACGAAAATTTACCGCATAGGGATAGAAGAAGATCACTTCCACATCAAACAACACAAATAAAATGGCAACTAAAAAATATTTTATAGCCATGGGCTGACGGGCATTGCCTTTTATCTCTATACCACTTTCAAAATTCTGAAGTTTATCTGCTGTCTTTCTTTTGGGGCCAAGCCTGTCGGAAAGTATGATGATCGTTGCTATCAATCCAATGGCAAAAAGCATTTGAAGCCCGATGGGCAGGTAATTTGCCGCACTGTTCACATTAGTGGTCTGTAACAAAACAAATTGCATAAGATATATTGCAGTGTTTACAGGCAAAAATAAGGCAGCAGCAGCAATATTCAATAAACGGTAAAATAAAACCCCGTTAGGTTTTAATAACGGGGTTTTATTTATTCTTTTTTGCTTTTACTTTTTTTTTGGTGTACCTGATTTCTGAGAACCTGGCTTTGCAGGAGGAGGTGGCGGTGTATTTATTACTTTACCATCCTTTCCTATCATGGTAACCTTACCATTTTCTATTATGGTGGTAATACCATCTTTTATAGTAGTTATTTTACCTTCTTTAGTGATCACTGTACTTGAACCATCAGATCCAACGGCAGTAAGAGAACCATCCTGGCCAACAGTTACTTTATCTGACTTAAATCCGGGTTTTGAATTGGGCTTTAAGATTATTTTAGAAATAACATCTTTATTGGCCAGCACTTCCTGGTCAGTTGGATCCACCAGTAAAGCTTTATCTGCAAAAGCTAAAGCCAGGTCTTTGTTTTTATCCATATTTGCAGCGTAGGCGATCATATATTTATAGCTTCCCACCAGTTGAGGAATGATCTTCGATTTATCAGGATAGGCCTCGCCTACCTGGATTGCCTTTGCAAAAGAATTATTAGCCAGACCAAAAGTCATTGCGGTATCTATACCCCAATAACATTTACCCATCATGTAATATCCAAAAATATCGTCGGGGTATTTCTGTGTATAGATATCGAATATTTCACTGGCAGGTGCAAATTTTCCAATACGGTAGAAACTATATCCCGCATTGTATATTTCTGTTTTGCTTGGTGCTTTTTTTATTGCCAGCACTTTTTTATACCATTCACCAGCATTAGCGTACGCCTGCCGGCTGTCATATACTGAGGCAATTGATTTTAATAAAGCAACTTTACCGGCTTCGGTACTGTCAATGGCAACTGCTTTGTCAATATAGGTTCCGGCCAATGATTCATTGCCGGGGAATTTAAGCAAGACTTTTGCATAGGTTTCATAATCCCTTGGGCCAAGTTTTTCGGGCTTCTGCTTCTGAAAATACATATCAAAAG
The DNA here is from genome assembly GCA_031387825.1 of Chitinophagaceae bacterium. GTDB lineage: Bacteria > Bacteroidota > Bacteroidia > Chitinophagales > Chitinophagaceae > Ferruginibacter. The sequence continues at coordinate 27,317 of JANNDO010000013.1, read as the reverse complement.
CTGATTTTGCAGTTACAGAGTCTCCCAGTTTATATGCGGCATAGGCTTTTACACCGTATATATTGGGATATGGTGTTGAGCTGGCAGCAATACAATTATCACATGCACTAACAGCTTCTGCAAATGAACCCTGTGCATATTTCATCTGTGCATGCAGGAAACAGGCATTGGTTTCATCAGAACCTTTTGCAGCAATATATTTGTCGAGATACATTGCAGATTTTACAACATCTGTTTCATAATAATACTGGTACAAATAAAAGTATACAGGCGTATAGTTCGGATCCAGGGCAATGGCTTCTTCGTAATACTTTAAATAAATATCACGCTGTGTTTCTCCCTGCGACTGGTAAATTCTTCCAATACGGAATTTAGCCCTTGCATATTTAGGGTCAGTTACCAAAGCAGCTTCGTAAGTGCGTTGTGCAGTACCTCCATCTCCTATTTTACGATAAGCATCCCCAAGATCGGTTAAGATCCTGGCATCTTTAAATCCCTTCTGGGTTGTGGCTTGTACTAATTTTTCAACTGCGTATGCTGCATCTCCTGATTTAGAATCAAAATCTCCATTGGCAAAACCAACGGCATCCAATACCAGGATATTTTTTCCTGAACTCAGGCTGATAGCCGTTTCAAAATGATTGCGGGCTTCCTGTAATTTACCTTCTAATAATGCAACATGTCCCAAACCTGCATTTAACAAAGCACTGTTACTGTTTGCAGCCAGCGCCTTTTGATATACTGCTTTTGCACCGGCAATGTCTTTATCTTCACGTGGCGCAATAAATGTTTGTCCAAGCCAATACGCCGCTTCATCATTATTTGCATTAGCATTCAACAATTGCTGAAACACATTTTTAGCACTAATGTATTTTTCATAATACAAAAACTTCTTGCCATCTTCAATACCCTGGGCCTTACTAAAGTTTACTGCCAGCACAATGCTTAACAGGAATAGGGTAAATTTTAAGTTCTTCATTTATTAACTGTTTAAGACTTTACAATAATATCAATTTTATAAACATCCTTTCATTATTTCGCTTTAATCTTTTTATAATTTTTCATTAATCTTTACATTTCTAACTCCAAACCCCATCTTAGCTCCCAAATAGCCCCTTTTAAAGATCAACTGGCCTCTTTCATTCTTCATAAAATTTACAAACCTGGTGCCAAGGCCATCATAGTTCTCTTTTAATACGTAATACAAACCACGTACCAAAGGGTACCGCTTAGTCAGGATGCTCATCTGCATTGGTTTTACATACGGCGAATCTTTACAAACATCACAGCATACATAGGCTATTTTTACTTTTCTTAACATATTAACCTGTGCACTATCCTCGGGGTTACCGATCCAGCTTATACCTACAAAGCCAACAGCATCTGCATGCTCAGCAACATAGTTTATAACTTCCTGGCTGTTCTTAACTGCTCGTACTATACCTGTATCAAATTTTTGTCCACGTAAAATACTATCCATAGCATACCTGACCGTACTGGTTGCATTCAAGCCATCAAAAACAACCGTTTGATCCCTGTTTGATAAACCGGTCAGTTGTTTTTTCAGCCGGTCAATGGTAAACAGGGTATCATTATTTTTACTGTTCACAATGACCGTGATAGCGTCAGAAGCTATTTCATTCCAATGCGGCAAATAATGTAAACTATCTTTAAAGTACTGGTCTTCTTCGGCAGTTAATCCACGGGTAACAATGATCATGCGGTTGGAGGTATCCCTGAACAGGTCTTTGATACAATCAGCTTCAGTTTTATAATCTGCAATGATGTGGGTACCCGGAAAAGATTTTTCAAAAACCTGTATCTGTTCTTCAATCACCGGTTTAAATGATTCATCAACACTTATATGTATAGTACCGCCATTGATACTATCGTAAGTATCTTTCGTTTTGCTTTTACATCCCGATAAATTGAACCAGAGTATGAAAAAACCAAGACTAAATATTATTATCCCCCTAAAATGATTTCTATTCATCTATCCCTTAAATAATTTTTCTTATATCCCCTGTATACTCTGAATAATCCATAAACAATACAAACAGCACCAAATACTTTAAACAAAGTGGAATCATAATTTTGGGCCAGGCTTGGGCTGAGTCTTTTGACGAACACCAGGAATATACCCATGCCCATCCATAATATCCCCATCCCATAATCCATTATACTCCGCATACGGATGTATCCTTTCTCCCTATCATTCATCTGTTCTTTTTCAAATTCTTCTAAGGCCATATTTTATTTAAAGTTATTTATAAAAAGCCGTCGTACATTTTACATCTAAACGGGTTGTGAAAATACTAAATTAATTACTGATAATTAATCAGCCCCGGTAAACTTTACAGGAATGGTATAATATACCGATACATTCTCTCCTTTTGCTTTACCGGGTATCCAGTCGGGCATCTTTTTCAATACCCTGATCACTTCTTTATTAAATTCCTCACCGCCATCCAGCACAGTTACAAAACTTTGCAATTTACCATTGTAACCAACCACAAAATTTACTTTCACGCTTACTGATTCACCTTCTTCCATATCTTTTGGGTTATTTAGATTTCTCTGCAGGAATTTCCTTAATGCTTCCATACCACCTGAATATGAAGGAAGCACATCAACACTATTAGGATCCATAGGAATCGTTTTATCAATTATTGTTACCGGAGTTTCTGCAGTTTCAGTATTACCTGTTTGAACCGGCTGAACAAATGCAGGGCCCGAACCCGGGGTAATAACAGTTACACTTCCAATAGCATCTGTTTCTTTTAATGTTGGTATGGTATCTGCCTTTTCAGTATTAGGAACAATTACCAAAGTACTTACCATTTTTGTCTGATTAGCAGACGTAGCCTTTGTTTCAGCTTTTGCTGTTTCCTGTTTTTTAACCGGTTCTTTAATATCTTCCTTAACTGTTGGCAGTTTAGTATCCGGAATATTATAATAGTCTGCATTTAACCTTGTTTCCTTTTTTATTAAAAATGTAAACGCTGAAAATACGATAGCAACAGTCATCATAATACCGAGGGCTTTCTTTAAACGGTCACCATAAAATTTACGCAGGTCATAAGCGCCATAGGTTTTATTACGATTTTCGAAAAGGATGTCCAATACATCACTCTTCATGATAAATTCCTTGTTCATATAGTTGGGTTTTAAAATGAAATAATAATTTTAAAACCGGCGCCGTGTTCGGTAATAAGATGTGATAGCCTGAAGATTCCATAAAATGAAAGCTGCAAGGGGTATAGCTGCAAGGGACAAGCATAATAGAAGCAAGGTCTATTTAATTATACTGCCCCCTTGTGGCTTGTAGCTTGAGGCTTATATTTGCGTTATGAAGATTTTAATGGTATGCCTGGGCAATATTTGCCGCAGTCCGTTGGCAGAAGGAATTTTACAGGATAAAGCAGGAAAAGCAGGGCTGAACTGGATAGTAGATAGTGCAGGAACAAACGGGTATCATACGGGCGAACCACCTCATTATTTAAGTATTAAAGTAGCAAAGGAAAACGGAATTGATATCAGCAAACAAAGAAGCAGGCGTTTTACAGCAATTGATCTTGACCAATACGACCTTGTTTATGCTATGGCTGCAGATGTGCTGGAAGATATGAAACGGATAAGCAGGAATAAATTTGATACAAAAAAAGTTGAACTATTTTTAAATGTTGAATACCCGGGTGAAGACAGAGATGTGCCCGACCCATGGAGCGGACCAGAATCGGGTTATCATGAGGCATTTGAAATTATACATGAAGGATGTGACAGTATCATAAAAAAATATTCAATCTAAGAAAAAGGAATATGGCCAAACCATCCATACCGCAGGGCACGAGAGATTTTTCGGCAGATATTGTACGGAAGCGGAATTATATTTTTACGACCATAAGAAATGTTTTTGAGTTGTATGGATTTGAACCGCTGGAAACACCGGCAATGGAGAACCTGGATACATTGATGGGAAAGTATGGTGAGGAAGGGGATAAACTTATTTATAGAATTTTAGATTCTGGAAATCCGTTTGATGAAGATTTTTATTTGGAGTTACTCAATAGTGGTTTGTGGAACATTATTGCCAGCACGCAGGATGAGTTAAAAAAAGATGAGGAATATCAAAAAGAGGTATTCAAACGAGCCGGTATTGATTTCGAAGGCAATATAAAAATTACAAATTCGAGATTGATAGCCCCGAAGGCGAGTGAATTATCAAAGTCCTTGCCCAAACTTAAGTCTGAAGTTTCAGGCAAAGCTTTAAAATATGATCTTACTATTCCATTTGCCCGCTATGTGGCAATGAATCATAACAAACTAACTTTCCCTTTCCGCAGGTATCAAATTCAACCCGTTTGGCGTGCCGACAGGCCGCAAAAAGGCCGCTACCGGGAGTTTACCCAATGTGATGCAGATGTGGTGGGCAGTCTTTCCTTAGTGAATGAAGTGGAACTGGCTAATATCTATCACGAGGTTTTTATTCAATTAGGAATTAAGAATTATGAATTAAGAATTAATAACCGTAAAATTCTTACTGCATTAGCAGAGTTATGTGGCGGTGCAGATAAAATGCTGGACATTACCATTGCTATTGATAAACTGGATAAGATCGGCCTGGAAAAAGTAAAAGAAGAACTACAGCAACGTGGTTTAGATGGTAAGCAAATAAAAATTATCGAAAGTTATTTGAACATCTCGGGAAGCAATGAAGAAAAATTGACGCAGGTAAGATCTTTGATCGGGAATATTGAAACCGGTAAACAGGGAGTTGCTGATGTAGAATTTTTATATAGTCAAACAAAAAACACAAACCTCATTATTGATTTTACTTTAGCAAGAGGATTGAATTATTATACAGGCGTAATTTTTGAAGCCAAGGCACCTGAAGAAATTAAAATGGGCAGCATTGGCGGTGGCGGCCGTTATGATGATCTTACCGGTTTATTTGGCGTTCCAAATATTCCCGGTGTAGGTATTTCATTTGGTGTGGACAGGATCTATGATGTGATGGAAGAAATGAATTTATTTCCGGAAAATTTACAGGTAAGTACAAAGGCCCTGTTCTTTAATATGGGAGAAACAGAAAGTAATTTTGCTTTCGGCATCATGCAAAAATTACGCAGCAGTGGTATTGCCTGCGAACTTTATCATGAAGCGGTGAAGATCAATAAACAATTCACCTATGCCGAAAAGAAAAACATTCCTTTTGTGGTCATCATCGGCAGTAAAGAAATAGTAGAAAAAAATTGCCAGGTAAAGAATCTGTCAACCGGTGTGCAGGAAGTTGTGGCTTTTGAAAAACTTGCTGACTATATGAAAAAATTATAACGCTTCATAAATTACCGCTGCACCCTGCCCTACACCAATACACATAGTAGCTAATCCGTACTTTGCTTTTCGTCTTTTTAATTCATGCAGTAAAGTAGTGGAAATTCTTACACCACTGCAACCCAATGGATGCCCCAATGCAATAGCGCCGCCGTTTACATTTACTTTTTCAAGATCCAGTCCCAGATCATGAATGCATGCAATAGATTGAGAGGCGAATGCTTCATTCAATTCGATCAGGTCCAGGTCTGCAACTTCCAGCCCGGCCCTCTCCAATGCCTTTTTACTGGCAGGCACGGGTCCAATACCCATAATAGCCGGATCAACACCGGAAACAGCCATACTTACGATTTTTGCCATGGGTTTTAATCCATATCTCTTCACAGCTTCTTCACTTGCCAGCAACATTGCCGCAGCGCCGTCATTAATTCCGCTGCTGTTACCCGCTGTTACTGTTCCGTCTTTTGCAAAAGCCGGTTTCAGCAGTTTCAGTTTTTCCAGGCTTGTCAAACGTGGATGTTCATCATTTTCAAAATCAAAAACCTCTTTTCCTATCTGCACTTGCACCGGGGTAATTTCATCCTTCCATTTATTTTCAGATAAAGCCCTTTCATACTTCTGCTGGCTTTCCAAAGCAAATTCATCCTGGGCATGGCGGCTGATGTTCCATCGCCTGGCAACATTCTCTGCGGTTTCGCCCATGGTATAGGGATAATACATTTCCGCCAGCCGTTTATTCACAAAACGCCATCCTAATGTTGTGTCTGCAATTTGAGGTTCTCTTGCAAAAGCACTGGTACTTTTAGGCATTACAAACGGGGCCCTGCTCATACTTTCAACGCCACAGGCAATCATCAGTTCCCCATCGCCGCAGGCAATTGCCCTTGCACAATCCATAACAGCCTGCAGGCCGCTTGCACATAAACGGTTTACTGTATTGCCTGCAACACTCACAGGTAAACCTGCAAGCAGCGAAGCCATACGGGCAACATTGCGGTTGTCTTCCCCACTTTGGTTAGCCGCCCCGGCAATCACATCTTCAATGGCATCCAAATCAATGGATGCATTTCTTTTCACCAAAACACTTATGACATGTGCTAAAAGGTCATCGGGCCTTACTCCACTTAATGAGCCTCCATATTTTCCAATGGGAGTTCTGATCGCATCTACAACGAAAACTGTTTTCATGCTGGTTTTTTATGAGCCCGGCCAGGAATCAAAAATCAACTTCATTGGCGTCGCACTCTTGTACTGAATATCTTTATTCAACCACAAAGATATAACCTATAATTTAGATATTTCCAACAGCAGATCACTATCACTTCCATTGCTGGTACACAAATAAACCTTGCCTGCCGGAGAAATGCAGATATCCCTCAACCGGCCAAAGCGGAGTTTGAAATAAGTTTGCTGACTCACCACTGACTTAGCATCAACACTTAATTTAAGTGCTCTTAAACTTGCATCTTTTAAAGTAAGCATCAATAAACAGTTTTTCCATTCAGGAATACGGTTGTTATTATAATAATCCATTCCGCAAACAGCTAGTGTACTGTTGCCGCTGCTCCAGATCGGTTCTTTCACATTATTGGCGCTGCAAAAGGTCAACTCATCCAACTGGTCGCAGGGGCCATTCACTTCCGGCCAGCCATAATTTCGTTTTTTTTCTATGATGTTCACTTCGTCTTCAATATTCGGCCCATGTTCACTGGCATACATTATTCCGTTTACGACTACAAGGCCTTGTTGATTGCGATGCCCGAAACTCCACACAGGTGAATTAGGGAAAGGATTATCGCCAGGGATGGTTCCATCTAAATTAAACCGTAACACCTTCCCCGAAAGAGAAGAAGTGTTTTGTGCATTAGGCTTTACAGTTGCTTCGCCGGTTGTCATAAAAAGTTTCGGATTTGCATCACCTGTTATAAAAAGCCTTGACCCGTTGTGAAAATTTGCAGCCGGAATATTTTCTATCAATGTCTTAACGGGGCTGATAGCCCTATTCTCATATTTCATCTGTACCATCTTCTCTAAATAATTTCCATTACTTGTATAATTATATACTATATAGAATAATCCATTGGTTAAAAAATCGGGATGTTGAACCATTCCAAGTAACCCGCCTTCTCCCCTGCTCACCACTTCGGCAATGGATGACGAAAAAACTGTTGCCCCGGACTTCGGATCTATTTTGCTCACCTTTCCTCCTCTTTCCGTCATCCAGATATGATCATCTTTGCCCCATAAAATTTCCCAGGGATAGTTCAACCCGCTTTTAATGGTCTTTACAGAATCAGTGGGTGTATCAACGGTTGAACTTATTGCCGGTGCCGAATTACAGCTGCTATAGCAATAAGAGAACAATATCAGTAATAAATAATACTTACGCATGGTATAATATGTATATGGAAGCTACAATTTTTTACTCAATCCGGTCAAAGCTTTTGACCAAAGGGTATTATTTTATTACGCAGTACCTTTGGGGCATGACGGCAGTAAAAAATATACGTACACTCAGCTTACCCCAACTGAAGGAATATTTTGAATCCATTGGCGATAAAAAATTCAGGGCTATACAAACCTATGAATGGCTTTGGAAGAAAAATGCGCAGAGTTTTGATGATATGAGCAACCTTTCTAAAGAACTGAGGCAAAAACTGGCTGAAAATTTCTCACTTCCTGCCATTACAGTTGATACTAACCAGGTAAGTAGCGATGGAACTGTAAAATCAAGGTTCAAAACTTTTGACGGGCATTTTGTGGAAGGCGTATTGATACCAACAGAAAAAAGGCAGACCGCCTGCGTTTCTTCGCAGATCGGGTGCAGCCTGAGCTGTAAATTTTGTGCAACCGGCTATATGGACCGTAAAAGAAATTTAAACTTTGATGAGATCTATGACCAGGTAGCACTGCTGAACCAGGAAAGTGAAAAAGTGTACGGCTCCAAATTGACCAATATTGTTTTTATGGGTATGGGCGAACCCCTGTTGAATTACAAAAATGTGTTGCAGGCTATAGACAAGATCACTTCCAATGATGGCATGGGTATGAGCCCTAAAAGAATTACGGTATCCACTGCGGGGGTGGCAAAACAAATACGGCAACTGGGTGATGATAAAGTGCGGTTCAACCTGGCGCTCTCCTTACATGCTGCCAGTGATAAAAAAAGAGATGCCATCATGCCCATCAATGAAAGCAACAACATTGAAGTATTGATCGAAGCGTTGAATTATTTTTATGAGCAGACAAAAAATGATATAACGCTTGAATACATTTTATTTAAAGATGTGAATGATTCCATAGAAGACGCCAATGACCTGATAAAAATTTACCGGCAAATACCAACACATCTTATCAATGTGATCGAGTACAACCCGATCGACAATGCTTCTTTTACAAAACCTGATGAAGATACTACTCAAAAGTTTACCGACTATTTGGCCAAACACCGGGTTAATGTAAGGCTACGCCGCAGCCGGGGAAAAGATATTGACGCTGCCTGCGGGCAACTGGCCAATAAAAAATAGTTTTGACCAAAGAAGCGGCCTGCTATACAGCCTATTAAACCTTAATTTCTTTCAGCAGTCAATAGGAAACAATTACTGCTTTTATGAAATATTTATTGACCGGGCTCATCGCATTGATTGCTTTCTCTTTTTGTGCCAATGCACAGCGTCCGGGTACTCCAAAGCAATTTCATTTTAACAAACCTGAACCAAAAAGGAATGGGATAAAAGTGCACCGGACTACCATGAGGATAAGAAGGCATAACCGTATTAAAAAAGAATTGAATTACGCTGAAGAACAAAAAAGGAATAACGATATTGATTCGATCTACAGTAAGCCTCCTGTAAAAAACAAACTATAGCTTTAAACCTTTTGTAAATATCCCGGTCAGAATACTACCACAAAGAAAACCATATTGTAAGGTCAGATAAATTACTATTACCCTGGACCTAAGCAGGCGCTCCCTCAAGGAGCGCCTGCTTTCGCCTGGTATGGGGCCATTAGCTGCCAAAAGGTTATCTTTGCCCCTCACTACTGTTGTAATAACAGCAAAATCACTTCAATCATGAGCCAGTCGCCATTCCAGAAATTTGTTCCCAAAAAGAAGAACAGTGTAATTAAAGAAGAATTCCGCCAGGAAAAGAAAAAGTACCGTAAGGAACGGAATGCTTTTTTTGATAAGAAAAAAGAAGAAGAATACCTGGCCAGGCAGAATAAGAGAAAAGGCATGGCAACTACTGCTGCAGATAATGCCAAAGGAATGCCCCCGGTTATAACAGGTGAAGAAAAACCCAGAGGAGCAGCAAAAACACCACACCAAAAATCGGCCAAAGCAACAGCGGCAAATGATAATGCTCCAACAGGTATTATGCCATTGAATAAATATATGGCCCATTGCGGTGTTTGTTCCCGCAGAGATGCAGTAGAGTTAATAAATACAGAGAAAGTAAAAGTAAATGGTACAATAGTAAAAGAGCCGGGATATAAAGTTCAACGGACCGATGAGGTGTTTTACAATGGCAAGAAATTATTTGTTACTAAGAACCTGGTGTATATTTTATTGAATAAGCCAAAAGATTATATCACAACTACCGATGACCCACAAGGAAGAAAAACTGTTTTGCAATTGATTAAACAGGCTACTACCGAAAGGGTTTATCCAATCGGAAGATTGGACAGAAATACATCTGGTGTATTGCTGCTCACCAATGACGGTGACCTGACACAAAAATTATCACATCCCAGCTATGAAATAAAAAAGATCTACGAAGTAAAATTAGACAAGCCACTTACAAAAGCAGATTTTGATAAGATCGTCAAGGGCTTGAAATTAGAGGATGGGGAAATAGAGGTTGACAGCCTGGCTTATGCTGACAGTAAAGATAAATCTATCATCGGCATTGAACTGCACAGTGGCCGCAACCGTATCGTACGCCGCATATTTGAACACCTTGGGTATGATGTAAAAGGGCTTGACAGGGTAATGTATGCCAATCTTACGAAAAAAAATGTGGAGCGCAGCAAGTGGCGTTTTTTAAGTGAAAAAGAAATTCGCCTGCTGAAATACATGAATACTTCCAAAAAGAAATAAGCAGTGAAAAAATTTACTCCGGATATCATTTTTGAAAATGATTTATTTATTGCCATTAATAAACCTGCTGGCCTGTTATCTATCCCCGACAGGGAACAGACCGAAGCATCGCTTAAAGATATTCTCATTGCAAAGTATGGAAGCATTTTCACTGTTCATCGTTTGGATAAAGACACCAGTGGTATAATCATCTTTGCAAAAAACGAAACTGCACATAAATATTTCTCACAACTTTTTGAAGAAAGGAAAATAGAAAAATATTACCAGGGCCTGGTGCATGGTATTCCTGCTGCAAAGAAAGGAACGATTGACGCACCCATAAGTGAACATAGTTTGCAGAAAGGCCTGATGGTTGTTCATAGAAGAGGGAAACCATCGGTGACTGATTATGAAGTTTTAGAAGAACACAAATATTTTTCGCTGGTACAGTTTCAATTGCACACGGGCCGTACGCACCAGATAAGGGTGCATTGTAAAAACATCGGCCATCCGCTTGCCTGCGATGAATTGTATGGCGATGGTAAACCCATATTACTTTCTTCAATAAAAAAGAAGTATAAACTTAGTAAACATGATGAAGAAGAGCGGCCGATGCTCAACAGGCTGGCTTTACATTCGTATCGTTTAAAATTTACAGATGCCGATGGAAATATTATTGATCTGCAGGCCGAACTACCAAAAGATATAAGAGCCCTGCTTCAACAACTCAGGAAAAAAAATTGATTTGGTGTTAACCTATTTTTTATTGGAAGATGCCCTGGTGAGTGAATTCTTCCCAAACCGGTTTTTCACATTATCTATGGCTTTATACAGGTCGCTCTTACGCTCAACATCATCAAATAAATTGGTTTGAATAGCATCGTTTGTCAATTCACTCAGGCGTACGCCAAGTAACCGAACGGGTTCGCCCTTTTTGTACAACTTATCAAACAATTCTTTCACCACTGGGATAATTTCGTCATCTGCACAGGTATACGAAATGGTGGTTTGTCTTGAAGTGGTCTCAAAATCAGGATATCTTATTTTAACTGCAACACAACCGGCTACTTTACCATCCTGCCTTAGTTCAAAAGAAATTTTTTCTGTTAACCTTACCAGTTCGCTTTTCAGATAACGTATGTCTGTCTTGTTTTCGTCAAAAGTATTTTCAGAAGAAACAGATTTTGCTTCATGGTATTGGCTCACTTCCCTGTTATGTATTCCCTGGCTTTTGTGCCAAAGATCAATTCCCCATTTTCCTAAACGTTCTTCAAGATCTTCTTTAGTCCTTTCGCTCACATCCCTTATGGTAATTATGCCCATTGATTTTAAGACGGCATAGGTATGATCTCCCACACCCGGAATTTTATTAACCGGCAGTGGCGCTAAAAATTCTTTTTCTTTTCCGAACGGAACCTGCAGATAACCATTTGGCTTTGCTTCATTGGTAGCTATTTTAGCCATCATTTTATTGCTGGCTAATCCAAATGAAATGGGCAATTGTGTTTCATCAATAACTTCCTGTCGCAGGTCAATGGTCCATTGCAGGGTATTAAAAAACTTCTGCATACCGGTCAGGTCAATATAAAATTCATCTACCGAAGCTTTTTCAAACAACGGAGCCTTTGAAGCGATGATCTGGGTAACCCAACGGCTATACCTGCTGTAATCGGCACGGGAGCTGTTGGAAACAATTAACTGCGGACAAAGCTGTAACGCTTTTTTAGAAGGCATCCCGGAATGAATACCAAACTTTCTAGCTTCATAACTGCAGGCAGCAACCACACCTCTTTCCCTGCCACCAACAATTACAGGTTTGCCTTTAAGGGACGGGTTATTTAAAATTTCTACCGAAACAAAAAATGAATCAAGGTCAAAATGTGCTATGATGCGTTGGGGTTCTTTCACCTTACTAATTTAAGTATCTTCCACAAAGATTCTCAGAGAAAAAAAGAACACAAAGTAGTCTCTGTGAATCTTTGTGAAATCCTTTGTGATACGCTGTGGTATTTTTTTCTTTACTTATATATCTCTAAAAGCCCTTCAGGAAGTGTCACATATATTTTCTTGTTTTTCTTATCTACCTTTTCAAGACTATCTTCATGAATGGGAATCAACGCTTCTTTACCATTGAGTGATATGGCACATAAAACCTGGTGAGGTTGTTCAATCACTTCCAGTATTTCCCCAAGGTCTTCACCTTCATTAATTATATTGAAACCCAATAATGCGATAGGCGATGATGATACAGCAAATTTTTTAAAATCTTCTTCCATCAACCACACTTCCTTAGGTGTTAGTTTACGGGCAGTTTCCACAATATCTATCCCCTCTAATTTTATCACTGTTTCTTTATCGCTTCTTATTTTAGCAGACTGTATAAAGTAAGGAATAAAACTATCCTTTCTTTCTTCCAGGAAAATGGCTTCCAAACCTTTCAGTGATGTTTTTTTGCCAAGACTGTGTTGCAAAACAAGTTCACCTTTTAAGCCTGTACTTGCGGATAGTTTTCCTATTTTAAAGTATTGAGTCATTTGAAATGCAAGTTACCTGATTCCGGAAAGAAGCTACAAGCTTTTAGCCCCAAGAGAGAAGCAAACGAACCAGAAATGATCTTTGACAGATGGAAAAGCTCATTAACCTAAAAACTACTCCCTTGGAGCTTGCAGCTTTCAATTTACAGCTTCACATAAAAAAGTCCCGATAAAAACCGGGACTTAAAAGAATTAAGAGAACAGAGATATTTTATTCTTCTGTTTTAGTTTCTTCGGATGCTGGTGCGTCATTAGCAGCTTCAACAGATTCAGCAACAGGTGCTTTTTCTGCTTTAGGTGCAACCTTTTTTACCACAGGTTGATCACGACGGTCGTTACGGGCCTTTTTATGGGCACCCTGGCGCCTGGACACATTTGAATCATGTTCAGTGGTCCATTTGGTGAATTTTTCCATTGCACCTGCTTCATCAAACAGGCCAAGGCCTACTCCACGAAGTAAATGCTTCAGGTACAATACTCCTTTGAAAGAAAGGATACGGCGTACAGTATCGGTGGGTTGAGCACCTTTTTGCAGCCAATCCAATGCCTTTTGACGGTCAACCTGAATTGTTGCAGGAACCGTCAGTGGATTGTACGTACCTAATTTTTGAATGAATTTGCCATCACGTGGGCTTCTTCCGTCTGCCACAACAATGAAGTAAAAGGGTCTTTTTTTTGAGCCATGCCTTTGCAGTCTCATTTTTACAGCCATAAATAGAAATTTTTGGTTGTTATGAAATAGGGTTTATCCTTTTAAAAAAGGTTAACGAAGATAATGAGCAGAATGAGAATCGCCAAATATTTAAAGCCGGTTTACCCTATGGGGGTAAATTTTAGAAAATCATTTAGAATAGGTTCAAAACCCTTTCACATATTACATTTTTTCCAATTATTCACATTTATAAAGCGCAAAATTATCTTTTCCCTGTCATGCCCTGCATTTTTCCCATGGGCATCTTGTTCATCATTTTCATCATACCCTTCATTTGTTCAAACTGCTTTAAGAAGGCATTTAACTCGGCAATGTCTTTACCGGCACCTTTTGCAATGCGGAGTTTGCGGTTAGGATTTATTATATCGGGGTTCCTGCGTTCCTGCAGGGTCATGGAATTTATCATGGCTTCAATGCCTTTAAAAGAATCATCATTTACATCTACATCTTTTATCTGTTTGCCCACACCAGGTATCATACCCATCAGGTCTTTAATGTTACCCATCTTTTTTATCTGCTGCAGCTGGGTCTTAAAATCTTCAAAATCAAATTGATTTTTGCGGATCTTCTTTTCTATTTTTTTTGCCTCGGCTTCATCAAATTGTTCCTGTGCTTTTTCTACCAGGCTCACAATATCTCCCATTCCTAAAATGCGCTGCGCCATCCTGTCGGGATAAAATACATCCAGTGTATCCATCTTTTCGCCACTGCTGGCAAACTTGATCGGTTTGTTTACGGTGTACTTAATGGATAAGGCAGCGCCACCTCTTGTATCACCATCTAATTTGGTTAGCACAACACCACTGAAATCCAACCGCTCATTAAAAGCAGCAGCAGTGTTTACTGCATCCTGGCCAGTCATGCTATCCACCACAAATAAAATTTCCTGGGGATTGATAGCAGCTTTGATATTTGCCACTTCAGTCATCATCACTTCATCAACAGCCAAACGTCCGGCCGTATCAACAATGATGACATTTTTATTTTTTGATTTGGCTTCTTTAATTGCATTCTGAACAATGGAGACCGCATCCTTATTTTCTCTTTCGCTGTAAACTGCAACATCTATCTGTCCAGCCAATACCTCCAGCTGATCAATCGCCGCAGGCCTGTAAATATCTGCAGCTACCAACAAAGGGGATTTACCTTTTTTTGTTTTGAGATAATTAGCCAGCTTGCCGCTGAATGTGGTTTTACCACTACCCTGTAACCCTGCTATTAAAATAATAGCGGGGTTTCCGGTAATGTTGAAGTCACTTTCTTTGCCTCCCATTAATTCGGTCAATTCATCCTGCACAATTTTAACCATTTGCTGACCGGGGCTCACTGCGTTCAGTACTTTTTCACCCTGTGCTTTTTCTTTTATCTTATCGGTAAACTCTTTGGCTATTTTATAATTCACATCAGCATCAACCAATGCACGGCGAATGTCTTTAATGGTATTTGCAATGTTGAGTTCGCTGATCCTTGCCTGTCCTTTTATATTCTTAAAGGCTGATTCTAATTTTTCACTTAACGAATTGAACATGAAACGCTGATTGATTTGATTAAATATTATTTCGCTGATTGATGACTTCGTCATCTTGAGTTTGCAAAACGTTTGTATTGCAAACTTGTATTTCCAAAATTTAATAAGAGGCCTACTTCGATATTGAATATTTTTAAGTAGTTCAGGATTTGACTATAGAAAAGAGCTTCCACCTCACTCACCGCCTTCAATTCTACAATTACCGAATTATCAACTATCAAATCTAATCTTCTTGACCCAACCTTTATCCCTTCATAAAAAATATCCTTTTCCACTTCTGTTTCACAAACCATTCCTGCTTTTCTTAATTCAATTAAGAGGCAACGTTGGTAAATCACTTCGGGGAAACCTAATCCTATAACCCTGTGTACTTTCATCGCACAACCAATAATCCTGCCTGTCAATTCCGAATATTTGTAATCTTCCATTTACTATTTCCTTTTGCGAAGCAAAAAATCAGCGAAATCACCATGAATCTTTTTAATCTGCGATTTGATTTTCGCTATTTATATTGAGAAAGCAGTATCAACAATTTGTGCCTGCTCTTTTAAATGTACTTTATTGTAACCCGAAGCTGTTGCAGCACTTGGCTGGCGGCTGATTATATAGAAGTTGATACTCTTCAGATTCATTCTTAAAAATGTTGCAGCACCCATATTCAGCGGTTCTTCCTGCACCCAATACCAAATGGCCTTGCTGTATTTTTTATACAACTCATCCAATTGTCTTTGCGGTAAGGGGTGAATTTGTTCGAGCCTGATTACAGCTACATCGCTCCTGCTTTCTTTTTGCTGGCGTTCTGCCAGGTCGAAATAAATTTTTCCGCTGCAGCACAAAACTTTTTTTACTGTGCTGAAATCACGTATTGTACCATCATCAATAACTTCTTTAAACCCACCACTGGTAAATTCTTCCTTTACACTATAAGTTCCGGGGTGACGAAGGTTTGCTTTGGGTGAAAAATTGATCAATGGTTTGCGAAAAGGCCATGCCAGTTGTCTTCTCAGCAAATGGAAAAAATTAGCAGCTGTTGTTACATTGGTTACTACCATATTTAATTCAGCACACATTTGTAAAAACCGTTCCATCCTTGCACTGCTGTGTTCAGGTCCCTGTCCTTCATATCCATGAGGCAATAACATTACTACTCCATTCATTCTTTGCCATTTGGTTTCTGCCGCTGCTATAAACTGGTCAATGGTAGTTTGTGCTCCGTTACAAAAATCTCCAAACTGTGCTTCCCATATCACCAATGCGTTGGGATTAGCCATAGAATAACCATATTCAAAACCCAATACTGCATATTCACTCAGTAAAGAATTATAGATTCGGAAAGGCGATTGTGTTTGGGTAAAATGATCAAGCCTGTTATATTCGTTATTTGTATTTTCATCGTATATCACAGAATGACGGTGACTAAACGTACCACGTTTAACATCCTGTCCACTCATGCGTACATCTTTTCCATCTACCAGTAAACTGCCATAAGCCATCAATTCGGATGTGGCCCAATCTACTTTTTTTTCATCGCTGAATAATTTCAGTTTGTCCTGAACCAGTTTCTCCACTTTACGTAAGGGTTTGAAATCGGCAGGCCATTTCATCAATCCATCAAAAAGCAATTGAAACTGGTTGCTGCTAATTGCAGTTATAGGAGAAGTATCAAAATCATCTGCGGTTGCTTTACGCATACTCTTCCAAACCAATTCCGGTGGCTGGTAACTATAAGGCAATGGATTTTGTTTTACTTCATCAAGGCGTTCCTGCAGATCGGCCAGGAATTTTTGTTCCATTTCTTTTGCCAGTGTTTGTGCATCGGGCTCGCCATTCTGGATCAGGTATTGCGTGTAAACTTCCCGTGGGTTAAGATGTTTCTCAATAATTGAATAAAGTTGTGGTTGTGTAAACTTAGGTTCATCACCTTCATTGTGTCCATGCCTGCGGTAACAGACCATATCCACAAAAATATCGCTGTTGAACTTCTGGCGGTATAAAGTTGCGATCTCACTCGCTTTTACAACAGCTTCCGGATCATCTCCATTAACATGAAATACCGGTGCCTGTACCATAGCGGCAATACTGGTACAATAGTCGGCTGTTCTTGCATCATCAAAATCGGTAGTAAACCCAATCTGGTTATTAATTACAAAATGAACGGTGCCACCGGTATAATACCCTTTCAGTCCACTCATTTGTAATACTTCGTAAACTACGCCCTGACCTGCAACAGAGGCATCGCCGTGAATAAGTATGGGAAGTATTTTATCGTAATCGCTGTTATATAATACATCTGCTTTACTTCTTGCAAAGCCAATAACCACCGGGTCAACTGCTTCCAGGTGAGAGGGATTAGGACTCAATTTCAAATGTATTTTTTTCCCCTCAGCAGTTTCTACATCGCTACCAAAACCCAGGTGATATTTTACATCGCCGCTGCCCATAGTAGTATCGGGCAGGCTTGAGCCTTCGAACTCACTGAAAATTTGCTGGTAGGTTTTACCCATAATATTGGCAAGCACATTCAGCCTTCCCCGATGTGCCATACCAATTACTACTTCTTCCACACTATTATTAGCTGAAGTATTGATAATAGCATCTAATGCTGCAATGGCAGTCTCGCCACCTTCCAGTGAAAATCTTTTTTGGCCAATGTATTTGGTGTGTAGAAATTTTTCAAACATCACCCCTTCGTTAAGCTTTTGGAGGATCCGTTTTTTTTGTGTTAATGAAACAGGTTCAAGCATTGTTTTTTCTACTGCCTTAGTTAACCAGTCAGTTTTTTCTTTATCGCCTACATATTTAAACTCAACACCAATATGCCCGGTGTAACATTTTTTTAAATGAGCAATGATGTTACGTAAAGTAGTTTTGCCAAGACCTATCAGTTCACCGGCATGAAAGGATTTTTCCATATCAGCATCGGTAAAACCAAAGTAAGAAGGCTCCAGGTTGGCACCACGGTCTTTACGCTTGCGGATGGGATTGGTATCTGCCAGCAGATGGCCTTTGTTGCGGTAACGAAGTATCAGCCGGTAAGCTCTTATCTCACTCATCCAATCAACCCCGGTTGCAGCCGTACCATTTGAAGCAGCGTTACCATTTACTGCAACTCCATTGGAAACTGCAAAATCAAAGCCTTCAAAAAACTTACGCAATTCCAGGTCCACAGCATTGGGATCTTTTACAAAATCTTTATACAAACCTTCAATATAACCGGGATGAGAGTTGGTGATGTACTGGAAATCCTTCATGATAAATAAAAAATTATTTTTGTACTAACGACAGTAAAAACCGACTGCAAATATCGGTTAATTATGCATTAGAAGCGTCGGAATTCCTGAGTAATTTCCCTGTGAACATTGCCACAATTCCGCTCAATAAGACATAGCCGGAAAAATAGTAAAATCCAGGTTCTAAGATTGCCCGGGTATTTTGCATGGCATTAGCACCCAGGAATGCTACAAAAATGCTTATAGCAAAAACATCGGCCATGGCCCATTTACTGATGGCGCTAATAAAACGTTGCCATTTAGAATCCGGGTTCTTAGCCAATAAAATATAGAAGATGAGTGCAGATTTAATAAGAGGGACTATGATACCAAATAAAAAGATCAATGAGAATGGCCAGTAACTGGCATCTTTCCATAATTTTTCAAGCATACCAAACACACTTCTTTTTTCATTGAACAGGTTAATATCAACAAAAAAATGGGCCGAAATGTCGATTTGAAGAACATTCAATACCCAGCCAAAGCCAAGTAAAACAAGTGAAACAACATGTAAACTGAGCAAAACATACTTATTCATAGCCTGATTTTATGTCAAATTAAGTAAATACAGGGTTGATTTAAAAATTATTCATAATTCAGACCGAAACTTTACATTGATTCCCTTATCTTTGCAGCCCAAAAAATAGGATTAAATGGCAAACCATTCAGCTACTAAAAAAGATGTACGTCAGAGTACAAAGCGTAACGAACGTAACCGCTATTACGGCAAAACAACCCGTAATGCAATTCGTGATTTAAAAGCAGGCGATAAAACCTCCTCTGCAAAAGAATTACCAAAGGTTGCTTCAATGATCGATAAACTGGCAAAACGTGGTACTATTCATAAAAACAAAGCCGCTAATTTAAAAAGCAAGCTGGCTAAAAGAGTTAATGCATTGGCAAAATAATACCTCATTAAAAGATAATGATAAATATTACCTGCTTGAATTTTTCAGCAGGTTTTTTATTTTAAACGTTATTACTATTATATCTTTATAATTCACTTGCTCTAAGTACCGGAATGAAAAAGAAAATTTTTTTCTCATTTTTTTTAGTAATCCTTCAGTTCAATTCCTGGAGCCAGTGTACTACCCCCAATGCCCCAACCAGCCTTGTACTAAATGCAACCGATACACAAATGGCCATTTACTTTGATACGGTTGCTGCAGCGGTTAACAGGTATTTGGTTATTACCGGATCCTCATCATCACTTGGTGCTTCACCGGTAAATGGTACTGTCTATAATGTTGGAGATAATATTGGCACTGGTACAGTATCATTTTACAGTTTCAATTACATCTATAAACTTACAGGCCTTACCGCCAACACTACCATTTATGTTTTTGTTTATTCTGCAAGGACGGGGTGTACCGGCGAACCTGCATATAGCACCACTTCACTTAATGGCAGCGTAACTACTTACAATGGATCACCAGGCATCCCGGCAAATTATTATGATCCGGTGGGCGGCCTTACGTGTAATAACCTAAAAACATCTTTGTATAATATTATCAAGCCGATTGGCAGCCCCAACCCTACTTACACCGGGCTATGGGGTGCATATTATATTTCGGATGACAGATTGAATGATGCTGCCAATAAAACCATTGTTTGGGATATGTACACCGATAATCCCACTGGAACAGAATGTGAGTTTACTTTTGGTTCACCCTATCAGGATAAGGGAACTTCTGGAACAGTGGAATGTCAAAGATATAACCGGGAACACACATTCCCTCAGGCATGGTTTGGTTCTGTTGATCCCATGCGCAGTGATATGTTCATTGCTGTACCAACAGACAAAAAAGTGAACAGCATGAGGGCCAATTTTCCTTATGGGAAAGTTACAAACCCGACATATACATCCTTAAATGGAAGCAAAGTGGGGCCCAATACTTACCTTACACAGTACACAGGGAGTGCATTTGAGCCCACTGATGAATATAAAGGCGACCTTGCAAGGTCAATTCTTTATGTTGCCACTGCATATGAAAATAATATTTCTGCATGGCAGGGTAATTCCAATGCAAATGATGTTTTAAACGGAAGCAGCTATCAGAGCTTCGATGACTGGTACCTAAAACTCCTGTATAACTGGCATGTGCTTGATCCTGTCAGCACAAAAGAGATAGACCGTAACAACGATGTTTACATGATGCAGGGAAACCGGAACCCCTATATTGATCATCCGGAGTATGTGTTGCTGGTATGGCAATGCACCGGCTTATTACCGGTAACTATTTTGGATTTTACCGCTCAAAAAAATAACGAGTCGGTATTCTTAAAATGGTATGCCACCCATGAAACCAATTTTAAACAATACGAAATTCAGAGAAGTACTGATGGGATTGTGTTTTCTAAAATTGGAGAATTGCCGGGAAAAAATTTAGCTGATTATTCATTTATAGATAATAAGCTGCCTACAGCTAACACCGTTTACTACCGTTTAAAAATGATTGACATAGATGGCAAATTCAGTTATAGTAAAACAATTGCTATCCGTATAAGTGAAAATTTTTACAATGTACAGGTTTATCCAAATCCAACCAGGGGATATCTTACAATAAGATTGCAGCATGCTTTAACTGAAAACAGCAAATTGATCATTGCCGATCTGTCCGGGCGCATATTGTTGCAACAACAGGTTGTTGGCGGACAAAAAAATATCGACCTGGATGTAACCAAATTCCCTGCAGGCAGATATTTCATTAAACTCAGCAACAGCATCGAATTAATTAATCAGTCTTTTGTTATCATCAAATAATTAAACCGTTTTATTTTAAACGGGCTGCATCATTGTAGCCCGTTTTTATTTTTTACAAACGGCAGTTCATTCAATTAAAATTATTGTAGCTTAACAAAAAATTTAAACTGCATGAGAAATCTTTTGATCATTTCAATTCTTATTTTCTTTTTTATTAAGTCTGATGCTCAACTTTGCCGCTTTGAAAAAACGGATGGGAAGGAAAGTGCAACTTATTTTGAAGCAGTGGACTGGTATAAAAATCTAGATAAAATTTCAACTAAAGTATTGGTAAAAGAAATGGGAATGAGTGATGCCGGTTATCCTTTGCACCTGGTAATGGTTAGTAATGATGGAAAATTTGATGCTACCCAATGGCATAAACAAAACAAAGCGGTAATCCTGATCAATAACGGAATTCATCCGGGAGAACCTGATGGAATTGATGCAAGCATGATTCTGGTAAGAGATATTGTTTCCAAAAAACTAAAATTACCTGATAATGTGGCGCTGGCTTTTATTCCTGTATACAATATTGGAGGATGCCTGAACAGAAATTCTTATTCAAGAGCCAATCAAAATGGCCCGGTAGAATATGGATTTCGAGGCAATGCCCAAAACCTTGACCTGAACAGGGATTTCACCAAATGCGATAGTAAAGAGGCCAAAGCTTTTGCTCAGATCTTTCATTTACTTGACCCCGATATTTTGATGGATAACCATGTAAGCGATGGGGCAGATTATCAGCACACCATGACCTTATTAACTACACAGTATGATAAGCTGGGTGCCGATCTTGGAAATTGGCTGAAAGAGAATTTTGAGCCACAATTGTATAAAGGAATGACAGAAAAAAAATGGGATATGGTGCCTTATGTAAATTTTGAAGGTGCTGATTTTGATAAGGGCATGGATATGTTCTATGATCCTCCACGCTATTCTTCAGGCTATGCAACATTATTTCAAACCATTGCTTTTGTACCGGAAACACACATGCTCAAGCCTTATAAAGACAGGGTGCTTTCTACTTATGCTTTAATGCAAACGATTATAGAAAAAGCAAGTGCAAATGCAACGGAATTAATAGCACAACGCAATAAAGCAAAAGCCGAAGTGATAAAAGAAAGATCATTTCCGTTTACCTGGTCAAATGATACGACAAAATTCTCAACCATAACATTTAAAGGGTATGAGCAGGCATATAAACCAAGTGACGCTACCGGACTTAAAAGAATGTATTATGACCGTAACAAACCCTTTACTAAGCAGGTAAAGTTTTACAATGTGTTCAATCCATCCAATTTTATTTCAACTCCGGCAGCATATATTATTCCGCAAGGATGGTATAATGTTGTTGATTTACTCAAGATCAATAATGTTATTATGAAACAATTCAATAATGATACAGTAATTGATGTGGAAGCTTATCATATTGATGATTATAAATCTGCAGCCAGGCCTTACGAAAAACACCATAGAAATACAGGGGTAAAAGTTTCGGTGATGAAACAAAAGATAAAATTCCTGAAAGGAGATTATTTTATTCCAATGAATCAACAGGCAAACCGTTATATAATTGAAATGCTTGAGCCAACAGGCGATGATAGTTTTTTTGCATGGAATTTCTTTGATGCCGTTTTGCAGCAAAAAGAAGGATATAGTGATTATCGTTGGGAAGACCTTGCGGCAGAAGTTTTAAAAAATAACCCGGATCTGAAAAAGAAACTGGAAGACAGAAAAACTGCAGACCCGAAATTTGCAACAAATGGTTCGGCGCAATTGGATTTTATTTATAAAAATTCGCCTTATTATGAGCCGGGGCATAATAGATACCCCGTTTACCGGTTTGTTGATAAATAGATTGGTAATAACTGTTATTCTACACTTAGATAAAAGCTTAATAGAAGTATTGAGGATGAACGAATTGCGACGCAACGATGCCAGATCATGGAAATGATGCCGGTATCAAAATAAACCCCTTAAATTCTTCTGTTATCCTGGCAGAATCTAGCCTGAAACCCCTATCTTTGCTCCCCGTTCAAAAAAAACGGATTAAATCACATTTTTAACTAAATCAAATCAGGGAAATGAACAACTACGAATTGATGGTGATTTTTACCCCTGTGCTGTCTGAAGAGGAATTTAAAGCCGCTCAGAAAAAATATGCCGACCTCGTTACAGAAAACGGAGGTGAGGTATTGCACACCAATCCCTGGGGACTAAAATCGCTGGCCTATCCCATTGCCAAAAAGACTACCGGTCTTTATTGGGTTATGGAGTACAAAGCGCCAACCAGCTTCAATGAAAAGTTGAAAATTCAACTTTTACGTGACGAATCACAGATGCGTCACATGTACACTGCACTCGACAAGTACGCCGTCGACTACAATGCAAAAAAGAGAAGTGGCGGACGTTTTACTAACGAAAAATCTCCAGTTTAACTCATGGCAAAAAATGAAATAAAATATCTTACTGCCATTAAGCAGGAGAAGCGTCCAAAGAAATACTGCCGCTTTAAAAAAATGGGTATCCATTATATTGATTATAAGGATGCAGAATTTCTGAAAAAATTCATTAACGAACAGGGTAAATTATTGCCACGCCGTATTACCGGTAACTCTTTAAAGTTTCAGCGTAAAGTGGGTGATGCAGTAAAAAAAGCCCGTCAAATGGCTATTCTACCGTACGTTACTGATCTATTAAAATAATTTTTTAACCACCCTAACCTTTAAATAGAGAAAGTTCGCAGCGGCGGATTGGGTAAAAATGCAAAATCATGCAGGTAATATTAATACAGGATGTAAATAATTTAGGAGGAGTTAATGAACTCGTAACTGTTAAGAATGGTTATGGACGTAACTATCTTATCCCTCAAAAATTTGCTATTGAGGCAAGCCCTTCCAACATGAAAATGATGGAAGAGAAAAAGAAACAACAGGGTAAAAAAGAAGCTAAGCTATTGGCTGAGCTGAACAGCGTAATTTCTGTTTTACAAACCGGTGCCTTAAAGATCGGAGCTAAAACAGGCACCAGCGGAAAGATATTCGGAAGTGTAACTTCTGTTCAAATAGCAAGGGCTATCAAAGAACAAAAGGGCTATGAAATTGACCGTCGCCGCATCGCCATTATTGATGATGTTAAAGAATTGGGAACTTATAAAGCTAAAATTGATTTTGGCAACGGTACCGAAACCGAAGTTGAATTTGAAGTTGTAGCTGAATAAATAACTGACCCGTCCTGCCAATGCATGACGGGTTTTTTATGCCCAAAAGTCAATATTTCCACTCCTTTAGCTCAAAAAATCCAAAATATCTATATGATTTTGAGGCCTTAAGACAAATTCTACTTGTTACGGCCTACATCTGGCATTTTACTGTAATAAGGCTCTTAATTCAAAATTTAAAAATTTAATACAATTAATCAGAAAACCTCCTATCTTTATAGAGATTAATGGTTTTAGTTTTTCGCTATTGGCTGAAGTAGCTTTTTTTAAGTCCGATTCAGTTCACTGTTACAACTAAGTCATTATAGTATTTATTTATTTATTAAAAAGTTTTACAATGAACATTTATGTAGGAAATCTTAGTTGGACAATGACCGATGACGATTTAATGAATCTATTCACTCAGTATGGTAGCGTAACAAGTGCTAAAATTTTAAAAGACAAAATGAATGGCCGTAGTAAAGGCTTTGGTTTTGTTGAAATGGAAGACGATGAAGCAGCAAAAACTGCTATCGCTAACCTTAACGAAACTGAAGTACAGGGTCGTAAGTTAATAGTTAATGAATCACAACCACGCCAGGAAGGCGACTATAAAAAACGCAGCTTCGGCGGAGGCGGCGGCGGTGGTGGCTACAAGAAAAGTGGCGGCTACGGCGGCGGCGGTGGAAACCGTGGTGGTGGAGGCGGCTACGGCGGTGGTGGAAACCGTGGCGGTGGCGGTGGCGGATACAACAGAGATTATTGATCTTCCCGATAAAAACCTTATTTAAAGATCCTTTCATTTCGAAAGGGTCTTTTTTTGTTTTACATAAATTTATAACCCATGTTAAGCAATAATGATATCCTTAAAAAATTAAGGGTAGCCCTGTCCTTACGCAATGAGGAAATCATTGAAATATTATCTCTGGTTGATTTTGAGATTTCCAAAGGCGCTTTAGGTGACCTGTTCAGAAATGAAGACCATCCTGGTTTTGTAGAAGCGGGTGATCAGTTACTCCGTAATTTTTTAAATGGCCTTATCATTTATAAAAGAGGCAGATTAGATGATCCGATAGTAATTGAAAGGGATAAGGAAGCGTAAGAAAAACCGTTTCCGGTTTCTTGTTTCTCGTTTCCGGTTTCTTGTTTCTCGTTTTTCGTTTCTCGTTGGTAGCAGCTCACCATTCACTAATCTCGACACACAACTCACGACTCACAAATCACGACTCACAACTCACACCTCACGACTCTCGACTTTACATTATATTGCAACCTCAAATTTCTTACACATGGGCAAAGGAAGATTGGAAGCTTTCAGCGATGGTGTACTGGCCATCATAATAACCATTATGGTTTTGGAAATGAAAGTACCGCATGGCAATAATATTGAAGCCTTGAAACCTTTATTGCCGGTATTTATGAGTTATGTACTCAGTTTTATTTATATCGGTATTTATTGGAACAATCATCACCATTTAATGCATATTGTTCACAAAGTAAGCGGGGCCGTTCTTTGGTCAAATATTCATTTGTTATTCTGGCTTTCTATAGTTCCTTTCGCAACAGCATGGATGGGTGAAAATCATTTCAGTAAATGGCCGGTAATATTATATGGCCTTATTTTAATGATGGCGGGTGTGGCTTATTATATTTTGGCGCAATGCCTTTCAAAAATTCATGGAAAAGATTCTACACTTGCAAAAGCATTAGGTAAAGATTGGAAAGGGATTTCATCCGTGATAATATATATTGGCGGGATAGGGTTAGCTTTTATTGATCCTTTATTGGGCTTTTCAGCTTATGTGTTGGTTGCCTGTATGTGGTTTATTCCGGATAGAAGGATAGAAAAGAAGTTAGATTGAGATAATAATGAAAGGGGTCATCAATCTGTTTTTTTCGGAGGCAGGTCAAATGCAACGGCATCGTGTTCAAAATGGCCTTTATGGGAACCATCGCAAAAGGGTTTGTTTTTAGAGTGGCCGCAGCGACAAATAGAAACTATTTCCCTTCCGCCCAATCCATATATACCTCCATTTTTGTCCACAATTTCAAAATCGCCTTCAATTTTTATAGACCCGTTACTATTTACTGTAATTCTTGCTTTAGACATCTGATAGATTTTTTATCAATTAAAAATACGTTCTTAAATGTAACATGAAAAACATTTTTTTTCTATGTTATTTCATATAAGTATAATAAAAAAGCCCTTCGATAAATCGAAGGGCTTAAAAGAATATGGCAGCTACCTACTCTCCCACATTTTTGTGCAGTACCATCGGCCATGAGGGGCTTAACTTCTCTGTTCGGTATGGGAAGAGGTGAACACCCTCGGCAAAACCACCATAAAGAGTTATGTTGAATTATAAATTTTAAATGTTGAATGAAATGTACACACAACTGAAACTTATAACTTCAACAATGATTTTGAAGAGATATGACTATTGAATACTAAACGAATGACTGATCATTCAAAATTTAAAATTCAACATTCAAAATAATAAAAAGACATATTGGGATAAGAAGTTTAAAAGAGTAATTGTTGTGATTATATTTCCGAAGAAAAATAAAAAATAAAGCTTACGGGCAATTAGTACTACTCGGCTTTGATGTTACCACCTGTATACCTGTAGCCTATCAACGTCATAGTCTCTGACGACCCTTAAAAGTAAACTCATCTTGAGGAAGGTTTCACGCTTAGATGCTTTCAGCGTTTATCCTGGCCGTTCATAGCTACTCTGCATTGCACCTGGCGGCACAACAGATACACCAGCGGAACGTACGACCCGGTCCTCTCGTACTAAGGTCATGTCCTCTCAATTTACTAGCGCCCATCACAGATAGGGACCGAACTGTCTTGCGACGTTCTGAACCCAGTTCACGTGCCACTTTAATCGGCGAACAGCCGAACCCTTGGGACC
>JANNDO010000004.1:0-205131 GCA_031387825.1 Chitinophagaceae bacterium | reverse complement strand
ACAAAACCATCTCTCTTTACATCAAAAGGCCTGGATGCTTCCTGTGGGTTTTCGTTGTGGGTACTCAATGCTTTGGATGCATTGAATCCGCCTACACCACTTTCATTGATGGCTGCTTCTGAACCTCCGGTAATAATGATATCTGCCTTGCCCAGGCGGATGTAATTGAATGCATCAATGATGGCTGTATTGGAAGAGGCGCAAGCAGAAATAGTAGAAAAATTTAATCCCCGTAAGCCATGCCGGATAGAAATAACACCGGATGGAATGTCGGCAATGATCTTAGGAATAAAATAGGGATTGAATCTTGGCTTTCTTCCATTGGCAACAAATTCTTCAATCTGTTCCTGGAAAGTTTGTATGCCGCCATTGCCCGAACCCCAGATAACGCCGATCTTATTCCGGTTTAGCTTTTCAAAATCAAGACCTGCATTTTTAATGGCTTCTTCTGCAGCAGCAACTGCATACTGCGTAAACAGATCGTATTTGCGGGCTTCATTTTTTTCAAAATAATCAACCGCATTAAAACCTTTTACTTCAGCTGCAAATTTTGTTTTAAAATGTGTGGTATCAAATTTAGTGATCATTTCCACTCCGCTTTTTCCGGCAATAATATTATTCCAGAATTCATCTACTGTATTTCCCAATGGGGTAATGGCTCCCATGCCGGTAATCACTACTCTTTTTAAATCCTTCATGATGATCCTTGTTCTTTTAGTTTGCTTTTCAGTGCTTTCACTTCGGCCTGCAATGTAGTTATTTGATTGCGTTGACCTGCAAAAGCAGTTTCAATATCTTCCACTGTATATCTTGGTGTAATATGCTGTGGGCAATTCCAATCATATGCTTCTACATGCAGCACCATCATACGTTCGGGCTTGAATTTGTAGTCTTTCAGATCCAGCAATTCATACAAAGAAGGATCATCTTTTAATTCAACTACTGCTGCCTTTGCCAGTATTTTTAATCTTGCCCTTGCAGGATAATCAACCATAATTAACGCCACGTTGTTATTGGTGGCAATATTTCCTACAGAAATGTATTGCATGTTTCCACGAAAGTCAATAAACCCAATCCGCCTGGGGTCCAGCACTTTGATAAACCCTTTTGGTCCGCCCCGATGTTGTATATAAGGGAAACCGTTTTCACCAATAGAAGACAAATAAAAACTATCCCGCTGAGCAATAAAATCAATTTCATTTTCTGTGAGGCCATCTATATAATTCTCTTTTTCCATCCGGGCATAACTTGCCCGGCTTCCTGCCTTTTCCTGCATTGCTTTGACTGCATCAGTAAAAGCTAATGTTGCAAAATTCTTAGCCATGATTCTGTTTTATTTTTCTGTACTGTTTTTTAAATCACAGGCTATAACTTCCTGGTTTAAAACATCATCCCACAACGTATCACCGCATTCATCCGGTAAAACTATTTTTACTTCATCGGGTCCATTGGGGTCATTCAATGCTTTGTTTACAAGTAAAGAAATCTGCCCAAGTGTTTCATTATTATCTGTATGCTTTTCCATTATTTAAATTTTCTGTCTTTTTCTTCAATGGGTAAATCATTGATACTGGCATATCTTTTCCGCATCAAACCGTTTTCATCAAACTCCCAATTCTCGTTACCATAGGCCCGAAACCATTGTCCGGCTGCATTGTGGTATTCATATTCAAACCGCACAGCCATCCGGTTTTCCCGAAAACCCCACAATTCTTTTTTAAGTTTGTAATCCAGTTCTTTTTCCCACTTGCCTTTTAAAAATTCTTTTACTGCTTCACGTCCATTGATGAATTCTGTTCTGTTACGCCATTCCGTATCGATGGTATAGGCCAGGCAAATCCGCTCAGGGTCTTTGCTGTTCCAGGCATCTTCTGCCAGTTGCACTTTCTGCAATGCGGTTTCCATTGTAAACGGCGGTAAAGGAAGTTTTTGTTCCATGTCTTTAAATTTTAGTTATGATAAACAATCGGGACAAAATAAATTGGCCCTGAATAATAATTGTGCCACTTCTTTTTCCAACTCCTGCTGTTTGTTTTTGGCATACCACAAATGCAGTTCATTGGCATAAGTAGCAGCAGTAGCAGGATTTGATTTTATTTCCTTTACCATTTTTTGTGCAACCGTTGGCCTTGGTCCCCAAATACCGGTAACATTAAAATGCTCATCCAGCTGAATGAGTTTGGGTATTGACCTGGTGCCATT
The DNA here is from genome assembly GCA_031387825.1 of Chitinophagaceae bacterium. GTDB lineage: Bacteria > Bacteroidota > Bacteroidia > Chitinophagales > Chitinophagaceae > Ferruginibacter. The sequence continues at coordinate 202,929 of JANNDO010000004.1, read as the reverse complement.
GGTAAGGTACGCATTCATCAGTTCATCGTTTTGGTCACGGTAAACCAATTTCATTTCTATCTTTCCATCACTTAATTCTGCAATGGCATGCAAAGCCGGTAATGTTTGTGAAGCATCACCACACCAATGCTCGGTTAAAATCAGCCAGTAGGTTTTATGCTTTAAATTTTTAACCTGGGTAATCATTTCAGCAGCGGGCAAATAAGTTTTCTCTACCCGGTGCATCCTGCGTTGGTTAAGGTTGATGTACTCTTTAATCTTTAAGTCTGCATTCAAAGCCAGGTCTTCTGCCATTTGCTGTTTGTAATGGTCGTAGCTGATGCCTTTCTGTAGATAGTTTTTGTAATCCCCTTTTTTGAGTACTGTATTTTCTGAAGCTGTTGTCATTGCATTTAATTTTATAAAACAAAGATCCACCTATTTGGTGCGCATAAAAATGGAGAATGGACGCAAAGGGATGGACAATTTTCCCTTTTGATTCTATGGCCAATTACAAAAGCCGGAACTAATCCCGGCTTTTGTATTCACAATTTTTAATTACTGTTTATTAATTGAGTACTGTTTCCGGTTCTAAGGAAGTAGCCAGAGGAAAATCGACCGGTACTTTGGTTAGGTTATGCAAATAGTTCATAGCAGTTTTATCACTTACCTGCAGAATAAGATCAATTAAATTTTCATTGGTATAACCCTGTGCATAAAAATCATCCACCAATGCTGCATCGGCATTGCCACGGTTTTTGGTAATGCTGGCGGCTAATTTTACTAAGGCATTCAGTTTGGGGTTGTCGGCTTTTTCACGGCGGATGTCTAACAGTTGCTCATCCGTAAAGCCATTCATTTTACCAATTACAGTGTGGGCGCTTTTGCAGTAAACACATTTGTTTACTTCGCTCACTACTAAATTAACCGCTTCTTTTTCTTTGTTGCTTAAAGTGGTTTTCGCATTTTGATAAGCCAGGTAACGGCCTAAACCATTATCAGAATAAGCAATGCTGGCATACAGGTTGGGTACAAAACCAAGTGCTTTGGTCAGGTTGTCGAAAATTGCCTGGTTGGCTGGGGCTACTTGCTCTCTTGTTGGAACGGTGAACTTTTTCATTTTTTATGTTTTTGATTTGATGTCGTTATTGACTGTGCAAAGATGCTTTGACATCAAGCCTTAAAAAATGGATGATGAACGCAGGTTGATGGACAATTTTTCCTGTACTGATCAAATTAGGTCAGGCTGGGGACTCTTATCAATTTTTATAAGTGTAGTTTTGAATTTTTCAATTCTTTCATGACCAATAAGAAAATAAAGATACTCGGTATCTCCGGCAGCCTACGTACAAGTTCATCAGCGGGTGCTGTGCTGGAGATCGTTTCAAAACTGGTTCCTGCCCATGTGGATCTTAAGATCTATACCGGTGTTGGAGATATTCCTGCTTTTGACGACAGCAAGGAAATTCCCTTTACCGTAATAGGGTTCATTAAACAAATTGAAAACGCAGACGGAGTTTTTTTCTGCATACCCGAATATGCTTTGGGTGTTCCTGGTGCATTAAAGAATGCCCTGGACTGGACGGTATCAGCCACTGCTTTCTCAGAAAAACCTGTGGCATTGATCACTGCCGCATCGCAGGGACAGAAAGCGCATGCAGCTATGCTTGATATACTTACTGCAATCGGTTCAAAAATGAATATGGGTTCCAACTTACTGATATCCTTTATCCGTAGCAAGCTTGATGAAAAGAATGAGTTAAAAGACAAGGATACATTGGAAGCGGTAAAAAAACTGGTAGATACCTTTATCCGGACCATTGAAGAAAGAAAAGAATGATCCTGGTTACTTTTTAACCTTACACAAACACGATCCAGTACACCCACATTGCAAAACTAAGTATAAGTGCGGCCCACGGATTTATAAAGGCTACCCCAAAGATGATGGTATTGCAGATGAGACCAATATTCTCATTACGGGTGGTTTGTTTTATTTGTTTGGCTGTTATATCATGTACCAATAATTCTTTTTTACGACTTGCTGCATACCAAAGCAACCTGAAGGCAAGGCTTATTAAGACAAAATAGCCTGTATAAAAAATTACGGCAGTTTGCAAGGCATCTGTAAGTAAAAACTCACCCAATGTTTTTGTTGGGAAGGGTACTAATGCTACCAGCATCAGCAACAAGCCATTTGTTATCATGATAGAACCGTCCGATTGACGGAACATTTTAAATATACCGTGATGCCCGATCCATGCCAGCAGCACATTTACAAAACTGATTACATAAGCCAGGCAGATGGGCCATTTGTGCAATAGGGCTTCCTGCAGACCTTTGTTACTCACTTCACCATGCAGCTCCACACCAATCTCGATAGATAATAAAGTAACGGCAATACAAAATACACCATCGCTGAATGCTTCGATGCGTAGTGTTTCTTTTTGTGACTGTATTGCCGATTGTTTTGTTATCTCCATAATGAGTAAAATTAGCTGGGATGGAAGCATGTGGTTGTCGGTGGTAAGACAGATTCCGGTTAATATAAACTGAAGAGTTTAGTCAACCAAACGACATACCCAAAATTCAAAAATGTTTCATTTTGTATCTCAAATAAAATTTTATGAATACGCAATTCGATATCATCATTATCGGCACCGGAAGCGGTGGCGGTACCATTGCCAAAAAGCTGGCCGGCAGCGGTAAAAAAATACTCATCCTCGAAAGAGGTGGATTCATTCCCAAGGAAAAACAAAACTGGGATCCGCATGAAGTGGTGACCCTGGGCCGTTATCGTCCAAAAGAGAACTGGTACGATAAGGATGATAAACCTTTCCTGCCTTACATACATTATAATGTAGGTGGAAACAGTAAGATGTATGGTGCCGCACTTTTCCGTTTTCGTGAAAGTGATTTTAAAGAAGTAAACCATTATGGCGGGGTATCACCGGCATGGCCTTTTGGTTATGATACCTTGAGGCCTTATTATGACCTTGCGGAGAAAATGTATCATGTACATGGTAAACGTGGTATTGATCCAACAGAACCACCGGCTTCTTTTGATTATCCTTTGCCCCCTTTGCCATACGAACCATTGATCAAAGACCTTGATGAAAAGATGAAACAGGCAGGATTGAAACCTTTTCCGTTGCCGATGGGAGTAAACCTGCCGCAGGATAGCAGTAAGAATGTATCACCATTGATACTGGAAAACTTTGATGGCTTTCCCGACCTTACCGATTCAAAAGCAGATTCACAAACCGTAGCATTGAACCATGCACTGATGTTAAGTAATGTTGAAATGATAACACATGCCTATGTTGAAAAACTAATAACTGATGAAACAGGGGCTAAAGTAATAGCGGTTAAAACAATTATTGAAGGGGAAGAAGTATTCTTAAGTGCAGATACTTTCATTGTGGCCTGTGGGGCAGTAAATAGTGCAGCCTTATTCCTGCGCAGTGCAAACTATGCTCATCCAGAGGGGCTGGCAAATTCAAGCGGACAGGTTGGAAGAAATTTAATGCTGCACCATAATGGCTGCCTGGTTGCTTTTTCCAAAAAGAAAAATGATTGTGTGTTTCAGAAAAGCCTTGGCCTTGCAGATTTTTATCATGGAGCAGATGACAGTGAATTACCACTGGGAGAAATACAATTAATGGGACGTAATGATCCCGATACTATTTTATGGATGGCGGAAGATATCTTTCCCGGTAAAACTTATGAGCAGCTGAAAGAGATGACGATAGATTTTTGGCTGACAGCTGAAGACCTTCCCTCAGCAGATAACAGGGTTACATTGAAAGCCGATGGTTCCATAAAAGTTGATTATACAAGAACGAACTATACTGCATTTGAAAAATTGAAAGATAAGTTGAAACAGGTTTTTGTAAAGCTGGGTGAAATTGATGAAGATTATAAAGATGTACAGTGGAAGGGATATGACCTGGATGTAAGTGGTATGAGTCACCAGAACGGCACATTGCGTTTTGGTGCCGATCCTGCAACATCTGTACTGGACCTGAATTGCAAAACACACGACCTGGATAATGTGTACGTGGTAGATGCCAGTTTCTTTCCTTCCTGCGGCGCCTTTAACCCGGCACTGACCATTGCGGCCAATGCATTAAGAGTTGGTGACCATATTTTGAGTGAAACATTCGGTTCAAAAACTGCATCAAAAGATAAGGCAGTAACAGCATAATAAATTTAACCACGAAGGCTACAAAGAATGTCATGAAGAACACGAAGGCACTTCTTTGTGTTCTTCGTGAAAAAACTTCGAGCACTTTGTGGTAATAAAATGGAAGAAATAGCAAAAACAATAACGATCTATATCAGCCATACGCTGGAAATTATTTCTGCGTTGGTGATCGCCGCTGCATTGATAAAGCTGGTGCTCAGTTATTTTCAAACTTTTGTAAAACCAAAGAATGGTTTGTCGGCCATGGAAGCCCGGATGGTTTTTGGAAGTTCAGTGGCTGTTTCCCTCGAAATATTATTGGGCGCCGATGTACTGGCAACCGCTGTTGCACCCAGTTGGGATGATATAGGCAAACTGGCTGCCATTGCGGTTCTGAGGACAGGCTTGAACTATTTTTTAGAAAAGGAGCTAAAGCATAAAAAAGTTGTTGCCTAAAGTCGCTCATGCGACAGGATCCTTCCCTCTCTTTTATTCTCTTTGTACCATGAGAGTAATGCCAATAAAAATAATCACCGGCAACACTGGCTATGTTCAGATGAAAGCATCCTTTAAAAAGAACTGGAAACATTACCTGCAGGAGGCACTGGGTTTAGCCATCTTTATGGTATCTGCCTGTTTTTTCAGTGCAATGCTTTTTTCAGAAAAGAGTTCATGGTACCATCTTATCCCAAATGATTTAATGAGGAATGTATTGATGGGGTCAATGATGGGAGCAACAGCGCTGTTCATTTTTTATTCTCCCTGGACATCACCCAGCGGTTCTCAGATCAATCCTGCGGTTACTTTAACTTTTTTGCGGTTGGATAAAATGTGCCGTTATGATGCCCTGTTCTTTATCATCTTTCAATTCATTGGCGGAACAGCAGCAGTTTATTTAATGCAATTGTTAATGGGGAATGTTTTAACGGGTGCACCAATCAATTCCGCAGTAACTGTTCCGGGAAAATGGGGAGCAACATGGGCATTGGCCACCGAATTCATCATTGCCTTTATTACTATGACAATGGTATTGTTTACCTCCGGTCATGATAAACTGAAAAAGTACACAAGAATATTTGCAGGCTGCCTGGTATGTACCTGGGTGATCATAGCCGGCCCCATATCGGGTTTTGGTATGAACCCAGCACGGACATTTGCCAGTGCATTGCCTGCACATACATGGACGGCTTTCTGGATATACATGCTTATCCCATTAGCCGGAATGCTGACTGCAGCAGAGTTTTATTTATTGATAAAAAAAAAGGACAGCCGGCACAATTTAAAAGTGGTACATCGGCAGTATGAAGTCAAAAACAATAATCAATTTAAAAATAATGAAACAGATCTCAAAATTATTACTGGTTAGCCTGGCCATTTTACTTGTACAAACGTATGTTTATGCACAGGTAAATAAAGTAGATGCGGTTGGCATTACTGTAAAAGATATGAACAGGTCGTTAAAATTTTACCAGGATGTGCTTGGATTTAAAAAAGTTTCTGATAATGAATTCAGCGGAAAGGAATATGAGGACCTGGAAGGTATTTTTGGCCTGAATATCCGTATTGTGCGAATGCAGTTGGGTGATGAGTTCATTGAGCTGACAGATTATTTAACAACCGGTGGAAGAAGTATTCCGGAAGACCAGAAAAGTAACGACTTATTTTTTCAACACATTGCTATTGTAGTAAGCGATATGGACAAAGCTTTTGAACAGCTAAAGAAATTTAATGTTGAGTATGTGTCTACTTCTCCGCAAACATTACCTGTAACTAATATTGCAGCTGCCGGTATCAAGGCATTTTACTTTCATGATGTGGATGATCATAACCTGGAGCTTATCTATTTCCCAAAAGGAAAAGGCAATCCCAAATGGCAGGCATCAAGCAACAAAATATTTTTAGGAATAGACCATACAGCTATTGGTGTAAGCAGCACAGCAAACAGCCAGAAGTTTTACCAGGATATTTTAGGCATAGAAAGAAAAGGAGATAGTTGGAATTCAGGAACGGAACAGGAACATTTGAATAATGTGGAAGGTGCAAGCCTCCACATCACCGGTTTCAGAGCTGTAGCCGGGCCGGGAGTGGAGTTTTTACAATACCTGAAACCTGGTCCTGGAAAGAATTACCCGGCCGATACAAGGGCTGATGATATCTGGTTCTGGCAAACCATTTTATTTACCAATGATGCCGAAGCATTATATAATAAATTGAATACTTCGGGCTACGTCTTTATTTCAAAAGGGATAATTCATATTAATGGGAACGGCGGGCATTCAAAATCTTTTATAGTTAAAGACCCCGATGGCCATGCGGTACTCATTAAAGAAATTCAAAAGTAAAAAAATAAGAGATCAAAATGAACGGAGAAAAAATAGTATGCCCTTTATGCAACGATACAGTTGAGGAACTTGTTTATAATTTTCATATCAACAGCGAAAGGGTGGTTATTGACAAGATAAAACTGAATAATCCCACCTGGGCTGAGCATGATGGCATTTGCAGCCGCTGTATAGACTATTATAATATTGAAATAATCAGGGAACAAAAACTACTTCCGGAGATCGGCCCGTTTTTTTCCGTAAAGAGTGCTGATGATTTTATTATTCTTCCAACAGCGCTGCGTGTGGATGCAAACCCAAAATACACCGGTAAGGGAATAACCATTTGTTTTATCGACAGCGGATTTTACCTGCATCCTGACCTTGTTAAAAACAGGAACAGGATCAAAAAGATAGTAGACATTACCAAACCACGTACCACTGCCAAATACTTTTCACAGCCACACAATGAATCATGGCATGGCACAATGACGAGTGTGGTATGCGCCGGAGATGGTTCACTCAGTAATGGCCTTTACAAGGGTATCGCCAGCGATGCATCCCTGGTACTCCTTAAAGTTATGGACAGCAATGGAAAGATAACTACAGAAAATATTTCGAAAGCATTGCAATGGGTGGTAAAGAATCATAAGAAGTATGACATAAGGCTGATCAACATGTCTCTTGGTGATGATGCAACGGGTTCCTGGAAAAACAGTAAAGTGGATCTGCTTGCTGAACAATTAATTGAAAAAGGGATCAGTATTGTTGCAGCAGTTGGAAATGACAACAGCGCTTCTATAAAACCCCCTGCTAACTCGCCGAACGTGATTGCTGTTGGTGGCTGGGATGATAATAACAAATTGACCGGGGAAGAAAGTAAATTGTACCACTCCTCCTTTGGTAAAACCCACGACGAATTGCATAAGCCTGAATTGATTGCCAATGCTATCTGGATAGCAGCGCCGATCCTGCCGGGAACAGCAGAGCAGGAGACAGCAAAAATTTTGTACGATCTGCAACAAGCTCCGGACGAAAAACTAAAACACCTGGTTTTAAGGTCTGCAGGCAAAACAGGTATCAATGCTGATGAAGTTGAAATAAATGACGTAACTTTTTACAGGGAAAAAATAAAAAACCGCATACAGGAGAGCAAATATATTTCGCAGCACTATATGCATGTTGACGGTACATCATTTGCTGCACCCATTGTTACTTCTGTAATAGCCCAGATGCTTGAAATAAACCCTGGCTTAACACCGGCGCAGGTTCGTACTGTTTTGTTCAGTACTGCAAAACGCCTGCCCGGCTTACCAGCGGAAAAACAGGGATATGGTATGATACATCCGGGAAAAGCCATTATAAAAACCTTACAAAATTTATTTACAATGAAACAACATGTATCACCATTCATTAATAAAAGAAAAAAGGCAATTGAGTTTTATATACAAAATCCCTGTGCTTCCCAAATTTCACTGGCCGGCAGTTTTAACCGCTGGGCACATGATTCTCTATTGATGGAACCTTCGGCCAACGGTTTGTGGAAGATTGAAATACCTATGTTACCCAGGGGCACCTATCAATATAAGTTTTTTGTGGATGATAAGACATGGATGGATGATATTGACAATCCCTTCAGGGAACCTGATGGGTTGAATGGGTTCAACAGTATTTTAATGATTGAAAACTGATAACATGGATACAGCTGTGTATATAATTTTCCTGGCTGGGGTGGTACACCTGGCAGCCGGGTTTTTATTTGCCATTTTCTTTTTAAGGAGGGGCCTGGAAAAGATGGATACTGCTGCACATGGTTCCGGCTGGGGTTTCCGGCTTATTATATTGCCGGGTACCATTGTTTTATGGCCCGTATTATTAAAAAAATGCATGAAAGTAAAAAAAATAAGTGATGATAAAGCCGCTTCGTAAAACGCATTTGCAGGTATGGGCCTTACTTACTGTTTTGATTCCAGCAGGAATTATCAGCGCTTATTTTGTTATACCGGAAGATGCTGTAGACAAATTGATACAGGAATATAAAACGACAGCATTGCCCGTTATAATAAATAAAGCTGAAGGGAAAAACTATACTGTTTATCTGCGTAGTTCTGATGATAAAAAGAATTACCAATTGCAGTACACCGGTACAAAAGCATCAACACAGCCATCTTCCCTTATCTATAAATTAAACAATGGAGAAAAAGAGTTGATAGGAAGGGTTGGATCTGCAGGGAGTTATTATTTTCCGTTAAAGGCTGATTCAGTTAATAATTACCATTTTATTTTGTACGATATTATTCATCAACAAACAACAGATACCATAAATATTAAACAATGAGTGCAGGATATACAGCAGTGGGGTGGAACAGGCAGAAGAAACTATATGATTGGTTCATCTTTGGTTTTTGTGTTCTGTATTTAATAACTTTTGTTGGAGTAACAGCATTTATAAACCCAGATTATACTTTTGAAACTGTATTGATACGCTCTACATCTACTTTAGCTGTGCTGCTGCTTCATGTGATCTTAAGTATCGGGCCGCTTGCCAGGCTAAATAAAAAATTCCTGCCGCTTTTATATAACCGCCGGCATTTAGGTGTCACCATGTTTTGCATTGCTGCCGTGCATGGTGTATTCAGCATCATTCAATTTCATTCGCTGGGAAATGTAAATCCCTTTGTTTCGCTGTTTACTTCCAATACCAACTTTTTTTCCTTGAGTGGTTTTCCTTTTCAGTCGCTTGGCTTTTTTGCATTGGCCATATTTTTTTTAATGGCAATAACCAGTCATGATTTCTGGCTGCATAATCTTTCTCCCAAAGTATGGAAGACGTTGCACATGTTTGTTTATGCAGCTTATTTCCTGGTGGTGATGCATGTGATGCTTGGCGTAATTCAGTTTGAAACACACCCGGTATTTGTTTTATTAATATCAGCAGGGGCTTTGTGGCTTATCAGCCTTCATCTTATTGCCGGCAGCAGGGAAGTAAAAAAAGACAGTGAAAAATTTGATCATGTAAAAGAGGGCTTTGTAAAAGTTTGTGATGTTGATGATTTTGAAGAAGGCAGGGCAAAAATATTCTGTATTGATAACGAACGTATTGCTGTATATAAGCATGAGAACAAATTATACGCTATACATAATGTTTGCAAGCACCAGGGCGGGCCATTGGGGGAGGGCAGGATCATTGACGGATGTATAACATGCCCATGGCATGGTTACCAGTATTTGCCCAATAATGGACAATCACCACCACCATTTACAGAAAAAGTAAGTACTTATGATGTGAGGGTAGAAAAAACAAAAGTGTGGCTAAATCCAAAACCCTTTGCTGAAGGGACTGAAAAACATGGGGCAATGATTAGTTAATGTTTATTAATACAATAAAGAAGAAATGTTAGACCAAAAGTTAAATAAAGAAATACAGCCCGGCCCTCCCTCTCTTTTGGAGAGGGAGCCGGAGGGTGAGGCCTTTTATATTGGATGGATGCGCAAGGCACCGGCGGGCTTTGCAAAGGAGGTGAGAAAAGTTTTGTTCATACTTTTTCCATTGGCATTAATTGTGGGTTTGATGCTGGCTTCTTTTCAAAAGAAATTCTCCACCGCCGGTTTTGAGTATGGAAAGAACACAGAGATAAAAGGCATTTACGTTAACAACCCTGTACCTATGCTGAAAGTGGTAAGTGCAAAAGATACCTGGGGAAATGTTTCTTATATTACCATTCCCCTGGTTGGTTATGGTAAGCATGGGGCAGAGACAGCTATTATGGAACTGGAGAAAGAAAAAAATGTTTCCTTCAATAATAAAGAATTGACTTTAAAAGGGACTTTGCTCTACAGTGATGGAAAAACATTACTACAGGTGAGCAAAGAAGATAACCCCGTTATTGATATTGGTAAGGATGCAGATGCTTCATTACTGCCTCAGCAAAAAGACCTGGGTGTTCAAAAAATAAAAGGAGAGATCATTGACCCTAAATGTTATTTTGGAGTGATGAAGCCCGGAGAGGGTAAAGTACACAGGGATTGTGCTATCCGGTGTATCCTTGGTGGAATACCACCTGTATTGAAAGTGATGAATGAAAAAGGGGAAAGGAACTATTATTTAATAGTTGGACCTGATGGGGAAAAAATGAATGAAACAGTGCAGGATTATGTGGCCGAACCGGTGGAGGTAGAAGCAAGAGCAGTACAACAGGATGATTGGGTTGTTCTTTATGTAAAAGATAAAAATATAAAAAGAGTATCGGCGGTCAGTTTATATAGATCACAAAATGAGATTGCATCCTGTGTGGGTAGTTGTGTAAAATGACCGCATGGCTAAATTGTTATACAGTTAAATTGTTATAGGGCCTGTGAACCGAATACTCTATATCAATTTAGCCATTTAACAATCAAACATCTGAACAATCGAACCTTACTTTTGCTTACTCCTCTCTATCCCCATCTTCTTCATCCTTGCTTCTAATGTTGTAGGGTTAAGCCCTAATATTTTAGCGGCTCCTTTTTCTCCACTCACTTTCCAGTTGGTCTTTTCAAGTACACTAATGATATGTAGCTTCTCTACATCGTCTAATTTTTGTACAGCGGCCTTGCCATTAGTAGCCGTAATTTTTACAGAAGGTATCCAGTTACCATACTCAAGCGTATTGCCCCGGGAAAGTATCAATGCCCTTTCCACCAGGTTCTCCAGTTCACGGATATTACCCGGCCAGTCATACAGCATCAGCGCATCAATTACTTTTGCAGGGATGTTGGTGATCTCTTTTCCCATCTTGCTTTCATATTTTTTCACAAAGTGTTTTACCAACAAAGGAATGTCTTCTTTCCGTTCACGCAATGGAGGTGAAATAACCGGGAACACATTCAGCCTGTAAAACAGGTCTTCCCTGAATTCTTTTTTTGTAATGGCTTCTTCCAGGTTACGATTGGTAGCAGCGATCACCCTCACATTTACTTTCATTGTTTTAGGATTGCCGAGGCGTTCAAACTCACCTTCCTGTAAAACCCTTAATAATTTCGCCTGCAGTTCCACCGGTAATTCACCAATCTCATCTAAAAAAATGGTTCCGCCGTCAGCCAGTTCAAAACGGCCAATCTTTCTTTCCATGGCACCGGTAAAAGCACCTCGTTCATGCCCGAAGAGTTCACTTTCAATTAAATTGGCGGGTAAGGTTGCACAGTTAATTTTTATCAGGGGCCGTTTGCTGCGGTTACTGATATTGTGGATTGCCCTTGCCAGTAATTCTTTTCCGGTGCCGCTTTCACCTGTAATTAAAACGGTAGCATCAGTAGAAGCAACCTGTTCTATCTGTTGTAATATTTTATGAAAGTTTTTACTCTTGCTTACGATCTCTTCAAAATTGTGGTTGTATTTTATTTCATCCTGCAGGTATTTATTTTCGGCCTGTAACTGGTTTTTTAAAACTTCTATCTCTTTTAAACGGATGGCCAGTTCTGCATTTGCATTTTCCAGGTTTTGTTGTGCATCAAGCCTTTCCATCTCAGCACCGGCACGTGCTGCAAATATTTTAAGAATGTCAGACTGGTTTTGTTCCCTGGTCATAGGTTCAGTATCAAAACCGCCAATATTACCAATCGGTTCACCGGTAGTCGGGCTGTAAATAGGTACTGCTATCCAGGAATTAATACCCAATTCCCTGGGATAGGATATCTCCAGGTTATTGGCACAAAAAAACTGATTCCCTTTCATCACAACTTCACAGGGGGTACCGGAAAGTTCATACTCAAATCCTTCCAGCACTTCATTACGCTCTACATACGAAAGCATTTTCATGCGGGTATGTTCGGGGTTCGAATATTTACTAACCATAGCATACCTGATATTTAAACAGGAAGTAACAAATTTTGCAAGTTGTAATAAATAATCTTCACCGGTAATACCCGCTGTTTGTTCAGAAACAGTACGTAATAACTCTTCTTCCATTTTCCTTTTACGGATATCACGTACCGAACTGCAGAAATATTCTTCACCGGCGTATTCAATAAAATTATTCGTTACTTCTACAGGGTATAATTTCCCTTCTTTATTCTGGTGTTCTGTTTCTATAATTTCCTGTCCCAGTTTTTTTGTTTCTTTCCAGCCCTTATCCCATTCTTTTTTTGTAAGGGAGGGATTTATATCAAAAACAGACATTTTCGTAAGTTCTTCAATAGAATACCCCGACACTTTTGAAACAGCATCATTAACCCGGATGAATTTTCCGTTCTTATCAACCCAAAAAATCTGATCACGAAGATTTTTCATTGTAGTATGATACAGTTCAATCTCGTTTAGTCTTTTATTCAGTTCGCAGTTCTTTATTTCAAGTTCCTTTTCTACTTTCATACGCTCCAGCTCCGCCCCAACACGGGATGCAAATATCTTAAGTATAGCTGTTTGATTATTTTCGGAAGTTATGGGACTGGGGTCAACTGCAATCATATGTCCCATTATATCCCCATTGGTTGGGCTGTATATGGGAACGCCTATGTATGATTCAATTCCTTTCTCTTTGGGGAAACTTGCTTCCACACCATGCGTCATAAAAAAATCCTCGCCACGCATGATTATCTCACAGGGTATATCAGCGGTATCGTATTCAAAATTATCCAATACTACATCACCATCAACATAACAAAGTGTACGTAATCTTGTTCTTTGTTCATTGGCACATTCGGTAATGAGCGCATAGCGCATTGATAAAGTAATGGTAATGTGCCTGGCCAGTTCTGTAAAAAAATCTTTACCCGTAAACCCTGAAGTAGCTTCAGAAACCTTACGAAGCATTTCTTCTTCTAATTTTCTCTTTCGGATATCACGGGTAATGCTGCAGGTAAATTCCTGCCCGTCAATTTCAATGAAATTATCGGTGATTTCCACATCATATAAATGACCGGCCTTGTGCTTATGTTTTGATTCAAAGCTGAAATGTTTTTTTACCTTTAGCTGTTTCCAAAAAGCAGCAAAGTCAGATAAGGTATCGGTGGGATTGATATCTTTGACCTGCATGCCGGAAAATTCTTCCTTTGAATAGCCCGACATTTTACAGGCAGCTTCATTCACATAGATGATATGGCCCCCGGAGTTTACCCAAAAAACTGCTTCATGAAGATTCTCAAAAGTAAAATGAGAAAGATTCAGGTCTTTTTCAAACTCCTTTATGGATGCTTTGGCCATTGTAAAGATTCAATTGGGATTTTGCAGTATTTAAAGTTAAGAATAACCTGCAACCTACAATCATTTTGGAGGGTTTACTGTCGGGCTTGTGACATTCCCCGGAGCCAATTGGACTGGAAATAAAAACCCCCGTAAACATTAGTTACAAGGGGGGCGTTTCTTTCTAAATAAGCCTGGTGACCGCGTTAGGATTCAAACCTAAAACCTTCTGATCCGTAGTCAGATGCTCTATTCAGTTGAGCTACGCAGCCATATTTTTCGGATGGCAAATATAGGAATTTATTGTATTCTTACAACCGTGAATAGTCTATTATTTAGGAAATCCCCTATTGAATGCAGCAATTTACAACGTATATACTTTTCTCTAAAAGTCTTGATGCATATTATATAGGCTATACCGGTGATGCTGTCAACCATAGGTTGGCAAAGCATCTTAGCGAACATAAAGGCTATACAGCAAAAGCCAAAGACTGGGAAATAGCCTATACTGAAGTTTTTAATACAAAATCAGAAGCGATGAGCCGTGAAAGCCAATTTAAAGCATGGAAAAGTAAATTACGCATCAAACAGTTTATCAACAAGTCCAAAGCTGAATAGAGCATCCCGACCTGTGGTCGGGAAGGTTTTAGGTTTGAATCCTAACGCGGTCACTAAATAAGAAAGCTGCTTAATAGCAGCTTTCTTATTTTATAAGTATTTCTGAGTACTCACAATCCTCTTAAAAATTCAGTATGGATAAGATCAACAACTTTAACCAGGCTCTTGGTCTCCTCAAATACTTTTAGCTGCCTGTCGGCGCCGGTACCCTGTTCCATCATTTTGTGCACATGGCTTATAGCGTGGCGGCTGCCTAAATCGGATAAAACGTCATCAACAAAATCAAGCAGCTCGTAGATCAATACCCTGGTATTCACTTCCATTTCTTTTCCAAAATCTATCAGGCTACCATCAATTCCATATCGTCCTGCACGCCATTTATTTTCATTCAATAATGCTCTTGAGTACATCATGAAGTTCAAATTCTGACTGCGTAGTTTATAAATTTTAGCGCAAACTGCCTGGAACAATGCAGCAATGGTTATAGTTTCCTGAGCCGTCATGGGTACATCACATATCCTGAACTCAACAGTATTAAAAAAAGGATGAACCCTCAGGTCCCACCATATTTTTTTTGCATTGTCAATACAGTTGGTTTTAACCAATAATTTAATATAGTTATCATAGGCTTCAATGCTGTCAAAAAAATCCGGTATACCTGTGCGGGGGAATTTATCAAATACTTTTGTACGAAATGATTTATACCCGGTAGTACGGCCCTCCCAAAAAGGCGAGTTGGTACTTAAAGCATAGATATGCGGTAAAAAATACCTGGCCGAATTAGCAATATGAATGGCCATCTCCCGGTTTTCCATGCCTACATGTACATGCAAACCAAAGATGAGGTTACTGCGGGCCGCTTCCTGTAATTCGTTTACAATTTCGCTATAACGTATATGATCGGTAATTAACTGCCTCTCCCAATGGCTGAAGGGATGTGTACCCGAGGCGCCGATCCATAAACCCAACTCATCAGCAATACCACTGATCGTTTTTCTTAAAGTACCCACATCCATAAAAGCTTCATCAATGTCCTTACAAATATCAGTTCCTACTTCAACCACTGCCTGGTGCATTTCGGCTTTTACTTTGTCTTTAATAACCTTTTGTCCTTCATGTACAATTTTCTGTTCATGGCTTTTTAATTCCCGGGTTTCGGGATCAATAACCATGTACTCTTCTTCTACACCAAGTGTGAAATGTTTGTAAGATAGATTTGACATAAAATGCTATTTATATAGTTTCTTTTTTGCTGCACTTTTTTTAATATACTCTCCCCAGGTTAAATTATCCACTCCTTTTTTATGTTCCTGGGCTTTTTCAATGGCATAAGTTGCTGCGGTTTCCACAACCCAGTCAAAATTTTCCTGGCCTACACTGCTTACTTCGGCATCAGGTGCAGGGTTACAGAAATCAATGGCGTAAGGAACTCCATCTCTTACGGCTAACTCAACTGTATTGAAATCATAACCCAGGTAATGACATATCCTCAAAACAATATCTTCCATTAATTTATATCTTTCTGCAGAGGGTTTAAAATCGGCCACATAGCGCAGGTGATGGGGATTGCGTGGTTCATAAGGCATGATGCGTACATATTTGCCACCAATGCAATAGCACCTGTAATACTCATCAAATTTAATTTCTTCCTGAAGCATCATTACCAGCTGTTCTGTTTCGGCATGCTTTTCAAAAAACTCTTCCATGCTGTTTAATTGATAAACACTTTTCCATCCGCCTCCCGAAAAGGGTTTCATGTAAGCCGGGAACCCAATATATTTAAAGATGCCTTCCCAATCCATAGGGTAGGCAAGGTTTGAAAAAGATTCTTCACTGGTGTCTGCTGGTAATTCCCTGGATGGGAGAATAACTGTTTTTGGAACAGGCACATCAATTTTTGTAGCAAGACAATTATTAAAGAATTTTTCATCGGCACTCCACCAAAATGGGTTGTTGATAACCGTGGTGCCACATAGTGCCGCATTTTTTAAGAATGCCCTGTAAAAGGGAACGTCCTGCGATATACGGTCGAAAATAACAGCATAGCCCGAACTTTCTCCCTGCATTACTTTATCAATGCGGACCGGTTCGGCCATTATCCCATCTATATTTTTACTGTTTACCCTCGCAATAAACGCTTCCGGGAAACTTCTTTCTTTTCCAAATAATACACCTATTTTTTTCATACCAGTTAGTTTTAAGTTTTTATTGTTTGTGCTTTTGGGTTGAACCCTGTTCAAATATATTTTTTCATATTCAATAAAACAAATTATGTTTAAAAGAAGTATTCAGGGAAACAGCCCCAAGGGATAAGCCTTATGGCTAAGAAACTTTCCTGTATATCAATCAATATTCACAGTTCGTCTGCTTCTCCCTTGTAGCCGAATGCCTGGAGCTTCTATTCAGTATCTGGTATCAAGTATTTCCTTATTTTTGGCAATATGTCAACAGAAAAGGCGGCCAATATCTTAACAGAGCGGCACATTATACCTTCTATTTTCCTTGATCGTGATGTTAACGTTGATTTTTACCTTCCCTTGAATACAGGACAGGTATCGGACTTCAGTCTTTTATTGGTAAATGACGGACAGGACCTGGTAACCATGAAATTTGATGAGATACTGGATGAATTGTATGAGACCGGGGCCATTAAGGGCCTGTTATGTGTTGGTATTCATTGTGCAAAAGATAGAAAGAATGAATACGGCACAGCAAAAATATTAGACTATAAAGGGCGGGGGGCCAAGGCAGCTTTATACAATCGCTTTATTTTTGAAGAATTACTGCCATTTGTCCGTAAATCTTTATTTATTTATTCATTTAAGGAAAAATCCTTTGCCGGATTCTCCCTGGGCGGCCTTTGTGCTTTGGATATTGTGTGGAACCACCCACAGGAATTCAGCAAAGTGGGGGTTTTCAGCGGCTCATTATGGTGGCGTGATAAAGACCAGGACGATGCCGACTTTGATGAAGATACAGACCGTATCATGCACAGGCAGGTAAGGGAAGATACCCGTTTTTATCCCTGGCTTAAATTCTTTTTTGAAGTAGGTACGCTTGATGAAGTTGCTGACAGGAATAAAAATGGGGTTATTGACTCTATAGATGATACAATAAGCCTTATAGATGAATTGGGCAAAAAAGGGTATGATAAAGCCACCGGGATTAAATTTCTGGAATTAAAAAACGGGCGGCATGATGTGCCAACCTGGGCAAAGGCTTTCCCGGATTTTTTAAAATGGGGTTGGGGTTATAAAAAGTGAAGTGATAAATTTAAGCGTTATAAATCTTTTAAAAACATGCAACCCTAAATAAAAAAACCCGGAAATTTCCGGGTTTTTTTATTTAGGGTTTTTTATTATTTCTTAAAAGAGATAACGAACGCCTATCTGGGCTTGCCATACATCCTGAATAGCAGTTCCCTTTCTGTACGTTTCATATTTTAAACTGTTATTTACGAGGTTCATCCTGAATACAGGCACATTATTAACGGGGGCTCTTGCTGCAATAGGCGAGCTTGTATTAATTACGTGAGCAACACCCCATTTGTTATTAAGCATATTGCCTATGTTGAAAATGTCTCCCCTGAACTGGAGAGTATGCCTTTGCTTGCCAAACTTGTGGAATACTTCTACCATTACAGATAAATCAAACTTGGTTAGCATAGGCATTAATTCTCCGTTTCTTTTTGCAACTTCACCCCTGTGACTTTTTAAGTAACTATTATTTTGAATGTAGGCCTCAAAAGCGTCTTTTTGCTGTTGTACAGTATAAGTAATCCCATTTAGTGTGTACTGTTCAAAATTCATTTCAGTCTGGCTGTTGTCTTTTGGAATGTACATTAAATCATTACTGCTTATTCCATCCAGGTTCATATCGCCTGAGTAAGTATAGGAAAACCTTCCCAAATTTTGAGATTGGCCAAATAAAGAAACCTGAATAGCAACCGTTTTGGCAATTTCTTTTCTGTAGGTAATGTTTCCAATGAATCGGTTTGTTATATCATTTTCACTAAAAGAATTATCCGGAAGATTATTACCATTAACAGTTCTGTTTGAAGTGAAACTGCTGAAAGCAATAGTGCTTGAACTTGAAAAATCTTTGGTACGGCCGAAATTATAGGCGATCATCCAGCTAAGACCCTTTTGTAAAGATTTCTCCAGTTTAAGAGTAACCGTAGTATTTGAACCGTAAGGACGGCTCGATAAAACTGTTGCATCAGTTACATTGGGATTAATCCTTACAGCGCTTGAGCTTCCTGCAAATCTGGGGCGGTTATCAGGGCCGCTAAATGTAGTTGTGGCCACTTTTTGATTAGCATTGTAATAGAAGATGTTGCTGATGCTTTGGGTAAATAAAAACTCAGCAGAACCAACTATACCCCAGAATAATTTTTGATCAATTGCCAGGTTTGTTCTGAATACCTGTGGGAACCTGAATTTTCTCTCAATTGGAGCAATGTTGTAACTTGATGCTGGTACACCGGGGTTAGGCACAGGCGTATTGCGTGTAATACTTGGGCTGAAAGGATAAATTTTTGTATTATCCAGGCTGATTTGCCCTGCCTGCATACCGTTATTACCAACTGCATTACTAACGAATACAAATGCCGGCCGGCCTGAGAATAAGCCTAAGCCACCACGAATCTGTGTTTTTTTATCTCCTTTAACATCTAAATTAAATCCAAATCTTGGATTAACCATCAGTTTGGCTGAGGGGAGTATGGATGTGCTTAATTTAACAGACTTACCTTCTTCATTAAGAAAACTGTAACCGCTTACCTGCGGGTTATCTACTGCATTTGAAGTAAAAAATGGTACGTCAAAACGTATTCCAAGAGAAAGATTAAGGTTTTTTTCTATCTGCCATTCATCCTGTATGTAAGCACCGATATTTTTTGCTTTTGTAACAGCATTCCAAATTTGATTGTTAGCCAGGTTACTGAACCCTAAAATATATCTTCTAAGATTTACCGGGTTTTGAGTCATTTGCGGATTAGCAAGATAAGCATTGGCAGAAGTATAAAAATCTGCAAGGCTGTTGAAAATATAGAAACCCTGAATCTGTGGTGTAAACTGGTTAAAGAATTTAAATGATTCAAAATTAGCACCGGCTGAAATGGTGTGTTTGCCATTATAAAAAGTAATATTATCCGAAAGCTGCCAGGTATCGGTAAACAGTTTATTATTAGGAGTAAAGGGTTCAGACCCAAAAGAAATATAATTTCTGTCAGAACCCGTACCATCCAGAATATCAACAATTGGAAAAAGGCCCCCTTTTACTTTTCTGTAATCCCTGTTAGCGGTCCAACCGAAAATCAGTTCGTTTGAAATTTTATTACTAATACGGGTATTTAACTGGCCTATGATTGAATAAATATCGTTGTTGATTTCGTAATTGTTATTGGAGTAGTTCATCGTATTTACACTGCTTAACCGACCTCCGGTCAAAGCTCCCGAACTACTGGCAGGAACATCACGCTGGGCACGTAAAGAATTGAAACGAACACTAAATTTATTTTTGGTATTGATGTTCCAGTCAACCTTTGCTAAAATTTTATAGCTCTTGGTTATAAAATTATAACCCTCGTACTCTCCCGGATCGTAAGCTAATCTGGTTCTCAGGAAAGCAGATAAACTGTCTAATTCTGTTTTCTTAACCCTTGAAACATTTGCCCCTCCTGTATTTGAGCCGTTGTCAGCAACAAACGCAGTTCCAGGCTCTGTTCTTTTTTCATTTTCATAATTAACAAAGAAGAAAAGTTTATTTTTTATGATGGGGCCTCCAAAAGTTGCTCCGAATTGCTTTACGTCAAAATCAGCTATGGAAACCGGTGTTTTACCATCAGGGCCTGCCTTGGTTCCTACAAAATTTTGGTTACGTTTGTTATAAAAGGCTGAACCATGAAAAGTATTGGTGCCACTACGGGTAACTGCATTAATACTTGCACCGGTAAAGCCTGCATCTTTTACACTATATGGAGAAACATTTACCTGGATTTCTTCAATGGCATCTACAGAAATTGGAGAAGCATTCGTTTGACTACCGGGTAACGCCTGAAGGCCAAATGAATTGTTGAAAATTGAACCGTCTATTGTAAGATTAATAAAACGGTTATCCTGCCCTGCAAAAGATGTGCCGTTGGATTGAGGGGTTAATTTCGTAAAATCTGTTATGTTTCTTGAAAGAGTAGGTAATGCCGCAATTAACCTCCTGTTGATGTTTGTGGAAGTTCCTTTTGTGTCTTTAGATATTATAGACCCTTTTCTTGCAGTTCCAGACACTACAACTTCTTTAAGGCTTACATTGGCATCAGTAAGTACAACATTTATCTTTGTGGCTTCGCCCAACTGTACATACACGTCTGTAAGATTTTCTTTTGCAAAGCCAATAAATGTTATGGTCACATTGTAAGGTCCGCCAACACGTAAACTGGGGATATTATACACCCCATTTTTACCAGAGGAGGCTCTGTAAACCGAACCTGAAGGTACATGGAGTACCTCGATGGTTGCGCCAAGCAGATCGGTACCTTTTGTATCTTTTACTGTTCCGTTGATACTGCCTGTTGTAACCTGCGCTGTTAAAGCAAAAGGGGAAATTAATAGTACGATTAATAAACGTACAATATTTCTGATTCTCATAATATTTAGTTTTTACTTGGCAAAGAAAGCGAATAATTGCCGAAATCTGTTAACTTTTATCAACAAAATATCAGGCAATACAAACTTATTTTTTGCTGCTTTATACCCTACGAATATAATTGAAAATAATCCAAACTTGAAATTGCCAGAATTTCTATAAAATTGTAGTCTCTTTTTAATAAAATGGTTGATTTTATGATGTAATAATTCAGAAATTCCGGAAGATATTTTATGAACTGAGAATAAATTAAATCTTATGCCCGCCAATTTAAACAGGCAACTTGCCATATTAGAAATCCGTTTATTTACCGGCACTTATTGCTGAAGTAAGTAATTACCAAAACCGCAAACCATCAATTCTAATTCTCGTTAACTTTGCGCAATAACTTAAATATATGTTAGATAGTATTGAAAGTGCGATAGAGGATATAAAAAACGGAAAGCTGATCATTGTTGTAGATGATGAAGACCGGGAGAATGAAGGAGACTTTATCACTGCAGCAAATAATGTTACACCTGAGGTGATAAATTTTATGAGTACGCATGGCAGGGGTCTTATTTGTGCACCATTGAGTGAAGACCGTTGTAATGAACTTAAATTACAACCCATGGTCAGCAATAACACTTCATTACATGAAACTGCATTCACAGTAAGTATCGACCTGCTTGGGCATGGCTGCACAACCGGTATATCGGCACCCGACAGGTCAAAAACCATACAGGCATTGGTAAATCCAGACACCTTACCGGAAGACCTGGGAAGGCCGGGACATATTTTTCCATTAAGGGCAAAAAAGGGAGGAGTCTTACGTCGTTCAGGACATACAGAAGCAACAATTGATATGGCAAGGTTGGCAGGCTTTCCGCCTGCCGGAGTTTTAGTTGAAATAATGAACGAAGACGGAACCATGGCACGCTTGCCCCAGCTAAAAGAAATTGCAAAGAAATTTAATCTGAAACTCATTTCCATTAAAGACCTGATTGAATACCGCTTAAGACAGGAAACATTGATCAAAGAAGAAGTGCGGGTTCAATTGCCTACTGCTTTTGGAATTTTTGAATTGATTGCTTTTGAACAATTAAATACAGGCGAAATACACATGGCCTTGAAAAAAGGCGAATGGAAAAAAGATGAACCTGTATTGGTAAGGGTGCACAGCAGTTGTATGACAGGAGATATTTTGGGTTCACTGCGCTGCGATTGTGGAGACCAGTTGCACCATGCTATGCGGATGGTTGAGGAAGCCGGAAAAGGGTTGGTACTTTATATGAACCAGGAAGGCAGGGGTATTGGATTATTAAATAAACTGAAGGCCTATAAATTGCAGGAGCAAGGCAGGGATACAGTGGAAGCTAACCTGGAACTTGGTTTTGATATGGATGAAAGGGATTATGGTGTTGGTGCACAAATTTTACGCCACCTGGGTATCAGCAAAATGAAATTGATGAGCAATAACCCCCGGAAAAGGGCCGGCCTGCTTGGCTATGGTTTGGAAGTGGTGGAAAATGTGCAGATAGAAATAAAATCTAATCCACACAATGAAAAATATTTAAAAACAAAAAGGGATAAACTGGGACACGAAATACTGAATGGCTTATAAATAATCCTTACAGATTCTATTCTTTCACCTGGTTTATTAATCCTTTTTTTCTTTTTTCTTCGTTGGGGGCTAATATTTCTGATAGCCTGTCAAAATCTTTCCGGTAAGATAGCTTAACACCCGACCTGTTTCTTTGTCCCAATGTAAGATCAACACTGGTGCGGTTAAAGCCTACAACTTTTAAGCTGCCATCTTTGTTCAACGACCATTCTATATTAATATCAGGTGTAAGTAATCCCTTTTTATTTAATTGGGCATAGGGGTTATTATAATCGAGATTACCCCCAATTAAAACAACCAAGCGGCTGCTTAATACAAGTTTTACACCGGCACTTAAATTGGCCTGTAAAAGAGCGGCCTTACTTTGAACATCGAGGCTGGAATTGATATCAAAATAAGCAGAGAGAACTCCATTGGTTGCCTTTTCCAGTTCTTTATTAAAAGTGCTGGTTAGCCATTTTGATACAATGCCACCGATAGTATTGGCAGCCAGGCCAAAAGTACTTCCACCTGATAAAAGACCCTGGCTTTGATCTGCAGATATAAAAGTGTTGAATAACAAAAGGCTTGCCACCTGTTTGTTCATTTCATTTTCATCATTTTTAAGCGCACCTATTCTGTTTAATGCAACAATGTCTTTGTTTAACTCACTGCTTGCCGGAAACTGAAAGTCGAAACTGATCACCGGTTTATTAAGTACACCGGTGATGTGGGCAATAATGGTAACATTTTCTTTTTGTTTTATGGAAGAACTCAGGTTACTGAGGTCCACTCTTTTTGCCAGGTACTCTGCATCAATATTTATTTGTGCCAGGTAGGGATCGCCATTCCAGGTTATAGAGCCCTGGTTGATCTCGAATTGTTTTTGTACAAAAGTTTGAAAATTAAATTTGTACTCACCATCAGTAATCTCATACCTGCCTCTTATGGTCAAAGGTTCTTTTGTGCCAACCCTTATATTCAGTAAACCATTTCCCCTTCCTTTAATAATGTCATTGGTAACTTCATCCAGTATCACATCTATTTTGCAGGCAGGGTTGGCTTTTAAATCCATATTTACCAAAAAATTGGTTTCTTTTTTGCCTTTGAATTCATCTTCCATTTTGCTGCCATACTCTACAAAATCTATATAATCTATCTTACCTATTTCCTGGCTGTTACTGGTGGGTATAAAAATATGGCTGCTGTCAAGTGCCGAAGGTTCACCGGTAATATTCATTTTCATATCGGTAACCGGTCCGTTTAAAGTCATTAAAGCTTTACCAATTACTTTACCATAAAACTGGCTGTTGTCTTTTTTAGTGGTATTTAATAACAACATTTTATTGGTTTCAAAACGAAGATTGTCAAAACCAAAATCCTGGAAAAAATTATGTTGCATTTTGCCACTGACTGTGCCGGTGTTGTTTAAAGTGTCTTTTAACTGCAAAGTGCCAAGGTCAATTTCATCAGGATTAAAAATAATGGTCTCGTTGCTGAATTTATATTTAACCTGGGTATATTTTACTTTTAACCCACCTTCTGTTACCGTTACACTTCCGGTAACATACTTATGGTTACCACCGCCTTTAAGTCTTAACTCACTTTCCGCATTCCCATGCATATCACTAAAGATGCTTCCCAGGTAATTATCCAGCATACTTATATTGAACCGTTTGGCGCCAAAAGCAATATCCATCTGGTTTTCGGTTGAATCTTTATAATTATAACTGCCCTCCGTGTTGAACTTATACAATTCATTATCGGTATCGGCTTTAAATTTTATTAAACCCGTCGTTGTATTTACTTCGCCTTTTGCATTCACAGTCCCAATTTTCTCGTTATCCAGCCTGAAGTCTTCTGCTGCCACATCATATTCAATGACCTGTTTACCAAAAGGGTCTTTTAATTTCACAGTCCCGGTCACCAGGCCTTCAAACCTTGGTTGCTTTAAAAAGGGTTGTGTAAAATCATTGAGGTTTACTTTTTTAAATTTTGCTACAAGATTTGTATGATCAGTAAGTTCATCAAGCTCTGTTGAAATAACTATCTCCTGGTCGCCCTGGGTGAACCTTACGTTATTGGCCTCTATGTATGATTTACGAAGAGTTAGCTCACCATCGTTTGCCAGGTTCCATTTCTTTTCATTAAGAATAAAGGAAGAGGGAAAGAAGTGGATCTTAACACCATCGGTATAAGTTTGAACCCTGGCATTTAACTGTGCATCACTTAAGGTTTTACTGGCGCTCGTGGTTAACTGGATGTTTGAAATATCATTTTTAGAACTGAGGGTTAATTTGGTATTTGGAAAATGGAGGCTGTCTGACAAGGCAAAATCACTTACAGATATATTGGTATTCAGACTGTCCAGGTTTCCCCTGCCGGTTAAAAGGATATTATTAAATGTTTTTCCGTCATAACTGAACTGTGGTACTTCAGCATTTATATTAAATTCATTCTTGGCCAGTTTAAGGTTGCCCGAAAAAACAGAATTATCAAACCCGTTTAATCTTTTATCGAAGAGCTTAACATATTCATCTACCTGCTTTGTTTTGATGTAAAAAGAAAAATCCTGGTCACTGACGTTATAGGTTGGTTTCTCTATATAGGATGGGTAATACCGGTTCAGAAAAACTTTAAAAGCGTCAGGTAATTCAAGTATTTTAAACTGCCCGGTAAGTTTGCCTTCTACTTCGTTTGACTGAACCGTAAGAATTTTATTTTCACCTTCCATCAATGAGCTTAACGACAGTGAATCAAAAGATAACCTAATACTGTCGTGCAGTAATGTGGCATTATACACTTTTGCCGTGCCTAAAAAATTATCAATGTTATTGCCAACAAAGTTCAGGTTTAAAAGGCCGGTTAATGTAAAATCATCTGTTGTAAAATTTAATTTTTGCAGATTTGCTTTTTGCAGGTCAGCATCAAAATTAAATGCTGTTTTATCTCCCGCAAGGCTTATGGTACCATTCAGGTCCCGGATCTTTAAATTGGGGTCATCAATGTCAAGATGCCCCTTGAAAAGGCTTTTAACAAAAGTTCCGTTCAGGGTAATGTTCTGGTAAGGATAGCCGCTAAATTCAAGCTGATGAATAGTTCCGTCAAAATCTGCATTCAGGTCATTTAGTTTGAATCCACTGCCTTTTACCTTTCCATTCAAAGCTATATTGCCCAGTTTTTTATTATTGAAAAGCCGGCCAATGTCAAAACCTGCCGAAGATATCTTTCCTGAATAAGTTGGTATCCGGTAATCAGGAAGTTTCATATTTAGATCTGCATTCAAATTGCCAAGGCTTGTATTTATATTACCATAGGCAACAAAATCTTTTATGAAGCCGGTAAAATTTCCCCTGAACCTGATACTGCCTAATTGACTCAACTGGGGTTGCGTGATATTTTTTAAAGCAGGGACCAACTGAACAAGATCATTATAATTTGTCTGAAGGTCATTCGACTTAAAGTCAATGAATGTGTTGTAAATATCGGGCAGGCCTTTAAGGGCAATATCTCCATCAACTGAAGTGTTACCACTTCTTATCTTTAACCTGGTTGCAGTAAGATTATCAATGCTGCCTTTTCCATTTCCTTCAAAGTAAAGAATGCGGTTCCAGGTTTTAAGTGCAGGAGCAAAAAAAGCGATATCATCACTGTGGATATAACTTTTTTCAAACCTGCCTTCCAGTTTTATACTGTGCAGAAAGTTACTCATGTCGGCGTTGAAATTGTTATACCGCATGGCATAATAATTTCCGATTCTGCTTTTATCTGTTGTTATATCCAGGCCACTAAACTCCATGATCTCAGGAGTGATCTTTGTCATGGCATATAATTGTTTTACTTCAAAACCGCTTTTTTCTTTTGTCGATAATTTTATTTGGGTTGTAATGGTGTCTTTTGAAAAAAGAACATTGGTTAATTCGCCGTTTATTTTGCTGAATTTTAAATGCAGCCCGTCAAAATGATCAGTGAAAGGCGCACGGGCAGTTTCCTTATCATTCATGAAAATGCCATCTAGTAATAAGATCTTATTAATGTGTAATTGCCAGCCGCCTGCATTCCATTTTAATTGTCCAGAATCAGAAACAATTATTGGGGTAATTGCATTAGGATCGGCCAATGGTTTATTTCCCCGGTAATCAGAAATTGCGAACACCGGTTCATCCAGTATTATTTGGTTTATAGTAACGGTCTTTTTTGAAAGATCAATTTCATCTGCAGTAAGTTCAAGTTTTTTTATAGATGCTTTAAGGTCCTGGCCAACCCATT
This sequence comes from Chitinophagaceae bacterium, assembly GCA_031387825.1. Lineage (GTDB taxonomy): Bacteria > Bacteroidota > Bacteroidia > Chitinophagales > Chitinophagaceae > Ferruginibacter. The sequence goes on along the minus strand of JANNDO010000004.1, from coordinate 176,176 downwards.
TATCTATCCGGTTAAAAACAATATTGTTAAGTTCCAGCACTTTCAGGTCTATTTGCAGTGCATCTTTATTGGTATTTGTTTTTGATTTAGGAGTTGAAAAATAATCGACCAGGAATTGATAATTCCAGACTGAATCATTCCGGTTCATATTAATGACCGCATCAGACAGGCCAACATAATTTAAAACAGGTTTGTCTGTAAAGAAAAACCAATCGGTGATGTTTACTTTTACAGTTCCGGCATAAAGTAAAGTATCTTTCTTCCTGTCCTCAACTAAAACACCTTCCACCAGCATCTTATTGAACAAACTAAAATCCACATGGCGCACCGAAACTTTTGTCTGTAGGTTTTTTGAAAGTTTTTCAGAGACCTTTGTAACCAACCAGTTTTGTACAGGGGTTAAATGCAGTATACCCCAGAGAGACATGACCACCAGTAAAAAAAACAGGACAAAGGATGTTTTATATTTTGTTTTTTTAAAGAGGAATATCCAGGCAACAGCCCAACCCAGCAATAGTATTGCAAAAAGCCATTTGGAATAGGGGTAGGCATAAATGAACAGTATGGCAAGCGCAAACCAGAATGCCAGCGTGAGAAAAAGCCATTTCAATATGTTCAGGATTCTATGCAGGGTCAATTGTTATATGTAAAAATAGTTATTCGCCCTCTAAAGGCAAATTCAGTACCAAACTTTGCATTTGATTGCCGGTGAAAAAGGCTTAACAAGGGTTTATAAAACAAGGGTGACAAAAGGATGAAATAGGGTAATGACCGGCTCAATATCATCAGCTCTTTGCTTTCATTTGCTGATTAAACTGAACAGAATTTCCTTTAGGGATAGAAAGGCTTTGCCAGCTTTTATTTTTAATGATCCTGGCTATATGAATGATCTGTCCAACATGATAAGGGTAGTGTGCCAATTGCCGGTTGATGGCATCAACCACCTGTAAGCCTTCATTACGGATATAAATGGTTTTTAAAAGGTCATCTTCAGTTAAAGAGCTTATTGCATCCAGGCAGCAGGACCATCCTTTCTCCCAAAATTCAATTAGCTGTTGTTTAGATAAATTTTGTTCTTCAAATTCGGTGTCCCGGTTGCGCCAGTCTTTTTCCCCGTCAGTAGTTAAAAAATCTGTCCAGCGACTTAGCATATTACCGGCCATATGTTGAATATTGATAGCAATGCTATTATTCTCTGCATTGGGTTGAAAATAGAAATCATTTTCATTTAATTGGTCAAATGTTTTATCGCCAAGGTCTTTGTAATAACGTAAACGTTTTATTGCAGATTGAAGAAATGAATTACCTAAAGACATAATTAATAATTTAAAATAACGATTATAATTTCCCCCTTTAGGGGATAGGGGCATACCCCCTGGCATCATCATCGCCTCTTTTGTCACCAACTGCAATAATAGTCCTGAGCTTAGCCGAAGGGCTGTCTTTTATCTGGATCACTTCTGTTCTTCCGATAGCGCCCCTTTCTTTTATTTTATATCCCATCGCTTCCAGTTGTTTTTTTATTTCACCTGAAAAACTTTTTTCTACTTCAACTACATCAGGCAACCACTGGTGATGAAATTTTGGTTTATTTACTGCATCTTCAACATTCATGTTGAATTCTAAAATATTAACAAGGGTTTGAAAAACACTGGTAGGTATGGTTGTGCCACCGGGGGTACCTACTACCAGGTAGGGTGAGCCATCTTTCAACACAATGGTAGGTGTCATACTGCTTAACATTCTTTTGCCGGGGGCGATGGCATTGTTAGCATTACCTAATGCCCCATACATATTGGGTACGCCGGGCTTTACGCTAAAATCATCCATCTCATTATTTAAAATAAATCCTGCTCCTGTTACAACGGTATGGCTTCCGTAACCGTCATTTAAGGTAGTTGTAACCGCAACAGCATTGCCATAAACATCGAGCACACTTAAATGTGTGGTCTCTTCACTTTCTTTTATAATACCTGCTGTTGTTGCTTTACTATTGCCAGCTTTGCCGGGTTCATAATCTTTCATTCTTTCTTTTAAATAGGCTGCGCTTGTCAATGTCTTAACCGGAACATTCACAAAATCAGGATCTCCTAAAAATTCAGCCCTGTCGGCAAATGCCCTGCGTTCCACTTCGGTCATTAATTGAACTGATGCAGCTGTTTGAAATTGCATTGCTGAGATATTCCTGTCTTCAATCATTTTCATCATCTGCTCTAATATAATTCCACCACTGCTGGGCAAAGGCATAGAGATGACCTGGTAGCCTTTGTAATTAAAATCAAGAACAGCTCTTTCTTTAGCGTTATAACTTTTCAGGTCATCTAAAGTGATAATGCCATTACCTTTCTTCATCTCAGTAACGATCAACCTGGCTGTTTCACCTTCGTAAAATCCTTTTTGTCCCTTATCCCTTATCCGCTTTAAAGTATTGGCCAGTTCTTTCTGTATCAATATATCGCCTGCTTTCCATTCAGGTTCTTTTACAAATGTAACCGGTGATGTATTCTGTTCCAGGAATTCTTTTTTATTATAGTTAAAAGAAGCGGCCTGCGAGGCAGTTATGACAAAACCTTTTTCTGCCAGGTCAATAGCAGGCTGTATTAACTTTTTAAAAGGTAGTTTGGCATATTTCATACTGGCAAATAAACCGGCTACAGTACCCGGTACACCCGAAGCCAGGTGGCTGTACTGTGATAAATTCATTTGCGCATTTCCCTTTTCATCCAGGTACATATCCCTGCTGGCTTTTGATGGAGCTTTCTCCCGGTAATCAATGCTGATGTTTTCGCCATTTTGTAAATGAGCCAATAAAAAACCACCCCCGCCAATATTGCCTGCAGCAGGGTAAACAACAGCAAGTGCCAATTGTGTGGCAATGGCAGCATCAAATGCATTGCCGCCCTGTTTTAAAATGCTCACCCCAACCATGCTCGCCAGCGGGTGTGCTGATACAACGGCCCCCCCGGTACAGTTTACATTTTTTTGGACAGCATAATTAAAGGCATTGGCCTTTTGTGGCTGGGCAAATACAGCAAAAGCAGAAACTGTGATGAGTATGCCGGTAAAAAATAGTTTTTTAAAAATCATGCCTTGAATTTATTTATCGAATTTACTTTATTACCGGCACATAATATTAATTACCCGATATTCATATTATGGATAAGTGGCTGATACAAGTCATCTGCTTTCTTTATTTTCACACAATATTTAAGGAGGATAGCCTCTTAATCAATAAAAAAATAAGATGAGAGTTAAACTAATTTTTTTTAGCCTTTTTTTAGTAAGCAGCCAGGTGTCTGCACAATTGAGATCGCCGGACGAATTTTTGGGTTATCCACTTGGGAATAAATTTACAACCCATTACAAGATCGTGAATTATTTCTATCAGGCTGCAGCAGCCACGCCACAAATGATGAAGTTGGAGAAGTATGGTGAAACGAATGAGGGCAGGGAGCTTTTGCTGGCTTTTGTTTCTTCTGCCGAAAATATGGCTAAGCTTGATGAGATCAGGAAAAATAATTTAAGGCTTACGGGTATATTAAAAGATAAACCTGCCGACGTGAATGCACCGGTTATTGTCTGGCTCAGTTATAATGTACATGGCAACGAAGCCAGCTCTTCTGAAGTTTCGATGAAAACATTGTATGAATTATTAAGTGCCGGCAATACGCAAACAAAAGAATGGTTAAAAAATACGGTGGTAATTATTGACCCTTGTTTAAATCCTGACGGCAGGGACAGGTATGTAAACTGGTTTACACAAATGGTTGGAAAAAATGCAGATGAGAACCCCAATAGCAGGGAGCATAGCGAGCCATGGCCCGGGGGCAGGGTGAATCATTATTATTTTGATCTGAACAGGGATTGGGCCTGGCAAACCCAGGTAGAAACACAGGGCCGTATAAAAAAATACAATGAATGGCTGCCGCAGATACATTGCGATTATCATGAGCAGGGTATAAACAATCCCTATTATTTTGCCCCGGCAGCAGAACCTTTTCATGAAGTGATCACGCCATGGCAAAGGCAATTTCAGACAGCGATTGGTAAAAACCATGCAAGGTATTTTGATGCCAATGGCTGGTTATATTTTACCAAAGAGTTTTTTGACCTGTTTTATCCTGCCTATGGTGATACTTACCCAACTTATAACGGCGCAATTGGTATGACCTATGAACAGGCAGGCCATAGCGGCGGCGGACTGGCTGTTATTATCAACGATGGAGATACCCTTACTTTAAAAGACAGGATAGCGCATCACTTTACTACAAGCATGAGTACAATAGAGATCGCTTCAAAAAATGCCGGCAAACTTATCAGTGAATTCAAAAAATATTTTAATGATGCCAATGACAACGGCGTTGGAGAATATAAAACTTACGTGGTTACCGAGGCCAATGATTCAAAACGTAAAGCCCTGCAAAACTTTTTTGATGCCAATGCAATTAAATATGGCCGCACTGATGTTTCGTCAGTTAAAGGCTATAATTATTATACCGGTAAAGAAGAGAATTTTTCGGCGGTGAATGCTTTGTCAGTAAGTACTTATCAGCCAAAGTCAACGCTGGTAAAAGTTTTGTTTGAGCCTAAATCAAAATTAAGCGATTCAGTTACATACGATATTACTGCATGGAGCCTGCCTTTTGTATATGGCGTACAAACCTATGCGGTTAAGGAAAAACTTGCTGTTGGTAATTACAGCGATCAAAATGTAACCAATAAAGTTTCTGCATCTGCCTACGGGTATCTCGTAAACTATAATTCTTTTGCTGATGTAAAATTCCTGGCGGCGCTGTTGAAAGTAAAAATTAAAGTTCGTTTTGCGGAAAAGGAATTCACTTATAATGGGAAGTCTTTTCAAAAGGGAACGATCATAGTTTTAAAAAAGGCCAATGAAGACAAATTGCAACAGTTTGCAGATATGGCGCTCTCTTACAACGCATCTGTTACAGAAGTAAGCGGTGGATTTATGGATACGGGTTTTGATTTTGGAAGTGAGAAAGTTCATCTGATAAAGAAACCGAATGTTGCTTTATTGACCGGCAGGGGAGTTAGTCCCAATGCTGCGGGTGAAGTATGGCATTTGTTTGAGCAGCAACTGAATTACCCGGTGAGCCTGATCAATGCTGATGAAGTTGATGGAAGTACTTTAAAAAATACAGATGTATTGATATTACCCGATGGCAATTATAAATTTTTAAAAGATAAAGATGCTGCTGCCGAAATTAAAATGTGGGTGCAGCAGGGAGGAAAAATTATTGCCTTTGACAACGCTGCAGCCCAGATAGCCAAAGCAGACTGGGGAATTAAATTAAAGAAAGATGAGGATGAAGACAAGAAAGATGATAAGAAGGACATTAAGGAACCTTATGCTGATCTGAAGGTTTATGAGAACCGGGAAAGAGATGGTATAGTAAACAATATCCCCGGTGCCATTTATAAAGTGGAACTGGACAATTCACACCCATTGGCATTTGGATATGACAAAAATTATTTTTCGTTAAAACTGAGTGGAGACATTTATGAGTTTATGAAAAGTGGATGGAATGTAGGTATCATTAAAAAAGAAAACCAGGCGGCCGGTTTTGTGGGAAATAAGACCAGGGAAAGAATTAAAGACGGCACAGTGATAGGGGTTCAGTCATTAGGGAATGGATCCATTGTGTTTTTTGCAGATGACCCTATCTTCAGAAATTTTTGGGAGAATGGGAAGATGCTTTTGGCCAATGCGGTTTTTTTGGTAGGACAGTAAAAAATAAAAATTAACAATCAGAATTAAAGCTTTAATTATTTGTCATGGTAAAAAAAACAGCTACAGCATTTTTACTTTTTACTTTTTCATTTTTAATTATAAATGCCCAGGCTCCCAAATCATACACCTCTTCCGAAATATTATTGCAATTAAAGAAACTGAATGTGCTGGGTTCGGTATTGTATATAGCTGCACATCCTGACGATGAGAATACCAGGCTGTTGGTTTATCTGGCCAATGATAAACTGTACCGTACCGGTTATTTAAGTTTAACAAGAGGAGATGGTGGCCAGAATTTAATTGGTGATGAACAGGGTGTTGACCTGGGATTGATACGTACACAGGAATTACTTTCTGCAAGACGAATTGACGGTGCTGAACAATTTTTCAGCCGTGCATTTGATTTTGGTTTTAGCAAAAGCCCGGAAGAAGCCATGCGTTTTTGGGGCCACGATAAAATATTAAGTGATGTGGTATGGGTGATCCGGAAATTCAGACCAGATGTTATCATTACCCGCTTTCCTACAACGGGTGAAGGAGGGCATGGTCACCACACAGCTTCTGCAATTCTTGCCGGCGAAGCTTTTGATGCGGCAGCAGACCCAACAAAATTTCCTGAACAATTGAAATATGTCGGCGTTTGGCAGGCAAAGCGTTTACTTTGGAATACATTCAACTTTGGTGGTAATAATACACAAAGAGACGATCAGTTTAAACTGGAATGTGGCGATTATAATCCCATCCTCGGAAAAAGTTATGGAGAGATAGCAGCGTCAAGTCGTAGTCAGCATAAAAGCCAGGGCTTTGGTGTGCCTGCACAAAGAGGAAGTGTGATAGAATATTTTAAGACCATTAAAGGAACTGCACCGGTCAATGATCTTATGGATAATGTAGATATCAGCTGGAGCAGGATAAATGAAGTGGTGTTGACAGGTACGGTGAACAGGATCATCGAAAAATTTGATGTGGAGCATCCTGAAAGATCAGTACTTGCTTTAACCCGTCTTTATAAAAATACCGAAGCTATAAAAGATGAGTACTGGAAAAAACAAAAACTGAATGCAATCGGTGATCTCCTGCAAAACTGCAGCGGACTGTTCCTTGATGCAACTACGAATACACAGTATGCTGTGCAGGGCGATAGTATAAAAATTAATTTGGTTGTAAACAACAGGTCTGGTGCTAACATCCTGAGTGCAGATGCACATATGAATGATGATTATGTAATTTTTGACCAGCTAAAGAAAAATGTGAATTCGGTAAAGACCTACAGCATGTTTATCAAACCAGATACAAAACCTACGCAACCCTATTGGCTGGAAAATAAAATGGATATGGGAAGTTTTAATGTTACTGATCAGCAACTGATAGGTAAAGGAGAGAGTGACCCCTTGAGTGTTATATTCAGCATGATGATCGAAGGCATGGAATTTAAATTCAGCAGACCTGTTCGTTATAAATATACCGACCCGGTTAAGGGAGAATTATACCAGCCGGTATCTGTTGTGCCAAAACTGGAGCTAAATTATAATGGTAATGTCTTTCTTGCTGTGAATAACAAACCGGTTGATGTACGTACACATGTGAAATCAAACTTTGCAGACGCTTCAACATATACAGTTACAAAACAAACATCTCTTAAAATAGGCAACTCTAATAATCCTTTTGTATTTAAAAGCAGCCCTGTAAAAAAAGAAACGAATGAATCTTCTGTATTTACTTTTAACGGATTGGATTCTGATTATGTGGAAGAAATAAAATTGCAGGCTGGTGATGGTACAAATATTTTTAACCAGTATAAGAGGACCATTGAGTACGACCATATTCCTTCCATTGTCTATTTTCATGATGCTACTGCCCGGCTTTCAAAAGTTGACCTTAGGACAGAAGGAAATTTTGTGGGCTACATACCCGGGGCCGGAGATAAAATACCCGAAGCATTGATACAGATGGGTTATAAAGTAGTAACATTAAAAGAGGGCGACATCAGCGCTGCCAACTTAAGGCAGTTTGATGCCATTGTCACAGGTGTGAGGGCTTACAATACCAACGACTGGATGAATAATGTGTACGATGAACTGATGCAGTATGTGAATGACGGAGGCGTTTTGCTTGTTCAATATAATACCAGTAACCAGATTGGCCCGGTAAAAGCAAAAATATCTCCGTATCCTTTTACCATCAGCCGAAACAGGATCACAGATGAAGAAGCGAAAGTGAATTTTTTACTGCCTGATCATCCTGCATTGAATTATCCGAATAAAATAACACAAAAAGATTTTGATGGCTGGATACAGGAGCGGAGCATTTATCATGCAGAGAATACAGATACAGCATATAGAAAAATACTCAGCATGAAAGATCCCGGAGAAAATGAACAGGACGGAAGCCTTATCATTGCCAATTATGGTAAAGGACGATTTGTGTACACCGGTTTGGTTTTCTTCAGGGAATTACCGGCTGCTGTACCCGGGGCTTATCGTTTGTTTGCGAACCTGATTGCTAATAACAGGAGTAAGTATATAAAGTAAAACTATGCCACAAAGTTGCTCAAAGAAACACAAAGAGCGCTAAGATTTTCTTTGTGTATCTCTGTGAATCCTTAGTGTATCTCTGTGGTACAAAAAAAAATGCGAAACGAAAAATCATACTGGAACAAATGGTACATCGCTGTACTTGTCTTTCTCATTGTGCAGATCATTATCTTCTATTTAATTACTGTTGAATTTAAAAAATGATTCCTGTTATGATTAATCAAAGACTTCCACTATTTAAAATCTTTAAAAGCTCCGCCAGCTGGCGGATTAGGGAATGAGTAGAATAGATTGGGTCATATTATGTGTTACACTGGCAGGTATAATCATGTACGGAATTTATAAAAGCCGTACCACAAAAAACCTGGAAGGATATTTTTTAAGTAACCGTTCACTTCCCTGGTATCTTGTTCTGTTAAGCATTATGGGTACACAGGCTAGCGCCATTACTTTTTTAACCGGGCCCGGACAGGCATATAGTGATGGGATGCGTTTTGTACAATACTATTTCGGCCTGCCTTTGGCAATGATCGTCATCAGCATTTTTTTTGTACCTGTCTTCAGCAGGTTAAAAGTATATACTGCCTATGAATTTTTAGAGAACCGTTTTGACCTAAAAACAAGAACGTTAACTTCCTTTTTATTTTTAGTTTCGAGAGGATTAAGTACTGGGATAAGTATCTATGCTCCTTCTATTGTTTTAAGTTCATTAATGGGCTGGAATATTTATTATACCAATTTAGTAATGGGTGGCTTACTTATTATTTATACCATGAGTGGCGGCGCAAAGGCAGTTGCACATACACAAAAGCTGCAAATGATCCTTGTGTTCATCGCTTTGTTTTTGGTAGGGTACATGGCTGTAAAATTATTACCTGATGCTATTGGATTTACCGGGGCATTAACGAAAAGTGGTGAAATGGGGAAGATGAATATCATTACCACAGGCTTTACGGATAAGGGTTTTGACTGGAAGGATAAATACAATATCTGGAGTGGATTGATAGGAGGATTCTTTTTGGCACTGAGCTATTTTGGAACTGACCATAGCCAGGTTGGCCGGTATCTGACTGCAAAAGATGTAAAAGAAAGCAGGAAGGGTTTATTGATAAATGGCCTGGTGAAAGTACCCATGCAGTTCTTTATTTTGTTGCTGGGGATATTGATCTTTTCTTTTTACCAGTATAAAAAAGCACCTGTTTATTTTGACCAGGCTAAAGTTACCGTTGCAAAACAAACGGTATATAAAGACTCACTAATTGCTGTTGAAACAAAATATGCCGAAGCATTAAATGCAAATGACCTGAAAGGATCAGTTGAATTACGGAAACAATACAAGGCTGTTTTACAAAAAGCATTGCCCGGGCAGGACACGAATGATAACAATTATATCTTTCTCCGTTTTGTAATGGATTATTTGCCGAAAGGATTGATAGGGCTCATCATTGCTATTATATTCCTGGCTTCCTGGGGTAGTATTGCAGCAGCCCTTAATTCGCTGGCCGCCTGTTCGGTGGTTGACTTTCATAAAAAATTCTTTATAAAGAAGGAGACTGAACTAAAGGATTACAAAGTTTCGCAATGGTACACATTTGGCTGGGGTATTTTTTGTATCATCATTGCTATGTTTGCTGAGAATATCGGCAACAGCCTTATTGAAGCAGTGAATATCCTCGGTTCATTATTCTATGGTGTAATACTTGGAATATTTCTTGTTGCATTCGGTATGAAATATATAAAAGGCCATGCCGTTTTCTATGCCGCCATCGTTTCTGAACTGCTGATCATTCTTATTTACCAGCAGGATATTGTTTCCTTCCTGTGGTTAAATGCAATAGGCGCTGTATTGGTCATTGTTTTTTCTGCAATCTTTCAACTCTTCATAAAACAAAAAGCGCCGGCTGAAAACCTTTAAGGTTTGCCGCCGGGCAGGTGTGTTGAGAACCTTATAGCGTTTGGTTAACGCCACCTGCGCAAACACTATAAGGTTCCTTTGTCACCCGGCCATTGCAGCAACCTTATAGATTAAAAAAAGCGCTGCAAACTAATGCAACGCTTTCGGTCAGGGGTATAAAATTTTTTATTTCAGTGTCTTCTGCAGGTCCTGGTTCAGTTTCACGTAATCATCATTCTTTGCTTCCTTGGCAAGGTCAAGCGATTTTTTTGAACTTTCCATTGCACCGGCCATGTCTCCCATTTCTTTTTGTATCCTGGCTTTGTATATCCATATCCAGAATGCTTTTTCATTGTCTCCAATGGCTTTTGTTACATGCTCCAAAGCTTTTGGCAGGTTCTTGTCATACTCATTATAAAACTGTGCAGCCTGCCAGTAAGGTTTCTTATCAGTTTTCAGTGCGGCTTCTATCTGCCCCCTTACTTTATCTCTGAAATCAGCCTTAATAGGAATAGAGATCATTGTTTTGTCCCACATGATATCAAGTGAACAGGATTCCGGGCTGATGTTTGTAAAATTCATGGTGAATGTTTCTACCATATTTTTCATTTTCATTGGCTCTGCTTTAAAACGGGCCACATCTTCGGTTTCTTTATAACCATCCGTTCCCCAGTTGGTCAATCCCTTGTTTAAAATTACTTCCCATGAATCAACACCGGGGATGGTATACAATACATAAGTCCCGGAATCTAATTTCTTTCCGCCAATTTCAAGGGGTTCTGTAAGTACAAGCCTGGTTGCGGCATTTGCCCCCGTGCGCCATAAATTATTATAAGGAACAAGGTCGCCATAAATTTTACGGCCCTTAACTGATGGCCTGGAATAAGTAAGTTCAACTGAGCCTATACCAAAACCCTGTTTAATGGTTTGTGTTGGCGATGGGGCAGGCATAGCTACCTGTGCCGTACCTGCCAAAGAAAAACAGGCAAGCGCAATAGCTGGTAAAAATATTTTTTTCATGATAGATTTTTTAGTGTGCTAAGATACGGAAAGGGAATTTAAAAACGTGTCGAGGTGAGGAAGTAATAGATCAGAATTTCACCTTAACACTCGCCGAAGACCTCTTACCTTTTTTCACTTTCCATTGCGGGCCCTGCATGATAAGGCGTTTGGCGGCTTCATCATAAGCTTCACCCATTGATTTGTTTATGCGGAGATTTGTTATGGTACCGTTTGCTTTCACATCGAATGTAAGTTCAATTTCACCATGAAATTCATTTTTGGAAAGTTCATCGGGGATATGAATATTATTGGCCACATAAGTATTGTAATTATCCCAACCATCGGCGGGTTCTGCATTTATCAGGCTGTCGGAAGATACCGATGCCCTGCGTGACCTCGTGGTATTAGTAACGCCTTTATTTTGAACAACTGCCTTTTCCCTTATTGCCGTTTCATCTTCCAAAAGCACTATCTTATTCTGTGGCTGGTTGCTGCGTAATAAAAAACTACGGGGTGCATAGCCAACAGACTTCACTTCTACATTCAATACGGTATCAGTTGATACCAGCCTGAAATTTCCTTTTACATCGGCATAGGTTCCAAAGTTTTCGCTTTTGATAGCGATATTGGTAAAGGGCAGGGGAGAATTATCTGCTGCTACAACCTGTGCATTAAAGAAATTATTTAATGACTGTTCTTTTTTGCTTTGTGCAGCGTTTGATTGTTTTTTAAATGCGTCAGCGTCATTATTATTTTGTTCTGCAGCCCTTTTATCTTTAACCATTGCTGTTTCTTCAGCCTGCCTGGTATTATTATATGCCGGTGAATTTGCATTGACGCTTGCCGGTACAGGAGGATTTGTTTTTCCGGAAACAACTATATCTGCAAGGTTTGATTTTATTGTGTCTGGTACTGGTTGCGCCTTATTTTCTTTGTAAGTAAGCCCATCATTGCCTGTTGTCTGTGGATTGACCTGTGCAATTGTTCCATTGGCTGCCACATTTTCTTCTTTAACAGGGGGAGGGGCAGTTTGCACTGATTCTGTTATTGCAGGTAACGACTCATTATCTTTTGTTGCAGGAGAAACAGGAACAGTAGTATTGGTTTGTGCAATTTTTTGGGTAGATTTTTCTTCAGGTCTGTTTTTTGTAAGTATAAAAGTTAATGCAGCACCACTGCCTATTACCAACACAGCAGCGGCTGTTTTCCACCACTTGCTGCCCGTTGACCGGTGCATGGAAATGATCTTTGCCTCAGAACCTGCTTCAGCAATTTGTTTTTTCACCGCAGCCAATTGATCTTTCCAGTCCTTACCCTTCATACTTTCATAGCCTTCCATTGCTTCAGCCAAAAAAGGATCATCAAGCGCCGCTTTTTCCATGGCATACATCTGGCCTGCCGAAAGTTTGCCCGAAAAATATTTTTCAATTTCCCCGGCTGTGTAATTAATATTTTTCTTATCGTTGCTCATTTATTGTGGCATCAGATGTTTATCTGTTTTTCTTCTATACATATTTTTAAATTGCGCTTGCCATTTTGAATATAGCTTCTCACTTTATTCCAGTCGTACCCGGTAATGGCTGCTATTTCGTTATAACATTTGTTCTCCAGGTAAAACAGCATAACACATTGTTTCTGTTCCTCAGGCAGGGTATTCATACATTGCTCTAATTTCTTAAAATTTTCTTCTTTTTCCAAGGCCTCGCCATTCAGATGCATATTTTGCTCAGAATACATAAAAGAGGCGTTAAATTCTGTGGTTTTCATGTTGCGGGGGCTCCTTAACTGCATCAGGCAGTGGTTCCTCGTCAAGACATGGAGCCAGCCTTTGAAATTCTCTACCTCATGTAAGCGGAGTTTTGTGTTCAACTCATCAAAAATATCCATTACGGCATCCTTGCATCTTTCGGTGTCTTTAAAATATTTCAGGCATACACCAAACACAAGGTCCATATACCGCTGGTATAAGGTACTTAAATGATTGATATCGCCTGTTTCTTTAAAAGCAACAAGCAACTCTTTATCAGAAGAGTTTTCGGGAGATATGTTTTTTAAGAATGCCAATTAGTGGTTTTAATTCCGCTGCGTTTTCAAGATAAGGGCCCTTATTCAAAATATACCTTAACGGTTTGGTAAAAAAGACGGCTGTTCATATACTGGCTTTGTTGCAATTGTTTTTCTGCAAAACTTTGCAGTCCCAGTAATCCTGCAGCATTGCCTTTATTGATGGCTATCTCCAGGTAGCCTGCCGAATTAAATAGTGCCAGCTTTTCACCTTCATTCACATCAGCATAGGTCTCACTTATTTTATCAATCACTTCATCTCTTTTAAAAACAATTTTAAAACTCCGCCCTTTGCGTTGCTCTTCAAATTCATCTTTATTAATATTTACGATAACGTTCTCAAAATTATCTATGAAAATGATCTGGCCTTCTATCCAGTTATTGCCCAACATGGGCCTTAATGGATTCTTTACCCGGATGGATATTCCTGCATCGCCTGTTTCTTCAATCTTTTTGCCATTGTTCAGCTCATTGAACACATTGGCAAATACCGAGGTACAGTAAATTGTATTTTTTTGTTGATTTTTATCCAGTTTTAAACCTACTACTTTTTGAGGAACTTCTTCCAGTATCATGGTGAGCAAACCATTATCAGCACAACCAATGAATTGGCCATTATGTTCTGCCAGCAGCATGTGTTCCGGCTTTTCATCAAATAAATTTACCAGTACCAGGTGGAAAGTTCCGGCGGGGAAGTTCTTTATTGCATTCCTGCATACATAAGCGGCCTGTGGATAGTTGAAAGGAGATAGGTTATGGGTAATATCAACCAGTGTAAAATTTCCATTGCCCTGTAACAACTGACCCTTAACTGCACCAATGAGAAAGTCCTGCTGGCCAATGTCGGATGTAAGGGTTAGTAAAGGCATTTTTTGCTTAATTGGTTAATTGGTTAATACGTTTAAACGGATTACCGGATATACGTATTAACGCACCAGTTCTCCATTTTTAAAAAAGAATTTCTTTGTGAATTTATCAGCCAATGAAGGGAAAAATTTATTCATAAATACGGTACGTTTGCCGGTAAAAGTAAGTACAAGGGTTCTTTTTCTTTTTTCAATGGCTTTTAAAATATGTACGGCACATTCTTCAGAGGTCATCATCTTTCCTTCATCCATCGGGCTTTGTCCCTGGGGCTGGCCTTTTTTATTTAATGCTGCATTGCGGATATTTGAAGATGTAAATCCCGGGCAAACCCACATTACATTTACACCGCTGCCCAGCAATTCGGTCCGTATGGCTTCTAAAAAACCATTCATGGCAAATTTGCTGGCCGAATATCCGCTTCTTCCAGGCAGGCCCCTGTAACCAGCAATGGAAGATACGCCTACAATGGTTCCTTTTCTTTCAATGATGGAATCCAATGCCATTTTTGTGCAATAAAGGGTGCCGAAAAAATTTATGTCCATAACCTTTTTGATCACTTCCACATCCAGGTCTTTCAATAGCGCCCTCATGGATATTCCGGCATTGTTGATCAGAACATCTATACCACCAAAAATCTGGATGGTGGAATCAATAAAATTTTTGCAATCATTATAACTGCTTATATCGGCAACAATGGTATGTAATGGCTTCCCGGAATGTAAAAGCTGAAGGTCATATAATTTTTCCTGGCTGCGGCCGCAGGTAGCTACTTTTGCCCCCAGTGCAATGGACATATCCACTAAAGCCTTACCAATGCCTTCGCTTCCGCCGGTTATTGCCACTACTTTGTTTTTGAAGAAATCTGTCATAAAAAAAGATAGACAAAAATAGGTGAGTTCTGCCGCTGTTTGTAAAGAAATTGCACAACTATTGGGTTATTTGGGGAAAAACTTTCCGTAAATAATTTGAAGCAATAGCTTTTTGCCTTATTTTTGCACTCCCTTTGAAAAAAGGGTGTTTGATTTGGTAGCTCAGTTGGTAGAGCAATACACTTTTAATGTATGGGCCCTGGGTTCGAGTCCCAGCCAGATCACTTTAAAACAGGCCGGTTGATTGTTCAGCCGGCTTTTATATTGCCATTAAACTGCATCCCCGTATATCGCTGCTGTCCATTCTTCCCAATACTTCAAAGCTTTCATTTGCATGAAGCCGGCCAATGTCATCTGTTGCAATAAAACTACAACTGTAAATATTGGCAAGGTCAATAATGTTCAATACACCGGTCAATGATCTGTTATCTGCTTTTACAGCACTTGTAATATGGAAGGGGTCATCTTCATCCCTTATCAAAACCTTCATCCAGCCCGGACAATGAAAAATTCCATCTCCTTTGGAATAAGCCTGCGATAATAATTCGGTCATTCCATATTCTGAGTGTATCAATCCAACGCCTAATTGAGATTGCAATTTTTCATGTACCTGTTGCCTGGTCATTTCTTCACGCCTTCCCTTCATGCCTCCGGTTTCCATAACAATAGTATGCCTTAGCTGCATAGGGTATTTTTCAGCAAAGTCCAGCAGGGCAAAAGTTACACCAATGAGCGTCGTTGGCGATTTTAGTATCTCATTATGCATTATGGTACGGTGCAGCTTTTCATAATCGTTTAAATAAAATCCACTCAGGTCGTTGGCACTTGCTTTTATTAATTCAGCCATCATCAACACTAAAGAAGAGTTCTGCCTTTCTAAATAGGAGGGGAGTAAACCCAGTATACATTTAGCCGTTACCGGCCCGTAAAATTTTTCAAAGCAGGTGGTAAAACTTTTCCGGTAAATGAAGGTGTCTTTTACAAAGTGTTTACTGCTGGCCGGTCCCGTAGTACCACTGCTTTCAAAAACGGCCCCTGCTTCAAATTCAGTTGTTTTTACCGGGTGTGTTTTAAAAAAGGAGATGGGTAAAAAGGGTATTTTCTCTAAAGTATTAACAGTATCGGCATCTATCTTTAAGGAATCGCAGTATTGCCTGTAAATTGAATTATTGTGGTATTGAAATTGAAACAATTCAATTGCCAAAACGTTAAAGTTGTCTGCTGAGGCAGCAAATACCTTTTTTTCAAGCTCCATATTTTTAACGGAATGTTTCACCGGCAATCATTAAATTTGTCATACAAAACACAAAGATGCGATACAGTTTAGTATTTACCATGGCCATTTTTCTTTTAAGTGCCTGTAAAAAAGATAAATTTACCACAGCGCCGCAGATATCGTTTAAATCCATTTCACCAAACGTTGTGGATAATATCAGCACCACACCAATTCTTACTATTCATGTTACGGATGCGGAAGGTGACCTTGGCCTGGTTGGAAAGGATACTGCATTTATTTACATGAAGAATTTACTGACCAATACATTTGACTCAGTTCGTTTTCCTAACCTGCAGGCTGTGGCAAAAAGTAATTTTAAAGCAGATGTTGATATTGACATTGCAAAAGTGCTCAGGTGTAAGTCTTTGCCAAACGGTGCCCTGCATACAGATACATTATACTTCCAGGTGTATATAAAGGATTTTGCAAAAAATAAGAGTAATGTAATTGTTACTGACGACCCGGTTTATTATATCTGCCGTTAATGAAATGGTTTCATTTCATCTTATCACATTCCATTTTTATTGCCATCTGCGCCGTTGCACTGGCCTTTCAAACCGCACAGCTCCTGCATTTTGATAGTTCACCTTTTTTATATGGGTTTATTTTTTTTGCAACCCTGTGCAGTTATAATTTTTACTGGATATTGAGCAGGTTTTCTTTGGAAGAAAATGTTGTCATTGTACACCTGGTGAAAAAGGAAGTAATTGCAGTTTTACTCCTGGCTTTTTCAGCGGCAGGGCTTCTCTTTTGTTTATGGCGATTTGCTATACCCATCAGTTTTGTAATAACAGCCCTTTTATTGACCGTTATCTATTCAATCCCGCTTTTGCCTTTTAAGTTTTTGCTTTTTACAAGAAAGGCCGGCGTTTTAAAGACTATAGTGCTGGCGTTGACCTGGACTTATGTAACTGCATTCATACCCATGCAAAAAACTTATTTGCATTTAGATAATGCCGATCTGTTTATCATTACCCGCCGTTTTCTTTTCATGCTCATGCTTTGCATCATATTCGACAGCAGGGATATGATTGTTGATAAGATAAGGGGTTTACACAGCCTGGCAACAGATCTAAAACCTTCCACTCTTAAACTTCTTATTTATTCCATCTTCGCAGTGTTGTTCATCTCTAACTTTTTTTCCCGGTATTATGGCATTACCATTTACCAGTCCGTTGCGCTGCAAATTTCCACCCTGGCGTTATTAATTGTTTATTTTTATTCTACCAAAAAGCAGGGTTATCTTTTTTATTATTTTATTGTGGATGGGATGATGTTATTTTCGGCTTTAACAACGTACATAGCCGGTATTTAACTAATTTTGCCGGACTAAATTATCATAATGGCAAAAGCAACGAAAACAAAAACAATCCTCACCGAACAATCTTACGGTTTTTTAAAGAACTATATCAATAATCCTTCGCCAACAGGATTTGAAAGCAGTGGACAAAAATTATGGCTTGAATATATAAAGCCCTACGTTGACAGTCATTTTACCGATCCCTATGGTACTGCGGTTGGTGTTATCAATCCTGATGCGCCGTTTAAAGTTGTTATAGAAGCGCATGCCGATGAAATAAGTTGGTTTGTAAACTACATCTCTACCGAAGGATTAATTTACCTGAAACGTAATGGGGGAGTGGATCACCAGATAGCGCCATCCATGAGGGTATTTATTCATGGAAAAAAAGGAACAGTTAAAGCTGTATTTGGCTGGCCGGCCATTCATACCCGTATGGGTAATGATAAAGAAACACAACCCAAGGTGGACAATTTATTTTTGGACTGTGGTGCAAGAAATAAAAAAGAAGTGGAGGCATTGGGTGTTCATATTGGTGCCGTGGTAACTTATGAACAGGGTTACGAAGAAATTGCATACAACTATCTTATTGGCCGTGCATTTGATAACCGTGTTGGTGGATTTATGATTGCAGAAGTGGCCCGTTTGCTAAAGGCCAATAAGAATAAATTACCTTTTGGATTATATATCGTAAATGCAGTGCAGGAAGAAATTGGTTTACGTGGTGCAGAGATGATTGCCCGGAGGATCAAACCCAATGTGGCCATCATAACCGATGTAACACACGATACCACTACACCAATGATCAATAAACAGATAGAGGGAGAATGTAGTTGTGGCAAGGGGCCATCACTCACTTATGGTCCTGCAGTTCATAACAAACTGCTGGATGTTATAGAGGCCGCAGCAGTAAAAAATAAAATACCGCTGCAATATCACGCAGTAAGCAGGAGTACAGGAACCGATACCGATTCATTTGCTTATGCCAATGATGGTTGCCCTTCGGCGCTTATTTCTATTCCTTTGCGGTATATGCACACTACGGTAGAGATGCTGCATAAAAATGATATTGAGAATACGGTAAAACTGATCTATCAAACGTTATTGACACTGACACCCAAAACCAACCTGAGTTATTTTAAATAGTACACAAGAAATAAACTATCATGGAAGACAGGTTTTTAAAATATTCAAAACTCTATGTACTCATTTTTTTGTTGTTCCTCACCATACCGGTGATACTTGGATTGCTGGTGGCAACTTTTTACGGAATATCAAAAGTGATTTCATCTAATGCAGCTGACCTTATTTTCGGATTAGGGATGATCACATTGGCCCCGGCGCTTTTTTCTTCGGTATATGTGGTATTTTTTAAAAGGACTAAACAACATCCTTCTGCTACTGTACGTATCTTTTCTAAAATAATTTTTGTAACCGGGATTGTATGCAGTATCGCAGTACTGGTTATTGATATCATTACATTTTTTAAAAAGTTTGAAATTGATATTACCGCTTACCGCTGTTTCAGCCTTGCTTATTTAGCCGGAAATGTAGCATTGATCTTCCTGGTTGGCATAATCCAGGCATTTACCACCCAAAAAGAGGTGGACTGGATGGAGAGAAAACAGTAAACACTACACCCATCGTTTATAAAAACAAATTCCCTCCAGAGAACGGGAGGGAATTTCTTTAACCCTTAAAACAACCAACATGAAACTGTTGATTACTTAACTGTACTTATATACGGGTGAATGATGCCTTTGGTTGTCTCTTTACATAAAATTTTATGTTAAAGCCAGTTCCAATACCTGTTGCATTGTTTTTACATAATGAAATTTGATGCCTTTTATATACTGGCTGTTTATTTCCAGCACATCTTTTTCATTTTGCCAGCACATGATTATTTCCTTTAAACCTGCTCTCCGGGCTGCTAATACCTTTTCTTTTATACCTCCAACGGGTAAAACCTGTCCACGTAAAGTTATCTCGCCAGTCATGGCCAGGTAAGGTTTTATCTTTCTTCCTGTAAATGCACTGGCCAGGGCAGAAAGCATGGTAATACCCGCACTCGGCCCATCTTTAGGAACAGCACCTTCAGGCACATGTATATGAATATCTTTCTTATTGAACACTTCCGGGTCAATATCAATTTTTTTGCAATTCGCTTCCAGGTAGGTTAGCGCTGTACTGGCGCTTTCTTTCATTACGTTACCCAGATTGCCCGTAAGTTTTAGTTCGCCTTTACCATCGCTTAATTGTGTTTCTATAAAAAGAATATCGCCCCCAACATAGGTCCATGCCAATCCAACCGCAACACCCGGCATGTTGGCAATTTTATACAGGTCATTACTATACCGGGGTTTGCCCAGTATCTTTTCCACATCATTATTAGTGATGGTAGCTTTTAATTTACCTTTTATCACCAGCTCCTTTGCCTGGTAACGCATGATGCTTGCCAGTTGCCTGTCTAATTCCCTTACGCCACTTTCTCTTGTATAATCCTGTATGGTTTTTTCCAGTACATTATCGCTTATTTTAAAACTGCTTTCTTTAAGGCCATGCATTTCTTTTTGTTTTGGCATCAGGTGGCGTTTTGCAATTTCAATTTTTTCTTCTACGGCATAGCCACTAAGGTCAATGATCTCCAACCTGTCTCTTAAAGCAACAGGGATATTGCTGATATTATTTGCAGTAGCAATGAACAGCACTTTGCTCAGGTCATATTCCAGTTCCAGGTAATTATCATAGAAAGTATTGTTTTGCTCCGGATCTAAAACTTCAAGTAAAGCAGAAGAAGGGTCGCCACGATGATCACTACCTACTTTATCTATCTCATCCAGTATCATTACCGGGTTGCTTGATTTTACCTTGCGGATAGATTGCAAAATTCTTCCGGGCATAGCGCCAATATAGGTTTTGCGATGGCCACGTATCTCACTCTCATCATGCAGTCCACCCAAACTCACCCTCACATATTTTCTATTGATAGCCGCAGCAATACTTTTCCCCAAACTTGTTTTGCCAATACCGGGAGGGCCAAGAAAACAAAGTATCGGCGATTTCATATCTCCTTTTAATTTTAAAACAGCTAAGTATTCTAAAATACGTTCCTTGATCTTTTGCATACCATAATGATCCTGGTCCAAAACTTTTTTTGCTTTTTTCAGATCGTAGGAGTCTTCGGTATATTCTTCCCAGGGAAGGTCAAGCATCAGGTCAAGGTGATTATACACCACCGAATAATCCGGTGTGGAGGGGTGCATACGTTCTAATTTCTCTGCTCCCTTGGTAAACATTTCTTTAGCAGCGGCCGGCCATTTTTTATGCTCTGCTTTTTTCAACATCTCTTTTACTTCAGCCACATTATCGCCACCCAGTTCATCTTTAATGGCTTTCATTTGCTGCTGTAAAAAGTATTCACGCTGTTGCTTATCTAATTCAGCCCTTGTTTTGTTGGTTACTTTATTTTTTAGTTCGGTGTATTGCAGTTCGGTCTGCATTAAATTCATCAACAGTTCGGCCCTTGCTTTAATATTGCTGATCTCCAGCAGGCGTTGCTTATCTTTTATATCGCAGTTTAAATTGCTGCTTACAAAATGAATTAAGAAAGAAGGGTTCTCAATATTTTTTAAAATGATGGCCGCTTCGCTGGGCAGGTTGGGAGAGAGGTTTACAATTTGCCCGGCAAGGTCTTTGATACTGCCCACCATGGCATTAAAGTCTTTGTCATCTTTTAAAACTTCTTCCGTTAAAACTTTTATTTTGGCTTTGAAGTACGGATCGTCGGTTGTTACTTCTTCAATCTTGCAACGCTTGCGTCCCTGGATGATAATAGTTGTACCACCATCGGGCATTTTAATCAGTTTGGCAATTTTTGCAACGGTACCAATATCTTCCAGGTCGCTCACAGTTGGTTCTTCCACCGTACTGTCTTTTTGCGCTACCACACCTATCAATTTGTCAGCCTTGTAGGCATCATTTACGGCTTTAATACTCTTATCCCTGCCTACAGTTATAGGAATTACAACACCAGGAAAGAGTACCGTATTTCTTAAAGCTAAAATAGGGATCTCGGCTGGAATCGGCTGGTCATCAGTACTTCCGTCATCATCTTCATTCAATGGAATGATGGGCATAAATTCCATTTCATCTTCGGGGCCCTGCAAATAAAACTTGTTATCCATAATTATCTCAATATATAGTCAAAATGTCAAAACACACAGTTAATTCACAATATTTTGTTTGGGGATGTATATGGTCAATATTAATGCCGGAATCGGAATTAGGAATTTGTAATTAGGAATTAGGGTTTAGACTCTTTGAATTATTGTGAGTTGTTACTTTCATAGCCTAATCCCCAATCCCCAATTCCCAATTACTTAAATTACTTTTGCAACGCATGTTTATTAATTGTAACGATAAGGAACTCGATATTTTTAAAAAGATCGCCCTCGCCGCAGAAGAATTGGGTATGCCTTGTTATTTGATTGGCGGATTTGTAAGAGATAAGATACTGGGAAGAGATACAAAAGACATTGATATTGTTTGTGTGGGTGATGGTATTAAACTGGCAGCTAAAGTAGCTGAAAAGTTCAAACCCCGACCCGAAGTGAATTATTTTAAAAACTTTGGTACTGCACAAATAAAAATAGATTTAACCAGTTTTGAAAATACCGAAAAGAACGATAAAATTTCAGAGCCTTTTAATACTCCAGTTCCCTCTCTGAAGGAGAGGGGTTGGGGTGAGGTTTTAGAAATTGAATTTGTTGGTGCAAGAAAAGAAAGTTACAGTTACGACAGCCGTAAGCCGGCAGTGGAAATGGGTACATTGAAAGATGACCAGAACCGGCGTGACTTTACCATCAATGCAATGGCTATTAGTTTGAATAAAGATGATTTTGGAGAATTGCTTGATCCTTTTAACGGAATAAAAGACCTGGAGTTAAAAAATATTCAAACGCCTTTAGCTCCTTCGCAAACTTTTAGTGATGATCCTTTACGGATGATGAGGGCTATCCGTTTTGCCACACAACTGAATTTTTCTATTGAAAAGAAAACTTTTAACGCCATCGGAGAAAGCGCTGATCGTATAAAAATTGTAAGTGGTGAACGCATTGCCGATGAACTGAATAAAATTCTACAGAGTGAAAAGCCTTCCATTGGTTTTGATTTGTTATATAAAAGTGGGTTGCTAAAAATAATTTTTCCGCAAATGGTTGACCTGGCCGGCGCCGAGTATATTGATGGCATGGGACACAAAGATAATTTTTACCACACGCTGCAGGTGGTTGATAATATTTGTAAGCATACAGATGACCTCTGGCTTCGGTGGGCAGCAGTATTGCATGATATAGCCAAACCGGCAACTAAAAAATTTGAAGAAGGCCATGGCTGGACATTTCATGGGCATGAAGTGGTGGGCGGCAGGATGGTCCCCAAGATCTTCACTAAACTGAAATTGCCACAAAATGAAAAAATGAAATTTGTGCGTAAGATGGTGGAGCTGCATTTGCGGCCCATCAGTTTAACCAAAGAAAATATTACCGACAGCGCCATACGCCGGTTATTATTTGATGCCGGTGAAGATTTTGATGCATTGATGACCTTATGCGAAGCAGACATCACTTCAAAAAATAAAACCAAGGTAAAACGATTCATAGAAAATTTTGAAATGGTACGAAAACGTTGTGCGGAGGTTGAAGAAAAGGATCATTTGCGCAACTGGCAGCCACCAATCACCGGGGAGTTAATTATGCAGACATTTAATTTGCAGCCCTCCCGTGCGGTTGGAGACATAAAAACTGCTATACGGGAAGCGATTTTAGACGGAATTATACCTAACGAATATGATGCTGCATATACATTTATGATTTTGAAAGCACGGGAGTTAGGAATTAGCAGTTAGGAATTAGGAATTGGGTTTTAAACCAATTGCACTCCTGAGTTATATATGAAGTCTGTAATTCGAGGGCCTGATTCCTAATTCCCAATTCTTAATTCCTGTTGCCTTAATTCCTGTTAAATCCTTAATTTTACCGTATGGCTATTTTACGATTCAGAATATATTGGGAAGATGATGACAGTGTGTACAGGGATATTGCGATTCATCATACGCAAAATTTTTTCGACCTGCACACCTGCATTTTAAAAAGCTTTGAATTCGATTCCAAGCATAAGGCAACGTTTTATCGTAGTAACGATAACTGGTTACGTGGCCGGGAGATCACCCTTGAAAAATATGACAAGGAATATAAGGCTGTGCCTTTGATCATGGCTGAAACCGGTATTGGCTCTGAGATCAGCAACCCCAACCAGAAATTCATCTACGAATACGATTTTAATAAGTACTGGCATTTTATGGTGGAACTGATCACCGTAGATAAAGAAGAAAATAAAAAATTAACCTATCCCTGTTGTGTACGTACAGAAGGTATTGCGCCTTCCCAATATGGTACAAAGGGATTGGTGGACAGCCGCCTGGCTGAGATGGAAGAAAAATATGACCTTAAGCCCGATGCCATGGCAGATGGATTCATTGAAGAAGGAAATGGGGTGGAAGCTGAGGCCGAGGGCGAAGAGGAAACAACATCACCATCGGAGGAAGCGAATGACGGGTTTTAAATTGTCAGGCGTGAGTAGTGAATCGTGAACGCTTTGCTTTCTTTTGAAGTGTTTTTCTCACAACTGGCGACTCACCATTCACGACAATTAGCGTATCCCTGATTACTAAGAGTTCTCTACAAACTCAAATGATCTCATGCAAAAAACCTGCATCGTTATTGTTGGCCCCACCGCCGTTGGCAAAA
The DNA here is from genome assembly GCA_031387825.1 of Chitinophagaceae bacterium. GTDB lineage: Bacteria > Bacteroidota > Bacteroidia > Chitinophagales > Chitinophagaceae > Ferruginibacter. Next base: position 151,812 of record JANNDO010000004.1, on the reverse strand, counting down.
CTTCCCTTGCTATAAAGGTAGCCCGGCATTTTCAAACAAAAATTATTTCTGCCGACAGCCGCCAGTGTTTTAAAGAACTTAACATAGGTGTGGCTAAACCTTCTGCTGAAGAATTGGAAATGGTGGAACATTTTTTCATCAGTTCACATTCTATAAATGAAACCGTGAATGCTGCCATTTTTGAGCAGTATGCTTTAGAAAAAATAAATGAGATATTCAGGAATAATGATGTGGCAGTATTGGTTGGTGGTACAGGCTTGTATGTAAAATCATTTTGTAATGGCATTGATGAAGTGCCGGTCATTGATGCTGCGGTCAGGAAAGAAATAATCGCCAATTTTGAATGGGAAGGACTGGAATGGTTGCAGAAGCAGGTAGAAAAAAATGATCCTGTTTATTATGCCAAAGGCGAAATAAAAAATCCACAGAGACTGATGAGGGCGCTGGAAGTTAAACTCTCTACCGGCAGGTCCATTATGGTATTTCAAACACAACAAAAGAAGAAACGGGATTTTAAAATCATAAAAACAGGATTGGAACTGCCCAGGGAACAGTTGTATAAAAATATCAACAGCAGGGTAGATGCCATGATAAAAGCCGGCCTGGTAGATGAAGTAAAAAAACTGGAACCCCATAAAAAATTAAATGCATTACAAACAGTGGGCTACAGGGAACTGTTCGGGCACCTTAGCGGCGACCTCAGTTTGGAAGATGCAGTTGAAATAATAAAAATAAATACCCGGCAGTATGCCAAACGCCAGATGACCTGGTTCAATAAAGACAAAGAAATAAAATGGTGTGAGCCGGAGTTTGAGAAAGTAATGGAGATAATAAAAGATGTTAGTTAAACTCTCCAACAGCTAACAACTTAACGTGCCGAAGGACGTAAGACACAAAATGTGTGTTGGGTGAATCGCTGAAATAAATTCAGTGCAAATACCATGTTATGTGATCGTTTTAATTCGAAATGATTGTAGGTGCCTCTTGCTTTGGAATCACAAGATCATTGCTGAGCTCTTTTATTGTCACTTGTAAATCTTTCAAAGGTTTGCCATGTGTATCAATAAAACTCCAGGTTTTCCCTTGATCATTAGATATACCAATGAGTGTTGACTTTTGAATTAATTTTCCATCAGCATTTTTCAATTCAATTTCTTCAGCCAAAGTACACTGTATTTGATTTTTAATATGGATCATCTTGGAACTGTTGCTAATGGTTACAGCGGTAATAGAGAAACCTTGCTCTTCCATTTGTATAAAACTTTTTTCCATATAGCTAGTCAATTTGTCCAAGCCTCCTGCCATTTTCAAAATGGGGGCATAAGTATAGCTCACAAATTCTTTATAGTTTTTTGCAATCAATAAATTAGCCATTACGGTGGCTTGTTTTTCAACATTAATGTGATAGATAGAATCGCTTAGGTTACTTTGAGCAAATGAAATACTTGAAAAAAAGAAAGATAGCAATAATGGTATATTCTTCATGGTTCCTATTTTAAAACGGCTCGGGTGTTTGCGAAGTCATGGATGAATAGCGATAGCGGTTCATCTGATGACGGGAGCAACAAAAAGCCATTATTGCGCAAACAGCATGTAGTGCGAAGGCTGCGATTAATGTGTCTTTTTGAACCCGAGCCGTACTGACGAAAGAGTAGGTTCGGGAGCTTTGAAAAAGCGTAGAAACTACGTCTGCGAAGTCTTTTAGACGAAGCAGCTTTCGTCAGTACGTTCGAGGCTTTGTGCAGTTGGGGAATTGACCAACTGTCTGCCCGGAACTGAAGCTAAATTTATAACTAAAAGCCGAAGTTTAGAACTACTGCCCGGCAGAATTACGTCCGCAGAAACCAAAGCCTGGATATGCACTGCCGATGATTGCTTCAATGTCATGCCCCAATTGCACAAAACCTTTTGTTGGCAGCAGCTTTGGTAGTTTGTCCTTAACTTATATACCTAAGAATGTCTACTCTTAAATAATCAAGTTCCGTAAAACCGCAGTTCTTCGTTAGTCTGTACACAAAAGTTTCCATAGATGTCTGACAAAAACTGAACAACTTTTTGAGTCTTATTTTAAGCAAGTTTATAAGATATTTTCCTGGAGTGTTAATCAAACACTTAGTTGCGGTATTAAAATATTTTTTATGATTATTTATTTGTGTCGAATATTTTAATCTTGGCTTTTTGCTTCTTAATTCATTTTCTACTAAATTAAAAAATGGATTTAAAACTGTTGGTTTGATGCAACAATTTGGATTAGTGAAATCGCAATCTCGATGTGGCTCTATCTTTAAATAATTTAAACCTAGCTCGTATTTATTTATTATTAGGAAATGGCAGGATAGTAAATTAAAAAGGTTGTAACACTCATTTGCAAAATCAGAGAGGTTAAACTTAGCTTTTATGTCTACAGTTTTTATTTTCGGGTTTTCTTCTCTGATAAGCTCATAAATGCCATCATTGTCAAGGAGATAATTTTCTATGCTATATTTTTTTAGATAAAATACATTTTTTATCACTTCCTTTCTATTAAGAATTTCATCAAAGTCTAAATCCAGTAGAAATACTTTTCTCTTATTTCTTAGAGATTTTTTGGCTTCAGTTATCACTATATCTTTACCGCCTAGAGGGAATATTCTATTTAATTTGACAGCAGGGAAAAGTTTTCTAAGTACTTGTAAATAGAAATTTTCTTGGTCAATGTCCTCTACATAAAAATTAATATCATTAAACTGTGACCAAATTACATCTTGGCCAAGCAAATAGTTTTCTCCTTTTTTAGGAAAGCTTTCTTCTAAACTTATCATTTCTTATTGATTGTAAGGGAGTAAGACACTACAAAAATCTTTTTTATTGCCGATTACTTCAGGAGAGTGCGTAGCAATAATTAATTGTGAATCCTTGGGCATTATCTTTTCTACAGCGTCTAGAAATTCTCCCTGCCATTTTGGATGTAGTGATAGTTCAGGTTCATCTATAATAAAAACATTTAGGCTACTGTTGTATTTTATATAAGTTAATAAGATTAAAATTTGCTTCTCACCTGAAGACAAGTTTTTGATTTCCCGACCGTCATCTATTTTTATTCCATCTTTATTAAGAATACTAAACTTTATTTCAGAATTAACCTTATCGAAATATAGTTGTTTTGCACAATCAAGAAAAAATTTATTTAGAATATCTAAAAAATCTTTTAGTGGATGATACAATTTTCTAGTATCTTCTTCAAATTGACTGAATTCAATAATTAAGTCATTAATTTTTTTAAATTGACTGATATTAGTAATGTATAACAAGTCAAATTCTTTTTTATTTTCGGAAGCTTTTAGAATAGATTTTAAAGTTGTAAAATAGTTATTTACTTTTCTTAGTGATGCCTCAAATTCTTTTTTTCTTTGCGAACTTGTATGCATAGATTGATTTTCTTTGAGAAAATTTACAACTTGAACATTTAATACATCCATTGTGTCAACGGATGGCTTTGGTTCTTTGAGTAATGAAGCAATATTCTTGTTGGTAAATATTTTATCAAAAGCCGAAAGCATAATTTTTTCATTTAAAGAACTGAAAAGTTCTAAAACTTTATTTCGATATATATTGTGTTCTCTGCCAAGTAAATTCTTTACTTTTTCTAATGGGGTAAAGTTTAAAGAATTTTCCCTACGAATTACTCTTTTTTTGTCTTTTGATAACACTTCTGTTTGAACCCTTAATTCTTCACCTTCTTCTGTATAAAGGTTTCTATCAAGGCCAATTACTATGGGTTTCGGAATTTCGGAAAAAAGAAATGCCCACGTTTCTTGTTCGTGTTCTTCTGGCCCCAAACCATCATAGGTGCCAATTAGTGAATCTCTTAATAGGGCATTTTTGGTTAATTGTTTAGGATGAATTTTGAATGTAGCCTGTATTTTACTGTACTTCAAATTTTTTGTTACATTTTCAATCTCTATTGTTATTTCCACTTTGTTTTGTAAACAAGTAAGAATATAGCTATCTCCTTTGAATTTAAACTTTAGGATGATACTTTCAAACTCTATTAAACATAGTTCTCCAAAATTGGGTTTCAAAATCCAATTTATTATATTTAAAACGCTTGTTTTACCCGACCCATTAATCCCAACTAAGATTGAGATTTTACTCTTAAAGTTTATGTCTTTGTCTAAAAAGCCATAAAGTTTTCTGATTTGAATTTCTTGAATGTTCATATGATGTCGTTAAAAAGTTGCTGCCAACATGTGTATTTACGCTATAATGCGCTACTAAAAATAGTAAACAATTTTTTTAAATCATTCTTTTTTAACTGGTTATTTAAAAAAACGCGACTGACTGTGAGTAGCGCAAATACAACTCAGGTTAAAACCCAATCATCCAGCATACTGATTATTTTTTGAGTTCTTAGGCGAGTCTCCATGCAGGATCTGAGTTAGGCTGTGGGACTCGCCGTTAATGAAAATGCTTCGTAGTACAGCGAGGTCATGTGCCAGAGACCTGAGAAGATATAATTTTAGAACATAAAACCTATAAGGTCTGCAACGCTGCATATCTTATAGGTTTAAAAAATGCCCCGAAGAAAACTCCGGGGCATACTAAGCAATTAGTCTGGCTAAAATTTAAATCCAACAGTTGCCACAATATTTCCTCTCTGTTGTTTTAGTGTGGCATAAGTATTTGCCCTGTCTTCCAGGCGGTAAGGGAAACTAACATCTTTTGTAATGCAGTGTACATAGGTAAGGTCAACAAACACACCTTTATTGCGGTAGCCCAATCCGCCACTCAGTAACATGCGGCTGGCTTTGTAAGCGCCATCTTTATAAGGGTTGCCATAATAAGCAAAACCTAATCTTGCCATAATAACATTGAACTTCAACTCTCCGCCCACACGAAAATTAAAATTGCCTTTATATGCTGCTTTCACCACTTTGTTAAGTTCTTTATAATAAAGTTTTTCATCCTCGGTGGGTTCTTCGTTATTGCTGCTGAACCTTGAACCTTTGTGATGTACATACTCAATATCAGCACTGATGAATGCCCTTTGTTTTTTTACATTCTCGATCTCCCTGAAAACATAAGAAGCACTTAAGATGGCTTTAAAGGGAGTGGTTTGTCCATATTTTGCCACGCCGGGCTGGTCGTTGGTAAATGTTTGTGAAGAGACGGTGTATTTATCAACCGGGTTCTCCACTTCGGTGGTCATGTTTGTTGTACGGGTATCTTTCAGTATCATATAGGTAGGCGTGTGTATGGCCAGCCCAATGCGTATATAATCCTGCGGACGATAGATGACACCGATCTTAGCATTGAAGCCCGTTCCTCTTGTTTTAAAATCATCAGTGTATTCAGCCTGCTTAAAATGATTGGCTGTATTATTTGAAGTATCCGACTCTTTAAAATAAGTATTGCTGGTATAACTAACCAATGGTACGCCAATGGTTACGCCCCAATACCATTTATCGTTGCTGTTGTGTGCATAGGCAAGTGCAAGTTCATAAATGCCACCCTTGGTTGTCTTTGTCATTTCCTGCCGTAATGCCTGCCCGGCATCCAAAATATATTCGGCTGCTCCTTTTACCTGTACTTTTCCATTTATGGTAACCGTATCAATAAGGTAAGTATATAATGCCGGTGCCGATGTATAAGGTAATGGAGAGTTGGATGCAATGACATCATCAATGGTTAAACCACTCTTTGCAAACTCTTCTGCAAACTGTTCGCTGAAGGAACTGTAATTATTTAATCCTTTATAACGTATGTCATTATTGAAATTTGCCGCTTGCGTAATGGCTAAACTGATAGCGGAGCTCTTTCCGGGTTTATTGGAATTTGGAGCGCCTAAAATAAAACCGATAGGGCCAAAGCCAAAACTGTTCTTATCATTCTTTGAATCTGTTCCCCTGAACGCAGCTTTGTTGTTATTTAAAAAGTAACCCGGGGTAAAAACAAATTCGTGTGTCTTAAAAAAACCAAGCCCGGCAGGGTTTACAAAGGTTGCATTGATATCGCCACCCAATGAACCCATGGCGCTGCCAATGGCAAGATTGCGGGCTGTTCCGTTCTGCGGATAAAAAGAATAGCGTATAGCATCTTCGGGAATCTGTGCGTAAATCAGGGTACTTATAAAAAGAGAAAACAGTAGTAAATATTTTTTCATGGCATGAGTTTTACTGTCCGGTATTTTTTATGGAAGTTCATTTGATGATTTAATCTTCTATTCGTTCTCCGCAATTTCCCTTCCGCCGCGGCGGAGAGAATAGGTGGGGGCTTATCCGCCTCTCTTTGGCCTGCTTACCGATCCGGACCCACTGTTGCCTGATGAAGAACCTCCGCTGTTGTTACTTGAAGATGGCGTATAAGTTCTTGTATTGTTAGATGATGAAGAATTGGAGGAGGGTTCAATTATTCTCCTTTGCCTGCCTTCTGAATTGTTGCTGTTGTTATACTTGTAGGAAGAGTTCGTGTTTGATCCGGTTATTTTTCCTGTGGCCACATTACTGTTGTACCCTTTATAGGCATTCAGGTTAACCATCCGGGGTGTGCTGTTAACCGGTTTAGAATAAGTTGTTTTGCCGGTATAAATAGCCCATGGATAATAGTAAGGATTGTAATAATAACCATAATTATACTTTGTACAGGTATAATAGTAAGGGCTGTTATCATAACTATAATCATCCCTGAACTCCCGCCAGCGATAGTCACGGATGCCCATGGTTATCTCATAATTTTTTGCCGGTTCCCTTCTTGCTTCGTCACTGTTATCACGGTCATTATCCTGTTTTTCTTCCGTGGCCCTTACCGGGGAGAAATAAACATCATCGGGTGTTTGTCCGCTTTTGTAAGCGGTGGTGCAACTGCTGAAAGCCGCTGCAGATAAAGCAAGGAGTAGAATTGTTGTTTTCATGATGACTTGTTTAAAACGGTTTAAAATTGAAGTTACTACTTTTGTGCAGGTCTGAAGTACTTTGTAATATTGCACAAACCCTTTGCCAACAGACATTAAAGTTAAATCGTTCGTTGTTAAAGCAGTGCTAAAAGAACAGCCGGGAAATAAAATTTAAAAGTAAAAAGTAAAAATGAGTAAAGAATTAACATCAAGAGCAGAAGATTATTCGCAATGGTACAACGACCTTGTTATTAAAGGCGGGCTGGCTGATCATTCGGCCGTAAAAGGCTGCATGGTAATTAAACCCTATGGTTTTGCTTTATGGGAAAACATGAGGGACCAGCTGGATAAAAGGTTTAAAGAAACCGGGCATGTGAACGCCTACTTTCCTTTATTCATTCCTAAAAGTTTTTTAAGTAAAGAAGCAGCACATGTGGAAGGTTTTGCCAAAGAGTGTGCAGTGGTTACGCATTACCGCTTAATGAACGATCCAAACGGAAAAGGAATCATTGTTGACCCTGATGCGAAGCTGGAAGAAGAACTGATCGTTCGCCCAACATCCGAAACAATAATATGGAGTACTTATAAAGACTGGATACAATCTTACCGTGACCTTCCTTTATTAATTAACCAGTGGGCTAATGTAGTGCGTTGGGAAATGCGTACCCGTTTGTTTTTGCGTACCACCGAATTTTTATGGCAGGAAGGACATACGGCACATGCAACAAAAGAAGAAGCTGTTGAAGAAGCAGAACGTATGCTGGATGTGTATGCCGAATTTGTGGAAGAGTATATGGCTGTACCTGTAATTAAAGGAGTTAAAACAGCCAACGAACGTTTTGCCGGTGCAGTGGATACATATTGTATTGAGGCCATGATGCAGGACGGAAAAGCCTTGCAGGCAGGCACCTCACATTTCCTGGGACAAAATTTTGCCAAAGCATTTGATGTGCAGTTCTTAAATAAAGAAAATAAGAAGGAGTATGTGTGGGCAACGTCCTGGGGTATGACTACCCGGCTGATCGGTGCATTGATCATGGTGCATAGTGATGACCAGGGATTGATACTGCCTCCAAAGATCGCACCCTTCCAGGTTGTTATTGTTCCTATTTACAAAGGAGAAGAAAGTAAAGCACAGGTTGATGAAAAAGCAAAAGAGATCGTTGCTCAACTGAAAGCAGTTGGTATCAGGGTTAAATATGATGATAACGATAACAACCGCCCCGGTTGGAAATTTGCCGAATACGAATTGAAAGGTGTGCCTGTACGTATTGCTATGGGCCTGCGTGATATGGAAAACAAAGTAGTGGAAGTAGCAAGGCGTGATACCAAAGAAAAGAACAGCATGTCTATGGATGGCCTGTCAGATAATATTGTAAAACTGTTAGCGGACATTCAGCTGAATATGTACAATAAGGCGCTTGCATTCAGAAATGAAAATATAAGAAATGCCGATACCTGGGATGAGTTTGTAAAATTGCTGGATGAGAAGGGCGGATTTATTGCCGCCCACTGGGATGGAACAACAGAAACTGAAGAAAAAGTTAAGGAACAGACAAAGGCCACCATTCGTTGTATTCCTTTAAATAATAAACAGGAGGAAGGCAAATGTATTTTAACGGGTAATCCGAGTACGCAACGGGTGTTGTTTGCCAGGGCTTATTAACGTCCTCTCTCTGTCATTCCGAGGAACGAGGAATCTCTTTGTTGTATAATTGAGATGCTTCGTTCCTCAGCATGACAAAAGAGTTTGAATATGATAGTTTAAAAAGTGTTTAATGTCATTCTATTTTTTAAATATCGTTGGCTGGCTTGAAAAACATCAGTTGCCTTGTTTGTTTAAGCAAATAACACATGTTGACTGTCCGGGTTGTGGTTTACAAAGAAGTTTTTTATTATTACTGAGCGGAGATTTGGCCGGTAGCTTTAAAATGTACCCGGCATTGATACCCATTATTTTACTTTTTGGGTTTTTAATTTTACATTTAATAATTAAAGTAAAGAACGGAACGGCAATTCTTAAATATTCCTACATTTTTTGTGCAGGTGTTATAATGCTAAGTTATATTTACAAACTAATAATTACCAAAACCCAACTCATAACATGACCGAACAAAACAGGGATTACCTGAGCAATACCAATATCGGTGCCAGCCAGTTGCCCAATGCTACAGCCACATTGGTTTTAGGTATCTTATCAATTGTGGTTTGTCTTATCTGTGGTATTGTTGCTTTAGTCATCTCAAACAAAGATGTAAGTATGTATAAAGCCAACCCGGAATTATATTCTGAGGCTTCTTATAACAATATCAAGGCAGGCCGCATCTGTTCAATTATAGGCATCTGCCTGCAGCTTGTAGTTATTATTTTTTACGTCATACTTATTTTGTTTGCGGTATCAACTGCAGGCAGGTTCTCTTAAAAACAATTTTAACTTTTAAAACATAGTATATGAACGGTCAGCAAAATTCCAATTCACCAATTCAACCGGTTAATTTACCCAATGCAACGGCTTCGTTGGTACTGGGTATCATTTCTATTGTGGGTGCATTCTGTTATGGCATCGTTGGCGTTATCTGTGGTATTATCGGTTTGGTACTTGCCAATAAAGACCGTAAGTTATACCAGGCAACTCCCGAATTATATTCTCCGGCCAGCTATAGTTCTTCCAATGCCGGAAGGACATGTTCCATCATCGGCCTTATCCTTGGTGGTATATTCCTGCTGATAATGATCTTTTATTTTATCTTCTTCGGAGCATTGTTTATGGAAGCGATAAAAAATGGAGGAAGATTATAAATAATTATTCCTGATTAACAGAAAGGGCTTTAAATTATTAAAGCCCTTTCTATTTTTATAAAAGCAAACCTTTATTCTTTCGTTGCCAGGTAATTATAATCCTCCAGCAATTTTTCTAAAAACTGGTCAACATGCATATCTGAATTAATGTTCAGCACTTCTTTTATCTTCATGGCCACCCGGTGGCACATGTCATAATTGTTTCTTTTTCCGGCTTGTGTTAAAACTCCTTTGATGGTATTGATATCACGGTCACTTAACCGCATCACTTCAGGAAACATCACTTTATAATCGGTCTTGTTGATCTGCATAAAAACAGTATCGGCAACAGTTAAGGCAGATTTTGTATTTACTATTACCGTTCCTGCTGCCATATCGCCAAGCCGCTGATTTTTTTTGGAGATAGAAATAATGATGACCACGGCGATGCCAAACAACCCCGTAATAAAAGTATATACCAGCACATTGGCATTGGAAAAAGCAATATAGCCGAAAAGGAAAGGCCACTCAAAGAACTTTGTTATCCAGCGCAGGAGGTATTGCCCGAAAGTAGGCTCGCCACCTTCCAGGCTTATCACCCGTATTGACATCAGCTTCTTCCCAACAGTCTGCCCGTTCATCCATAACTCGGTCAGCAGGGAATACAGCAGCATGGGTAATGATATCACCAGTATATCCAGCCCGGCATTCTGTTCAAAGCCCAGCCTCAACCCATCATACAAAAGGTATTTCATGCTGTACAGGAAGATGATCAGCAACACAAAGTCAATGATATAGGCAAGCAGCCGCTTATGAAACTCGGCGATCTCAAATTCCAGGTCAATATTAAATGCAGTGGCTATTTGTATGATGGGCATATTAGCTGCAAATTACAATTTGCCCCTAACAGGTAAACCTAAATTTGAATTTTTTTATGAATAAAAAAATGGGGAATTTACAGCATCAAATGACAACCAGTAATTTTTTGAGATGAGGGAAGCGATGTTTATTAAAAAGAATGCTGACAAGTGGAATGAGTACCAGCATTCTCCTACCGATAACCCTGATGAAACTGCAGAACGTTTCGTGAGTTTGATCGATGACCTGAGTTATGCCAAGACCTTTTATCCTAAAAGCAAAGTTACCCGCTGGATAAATGGTATTGCTGCCGGCATTTACCAAAGCATTTACCAGAATAAAAAAGAAAAATACAGCCGCATATTTCAATTCTGGAAATTTGAACTGCCGCTTTTGTTTAAAAGGTATCACCCCATTTTTTTATTTACAACAATTGTCTTCGTCCTTTTTGTAGTCATCGGTTTTTTTTCTTCCATGCACAACGAACAGTTTGTAAGGGGTGTGCTGGGTGATGGATATGTGGATATGACCGAAGAAAACATTTCCAAAGGAGATCCGTTTGGTGTGTATAAGGACGGGAACCCATTTTCTATGTTTGTGTGGATAGGCTTTAATAATATCAGCGTTGCATTCAAAGCATTTATCGGCGGATTTACGCTGGGGCTTTTTACACTATGGATCATGTGGGGCAATGGGTTGATGCTGGGCGCTTTTCAGTATATATTTTATGCAAAAGGTTTGGGCATAAAATCGATACTGGTGATATGGATACACGGCACACTTGAAATTTCTGCAATAGTAATTGCTGCTACCGCAGGATTTATCCTGGCAAGCGGGATTTTATTTCCCGGCACTTATGCCAGGAGGGTCTCGTTTAAAAGAAACGCTAAAGATGCAGCCAAAGTTTTGATAAGCCTTATCCCCATATTTATTGTTGCTGCTTTTTTTGAAAGCTATGTCACCCATTTGATGAGCCAGACATTTGATAAGGCAAATAACCCGGGCCTGCCGGTATGGGCCAGTATTGTCATCTTATCTGTTTCACTAACATTTATTATCTGGTATTTTGTTATTTATCCCATCCGTTTACATAAGAAAGGTTATTATATTCAACCTGATGGTATCATCAACCGGTTGAAAAAAGAAAATGCGTAAGGTTATTTACATATCATTTTTAGGGCTGTCGTTTTTTTCTGCTGCACAGGCGCAGGATAGCAAAGATTCTGTGTTTATTAAAGATGAACAGGTAACTGAATCGCCATCCACCAGTGAAGGGAAAATTGAGCAGGCTCCGGTAGAAGACCACAGGTTGACCGGTAATTATCAGGATGAAAGACCGGATACCAGCCTTTATTTTAATAATTTAAACTTTCCTGAAGATTCTGTTCAGCGCTGGAAGGACCTTAGAGAGTTTGCTTATGCAAAATACTTAGACAGTTTATTAAAAGATAAACAAAAAGCCAAGGTTAAAGTAAAACCAGGATCAGCAAGTCCGGGTTTGCTGAACAGCTTTTTAGCTTCATCATTTATACGGGTACTGTTATGGACACTGGCTGTACTCTTTATCCTTTTTGTTTTGTACAGGTTATTTTTAGCAGAAGGGGTATTTAGAAGAGAATCAAAAACAGCAAGGCAACAAACCGCCGAAGTGGAAGAGGAGATCATTACCGGTGAAAGTGATTTTGATAACCTGATAAGCCAGGCACTGCAAACCAATAATTACCGGCAGGCTGTGCGCTACCAGTATTTGAAGACACTACACAGGCTGGCGGATAAAGATTTTGTTGAACTGGCACGTGACAAAACGAATTTTCAATATGTACGTGAAATTAAAAATCCTGCATTTCAAAATGACTTTGCATCGCTTACCTTAAACTATGAGTATGTGTGGTACGGCGAATTTATGATCGGCAGAAATGTATATCAAAAGATAGAAGCAGGTTTTAACGGGTTAAACCAAAAAATATAGTCCTTAATTGAATTTTAAAAAAACATATCTTTTTTCCTTATTGGCGGTATCTCTTTTACTAACCGCCTGCCTGGGTGATTTGAAGAGCAAACGGCGGATACCATCCTTAGTGGAAACTTTTTCAAAAAATGATAAAAAGCCTTTTGGGGCCAATATTGCTTACCGGCAGCTGGAAGCAATGTATTACCGCAATACAATACGGAATAAAAAACAGGGTTTCACAAAAACATGGAGAGATATTAACGATACATCTTCGCTTTATATCTGTATTGCGCCTGCCTTACATGTAAACGAAGAAGAGATAGAGGCTATGATGGAGTATATAGCCGCCGGTAACGAGCTTTTCATTTCAGCCGGGTATATTGATCCGCAGCTGCTGACGAAAATTAAATGTAATGAAATGTACCATGGCACGTCAGCAGAAGAAATGTTCAGTTACATGAAAAGTACCTTTTCAAATTCTATACCTGATCCGAAACTGCTGTATTCCTATTATTATCTCCCTTTTAAAAATTACTTTTTTAACCTGGATAGCAGCAATACCAGGGCCATTGGTTATAATGAAGATAAAAGACCCAATGCCATCGTTTATTTTCATGGCAAGGGAAAATTATTCCTGCACTGCGACCCAAGAGCATTCAGTAATTATTTCCTGTTACAGGATAAAAATTATGAATACCTGCAAAATGCGCTGGCATTTACCAAAACTGTTCCTGAACATTTATATTGGGATGACTATTATTATAAACTTTGGTATCGTAAAAAGGGGAAGAATGATGAGAAGAGCTTTTCCACCTTCAGCGAAATAATGAAATACCCTTCATTGGTCTATGCCTTCTGGATATCCCTTGCTTTACTTTTATTGTATATCCTGTTTGGCGGCAAAAGGTTACAGCGCATCATTGAACAGCTTAAACCCAATGAAAATACCACGGTAACTTTTACAGAGACCATCGGCCGGTTGTACCTGCAGAAAAAAGACAATAAAAATATTGCCGATAAAATGATTACCTATTTTAATGAGTACATTCGCAATAAGTATTTTCTCAATACCAATCTTATCAATGAGGATTTTATAAATACCTTAAGCCGCAAATCGGGCGTGAATAAAGATAAGGTGGAGACCCTGTACCGGAGCATTGGCAGTGTGCATGGCAGTATGGATGTGAACGATTATCAATTACTTTCTTTACAGGAACAGATACAAAACTTTTATAAAAACAGAAACTGATGGAAGAAAATCTATTTCAACAACGTATTGATCTTAGTGGCCTGAACAAGGCGCTTTATGAAATTAAAAATGAGATCGGCCAGGTCATTATCGGGCAGTATAAAATGGTTGACCTGCTACTGATAGGTTTATTGTGCGACGGGCATATTCTGATTGAAGGGGTGCCCGGCGTGGCAAAAACCTTAACGGCTAAATTGATGGCAAAGATCATTGATGCCGATTTTTCCCGTATCCAGTTTACACCCGACCTGATGCCCAGCGATGTGACAGGAACATCTGTATTTAATCCGGGAGCAGGGGATTTTAAATTTAAGATGGGGCCTATATTCAGCAATATTGTTTTGATTGACGAGATAAACAGGGCTCCGGCAAAAACACAGGCAGCCCTGTTTGAAGTGATGGAAGAGCGACAGGTAACCATTGATGGCATTACACACCCGATGAGCATTCCTTTTTTGGTTTTGGCAACACAAAATCCAATTGAGCAGGAGGGAACCTATCGTTTGCCCGAAGCACAGCTGGATCGTTTTCTTTTTAAGATAGATGTTAAGTATCCCACACTTGAAGAAGAGATAAACATCCTTAACAGGCAGCAGGGAAAAACACAATCACAAATGATTGACAGCGTAAGAAAATTATTATCTACGCATGATATACAGCATTACCGCAGCCAGATACAGTCAATCATCATAGAACCAAAACTTGTTGAGTTTATTGCCAAGATTGTACATGAAACAAGAAATAACCCGGCATTATACTTAGGCGCTTCACCCAGGGCATCGTTGGCCATACTTCGTTCTGCCAGAGCAAATGCTGCCATTAAAGGAAGGGATTTTGTTACACCGGAAGATATTGTAGAAATGGCACCGCATGTATTGAGGCACCGTATCATTTTAACACCCGAAAAAGAAATGGAAGGTATAACTGCGGATGACCTGATAGATAATATTTTAAAATCGATAGAGGTACCGAGGTAGGCGATATGAAGTTTTTAAAAAAATATATCGGCGCTTTATACTTAACAACAAGATTTTATCTTGTTACAGGCTTTTGTATTGTTTTATTTATTGTGTCCTTTCTTTATCCGGCAATTTTTCTGATACCCAAAATTTTATTCTGGGTTTTTATTATGCTGGTGATCATTGATTACTTCTTCCTGTTTATTTTCAGCAGGGGGCCATCGGCAAAACGTTTAATGGCCGATAGGTTGAGTAATGGCGATGAAAATAAAGTGGAGGTGCAGGTAAAGAATAATATGCCCTTTGTGGTGGATATGGAGATCATTGATGAACTGCCGGTTCAGTTTCAAAAACGTGACTGGAAATTATTCCATCGTTTTAAACCCGGTGAGCAAAAAAATATTCTATACAGGCTAAGGCCGGTTGAAAGGGGTGAATATTATTTTGGCTGTATCATCCTTTATGTAAAATCATTATTGGGGTTATTAAAACGCAGGCATAATATTGAAGCAGCAGAAACTGTTCCTGTTTATCCTTCTTTTTTGCAAATGCGCAAGTATGAACTGCTCTCAAGAACTTCCATTCAAACCGAGCATGGCAACAAACGCATGCGTAAGATCGGTCATAGTATGGAGTTTGAGCAGATAAAGGAATATGTAAGGGGCGATGATATCCGCAGTGTGAACTGGAAGGCAACGGCCAGGAAGGGATCGCTGATGGTGAATAACTACACTGATGAAAAAAGCCAGCAGGTGTATTGTGTTATTGATAAGGGCCGTTTAATGAAAATGCCTTTTGGTGATTTGACCTTGCTGGATTATGCTATTAACAGTACACTTGTTTTGGCGAATGTTTGTTTACAAAAACAGGATAGGGTAGGGCTGATGACCTTCTCAAATAAAATGGGTTCCCTGCTGGCTGCCGACCGCAAGCCTATACAACGGGAAAATATCTTACAATCATTATACAACCAGGGCACTGCTTTTTTAGAAAGTGATTATGAAATGCTGTACATGCAGATACGTAACAGAATCAAGCACCGCAGCCTGATCGTTTTGTACACCAACTTTGAATCCATGTCCGGTTTGAACCGGCAACTGAATTACCTGCGTTCTATTGCCAGGCACCATTTACTGATGGTTGTATTTTTTGAGAATACCGAATTGCATACACTCTCACACTTAGATGCTAAGAATGTGGAAGAGATCTATATAAAGACCATCGCCGAAAAATTTGAATTTGAAAAAAGACTGATCGTAAAAGAATTAAAGAAACATGGTATTCTCTCTGTGTTAACACCACCGGAGCAACTTACTATAAATGCGGTGAATAAATATTTAGAGTTGAAAGCGAGGCAGGCGATATAGTGGTATTAAATAAACTTTGGAAAAATTATTTTGGTTGCCACTATTACTTCTTATAAAGAGGTGATAGTGGAAATTGCTAAAGGATTAAAATTACTACAACAAAAATTAAAAGACTATCACTTAAAAAAATGAATTACTTAATTACCGGAGCTGGCAGTGGAATAGGAAAAGCTATTGCTATCGCATTAGCCGGGCAAGGCCATACTTGCTTTTTATTGGGTAGAAATGAAAATAATTTAAAAGGAACGTTAGCTGTTTTACAAAATGGAAATCACCAGTTATTTATTGCTGATATTAAAGATGAGGTATCCTTACAAAATATAATTAATAACAATCCCGACTTGATTTTAGATGGTATTGTTGCCAATGCAGGCATTGGCGGTGAAAATAATTTTGGTAAAAATGACCGATGGCAGCAAGTGATTGATACCAATTTAACAGGCACTTATTTGACAGTGCAATACTTTTTAAGCGCATTAAAAAAAAGTAAAAATAAGTATAAGCAGATTGTAATTATCTCTTCCGTATTAGCAAGATTGGGTGTTGCTAATTACTCAGCATATTGTGCATCAAAGGCAGGATTACTTGGGTTAATGCGTAGCTGGGCTGTGCAGTATGCACCAGAAAATATTTTGGTCAATGCCATTTGCCCCGGCTGGGTAAATACGGAAATGGCACAAGATGGATTACGGGGTATAGCTGATGGCATTGGTATTTCAAAAAAGGAATTTTATGATATGGCTATGCAAAGTGTACCCTTAAAAAAGATGAGTGAACCGGCAGATATTGCAGCATTGATTAGTTATTTATTAAACCAAACTTCTCTAACCGGACAAACCATTGATATTAATGATGGTGCTGTGATGAATAGTTAATTTGGTGTTGCATACACTATTCAGTAAAAGTTTATTACAAAAAACATTTTGCTAAAAGGCCTTCAGCGGCTCTGTAATAGATGTTTCATTTGGTGCATCAATGGCATCGTTAATTTCTTCATGGTCGTACTGGCTACTTTTTTCTAAGCATCTCTACCCGGATTTGTGTGTTTGGTGAAGGCCTTGCGCCCGGTTTTGATACGCAACGCCCTTGCAAGGGAAGTTGCCGAGAGGTGAAGTATCTAGCCTCCAGGCCTTTGAGGTGGAATATTTTGAAAGTACATGAATACGCAATCAGTATTTTTGTAAAAAACAAAAGTGCCACGTAAACAAACTTACCGTTTAAGGTATACCAATAAACTGATAGAGGCAGGGGAGAAGCCTGTTAAACCTGAACGCAAAGAAAGAGTTCCCATCGATCCTGCCATTCAGCAACCTTATTTAGATGGAAAAGTACTTTTAATAAACAAACCCCTGCACTGGACATCCTTTGATGTAGTAAGAAAACTGCGGAGCCTGTTACAAATAAAAAAGATTGGCCATGCCGGCACCCTTGATCCGTTGGCAACTGGTTTATTAATTGTTTGTACCGGAAAATTCACCAAAAAGATAAATGAATTTATGGCGCTGGAAAAAGAATATACCGGTACCATTACCCTTGGTGCTGTTACACCAACCTACGACCTGGAGAGTGAACCGGAACAACAGAAAGATTATTCGTTTGTAACAAATGAGATGCTGCATGCTGCAACTGAAAAATTTATGGGTGATATAGAACAATTGCCTCCCATGTTTTCTGCAATAAAAAAAGACGGAGTGGCTTTGTATGAGCTGGCGAGGAGAGGGGAGGAAGTTGAACTAAAACCACGTAACATAAATATCAGGTCATTTGAAATAACAGAAGTCAATTTGCCTGTTGTGCATTTTAAAGTTATTTGTTCCACCGGCACTTATATCCGCAGCCTTGCAAATGATTATGGTGCTGCACTTGAGTGTGGCGCTTATCTTAGTAGTCTATGGCGTACAAGGATCGGTGATATTAAAAATGAAGATGCAGGTACCATGGAGGAGTTTGAGAACCAGTTAATCCGTTAAATCGTTAATTCATAAAAATTCATTGCGCAGCCTCCTAAACACAATAAAAAGACTGAATACGAATACTCCAAACGGATTAACGGATAAACAGGTTAACTAATTAACAGCTTAGAAAGGATAACTAATACCAACGGTAAAATTAAAATTTTCATATCGCCATTTCCTGTAGCGGTTGTCATTGTAGGTTTGCCCGGGATTATTGGGGTCATCAACCTGCACACCTCTTCTGAATAAATTATTAAATGTAATGCCCGGAACCTGCCAGCCATCATTTTTACTTACATCAGGCCGTTTTACCCTGAAGCCAAGATCAAAACGTAGTACAAAATAGTTGAAGTCAAGCCTGAAACCTGTGCCGGCAGCAACACCTAGCTCTTTGTATAAATTTTTAAATTGAAATTGTGCTGCATCGCCTCCGCCACCTGGTACGGTATTCCTTAAATTCCAAACATTGCCAATATCCATGAACAAGGCACCTCTTAGTATCAAAGAATTGGGAATGATCTGTGCAATGGTATACCGGTATTCAATATTGCTTTCTAATTGAATGTCGCCGGTCCGGTCATTAAATGTATTTGTTCCATAGGGCGAAAGGGGTTGCGACCCCCTGCCTATGCCACGAACAGGCCAGCCCCTCATACTATTACTTCCACCGCCAAAATATTGTTTAAAGAAGGGAAGGGTGGTATCTTTTTTTGAAGCGATACCAATGCCACCAAACATGCGGAATACAAGTGCAGATTTAGGCCGGGTGGCAGAGTAAATATATTCTGCATCTGTTTTAACGAATTGCCGCATGTATTTATCAAAAATGTGCAGGCTTCCCCAGGGTATCCCTGATATCTCTGCATTTATTTTAAAACTGTGTTGCCTGTTGGGGTGATTGACATTTATTTTGCTTGAGTAGAATCCAATGCTTCCTCCCGCTACAAGTGCTGTATTGAATGAGTACCGCAAAAACGGATTTTCATTCAGCGTTTTTTTAAAGCTGTCTGTTTCGTTGTATAACCGGGCAAACTCAAAATTTAGAAGTTTAAAAGTAAGTTGGTGATTCTTTTTTGTGGTTGCCGAATAACCTAAGGCAAAATTGAAAGACTGTAAGTTGAATAGATTGATACGGTTTATATAAGAGACCTTTGTATTGATGAATGACTCTGTGGACGTGAATCGTTTATTGCTGTTGTATTTTATGAATGGAAAAACAAACCGGGGAAATACAATGCTGTTTCCATAACTGACCTCATTTGAATTAATGATATTTTTTTTATTGTTACTGTCGGGCCTGAAATTAAACTCGATACCTGCGCTGAGGGAATTGGTCATTTTAATGCCTTCTTTACGCAGGTTCCGGTCCAGCACAGAAATATTTCCGGATAGCCCTAATAAATTACCTGCATTGGCTGCGGTAACACTGTTGGTATTGCTGGAAGCAGAATAACTGGCTTCAATGGCGGCTTCAAATCCATATTTTTTTGTGGGTGCCAATTGAACCACCAGGTCTATCCTGTTCAGGCTGTCTTTATCTTTCACTTCCACAACCTGTATGGAAACACTTTGCCACACACCTGCTTTGGAAAAGCTATTCAGTGATTTATAAAAATTCTCCTGGCTGTACAGGTCTCCCTTCTTTATATACATATTCCGGCCAAGAAAATTTCTTTTAAATAATTTTTTATGATACTTTACTATAAAATTTACACGGCAGGTATCACAATTCTTTTTCCTGGCTAATTCTGTTTTAAGCGTTATATCATTTATCCTGTCACCACTGCGGTAATCAGGTAAAATATAAATATTGTTGATGAAGTATTGTTTTAGTTTACTGCTGTCTGCCGGTGGGTTTAATACCACAGCCAGTTTAATGGTGGGAGAATCCCTTGCAGCCTGTGCTTCTGTAAGTAACCTTAACTGTTCAAATATGTCATCAGTTATAGTGGTCAGTGCGGCAACTGTTGTATCTCCCCTCATCCTTAACTCTTCGGAAGTAAATTTATAATAACCATTATTCCGGTATAATTCAACCAGCCTGCCCAATTCGCCCACTACTGCAGCTTTGGTTACTGGCTTACCCGGTATCAATAAAGTTTTATCAATGTTTTGTTCGGCCAGCAACTGAAGGTCGGGCCTGCGTAAAATATAACTTACTGTGTCAATTAAAGTAGGTTTATTTACCTGCACGGTATATTTAACATGCACCCGCTGCTGGTTGCCTGCCCGAATGGTATCGGCATGATAATCTGCTTTTGCTTTATAGTACCCAAGGTGTAACATAGAGGTTTCCATGTTACGGGCAGATCGTGCAGCTGAAACGCTGTCGTAAGCAGGGGGGGCAACAATGATATGCCTGACAAAATATTTGTCAATGATATTTACCCTTGAGCTGTCATCCAGTTGTGCATTTAACCGTTGCTTTAACGTTGCCCTTTCTTCTTTGGTAAAATTTCCTCCCTTAACTTCGATATTGTTTTTGGTGATAAAGGGCTTACCTTTTTGATATTTACGGGGGATGGTACAGGAACTCATCAATAAAGAAATGAAAAGAATATTTTTCAAATGCTGGAGGAGCCTGTATCTATTTAATGGGTTAACCGGCATAAATTTTATAAAGCTACTATGTTAAGCAAAACACATACCAAATATATCCAAAGTTTGCAGCACAAAAAATTCAGGGATGAACATAACCTGTTCATTGCCGAGGGGCCGAAGGTAGTGATGGATATGTTAGAAAGCAGGAAATTTACCTGTAAAGAAATTTTTGCTTTGCCGGAGTGGGTTACCGATCATAAAAAACAGCTATCAATTTTAACAAAAGCTACTGTTACCACAGTTGTGGATTTTGAACTGGAAAAAATTTCTGCCTTGACCACGCCACATCAAGTAATGGCGGTGTTTGAGAAGGGGAAAGAAAATAGGGAGATACAGACGGCAGGCAGGATAACATTGGTATTGGATGCAATACAAGACCCTGGTAATTTGGGAACGATCATCCGCATAGCTGATTGGTTTGGTGTAGCGGATATTATCTGTTCGGAAGGTTGCGCCGATATGTATAACCCAAAAGTTGTACAGGGTACGATGGGAAGCCTGGGAAGGGTGAATGTTGTTTATACAGGTTTACCTTATTGGCTGCAGGAAAATAAAAAGGTAAAAAAATATTCTGCTTTATTAAATGGCAAAGCTGTACAATCCCTGGGCAAATTAAACGAAGGTATAATTGTTATTGGAAACGAAGCTCATGGTATAAGTGAAGAAGTGATGCAATTGGTAGATGAAAAAATTACCATTCCAAAAATTGGCAAAGCTGAATCTTTAAATGCTGCAGTGGCAACGGGGATAATTTTGGCGTTAATCCGTTAATCCGTAAAACACTTCAATACAATAGCAAAGGCTAAGAATTTTTATACGGATCAACTAATAAACAAATTAACTGATTAACGGAACTGTATCGCTTTAACCGGGTTTGTTTTCTTTATCAATAGTGTGGGGATGATAAGGGTGGCAAATGAAACTATAAGGGTTGCAACACAGATCAATAAAACATGCCACCACACCACATCAGCATGAGCAGCGCTCATATAATAAGCTTCTTCATCCAGTTTTATAAAACCTGTTGCTTCCTGCAGCCAGCAAATACCAAGACCGAGCATAGCGCCGGCAACAATACCTGTAACAGCTATTACAGAAGTATTGTATAAAAAGATCTGCTGCACATTCCAGTCACTTGCACCCAGTGCTTTTAATATGCCGGTCATTCTTGTTCTTTCCAAAACTAAAATAATAAGGCAGGTGATAAGGTTTACCACGGCTACCACCATCATAATTATTAAAAGCATATTTTTTATTTGCCCCTGTAACCCAAGCCAGTCAAAAATATTGGGGTAGATCTCTTTTATGGTTTTGCTGTACCAGGTTTGGGGCAGTTCGGCATAAATTAAATTGTTGACGGTGTCAGTTTCTTTATAATCTTTTAAAAAGAGTTCATAGCCGCCTATCTGGCCAGGCTCCCAGTTGTTTAAGCGGCGGATGAGGTTGATATCACTCAACGCAAAATTCCTGTCATATTCATCAATAGCGGTTTTGTAAATGCCGGCAATCTTTAACCAGCGTGCAGTCTTTGTCCCGTCTTCACGAAAAAAGAAAACAAATACACTGTCATTAAGTTTTACTTGCAACTGGTTGGCAGTGTACACAGAGATATTGATCTCATTACTGTAGGCACTGTCTTTAAAAGATATCCACCTGCCTTCCTGCAGAAAAGGTTGCAGCCGTAAAAAATCAAAAGAAGAATCAACGCCTTTTAATAATACACTTTCAATTTCGCCACCAAATTTTATTATAGCCGATTTGGTTGCATAGCGCTCCACCGTTTTTACTTCTGGCAGCGACCCCAGGTATTTTTCAACCGAATCATTTTGTGTGATGGGATATTCTTCAGCAATGCTTACCCGGTTCTCTACATTTTGCAGCACACGGATATGTCCCCAAAAGCTAAACACCTTATTGCTGATCACCTGTTGAAAGCCATTAACAAAACTCATGGCAACTATCATAATTGCCACGCTGATGGCAGTAGCACTGATGGCAAGCCGGATTATGAATTTGGAAAAAGTCTTTTGCCGGTTAAAGGCTATTCGTCTTGCTATGAATACAGAAACATTCAAACGGCATATTTTTGGTATCTTACAAATGTATTTTATTTAAACGTAATGACTAAGGTTAACATGGAAAAAGTTCAGTTAAGTGCTATGGTACAAGAGGGCGACGCAACGATGACCAGGAACAGACAAAAAGCCCGGACAAAAAAATACTTCCTGCTTACACTGTTTATTTTATTTGCCATTTCAGGTATTGCACAAATACCCGATGCCGTTTATAAAGACAATATTAAAGCAGTGCGGTTTCATATGTATGGCGACCAGCAAGCCATACCGATCTACAATCTGAACAGCGCCGATCAACTGGAGCTTAATTTTGATGACCTTGATGCCAATGTAAAAAGTTATTATTATACTTTTCAGCTTTGTGATTATAACTGGGTACCGGTTGACATAAGCCCCTTTCTTTACATAAAAGGGTTTACCCAGCAACGGATAACCAATTACAGGTACTCATCCATTGCATTGACACGCTATACCCATTACCAGGCCATTCTGCCCGACAAGAGTACAACAATAACCCTTTCGGGAAATTACCTGCTGAAAGTTTACCTGGATGGTGATACGTCTAAACTGGCTTTTACAAGACGTTTGCTGGTGTTGGATCAGAAGGGGGCCATAAGTGCAAAGATCACACAGCCATTTACGCCGCAACTTTACAGAACACACCAGAAGGTTCAGTTTACTGCTAATATACAGGGCTTAAATACTTTTAGTGCGGCGCAGCAAATTAAAGTAGTGATACTGCAAAATAACAGGTGGGATAATGCAACAAAAGATATTGCACCAACATTTGTACGAGGCAACAGTCTTGAGTATAACACAGAAAATAATTGTGTTTTTCCCGGTGGAAAAGAATGGCGCTGGCTTGATCTCAGGAGTTTCAGGTTACAAAGTGACCGTGTGGAGAAAGCGGATTATAAGAAGAATACCACCGACATGTATTTGTTTACAGATGCAGACCGCAGTGCCCAGAAATATGTTTATTTCCGCGACCTGAACGGGATGTATTTGATTGAAAGTTACGAGACCATTAATCCTTACTGGCAGGGCGATTTTGCTACTGTTCATTTTAGCCTTGCTGCGCCCAATGCCACACCGTATGCCAATAAAGATATTTACCTGGCTGGGCAGTTGACCAATTATGAATTCAATACCAAAACAAAAATGGTTTTTAATGCAGACAGGGGAATGTATGAATGTACCGCATTATTAAAGCAGGGTTATTATAATTATACTTATATAGCTGTGGATAAAAATGATCCGAAACAAAGGCTTGACCTGGAAGGAGATTATTGGGAAACTGAAAATACCTATACCATCCTGATGTATTATAGGTCTTTTACTGACCGTGCAGACCAGCTGATCGGCGTTGGTAAAATAAATTCGAGGAGCGATAGGCCTGGGTTTAGCTTTGCCCCTATCCCCTAAAGGGGAATGATCATGTATTTTATATAGATTAATATTCAACCTTTGCTTTCAACTTTATACTCTTAAACCCAAATTCCTAATTCCAAATTACCTGCATTCCCTTATCTTTGCGCCGGCAAGTCTTATACGACCAGCTCCTGCTGAACTCCCCCAGGACCGGAAGGTAGCAAGGGTAGGTGGTTGAGCGGTGCGATGTAAGTAACTTGCCATTTTTTATTTAATATTGTCGATGTAATATTGAATATTTATGAACTCTAAGGAATTGGAGGGGCGCTTGAAATCTTTAGCCTACAGAATTGTTAATCTCTGTGATGCTTTGCCAAAAAAGAAAATTTCAAAGGTTATAGAAGACCAATTGCTAAGATCTTCATTTTCAGCTGCGGCAAATTACAGGGCTGCCTGTAAAGCAATCAGTAAGAAAGCTTTTGTATCCAAACTCAGTATTGCTTTTTAAGAGGCAGATGAATCCCTATTCTGGCTTGAAGGGATCCAGGAGTTAAAATTATTGCCCGTAGAAAAGTTGTCGGCAATTATTATGGAAACTAACGAATTGGCAAGTATCTTAGCGGCGGCAAGAAAAACAAGTCAGGCCAACCTGAAAAAATCTTAAATATTCAATCTTAAATATTCAATTGTAATGAAATTTTTTATAGACACAGCCAACCTGGCGCAGATAAAAGAAGCAAATGATCTTGGAATTTTAGATGGGGTTACCACAAACCCCTCTTTAATGGCAAAAGAAGGTATTAAAGGAAGTGATGCTGTGATGGCGCATTATAAGACCATTTGCGAAATGGTTGATGGCGATATTAGTGCCGAAGTTATTTCAACAGATTTTGACGGCATTGTTGCTGAAGGAAAAAAACTGGCTGCTATTCATCCGAATATTGTAGTGAAAGTACCCATGATAAAAGATGGTATTAAGGCGCTGAAATGGTTTACCGATAATGGAATTAAAACAAACTGTACCCTGATATTTAGTGCAGGCCAGGCCATTCTTGCTGCCAAAGCAGGTGCAACATATGTATCTCCATTCATTGGCCGTATAGATGATAGTGGCTGGGATGGCATGATACTTATACACCAGATGCGCCAGATATTTGATGTGCAGGGTTTTAAAACTGAAATTTTAGCGGCATCTATCCGCAACCCAAATCACATTATCAGTTGCGCCGAAGCAGGTGCTGATGTATGTACTTGTCCGCTGGATTCTATTTTAGGCTTGTTGAAACATCCTTTAACTGATATTGGATTGGCTAAGTTCTTAGAAGATGCGAAGAAGTTTGCATAAGCCTTTTAATTAAAAATGCCCGGCAAATCTTCCTGATGAGCCGGGCATTTCGTTTTCTGTGGTTATAATTAGTTTTTACTTCCCTTGCCTTTAGACTTTGGTTTATTCATCAGTTCATCCATTGTCTTTAGCTCCGGGTCAGGTTTCTTCTTAATATAAATGGTAAACTCTTTGAACAAGGCAGGATTGCTTCTCAGCATAACTTTAATATTTACTTTTTCATCTGTAAAATTCCGTTCAATCCATAAACTGTTACCACTGAATTTTCCGGCAGATGACCATAGGACCAGGTGTGTACTGTCGAGTGGCATGTATTTACCGTTTGATAACCTGCCATCAATGTTTATATAATTGAATGTTCCTTTCTTTAAGCTGTCGGTATAGAGGTTGACATAGATGCTTTCCACCTTTTGTGCTTTTGCCGCAAAGGAAATAATAAGTAAGATGACAGGTAAAATTCTTTTCAACTGTTTGTTTTGTGCAAAGATTGAAAAAATTATGCCAGCATGGTTATGCCAGGATTTATTTAGTGTTAAACTTTGTTAACAGAAGACTATTTACACTCCTGCAAAGGATAAACCTGTTGTTGAAAACTATTTCCGTTTATAACAGGCATCAATTACAAAAATATTGTCAAGCTGGTGTAAGTGGTGCGTAGCTATCAGGCCCTTTTTAAAATTGGGTTCTACAGTTAATATTTTGTCTTCCTCATAGTCATCAATAGTTAGCTTTTTTATCATGTTGATGTTTAAGCCATATCCGTAGATACCATTAATGCTGCACTGGCTTGGCCGGTAAAGAGTACCGTTTTGTCTGAAAATTGCACCGCCATTCCGGGCAATCCTTGAATCTATGATAACGGGATTCAATGAATGGCTTTTAATATTACTTAACTTAAGTGAATCAATTTGATAAATGTGCAATTCGCTGTATTTTTTATCAAGACCTTTATTTAAGAACAACCACCTTTGACCGGAATCATCAATAAAATAAGTGGTATCAATTACCTCTTCACCCTCAAATGCTGTTGAATATAATTCCCATTTGGCAGGGAATTCAATACACTTATATACTTCAAGTCTTTGTGCCCCTGAATTTTCAGGTATCATAAAAATATCGTCACCTTCCCTGAAAATAAAAGGGTAGGACAGGTGTGTTTTCAGATCAAGTACATCAACTACACCTGTTATTTTATTATCAACCACCTTTCCGCAGGAAATTTTTCCCTTGTTTATTTTATAGTCATAGATCTCAAAGAAAATATATAGTTCATTGTTGTGATAAAAAAGAAATGGGTCGGCCCAGAATTCATTTTTGGGAAGTTGTTGGGTCTTTAACCTGAATAAGGTGGATTCCATGTAATTTCCCTTTCCTAAAAGTAATGTCCAGCAATCATACCTTACCCCAAAAAACTTCGACATCAGGTTGTTCAGCATTTTTGAGATCAGGTTCCTGTAAAAAACAAAAATGTAGATCAATGTAGTTCCAACCGGCGGGGTTTTATATAGCGGATTAAAGTAAACCGGTGATTTACTCAACGGTAACCTATTTTGTTGAAGCCTGTTAATACTCTTAAATAAAATAGAAACAGAATCTTCATGAATATTTTTATTCGTTTTGTAAAATGACCAATGCCTGTTGAAATAACCCCTGTCAATTACAAAACCCCCGTCAAGTTCAGCAGTAAGTTTTTGTAAAGTAACCCCAACAACAGGTTGTTTTAAATAGACCTCCCAAAACCCGGCCGGGCTTCCCCGGTTTATAGCATTATCGCCATGATGAAAACTCCAGATCCCGTATTTTGATGCATCAAGAATTTCACCACGTATGATATTGAATTCATGTCTTAGTATTATATCCAGGTTGTAGCCTTTTACAATTTCAGCATCAGCTTTACTGAATATATCCAAAAATCCTTTTTGTTCGGGTTTTGCTTCAATGTTTTTGATCGTATTTAACCAGGCAATGATCTCTTCTTTATTTACAGTATTTACTGTTTTAAATATTTTAGATTCTATAACAGTTTGTGCCTTAAAAAGTATTTTGCCAATAACATTCCCGGACCGCATCAATTTTCTTAACCGGTCACCGGTACTTTCACCTGCTTTTTTTCTGCCGTCCTTAATTAACAGGGTAAGTTCAAGCAACGGGTCATTCTTTATCTTATCCAGGATACGGAGCTCCCAGTTATCCAGCAGGGTAAAATCCTTTATTAAGATGCCTATCTTCATTTTAGGTGGTTTAAACAGCCCATGTTGTGTGCCGTTATACTAATGTCAATTAAAGAAACGAAATTTTTGGTAAAATGGTACAAATTAATATAGGAGTACATCTTCGGGCACCGGGGAAATAAATATCACCTCAAAGTGCATTTACCTTTGGTTGTAACTCGGTTACATACTTAGATGATAAAGATTTTAATTCATTTAATACTTTTTGAGCCTTTGTTTTATTTTTTACCCTGATATAGAGTAAGCAGCTGTAATAACGGGCATTCTCATTTTTTGCATTCTGACTGATAGCTTTATCAAACTGTGTAATAGCGTCAGCATCTTTTCCGAGTTTATAATAACTGTATCCCAGTTCCACGTAAGCAGCTGTATAGGCCGGTTCATTTTCTATTGCTTTTTTGAGATAATCTATAGCTTCGTAGTATTTTGTTAATGAGTTAAAGCAATACCCCATACCGAAATTGGCTTTTCTTTCCATCGGGTTTATGGCAAGTGTTTTCCTGTACCAGGTCATTGCTTCGTTCATGTCTCTCTTATTATCCCTGTACACTTCGGCAATGCCATTATAAGCTGTGTGGATCTTGGGATCAATTTCGATGGCTTTATTAAAATAACCTATGGCTTCTTCATCCTGTACCAGTTTAGTAGATGCAAAACCGAGTTCAAGGTAGGTATTGATATAATCCGTTTTATAGGTCAGTGATTTTTGTAAGCTGATCTTTGCAGCCTTAAAATCTTTAAGTGCATTTTGGATAAAACCTTTGCGGTACCAGTATAAGTAATCTGTTATTTCAGATTTTGAACTGATCTCATATTTGGTGAGCAGTACCAGGGCATCAACATAATTTTCTCTGCTATACTCAATATAGCCTGATTGTTTAAAAGCATTGGCGTAATCGGGCTTAAGATCAAGGCAGCGGTTATAACACTTTATCGCAGAATCAGCATTACCTGATTTCTCAAACGCATAACCCAGTTCAAAATGTACTTTTGGAATAGTGCTCCATACTTCTCTTGCCTTACGCAGGTAATCAATAGCGCTGTTATAATTTTTCAGGTCATTCTGGCACCAACCTGCCTGGTAAAGTGCTTCAGTATAATTTGCATTTATAGAAAGAGCCTGCCTGAATTTTTCAAATGCCTCTTTTACTTTCCTTTCATCTTTTAGTTTAATACCCTGGTCATAGAGGTCCTGTGCGTCTTTGGTAACCTGGGCAAGGGAAATATCAATACAAACAATACATGCTAACAGTAAAGTGATAATACGCTTTATTTTCATGTGGCTAAATTAACAAAATCTAGTCAATATCCCCAAGGCCAAAGCGGTTATCAATTTTTAGAAAAGCAAATGCAGCTTTCTTTTCGGCTCCGCCTTTTTTATAGCTAACCATCAGAACATGCCAGGTACCTTCCGATTCTTTTTCGGTGAAGTATTTTATGATCTTATAACTGCTGTCCCTGTTTACAGTCCCGTTGATGCGGAGACAAACCTCATCAACCCCTTTTTTTTCTTCGGCATTATTGTAGTTGGCAAAAACTTTCCATGCCCTTTTTTTATCATCGCCACGGTAAACAATATATGGGGCAGCTTTATAAAACATCCCCAACTCTGAAGTTTTGGGATCGCCAAAATCTACATTTTTGCAAATAGAAAGAAGCGACTTTAAGGTAGTTGCTACAGCAGCAGAATCTGTTTTTGCATTTTGCGCATTTGCATCCGGCAGTAATGCAAATACAACAATAAAGAGTATTAAGAGTTTTGGTTTCATGATTTTATTATTTATCAAATTTACATAATAAAAAACCAGGTAATTTCGAATTTCAGAAGCCGGCTTTTAATCTGATTTTATTTTACTTTTCAGATCATTAAACTCTTTTGCTGCGGATTTTACTTCTGCTGCATAAACCAGCCCCGGAGCCTCATCATTCAGGTCTGTTGTAGTTCCGTATAAAATCTGCTTATCGGCTGAAAGTTTAAAGTAATACTTTGTTGTTCCTAATATCTTCCAGGGGTCTGAAAGTGTTTTCGTTTCCAGGTAAATATCGTTGCTGCCAGCATTGAAAGTGCCTGCTGTATATTCTATGCCGAAATAATTTTTCTTTCCTTTATACATTTCCACCAACTCTGCATTGTTACTATCAATCGAAATATAGGTCCAGATAAATTCGCCGGTTGCAGTCCCATCGCTTTGAACATCAATTTTAGCAAGGCAGGTAAAGAGATCTTTTTTATTCTTTACTGACCACTCGCCTTTATAATAAGTTGACTGAGCAAAGCAGCTGTGCATTAAAAAGAATATGACAGCTGCTGAAATGATTTTTTTCATATTTTAGTTTCTTCAAAAGAACCAATTTGTATTCGAAAATTAAATACCCACCACAGGGTATTTATCATGTGATGAAGATGTCTTCTCACCGGGCATTTCTAACAATAGTTAATCACCTATAAATTTTTCATACACCCTATCTCCAAAATAAGTAAAATACTTTTTCTTATTGAACTTTGTGGCGGAAAGAAGAGAAAGTATAAACCCGTTCCTGGCCACCTGTTCGGTATGGTAGATCAAACCATGAGGACTTTCCTTAAGTATGAACTTTATTCGTCCATCTAAGGCAACATGTGTAATGAATGCTGTATCTGAAACAGTTGAGAATTGAAATGAGGTAGAAAGATCCCTTTGCATCAGGCGGCTTCGGTACCATGTGCCACCGGTTGAACTCACCAAAGGTTTACCGTTATAAATTACCACACTGTCATTATAAGCAAGTACTAATAGTTTATTAGTATTGTTTTGTTTCAGCCAGTTTACAAGTTTCCTTTTATGAAGGCTGTCTTCATAACCATAATCACTATCTAAAAAAGCTATTCGTTCAATATTGCCCGGAATTTCAGGTACAGCATCTAAAAAACCAAAAATAAAACTACCGCCGCCGCTGTGCCCATTCAGGAATATTTTTGGGGAATGTGCTTTAAAAATATTTGTAATGCTGTCTATCATATTTTTGATAAGGGAAATTGAAACTGCAGTGGTACGTTTCCAGGTAGGCCAGCTTTTTTGCCCGGCCATTAAATAGGCAACTATATACCTGTTCTTTTTATCAACACCCCGTATGTACCTGGTTTGTGCAGCTATATGTTGTATGTCGAAGTGCCAGTCATCGCCTGCTTTAAGTTTCTTTCCTTTTGTCCATTCAATACTGTTGCCATTTGGTAAGGCATAAAAGACCAGGTAGGTTTTTCCTTTAGGATTAAATTGTAATGGTGCATTGATGTTGATGATAACATTTTTCCATTGGTCTTTTATGGTCAATTCCTGCTCATCAAACAATTCTGTTTGTTTAAAACCGGGTAGCAATTGTGCATTTGAAACAAATAAAGTAACTGCAAAAAAATAAATGAATAAGGAGAATTTAAAAAAAACAGGAATTGTAAAAAGCAGGCAGCGTAGCTCTTTATATTTTAAAGTAATTAGTGTGCCGGTCATTTAATAAATGTAGGCAATATTTATTTTCAATCCTGTAATTGGAGATTTGTCTGGCAGACCATACCATAGTATAAAACAAACAAAGATCAAAACATGTATTTCTATACCCTAGTTTAATTCCTGTACCTGCATAAAAATGTATGGATTCAGGGAATGCTTTTTTTCTTTCCTTTTCCTGCCTTCGGAAAACTGAAGGTCGATAAAGGCGTTACCATCAATAATCTCCCGGAGAGATATTGAATTGTTATGATCTTTGGCAAAACATTCGGGCAGCATTTCGGTGGTAAAACCTTCCCAACAGGCTTCTATCAACTGCTCTTTTTTTGAATACCAGTCCCGGGCATCAAACCTGTTTACTTTTTCAAGGTGCTTTGAAAAAAAACTGGTATTTACCATGAGCAAAAGCTCAGTTTGACCTTTTAAGGTGTTCATAAAATATTCTTTGTGTTTTAAAATAGGATTGAACCGAAAACTATATAACGTTGTAAATCAAAATTAATTATGGCAGGAGAGGTAATTGTAAATGTAGTGCTTATTTCAGTGTAGAAATAATACTAAACTTTGTTATGCATTCAAAAGATACGGGATGTGAATAGTATGTCAATAACTGTGCCAGAACTGGCTGTATCAGCATATTTGCATCGGGAAGAGGGGAGCATAAACAATAAATATTGCTTAATATTGGTTTCTAAAACCAATTTTATGCTTCGCAATAAAACAGCCATCTTTTTAACCCTTTTTATTTGTTTTTCACAAACAGCTCTTTCGCAAACCATGTGGAAATATTTTACTGCCGATGATTTTAATGAGCGCAGGAAAAGAGTGATGGAAAAGATCGGCGATGGGGTAGCTATTTTACAGGGAGCATCTTTACCTGAAGCGTATGTAAAATTCAGGCAGGACAATAATTTTTATTACCTCAGTGGTGTTGAAGCTCCTGATGCGGTGATGATCATTGATGGTAAAAATAAAAGATCACTCCTGCTGGTGCCTGATGATATTTCAAAAGACATCAAACCCGAAGCAAGGATCAAAATAGGGGATTCGGCTGCAAAAGAATATAAATTTGATGTAGTGCTTTCCAAAACCAGGCTTACCAATTATTTGCAAACCCTTTCTACCCGGAACCCTGATATTTTTATTTCCTTTACACCTGAAGAGATGACCGAAATGTGCCGTGACCGTAGTGTGCAACAAAATGTTCGCCGCTTAAGTGATCCATGGGATGGCAGGATCTCTAAAGAAGTAAATTTTTATAATAAACTGCACGAACGTTACCCTGCCTACAATATAAAAAATATTTCACCCATTTTGGATGCTATGCGTTCGGTAAAAGATGATAAAGAAATTGCAGTGATCAGGGAGTGTGGCCGTATCGGGTGCCTGGGTATTGATGAAGCAATTAAAGTAACAAGGCCGGGCATTTATGAATACCAAACTGTTGCTGCCTGTGATTTTATTTTTGAAGACAATGGCGCTTCTTTTCCGGCTTATTTTGCTATTGCTGCGTCAGGTGAAAGAGGGTTGGACTGGCATTACAATGCCAATAATCATTTGCTTGAGGAAGGTACCGTATTGCTTATTGATTATGCACCCGAACTGAATTATTACATGACCGATATTACCCGTACCTGGCCGGTAGCTGGGAAGTTTACTGCCGACCAGTTAAAATATTATGCCTGCATTAAAGAAGCCCGTAGCAGTATCATTGCGGCAATGAAACCCGGGGTTTATTTAAAAGAACTGGAAGCTGTTTGCAAAAAGGTTTATGAAAAACATGGCTTTGCATCTTTGTATCCTGGTGGTATCGGGCATTTTGTAGGCATGTCGGTACATGATGTAGGCGACTATGAAAAACCATTTGTAAAAGGTACTGTCTTTAATGTGGAACCTATTATTGAAGACAAGGCAAAAAAACTTCACCTGCGTTTGGAAGATACTATTGTAATAACAGCAACAGGAGCAGAAAATCTTACGCCGCAATCGCCTGTTGAGGAAGAAGATATTTATAAACTAATGAAGCAAAAAGGAGTTGGAGAGAACTAGCAGGCTTAACCGGAGCAGGAAACTGCTTTTCTGCCAGATACTGTGGATATTTTTTTGTTTGGGAATATGCTGCCCGTTAGTCGGAGATCAGACCTTGAGCAAATACTAATGTGCCAGATGGGTTAAGCATAATTTGGGAACACCGGCGGCGAAAATATCTTGTGATCAATCAAAGTCAAACTGAAATCATCCTGTCCCTGGCAATATTTTTCCATGTACGTAAACCGCTGCCATCTTCAATGATTTTTATGCTTTCATATAAAGCAACAGTAGGGCAGATATGCCAGGGGATGGCATATAAAAGATCGCCCTGTTTAAAAACGTGCCCTGACTTGTTTTCCAAAACCAGGTGCTCTTCGCTTTGTGCAGTTGCATTTAAATACTCATGTTCAGGGAAGAATGCACGTTTTGTTATTTCATTTTCGGCAGCAACAGATTTATGGCCAAGGTCGGTACAGATCATTTCTTTACCCGGTATTGAAACCACCCTTGTAAGTAAAATGGCAGCGGGTATAAATTTCTGCTCGGGACAAATAGATGAATAACCCTGATCCCAATAAATAAATGTTCCGGGACTGCATTCTATATTCCTATCCTGCCTTTTGCAATGAACTGAAAATGCAGGGGAACCACCTACAATAAAAATGGGCCCGGGCAGCTGATCCTTTTTAATTATTTCAGCAAATGCCTCAGCTTTAGAAAAAACTTCATCGACTTCTTTTTTCTTTTCTTCAAAATTTGAGTTTCGGATATGTCCATCGTATACATGTAAACCTTTTATTTGCAAACCCGGAGCAGCAGCACAAAAACGATATAAATCCAAAGCATCATCACCCGGCGCTATACCGGTCCTGTTCATGCCAACATTCAGATCAATATAAACTGGAACCTTTAAACCGGCATCGGCAAAATTTTTTGATTGTTCAGTAGCAATAGTCAGATTATCGGCCAGGCAGGAATAAACTGTGCCGGGATATTTTTTTATGAGGTGAATAAACCGTATCAATTTTGGGCCAACAGGTTGATAGGCCAGCAAAACATCTTTGGCTTTTGTTATGCCCAGCATTTCGGCTTCGGCAATAGTTGCACATTTAAATTTGTAAATGCCTTCAGCTATCATCATCGCGGTAACTTCAGCGCATTTATGTGTTTTAACATGGGGACGTAACCGGTTTACATCGCCGATCATTTTTATTGCTGTCTGAATATTTCTTTTTACTCTTTCCGGAAAGACCAGCAATGCAGGAGAATCAATTTCAGCTGCATTGGAAATATGAAACCATTTCTTTTCGTTGCTCATGATGGCAAATTTAGTACTAATTCTCAGCAGCACCTCTCATGTGATTTGCGCAGATTGAGAACGTTGTGTTTAAAATATAAATTCGCTGACGCAATGTTACGTGATAGAGACGTTGCCGGGAAGGAGGGAAATGTTAGGTTTATTTTACTTTATCAAACCGGTGGTGAATTACCCTGGACGACCAAACAATTAACCCGGTAATATTTCCCTGTGCATCTTTATTAAATAATATCCATTGATCAAAACCAGATCCGGGGCTTTTTTCAGCTATGTAGTGAAACTGGTTCTCCCCATCTGGTTCAACGATCGCATCCGGCATGGTAGCTCTTTTCAAAACCATTTTGCCCTGTTCGTTCAATTCAAAATTCCAATAGTAATCGAGATGCCTGCTGTAATATTTTCCGGTAAACAGTTTGAGATCTTCGATTGAAGGCAGCCATGCTTTCTCCGTTTCTCTTTCCATCATATCCCCGGGAAACCCATCATCGTATGTTACTGTCACCTTCATTGGTGCATTTCCTCCATGCTTCGTAAATTTTATCTCCGCACCAAAACCTTCTTCATAATAAAAAAGATCTTTACCAACCGGGATAAGCTCGATAATATTATTCCCATAATACCTTGATTTCAGTTTACCATTCTCTACAAAAAAATCACTGGTCCTTCTCTTCTCATTATAACTCTCCCATGACACCTGGTTAAGCCAGCGGTACCTGCCTTCGTATTTTTTTAATTCTGCTTCAGTAATTGTAATTGGCTTTTTTGCAAAGACGGGTTTGATGAATGGTGCCATTTTTACCTGCAGTACATAATCTCGGAGCAATTTATTTTGTTCGGAAAAACCATCTCCATCAATGTTGCCGAAGGTTATGACCGCTAATCCTTTTGAAGGAATACGGCTCAAATAATTTTCACCATTAACCCCTTCATGAATAATAACCACATGACCATTGATGGTATCAAGGCTGTGCCCGGTAACGAAGTGGTTCTTTTTGCCGGGTATCATCCGCACATTTGCCAATAATTTTTTGAACGCTGCATTGAACTCCGAGCCCGGATCACTGATAGCTGCTGACCATTTGGCAAGATCATCAGCGCAGGTCAGTATAAAATAATTTCCCCCGGGTGATGTTTTCTGTACATTATCATGTTTAAATCCATTTCCGGCATATGAATATTTAATGGCACGGTTTGGAATAATATCCTGTACGTTTTTCTGCATTCTTGTATTACTCATCTTTAAAGTATCGAAAATCCGATTCTTTATCCAGTCGCTTAGATTTTTCCCGGAAGCTTTTTCCATGATCAGCCGCAATAAACCAAAATCAGAATTGCAATACATAAATCCTTTGCCGGGTTCAACTTCAGGTTCTGTTTGTGTATACAGCAACCGGAAGAACTGTTCTTTTTCAAAACGGTTTGACATAGCGTTATGCATCAGCAATAAAGTTGACCATTCATCTACAAAGCCGCTGCGGTGATTCAGCAGGTCCCATATCGTTACCGGCTCCGACCATTCCGGTAATTTTGGAAAATATTTTCTTACTTTATCATGCAAAGAAATAACACCATCTTTCTCCATTAATACAGCAGCAATGGAAATAAATTCCCTCGCCTCCGAATATCCTATTTTCACTACGGTTTGATGCGAAAAGGGGACCTGCAATTCGATGCTGGCCATACCATAGTTTTTTTTGATGATTAGTTTCCCGTTTTCTATTATCGTAGCTGCACAGCCCGGAGAGTTTTTGTTATTGAAGGGTTTGAAAATGCTGTCAATAAATTTTTCCAGTTTTACCTTATCAATTGGTTGGGCTAATGTTTGTGTACATACAGTAAGTAACAGTACAGGCATAAATAGTTTTATGACATTCATTTTTTGCAGCGTTAATGGTTAAAATAACTGAAAAGTAAATAAATAAAACAACAGCAGCAAGCTTTAAGCCGTTCCTCCAAGTTAGAATTAATTGGCACCAGTATATAAAGACTTTTATTTTTAATACTACTGACTATTTTAAAAGCTGGTAGGCTGTAATGAGAATGATGATAATTAAAATAGTTGTATAGATCGGTTTGGTATACCTGGCTAACCAGTTTGGAAGATAAATGTCGAAATTATCTTTAGGTGAACTGGAGTATTTACGAGCCATCACCGTTAACGGGCAATAGAGTTTAAAAACAAGTAAAGTGATGCCCTCTAAAAGAAATAAGCCATAGCCTATCAAAAGCCATGCGTCCAGTTTATTTACTATCACAGCATACAGCATATAGAAAATGACTATATTGAAAAAGATCCAAACAGCTGTATGAACGATTTTAATGATGGTTAGTTTTGTTTGGGGAAGCATATTTGCTGATTTAAGAAGGCAATAGATGATTTACTGTTTAGCTTAGGTAAATGTAAGCAAGATTTGTTTTTTTGCCGTTGTTGGTGTTCGGGCTGATGGTTTTGAGTAGGGGAGTCACCAACAACACAGGATGTAGTTTTTTTTAGTTTTTGTTTACTCATGCTTCTGGAGCGGTAAAAGAACAAAAAGGGAACAATACAATTGTTCCCTTCTGTCTGCTGAAATTAAACAAAACCTTCGTTTATTTTTTTGGCATCAGCACTGCATCTATAACGTGCACCACGCCATTGCTGCCGGTTAGATCTGCCGCCGTAACATTTGCGCCATTTATCATAACCTTGCCATCCTTAATAGAAACAGTCAGTTCTTCACCTTGTAATGTTTTTACTTTCTGACCATCCTTCAGGTCGGCTGCTTTTACAGCACCTGAAACCACATGGTAAGTTAAAATGTTTGTTAATGCGGCTTTGCTTTCAGGTTTTAATAAACCTTCAACCGTGCCTGCGGGCAAAGCTGTAAATGCTGCATTTGTTGGAGCAAAAATGGTGAATGGGCCTGCACCTTTTAATGTTTCTACGAGACCGGCTGCGGTAACCGCTGCCACAAATGTAGTATGATCAGGAGACCCGATAGCCACATCTACAACGTCTTTAGCTGCCACCGGTGCCACTGGCTCTTTCGTGGCAGTTTCGGGCGCTGCTTCTGCTGTTTTTGTTTCGCCGGAATTACAGGCGGTAAAGATTATTGCGCTGCAAGCTGCAGCAACAACCATAGATAGAATTTTCTTTTGCATAAATTATTTTGTTTTTTTATCTAACAGTAGTTGCTGGTAAATGTTTAATTTTTATTTAAAAAGGCAAAAAAAACCT
Source organism: Chitinophagaceae bacterium (assembly GCA_031387825.1). Taxonomy (GTDB): domain Bacteria; phylum Bacteroidota; class Bacteroidia; order Chitinophagales; family Chitinophagaceae; genus Ferruginibacter. The sequence continues at coordinate 114,153 of JANNDO010000004.1, read as the reverse complement.
GTTTGTTTAATCGATAATTAATTTCCTTTCTGAACTTTTAAACAAAGAAAAATTATTTTACGGGAGGCTAATTAGACGCTTCGCTGTTGTTGGTGTTCGTGCTGATGGTAATGTGGCCAGGCAGTCACCAACAACACAGGATTCTGTTTTTATTATTTAAACTCCTGAGCCTCGGTTCGTGTCTTCAAGAACCGAATCTGAAATCAAATACTAAATGGTTCGTGAATACACGAACCAAGGCGGAGTACCAACAACGGCGAAAGGAACACTTGCTAGTAAGGAATTAGATTTTATACGTAGACATACTAGTAATAATATTGGTGAATGGGGATAGTAAATTTCTATATGTCTGTGTTATTTCTGCGATGTCAGCACTTACTTGACTATCTGAAATTAAAGTAGTAAGACCGCTATAATCTTTGCCACACCCAAATTCAATTATTTCAATCTGATCAAATTGTGTTTTAAAATTAATCTTATTATTAGTAAGGATCATGAATTTGGTTGCATTCCCAATAATCTGTGAAATAAATTCTATAATTGCTTTGTATTGGTTCAACATTTCTAAATTAGATTTATAATGTTCATCTAACAATTTGGCTTTAGCAACTGCTTCAGTTTCTAATGAATATTGATGTAACTGGTATTCAGTATTTTGCTCGAAATAAGCATAGCTGCTTACATAAAAAAATAGTTGTAACCTTAATTGCGAACAAAGTGAGGTGATTCCCTTTAATTCATTTGCAGTTGCTTTTTTACTGTCTAAATATTTTATTATCCATTGACCACCTAAGGCCAATAATCCACCAAGTAATGCTGAAGCTAAGGGAATTAAAATTGAATAATCGAAGCTATGAGACTTGCTTGTATAATGACTCGTAATTAGTTTAACTTGATCCATTAAACTATCATTTAAAGCCAATTGGCTGGAGCCCTGCGAAAATTTTACAAAAACTGTATCCATATAAACAGAATTTAAATCCTTTGATAAAAGCACGGTAAAGGTATACCGTACAAGTGAGTGACACAATAATGTTGAGCAAAGAAGAAATGCTTGTCTCAAAAAAAATAACTTTTTTATACTAACCCATTTCTCGACTTCGCTCGTACTTCGACTCCGCTCAGGATTCTCTATTTCACATACGGCGAGTTAGGGCTCTTCACAAATTTGTTCAGCCACTGGTTTTGTTCCCAAAGCATGTGCAGTATATTTTCTTTGGCTGCATAGCCATGACTTTCAAAAGGCAGTTGTACAAAACGCACCGTGCCGCCGTGACCCTTGATGGCATTGTACAGGCGTTCGCTTTGTATGGGGAAAGTGCCTGGGTTATTATCAGCTTCGCCATGTATCATCAGCATGGGGGTTTTAATTTTATCAGCATAGCTGAATGGGCTCATGGCAAAATAAACTTCGGGTGCCTGCCAGTACGTTCGTTCTTCATTCTGAAAACCAAAAGGAGTAAGGGTGCGGTTGTAAGCGCCGCTACGGGCAATACCTGCTTTAAATAATGAAGTATGTGCTAATAAATTCGCGGTCATGAATGCGCCATAGCTATGGCCACCAACAGCCACACGGTTGCGGTCGCCAACACCCATCTCCGCAATTTTATTTATGGCAGCTTCAGCGCTCCAGGTAAGTTGATCCACAAAATTATCGTTGGGTTGTTTATCGCCTTCGCCAACAATAGGGAACTCAGTATTATCCATGATGGCATAACCCTGCGTTGCCCAAAAAACAATGGAACCATAGCCCACTCTTGTAAAAGTATATTTGCTGCCACGTAACTGAGCGGCATCGGCGGCGCTTTTAAATTCACGGGGGTAGGCCCACATCATCACTGGCAGCGGCCCGTCTTTTTTTGCATCGTAACCTTTGGGTAAATAAAGATCAGCAGCAAGGTCAACACCATCTTTGCGTTTGTACATAATTTTTTGTTTCGTAATGCCACGCAGTCCCGGTTGCGGATCGGGAAAAGCAGTGATGGCTGTTGCAGAATTATTTTTCAGGACACGTATATAATAATTGGGTGGGTCGGTCTGGCTTTGTTTGTTGGTAACGATGATCATATCGTCATAATTCAAAACATCAGTTACGGTTTCGTAAAAAGGTTCTTCGCAGCGCCAAAGTTGTTTGGTTTCTTTGGTATTGATGTCGAATGTATTTAAAAATGGTAAGTCACCTTTTGCAGAAGCGCCATTGCCCCTCATTACCAACTTAGATCCATTCATAAGTTTTGTTACATTGCGGCCATATTTATTTTTTTCGGTGAGGGGTGTGCCGGGGTCGTTGTAGGCATCATCGGTGCTGCGGTCAACCAATGTTTCCATTTTGCCATTTGAAAGCTTACTCATTTTCTGACGGTGTTTTGCTCTTGAACCTTCAGTAACAAAAAACATATCGGTAGTAACATCAGTTACATTGTACATACGCTCTGCAGTTTTTACCAGTTCTTTTTTAGCATCAGTAAAAGGAGCCGCCAATGTATAAGCTGCATCATGGTAATCCATTTTGTTTTTTATCATACCACTGTCCAGTGGTTCTATCCATCGCACTGTAGCCGGAAAATTATTTAGCCAGCCATAGCCACGTGGGGCATTCAATACATTATCATTTCCCCTTGGTGCCAGCTCGCTGCTGGGTAATTTGGCCAGTACCTTTACAGTAGTACCGTTCATATCTGTTATCATCATCGTGCTGTTAAAGCCCCCTGCTGGCACGAGGTAAGAAAATGGCTTATCAATTTTCTCTACCAGTAAATATTTTTTATCAGGCGACAGGTTTATAGTACTGTAAATGGCTGGCGAGCCAATCTTTGTTTCAGCCCCGTTTGTATTTTTCATCAATTGTGTGGTAGCATAAAATTCAAACAGGCTTTCGTCGTATGGCGTTTTAATAAGGTCCTGGAATGTTACACTTGCGGCAACCTTGCCCAGGTTCTCCTGTACCACCGGGCCTTTTGGTGCCACTGGTTTTTTAGGAGCCATGCTTAGCGGTTTGTTTACGGTGCTGTATAATAAACTGCTATTATCAATCCAGTCAAATGCCCCACCCAAAACCAAATTAACGGCAGACCTATTTAACTTAGTTGCCTTGCGGGTTTTAATGTCAATCACATATATATCAATAACGCCGCTGGTGGTATTGGTGAAGGCGGCTTTAGCATCATCGGGGCTCCACTGCAGGTTACCTGCTTTTAAATTTGCCGGTAAGCCGGCAATGGGAAATTCCTTACCGGTTGCCACCTCTTTAATAATGATATCTGTTGTATAACCACTTCTGCTGGGGCCAAAATTGTTGGGGTTGATACGTAAACCTGCAATGCGTAATTCAGGTTGTGCAAGGTCTTCCACCGATGGCATACTGCTTCGGCCGAGTACAAGCATGTATTGTCCCTTACTGTCGAAACTAACACCGGGTGTTGGCTTCGCCATTACAAGGTCGTAAATTTCTTTAGGTGGTGTTTGGTATTCGATGGCATCCTGTGCAAATAAATTGCTACAGATAAAAAGCAGGGCAATGGAAAGTAGCTTTCTCATAATGTATTTTTTATTTTGTTACCAACATTTGTAATTCTGTTTAGCATCGTTGTGTCACTCACTTGTACAGTTATATCGCCATTCATCAACCTCACCCTCGTTCCCTCTCCTTGAGGAGAGGGAGGCCCGGCTCTATTTATAGATCAACGGTTGTAGTTAGGCATTTCAACAGGGGTTCACTATTCATCGCTATAATTCATGCAGTAAGCCAGCTTTTAAAAACTGCTACAACTAATTCCTAATTCCTAATTCCTAATTCCCAATTACTAACTACTAATTACTAATCCCAACCCTGTGTTTTACATATTCATTCTTCTCCAGCTCATTCAACATGAACATGGCCAGGTCACCTGCATTTATACGCACTTTATTAAGAACAGGTGGATAATCAGCAGCAGTAATATAACTGCCCGTTGGCCCGGCATTGATTATATCGGGGGAGCAGACAAATGTCCAGTCCAAACCGCTTTCGTTCAATAATTCATAAGCCTTGCGGTGTTCATTACCTACAGGAAGGAATTCAGGAGGATAATCTTCCTGGTCGATCAACAGTGTTGTTTCATCCGCATTTAATATTCCCATTCCACCAAGGGCGATAATTCTTTTTACAGATGCCTTTTTCATTTGGGCAATAATGTTTTTCATGCCGAGGGTACGGGTTTTATCGGTACCGTCAAAGTTGCCGCCCAGGGCAGAGAGCACCGCATCACATCCTTTGATGGCAGTATACACTTCGGTTGCATCAAATAATGCACCCTGTACCAACTGCAAATTTTCCGTTTGCAAATAATCAGTAGTATAAACATTTCTTCCAAATGCTTTTACATTATGGCCTTTAAACAGGGCTTTTTGTACCAGCTGTTTGCCAACCATCCCTGTTGCCCCGAAAACGATGAGGTTCATTTCTAATTTTTTCCAAGGTACGCCATCAGAAAAATTTGCCCAAGTAAAATTTCCCCCTCATATTTGCAATAGAAATGCAAATGAACAATACAAATAACAATAGCTGGTGGTGGAGCATAGTCAAATGACGTGCCTTTGTTGCTATTGATATTATCAAGATAGTTGAACCCGGCACGAGTAGCCGGGTTTTTTAATGGGATATTATGAAGAAGATTGGGATAAAGACAACGTTTAAAAAAATATTAGCCGATGTGTACACACCGGTAGGTATCTACCTGCGGCTGCGTGACCGTTTCCGGGATACGATCTTACTGGAGAGTACCGATTTTCATGCCGGAGAAAACAGCTATTCATTTATTGGTATAAATGCTGTTGCAGGCATAGAAATAAGCAACCCTTCGGCTATTGAATTTAAACTACCGGGTCAAACAGCTGAAAGAGTTAAAATCGATGATTCAACAGAGGTACCAAAGCTGCTTTGGGAATTCATGCAGCGTTTTGAAATAAAAGAAGCTGCTGCAAAGCCGGTTAATGTTGCACAGGGATTGTTCGGTTATACAAGTTATGATGCAGTACAATTTTTTGACCTCACCCCCGGCCCCTCTCCTGGAGGAGAGGGGGGCAACGAGATTCCGTTAATGCGTTACCGTCTTTATCAATATGTTATTGCCATCAATCATTTTAAAGATGAGTTGTTTATCTGTGAGAATCATATTAACGGAATAGAAAGTGAAGCTGCCATAATCGAAAGCCTGATAAAAAGTAAAGATGTTCCTGGCTTTCCATTTAAAAGCAGGGGAGAAGAAAGATCAAACATTACTGATGCGGTTTATTTAGATATGGTGAAGAAGGGGGTTGCCAGCTGCCATCGTGGTGATGTGTTCCAGATTGTTTTAAGCCGGAGATTTGAACAACAGTTTATTGGTGATGAATTTAATGTGTACAGGGCATTACGGAGTATCAATCCAAGTCCATATTTATTTTATTTTGATTACGGTGATTATAAACTCATGGGCTCATCACCAGAGAGCCAGTTGATCGTGGAAAATGGAAAAGCTATTGTTCATCCCATTGCCGGCACTTTTAAAAGAACGGGTGACGATGAACAGGATAAAGCATTGGCTATACAGCTTGAAAATGATGAAAAGGAAAATGCTGAACATGTGATGCTGGTTGACCTGGCCAGGAATGACCTGAGCCGTATGTGCAGTGAAGTAGAAGTGTCACAATACAAGAAAATAAATTATTATAGTCATGTTATTCATTTGGTAAGCGAGGTAACGGGCAGGGTATGCCCGGAAGTTAATCCATTCAAATTGCTGGCTACAACTTTCCCGGCAGGCACATTAAGTGGTGCGCCAAAAATAAAGGCAATGCAGTTGATCAATGAGTATGAAACAACAGGCAGGGGTTATTACGGGGGTGCTATTGGCTTCATTGGTTTTGACCGGTCAATTAACCATGCAATAATGATACGAACATTTTTAAGCAGGGATAATACTTTAATTTATCAGGCGGGTGCAGGCATTGTTGCAGTAAGTGTGCCGGAAAGTGAATTGCAGGAAGTGAATAATAAATTAAATGCATTGAAACAGGCTATTGTATTGGCACAAAATATTTAAAGATGAAAATTTTAGTTTTCGATAATTACGATTCATTCACATACAACCTGGTTCATCTTGTAGAAAAGATAACAGGTGAAAAAGTTGATGTGTTTCGTAATGACCAGATCGCTTTGGAAGAAATTGCTATGTATGATAAGATAATTTTATCACCTGGCCCCGGTATTCCGCAAGAGGCAGGATTGCTTTTGCCTTTGATAAAAGAATATGGTGCTAAAAAATCCATACTGGGCGTGTGTTTGGGGCACCAGGCCATTGCTGAAGCTTTTGGAGGAACATTGATAAACCTGAGTACTGTTTATCATGGTGTGGCTACACCAATTAGAATTTTAAAGACACAATCCCGGGTTTTAAAAGATTTACCTGAAGTAATTGAAGTAGGGCGTTACCATAGCTGGATTGTTAGCGATGAAAATTTTCCTTTAGACCTGGAAGTAACAGCTAGAGACGATAATGGATATATCATGGGATTACAACATAAGGAATTTGATGTGCAGGGTGTACAGTTTCATCCGGAGAGTGTGTTAACACCTGATGGTGAGAAAATAATAAGAAACTGGTTAAGGTCTGAACCAGGATTTTAAGCTGATTAACTGATTAAGCTGATTTATTATGGAGTATAAATACAGTGATATAACAGAAAAATATTAGAGCAGCTATGAATGTGCACACTGCTCTTGGTAATGGGTTCCAGGAAGTGATCTATCAAAGGGCATTAGAAATTGAATTCAGGTTATTGGGAATAAGCTTTGGAAGAGAAATCAGTATTCCTGTTTTTTATAAGGGTGAATTGATAGGTGAAAGAAGAGTGGATTTTCTTGTAGATGGTAAAATTTGCGTAGAATTGAAGGCCATTATCCAATTGGAAAATGTTCATTTGGCACAAGGGAAAAATTATCTCGAAGCCTTTAATCTCGAAGTCGGATTACTGATAAATTTTGGTGCAAACAGCCTGGAATGGAAAAGGCTTTTTAATAATAAGTATAATCGTGAAATCAAATGATCAGGTAAATAAGCCTGATCAGAAAAAATCCTGGTTCTGACAATGAAAAAGATATTAAACTATTTATTCGAACATAAAAGTTTGTCGAGGGAACAGGCTAAAGAAGCATTACATAATATTTCTAATGATGTATACAGTGATGCTGAGATTGCTGCTTTCATTACTGTATATCTGATGCGAAGCATTACTATTGATGAATTGCAGGGCTTCAGGGATGCGTTACTGGAACTTTGTTTACCGGTTGATCTGAATGGATATGATGTGATGGATATTGTTGGTACAGGCGGTGATGGAAAAAATACTTTCAATATCTCCACACTCAGTTGTTTTATTGTAGCAGGTACCGGCAATAAAGTTGCCAAGCATGGTAATTACGGGGCATCCTCCATCAGTGGCTCCAGTAATGTGATGGAACAATTAGGTTATACTTTTAAAAAAGACAATGGCTCACTAAAGAAAGAACTGGATGAAGCTAATATTTGTTTTTTGCATGCGCCATTGTTTCATCCGGCTTTAAAAGTAGTAGGCCCTATCAGGAAAAACTTAGGGGTAAGAACATTTTTTAATATGCTTGGGCCCATGGTTAATCCTGCATCGCCAAAATACCAGTTGGTTGGAGTTTATAATTTAGAAATGGCAAGAATTTATAATTATTTATTGCAGCAGGGTAACAGTGCTTTCACCATTATTCATGCACTGGACGGGTATGATGAAATTTCTCTGACCGGCGACACAAAAGTAATTACTAATGAAGGTGAGAGAATATTTAGTACCGAAGATCTTGGAAAAAGGACAGTAAGCCCAATGGATATTCATGGAGGCAATTCAGTTGAGGAAGCAGCGAAAATATTTCTCAATATCTTAAAAGGAGAAGGGAGCTGGGCACAAAATGCTGTGGTGCTGGCTAATTCGGCCATGGCACTGCAATGTACAGGCAGATATAAAAGTTATGATGAGTGTTATCAATTGGCGGTGGAGAGTTTGGAAAGCGGCAGGGCTTATCAGTCTTTACAAAAATTAATTTCAGTGCATGAGTAATATATTAAAAGAAATTATTGCCCAAAGAAAGCAAACTGTTTCTCAATTAAAACAGATCATTCCAATGGAGAGCTGGGAGATGATGCCTGACTATTTTAAGAAAACACTATCATTAAAAAGGGCTCTGCAAAATGAAAGCACCACCGGTATCATTGCCGAATTTAAAAGGGCATCACCATCAAAAGGTATTATTAACAACCATGCAGATGTACTTGATGTTACCGGCGACTACGAATTTTATGGTGCAGCGGCCTTATCTGTCTTAACCGAGCCGTTATTTTTTGGAGGCAATAATGATGACCTGTTGAATGCTGCGATGATTGCCACTATCCCGGTATTAAGAAAGGACTTTATTTTTGATAAATATCAAATCACCGAATCAAAAGCTTTAGGGGCTGATGTTATTTTATTAATTGCAGCCTGTTTAAAGCCCAATGAAGTAAAAGACCTGGCTATATTTGCAAGACATTTGAAACTGGAAGTGCTTTTGGAAATTCATGCAGAGGAAGAGCTGGAACATATTTGTGACGAAATAGATTTAGTAGGAGTGAATAACCGGGATTTAAAAACTTTTACTGTTGACATAAACCGGTCATTAGCGTTGAGTAAAAAAATTCCGGCTGATAAAATCAAAATTTCGGAAAGCGGTATTGATAAACCGGAAACAATTAAAATTTTAAAAGAAGCCGGATTTAAGGGATTTTTGATGGGAGAAAAATTTATGAAGTCTGAAGACCCCGGAGAAGCATTCAGACAATTTGTGGAAAGCATGAAAAAATAAAATAGTTATCCTGAATTGCCCTGACCTTCAGGCCAGGGATAAAAAATTATATAAACCGGGCTTTAGCCCAAAACATAAAACAAGGTACCATGAACATAAAAGTATGCGGCATAACCCAACTAAAACAACTGCAGCAGTTGGATGGCCTGGATATTGATTTTGCAGGATTGATATTTTATAAAGAATCACCAAGGTATATGGGAGATAAGATTGCAAAAGAAGATTTAAAAAATTCAGATTTTGAATTAAAAAAAGTAGGGGTGTTTGTAAATCCCGAAATGATAGATGTGCTGGATACAATTGACGACTACGGACTGGACGTGGTGCAGCTGCACGGTGATGAAAGTGCTGAAATGTGTGAAGACCTGAGCAGTGAAGTAGAAGTGATCAAAGCTTTTCGCATTACAGGCGATGAAGATATTGATGAGCTGGTTGCTCCTTATGATGCGGTTTGTGATTATTATTTATTCGATACAGGCGGGCTAAAGGAAAGTATCGGTGGTACCGGCAAACAGTTTGACTGGAATATTCTTACCAAAGCAAAAATTGAAAAACCTTTCTTTTTAAGCGGGGGTATAGGATTGGATGATGTTGCCAGATTAAAAATATTTAAGCACCCGGATTTTTATGCGGTTGATATCAACAGCAAATTTGAAAAAGAACCGGGCGTGAAAGATATGGCTGCGGTGTTACAATTCAGGCAGGGTTTGAAAAAGTAAAAGGAAATATTTTGTATGATAGCAGTAAGACTTGCCACTGAAAATGATCTGCCACAGATACTGGACATTTACAATGAGATCATTGCGCATACAACTGCTGTGTATTATTACCAGCCCCATACTTTGGAAATGCGGAAAGCATGGTTTGAAGAAAGAAAGCAACAGGGCTTTCCTGTTTTTGTTGCGGAGGAAGATGGAGTCATCCTGGGAATGAGTTCTATCGGGCCTTTCAGGGTACCAACTGCTTATAAATATTCGGTAGAGAATACAGTTCATGTGGCGGCAAAGGCAAGGGGTAAAGGGGTTGGTAAATTATTGATGCCACCGATCATTGAAGCTGCAAAAGAATTAAATATGCATACGATCATTGCAGGTATTGATGCAGCTAATGAAGTGAGCCTGCACCTGCATAAAAATTTTGGGTTTGTAGAAGCGGCGCATTTTAAAGAAGTAGGTTTTAAGTTTGATCGTTGGCTGGACCTGAAATTTTTGCAGTTGATATTAAAGTGACCTCACCCCAACCCCTCTCCTTGAGGAGAGGGAACTGGAAGGCCTTAGCGGAGATTATGTTCTGTACAAACAAATACCCTTTGCAGGGTTGATGAAAAAAGAATTAATGATGAAGTGGAAGATTAAATGTTTGGATATGTTTAATGTACCGCTCCTTCTCCTTAAGGAGCTGGAAGATGAAGTAAAAAAAGTTCAATGCAGGGATACTGTACAAGAGTGCGGCGCCACTGAAGTTTAATAGCATTACAAATGATGACAACAAAAAAATATAACGAACCTGATGAACATGGCTATTACGGAAATTTTGGAGGTGCCTTCATTCCTGAAATGTTATATCCCAATGTAAAAGAACTGCAGGATAATTATTTGAAAATAATTTATGAAGATAGTTTTCAAAAAGAATTTCAACAATTGCTGACTGATTATGTGGGCAGGCCTACGCCACTTTATTTTGCCGAACGGTTGAGCAAAAAATACGGAGCAAAAATATTTTTAAAGCGGGAAGACCTTTGCCATACAGGTGCACATAAAATAAATAATACCATCGGGCAGATATTACTGGCGCAGCGATTGGGTAAAAAAAGAATAATTGCTGAAACCGGTGCAGGTCAGCATGGAGTGGCGACAGCAACAGTATGTGCATTAAAAGGAATGGAGTGTATTGTGTACATGGGCGAAAAAGATATGGAACGCCAGGCCCCGAATGTAGCAAGAATGAAAATGCTGGGTGCAACTGTTGTAGCGGCTATAAGCGGAAGCCAAACATTAAAAGATGCAACGAATGAAGCCATAAGAGACTGGATCAATAACCCGGTGGATACACATTATATCATTGGCAGTGTTGTTGGGCCGCATCCATATCCTGATATGGTTGCCAGGTTTCAAAGTATCATCAGTGAAGAAATAAAGAAACAGTTGCTGGAAAAAACCGGCAAAGAAAATCCGGCTTATGTGATTGCCTGTGTTGGAGGCGGTAGCAATGCAGCAGGAGCATTTTATCATTTTTTAGATGAGCAAAATGTAAAATTGATTGCAGTGGAAGCAGCTGGTTGCGGTATCAATAGTGGTATGAGTGCTGCAACAACCCAGTTAGGCAAGCCGGGTATCCTGCACGGCAGTAAAAGCTTATTAATGCAGACAGAAGATGGACAGGTTGTAGAGCCACACAGTATCTCAGCCGGACTTGATTACCCGGGCATCGGCCCGATGCATGCACACCTGTATGAAAGCGGGCGTGCAATATTCATGAGTGCTACTGATAAAAAAGCATTGGATGCAGCATTTGAATTAAGTAAGACAGAAGGTATTATTCCTGCATTGGAAAGTGCACATGCTTTGCATGCTTTGAAGATGATCAACTTTAAAAAAGACGATGTGGTGGTGATTTGTTTGAGCGGGAGAGGAGATAAGGATTTAGAAACTTACATGAAATATTTATAACCTCACCCCAACCCCACTCCTTGAGGAGAGGGGCAGTGAGACCCCAATAATTTCAAATGCTTTTAAATATGAAATATACAGTAAGTATTATTTTTTGTAGTTTTCTTTTTTCCTGCAGCGATTCTTTCATTAACCATGATCTGAAATTTGAAAAATTGGGAGATTGCAATAAAGAACGGGGCCCTGTAGAGATGATCTCTAACATTAATGGGGAACGGTATAAATTTGACTGCTGTATGGATAATGATTTTAATGGAAAGGGATATACCGTTGAAAGAAAAGGGGATAGTATCATCGTAAGTTTTATTAAAACAAAAGGCAAAAAGCAAGCTGAATATAATTTAATACTGGATATTGACGCCAAACCCAAATATCACCACATTATTTTAGACGGACAGGAATTGACGATCGTTTCCTCAGAAAGATAACCTCACCCAACCCTCTCCTTGAGGAGAGGGCAATGGACACTAATTCTTTAAAATTATTTTAAGTATTTAAGCATGGCCGAATATAATGATAACCTTCACAAGAATTCAAAAGCATCTGCTTACGAGAATGCAAGAAGCCTGCGTAAGACTCAAACCAAAGCAGAACAGATACTTTGGGAGGCATTGCGCAATGACCAGGTATGCAACTTAAAATTCAGAAGGCAACACCCTTTCGATAATTACATTCTTGATTTTTATAATCATAAAATGAAATTAGCCATTGAAGTAGATGGTGAAGTACATAATGATCCGGAGGTGGCAGCATACGATAAAGTAAGAACAATAAACCTGAATGAAAATGGGATAACGGTTTTTAGATTCTCCAACAGTGAAGTAGAGAACAATTTGGAAGAAGTAATTAAAAAAATTGAAGATTGGTTTGAAGAAAATGATTTTGTAGAATTTGAACCATTCCCTGATAATACTAAAGAGCTTACTTCTAAAAAAAATGAGATAACAGATATATCAGTAGGGTCCAAAGCCCCCCTCTCCTCAAGGAGAGGGGCAGGGGGTGAGGTTATTAACCGAATTGATAAACTCTTCATGCATAAGAAAAAAAACATTCTCAATATCTACTGCACCGCAGGTTATCCTCATTTACATTCCACCCTTGAAGTGATGAAAGCGCTGCAGGATAATGGAGCCGATATCATTGAACTCGGCATGCCATATAGTGATCCATTGGCTGATGGCCCGGTCATTCAGCAAAGTAATATGACCGCTTTGGAAAACGGGATGAACATTCCTTTACTTTTTGAGCAATTGAAAAACATGCGAAGCAATATTCATGTGCCTGTGATCCTAATGGGATATATGAACCCTGTTCTGCAATATGGTATAGAAAGATTTTGCGAAGATGCTGCTACAACAGGTATTGATGGAATTATTTTACCTGACCTGCCTATGTTCGAATTTGAAACAGTATACCAGCAATATTTTAAAAAACATGATATCAAATTCATCTTTTTAGTCACACCCGAAACCAGTGAAGAAAGAATACAAAAAATTGATAAGCTCAGCAGTGGATTTATCTATGCCGTTTCTTCTTCTGCAACTACAGGAAATACCAAACCAATTGAACAGCAGGAAGCTTACTTTAAAAAACTGCAAAATATGAATTTAAGTAACCCCGTTTTAGTAGGTTTTGGTATAAAAGATAAAGAAACCTTTGAAGCTGCCTGCAGGTACAGCAATGGTGCCATCATTGGCTCTGCCTATATTAATGCACTGAAAAACTCAACAGATATCACTAAGACTACTAAAGAATTCCTAAATACAATAACAAGCTAACCCAATCTGCCCAAAACTCAGTAATTTGCATGTCTTAAATCAAAATGATGAAAAGAATTTTCCTATCCCTTTTTTTAGCGGCAGTAGGTTTTTTAGTGCCCGCTTTTTCTTTTGCTCAAACTACCCCAAAAACGAAAGCAGCAGTAAAGCCTAAATCAAAAGCAATTGTAAGACCAGCAGATGGTTTTGCCATCACTGCTGATATAAAAGGTTTTCCCGAAGGAACGGCTGTGGCTTTGCTTAATGGTGTGACCGGTGCAACTGAATCAGAAACTACCATCAAAGCAGACAAGTTTGAGTTTAAAGGAAAAATGGAGCGGCCGGATTTTAAAATTATCCTCTTTAATAAACAACCCCCATTCATCACCCTTTTTTTAGATAACAGTAAAGTGAAAATTACCGGGGCAAAGGAAACAGTTGATAAATCAAAGGTTACCGGCTCGCAGTCTCATGCCGACTTCGAGCAATTTAATAATACCCTGGAGCCTTACCAGGCAGTATTTACCAATCCAAGTGTGTATGATTCGGCTGCTACCAGTAATGCATTGCGGATACTGAAAGATTTTATTGCAACGCATGCCAATTCATACATAACACCCCTTGCAGTTATCCGGTATAACCAGGTGGTTGACGACCCGATCAAAACAGAAGAAATGTTCAACCTGCTGTCGCCTCAATTAAAAGGGTCTGCAATGGGTATGTATATTGCCCAGCAAATTGCTGAGGGTAAAAGCAACGGAGCCGGTGTTATGCTTACCGATTTTACACAGGCAGATACTTCGGGTGTACCGGTAAGCCTTTCTTCTTTGCGTGGCAAATATGTGTTGGTTGATTTTTGGGCAAGCTGGTGCGGCCCCTGCAGGAGGGAAAACCCAAACCTGGTAGCAGCCTATAATAAATACAAATCAAGAAACTTTACGGTGCTTGGCGTTTCATTAGATAAAGCTAAGCCGGCCTGGATTGATGCAATAAATATGGATGGATTGACCTGGACCCATGTAAGCGATCTGCAGGGATGGGCGAATGCAGTAGCCCAGCAATTTCAGATTTACCAGATACCACAAAATTTTTTGCTTGACCCCGAAGGTAAAGTGGTAGGCAAAAATTTAACTGGCGGAGCGCTGGAAAGAAAGCTGGCAAGGTTATTAAGGTAGTTTTAGTTTTGAGTTTTGAGTTTTGTGTTTACTGTTTTGTGTTGGGGACATTTGTTCTTTATTCTGCATCGTTGTGAACTTGTTCTGTTCTTCTTTTCTTTTAGTAAAAGAAAAGAAGAATCTCACTTGTACGGCATACTTCTATAGAACTTTATTGTGGCGTAGGTTAGTGGTTGACATTCTTATTTAAGATTCTTAATACGCCTATTTTCTTTTTTTACATACTTTAAGGCCAATAGATTACCCAAGGTTGTTTCATTTTCAATTTCTGTTTTGGCCAACACTCCAATTTTTAGAATTAACTGTAATTCCTCTGACAAGTAATGCCATCTGTAATTATTACAAATAAAACATGCAGGTAAATAATTATCAACTTTATGTGATCCGCCATGAACATGAGGGAGTACGTGGTCAGCCTGAAACTCATTCAATGATATTTCTATTCCACAAACATGACATCTTCCATCTGTCTTCGAATAAATTATAGCTCTCTCCTTTTTAGTTAACCGGCCTTTTCTTTGAGATGGCATTTTCTCATTCCTTCTCCTCATGTGTAAATTA
The DNA here is from genome assembly GCA_031387825.1 of Chitinophagaceae bacterium. Classification (GTDB taxonomy): domain Bacteria; phylum Bacteroidota; class Bacteroidia; order Chitinophagales; family Chitinophagaceae; genus Ferruginibacter. The sequence continues at coordinate 99,107 of JANNDO010000004.1, read as the reverse complement.
TATATTTCTTCTTGTAGCAACACTGGGTTTAGTAAAGACGTTTGTTGTTTCATATCCATATTTTTTAATAATAGCATTGATTGGCTATATTTCCTCATCCTTCAAGTTAAATAGAATGATTTTTATTTCAAACATCTTTTATACAACTGTACCGCATTTTCCAACCCCAAATAAATAGCATCGCATATCAATGCATGGCCAATAGATACTTCCAGTAAGCCGGGGATATTTTCAGCAAAGTATTTAAGGTTATTCAAATCCAGGTCATGCCCGGCATTTATGCCTAAGCCCAGCTCATTTGCTTTTTTCGCAGCAGCTATATAAGGCTTAATTCCTAATTCCTTATTCCTGATTCCAAATTCCTTCGCAAAGGATTCAGTATATAATTCAACCCTGTCCGTACCTGTTGCTTTTGCGCCTTCGATCATTTCAATCACAGGGTCAACAAAAATAGAAACACGGATGCCGGCATTTGTAAAAACAGCAACGATGTCTTTTAAATAAGCAGCATGTTCAATGGTATTCCATCCATGGTTGGAAGTGAGCTGGCCAATTGCATCGGGCACTAATGTTACCTGGGTGGGTTTGTTGGCCAATACCAGGTCAACAAAACTTTGTTCGGTGCAGTTGCCTTCAATATTAAATTCGGTGCTAACAATTTTTTTCAGGTCGTACACATCAGCATAACGAATATGCCTTTCGTCGGGCCTGGGGTGTACAGTAATTCCATCGGCGCCAAAGCGCTCAATATCCTTTGCCGATTTTATCAGATCAGGATTATTTCCACCACGGCTGTTACGCAGGGTGGCCAGCTTATTTATGTTTACGGAGAGTTTTGTCAAAATTAATAGGGTTCTGTTTTTATTAAAGTTACTCCATGTGCTGCAACCCTGGTGGCAAACATATCCGGAAACTTGCCAAGATCTTTTTGCCGCCAAAGGTCCCTTACTTTTTGTTTATCGCCAAGGCGCAGGCTGTTCCAGTAAAATCTTACCACATCATCTTTGTCAGACATATTAAATATGCCAATAGCAGTTGAACCATCATCCAGTTCCTTCATCCAAACCTGGTAAGTTTCTGTTTTTATTACCTGTTGAGCCTGCTTGCCTGATGGATCCTGGTCAACAGCAATCACTTCATCATTGGTCAATAAATTTAAAGTAAAATCATCCAGTTTACTCAGGTCGCAACCAATTAATAAAGGAGCGCTTAACAGGCACCACAGACTTACATGGGTATATTGCTCATCGGGTGTTAATCTTGTCGGGTGTAAATTATCACTCCAGCCCACCTGGCCAACGATCATCATATCGGGATCATTCCATCTTCCCGGCCCTGCAAAAACATATTGAGTGGTTTGATTAAAACCAATGCTGCTAAGGCTTTCCCAGCTGTCTTCAATATCGCCTGTGGTGCGCCAGCAATTACCATTTACAGTTGCACCCCATTTCCAAACATCTTTCATACCATACTGGCAAAGGCTGTACACAATATCACGGTTTTGTTTTTGCAGCGCTTCCTGCATTACTATGTATGGTCTTTTATAAGATTCAAGTGAAGTATCTTTTTTATCATGTATCTCTCCATAGCTGCACCAGTCATATTTTAAATAATCTATTCCCCAGCTTGCATAAGTGTGTGCATCCTGTTCTTCATGTTGATAGCTGCCTAAATAATTGCCGCAGGTTTTTGGGCCGGGAGAGGAGTAGATGCCGAATTTTAAGCCATTACCATGTAACCAGTCGCCCAACTTTTTCATGTCGGGGAATTTTTTATTGGCAACAACTTCCCCCTTATCATTTCTTTCAGCCTCTTCCCATCCGTCATCAATATTCATAAAGGTCCATCCATGATCTATTAAACCTTTATCCATGATTGCTGTTGCAGATGCTTTTAATTTTTCATCACTTACACTCAGGCCCCAGCAGTTCCAGCTGTTCCAGCCCATTGGAGGGGTGAGGGCAAGCAGGTCACCACATTTTACGGTGAACTCCCTCCTGGCTTTGCCAGCTGAATTCTTAACAACAAATGTCATTTTAAGATCGCCCCTGTCTTTCAGGCTGCCTGTTATAATACCGGTTGATGCATTTACACTTAATCCCGCCGGTAAATTTTCTACACTGTATTGCAGTGGTTTTTTACCCGTTGCCGGAATTTTAAAAAGAAACGGTGAGTTAGGGCGGACACCAAAAACTTTAGCGCCGTTTATTTTTGGAGCAGCTGCGGGCTTTGGCGTTAAGAGATAAGGAATGATCTCTGTAAGCTCCACCGATTTTTTTGATTTGCTTTCTACAAATTCATAAGCAATATTATTTCTTCCGGTAAGTGTAATGGGTATAGCAATATCAAATTTGCCTTTTGGTTTCAGGTTAACGGATACGGAATCTGTGATCCTGTTGCCTGTCTCCAGGTTGATGATGCTATAGCGAAGTATGCCATTGATGTTTTGGCTGTATATATTATTGAGCGAAATATTTTTCTTTGCCTTTATATTGGAAATGAACTGTACAGGAAGTTTATTATCGATCACAAGGCCATCAACAAGGTCGATCATATTTACAAAGGGAATGCCGCCAAACATGCCACCAGCGCCACCGCCATCATAAACCCTTACTGATAAAATATTTTCTCCACCCCAGTTAAAGAAAGGGCTGTTGGCGCCTAAATGAAATTCCAGCGTTTTACTCCAGGTGGTAATGTACCCATCTTTGTCTTCCGGGAAGGAGCCCGACCTTCCTATTTTTGTTCCGTTCATGAATACTTCACACACATCATCAACCTTGCCGATAAAAATGCGGAGGGAATCTTTCCAGAGTGAATTTGCTCTTACTTGTTTTGGAACAAAAAGATGAAACCGGTACCAGGCATAACCATCATAATTGGGCACACCCTGAAACTCCCATGGCGTATTGGGGCTTAGATCTCTCCAGTCTGCATCAGTGGTGGATGGATAGCTGTATGACGCATTATCACCGGTCATAAATTTGGCTTTGGTCAATTCCACTTTTTGTGCAAGGCAAACTGTTGATAGTAAAAAAGAAATGATAAGCGTTGTTAATTTCATTTTATTTTGTTTGAACAAATCTAATCAATGTTTGATTGTTTATGCCGGGAAGGCAGGAAGACGAAAAAAAATGAGAACTTATCGCCTTCCCGGCTTACCGGCAGCTATTTTAAATTCAATAAAAAGCCCCGGATCAGGAATGACCCAGGGGCTGTGTATTTATTCACCTTTAAAAAGAGATTAAGCAGTTAGTTCTGGCCTCGTACACTAAAATTACAACTTTTACCCAAACCCTGAAATTTTTACACTGGGAATAAATTTATTACAGATTGATTTGAATTTCCCGGCAAAATGTCTACTTTGGATATTACTCACTTCCTCTGCTCCATAAACTTATTTTAAATCTTTTATTAACTACTAAACTAAACTTGTATGAAAAAGATTATTTCCTTTGTTTGTGTTGCTGCCTTTTTGTTTGCCTGTAACAATGAAAAGAAAGACGAAACAGCTGCAGCACCCGAAGTTAAATCCGATAAAGCGCAGGCCCCGGTTGAGCTTATAATGGATAGCAACTTTGTAAATGCTACAAAAGCTACCATGGATGCTTTTCAAAACAAAGATGTTGAAGGGTATACTGCCAACATGGACGATAATATTAAATTCAGGTGGAGTGGCGGCGATAGCCTGGTAGGTAAGCAGGCCGTAAAAGACTACTACAGTGGCAGGTTCAACATTATTGACAACATTAAATTCTCCAACCCGATCTTTTTACCTGTGATGGCCAATGTAAGCCCTAATGGCGGCCAAACTGCTGCAGGCAAGTGGATGCTTAACTGGTATATGGTTAATGTTACCTACAAAAATGGGAAGTCAATTGGTTTTTGGGTGCATAATGCATCGCATTACAATGCGGCAGGTAAGATTGATGAGAGTGCCCAGTATATCGACAGGCATCCGATCATGGAAGCAACCAAGGACCTGGTAAAAAAATAAAAGAAAGTCAAAATATGATCAAACTAAAAGCCCATCCGCCAGCTGGCGAATGGGCTTTTTATTGATATAACTGTGTCTGCCGACAGGCAGGCTTCGCTACCGCTCTGGATGACTGAAGAATTAATACCTGTAATGCTCAGGCTTAAATGGTCCTTCTTTTTCAATTCCCAAATAATCAGATTGTGCAGGTGTAAGTTCATCCAACACTACCCCAATTTTTGCCAAATGTAAACGGGCAACTTTTTCATCCAGCACTTTTGGCAATACATAAACTTTGTTTTCGTATTTATCACCCTTGGTCCACAATTCAATTTGTGCAAGTGTTTGGTTGCTAAAAGAATTACTCATTACAAAACTCGGGTGGCCTGTTGCACAACCTAAGTTAACCAAACGGCCTTCTGCAAGAATGATCACATCTTTACCATCAATGGTGTACATATCAACCTGTGGCTTGATGGTATTTTTTGTTTTACCATAGTTTGCATTCAACCATGCCATATCAATTTCAATATCAAAGTGGCCGATGTTACAAACGATAGCTTTATCTTTCATCACACGGAAATGTTTTTCAGTGATCAGGTCACGGCAACCACTTGCAGTAACAATAATGTCTGCTTCTTTAACTGCATCGATCATTTTCTTTACTTCAAAGCCATCCATAGCAGCCTGTAGTGCACAGATCGGATCAATTTCAGTAACAATAACACGGCAACCTGCACCTTTTAATGAAGCAGCAGAACCCTTACCCACATCGCCATAACTTCCTACAACTGCAACTTTACCCGCCATCATCACATCAGTGGCACGACGGATAGCATCAACCAGACTTTCTTTACAACCGTATTTGTTATCGAATTTACTTTTAGTAACAGAATCATTTACGTTAAATGCAGGAACAGGTAATGTACCTTTTTCCATTCTCTCATATAAACGGTGTACACCTGTGGTGGTTTCTTCACTTAATCCTTTTACATGCTGAATCAATTCAGGATAAGTATCAAAAACCATATTGGTCAGATCGCCACCATCATCCAGTATCATATTCAAAGGACGGTCGGCACCACCAAACCATAAAGTTTGTTCAATACACCAGTCAGCTTCCTGCTGTGTTTGTCCTTTCCATGCAAATACACCAATACCTGCAACGGCAATAGCAGCGGCAGCCTGGTCCTGTGTTGAGAAAATATTACATGAGCTCCATTTCACTTCTGCACCAAGTGCTGTTAATGTTTCAATTAACACGGCAGTTTGAATGGTCATGTGCAGGCAACCTGCAATTCTTGCCCCTTTTAATGGTTGTGATGGTCCGAATTCTTCACGGATGGCCATCAAGCCCGGCATTTCTGCTTCGGCTAATTTAATTTCTTTACGGCCCCATTCAGCGAGGCTCATATCTGCAACCTTATATTTAAGGCTGAAGTCAATGGAGGTTTTTGTTAATGTAGACATGAATTAAATTGTTTTAGGACACAAAAATAAACTTATAGAATAATATTCTATGGTTTTATATAAATTTGGGGAAATATCACGTTATTTTGTTAATAACAGGATAAACCCCTTTTTTACTATGGCAAAAGTCACCCAAACAGAAAAAACAGCTACCGGTACTATTGCACTTGATGCAAAAGACCTTGCTATACTGAACCTGCTGCAGCAAAATGCAAGGATGACGGTAAAGGAAATTGCAGATAAAATTCACCTGAGCACCACACCCATACATGAACGCATCAAGCGCATGGAAGCAAATGGCGTGATAAAACAATATGCCACTTTGGTGGATCATACCAAAGTGAATAAAAGTCTGATCGCTATTTGCTATGTATCGCTGAAAGAACATAACAAGGCTGCGGGTACCAAATTTGTAAAAGCCATTTTACAAATGCCCGAAGTAGTGGAGTGCTATACTATTTCAGGTGAGTTTGATTTTATGCTGAAGGTGATGTGCGCCGATATGAATGCGTACCACGATTTTCATGTACACAGACTAAGTAATATCGAAAACATGGGACATGTGCAGAGCGTATTTGTGATGGGTGTCATTAAGCAAACCCACCAGCTTATTTATGAGTAAACATGTAAAGACAGGTTCATTACATAATCATTCATGAAAAAACCATTGCCGATATTGATATCCTCTTCCCTGATGACCTTAAAGCCTATTTTTTTATAAAAATCCATTGCTTTATTATGGCGGTTCACATTCAATTCCAGGTTAACGGCATCATAGGAGCTGATATCGTTGATGATAAAACCGATCAATAACTTACCAATTCCTTTTCCCTGCTGGTCAGGATCAATATATATTTTATGAAGGCGATAGGTATTCGGCTCGCCGCCCGATTTTACGGAGTATGATGCAAAACCAATGGCCTTTGTTTTTTCTCTTGCTATAATGAACTGATGGCCTTCCTGTATTTGTTTTTTTAAAGCAGCTTCACTGTAAAAAAGATCAAGCATATACTTCATCTGTTCCGGAGAGATGATGGAAGAATACGCAACCTTCCAGGCTCTCTCTGCCAGCTCCTGTATAGCAGGGATACTTTCTACGTCAACTTTTTGTACAGGGGTCATCTTTATTATTTGGTTTTTATTTTTAGGTCGGGTGCAAACATCAACCTGCCCTCTGCATCTTTGGCAATGATGTCAAAAAAATATAATTCTTCACCGGGCATTAATTGCTCTGTTATAATTTTTTTCCAGAGTCCGGGAACTGGTGTTTCTCTGAACAGGCTGGCAACATTGCTTGTTGTTGGCGATACTTTACCGGTCTGTTCATCTTCTGTTACAGCCCTTCTTTTATACATGAGCTGGTATGAGGATATGGTATAAAGCCCTTTTTTATCATCTGTAATTTTTAAAGGCAGGGTTATCAATTGCCTGGCTTCTTCCACAGCAACTATGGCAGAATCTGAACGGATGCCGAGTGAACAACTAAGTTTTGGTGGCTTGAATTTTTGTACCGTTGCAGGTTTTACAACTCCCTGTTTTGGCTTTTGGGCCAAGGCAGTTGTGAGCATAGCTGATAAGCTAAATGACAATAAAAACCTTACAATTGATACCATGGGCTCTGTTTTGATTAGACTACAACGTATTTTTACTGCATATAGTATGCAGTTTTACTTTAACTGATCGTTGACAGGCTCTCCTCGATGGTTTTTATCCTGGCCAGGGCATCGGCCTTCTTTTTTTGCTCCAGTGCCAGTACCTCGGGCCGGGCATTTTGTACAAAGCGTTCGTTGCCTAGTTTTTTTTCTACAGTGGCTAAAAACCCTTTCTGGTGCTCAAGGTCTTTTATCAGGTCATCTTTAAGTGTAGAGGTATCTAATTCCTTTTCAGTCTTGATATAAAATTTATCTTTTTCCACTGCCACAACAATTGTATTTGCTAAGGCTTCTTTTGTGAAAGAAATTTCATCGGCATTTACCTGTTTGCATAAAATACCGGTAATTGAACGGTAACTTTCTTTTGCAGCTGTTTCAATAAAAAGTTTAATGGTATCTTTTGGTTTTACCTGGTTCTTATTTCTTCCGTCACGAATAGTGGTAATAACCTGCTTCAGCAATTCTCCCTGCAATAAAATGTTTTGATCTGCCGCTTTTATTTCTGAAAATTGTTTGATGCACAGATCATCTTTTTGTTCCTGCAGCAAATGATAAATTTCTTCAGTAACAAAAGGCATATATGGATGCAACAATTGCATCAGGTCTTCAAAATAATTTACCGTCCTGTTATAGACTGTTGAATCAATTGGTTGTTCAAAACCCGGCTTCACCCATTCTAAGTACCAGCTGCAGAAATCATCCCATATCAGTGAGTAAATTGTTTTTAATGCTTCACTCAAGCGGAATTGTTTCATTAATCTATCCACTTCGGATCTTACTTCATTGAGCCTGTTTTCAAACCAATCAATCGTAAAGTGGTGAGTGGTTAGTAGTGAGTGGTGAGATGCTGATACTGAGGTTGTACCTTGCTCAGGATTCACGTCTGACGACTGACGAGCTTCCCACATCTTTACCAGCTTCAATGCATTCCATATCTTATTATTAAAATTCCTTCCCTGCTCCAAACTATTCTCATCAAACATCAGGTCATTTCCTGCCGGGGAAGAAACCATGATACCAAATCTTACTGCATCTGCACCATACCGGTCTATCAGGTCCAACAGGTCTGGTGAGTTACCCAAACTTTTGCTCATCTTTCTTCCCTGCTTATCTCTTACCATCCCGGTAAAATAAACATCTTTAAAAGGGATCTGTTTTTCATATTCCATTCCGGCCATCACCATTCGTGCCACCCAAAAGAAAATAATATCCTGCCCCGTCACCAAAACCGAACCCGGATAATAATATTTTGCTTCTTCATTGCCCGGGTTTGTAATTCCTTTAAATACTTCCATCGGCCAAAGCCAGGAAGAGAACCAGGTGTCCAATACATCGGCATCTTGTTTAAGCCTCAAGCTGCAAGCTTCAAGTAGAGAAGCATCCGGATCATTAATACCTTCCCCTTGCAGCTTGCTACTTGCGGCTTGCAATGCTGTTTCAGCAACAAAAAGATTTCCATTCTCATCATACCATGCCGGTATCTGTTGTCCCCACCAAAGCTGGCGGCTGATGCACCAGTCCTTCACATTCTCCAGCCAGTATTTATAGGTGGCCAAAAATTTATCACCGGGATGAATTTTTATATCTCCAGCAACAACTGCTTTTAACGCCGGTGTTGCCAGTTCCTTCATCTTTACAAACCATTGGGTGCTTATTCTTGGTTCAACTACAACTCCCGTACGCTGACTATAACCCATTCTTGTTGCGTATTCTTCTTCCTTAGTAAGGAAACCTTTTTCTTCAAGTTCTTTAATGATCTTTTTTCTTGCCGTAAACCTGTCTTCACCAATATATATTTGTGCAGCAGTACTCATTGTTCCATCTTCATTAATGGTATCAACAACTTCCAGGTTATGTTTTAATCCTAAATTATAATCATTGATATCATGTGCCGGTGTAACTTTTAATGCGCCTGTACCAAATGCCCGATCAACATACTCATCAAAAATTATTGGTATGCGGCGGTTGATCAATGGAACAAATGCAAAAGCTCCTTTTAAATGTGCGTAGCGTTCGTCATTTGGATTTACGCAAATAGCAGTATCACCCATTATAGTTTCGGGGCGTTGTGTAGCAATGCTTATATATTCTTCTTTTGAAGTATCGAGTTTGTAACGCAGGTGATAAAGTTTACCAGTCAATTCCCTGTACTCTACTTCTTCATCGCTCAAGGCAGTTTTTGCGGCAGGATCCCAGTTTATCATTCTTGCGCCACGATAGATAAGGCTTTTATTATACAGGTCAATAAAAACCTTTATTACAGCTTTGTAATAATGGTCATCCATGGTAAAGGTTGTCCTGTTCCAATCCACGCTGCAGCCCAACCTTTCTATTTGGTTATAAATGATGCCGCCATATTTATCCTTCCATTCAAAAGCATAATTTAAAAATTCTTCCCTCGATAAACTGTTCTTATCAATTCCCTTTTCTTTCAGCATCGCTACTACTTTTGCCTCAGTAGCAATAGAAGCATGATCGCTGCCCGGAACCCAGCAGGCGTTAAAACCGCTCATCCTTGCCTTGCGAACCAGTATATCCTGCACTGTTTCGTTCAAAGTATGGCCCATGTGCAGCACACCCGTAACATTAGGTGGGGGTATAACCACTGTAAATGCAGGCCTGGCATCGGGTTTACTGTTAAAATACCCCTTGCTTACCCAGTGCTTATACCATTTGTTTTCTACCGTTTTGGGCTCAAAATTCTTAGTCAACTCCATAATTCGTGATTCTGATTCAATAAGTGGGCAAAAATACAAAAAAGGAAGAAGGATTATTGATTATGCCGGGTTACCGGCTTGTACAAAAATTATATTGGCCAGGCAACTAACATAGTAAAGGCATTGTAGCATATTATTTTATGTCTCGCTAAAATGCCGGGAGGTGATTATTAAAACAGGATACTGAATACTGTTAACAAAATTGTTACAGGTATTGCAAGTGTGATTTCTTACTAAAAAAATAAAAGATGAAAAAGGAAAAATTAATTCTCCACGGTAAATTTTTTACCGCTGCTCACTTTTTCAATACCTGCATTAGTGATGCAGATAACAAGTGTATCTTCCTGGCTGGTAATAACCAATCCTTCATCTTCCAGTAATTTTAAATGCTGGAGAATAACACTCCAATCCTGGAACTGGCGAAGAATAATTTCTCTGGGACGGCATTTGTATGTTTCCGGTTGCGGATCATCTTTAGTAATGCTGAAAATTGTTTGCAGGGTTTTGTAGTAGGCTTCCATGCAATAAATATATTTAATTATGTTGGATATAAACAAAAAAAATATTAACAGGATATTTTTTTGTTTGTTGGTAAAATTATTTCAGTCGGTAAAATCAGGCAATAGCCCTGCTGGCTTTACTTTCCCCACCTGCGGGGCCATAAAAAATTACCCATGTGGAAAAATCGTTGGTAAAGTTTATGAACCTGTGTTCAGTTCCTGCCGGAACAAAAAGGAAATCTCCCGGCTGAAAATCAATTTTGATTTTTCCATTTATAAATTCTCCTATTCCTGAAATGATGATATAAACCTCATCTTTTTCATGCGGTTGCTGCATATCTTTTTCTACCGGTTTATAAATTTCAACCTGTAGTGTTCCGTGACTGAATAATTCTAAAAATAATTTTTCAGAGGCGTCAATTTTTTTTATTGCAGTGGTTGAAGAAATATGCATGATGATTTTTTTCTGGTATTAAAAATTTATGTTGGTACAGCAGTTGTAAAATTATTTAATTTCATTTACTGTTGTTGGCCTTGTAAAATAAATTGGGGCTGTAGATACGCAACCGGGATTACCACTGGCATCCATCAACGCAAAAGAAACTTCATATTCATCATCCGTATCAAAAACAAAAGCGCCGGAACACATGCTATGGCCAACTGCTATATTATTATCGGGAGACTCAAGATAGTAAGTGGTAAATTTCCCGGTTTTCCTGTTTTTAACGATGGTTTTAACCAGCAAATCTGACCCATCGGCGGCGGCAAAGCCAAAATTGACTGCCAGGGAGGGGCCACAGCCAAAATAAACGATAGATTTTGACTTAAATTCCGGCAATTTTACCCATCTGGGAAATTCGGTGTCAATTTCACTCAAAACCTTCCACTTGGGAGGCCCCGATCTGAAGGTTTGTTTATCCCATTTTAATATCCTTTCATAAGCCGGCAAGTTGTCAATTACCAGTTCATATTCTCTGCCAGGCAAAAGTTCTGTTACAGGCTTTACAATTACCTGGGTCAGGTAAAACTGCCCTATACATACTTCAATAATTTTCAACCTTACTATTTGCTTACCTAATGTTAAATAAACAGCGTTTTTTGTATTTAACCCTTCCACAATACCCTGGCTAACTGCATAAAAAGTAATTACAAAAACAGGATTGGCTTTTATAGTAGAAGTGTTGGGCCAGCAGGAAATGCCATTTCCTGAACAATCGGCTTTTACAATGGCAGCACAAAATAAAAAGACAAACAGAAGGAGAAAGCGTTGCATAAGTTTTTTTTGACAAGATGCTTTTATTCCGTTGTTTCCATAAAATGAAAAAATAACAGGCAGATCAGTTATCGTTAAATGTTACCATTACCGGAACATGATCACTGTATTTTGTCCAGAAATCATGATCGCCAATTTCAACTGATTGAATTTTGCTGGCCAGGTCTGTTTATACAAAACAATAATCCAGGTGATAAGGTTTGTCTTTATGCCGGTATAAATAATAGGTGGGCTGTGCTTCGTTGCCCTGTATTTGTTTATGATAAAGATGATACGAACTGGTAATACCTTTTTTCTGCAAACGATCTACCACATGTGAGTGGTTGCCGATCCTGTACTTTCTGTCCCAGATAGTATTGCTGTTGAAATCCCCGATGAGTAGGGTATTTTTTTTAGATAATTTATAATGGTGTATGGCTTTCCATACCTGTTCAACATATTGGCCATCGGGGTCAGCAGGATTGTTTGCCCAGATTGCAAATAAGCTGAACTTATGATTGCGGCCTGTTACAGCTATGGGGATGATCAATTTTAATTCCGGGTTATGTGTCCTTATCAACTTAAACCTGAATTCGCTGTAGGAAAAAATACCGAGCCCTTTATTTTGATTTGCTCCAAACCAAAGAATATCTGTTGGCTTTGGTATATCATCATTGAATTTTAATTTGTCGGGGTGCTCACATTCCGGAACAATTAAAATATCGGGCTTATGCGCCAGGATATGGCCTGCTTTTTTTCTGAAAGCCATATTGCAATTCCAGGTTATTATCTTCACGTTGATAGTTTATTGCCTATCCAGTAATTTCTTCTTTTGCGCTTCAAATTCTTCTTTGGTCAATGCGCCTGCCTTATACAGGTCAAACAGTTTTTTTATCTCATCGGCCACCAGCAGTTTTTTAATATCCGCAGGTGCTTCTTGTTTTTTAGATTCTTCAGCCACCGTTTGTTTTTTTGTTGCCACGGCCACGGTTTCGGCACGTTTGTTTTTAAATTCTTCAGGTACTGTTAATTCACCGGGTTGCCCGGCAATGTTTTCTATTGCCATTTCATAATCCATGATGACATCTGTTTCTGCTTTCGTGCCGTTTTTATAGGTTACCGTACCCGAGATCCTGATATTATAATTGTCAGATCCGGAATTTTTATAGTTCCTTAACCTGTTGACCAGGATGGTACTGCTTTGTAAAATATAAGTATCGTTCCTGTTCAGGTTCGGGTGAAATTTTATGAACCTGAAATAGCCGGCATCTGATGTGCCATTGGCAAGATGCAACGTTTGGCCTTTGTAAATTTTATACCCGCCTGAGGTATATAGTGTGTCATTTTCAAACCGGGGCAGGGTTTGTTGTGCAGTTGAAAATAATGGGCAAAGCAGCAGTATAAATAATATTTTTTTCATGGTATAAAATTAACGGCTATTCCGGGGTTCTGCAATCTTTCGTTCTACTTTTTACAATAGAGCCCCGATTCTTCTACCGGGTATTTTTTATCAAGGTCCACGTCATTAAAACTTTCTTTAGATCCCCAGGAGAATAATTTTTCAAAGAAGGGGAGCAGCTTTTTATTTTTGATCTTTCCCAAAAAATAAATTTCATGTTCCTTTTCCTTAATGCCCATTTCATATAGCACCTGGTTATGCTCAAGGATGTCAAGTTCATGAAAATACTGCATCATCCTGAAATACTCACACACATTCCCGCTTTCGAGCCTGCCGGCAAAATAAAAGGGCATGAACCAGCCAATGATGTAGCAGGAAAAAGAAATGATCTTTCCGATAACATGAAACCTGAACTCATAATATTTTGAAACAGGAATATCGTACTGCTTCATTATCGCCAATACTTCTTTACGGTGGTTCCATTCATCCAGTTCTATTTGTTTTATGGCCGCTTTTTCTGTTTTGTCTTTCACCGACCCTGCATGGCCCTGGTAGGCAAAAGCTGCTGCTTTTTCTGCCGAGTAAGCCCGTTGCAGCAGGTCAACTAATGCTTTATGGTTTAGTTTCATCATCATTGAAGTTAAAAGAAAATGTTGAAACAAGGTTGTTTCTCAGCAACGTCCTCAGCAATACACAAAGCCGGGGAGAGACATTACCTGGAAGGATATATGCAGCTTGGGTTTTGCGAGTTAGCGTATCTGTGCCACTGAACAACATTATTAAATATAGTTAGAGTCTTTATTTTTAAGAGTGTTACTTGACACAGATATGTTACGCTGCTTTTCTCCTGCCGCATATCTGCGCCAGCAGGGCCCGCACCTCTAAGAAGGTAATTAATGTTTTGACACTCCCTGATTTTGATCATGTTTCTTATGGGTGAATAGAATTAGTTTTAACCAGTTATCAGGCAGGGCATGAATGAATTTTACATATTCAGCATCCCTTTTTACCCATCCAGCGAACTTCATTTTGTATAGTAGGGTATGAAATCTATTTTAGTCCAATGAGAAAAATTGCTGGCATACTGTTTATTTCCCTTTACCTGGTTTTTGCAATTAGGCCTCATGAATTGTGCTGGATTAAGATATCTGCCCCGTATTCCTGTGAAAATAAAGATCACTGATTGATAAGAAATGAATCCATATATCAAGCTTTAAATAAAATTTTATGAAAAAGGCACACAAAATAGCTGCATTTTTTTTATTGCTTTCATCAAATGTATTTGCTCAATATTCTACCGACTGGATACGGCCTGCAGAAAGCACTCAAAAAACCGGTGTCATGATTGCCCGGGATAATCAGGACAATGTAATTGCAACTGGCTATTGGACCAGTAACAATATGTTTACCCGCAAGTACAACAAGTTTGGTGTGTTGCAGTGGCAAGCTGTATCTGCATCAGGCATACCAAGCAATTACGAAAGACCTCTTTGGGTTACCACCGACAACAACAATAATGTTTTCGTAGCTGGTTACAGATATGTGAGCACCAGTACTCCTGTTGCGGTCATTATTTTAAAATACAGTCCCGACGGTGTTCAGTTATGGAAACAGGTTGTGAGCCCGGTTAATTACCTGGTAGGGATGAACCTGAGATGCGAAGTGGATAATAATGGAAACCTGTATGTTGGGGCAACTGGTGTTGGAGCCCTGCCTGGATTCGCTTTAATCAAACTTGATACTAACGGTACAATATTGTTCACACAAAATAGCGATGCAAATGCCCCTAAATATTTTGGATCTATGCGGCTTAAAGGCAATAAAGTTGTTTTGACCGCATCATCAGGTAACCTCAGCCTTGCCCCTGTAGCTGTATGGGATACTACAGGCAGTTTATTATGGACTGCCGGTTTACTGGGCCGTGGTGGACATGATGTTGAAATTGATGATGGGGGCAATGTCTATTTACTTTCAGGCTATGATAACCAGGTTTCTTCCACAAGTGCTATGGATATGGAGATTTATAAATTTGATCCTTCGGGCACACAGCTATGGAAAAAAGACTTTGATTTTGGTGGATCCGACTTCCCGACAAGACTCACATTTGTAGCAGATAAGTTGAGTGTTATTGGATATGGTACTATCGGTGCATCTTATTTTGATTGGCTCACCTTTCAGATTAATACTGCGGGTATCATGCTTTGGAATACCCGATATAATGAAACATCTGGTAATGATGAGCAACCTTATTTTCTTTCAGCAAAAGCAAACGGAGATGTTTTTGTTACCGGAAAAGGCGGCCCGATGTTTACTCAATTCGGATCATCATACCTACGTATGATCACCGTAAAATATGACGGTACAGGTTTAAGGAAATGGGTTGATTCGACAAATATTTATAGTGGATGGGGTTATGCATGTACACTTGCCAGCGACAACAGTTTGTTTGTTTTAAGTGGTACAAGTATGACAGCCTTTCATTTTCTTGATCATACTGGTACCGGAACATGCAACATCCCAACAGGATTAAATGTTGCAAACGTTGCCAATACCCAGGCAACATTTTCCTGGACACCTGTTCCCGGTGCTACATTGTATCATTTACGGTACAAAACAGCAACAGCAAATACATGGACAGTTGTTTCCTATAACCTTCCTTCCATCAATATTTACGGCCTATTCGCCGGTACAACTTATAATTATGCCGTGGAAGCCGTTTGCGACAACGGGCCATCAGGCTATAGTGCAACACAAACATTTACAACAACCGGGACAGGTATTTGTACTTCAGTTGGGCAGAGCCAGGCACAGGAATATTTGAGTCAACTCTGGATCGGGAGTACTGTTGTAAATAATTCGGGAAGGGATAATGGGTATGGAGATTTTACCAATGTAGTTATTCCATTTACCCGGAATCAAAATGTTCAGGGTTATTTATCAGGATTGGTTCCTTACCCCGAATATGAATATTACAGTATCTGGATAGATTATAATCATAACAATGATTTTACTGATGCAGGCGAAAATGTGGTAACCCTTTATACTGATTTTACAGGGCTCATTGCCTTTAATTTTACGGTTCCTTCACTTGCCCCTTTAGGCCCAACAAGAATGAGGGTAATTATGAGCCATGATAACCCGCCAACCCCTTGTGGTGTTTATGCAAGAGGCGAAACAGAAGATTATACTGTTCTTATTAATGACAGCAACACGGTGCCCCCTCCCGTACCAACCGGATTAAATGTTACCAATATTACCAATACAAGTGCAGCATTTTACTGGACTCCGGATAACAATGCCTCTTCATATCATTTACGGTACAAAAAGACAACAGAAACTATCTGGACAGTTGCTTCTGTTAATACTCCTTCGGTCACTGTGCCAGCAGGCCTTTCTGCTAACACTGCTTATAATTATGCCTGTGAATCAGTTGGCACTATCGGTCCTTCCGGTTACAGCGCTACACAGACTTTTACAACCACCGGAATTGTATTGCCAATAAATGGTATTGATATAAAGGCAAGGCGCCAGGGAGCAAATGTATTGGTGAGCTGGAATACACAATCAGAACAAAACAGCGCCTGGTTTGATGTTGAGCGGAGTTACAATGGTATTGACTTTACTAAAATAGGGCAGGTGAATGCAGCTGGTAACAGCAGTAACATACGCAATTACCAGTTTACTGATGTTAATGCTTCAAAGGGGCTGATTTTTTATCGCTTAAAAATGGTAGATGCAGATGCCGGTTACAGGCTTAGCCAGGTAATGGTAGTTGCCAAAACAGATGACCACAGGCAGGAATTTTTATTATATCCTAACCCGGCTACTTCCAATGTAAGTATAGTTTTAAACGAAGCGGCTGCAGAAGATATGCAATTGCTAATCATCAACCAGGTGGGTCAAATGGTAAGAACAACCAGGATAATTAAAGGCATGCAAGTAATAAAACTGGATGTAAGTGAATTGCCCAAAGGAATTTACGTTGTAACATTTACCGGCATTAATCCCGTGGTGGAAAACAGGCTGATAATAAAGTAAAGCCCGGATCGAAACTGAAAATTGAACAAGGATTTTAGAAAGCCTGCTTTAGTATTTACGGCAGGCTTTAAGTTTATTTTGCCGCTGTCTCTACTTAAAATGAAAGTATTTATATTCGACTGGGTATTTTACTTTTAAAAATAATTTTTGGAAGATGCGTATTTGGTTTGTTTTACTTTTCGTTTTTGTTTCGCTGAGAGGAAATACCCAAACACTTGCTCAATGGTCGCAGATAGTGCATTGGGACGGTGTCAGCCACTGGTCGAGATATTTACGTACCCAGCCAGCCTACCAGGGGCCTAACGCATTACCGGTGCCTCGTGTTGGTAATGGCAGCATTGACAGCAGTAGCTTTGTAAGTGCTACAGGAAATTTTCACTTCTCCAAAGGAGACAATACACAGAATTATGCAGTATATGCCAATTACTGTCTTGTAAAAGATGTTATTGCCATGGATATTTTTTGGGTGCCATTCGAATATTTTCAAATGAGCCAGGCCAAAAAAGAAGAAAGACATATCTATCCCCAGTTCTTTTATGATAAAAAGGGAGAAGGTGAATTGCATCTGAATACAAATTTCCAGTTACTGAAAAGATGGAGAAAATATATCCATCTCGCCCTGCGCATGGGATACCGTTTCCCGATCGGTTCGGGTTTTGGAGCTGCAAGGGATGTGGATGCACCGGGGTATTATTTTGATCTGTCGTTTGGCAAACCAATCCTTCATTCCCCATTAAAATGGGTTGGTATGCTGGGTTTTTATTCCTGGCAGATAGAATCAGACAAGAATAACCAGGATGATGCGATCCTGTTTGGTACCGGGCTGGAGTGGAATAAAAATAACTGGCGGATACAAACTAATGTGGCAGGTTACTGGGGTTATTTAGAGAACAGCGGCGATAAACCGGTTGTGTTTAGGTTTAATATGGAGAAAAGAATAAAAAAAACCGGGCTACTGTTTGGGTTTCAGCAAGGGCTTCATGATTTTAAATACAGCAGCATGGAGGTTGGGTTGAAGTATCTGGTGAAAAAGGGATAGAATCAGGGTTTAAAAATATTTACAGATCTTCCGGATTTTCTGTTACTGAATAGTGTTTCTCAGCAACCTCAGCAATACACAAAGCCGGGTAGAGGCGTTGCCGGGAAGGAATATCACCGCACAAGTTAGCTTTGCTGCATATCTGCGCCCGTGTGGGGTGCGACTTCTGAAGTTTATTTTATTGATTTTCCACTTTGTTATATAGATTTAGTCAAGAACCCATTCAAATAGATTTGGCAAGCCATATTTACATATATAGAAGACACCAACGCTTAAAATTGGAATAATTAAAGCAATCTTATCACCTTTTGAAAGTTGTACCTTTTTGAAGTAAAGAGCAACTGTCATAATGATATTAAGAGGAATAGAAAAAATGCTGATGAATAATGAAAATAGCATTATAACATTTATCCAGTCAATAGAAAGAGCATATGGATCAGGGTCAACTCCATAAACAGGTATTTTTTTTAATTCCAAAATACCAATAAGTACCATGATAAAAAAACAAACAACCCAAACGAACGGGATGTAACACAGAATGCGATTAAGAATTCTAACGATGTTCATAAACTTTTGAGTTCTCAGGCAAGTCACCACACAGGGTTTAAGTCAGGCTGTGTGACTTGCTGTTTTAATTTGATTTTTTTAGCACGGTGGCCCTGTGCCAGAGACCTTAAAAAAGAAAAGATTAAATTTTGTTTTTGTTTGGTTTTTTACACAGATTTCATGTTGTACGAAGCTTTACACGATTTAAAAATTTTTTCTGCATCGTTTGCAAAATTTTGTAGGGTTACAATAAAGATCCATAATACACCCTCCCAAAACATACTTTCCATCGGATAAGCCATTGATTTTTCCATTTTCATCAAACATAGGGAGTCCCCATATGATTGGAAAAACTTTATCTTTCTTTTTACAATTTGGACAAAAAAGTTGATTTCTAGTTTTGTCATACGGACAAGTGACAAGCAATTGAAAGTCTCTTGTATATTCTTTACTAGAATTTAGGTTAATATTCGAGTCAATATCATCTCTATAGCCACTTCCTAAATCTTTTACTTCGGGCATTTTAAATGAAACAACTAGGCTGTATAGACTAGGTTTCACGGAAATGAAAGAATAATTACCTGATAAATCTGTTTTAGTTTGAGAAATAATTTTATACTTATACATAGACCAATAGCAAACATTAAGCGTATCTTCTGTCGGAGAAGGAGAGGTTAAATAAACATTTGCTTCGGCCACTGTTTTTTTTGTGTCAATATCTGTCACTTTACCAGTAACGCTTTGAGAATTGCAGACTTTACCTAAAGTGAGTGTTAATATAAGTAATGTAATTTTCATTACGGAGCATTAAAGTTGCGTACAACTCATAAATATACAAAACTCTGGTACTTTAATAAATTCAATCCCAACAGTTTTGTGTACCAATATTTCTAATTCATTCATCATTTAAAATTCCTGGTTGGTATGCCTTTAAAGTGATTGCGGCCCTTCATTCCTCAGGGCAGGCTGCACAATGGTGCTATGAAAATATAAGGCTGGTATTATAGGAAGTATTCTCCTCAACCTTAAAACCTAATTCCAAACTCCAAATTCCCAATTACTGTTTCATCTCCTCAGCCCACTTATCCCGGTCATCCGGGCTAAACTTCCACGGCGCAAAATTATTTTCAATATTGCCAAACATCACGTTCCATTCCTGCGGCGCATTACTGTCTTCCATAATAAGGGAGCGGCGCAGTTCCAAAATTATTTCCAGGGGAGATATAGAAACGGGGCATTCCTGTACACAGGCATTGCAGGTGGTGCAGGCACGTAATTCTTCTGTGGTTATGTGAGAGAATAGATTTTTACCATCATCTTTAAATGCTTTGTTTGCCGAAATGTTTTTGCCAACAGCTTCCAGCCTGTCACGGGTATCCATCATTATTTTTCGGGGGCTTAATAATTTACCGGTCTGATTGGCCGGGCAGGCAGCAGAGCAACGGCCACATTCGGTACAACTATATGCATCCAATAAACTTTTCCAGCTCAGGTCAAACACATCTTTGGCGCCAAATTTTATTGGCGCTCCCCCGTCTGAAGACGGGGGCAATTCAGGGGCCAGTTCAGGTTGCATCATATACTTTACTTCGTTCTGCACATTTTCCATATTGTCCATCTTGCCAACAATGCCAAGCCTTGCATAATACGCATTGGGGAAGGCTAACAATATATGAAGGTGTTTGCTGTAGGGCAGGTAATTTAAAAAAGCAAAGATGCCGATGATGTGCAGCCACCAGCAGGTTCTTTCTAAACCAATTAAAGCAGATGAAGAAAAGTTACTGAATAGGGGAGCAATCATTCCGGAGAAAATAAAATTACCCGTCTCATGGTAATGTTCGCTGCCCTGTAACTGTAAAGCCCGGTCTGCACTGTTCATGGTGAGGAACAGGGTCATTAAAATAATTTCGGTAATTAAAATATAGTTGGCATCGTTGCGTGGCCATCCATCCAGGTCTTTACTGATGAAACGTTTTAGTTTAATGATATTCCTTCTTATTAAAAAAATAACACAAACAGCAAATACGCCAACAGCCAGTATCTCAAAAAAGTTGATGAGGAAAGTATAAAAGCTTCCGAGATAAGGGAGGAATAAACGGTGGGTTCCTAAAATGCCATCCAAAACAATTTCCAACACTTCTACATTGATGATGATAAAACCGGCATAAATAACAAAGTGCATAAGCGCCACCAAAGGGTTACGAAACATTTTCTTTTGTCCCAAGGCAAGCAGCAATAAATTTTTCCAGCGCAGCGAAGGGTTATCATTCAGGTTTTCTTCTTTGCCTAAAAATATATTACGACGGATGATACCGATATTTTTTGCAAAGAGCCAGATGGCAAAAGCGGCAAGGGCAACAAAGAGAACCTGTTGTAAAATCTGCATAAGCATGTTTGTTACCGCTAAGGTAAATATTTTATAACCACAGATAGCACAGATTTATTTTCACAGATGGCCACAAATTATCTGTGTTAATCTGTGCGTTAATCTGAGTGAATCTGTGGTTAATTCTCTAAATTCGTGTTATCATGAATAATAAGAAGTACATCTTATCTGCAGAAGTGGCCAATAAAAAGCTTCGCCGCATGGCATTGGAGGTGGCGGAACAAAACTATACTGCAAAACAACTGGTATTGATCGGTATTAAGACCAGCGGTGTTGTTATTGCACAAAAAATATGCAGTTATTTAAAAGAAGTTTTTAAAGGAGAAGTTATTGTACTGGAGCTGGCAATGGACAAAAAGAAGCCATTAGAGATAGCTATTAATAAGAAAATGGATTTTAATGGCAAGATCATTTTATTAATTGATGATGTGGCTAACAGTGGCCGTACCATGTTGTATGCCCTTAAACCTTTGCTTGAACAACTGCCTGAAAAAATACAGACCCTTGCCCTTGTTGAAAGGACCCACAAAACTTTTCCCATTGATGTGGATTATATAGGGCTTTCTGTTTCTACAACAACCGATGAACATATTTATGTGGAGGTGGAGAAGGGGGAAGTGGTTGGTGCATGGATGGATTAAAAACCTCACCTAGCCCTCTACTTGAGGAGAGGGGGCAGCCCTCAATAATTTTTTAAAGTATTTTGATATTTAGCCGGGGGAATTTAATAACTTATTGCATTAAATCTGAATTTACCGTTCGAAAATTCCAGTGCAGGCATGGGAAATTTAAATGCATTTAAAAATGCAAGTAAAACTTTCACTCCTTTTTTATTGGTCCTGATCTTTGTGAAATCTATATCGGGTGCAAGGTACCATTGGCTGTATCGTTTTATATCAGGCCTGTTTATGGTAATCCCGTTTGCATCAATCCAGGTATTATTAAAACCGCCAAGCATTCCTTCGGCGCCATAACCTACCGAAATATTCAGCCAGCGGGGCATTTTGCTTTTTGGTAAAAAAGATCTCATATTGAAACTAAGCCAGTAGGTTTGGCCGTTGTAATCTTTAAGCATGCGCTCGTACCATGTTTTGCCGTATAAATTATTGGCCCGGTTTGCCAGCATGGGTTCCGGATAACTTTTCCGGTGAAAGGAAAATTTATATTGAATGCGTTGCTCTTTCCAAAGCAATTCCTGGCCAATAAATAAACCGCTGCCGAAAAAATTGGCACCAATATCGCCCCAGCTCCATCCCCATTGACTGCTGTGTGCATCTAAAAATTCTATCACCGTTAAATAAGCAGCGCCGCTTAAGCCGCCAATGAGTGCCGATTTTTTTTGCGACAGCCCGGCCCATCGCCACATGGCAGTAGAAACTTTGCCGGTGTTATAAGCTGCCCAGGCATGGCCAACTTTATCAACCTGTTGCCATTCTTTAATGTCATTAAAGGTGTGAAAGGACTGGCGTGGATAATTTTTGTACCAGGCTTTATTAAATGCAATAAGGGAGCCACCATAACCGGCAATATTGGCTGCTGAAATTATTGCCACCCTCCTGTTTTTTTGCCGTTGGGTTAAGGGGTTGATCTGTTGATTTGGAGATACGGAAATTTGGTGATTGGATGAATCCTGGGCAAATGATGAAAATGAAAGTAAGCTGCTGATAAAAAAGCCCAATAAAGTTATTTTAGTACAAGAGTGTCCTTCGTTCCTCAGGATAAACTTTGCCAATGAAGTTGAATTATGTTTTGTGGTTTGGCCCATAAAAAACAAAAATAAGCTTATGTGATGTTAAGATATACGAAACATTTATTTTTGAGGATGTAAACAGGTAAACTATGAACGAGAATACACAATTAAAAATTGCCGGCTGGTTAAATGGAAATTATGAACAGCCTGTAAAGGATGAGATATTAAAACTTCAAAAAGACAATCCTTCAGAATTAGAAGATGCTTTTTATAAGAACCTTGAGTTTGGTACCGGTGGCCTTCGTGGCATCATGGGTATTGGTACCAACCGTATGAATAAATATACAGTGGGTATGGCCACACAGGGTTATGCCAATTATTTAAAGATATGTTTTGGAAATGATGTGAGTGTGGTGATCGGGCACGATAGCCGGAACAACAGCCGTTTTTTTGCCGAAACAACAGCCAATGTATTTGCGGCAAATGGAATAAAGGTTTATTTGTTTGAAGCCCTGCGCCCAACGCCTGAAATAAGTTATGCCATTCGTAAAACGGGTAGCAAGGGTGGGGTGGTTTGTACAGCCAGTCATAACCCTAAGGAATATAATGGGTACAAAGCTTATTGGGATGATGGTGCACAAATGGTGCCGCCGCATGATAAGAACGTAATTAAAGAAGTAGAAAAAATTGCTTCGGTTGATGATGTGAAGTGGAGTGGAGGGGAAGAAAATATCATCATCATCGGAAAAGAAATGGATGAAGCTTACCTGGAAATGCTGAAGGGGTTGTCTGTGTATCCTGATATTTGTGCAAAGCAACACGATCTGAAAATTGTGTACACGCCAATACATGGTACAGGTATTATGCTTGTGCCGCAGGCATTACAAAAATTCGGGTTTGATAATGTGCAAATTGTAAAAGAGCAAAGTAATCCTGATGGAAATTTTCCGACAGTTGTTTATCCCAACCCGGAAGAAACAGAAACGATGAGCATTGGTTTGAAAAATGCAAAAGAACTGAATGCAGATATTTTGTTAGGTACCGATCCTGATGCAGACAGGGTAGGGATTGGTGTAAAGGATCATAAAGGTGAATGGATTTTGATGAATGGCAACCAAACTGCCATGCTTGCTTTTAATTACATGATTGAAGCCAGGAAGACGAAAGGATTGCAGCAGCCCAACGACATGGTGGTTAAAACCATTGTTACCACCGACATGATTGATGCCATTGCCAAAGCAAGCAGTGTAAGTTGTTACAATGTACTAACTGGCTTTAAATGGATATCGGCTTTGATAAAAGAAAGAGAAGGCAAAGAAAAATACATTATCGGTGGCGAGGAAAGTTTTGGATTGATGATCGGCGATGAGATAAGGGATAAAGATGCAGTTAGCGCTGTTGCTTTGATCTGTGAAATGGCTGCTTATGAAAAAAATAAAGGCCGTAGCCTGTTTGATAAACTGATTGATCTTTACCTGCAATATGGACTGTATAAAGAAAGCTTAGTAAGTATCACTAAAAAAGGAATGAATGGTGCCAAAGAAATTGCAGATATGATGGAAGGGTATAGAAAAGATCCGCCACTTACCATTGATGGTGGCGCTGTTGCTGAATTGCTGGATTATGAATTGCAGGTGGGTAAGAATTTGCAAACAGGCAAAAGCTGGACTATTGACCTGCCAAAAAGTAATGTACTGCAGTTTGTATTGGCCGATGGGACAAAAATTTCTGCCAGGCCAAGTGGTACCGAGCCTAAAATAAAATTTTATTTTAGTGTGAATACAAAATTGAATAATGCAGCAGAGTTTGATGCAAAAGAAAAAGAACTGGATGATAAGATAGAACGGATAGTGAATGAAATGAGGTTGAAATAAAGATCTGATTTTGCTTTTCAAAAATGTCAGGGTAAAGCCCTGACATTTTTTTATCTTGCATAGTAATGAGAAAATTTGAAGACAGTTACCAGCACAAAGGCCTCCGCAAAAAACTAATGGATTTGTTGAGAGAAAAAGGTATCAGCGATGAGCATGTGCTGGTAGCCATGAACAATATTCCACGCCATTATTTTTTGGACAGTGCTTTTGATAAGATCGCTTATGAAGACCGGGCATTCCCCATTAGTGAAGGGCAAACCATTTCGCAGCCTTATACAGTTGCCTACCAAACACAATTGCTGCAGGTAAAACCCAATGATAAAATACTGGAGATAGGTACCGGAAGTATTTACCAGGCAACTGTTTTAGCAGAAATGGGCGCCAGGGTATTTACCATTGAGCGGCAAAAGAAATTATTTGAAAAGACAAAGGAGTTCATCTTTAAAACACAATACCCAAACATTAAATTCTTTTATGGCGATGGATATGAGGGACTGCCAACGTACGCCCCATTTGATAAAGTATTGATAACAGCCGCCGCACCTTTTATTCCGCCTAAACTGATCGAGCAATTAAAACCCGGGGGTAAAATGGTGATACCGGTGGATGAAGATCATCACCAGCGTATGCTGCGTATCACTAAAAATGAGGACGGGACTTTTTCAGAAGAAGCATTTGATAATTTTTCTTTTGTACCGATGTTGAGTGGAAGAAACGGATAATGAGTTATGAGTTATGAGTTATGAGTTATGAGTTATGAGTTATGAGTTATGAGTTATGAGTTATGAGTTATGAGTTATGAGTTATGAGTTATGAGTTATGAGTTATGAGTTAGATTTGAGCGGCTAAAGTTAGCACAATCTTAAATTCTTAGGCTACTGATGCGATTTTTTTCAAAAATAACCGTTCTATGCAATGCCTGTTTTTTGCTGGCTGTGATATTCTGGTATATAGAATCGCATAATACATACGAGGGAAGTTCCAGGCAGGTACTGCCACTCCCATGGCTGGAAGGTACATTGGTGATACTGGGCTACGGGGCAATTATAATTAATGCACTTTTTTTACTCCTGTATTTTATTTTCGTTTCACTAAAAATGAATATACAAATACCCAAATGGATAGTTATCTTTAACATCGTGATCTTCTGCTGCCAGGTTTATTTTCATTTCTTTTTCAAATGAGATTATGATACATAATATTCTTAAAGACAAAAGCACCAAACTTTTTATTTTACTGGCCGGTATTTTTATTACCAGCGCTTTGATAGCCGAAGTGATCGGTGTAAAAATATTTTCGCTGGAAGATACGGTTGGAGTGCAGCGTGCCAATATCAATTTATTCGGCAGCCCTTTCAGTTTTCATTTAACAGCCGGTGTATTATTATGGCCTGTTGTTTTTATCATGACGGATATTATCAACGAATACTACGGCACAAGAGGGGTTAAATTCTTATCCTACCTAACTATTGGTTTAATTGGCTATGCTTTTCTGATCTTCACTGGTGCTATCAATCTTTCACCATCCGAATATTTTTCTATTGGTAATGGCATTGATAAACCCGATAATGCCTTTCGGGGAATTTTTGGACAGGGTATGTGGATCATCATTGGTTCAATGGTCGCTTTTTTGGTAGGACAGGTGTTGGATGTATTGATATTTCACCGCATAAAAAAACTTACAGGCGAAAAAAATATCTGGTTAAGGGCAACAGGCTCTACACTGGTTTCACAACTGGTTGATAGTTTTGTGGTACTATTTATTGCTTTTTATGTGGGCAAGCGCATTCAAACCGGACAGGGTGATCCGTGGAGCCTGCACCAGGTACTGGTTACAGGTACAGGAAATTATATTTACAAATTTGCAGTGGCTATTATATTAACACCGGTCATCTATCTTGTACATGCATGGATAGAAAAATATTTGGGCAAAAATCTGGCCAGCGAAATGAAGAGTGCAGCAATGAATTCTGAATCTTCAATTCCTAATTCCTAATTCCCAATTCCTCATTTCATTTCCCTTTTGCAAAATTTTTATTTATCCAGACCACCGCTTTGCGTACATAATATTCGGGATCATTTTCAAGCGGCTTAACTAATTTTTTTATTTCTGCATGAAGAGAAGGGTCCCTGGTGTACCATTCTACCAACACCAGGCTTAATCTTCTTTCCCAAAAATTTTTAGAGGAGTTGTATTTTTTTGCCAATGCAAAAATTTCTTTCTGGTGTGTTTTAAGGATTGGTTTTAATCCCTGCATGCCCATGGCATCGCAAACAGCCCAGTTGTCAATGCCGGGCGCAAAGTATTGAATGAGTTTCAGCGATCTTTCTGCATCTTTTTTTGCAATGCAACCCAGCATCTTTACGGCTAATAATTTTTCCTCATACGCTCCTGAATCCCATAGTTCTTTTATTAGATCAAAACGGTCGTTTTTGAATTGTTTTGTCAACTCATTTAACACAGGCGTTCTTACACCGTAAATTTTCAGGTCAGCCCCGGGCACAAAATTTTTATACGCTGCCAATGCTGCTTTGTTGCTTTTTGCAATTAATATCTTTTGAATGGCTTTAAGTTCTTCAGACATGGTTTTCAATTATACTTGTTCTTAAATTATACCTGTTACAAATTATTTCTGCTCTTCTTTTCAATTCCTCCTGGTGTTGTTTTGGCGTAAAAGGGAAGATGCGATACAAGCTTTTGTATTTCGTTATTAATTCCGGGTCATACCTTTCTAAAAACTTATAGTAAAGTGTCTTACTATCAGCAGCTTCCTTACCAAACAAAGTTAACCCACCTATCAAAATATAATCTGCCCCATGATCTTTTGAAGCAGCTATTATTTTTTCCAGTTCTTCATCTGTATCACTTATAAAAGGCAATACAGGAATTGCATTTACGCCGGTTAAAAATCCAGCTTCTTTTAATTGTTGTAAAATTTCAAGGCGCTTTAACGGTGCTGCAGCGCCGGATTCCAGCATGCCGTACACTTTTTCATCCATGCTTGAAATAGAAACAGAGAGAATGACACCTCTTTTCAGGGTGTCTTTCAGGTCAGGCGGTAATATAGCGGCTTCATCAATTTCTTTCAGTAATGCTATATCCCTTGTTATTAAAGTTGATTTGGTACTGATAAAAACAGGAAATCGGTATTTTAATAAAAGCCTTAACATCCCTTCCGTCATTTTATAATTGGCTTCATGATGCATGTAGGCATCTGTGCCTGAACCAACTACTACTATTCCATACTGCTCTTTTTTTACCCTGAACTGCAATTGTTTTTCCAATACTTCCAGTGCATTTGCTTTTATGGCCAGTCCTTCTTCCATATTCTCACCATACTTGCTGCCACGGATATAACAGTACAGGCAATTACAACTGCAACCTTCATAAGGATTAATAGAATAGTCATCCAGAAACCAACTGTCTCTTTTTTTGTGTTTGTTTAAAACGGACTTTACCTGTTTGGCCTGGAGCATTTTTTATTTTTTTGTCATTCCTTACTGCGTTCGGAATGACAGGAGTATTATTATTTCGCATTTTTTTCATCATACACTACATTTAACGCATCTTTCATCATGGCTTTTTCATTTTGCTTAATTCAAAAACAGTAGCGCCTTTGAGTCCCCAACCACCTGGTACGGGATAAATAATTGTTTTATCAAAAGCACAGAAAACAGATTGCTGCAGCGGAGAGAACATCAGTACGGCAATATTATCCTTCTCTTTCATGGTGGCAAATATTTTTTTATTCACCCGGAAAGATGCCCGGTCAAAATGTGGTAGTTCAATTGCACCTGGAAGAGCGAGCGCCATTTGCCGGAATGTTTCAACAGTTATCATAAAATAGCTTCAAAATTTCATCGTTTATCATCCTGAATGATACTTGTATTTTCCTGATTAAATTAAATTTAAGACTTTAATCGTTATGTTATATATACAGCGTGTTTTCAGGCATTTTATTATTAACTTTACACATTGCCATTTAATAAAATGAAAACTCAATACAAAAAAGCTAACCCTGTTTGCCAATACCGGTTAAATATTCTATTGCTCCTGTTAGTATTATCAGGCAACATAAAATTTGTATCTGCCCAGTGCCCTGCAAACATAGATTTTGAAACAGGAACTTTTTCAGGATGGACTTGTTACACCGGTGATGTTACGGCAATTGGCGGCATAAATAATATTTCACTTAACCCTGTTCCCGGGCCGGTTCCCGGTCGTCATGCAATGCTTTCATCAGTTCCGGGAAATGGAATTGATCAATATGGAGGGTTTCTTCAAAACTGCCCCAATGGTAGCGGGCATTCTGTTAAAATAGGTAATAATATTGGTGGCCATGAAGCGGAAGGTGTTTCTTATACATTCACTATACCTGCTACTGCCAATAAGTTTAGCCTGATATACTATTATGCCGTTGTATTTCAGGACCCGGGACACCAGGCCGAACAACAACCCAGGTTGCAAATTGAAATTAGAAATGTTTCAGATAACACTGCGATTGACTGTTCAACTTTTATTTTTGTAGCCAATGGTTCAGTTCCGGGTTTTTACTTATCAACAGCACCCGGCAGCAATATTCCGGTATGGTGCAAAAACTGGTCGGCAAACACTATTAATTTAGATGGCAACCAGGGAAAAACTATCAGTGTCTTTTTTAAAACAGCTGATTGTACATTTATTGATCATTTTGGTTATGCTTATGTTGATGTAAATACAGAATGCGGAAGCTCTTTTGTGGGTTCAAAATTTTGCCCCAATGATACTGCTATTGATGTTTCAGCACCATTTGGTTACCAGAAATATACATGGTACAATAATAACTTTACACAGGTATTGGGTACCCAACAAACACTGCATATAAGTCCTCCACCTCCTTCAGGTACTACAGTTTCAGTAAAACTGGAACCATTTAATGGGTATGGCTGTCCCGATACCCTGACAGCTGAACTGCTGGATACATTGACCGTTACTGCATTTGCCGGCCGTGATACATCAATTTGTACAAATACTCCTTACCAGTTAGGGTCTCCGCCAATTGCAGGCCTCGTGTATAAATGGTCGCCATCAGTTGGTTTAAGTAACCCAAATATTGCAAACCCTGTAGCCACCTTGTCTAGTCCTGCAACCTATATATTAACAGTATCCAGTGCCGGAGGAGGATGCTTTTCAGAAGATACTGTAACAATAAATACTGCAGCTTTAAATGATGCCCTGCAACTTATTGGAAGTGCCAGCTATTGTACTTCCACCGGCCTGAGTACCGTATTACAGGTTTTCCCTGCAGATAGTATCCAATGGTATATGAATGGAATAGCCATGGCGGGTGCAAATCAAACAACATTAAATGTTACACAAAGCGGGGACTATTATGCAAGGCTTTTTAATTTTTCAGGCTGTATTAAAAATACCCGTATCCAGACTGTAAACATATATGAAAGCCCGGTGGCGGGTTTTACCATTAATAATATTAACCAGTGTCTTAAAAATAATCAATTCATTTTTACTAATACCAGTACAATTCCGTTGACTGCTGTTAAATATACCTGGTACCTGGGTGATGGAAATACCGATACAACAAAAGATCTTACTTATAGTTACACACAACCGGGAAATTACACAGTAAAATTGGTGGTAACGGCTCCGGGAAGTTGTGCAGACAGCATCTCATTTGCCATCACTGTTTATCCTTATGTTGCAGCTGATTTTCATGTTGATCCGGTTTGTATAGATTTACGGGTGCCCATTATAAATAAGACTAAATCTTTTCCCGGTATCTTAACCAATTATTTTTGGGAATTTGGCAACGGGGATATTTCTATTGACCGCACACCGGTATATAGTTATAATACACCTGGTAATTATACTATTAAACTTACAGTTAGCACTGCTCAATGTTTTCCGGAAACAAGCATTATGCAAAAAATAGTTACTGTTGATGCACCGGTGCCTTCGGTAAACTATCCTGTAAAGAATGCCATTTCTTATTTCCCCGAAACGCTGCAGGCAAGGAATATAGGTAACAGTGTGCTTTGGTTACCTGGCACAAGCCTGGATAACAGGATTAGTTATAACCCTGTTTTTAAAGGGCTAAATGATCAATTGTACACCATTCAATTAAGAACAAAGTCGGGTTGTTTAACAGTAGATACCCAGTTGGTGAAAACCCGTAAAAATATCAGGATCTATGTACCCACTGTATTTACACCGGGTACAGATGGTAAAAACGATTTGTTACGGCCATTGCTGATGAGTTTTGTAAAAGTTAATTATTTCAGGATATTCAACCGCTGGGGCAAACTTCTTTTTGAGATGAAGGGTGATGGTCCGGGTTGGGATGGCAGGGTGAAAGGGCAGCCGGCGGAATTACAAACAGTAATATGGATGATAGAAGCAGTAGATGTTGATGGCATTGTTCATAAACAACAGGGCACAACTGTGTTGATGCGGTAATCCCGTTTTTTTATTGCCAAAATATTCCAACAGTGATCTAAAAAAATTACCCTTCTGATTTTATTTTTTTGAATAATGCCCGTGGCAATATAAGAAAGCGGCAGCCCGATTGCCACTATTATTATTAAAGCATTGATTGGGAAAGACTCCGGGTTAAAAACAAAAGGTTTATGGCTCCATAATGATAATACCACCATGTTCATCACTGTCCACACAACTAAGCCATATACTATGCCCGTTAACATCTTATTTTGCCTTATCAATTTCAGCAGCCGGTATAAAATAAAAAAAAAAGAACAGTCCCTGACATTGCGATGGCAAAGTGAATCAATAACCCTGTTATAGTTAGAATTGTTGGGTGAGTAAATGTTGTTTTACCCAGTGCAACTTTTGAAATTTACTGTAAGACAACTTCCGGATGATTACCTCTTTTTATATAACAGTACAAAAAAGCAGATAATATATCCAGAGTTCCTGCAAGCAGCCCTTCCTTAATATTGAAGGAAACGACTGGCGGCTTACTGTTTGAGTTAGTCGAAAAAGTCATGATTAGCTGTTTTGGCATATAGCTGAGATGCAGGCCTCTACTGCATTATATATCTAAATTAAATATTTAACGGAAGTTGCCTGATTAGTATGGGTTTTGGCGGCATTTTATTAACTTTATGATCCACTACTGATAAAATGAAGGCCCTAAACCTACACATAACTGCTTTTTACCAAAATGGCCTAAAGGTTCTTTTGCTGCTGTTAATGCTGGCAGGGGGCAGTAGGTTTGCCATTGCACAATGCCCGCCAAATATAGATTTTGAACAACGGAGTTTTAATGGATGGCAATGCTGGACAGGTAATGTAACTGTAGGTCCGGGTAACACAAACAGTATTAATCTAGCCCTGCAACCTGGTCCTGTTACGGGCAGACATGAAATGCTTAATGCATTTCCGGGCAATGGCCTGGATTCCTATGGCGGTTTTCCCCGAAACTGTCCGAATGGAAGCGGCCATTCCATTCAATTAGGAAATAATCAACCGGGAGCCCAGGCCGAAGGAGTTTCTTATACATTTACTATTCCCCCGGGACAGAATCAATTTAACCTCATCTATTATTATGCTGTAGTTTTCCAGGGGCCTCCTCACCAGGATTACCAGCAACCCAGGATGGTAATTGATATCAACAACATAACTGATGGTGGAAAAATAGCCTGTTCTTCATTTGAGTTTTTCTATTCAATAAATAATCCAAATTTACCGGGCTTCTTTTTATCAACAAATCCGCAGGGGCCTACACAGGTTTGGTGTAAGGATTGGGCAGCCACCACAATTAAACTGGATGGATATGCCGGTAAAACTATTCAGCTCTTTTTTAAAACAGCCGATTGTACACCTACCGGGCATTTTGGTTACGCTTATATTGATGTGAATACGGAATGCAGCAGTGCATTTGTAGGGGCTACTTATTGTCCTGATGATACCGCAATAAATGTTACAGCTCCTTTTGGCTATGAAACATATACCTGGTGGGATGCTGCTGACCCTACAACTATACTGGGTACCAGCCAAACTCTTCATTTTTCACAACCATTGCCAACAGCAGGTACGGTACTCAAAGTAGCTATAACACCATATGCCGGATATGGCTGCTTAGATACATTGACCGCAACATTACAGGATACACTTACCATTCAATCAAATGCAGGCCCCGATCAATTATCGTGTGACAATGCCCCGGTTCAACTTGGTGTAATTCCAAAGCTCGGGTATGTATATTCGTGGAGCCCTGTCACGGGTTTAAGTAATCCTAACATATCGAATCCCATTGCAACACCATCGGTTACCACCGAATATGTGGTCACTACTTCAAGTACAGGGGGAGGGTGTATATCAACTGATACGGTATTAGTTAAAGCAGCTGTGTTGGATAATACAATTGAACTGACCGGCAGTACTGATATATGTTCAAACGGGCCGGAGACGGCGGTATTAAAAGTAGCCGCTGCAGACAGTATTCAATGGTACCGGAATGGAATTGCAATACCCGGAGCTACTCAAACAACTTATAATGTAATACAGAGCGGTACTTATCATGCAACGGTATTCAGTTTTGTAGGTTGCAGCTCAAATACAGCTACTAAGGTTATTATTGTTAACCCGGCCCCACTTGCCGGATTTAATATTAATGCTGATGGGCAGTGTTTTAAAAACCACCAGTTTGTTTTTACCAATACCAGTTCTATATCTGCCGGTACCATGCAATTTAATTGGGACCTTGGTGATGGGAATACAGCAACCACTACTGATGTAACTCATACTTACACCCAAACAGGAACCTATACCGTTAAATTAGTTACTACCTCAGATAAAGGCTGTAAAGACAGCATCTTCTTTACAGTTAATGTGTTTGAAAGCCCTCTTGCCGGGTTTACTTCAAACATAAACGAGTTTTGCCACAAGAATAATCAATTTGTATTTACCAATACAAGTTCTGTTCCTGGGGGTACGTTGCAATACCAATGGAATATGGGTGATGGTAGCATCCCTATCAATACAAAAGATGTGACTTACAGTTATACGCTACCCGGGACTTATACCGTAAAATTATTAGTAACTACAGATAATGGATGCAAAGACAGCAGTACATTTAATGTAACTGTTAATCCCGATCCTGTAGCAGGCTTTGCAATTAATAATGCCCGGCAATGTTTTGGGAATAACCAGTTTATTTTTACGAACACCACTTCAATTTTGTGGGGTACAACTCAATATATCTGGACACTGGGTGACGGAACCACAGCAAACACCACCAATGTTACACACAATTATGCGCTGCCTATTGACTATACGGTAAAACTGTTGGCCACATCTGATAAAGGTTGTGCTGACAGTATTTCATCCGATGTAAAAATATATCCATATCCATTTGCCGATTTTATTATACAACAACCGGCATGTGTTAAACAGGTTTTACTTACCATAAATAAAACGTTGAACAATACAGCATCAACCCTTAATTATTTGTGGGATTTTGGTAACGGGCAAAGTTCTGTTCTGCGTAGCCCGGGTTACAGTTATCCTGCCGGAGGTACTTTCAATTTGAGCCTTACAGTAAGTACTGCACAGTGCCCGCTTACCACCACAACAAAACAAACTGTTGTTGTTATAGAAGCTCCTGCGCCCGGTATCCGTTATCCTGATAAAGAAGCTGTGTTTAATTTTGCTGAACCTTTACAGGCCAGGCAAATTGGTAATACTGTTTTGTGGACACCGGCGACCAGTCTCGATAATCGTTTCTCTTATATTCCAACTTTCAGGGGTATCAGCCCACAACTATATACCATCCAGTTAAAAACAGCAAGTGGCTGCCTTACCGTAGATACACAGTTGGTAAAGACACGTAAGAAAATTGAAATCTATGTGCCAACTGCATTCACTCCGGGCAGTAATGGTTTAAATGATTACCTGCGGCCGGTATTAATGGGTTTCAGCAGGGTTAATTATTTCAGGGTGTATAACCGCTGGGGTAAAATGTTGTTTCAAATGCAAAGCGACCAACCCGGTTGGGATGGAAAAGTAAACGGGCAATTTGTAGATCCGCAAACTTATGTTTGGATGATTGAGGCGGTGGATGTAGATGGCATAGTACATAAGAAACAAGGTACCACTGTATTGATCCGGTAACGTTTTTTATCTTTTCAATTAAAATTATGGGTAGGGCACCGGCTCTAAATTCAGGATCTGGTGCAGGTGGTGAAGCAGGTGTTTGTTGTAATCTGCTGCCAGCCATTTAATGGTATGTATATCTCCTGTTTGTACTTCTCTCGACAGCACTGATTCCGGCATATTTGTAAGAATGATAACGATATGTTTGTTGATGAGTGTCCATAGGTCAACAAGATCATTAAGCGGATAGTTTTGATAATTGGCAGCGATCACCCATTCATTTTGAGCATATACAATATAAGGTTTCTCTTCATGCTGTGCCACCACAAACCGGCGGATATTACTTTGTGCCGAATCAACCAGGTGCCCAAGCAATTCCTTTCCACTCCATTTGGCAGGAAAGGGTTTGTAAGAAAATTCTGTTTCGTTCAATTGTTGTAACTGAGGAGTATAATCAGAAATGATCTTCTCCAATTTTGTAATTATCGTTTGCATACATAAATTTACAAAAAAAAGCATGACCGGGGGCCATGCATGTGTTTCATAGAGAAAGAAGTTTTATTTCAAAAAATAATTGCAGCTTTATTGCAGCCTTCTCAGCATTGAAGAACTGGTACGTTGTCTTTTTTGTAAGTTCCACATGTCTATTATTCCAAAACTGCGTGGCATTTTCTGGTCAACGGCATTAATTCCTTTTGATTCATTTGATAAATCTTTCTGCTCTTTTTTGTTCGGGGTAGTGCTAACACCCATTGTTTCATTTTTCATATATCTATGTTTTATTCATTACACATTGTTCCTCTATAAGTCAGGCGAAATAGTCTGGCCGGGGATTGTAAGGCAAACAGGAGGTTTAAAAAACCATTATCTATCGCGGTAGTTCTGAATTGCGCCGCAAATATACAACAGGTTGACTTCATGGCAAAACTTATTGAATGTTTTAAGGCTTAAAAAAATGTTAAACGGTTATTATCATCAATAAATAATGCAACCTGCTTTTATTTTAGTTACTTTTAAAATGTCTAAAAGATAAATTATGAAATCACTACGTTTATTGCTTGTTGCTCTTTCAATATTTGCTACAGGCAGCCTTTATGCACAAACGGCTATGCCTTCTGCAAATGCTGTTTTAAAGAAGGCTGTGCTTGATGCCGGTGATCAAAACAAAAAAATATTGCTGATGTTTCATGCATCCTGGTGCGGATGGTGCCATAAGATGGACAGCTCCCTGAATGATATTTCCTGTAAAAAATTCTTTGATGATAATTTTGTGATTGCACATGTAACCGTGTTGGAAAGTAAAGGGAAAGAAAACCTCGAAAATCCCGGCGGATTGGAAATGATGCTTAAGTATAATGG
Source organism: Chitinophagaceae bacterium (assembly GCA_031387825.1). Classification (GTDB taxonomy): domain Bacteria; phylum Bacteroidota; class Bacteroidia; order Chitinophagales; family Chitinophagaceae; genus Ferruginibacter. Next base: position 63,099 of record JANNDO010000004.1, on the reverse strand, counting down.
AAAAGACCAGGGATTACCTTATTGGGTAGTTTTAGATAAAAATGCTAAACTACTCTTTGATTCACAGGAGAGAACAACACAACCTGATGGTACTGTTAAAGGAGCTAATATCGGTTGCCCTGCAAGCCAGAAAGAAGTAGACAGGTTTATTGAAATTCTTAAACAAACAACTTCATTAACAGCCCCACAGCTGGCCATAATTGCAAAGCGGTTCAGATTAAACGAGCATAACTAAAGTATGAAAACAATCGGCTTAATTGGTGGCCTCACCTGGTATTCCACTTTAGATTATTACCGTTTGCTGAATGAACTCATTAATAAAAAGCTCGGCGGTGTTCATTCGGCAAAAATTATTTTAAACTCTGTTGACTTTGCCGAAATAAAAGTGCTCACCGAAAAACTGGATTGGGATGGCCTTTTGATAAGTATGAGTGAAGCTGCAAAAAGTATTGAAAGGGCAGGAGCAGATTGCGTGATGATCGGCGCCAATACCATGCATAAAATTGCCGATGAAGTACAGGCCGCTATTACTATCCCAATTATTAATATTGCTGATGCGGTTGCTGAAGTGATCAGGATCAAAAACTTAAAAAAAGTTGCGTTGCTTGGAACAAAATATACCATGCAACTTGATTTTTATAAAACCAAATTGGCCGCACAGGGTATAGCTGTGATCATTCCCAATGAAAGGGATATTGAACTCATCAATACCTGTATTTATGGTGAATTCAGCAAGGGCATTTTCTTACCGGAAAGAAAACAGCAATTTCTGCAGATCATTAATTCATTGATTGAACAGGGAGCCGAAGGAATCATACTTGGCTGTACCGAAATTCCCATCTTAATAAAACAGGCAGATTGTACCGTGCCGCTTTTTGATACAGCTTTTATTCATTCCGAAGCTGCAGTAAAATTTGCAACAGCTTGATTGTACCCGGAGTATGCCTGGTTGATTTGTTATTGTATATTTAAATATGCAAAAAGCAAATGAGCCCACCCTTAAACGGGAGATCGGAGCCTTAAGCCTGGCATTAAATGCCATGAACCTTACTATTGGCGCCGGCATTTTTGTTTTACCCGCTATTGTTGCAGAAAACCTTGGGCCTGCTGGTTTTATTGCTTATTTGCTTTGCGGATTACTGGTTATTTTAATTATGCTTTGTTATGCCGAAGTGGGTAGTAAGGTTACCACAACCGGTGGATCTTACGCTTATGTAGAAAAAGCATTTGGCCCATTAGCCGGTTTTTTGATCAATACCATTTTTTGGTTTGGCTTTTCCAGCCTGGCAGATGCTGCCGTCGTTAATGCAATGACCGATATGCTGGCTATCTGGTTTCCTGTTTTTTCTATAACCTATGTAAGGGTCATCTTTTTTATTGCAGTATTTGGTTTTTTAGCATTCGTGAATATCCGGGGAGTTAAACAAGGCTCCCGGTTTGCTGCAACAGCAACAGTAATAAAATTAATGCCGCTGATATTATTGGTACTGGTAGGGGCCTTCAGTATTTCATCTGAAAATCTTGCTATAAAAACATGGCCCGGGATAAAAAGTGTTGGTGAAACTGCACTAGTCCTCTTCTTTGCATTCATGGGTATTGAAACAGCATTATGTGTGAGTGGCGAAATAAAAAATCCTCAAAAAAATATACCTAAGGGAATATTTATGGGTGTTGCCGGTGTGCTGCTGATGTACCTGTTGCTGCAATTTGTTGCACAGGGTATTTTAGGAGACCAGTTAGGCGTACATAAAGATGCACCATTGGCTGCAATAGCTACAAAGTTGATTGGCCCGGTTGGAGGGACTATAATTCTTGTGACAAGTGTACTGTCGATGTTTGGCTTGTTAAGCGGAGATATACTTGCATCACCAAGAATATTGTTTGCTGCAGCGCAGGATAAACTGTTGCCTGAATTTCTTGGCAGAGTACATCCAAAATTTTCAACACCTTATTGGTCAATTATTGTATATAGTGCGCTAGGGTTGATCTTTGCATCGGCAAGTGATTTCAAAAAACTGGCCGAACTGGCGAGTTCATCAATTTTAATTATTTACCTGGCCGTTGTTTTAGCTACCATTAAGTTACGGTATGAGAAAGGCCTTGAACAAACAGGCAGTTTTAAGATCCCGGGTGGGTTGATCGTTCCCATACTTGCCATAGTTACCATCTGCTGGTTCCTATCTCATATAACAAGGGCTGAAATTAAAGCGCTTACTGTTTTCTTTGGGGTATTGACGGCGATCTATTTTATCAGGAATGCAGTACGTAAAAGAAAAGCAGGTTGATACAATAGAATTTGTTTAGTTTTTCTTTTTAAGCTGGTCAATAACTTTATCAATATTCCTGTTCAATGCTTCTTCTGTTTTTAAGAAGTTGAGATATTTGAGAATTTCTTTTTGCCGCCCTGCTGTCAGTTTTTTAAATTCAGCAGTTAAACCGGCGGCATCCAGTTTTCTTTTAAACCTCCTAGGCATGGGAACGGTCTTTGGTTCAAAGTCCTGTTCAATGATAAACTTTACTTTATCTCCAACTTTTGTATTCGCCCCTTTCAACATTGGGCCATTTACATACAGGCGGTATTCTGCATGCTTGACTGTAACCAGTGTTTGATGAAAACTGTGGCCATTGATCTTTCCCTTTACCGGTATATACCCTTTTACGGGGGTCATTTTTCCTGTTATGTGTAAAGGAACATCCACACATGGGTTGATACCCACTAAATAGATATTTGCTTCAAAAGAAAATTTCATTTTATTTAACCAGCTCTTTTAACAGCCCATCCAGGTCAAGTGCTGCAGTAAACATTTCCAGTGAACCGTCTTCTTTCTTTGGCCATAATTCTTTTGGCCTGTCCCAATAAAGTTCTACACCATTTTCATCAGGATCATTCAGGTATAATGCTTCCGATACGCCATGGTCCGATGCACCGGTAAGCGGATAATAAGCCCTCCTCAACCTGTCATAAATAATGGCCAGGTCTTTTCTTTCTGGATATAGGATGGCTGTATGAAACAAGCCTACCCCATTAACAGGCGCAGCAGGCTGTCCCTTACTATACCATGTATTTAAACCTATATGGTGATGATAACCTCCTGCCGAAATAAAAGCAGCATCAGTGCTATACATGGTTACCAATTCAAAACCAAGTAGGCCACAATAAAATTCAAGTGAGCGTTTAATATCTGAAACTTTTAAATGAACGTGGCCTATCCTGGTTTGAGCAGGTATGATATATTTTTCCATCTCGATTGCTTTATGTGCAGTATGAAATTAAGTCACCTACACTGAAAAGCAAAGTGGGGATTGCCGGCTTTGTTATTTGCAGTGATGGAATTAAAGCCGGCTCATTTCACCAGTATCAGGGTATTATTCTGGTTATTGATGAACCACCTGCTGAATTTATTCAGCAGGGCCCTGCCAACAATTATTCTTTTACCTTTTTGGGTAACAGCAACTACCACGTTATCTACAGCGAACTGGCCGATCCTGATATCATTAATTCTGTATTTGCGACAGGTGTCGATCATACCGTTTGCCATTTCATATTCGCCGGTGCCCAGGTAGTTCAATTCATTGAGAATATTTTCTTTTTTCAGGTCTTTTTCCATGTCTGCATTAATGAGCAGGTCGGAGGCGCCTGTGTCGAAGAGCCATACCTGTACTAAGCTTCCCGTCTTCATTTTCAGATAAGCCATCCCATTTAGGGAAAGAATATTTAAGGTATCGGATGCCGGTCCTCGTATATCTTTTTCAAGACTGGGGTTCCAGTTGCCATCTTCAAAATCTTTCTCAATGTAAGGGTCGCCGCATTTATACATCATTTCATAAAACAGTAAGGAGTTGGGGTTACTAAGGGTTCCCATTTCCTTGTCGCCGATCTTTCTGGTCTTTACCATTTCGAGCTGGCACTTACAGAATTTTGTGACACGATTGCTGTCGAGAGTTTTTTCCGTATTCTTTAAAATATTTTTTATGCAGCCGGCGATGAATTCATTTTCAAAACCCTCGGCCTGTAAAAGCGTAGTTTGTCCGGAACTGGTATAACATTCATCCATTTCTTTCTGAAGAAGACTGTCTTCTTTTATCATTTCGGTAATATTGATACTTCTTCCGTTTTTGCTGGTATGTTTCCGGTATTGTTTGCGTGTGAACCTCCCGTCGAGCTTGCTCACCTGGCACTCGCAGATGTATAACGCCACATCATCAGACGGATCTTTATGCAGCGAATTCCTGATGCAGTCTTTGATCAGGGCACTACGTATCAGGATCTCATCACCTTCTTTGGTATAGATATATGAGTCTTGCGCAGGCGAATGTATATTCATGCACAGGACCATTAAAAGTGAGATCAGTCTCTTCATTTGGCTGGTTAAGGTTTGTGATGGAATAGTATATATCGACTCCATTTTGACTGAGATTATAGGATGAAATTAGTTCAACTATACTGAAAAGCAAAGAAAGGCTCACTTACTCTTTTTCTTTTTCCAACCTTTATCTAATGTAATTGCTTCTTTCAGGATTTTTGAGAGGGCTTTTATATTGATCTCTTCAACCGAATTATAGATCTTGTAAAATATCTGTTTGTTGGTCCCATGGTTGAGGTAATGATCCTTGTCGGCAAGTTTATTGCCATACCAGAATGCCAGCATCACCCCTTTTTTAATTCCACCCCTGGGAACAGTGGAAGGCCATACCAGGCAAATACTTTTGTTGCCATAAAAAAACGGAACATTATAAGAAATTTTTTCTTTACCATTTGCCTGTAACTGGTCTTTGATGATCTCCCTCAATACATCCACGATGATCCTTTCCAGCTCAGGCAAAATTTCATAGAGCTGCAGCAGCGACCTGATCTTTGGAAATGGAACTGGGTTCATTTTATACTTCTATCCTGAAATGATGGGCAATGATCTTCATTTTTTTGTTCAGGTAAAACCGATGTGCATCAAAGCGCTGGTGATTGGAATTGAGGTGAATGGTCTTAATATTTTTTTCTTTTGCTATAGATACCAAGTGATCAAATAAAATACCGGCATATCCTTTCTTCCTGGCATCTGCAACAGTTACAAAATCATCAAAGTCAATAATGGCCCCGTCGTACAATGTGGTGGTGAACCTGAAGCCTGCGGCACAAACTGCTCTGCCCTCTTCTTCTATATACAAAAGCCGGTAACCTTCTTTTTCCATTTGGCCCATCGTCTCAAGAAAACTTTCCAGGCTATGATGTGGCCTCAACTCTTTCATTACTTCAAAACATTTTACCAGTTCTTCTTTTGTAGTGGCTTGCAATATTTTCATTTTTCAATTCTCCGTTTTAGCTTTAATCTGTTGTTACAGTTTTCAGGTAATTCCCTTTCACATCAATAATAGGTGGGGTACTGCTTTTTATTTTAAGGGTCTTATCATCTAAAATAATACGCTCCAAACCCTTGTCCGTCATAATATCCAGTGGCAGGGGCATGGGCAGGTTAGGTACTTTAATGGTATATTCATTATAACCCGTTTGCCTGATATTGATCTCAAGGTTATTGGTTGTTCGTAAATACAGATCAAAGAATGGTTTCAGGTCTTTTCCTGATTCTTTACTGAATAATTGCTCTACATCATCGGTGGTTACAAAATTATCGTAAGTATACTTAGGGTCGGTGGCAAGTTTCTTAAGTGTAGGAAAAAATATTTCATCGCCCAGCATATAACGGAGCATATGCATGAAAAAAGCACCCTTGCTGTAAATGTCGCCGGTATAAGTATCCGCAGTGTTTAATTCATTACCCTGCACCACGGCTTTTTTATTTTGGATTTTCTTTTTTATCATTACCATCATACTGTCGTAACCCTGCTCACCGGCAGCCTCCCTGCAAAATAAAGCTTCGCCATAGGTGGTAATGCCTTCCTGTATCCACATATGTGCCCAGTCTTTATTGGTTACTTTATTGGCAAACCACTCATGGGCGTATTCGTGAAAGAGATTGGCAGAGTAATCCTGCCCGCCGATATTCTGATATTTGAACCGGGTTTTCCAATTGCCGTAAGTGATCATGGTCTGGTGTTCCATACCCGAATTAGGTGTTTCTGCCACCGCAATTTTTTCTTTCACCCAGGGGTATTCACCAAAATATTTTTCCAGCACCCGGGTGTCCCTTTCTTTCATGGCCAGCATCTTTTCTGCGTTGGCTTTGTCTTCTTCCAGCAAATAAATATCAATGGGTACTTTGTTACCATTAACGGTAGTATATGTTTTACTGGTAATGGCATATTTACCGATATTGAAAAGTATGCAATAGTTGCTGATGGTATAATTGGTTTTCCAGTGCCAGGTCTTTTTCTCTTTTTTTGTAGTTACCTTCTGTAGCAATCCCGGGCCGGCAACTGTTAATCCATTCGGGACGGTAATAATGAGATCTGCACCTTCGTTGGGTTCATCGCTGGGATGATCTTTACAGGGATAATAAACTTTTCCGCCTTCAAACTGGCAGTTGATGATGACCCATGGGTTACCATTGCTGTCTTTCTTCCACGAAAAACCGCCGGCCCACGGTGGGTTTACTGCAACAGGAGGAATACCGCTATATTCAATTTTAATTTTTTGCTTGTCCGCTTTAAAACCGGCAGCATTCACTATATAAATAAGATCGGCCTGCTGGTAAAATTTTTGAACCTTCTTATCTATAGTAATATTTTTTACGGTGTACAGGTGTGCAAGGTCGAGTAACAGGGTATCGGTTGACTGTGATAATACCAGGTCAATTTCTGCATAACCACTGATGGATTGATTGGGGATATCAATATCAAGCGCAAGGGTATAATGCCGTATATCTATAATGGCCTGTAAGGGTTTTAGTTTACCACCCGAACTCATATAACTGATGTCACGGTTTTGCGCAGGTAAGTATGCCGGTAAAACAAAAACTAAAATGGCTGAAATGAATTTCATATGGTAGTTGTTAGCTGAATGATTACTTGATTGTTGTTCCTGCTTAGTATGAAGTTAAACCAAATCCTTCAGGAAGAGCTTAGGAAAGGCTTCAATGCCAAATAGAAGTACAAATATTGAGTTTACAACTGTCAGCCACACTTTTGCCAATACGATCTTAGCGGTTCGTTGTTTTTTCATTTAGTCGCCTGGTTTTAAATATGCTATTATAGATTAAATAGCTAATAAACCCTGTCATAATAGTAGCAATTATGTCCCAAATGTCTATTGGTTTACCAAGCAAAGGGTGTGCAAGTTCAAAAACAGCAACACTAAACGTTCCAAGTTTTATTAAGTAATTGCCTTTTGTTGTGTCATTGGATAAAATTGCAATTAAGAAAAATATTGTCGGCAATGTACCAAATGTATTACCCAAAGTGTCTGCAATATGAAAGTCATTTATTTTATTATTGTAGATGTAAGGTCGGTAAATTGGTCGTGCAACAAACTCATAAATAAGTAAAGCCGAAATTCCAATAGCAAAATTCATTGCTTTGTATTTAGTAAGCTTCCAATTTCTAAGCTCTGATATAAAATCGTTTGTTGTCATAATGCTATGTCATTTTGTTGCATTTCTTGTCACTATTTCGTTCTCTATTGTTCACATTTTCCCCAGCCCTGGTTCGTGGCACACGAAACTGCATCATTAACCATCAAATATTGCTTAAAAATCCAAAATTATCAATTCCTTTTCATAAAAAAATGCCAACGACCAATAATAACTAATATCGTCTTTTGCAAGCATCCATTTTTTAGTCACGGGATTAAAATGAATATACTGTAGTTTTTGTATAGCCACCTGCCTCAACATTTCGTTTCGTATGCCACGAGTCAGGGCGGAGTTACCAGCTATGTTGTTTACTCAGGGAGATAACTTGCTAAAAAATATTTTTTAAAAGCTTTCTTTATGTTAACACCTGGCAGAAATAAAAAACCTCCTCAATAAGTGAGAAGGTTTTGCTGGTGCCCAGAACAGGAATCGAACCTGCACATCCTTGCGAACGGCAGATTTTGAGTCTGCTGCGTCTACCAATTCCGCCATCTGGGCTGCTCTAATGTTGAAAAGGTTTAAAGTTTAATGGTTTAAGGTTAGCTCTCAAAGGTTTAAAAACCTACTGAAGTGTAGGGCTGTCAACTTTAAACTTTAAACGTCTTAAACCTTTAAACCGTTCAACGGGTTGCAATATTACGTTAATCGGCTATTCTGTCCAAAATACGCTGCAGGTATTTTTTCTTGTAATAATACTCTTTTAGTTTTAATAAGCCGGCTGTGGCGCCGGTTGCATCATCGTAGTTTTCAATAATGGGTTGTACTTCGGTGTAGAGTTCTTTTTCCAGCCTGTTTATTTGTTGAGCAGAATTTTCGGATAGTTCTTCATTCAGTTCCATCATCTCCATTAAAAATGCCGGGGGCAACTGGTATTTTTCTTCCTCTTCCAGCAGGCCTTTTAACTGCAGCACATATTTAATGGTCTCGTCTTCGTTCTTAAGTATCTTTAATGCTTTATTTAATTGTGAGGATATCTCCAGTGCCTGTTCCTGTTCATGTTCGGTGCCCTGTGCAAAAAAATCGGGGTGATATTTTTTTTGCAGTTCAAAATATTTTTGCGCCAGTTTACCCTTGTCAAACTTAAACCCAACAGGCAGCCCAAACAATTCAAAATGATTCATATTGCAAATGTATAGTCTTGTACCTGTACTGCAAAGCTCAATAATGCTGACTAATTTTAAGAAAGTGATTGTAAAAATAAATTGGGCGTAGTAGTATATTAAATCTAAAATGTAAATTGCCTCCGATAAATAACGATTCATGCTAACGATTGGTTTAATAAGAGAAGGAAAAATACCACAGGATAACAGGGTGGCGCTAACTCCGGCGCATTGCAAATGGCTGCAAATGAATTTTGAGGATGTAAAAGTAGTAGCACAGCATTCACCTGACCGGTGCTATACAGATATTGAATATACAAGGGCAGGTGTGGAAGTTAAAGAAGACCTGGGTGAGTGTAACCTTTTACTGGGTATTAAGGAAGTGCCGGTGGATATGCTGCTTGAAGGAAAGACCTACATGTTCTTTTCGCATACAAAAAAAATGCAGCCTGCCAATCAGCAATTGTTCAAGGCCTTGCTGGATAAAAGAAATACTTTGATAGATTACGAATGCCTGGAGCATGAAGATGGTACAAGGATAATTGGTTTTGGTTTTTTTGCCGGCATTGTGGGCGCCCATAATGGTATGATGGTTTATGGTAAACGTACAGGTTCTTTCAAACTGGCAAGGGTAGGTTCGGTAAACAGTTTTCAAAAACTGGTGCATACTTATTTTGGATTGAAACTGCCGAATATAAAGATTGCTGTAACAGGCACGGGCCGTGTGGCTCATGGTGTACTGGAGATCATGAACCTGCTGGGCATTCATGAAGTAGAGCCGGAAGAATTTTTGGAAAAAGAATTTGCTTACCCTGTCTATGTGCATCTAAAAGGCGCAGACCTGTATGTACATAAAGAGACGGGCAAATATGTACGAAACGATTTTCATGCTAATCCACAAAATTATAATTGCCGGTTCACTGACTATCTTTCGCAAACCGATATATTAATGAACGGCATTTACTGGGAAAAAAATATTCCACGTTTGTTTAAGTTGGAAGACCTGCAAAGAAATGATTTCCGCATAAAGACGATTGCTGATATTACTGATGACAGGAATGGTTCTGTGCCCTGCAACCTTGGCGATTCAACCATTGCAGAGCCTGTATATGGTGTTAACAGGAATAGTTTTGAAAGAACGGCTCCTTATTTACCCAATTCGGTTGATGTGATGGCTGTGGGTAACCTGCCCAATGAATTGCCAAGAGACGCCAGTCGTTATTTTGGTGAGCAAATGATAAAGTATGTTTTGGATGATATCCGGCTGGGCGGGAGCAAGACAATTGATAAAGCCACCATGGTTAAAGCAGGTAAACTGAATGAACCTTTTATGTATATGAAAGACTATGCAGGTTTATAAGTAGAGATAATAGTCTTTCAATGCTGCAATAAATGCGTCTGTATATTTTCCTTCATTGTCCTTGATGCTTATCTCCGTGTTTGACACCGGTATTTTTATTTTATTGAAATATAAAATTCCTCTGAAGAAATCATGTTCCGTTGTTTGTCTTACTAAAATTTGCCGGTTTAGATACAGATCAGCTTTTGCAGCTTCTTCTATAAAATAATTCAACCGGTGGTAAGGTAGCAGCACAGCAAATTCCCCGTCTTTGTTCAGATGGGCTTTCACAACCTGCAAAAGCTGTATTAAACTTAGTGATGTATCATGCCTGGCATTATTTTTATTTTCATCAGCTGATTTTAGGTCATCTTCAAAAAAAGGAGGATTGGAAATAATGCGATCATATTTTTTATCAGCGTTAAAAGATAAAGCATCAGTATTAAAAACATGCAGTCTATCTGCCCACGGCGATGAAGTAAAATTAGCTTTTGCCTGTTCTGCGGCAGCTTCATCTATTTCAACAGCATCAATAAAAGCATGCGTATTTTTTTGTGCAAACATCAACGATAATAAACCTGTTCCGGTACCAATATCCAGCACGTTAAATTCTTCCTTTAGAGGAACGGGGGGTAATATCGCTCCAAACAAACAGGCGTCGGTGCAAACCTTCATGGCACACTTATCCTGGAAAACGGTGAATTGTTTGAACTGGAAATAGTTATTGCTCACAGATTACACAGATTTACACAGAAAAATACAAGCTACAAGTTAAATCAGAAGCTGCAAGATACTAGCTACAAGGGGAAGTATAATTATTTAAGGCCGTCCCTCGTTACTAATTCCCTTGTGGCTACTTATTACCACTCAGCTCTTGCACTAGGGCTTACACTTAGCTCCGTAAAATCTTTCACCAAAAATTTATAATACCCGGTGATGGCGATAATGGCTGCATTATCGGTACAATATTCAAATGCAGGAATAAATGTTTTCCATTTTTCTTTTTCACCCATTGAAGTAAAAGCTTTTCTTAATCCGCTGTTGGCACTTACACCTCCTGCCAGGCAGATATCTTTTATACCGGTTTCTGTTGCTGCCTTTTTTAATTTGTTTAATAAGATGCTTACAATTCTATCCTGCACCGAAGCACAGATATCGTTCAGGTTTTCTTCAATAAACTTTTGCCGGGTGGGTTCGTCAGCTAAAAATTCTTCTTTAAATAAATTACTGGTACCGGCATTTTTTAAAAAATAAAGGATAGAAGTTTTTAAACCTGAAAAACTAAAATTCAATCCCGGTATTTGCGGCTCCGGAAATTTAAAACGTTTTGCATTTCCCAACGCTGCATATTTATCAATGAGTGGCCCGCCGGGATAGGGAAGCCCAAGCATTTTTGCAGTTTTATCAAAAGCTTCTCCGGCAGCATCATCAATAGTTTCACCAATTACTTTTAATTGGGTTGGCGAATCGCAACGTACAATTTGAGTATGGCCTCCACTAACCGTTAAACACAAAAAAGGAAATGAAGGTTTTTCATCCGCAATTAAATTGGCCAACACATGTGCCTGCATATGATGAACAGCAATAAGAGGTTTATCTAATGCCAGTGAAAGAGATTTTGCAAACTGAGTTCCTACAAGTAGTGAACCAATTAAACCCGGCGCCTGTGTGAATGCAATAGCATCAACAGATGATAACTGACAATTTGCAATTTGCAAAGCTGCATCAACAACCGGCACTATATGCTGCATATGGGCACGGCTTGCCAGTTCGGGTACTACACCACCAAATCGTTCATGCACGGTTTGATTGGCGATACTGTTTGATAAAATTTTACCATCAACACATACTGATGCTGATGTTTCATCGCAGGAAGATTCTATGGCGAGAATAGTTATGATAAATGTTGAATTTTAAATTTTAAATGAAAATCAAGCAAAAGTAATTCAACATTTAAAATTCACATTTAAAATTATTTTGAACGTATAGCGGCCACAGGGTCCATCTTGGCGGCCCTTGAAGCCGGGAAAATACCGGCAATGATGCCCACTACGAGGCAAACGCTGATGGTTACAATGAGCATGGGAATAGAAATATAGATGGGAAAGTCCAGTGCCCTTGTAGATATGATAGTGCCGATATACACAAAGAACAAACCAATGCCCCCGCCGATCAGGCAGAGGATTATTGCTTCCATTAAAAATTCAAAAAGAATACTGCCTTTTTTTGCCCCCACTGCTTTTTTTAGTCCGATCACTCCAGTTCGTTCTTTAACTGTTACAAACATGATGTTGGCAATGCCAAACAAACCCACAACAAGGCTGATGCCGCCTATTATTCCTCCAACAATATTTAATACGCTGAAAAAACCGGTAATGGCTTTGCTGAACGCTTCCACGCTGTTCAGTGAAAAATTATCATCTTCTGTGGGACTTAGCCGTCTTATCTGCCGCATGATACCTTTAAGTTCATCCATCAAAGCTCCCGGGGTAACGCCTTCCTTCCCTTTTGCAATTAAAATGGGGTTGCTCCATTTTTCATCAAATACCTGTTTGCAGAATTTGTAGGGTATCATTATGCAATTGTCATAATTCCAGCCGATAAAATTGGTCCCTTCTTTTTTAATTACACCTACAATGGTTACTTTCTTGCCCTTTACATCAATTTGTTTGCCCAATGCCCGTTCGGTAGTGCCAAATAAAGTTTCGGCATTGGTAAAACCAATTAAGCAAACATTGGTGCCTGCTGTAAATTCGCTGGCAGAGAAAAAACGGCCCTGGTCAAAACTCAATGGCTGGATCTCCATTTGTGCTTCAACAATACCATACACACTGGCGTTTTGTATCATATCATCCTTAAAAGATATGCTGCTGCCGGTTTGCATTAAGAATGAAATGTCATCCAATAGCACGGCACGTTTTCTAACCATGTCTGCTTCTTCGTACTTAGGTGTTGGCCTGGCCCTGAATTTCCAGATGGGTTGATCGGGCCCGCCACTATAATCCCATTTGTCAATATAAATAGTATTACTGCCAAGGCTGCTTACTTCTTTTTGAATATTACGTTCAAGGCTGTTTACGGTAGCCAGTACGCCGATGATACAAAAGATACCAAACGCAACACCGGTAAGACTGAGGGCCGTACGCAGTTTGTTAACCTTTAACTCCTGGAAAGTTAACTTTAATGAATTACGTATGATGTTTAGCGATTTACGCATGGGTCAAAATTACGTGAAGCAAATTGATTTATCCGGTAAAATGTATGAGTGGTTTTGTGTGAACCCGGCTTTAGCATTGCTGTTGAACTCCTGTGGCGTCGCACTCTTGTACTGTTGTTCTTTATTCACCATCCCTTACCTTTGCGCCTCAAAATGACGAATTAGCGTATTCAGTGTAATTCGTATAATCAGTGCACATGAAGTATATCAACGAAATAAACAAACGTAAAACCTTCGCCATCATCTCTCACCCCGATGCCGGTAAAACAACCCTTACAGAAAAATTCCTGTTGTTTGGCGGCGCTATACAAACAGCCGGGGCAGTTAAGAGCAACAAAATAAAAAAACATGCTACCAGCGATTTTATGGAGATAGAACGTCAGCGTGGTATCAGTGTGGCAACCAGCGTTATGACTTTCGAATATGATGGGCACCTTATTAACTTATTAGATACGCCGGGACACAAGGATTTTGCAGAAGATACTTACCGTACATTAACTGCAGTTGATAGTGTGGTGTTGGTTATCGACAGTGTGAACGGGGTAGAGGCACAGACAAGGCGATTGATGGAAGTAATTGCCATGCGTAACACACCCGTAATTGTTTTTATAAATAAAATGGACAGGGATGGTAAGAACCGCTTTGACCTTTTGGAAGAAATTGAAAATGAATTGAAGATACAGTTGCACCCGATGACGGTTCCCATCAACAGCGGTAAGGATTTTAAAGGAGTTTATGACCTGCATAAAAAAAGTTTAGTATTATTTACTGCCGGTACAAAAGCAAATGATGAAGATGTGGTAGAGATAAAAGATCTGAATGATTCCATTTTAGATAAAAAGATAGGGGAGAAGGATGCTCATACATTAAGGGAAGATGTGGAATTGATTGATGGTGTATATGGAGAATTAAATGAAGCCGATTACCTCAGTGGTAAAACAGCGCCCGTATTTTTTGGAAGTGCGGTTAACAATTTTGGTGTAAAAGAAATGCTGGATACTTTTATCCGCATTGCACCCACTCCAAGGCCAAGGCACACAACCACCCGTGATATAAAACCGGAGGAAGATAAATTCAGTGGATTCATTTTTAAGATACATGCCAACCTTGATCCCAAGCACCGTGACCGCATTGCTTTTTTAAGAGTTTGTAGCGGCAAGTTTGAACGCAATACCTATTACCATCATGTTCGTAATAACAGGGATCTGCGTTTCAGTAATCCCTATAGTTTTTTGGCCCGGCAAAAAGATGTGATTGAAGAAGCTTATCCCGGCGATGTGGTTGGTTTATTTGACACCGGGAACTTTAAAATTGGTGATACCATGACAGAAGGTGAAGATTTTTACTTTACCGGCATACCCAGTTTTTCGCCTGAAATATTTAAAGAGGTGGTCAATAAAGATCCAATGAAAACCAAACAGTTGGAAAAAGGATTGTTACAGCTTACTGATGAAGGGGTAGCCCAATTATTTACCCAGTTTGGTGGTAATAAAAAAATTATCGGTTGTGTGGGGGAGTTACAATTTGAAGTGATCCAATACCGCCTGTTACAGGAATACGGAGCATCCGTTCAGATGAATAACCTGCCTTTTTTTAAGGCTTGCTGGTTAACCAGCAATGACCCTAAAAAGCTGGATGACTTTATAAAATATAAGCAGGCCAATATTGCCGAGGACAAAGACGGGCATTTGGTTTACCTGGCACAAAGCGAATGGTTCTTAAATACCGAGATACAGAACAACCCCGATATTGAATTTCATTTTACGAGTGAGATACACAAGTAGAGAAGAAGTAAATAGGTATAAAAGTAATTTGTAAAAATCAGTTAGGTAAAAATTAATTAAGTTTACAGCATGTACAGGCTTGATAAAACTATATTTAAGGCACAAACATTTGCCGAAGCTGAAAAGGAAAATGTATTTTCAAAAAAAGTTACTCTTTCTGAAAGATTAAACCAGGGCTGGTATCTTACAGCCATGGCTCATGGTATCGACCCTTACAGTCCTCCTAAAATGATAAAAGAATTTGTTAGTAGTAGAAAACATAAAAAATAATGGCTAACATATTCAATGAAGACTTCAGGGATTTTATCAGTGCATTAAACATGTATGAAGTTGAATATTTACTGGTAGGCGGATATGCAGTTATTTTACATGGTTACAGAAGATCGACCGGTGATATGGATATTTGGGTTAATGTAACCCCTGAAAATCATAAGAGATTGATAAAAGCCTTCTTATCTTTTGGTTTACCTTCTTCAGATATTTCAGAAGGTAATTTTTTAAGGAATGATGAAATGGATGTGTTTTCTTACGGCATACCACCTGTGTGTATTGAGATTTTAAAAAAAGTAAAAGGATGTGATTTTGATGAAGCTTATAAAATCAGTAAGCAGTATGATGAAAAAGGTTTGCAAATAAGATTCATCCATGTTAATACTTTAATTGAAGCCAAAAAAGCATCCGGCCGTTATAAAGACCTTGACGATATTGAAAAGCTAAGCCAATAAAAAATCATTCCCTTAATTTAAAAGAGACGGCACCGTTACTCTTTTTAGTGCTGTTCACATTCAGCTCATATCTTTTATCTCCATCATAAATGATCATTAATGCCGTATTGGGTGGAATACTGCCCAGGTTTTCGGCATACATAACCAATTCATTACGGCTGTTACCCTTGTCAATCTTTATAATAAATGTCAATGGTTTGTCCGTGAGCCGCTGATGTGTGGTCAGTATCTTATCATTATAGATGAGGGTAATGCTGTCGCCGTCAATTTCGCCATTGTCATATAAAGTAACACTGATGGAATCATGATCAACAGTTATCTGCCTGATCAGGTCATTTTTTCGGTTCTCTAGCTGTATCTCTTTTGCAGGTTGTTTCTCCCTTACCGGTGATATATTTTTTACGACGGGTTCCTCTTTTACTTTTACAGGTTCAGGTTTTATGATCCCCGGTTTTTTATCTTCAGGCTTTTCTTTACAAAGAGCTGATATTTCTTTACGGGTAAGTGCCCGGTTATAAATTCTTATATCATCCAGGTCGGCATTTAACCAAAAAGAAAATAGCTGGTCATCAGATTTGCCAAAGAACAGATCTTCATTATTGGTAAATGTTTCCGGAAAATGAACTGCATATTTTAACTGGCAATCTATATATAACCGGGCTGTGTCGCCATCATTTGTATAAACAACATTATACC
Organism: Chitinophagaceae bacterium; assembly: GCA_031387825.1. Classification (GTDB taxonomy): domain Bacteria; phylum Bacteroidota; class Bacteroidia; order Chitinophagales; family Chitinophagaceae; genus Ferruginibacter. The sequence continues at coordinate 46,715 of JANNDO010000004.1, read as the reverse complement.
ACCTGTTCTTTTTAATGAATTCGCCGGGGTATGGATTAAGTACAGTGCCGGTTCCCCTGAAATTCTGGTGGAGGGTGTCGCAGACAGAGCCATTACAGCCCGTTCCCCTGCTGTAAAGTGCGTCATCAAAACGAAGTGCATAATTCCCCGGGTTATAATTTCCCCCGCCCTTACTGAGCACCTGGCTGGCATGGCAGATACCATAATAAAAGCCTGTTGGCCTCACCCAAACTGATAAGGTTATTTGTTTACCGAAATTAAGAGATGCACTGTTTGGTATACGCATATATTGATAAACACCATTAAAATGCAATGCGCTGTTTGGGTTTCCAAACCTGTCGGAAGTTATGGTTGCATTATTAAATACAGGGTTATTATTATTGCCGCTCTCGTCATTGGCATTACCGTTGAAAGGGTAGTAAGCTTGTAAGCCCTGTTTAAGATCAACCTGGGCAGAACAAACATTAAAAAAGAATAAAGAAAAAAATAATATTGTCTTCATAAATACTCAACGCTGAATTTCCGCAAAAGTAAGCAAGTTCTGTATAAGGGTGTGTTATAAGAGCATAGTGAGATCATCTTATCAGTATGAAATTCCCTTTTTGTTCTTCTGTTCCGCAGCTTGTTTCAGCTTTGATGTAAAAAACATAACTACCTGCCAATGCCGGTTTTCCTTTATAGTTTCCATCCCAGCATTTATTGGGACCAGATGTAGCGAATACCTGTTCTCCATAACGGTTGAATATCCTGAACTCAAGTTTTTTTATCAGCAGCCAGTTCTTTAATCCAAAACAATCATTGAGTCCGTCGCCATTAGGTGTAAATGCATTGGGCATATAACGGGCAAGGCTTGCAGTAAGGTTTGAGAAAACAGTAACGGAATCTGTATTTGAACAACCCGATACTGTGGTCACCAGCACGATATATTTTTGAGTGATTGTTGGCGTGGCCACCGGGTTGGGAATATTTGGATCGCTTAAACCCGTTGACGGCGTCCATAAATAGATATCTCCTCCCGATGCATACAATACAGCAGAACGGTTGGCACAATCAATATCATTTGATTTACCGGCATTGACATTTGGCCCTGCACCAACAATCACCTGTACATTGAAACTGCTGTTGGTATTACATACCGGGTCTGTTATTAAAACGGAATATGAAGTGGAAGAAGGTGGATTTGCAATTGGATTGATAATGGTTGTGCTGCTCAGATAGGTTGCAGGGCTCCATAAATAATTAACAGAAGTTCCGTTAAAACCATCCAGTTGAACAGAACCTGCATTACACATGCTTTTATCTGGCGGCGCCTGGAATACCATAGGCTGATTTACGGTAACTGCTACCGTATCTTTTGCTATACAGCCGTTGGCTGCAGTGCCGGTTACATAATAAACCTGGCTTGCATTGCCGGAAAATACCGGGTTTGAAATATTGGGATTACTTAAAAATACAGTGGGTGTCCATGAATAGGTTTGGGCGCCGGTGGTAGTTAAAGTTATTGACAGTGTATTACAAATAGTAGTGTCTTTAATTGTTCTTACTACTGGTAATGGTTTTATGGTAATGTTGATCGTGTCTTTTGCAAAACAGCTGAACCCATTTGTTCCGGTAACGATCAATATTCTTGATACGGTATCAATGAATGTGGGATTTGAAATGGTTGAATCACTTACATAAATGCCGGGGCTCCAGTTATAGACTCCTGCACCGGGTGTTGTAGTAAGAACAAGAACTGAATTTTTACAAACAGCAGTATCAATTAAAGTTTGTATAAGCGGCACAGGGTTTATAGTAAGGGTAACGGAGTCGGTTGAGTTGCATGCACTGGCGCTTGTGACAGTAAGGTAGAATTTGGTTGTGGCACTTATGGTAGCAGTAGGATTCTGCAGGGTAGGGTTATTAAGATAGATAGCGGGTGTCCAGGAATAAGTTCCAACACCGTTTCCCTGCAAAATATAAGTGACTGAAGCATTTGAACAGAAAGCAGTATCATTTCCTGCATCTGCAACAATACCAGCTAATGCATTTACATTTTTTGATACGCTATCCATGCAGCCATTAATATCAGTCACAACTAATTTTACGGTATAGGTACCGGCTATTGTATAAGCGTGAGAAGTATTTTGTGTATTGGCTGTACCGCCATCACCAAAATACCATTGCCAGGTGCTGATGGGATTTGTATTGGTATAGGCCAGGCCTTTAAAATCAAAACCATTGCAGGATAGAAGGCTGTCTTTGATGCGTACGGAATCAATGTTGGGTTGAAAAGGTATATTATCAACGGGCACGACCAGGTTAAACAGGTTAGAACCATTTGCCCCCGGGGTTGCACCCCAGGAACTATTCCCATCCTGGGTTAAAACACCGTTTGCTCCGCCTGTATTAGTAACAGTTAAATTAGCAGGTACCGTAGCTGATTTTAAGAATGCAAGCCCACCGCTGCCACCGCCACCTGCACCGATTCTTCCAGCAGCTGCGATAGGTCCACCTATCATGTCTGCACCTTTTCCACCTTTGGTTTCAATATTTGCGTTGTCGATATATTGATTTACTGTAAGCAATACAGTGCCGCCGGCGCCACCGCCACCCATGCCATCATGGCAATCAGGAGAAACAGGAATAACACAGGCTAGTCCATTATTTCCATTAGCAATTATTTTTTTTGAATTAGACTTGATCTTGTCGGCAATTATTAAAATGATACCAGCTCCGTTCCCACCAGAAGGAGGAATGTTTCCGGGATTGTCTGCATGGCCGGCTCCGCCGCCACCGCCTATGAATATTTTATTAGTTGCTGTAGAATATGTCAATTGTCGGCCGCCGATACCCCTGTTATCATAAGGTGCGTTACCACAGGGTTCCAGTTGGTAACCGCCAAAACCGCCAATGCCTGCATTACCGCCACCACCACCGCCACTGTTATGGCCGGCACCACCACCACCACCGCTTGCCAATGTTCCTTTTCCACAACTTATATTAGAAGATATAGTGGATATACTCTCTCCCTTTTGTGCAGCGAATATGGTGTTGGAGGGATAAAAATAATTATTCTGAAAGCAGGTTAGGGTCTGGTTTCCGGGATTATATCCTGCACCTCCTTTAAAACCTCTTCCGCTAACATTAATATCTGCATTAAGGGTTACTGTATCCTGTACATTTAAAACTAAAATTCCACCTTTGTTTCCATCCCAGGGTAAACAGGTAAGTGTATCAGAAATTGTTACACTGTTGGGGAAATACGGAACCCTTACCAGTTGTACTTTTCCAACCGGTATATCATATTGCCGGGTAAGTTTATTTTTCAGTTCAATGATATTACCCGTCTTACTTTTTATGTAATTGAATTCATAATTGCCCGCATTCTTATAATCTGTTATATTTCCAAAAGCCGCTGTATTTGTACTGTCGATGACCGCTCCTTTCATCTGGATCAGTAATACTGTATCTCCTGGATTGTATTTTGTTCCGTCTTCAACAGTAAGTTTATTGTCGCAGGGGTTCAATCCAAGAACAGGGGTGTAGTCGTTAATGATGTTGCTGATAGGAGTGGTTACGGAACAGGAATCTGCAGTAAAACTGCAATTGGGATTTGTATTGTTTATGGTTGCGCCACCATTTAATGTTCCATTCCATGCCGGGTTTCCCTGCTTATTTAATAAATTATCAAAAGTATAATAACCCTGCAGGCCCGGCTGGGTTGTTGGGTTGGGTAAGGAGGTATTCATATAGGTTTGCAGCTGCGTCTGCGTTCTGGCTACATTCCATATTCGTACCTCATTTATATATCCTAAAAAATTTGTGCCTACCGGGTTATTAACAGCATAATCCCCGATAGTAGTCTGCCAGTTATTTGTTATGAGGTTTCCTGTAGCCGCTATCTGGCTCATCAAAAATCCATTTCGGTAAAGCTTAAGAGTACTTCCATTATATACCAGCGCTACATGATAAGTTTTATTTAAGGCCAGGTTATCGCAAGGGAAAGGTGTTAAAAATTGGCCGTTTGTAGTTGTGATTCCTGCCAGGTCCATCCTCAATACATAATTAATATCAGTTGTATTTGCATGTTTTGAAACAATATCTTCCTGTTTATCTGGTCTTGAGATTGGAAAAGAACTGCAATTAAAATTTGCCTCAACCGTGACTTGATTACCAGTTATATCAAGATCGCCAACTGTAACGCTTTGGCCAACAGCCTGGGTTCTCAGCCAGTTGGTACATGTCAAGCCGGTATTACAACCGCCTAGTACATTTACTTCATCTACTGTAAGCTCTCTGTCATAAATTCTCACTTCATCAATATCACCATTCACCCAATATGGAAATGTAGCTGAGTTAAGCTTGCCAATAAAAAGATCATATACATTAGTAAATGTAAGGCCGCCCTGCGACACAGTATTTTTTAGTTGACAATTGACATACAATTTGGCTGTAGTACCGTCATATATAACTATTACGCTGTACCATTGATTGGTCTGAATATACGGTGAATAACCAGGTGAAGGTGTCATACAACCTGCACCGTAAAAATTCTCAACATTAGGGTTAACAGGACTGCCTGAACAGTTAATTCCATTTGTTCCTGCGTTGTCATCATACCAAATGCAATATAATCCCGGAGAATTACCGGCATCTCCTTTCGTAAATACAGAATTGCCATGGCAATTCCCTGCATAGAATCCCATTGGCCTCACCCAGGCACAAAGCGAGAGTTTATTGGACATATTTAATGACGCACTGTTAGGAATACGCATATAATTAGTAGATCCGTCAAAATGATACGCACTGTTTAGGTTTCCGAAACGGTCTGCTGTTAAGGTAGCATTATTAAAAACAGGATTATTACCATTCCCACTTACATCATTGGCATTACCCGAAAAGGGATAATAAGCCTTTAAACCAAAATTCAGGTTAACCTGGCCAAAACACAGATTGGTAAAAAATAAAAAGGGAATAATGATCTTTTTCATAAAAGGCATTATACAGATGGATACTATTCTAAAATTACACAACCTTTTTTAAATTCCAGTATAATTAAAGGGTGTAATAGCTTTTAATTCTTTCTTTACTGAGACTGAAACCTTTAAAGATGAAATGAAATGATGAATGGCTTTTTTATCAATGGCATGTTTGCCTCTTGTCAGCTCTTTTAAAGCCTCATAAGGCTGCGGATAATTTTCACGGCGTAAAATAGTTTGTATGGCTTCAGCCACCACAGCCCAGTTATTATCAAGGTCAGATTTTAGTTTGGATTCATTTAAAACCAGTTTGCTGATACCTTTTTCTGCAGACTTAACGGCGAGAATAGTATGCGCCATTGGTACGCCAATATTTCTTAATACGGTTGAATCCGTAAGGTCTCTTTGTAATCTTGAAACAGGTAGCTTGGCTGAAAGATGTTCAAGCAGTGCATTTGCAATGCCCAGGTTGCCTTCTGCATTTTCAAAATCGATCGGGTTTACTTTATGCGGCATGGCACTGCTGCCAATCTCTCCTTTTTTTGTCTGTTGTTTAAAATAATCCATGCTGATATAGGTCCACATGTCCCTGCAAAAGTCAAGGATGATAGTATTGATCCGTTTGATGGTATCAAAATGGGCAGCAAGGGTATCATAGTGTTCTATCTGGGTTGTGTATTGCTGTCTTTGCAATCCTAATTTATTTTCTACAAAATCATTAGAAAATTTTATCCAGTTGTATTTTGGAAATGCCACATGATGTGCATTAAAGTTTCCGGTGGCGCCACCAAACTTTGCTGTGAAAGGAATATAACTGAAGAGTTGAATTTGGTTTTCCAAACGTTCAACAAAAACCATCATTTCCTTTCCTAATCTTGTTGGGCTGGCTGGCTGGCCATGTGTATGTGCCAGCATGGGTATATCTTTCCAGGCAAGCGCTATTTTACCAATAGCATGTTGCAGGTTAATGACAGTGGGTAAATATTCCAACTCAATACTGTTCTTCCAAAGTAAGGGTATAGCTGTATTATTAATATCCTGCGAAGTGAGGCCAAAGTGAACCCATTCTTTCAGGTGTCCTGCATTGCATTTTTCCAAAGCAGCCTTTATAAAATATTCAACAGCTTTCACATCATGATTGGTGATGGTTTCTGTTTTTTTTATCTCTTCTGCATCACTTAAAGAAAGCCCGTCGACAAGTTTTAGCAATTGTTGCTTCTTTTTGGCATCCAGTTTAAAAAATTTCTTTTCTGCCAAAAACAAAAAATATTCTATTTCTATAATAACCCTGTATTTGATGAGTGCATATTCGCTGAAATATTCATCCAGCTGCTGCGTTTGTTTTCGGTAACGTCCGTCAATGGGGGATATGGCGGTAAGTTGATTTAAATCCATGTTGTTGCTGTAAATTTGCCGCAAAAATACGTTAATTGGCACAGAAGATAAGGGTTGGGGCAGTTAGTTATTTGAATACAAAGCCGCTGATATATGGCTTTGAGCAGGGCATCATGCAGGAAGAAATAGAACTCATTATTGATTATCCCGCAAATATTGCATCACATTTAATAAACGGCCGGATTGATATCGGCCTTGTTCCCGTAGCCATTATTCCATCCTTAAAGGAACATTGGATCATTTCAGATTTTTGTATTGGCTGCAATGGAGCAGTTGCAAGCGTTTGTTTATTCAGTGATGTACCGCTACAGCAGATTGAATCCATTTTACTGGATTATCAAAGCCGTACATCGATAGCACTTTTAAAAATTCTACTGCATGAGCATTGGAAAATATCGCCAAAACTTATTGCCGGCACGGCGCATTATGAACAGGATATTGCCGGAACCACAGCCGGGCTTGTAATTGGCGACCGGGCATTAACACAAAGGCTACATTCAAAATATATTTACGATTTGGGCAGTGCCTGGAAAGAAATGACAGGACTGCCTTTTGTTTTTGCAGCCTGGGTGAGTAACAAGCCCGTTTCCGAAGCATTCATAACTGCTTTTAACGAAGCCAATGCTTATGGTTTTTTACACCTGGATGAAGTGATTGGCGAAAATAGGATTACCGCTTTTGATATAAAAAGTTATTATACCCAATTTGTGAAATTTAAGCTGGATACCGAAATGAAAGAAGCAAAAGCTTTATTTTTGGGCAAATTAAATATGTAAGCATGAAGGTTGTACTATTTGCAGGCGGTTTAGGTACCCGTATATCGGAAGAAACAGATGTACGGCCAAAGCCCATGATTGAAATTGGCGGCAAACCCATTCTCTGGCATATCATGAAATTTTACAGCCATTATGGGTTTAACGATTTTATAATTTGTTTGGGATATAAGGGGTATGTGATAAAAGAATACTTCATGAATTATTTTTTGCATAATTCTGACATTAAAATTGATGTTGTCAATAATCAAATGGAAGTGCTGGGCAACAAATCAGAATCATTTAAAATAACATTGGTTGATACAGGTTTAAATACCAAAACTGCCGGAAGACTAAAGCAGGTGCAAAAATATATAGGAAACGAAGATTTTATGCTGACTTACGGCGATGGATTGTGTGATGTGAATTTACATGAATTGATAAAATTTCATAATGCACATAACAAAATAGCAACCGTTACGGCTGTACCATTAGGAAGCAGGTTTGGGGGGATGGAAATTAATGGCAGTACTGCAGTTACAGCATTTAAAGAAAAATCTAAAGACGAATCTAAATGGATAAATGGTGGATATTTTATTTTAAAGCCCGGGGTGTTTAATTATTTGGAAGGGGATATGAATGATGAAATGTGGGAAGATGCTCCCCTGGAAAAACTGGCAGCAACAAACGAGTTGATGGCCTATAAACATAAAGGCTTTTGGAAATGTATGGATGCATTAAGAGACAAAATAGAATTGGAGGCTCTCTGGCAAATTAATAATTGTAAATGGAAAGTGTGGTAAACGAAATTTTTTATACGAACTACAAAAACAAAAAAGTATTTGTAACAGGGCATACTGGTTTTAAAGGTAGCTGGTTGATAACCTGGCTTACTATGCTTGATGCACAGGTAAAAGGATATGCACTGGCTCCGCAAAATGAAAAGGATATTTATAATACGGTTGCTAAACATATCGCCATTGAAAGTGTACTTGCTGATATTAGAGATTCAAAAAGATTAAAAGAAGAATTGCTTGCCTTTGAACCTGACTTTATTTTTCATTTAGCAGCACAACCTTTGGTTCGTTATGGCTATAAAAATCCTATTGAAACTTTTGAGGTGAATACAATGGGTACAGCACATTTGTTGGAAGCTGTAAGATCGCTCACAAAAAAATGTACCTTAGTTTTAATTACCACCGATAAAGTGTATAAAAATACCGAACGGGATTATGCTTATGGTGAGGATGATAAGCTGGGCGGATACGATCCGTACAGTGCAAGCAAAGCAGCAGCAGAAATTGTAATTGACTGCTATAAAAACGCTTATTTCAACAGTGATCAATTTAACGAACATCAAAAAGCCATAGTATCTGTAAGGGCTGGTAACGTAATTGGCGGGGGAGATTTTAGTGTAGATAGATTAGTGCCGGATATTGTAAGAGCGTTGAAAAATAATGAAACTATTTTATTACGTAATCCTGATGCCGTAAGGCCCTGGCAGCATGTACTGGAGCCTTTAAATGGATATTTGCTGCTTGGAGTATTAGCAAATAGTGATGTTTTAAAATACGCAGGAGCATATAACTTCGGCCCTGATATTGATGACCATTTAACTGTGAAAGAATTGGTAGAGTTGGCTATAAAAAATTGGGGTAGCGGTAATTGGAAAGATATATCAAATGCTAACCAACCGCACGAAGCAGGTTTATTGCAGTTAAACATAAGTAGGGCAAAAAATCAATTAGGCTGGCAACCCAAACTTAATAGCCAACAAGCTATTAAATGGACAATTGATTGGTATAAAAAATCAGAACAGGAAATTTTTAATTATTCTATTAAGCAAATATCAGATTACCAGGGAGCATGAGCACAAATATTTTATTAACAGGAATTACAGGCTTTTTAGGTAGTCATATTGCTGAAAAATTAGCCCGGGATGGTCATATTGTAATTGCATTAATAAGAAACAACTCAAACTTATGGAGGTATAACGAGATTGGAAGTAATTCGATTATTTTAATTAATAGTGATTCCGAAGGTTATCAAAAAGAAGTTGAGTCTTATAATCCTTCTGTTTTAATCCATGCTGCATGGGGTGGCGTAGCAGCCAGTGATAGAGATAATTGGGAAGCACAAGTTGCCAATATTTCATATACTGCAGACTTATTGAACCTTGTAAAAAATATCGGCATTAATCATTTTATTGGCTTAGGTTCGCAATCAGAATATGGTTTTTTTGAAGGCGTTGTTAATGAGCAAAAGGAATGTAATCCATTATCGGCTTATGGAGCAAGTAAGTTGGCTACATGTAATATCGTTAAAGCTTTTTGTACCGTACATAAAATAGACTGGCAATGGCTTCGGTTGTTTCCAATGTATGGAATAAGGGAAGATGTAAATTGGTTTATACCCATGGTAATTAGCCATGCACTAAATAATAAAGATTTAAATTTAACTGGTTGTGAGCAACAATATGGTTACCTGCATGTAGATGATTTTTGCAGGGCGATTAACAAAGTGGTTTTACAAAAAATACCTTCTGGTATATTTAACTTAGCATCAAATAATTCTATTCAGTTAAGACAATTAATTGAATTTATACAATTACAAACTAAAACAAAAGCCACATTTAATTTTGGCGCATTGCCTTATCGTCCAAACCAGGTAATGCATATGGAAGGGAATAGTGATGTTTTTTTTAGTTCTTTCAAATTTTTACCAAAGGCCGATTTTAATGAATCTGTAACAGAGATAATCAATTATTACAAATTGAAAACAGTGCAATAAAAATGAAGTATAAAGTCGAAAATTTGAATAATGTATGCCGGGTTTGTAAAAGTAAAAATTTGCATAAATTTTTAACTTTAGAGAATATGCCATTTACAGATGATTTTGTAAATAGTTCACAAATAGGCTCAGAGTTCTTATATCCGATTAGTATTTATTACTGTAAAGATTGTCATACTGTTCAAACCCAGCATAATGTAGCTGTTGATGAATATTATGAGGAATACCAATACTCGGTAGGAGAGTCGCAGTTTGCTTTGGATTTTATGAAGGGAATTGCAGAAAAGCTTACAGAAACTTATTTTAAAAATGAGAAAGCTGTAAAGGTTTTAGAAATTGGTTCTGGAGACGGAGGGCAATTAGTACCGTTTAAAGAACTTGGATGCAGTGTTCTTGGTTTTGAACCTTCTTCTTTTTTAGTAGATCTGGCTGCTAAAAAAGGAATACCATCTGTGCAGGGGCTTTTTAATGATTCCGCACTAAGTATGCTTCCTGAAGCATTTAAAGAGGTAGATATTATTTTACTTTCATACACATTTGACCACATACCAGATCCCGTTGATTTTTTAAATGCAGTAAAAAAGATATTAAATAAGGAACGTGGTATTTTAGTTATTGAAAATCATGATCTGCAAAAAATATTTGAACGAAAAGAGTATTGTTTGTTTGAGCATGAACATTCTATTTACTTAACAAAGCAAACTACTATTGCATTAGCAAAAGCAAATGGATTTGAAGTTATTGAATTTGATGTATTACCCGATGAAAAACGAAGAGCAAATTCATTGGTATTTGTGATGACATTAGCAGGCTCTGATCTTAAGGACAAGGCAATTCAAAATTATCCTTTGCCAGAATTCAATACCCAGAAATTGTATGACGATAAAGCGGAAGAAATTTTTAAAAGCATTCGTAAATTTGAGGACTATATAAATGATGCAGTTCTAAAAAATAAAAAAATTGCAGGTTATGGTGCCGGAGGAAGAGGCATAATGACCCTGGCTGCTTTAAACAATGCCAATAAATTGGAGTATTTAGTTGATAAAAAACCTAAGAGTGAAGGCGTATTTGCTCCAAAATATCATTTACCGGTTTATCAAATTACGCAATTGCAAACCCAACCTGTAGATGAGGTAATTGTATTTAGCTTTGGTTACATAAAAGAAATAACAGAAGACCTTAAAAAAATGGGGTATAAGCCAAACCAAATTATATCCATGCTGGACATTTTAAAAAATTAATTAACTATGTTACAAGTGCAAAATAATATGGCTTTATACAAAAAAGAAGAAGCCGATATATTCGATAATTTATACAATAAATTTAATAACTCCGATTTATCCTTAGCATATAAGTTGCAGGCGTTTCCACTATGGGTAAGACGACAGGATATCGCCTATTTTATGGCAAAATATGAGATATTTAAAAAAATAATAAATGTAAACGGCAGTATAGTAGAATGTGGCGTTTTTGTTGGTTCCGGCACCTTAACCTGGCTTCATTGTTCGTCTATTTTAGAACCCTATAATCATACCAGGAAAATTATCGCTTTTGATACATTTTCAGGTTTTCCGGGTGTTGATGAAAAAGATGTGCAAACAGGAACTTCTGAACATCTCGTGGAAGGTGGCTTAAACACAAATCCATCTATGTATGATGAGTTAAAAGAACTGGTTAAAATCCATGATGCAAACAGGCCTTTAAGCCATATCAATAAAGTTGAATTAATAAAAGGAGATGCATGTGAAACAATAAAAAAATATACAGCAGACAATCCGCATTTATTAATAAGCTTACTCTACTTGGATTTTGATATCTATAAACCCACCAAAGAAGCTTTAAGAGGGTTATTGAGTAGAGTGGTTAAAGGAGGAATCGTAGCATTTGATGAACTTAACTGCAAGCAATATCCTGGCGAAACTATTGCTATGCTTGAAGAATTAGACCTTACAAATGTGCAATTGGAACGTTTTCCTTTTACTACACATTTATCTTATTTTGTTAAATAAATTATGTCAGAAAAATCGCAGTCAATAGTTAAAAAAGCCAAAGTTAATTGTCTGAAATTAGTGAAGCAGGCTAACTCATCACATATTGGTGGAGCATTTTCTATTGCTGATGTATTAGCTGTATTGTATGCTGATGTATTGACATTTGATACAAACGATATTTTATCAAAAAACAGGGATCGTTTTTTTTATAGTAAAGGCCATGCCTGTTCGATCTTATATGCAATTTTAGCAGAGGTTGGTTTCATTGATCATGAAGAACTTTTTACATTTTCGCAAAACGGAAGTTATTTTACTACTCACATAAATCACAATATTCCTGGTATCGAATTATCAACCGGCAGCCTTGGACATGCTATGTCTGTTGCATGCGGTGCAGCGTATGCAGGAAAAATAGGCCAACAAAATTGGAAAACATATTGTATCGTAAGTGATGGCGAATTGGATGAAGGGAGCAATTGGGAAGCAATTATGTTTGCAGCACATCATCAATTAAAAAATTTTGTGCTGATTGTAGATTACAATAAAATTCAAAGCTTCGGCAATGTGAAAGATGTAATTAACCTGGAACCGTTAAGAGCAAAATTTGAAGCATTTAATTTTAATGTGTGCGATATTGACGGGCATGATCATGATGCTGTTTTTTATTCCTTATCTGCAACCTTCGATAATAAAAAACCTTTGGTGATAATTGCCAATACAATTAAAGGGAAAGGAGTAGATTTTATGGAACATGAATTGAAATGGCATTACAAATCTCCTAACGGGATAGAGCTGGCTAATGCTATAAATCAAATTGAAGAAGCATGAGAACTGCCTTTATACAGCAATTAATGGCCGAAGCGGAAAAAAATGAAAATATCTTTCTAATAGTCGGTGACCTGGGGTTCTCTGTGGTAGAACCATTTGCTGAAAAATTTCCCAAACAATTTTTAAATGCCGGCATTGCTGAGCAAAATATGACCGGAGTTGCCTGCGGACTTGCAAAAGAAGGGTATACTGTTTTTACATACAGCATAGGTAATTTTCCAACACTTCGTTGTATGGAACAGATCCGTTATGATGTATGCTATCATAACTTAAATGTACATGTTGTAGCAGTTGGTGGCGGCTATGCATACGGGCCATTGGGAGTATCACATCATACAACAGAGGAAATCGGTATGTTGCGTACAATACCAAATTTAACAGTATGTGCTCCTGGTGATTCAATTGAGGCTAGGCAGATCACAAGTTTGGCTGCACAAATGCAAGGGCCTTCTTATATACGGCTGGGTAAGGCAGGTGAAGCCATTGTAAATACCAGTGCTGTTTCAATTAATTATGGTAAAGGAATTCAAATTGTTGATGGAGAGGAAACTGCAATTTTATCAACAGGAGCTATGTTGAAATATGCGTATGATTTTATAAAACAAAATGGATTGAAAAACTCATTGTATAGTTTCCCCTTTATAAAGCCAATTGATAAAGATTTATTACAAGGCATAGCAAAAAAGTATAATAAAATTATTACAATTGAGGAGCATCAGCTTAGTGCTGGTTTTGGATCTGCAATATTAGAAGGATTTAATGATTTATGTGAAGACGGAGTTATTACAATGCCACAATTAAAGCGAATTGCCATTCCGGATATCTTTATTAGTTATGCTGGTACACAGGAATATTTACGTGAAAAAGCAGGGTTAGTTTTATCTCCTTGATTCTTTTTTTTAAAACATTTAGAAATATGTTAAAAAAAATTTTGCGAAAGTTTGAAAAACTTAAGTTTGTTCAAAATTATTTTGCTAATCATTTTTTTTATGAAGGGTATCAAAAAAACGTAAGGAATGAGGAAATAAGAGCATGTTTTAAAAGCAGACAAGTAGAAAGAGAAATTTCAGATGCTGAAATCAATAGGATAATTAAGGCTTATCAAAAGACAATTCTGGAAGAGGCTTTTAAATCTGAAATTTTTTCAGTGGGGAATGAATGGCTTCCTATTTACCAAAATCACATGAAAGATGTTATTGGTTTACTTAAAACAGGAGAAACTGATAAGTTGAAAGCCATGTATCAGAATTTTATGAGAGAAAGCTGTAGTGTTGGAATACATGGAATGCCTGTAGATATGGAAAAAACCTATTTTTCCAAAACTACTCCCCAAAAATTGCATTCAAAAATGTATATTAATGACAGTAATTATCGTTATGACTTTTGGAAAAGCTCAATGGGGCTTCATATTGATGACAGCAATTTGTACATGCCTGAATTTGGAAACTCTTACGGCTATTTTAAAAACAATATTTATATAAGGACTGGAGCTGAATATTTGCATTACTATGCCATGTCAATAAAAAATTTGCTTATTACTTCTGCGCCAAAGAAAAATACAATTTTAGAAATAGGTGGCGGTTATGGCGGTTTGGCTTACTTCTTAAACAAAAGTATACCTGAACTGACTTATATAGATTTGGATTTGCCTGAAAATATGGCGTTAACAGCATATTATATGTTATGTTGTTTTCCTGATAAAAAGATTTTATTTTATGGAGAGGATTCATTAGATAATATTCATAAATACGATATAGCCATTCTGCCAAATTTCTGTATTGATTATATTAAAGATAATACAGCTGATTTAGTGTTTAACTCATACAGCTTCGCAGAAATGGCACCTGAAACAATTAATTATTATATCAAGAAAATAAAAAAAATCTCTAAAAACTATATTCTGCATGTTAACCATAGCTACAAAAGCTCTTCTTTAAATGCTGATAATTTTGGAATAGATAAAGATGGTATTTTTACACTAATATCCAGGTCAAAAGCAATGTGGGCTATGTATCGGAATTACAGAAGTGATGAATACGAATATTTATATAAAAAAATTAAAGATAATTAGCCTTGAGCGAAATAGTTCTATCAATTTGTATTCCTACATATAACCGGGAAGTTTATTTGCAACTCTGCATAGATAGTATTTGCAAGCAAATGCCAGTATTTTGGGATAAGATTGAATTAATTGTTTCAGATAACTGCTCCGAAGATTCTACAGAAGCATTAATAAAAGATTATCAGAAAACATATCCTAAAATACGATACAATAGAAATGAAAGCAATTTAGGCGTAGATAGAAATTTAGAGTGGTGTTTTAAAAATGCTGTCGGTAAATATTTTTGGATCATTGGGGATGATGACCTGGTATTGGATGATAAATTGAAACTGATCTTTACTTTACTGGAAAAAGAAGAACCAGCCATGCTGTATTTAAATGGCTATTCATTTATTGATGACTACAAGAAAGAACAACCATCAAGAAAAACGATATTTCCCAAAAAAGCAGTAAAGCAATTTTCACAAAATGGCTTCGTTAAAAATATCAATTATCTACTCACTTTTGGAACCGGCAACATTGTAAATAAGACCTTACTGGATAACACAATTGATTTTGATAAATTTAGTGATTCTAACCTGTCTCAATCAGCGTGGTACTTTTCCATAATGCTTAATGGTAAAAAGTTCATTAAAATAAACGAATTTTGTATTGTGGCAAAAAGAAATAATTCAGGTGGTTATTCATTATTCAGGGTTTTCTCCATTAATTTCAATGAACTTATGGATTATTTCATTACCCATAAAAACATGCCATTTAAATATAAACGGATTATTAATTTTAATCTGCTACTTTCATTCTTTCCATATTATCTGTTGGCATATCGTAAAAATAATCTGAGCGCATTCGTAAAAGAGAAACCAAAAGAAATATTATTTAGTGTTTACAAAAATAATATCTGGTTTTACCTTTTCGTTTACCCAATAATAAAACTTCCCGTATTTGCAGCATCAATTTATCATAAATTCGCATTGAATCTATTAACCAGGATTAGAAATGAGTTTGTATAAATATATTGTTACAGCCATTAAACGATTCTCAAGAAAATGGCCTTCATTGTGCTTTTATGTAATGGATAAACCATTTCTAAAAAGCTCCGGGCATTCTTATTTTCTGGGAAAGGATTTTAGTTTTCATAATCATAAATATATTGCTATTGGAGATAAATTTGTAGCACTTCAAAGATGTAGAATCGAGGCTATTGATACTTACGAGTCTAAATCATTTGAACCGGAAATTATTATTGGGGATAATGTGAATTTTAATACAGATATCCATATTGCATGTATAAACAAAGTTATTATTGGTAATAATGTCTTGCTTGCAAGCAGAATATTTATTTCCGATCATTCGCATGGTGAAGTAAATAAAGAAGCAATATCTAAGGCCCCTAGTAAAAGAAACCTGGTAAGCAAAGGCCCCGTTATTATAGAAGATAATGTATGGATAGGAGAGGGGGTTTCAATTTTGCAAAACGTTACAATCGGTAAAAATTCCATCATTGGCAGCAATGCTGTAGTTACTAAAAGCTTTCCGGAAAATTCAGTTATAGCTGGCATACCAGCTATATTAATAAAAAGTCTTTAAAGTAACTGAATTATTAAAAGTACTAATGAGCCTCAGCATAATTATAGTAAACTATAAAACTGCACAATTAATTTCTAATTGTTTAGATTCTATTTATAAATTTAACTCAAATAATTTTGAAATTATTATCGTAGATAATAATTCAAATGATAAAATAGAAACTACCTTGAACAATAAATATCCCAATATTAAATTTATTCAAATTGGGTATAATGCAGGTTTTGCAAGGGCAAATAATGCAGGTATAAGAATCGCACAAAGTGAGAATATATTGTTATTGAATCCCGACACGATCATACGGGACAATGCCATCAATAATTGCCTGTATAAATTCGCTGGATCTAATTATGTTGCCTGCGGGATTCAATTGCTAAATCCTGATGGTACTGCACAAATTTCCGGTAATTATGCCATGAAGGGCGGATTAAATTATTTATTGCCACTGCCTTATGTGGGCTGGTTTCTAAAATCAATTGCAAATGTTTTTGGCGTAAAAAAACCAAATGTTCCCAATGCAACAGGACTCGTAGAAGTAGATTGGATAAACGGCGCTTTTCTTATGGTAAAGAGATCGGCTATTGAAAAAGCAGGTATGCTTGATGAAGATTTTTTTCTATATGCTGAAGAAGCAGAATGGTGCAGCAGGTTAAAAAAAGTTGGGAAGTTGTGTATTTATGGTGATGAGCATGTAATGCACTTGCAAGGGGAAAGCGCCGGTAATGCTTTTAATTCACCGGGAAAGGGGTATTCGAATTTATTTGACATTAAAGGGCGGCAGATAATGATAAGTACCTTTGTAAGGATCAGAAAAGAATTTGGAGTAGCCTGGTTTTTATTCAACTTGTTTTTTTATTTGGTTACTATTCCAATATTTTTAATTGGATGTATTTTATCCAGGCTTTTATTCTGGAAAGCAGATCAATATACTTTTTGGAATTGGGTAGGATTTTGCAAAAATGTTTTTGTTATCATTAAACATTCAATAAAAATAATCGGCAATCAGCCGTATTTTTATAAACTGTTATAAAAACCAAGCTGGTAAAATTATTCTTACCAGTAGGAACTTTTAAAAAATAAAAAGGATATTACTAAGGAATGCCTGAAATTATAACAGCTGCTTTTGCTGCAATATCCCCCCAATAAAAATGGTTGAAAAAAAGTGGAGAGATTCTTTTACTTGTGTCTAATGATATAACTTGTTTGGCAAATTCATCCAAATACTCATCTAGAACGACCTCAAGTTTACCTTCTGTAATTTCGGCAGGTATTCCAATAGCACCGCTTTTAGTACTTATTACAGAAAGGTCATAACCCAATGCTTCCACTACCTTGGTTTTAATACCACCACCTTCAATAACAGGGTTAATAAAAATATCACATCCTTTAAAGTAAGGCCTGATATCATCAACAAAGCCGGCATAAATGATATTTTTCTCTTTATAATCTGACAGGTCATTATATGCGGAAGGTAGCTTATTTCCGCATATAATAATCTTGTATTTAAACTTTTCAGCAGCTAGAAGCAAGGGGTTTATTTTTTTGAGAATGATATTGAGGGCATCCAGGTTTGGTTTATAACCAAGTGTGCCATTAAAGAGCAATATTTTATCACTATTGTTAATACCATGTGTTATACAAATCTGTTCCCTGGCTGACTGTTTATCTACCAAAGCCGGGGCTTCACTTAATTCAAATCCGTATGTTATGGTTGTACATTTTTCGGGGTCAAGCATAAAATTCTTAATGCCAAAATTCCTGTCATCATTATGAATAAAAAAATTATGATTAGCCTGCCTGTGCGTAAATCTTTCATAGTGCCATAGAACGCCCCACCACCATTTACCCGTACTTTTAAAACGAAGAGACTCTATGTTATGTGAGTGAACGATCAATTTTATTTTACAAAACCACTTTAATAATACACCCATCCATCCGTAGTAGGGGTGCTCAATTATAAGGTGCGTTACTTTATTTTCACTGATAATGCGGCTTAGTGTAAAAAAATAAAACGGGTTGATGTACCTGAGCTTACTTGTACTTAGCATTTTTTTTACCGCGTAACCTTCTGCTTCAATATTCGTATTATCCTGTGTGGTTACACAAAGCAAGTCAATCTTTTTACTTAAGTAACGGTTAAAGAATGCAATGCCTTTTTGCCCACCCATATCGGGCGGCAGAAATTTATAAGAAACAAGGCTTAACACTTTTACAGCACTGCTCATTA
Organism: Chitinophagaceae bacterium; assembly: GCA_031387825.1. Lineage (GTDB taxonomy): Bacteria > Bacteroidota > Bacteroidia > Chitinophagales > Chitinophagaceae > Ferruginibacter. The sequence goes on along the minus strand of JANNDO010000004.1, from coordinate 28,125 downwards.
TTATTTTTTACTGGCTACTATATTAACAAAGGGTGCAAACCAATATCCCTTTCTACCCGAAATTATTATAATTCTGTTCAAAAGCCGGGTTATTAAATTTACAACAGCATACTTATAGTTAGTATCCCAAAAACCGGCTGTGTATTCCATTGTAAAACCGGCATTTTGTATAATGTTACCATAATTTTTCCTGCTGATCAGGTGCTCTGCCCACACGCCTGTTTTACAGTCACAGGTATTCGTTCCTAAAAATTCAACTGGTGGAATGGGCTTCTTTGCAAAATAAAGATCTATGGCATTGGTAAAATCTGTAAATGCCTTTCCCCTGGTATGGTTTACCAATTGCAGCAAGTCATTTGAACTTACAGCAGGCATTAATTCTTTTATATATTCTTCCCTTTGTATTTTATAAGTGCCTTTCTCTGCTTTATTATGATACCAATAATGTTTAAGCCGCATGGCTATATTATGATAGTTTGCGGTAGTTGTGCTATAACAAATACCGGTAAGGCCGGATCGATTAAGTTTTGTATAAAAACTCCGCAGGTCATAAATATGCTCAACTACATTCCGGGAAGCTACAATATCAAAATAAACAGCATTCTTTTTCCCGTAATCAATTACAGCATCGATGTCGCCTGAAATAAAATCATCGACCTTTATATCAAGTTTATCGCAAATGATCTTTGCATACACAGCCCATTGAGGAAAATAATCGTTAAAATATACTTTTTTGAAACCGACTTTACCGGCAAGCAGAAAGAGTGTACCCAAACCTGCACCATAATCAATGAATGAACCGGAGCTAATGTCATTGCCTGTTTGTTTTACAGACCTATAGATGATATGGGCACTGCTTTGTAAAGAAAAGAAAGAACGGTTACCGGCATGATGACTATTAAAATAATGTTTGCCAAAATCGTCAATTATAGTATCGCTGATATCCAGCGCTGATAATTTTTCATATAATTCATTCGCCTTATCATTTATTAACCGGGCCAGGTCATCATAAGGGTCAATGAATTTATGGTACTGCTGTGTATGCAACGGGTTTAATCGGCTTTAGGATTTACAGTTGTTTTATTCCTGTTTTTCCAAACCATAAAAAAGCAGAACAGGACAAACAATACAGAAAATATGTTTGAATACCTGGATATATCTTCACCTACTCTTACTGATTTGGGATCAAAAATAAATTCAATGCTGTGTTTACCTGCCGGTATTGCCAGGCCCCTTAAAGCATAATCGGTTTTGCAATACGCTGCCTCTTTACCATCAATTAAGGCTTTCCATCCATGCGGATAATAAATTTCACTAAACACGGCAAACTGATTTGTAGCCCCATTGAATTCGTATTTTATTTCATCATTTTTATTCTCCAGCAATTTAATATATGCACTGGAGTCATAAACGGGAGAGAAAGGTATTGCAGGTTTAAACTTCTCATCAACAAAGGCCACTTGTTTGGGATCAAAAGAAGTTAAAGCATTCATTTCTTCATCAGCATTTTTTACAAACTTAACTTCCTTAACCAACCAGCAATTTCCCAAAGCAAAAGGATTGATCACTGCCAGTGTTTGTTTTGGGTCTCTTTGATCCGGTACAATAGCATACTTCATATTAAGCATATTCAATACCGGGAAACTATCTTTTGCCATCGAATTTGTACCCCAGGCCTGGATATTGTTATTAATATGTCTTTCAATCAGGTCCTGGTAAAGCCCGAGTTTAGCAGGACTATACCCACCAATTGTATTGTGTTTATACGAAGCTATGGCATCATTAAATGAATTGCCGACATTTGCAGTATAACCATTTGCACCGGGGAATGCCAGGTTTATGATCCTGTAATAACCGGTATCGTTTTTTAACTGAAGGTCCGCACGGGTATCAGCATAACTTGATTCCAGGTCAGCTGGTTCTACAAAATTATCTTCTTTTAAATATCTCCTGCTTACGCCAAACAGATCAATAGTGCAAAAAATTATAAGTATGGTGTACAATATGGCAGGCTTGATCATTTTTTTTGCATAAAGGAAGATGGCAGCAATGGCAACAAACATAAATCCTAATGTTCTCCACATATCACTTAAATAAAATGCCTGCCTGTCAGCTTTAAGGGCCGAAAAATAACTTCTTATAAAATCTGTACCCTGGCCCTGTAATCCGGCACTGATACTTTTTCGCATTTCACTGGTGGAATCATTAGTGAAATTTGAAAAAAAGTAAAAAAGCACAAGTACCGCAGCCGTGCCGCCAGTGATATACAGGCACTTTTTTAAGAGTTGTTGTAATTTTTCTTTATCGGTATATGCAACAAATTCATTTAAGAACAGGGATGCCAATAACGCCATTGATAACTGTGGTATAACCAATGCCATTGAGGGCGCCCTGAACTTTTTATAAAAAGGCATATGGTCAAAAAGAAAATAATTGACGGCTTCAAAATTTTTGCCCCAGGCCAGTATAATACCAAACAGGGTAATAGCAATAAGCCACCACCTGTGTTCGCTTTTAGATAAGAAGGCACCAAATAAAAAGAGTAAACAAATAATAGCACCCATATACACAGTGCCTTGTGTAGAGGGTAATTCTCCCCAATACATTCCTGTAGATTGTGCGATCTGTTGTGCAAAGCCTTGTGGTAAAGTACCTGCATTTTCCTGCAATACCTGCATGGCTTTTGAATCTTCTCCAAGCCCTTCTGATGAACTTGCACCAAATGCATTGGGAACAAGCAGGGTCATTGTTTCTGCCTTACCATAACTCCAGTTAAATGCATAATCCTTATCCAGTCCGCCTATCGTCGCATTCTTTTTATCTTTTTGTGTTAATTCACTTCTGCCCCCTCTCATGGTTTCTTTACTGAATTCAAAGGTTGGCCAGTAGATCATTGCTATTGTGCATACCATTATGGCACCGATACCAATACTCAGTATTGCTGAAATGGCCAGGTGTTTTATGTTTTTCTCCTTGATACATTTAATAATGAACGGAATGGTCATAAACACAACCATCAATAATGTGTAATAAACTATTTGCTGATGGAGCTGCCATAGTAAGAGAATACCGGAGATGAGTAATAAAGCACTGCCTAACCAATATTTTTGTTTAAAAATTAATTGTATGCCGGCAAGTACGGCAGGGGCATAGGCCATTGAAAGTAACTTGGTATCGTGTCCACCTGCAATTAAAACGGGGTCATAAGAACAATACGCATATGCTATTCCTCCCAGAATACTTACCCAGGGATTAATGCCAATCACGATGCACAGCAAATAAAAACAAAGTGCTGCAATAAATAAATAGAATACAGGTTTTGGAAATCCCAATGTTAATATATCATGTACATAACCCAGGTGAATAGTCATAGGTTCTTTTGGGCCAAGTGCTATTTGGAAAGTGGGCATCCCACTCATCATACTATTGGTCCACTTTGGAAAGTGACCATATTTTTCATTGAACTCAAAAGACTGTTGTGCCATGGCCTTCCATTGTATCACATCATTTTGCTGTACTGCTTTTCCTTCAAGCGCAGGCTTGGTTAAAAAAACAGACAGTAATAAAAAAATTATTACAGCTGCTATATGGGGTAGTGCCTGCTTTAAATTAATATTCTTCATATATAGTTTTTGCTACGGCAAAATAATGCTAAAAAAATTAAATAGCCCGTGATAATAGCTATAAACCTTTATTTACCGGAATAAAAAAAGCCACCGGTAAAAGTGGCTTCATGTTTATTAATAGATTTTTTAATTTCCCATTCCCTGCTGGGCATTCTGCATATTCTCCATTTCTCCTTTCATGTTCTTCTTTTTAAATAACGACACATCAATCTTTCCAAAACGCCAGTTAAAGTTCAGGCGAACCATTTGCGGGTCTCTGCGGCGTTCGTTATCCTGTACAAAATATTGCGATTCTGCATGCGTAGCATACAATCTTGTGCGGAAGATATCGCTGAACTGCAGGGTTAGAGAAGCTGCATTATTTTTCAGGAATTCTTTTTTAATGGCCAGGTCAGCGCCGTACACCGGTTTAATATAGCCTTGTGCACTTGGCTGCGAACCCCCGCCAAACATCATACCCATACCCCGGTTGCCACCACCACCCGGTGCTACCAAAGTTTTGGCGGTATAATCACCGGAGAACTGGATAGAAAAATTCTTTGGCAACTTAAAGTTGTTGTTGATCTTGGCAAACCAGCTGAATTGAGAACTGGTAACACCACCTGCTAAATTTCCTGCTTTAATTGTTGAATTAAACAGGTTCAGGTTGGTTGTAAGGTCCCACCATTTGAATAATTTATTTTTACCGGTCATTTCAAAACCTACTGTATAACTCTTATTGGCATTGGCATAAGTGCTTATGATCACACTATCCGTTTTTGCAGGGTTAGGATTTGCATCTTTATATTGATAACGGGTAATTAAATTATTGGTATTCCTGAAGTAGGCAGTTGCCAGAAAAGTATTACCTGCCTTATATTGATTGGAATAAGATAATTCAATGAGGTTGGTAAATTCAGGTACCAGCTTGGGATTACCTACGGAAAGATTCAATGAATCTGAATAATCAATAAAAGGGATCAACTGGAAAAAATTAGGCCGGTTAACTTTTCTTGAATAATTCAACTGCATATCCTGTTTTTCATTCAGTTTATAAGAAACGAATGCACTGGGGAAAAGGCTTAATGGATAATCAGTCTTGAATTTTTGACTTTTGCTGATCAGGTTGCCTGTATAAGATGAACTTTCTGCCCTTAAACCCAGCTGGTAATTAATTTTTTTCAGTTGCTGTGCAAAAGTTACATAACCTGCATACAGGGCATCATTGAATTTATAATTATTACTCAATCCTGAAATTAAAAAATACTGGCCTGCAGAACTTTGAGCATAGTTGTCATTAAAACTCGTAAAATTTCTGAATGATGCCCTCAAACCGGTTTCAATTTTAATTTTATCTGTTAAAGGATTGGCATAATCGGTTTGAACGGTAAAGAATTGTGTTGTACCCCCACCTTTTGATCGCTCAATAAACATAGGTGTCTTTGGGTTATTGGTAGGAAAAAAATATTGCGTGGTATAATCTCCAATATTATCATTCTTACTGTAATTGTAGTTGAGGTCGGCAGTCCATTCTTTATTTGCTTTGGCAAAATTGTGTTTAAAGCTTAAGGTAGAGCCATAGTTTCGGAAGTTGCCGGTGTTATTACTTGTTCTTGCTCCTCTGTCAGTAATGGTGGTGGTTGTATTTACAGTATCCCTGTAAATATTTATGATATCATCAGTTTTAAATTGGCCCCTTACAATATTGCCGCCAATGGTTATAGTGTTCCTGTTGTCAATAAAGTAGTCCATACCAATCCGTCCAAAAGCAAAGAAACCTTTGTTAATTGGCTTATTCTCCTGGCTCAGGTAAGCTTTGGCATTGGTAAGATAATCTATACGGTCACTTGATACAGTACTTATCGATTTTCTTATACCAAATTGCCCGGCTGCAAAAAAATTCACTTTCCCTTGCTTCATATTAAAATCTCCACCGAGGCTGGGCCTTGCCCTGTAGTCAATACCGGCACGAATATTACCATTATAACCGGCTTTACGGTTTTTCTTCAATACAATATTCAATATCCCTGCACCACCGCCGCTGGCATCAAATTTTGCAGAAGGATTGGTAATGATCTCAACAGAGGCAATGGCATCAGCAGGTATCTGGTCAAGTGTCATTGTTGTTGGCCTTCCATCTACAAATATCTGCGGAGCGGCGTTTCGTAAAGAAACATTGCCGTCTATATCCACATTAACCGAAGGAACATTTTTCATTACATCAATAGCTGTTCCACCAACACTGTTAAGATTCTTCTCCACATTAAATACTTTACGGTCAATTTTCATTTCAAGTAAAGGCTTACTGGCCGATACCGTTACGTTTTGTAACTGCAGTGCGTCGGTTTCAAGTTTTATATTACCCAGGTCTTTATCAACGCCGCTTAACATGCTGCTGAAATCGCCATTTTTTGCAGCGCCCATGTTCAGTTCAAAATTTGCCTTCTGTTCTATTGTTTTAAAACCTATGGCAGTGATCTTAAGTTTATAAGTGGCCATTATGGGAAGGTTCTCCATGCTGAATTCCCCTTTTTTAGTGGTCAGCATTCCTCCAACTACAACGTCTTTTCTTTTTTTGCTTACAGAATCAAACTTATTCTGTATGAGTTGAACAGAAGCTGCCTCAACGGGTTTTCCGGAAGTGGATTCAACGATCTTGCCATAAAAATGGCCAAGGTTCATATTTTGTCCGCCTGTACGGCCTGCGGCTCCACCTGGAAATTGGGCATAAGTAAAAGAAAGGCTTAGGGTAAAAGCCAGGGCTAAAAGCTGTTTTAATTTATTGATCATCACTGAACTGGTTGTTTTTTTAATTTATTTGCCGCAAAGTACCTTTTAAAAACCCGGATTTTCCGGTATTAAGATGATGAGTGGTATAATAAGGTGGGGGACAGGGTACTTTCTTAACAAATTGTCAGCTATACACTTGCACATTCATAAAAACATGTAATAAACCTGTTATTAAACCAATAAAAGCCCCCATCATTTGAAAGTATATAAACATCTTTTTTGCCGATTTGTTCAGCATTTCTTCTGCTTTTACTAAAGAAAAGCCGGCTACTTTTTCGGTAACTATTTTTTCCATGTCAAGGTCCTGTTCCAGCCTGGCCATATAGCTCTTCATCAAAATTGGGAAAAGGCTTTCCAGTTCCAATAAAAAAGCAGCTTTTAACTGGTTAATGGTTTTATCGCCAATAAACATGGAGAGCATGGGAAAAGTATCTTTTAATTTTTCCCTTAAAAAAGTATCAATATGATCTTCTATTTCGGGTTTCAGCTTATTCAGGTTATCAGGGTCAGTAACTTTTTCCTTTAATTCAGAAAAAGATAAAAATTCCTTACTTACCATCTTACCTAATTGTTGTGCGATGGCCGCTTGATTTTTTGGAATGATACCCTGCAGTTTAAATCCTGGTAATGCAACCGGCTTGTGTGGATGGAACAGCATTTTAATTGCGACCCAGGCTGTCACCCAACCTGTAAAGACTGATAAAAGAATCGGAAAAACATAATGCATTCAGGGCGTTTTATTTGTTAAGGCCAACCTCTATGGCTGGCAGGTTGCAAAGAAAACCATTTAATGAGGCTGTTCAAAATGTAATTTTGAAGGCGTACTGTTTTTCTTTATTTTTGCGCTCTGATAAAATGGTAGCCATAGCTCAGTTGGTTAGAGCATCAGATTGTGATTCTGAGGGTCGTGGGTTCGAGCCCCATTGGTTACCCAGCCAGATCCCGGTTTAATACCGGGATTTTTTTATGCTGCAAGACTTAAATTTCTGCTTTTTACAACTGTAAAAAGGAATAAAAAATACCGCTTATCCGTTCTGTTTTCCGAAAAACTGGTTTAACAAAACATTATTCAAAATGTTACGTTTAGTATAAGTGTAAACAAGCGTTTTTCCGTTATTTTTACAACATGCAAAAAATTGCGCAATTTATGATGAGTAAAAAATTTATTCCGGTAGTACTGGTGCTTACCGCAGCAAGCCTCTTTTTAGCCTTTCAAACACAGGGTAAATCCGACCATGATAACCCCAAATCAAAATACACAAAAATAATCCGTACCGTGGGTGTTTTGTTGGAACAGGGACATTACAGCCCTAAAAAGATAGATGATGATTTTTCAAAATTGGTTTTGAAAAAATTCATCGGTGATATGGATAATGACAGGAATATCTTTTTACAGGCAGATATAAATGATTTTGAAAAATTCAGCAGCAAGATCGATGATGAAATTCATGGGGGAGACCTGGTATCCTTTTTCGCAATCAACGAAGTTTATTTAAAACGCCTGACTGAAACTGCAGTTTTATATACCGACATACTGGCCAGGCCATTTGATTTTACCAAAGATGAAAATGTACTGCTTGACCGGGAAAAATTAAACAACCCTAAAACAGAAGAAGAAAGAAAAGATATCTGGAGAAAGCGTTTAAAATACCTGACACTAGCTAAATATTCAGATATGCTGGATGACAGGGAAAAAAATAAAGGGAAGGAGAACTTTAAATTCAAAGCAGACTCTACTTTGGAAAGAGAGGCCAGGGAAGCAGTGAGGAAACAGTTAGAAAGATATTTTGCCACCAAGAAGACCCGTGAGAACAGTGATGAGAATTTCAGCACATTCGTGAATGCTATAACCAACACCATGGACCCACATACCGATTATTTTGCACCAGTTGATAAGCGTTCATTTGATGAATCGATGAAAGGAAGTTTCTTTGGTATTGGGGCCCAGTTGAAAGAGGATGATGGAAAAATAAAGATAGCTTCGTTGATATCCGGCGGCCCGGCCTGGAAGGGTGGTGAATTAAAACCGGAAGACGAGATCATAAAAATAGGACAAGGTAATGCTGAGCCGGTTGATGTTACAGGATATTCAACAACAGATGCCGTTAAACTGATCCGTGGAGCAGAAAAAGGATCTGAAGTAAAACTGACAATACGAAGAGTGGATGGAACGGTTAAAGTGATCTCCTTACTGAGAGATGAAATAAAACTGGAAGAAACTTTTGCAAAAAGCGCCATCATCAATGGTGATCATAAGATCGGCTATATCTATTTGCCGGAGTTTTATATTGATTTTGCCAATCCGGATGGCGCTAAATGTTCGGAAGATGTAGCCAAAGAGATACAAAAACTGAAAGCTGAGAATGTAGAAGGTATTATTATGGACCTGCGTGATAATGGTGGAGGGTCACTGCCTGAAGTGGTAAAGATGGCTGGCTTATTTATCGAGGATGGCCCTATCTGCGTAGTAAAGGGACGTGAGGACAGGCCCTATCAATGGAAGGATAAAGATAAAAGCGTTTTATACAGTGGCCCGTTAACGGTAATGGTAAATGAATTCAGTGCAAGTGCCTCAGAGATATTTGCTGCAGCCATACAGGATTACAAAAGAGGTATTGTTATCGGCAGCAGTTCTACATTTGGTAAGGGAACTGTTCAACGTGCAATTCCTTTAAACCCTGAGAGTGAGAATCCTGTTTTTAGTAACAAGAATACAGAAGACCTGGGTTCAGTAAAATTAACCCTTCAGAAATTCTATCGTATAAACGGAGGTTCTACACAATTAAAAGGTGTTACACCGGATATTGTTATACCCGACAGAATGGAGTATTTGAAATTCAGGGAAAAAGATAATTCTGCTGCTTTGCCCTGGGATGAAATTACAAAAGCTGATTATAAACCATGGACAAGTACCATCAGCAATACTACAGTTATTTCTGCAAGTGATGACCAGATCGCTAAAAGTTCAACTTTCAGTAAAATAAAAGCAAGTAGTGAGTGGCTGGAAAAATTTAATGATAAGGAATATTCCCTGAATCTTAATAAGTATAAAGAAGATCAAAAGCAATTTAAAGCCATGGCTAAGGAGCTGGATGACCTGTATAAAATAGCTAAGGCAATGAATGTAAAAAATACAGAAGCTGATGCCGTTGTTATTAATGCTGCAAAAGAAAAAGTGGAAAAAAATACCCAGTGGCTGAAAAGAATAAGTAACGATATTTATATTGATGAAACAGTTAAAGTGATGAATAATATGATCACACAGAGTGCAACTGCAAAAAGTAATTAAGCTACTACTTAAATTAATACTACAAAAAATCCCCTGTACTTCTAAAAGTGCCGGGGATTTTTAATGTATTGAACAAATATCCTCTCAACCTGTTTAATTCGCTAAATATCTTTCTTCCATTACTTTTTTGTGATGATAGAAATGTCCCAGGGTAGTAAAGCCTATACTGTTAACAGTGGCCGGATTGTTATTTGATACACCAGAAGTTTCAAGCATTTCATCTGTAAAACTTTTAAACATTATTTCAGTTCCTTTGCGTACTGTTAAAAACTCTTCCACCATATCCTGCCATTTTCTGCCATTGCCATTTGAATTGGCTGCGTAATTATTCTCATCAAACCCGGGCAGGGAAGCAGTTTCTTTCCGGGCCATGCATAATGCCCTGTAATTAAATATTCTTTCGGTATCAATAATGTGCTGCAAAACTTCTTTTAATGTCCATTTGCCTTCAGCATATGCATAAGCAGATTTTTCTTCATCAATTTTTGACAGGAATTCCTTAACGACAGGCAGCTGGTTTTGAAATGCAGTTAACAGGTCTTCTTCCGGCACCTGGGCAACATATTTTTGAAAGTAAACAGGATAACTGGTCAGTGATGGTTTTGGCATAATAAATTAATTAAAAAATTCAATTTGCAAATAATGTACTTATCCTTTTTTGGTCTTTGTCAATTTAGGTTTGGGCAATACTTCTTTTTGATCTTTTATTTCACCCTTTAATGTAGAAGCCAGTTTAACGGCCTCATACGCATTAACAATACCACCTGTCCTGGAAATTTCACTGAGGTCAACGGTCTCATCGGTACCGGGTTTAGTTACTTTGTATTCCGGCTTTTGGGCCGACTTTTCTATTACATACTTTACCTGTTTTGCCGACAGGGTGGGGAAGTACCCCAATGTTAATGCAGCAATACCAGACACCAACGGGGCTGCCATGCTGGTGCCCTGTAAATTGCCATAATTATTGCCGCCCGGAAGTGTAGAGTATATCAACACACCCGGCGAAAAAACATCTACTTCATTTTTGCCATAATTACTGAAATAACCAACCAGGCCACCTGCTTTGGGGTCACCGCTTGCACCTACAGTAATTATATTACCAGCCCTGCCTTTTCCATCCTTATAAACAGGGTTTGGAAAATTATCCGTTGTATCAATATTTTTTGAACTGTTGCCTGCTGCCAAAACCAATAACACATTCCTGCTTTCTGCATACCGGAATGCATCATCAACCCACTGCTTTTGTGGCGAATAATTTTTTCCAAAACTCATGCTTACTACTTTGGCGCCATTATCAACAGCATAGCGAATGGCCAATGCAATATCCTTATCATGCTCATCTCCGTCAGGCACAACCCGTAACATCATGATACGTACATTGTCTGCAACCCCATCCATTCCTTTTCCGTTATTACGCACAGCAGCAATAATACCTGAGCAATGTGTGCCATGCATTGCAAAATCAGCCATCACATCCTTATTGCCATAACCAATATCATTTATATTGTTCTCATCATCACCTACAATGTTTTTTCTAAATGTTTCCGGGGGAGATTTCTTTGCTTCTGATTTTGCCTGTTCGCCTTCCACATATTCAATATACTCCTGTAACCCATCTATAAATTCCTTATTGGTCTGATCCATCAGGTTATTCGCCTTCATTAATCCCAAAAAATTATTCTTTGCCCTTTTTTCTTCTAACGATTTGGTGGCGTATGCTTCAAGTTCTGTTCCTGTAAAAACATCTTTGCCCAGGCTTATTTTTAAAATGCTGTCACTTCTTAATAATCCTGCATGAAGGTTTTTCAGGGAGAGCACATCAACATTTAATACATCGTTTTCATCGTTATTATTACCGGTAATCGCCGCTTTGGCCTTTAAAAACATTTCATATTCGTACGCCTGGTCTTTAGTCAACGTTTCTTTTTTAACCTCTTTATTATCCCATTTCGATTTTAAGCCATAATAAACCCTTGCACCTTCATCACTGTCTTTCTTCACATTCCTGCCATCCCTGCCACCCAAAAAATTCCAGCCATGTATATCATCTACATAGCCATTTTTGTCGTCATCAATACCATTACCCGGAATTTCTTTAGAGTTGGTCCAGAGAACGGGTTTCAGGTCTTCCTGTAGTGTATCAATGCCTGTATCTATTACAGCTACTACAACAGTTTTGCTTTTAAGGTTTTTGCTTTTTACAAAGCTGTAGGCTTTATCTGCACTAACACCATAAAAGCCATTAGTTTGTTTGTCCATTAAATGCCATCCTTTTGGCACTTCATTTTTTTGTGCAAAGGAAGAGAGGCCTGCACTTAGTGCAATAAGAAGAACTTTATAAAATTTATTCATATACGGGTATTTGTTTAAGCAAAATTAAATGCAATGTGTATTACAGCCATGCCACTCATGTTTATTTGCAAAACTTTATAGGTTAAATTTAATGCCCTGTGCAAGCGGGAGCTTATCTGTATAGTTAATAGTATTGGTTTGCCTGCGCATATATACTTTCCATGCATCGCTTCCGCTTTCACGCCCGCCACCCGTCTCTTTTTCACCTCCAAATGCCCCACCTATCTCTGCACCCGATGTTCCGATATTTACATTGGCAATACCACAATCACTTCCGGCCTGCGATAAAAACTGCTCTGCTTCTCTCAGGTTACCCGTCATGATGGCTGAAGATAAACCCTGCGGCACCCCGTTTTGCAAAGCAATGGCTTCATCCAGCGTTTTATATTTCATCAAATATAAAATGGGAGCAAAAGTTTCATGCTGCACAATGTCAAAACTGTTTTTTGCTTCGGCAATACATGGCTTTACATAGCAACCGCTTTCAAATCCTTTTCCTTTAAGCACACCGCCTTCCACAATAAACTTACCAGCTTCGGCTTTACATTTTTCAATGGCATCAAGATACATTTTAACAGCATCTTTATCGATCAATGGCCCCACATGATTTTTTTCATTCAGCGGGTTACCAATTTTCAGTTGCTTATAGGCATTCACTAATTTTTCTTTGAAACTGTTATATACTTTTTCGTGAATGATCAACCTGCGGGTAGATGTGCAACGTTGACCTGCCGTACCTACTGCGCCAAATGCGGCACCTATCAATGCCATATCCAGATCTGCATTTTGCGAAATGATGATGGCATTGTTTCCACCCAGTTCCAATAAACTCCTTCCAAGGCGCTGGCCAACTGCGGCGCCAACTGCCTTACCCATTCTTGTGCTTCCTGTTGCAGAAACCAACGGTATCCTTGTATCATTACTCATCCATTCTCCAATATTCCGTCCACCAACAATAATATTTGATACTCCTTCAGGAACATTGTTCCTTTTAAAGACAGGTTGAATAATATTTTGACAGGCAATAGCACAAAGTGGCGTTTTCTCACTCGGCTTCCATACACACACATCGCCACAAACCCATGCAAGGGCTGCATTCCAGCTCCATACTGCAACAGGGAAATTAAAGGCTGATATAACGCCAACAATTCCCAACGGATGATATTGTTCATACATCCTGTGCCCCGGCCTTTCACTGTGCATGGTTAGTCCGTGTAACTGGCGTGAGAGGCCAACAGCAAAATCACAGATGTCGATCATCTCCTGCACTTCACCTAAACCTTCCTGCAGGCTCTTGCCCATTTCATAACTGACTAACTGGCCAAGGTCATTTTTATTTTTTCTTAATTCTTCAGCAACCTGTCTTACTATTTCACCACGCTTTGGGGCAGGCCATGTGCGCCATTCAATAAAAGCTGATTGTGCTTTTTGAATAACAGCCTCATAACTTTTCGAATCAGCCCCGGTAACAGAAGCTATCAATTTGCCATCAACAGGCGAATAGGAGTTTATTTTTTCGCCCCTGGATCTTAACCGGTTCAACCCGGTTGAAACACCATCATTATCCGCCTGGATATTTAATGTCTTTAAAAACTTCATAGTAGCAATGATTTAAATTCAGGGCTGCAAGTTACGAATAACAGTTTTAGAAAGTGGGTAGTTAAAGAATTATTGAAGTTGTCAGGCTGAACTTGTCGAAGCCGGTTTAGTTTTATATTGCCCCGCCTTCGACAAGCTCAGGCTGACAGTTTTTTAATTTGAAAGATTTTAAACCCCGGCTTAATACTGTTCCGTTTCATTCGGAAAATCTTTACTTTTTACATCTTTGATGTATTGTTTTACTGCCCCATCAATTTGTTCGTACATATTCAGGTATTGCCTTAAAAACCTGGGCTTAAATTCAATGTTGATGCCCAGCATGTCATGCATCACTAAAACCTGGCCGTCGCAATGGCCACCGGCACCAATGCCGATGGTAGGAATGTGTAAACTTTCGCTTACTTCTTTTGCCAGCACGGCCGGAATTTTTTCGAGCACGATGGCAAAGGCGCCCGCCTCCTGCAAAAGCAGGGCATCTTTTTTTAATTTGCTGGCTTCATCAGTTTCTTTTGCCCTAACATTATAAGTGCCGAATTTATAAATGCTTTGTGGGGTTAACCCCAAATGCCCCATTACCGGTATGCCGGCGCTAACGATCTTTGTAACCGAATCAAGCACTTCTTCGCCGCCTTCCAGCTTTACGGAGTGGCCACCCGTTTCCTTCATTATTTTTATAGCAGAGGCAAGTGCTATTTCTGAATTAGACTGGTAATAGCCGAATGGCATATCAACAACAACCAAACAACGGTCAATACCCCTTACCACGCTTTGCGCATGATAGATCATCTGGTCCAATGTAATAGGAAGGGTGGTTTCGTGGCCCGCCATTACATTACTGGCGCTGTCGCCCACAAGGATGATATCAATACCTGCGGTATCAAAGATCTTTGCAAAAGAAAAATCGTAAGCCGTTATCATGGAGATCTTTTCCCCGGCGGCTTTCATTTTCTGCAAAGTATTGGTGGTTACTTTCTTAATTTCTTTATTAACAGACATAGTACACTTGTTTTAGATCAACTGATGTGCTAAGTGGAGTTGGCTCTGCGTTAGAATAAAACAAATCCGGGGAGCGTTGCTGGTGTAAATGTAGAAAGAATTTTATTTAAAAACTATTTTTAGAATTGGGGTGGCTTCTTTAGCTTCTCCTTCTGCTGTCCATTTTTTTGCATATAAGTATAATTCCCTCACTGTATTGAAAACAATATTTTTGGTCTGGTCGTAATACCAGTCCTGTATCAATTCCAGTGAAGTAAAACCATCCGGCGATAATGCCTGCTGTAAGAATTTAGTGCCAACCATGTTACCTATTGAATCGTAGAGAGGAACCTGGATCTTTCCATTTATCAGATCGGCATCCAGTTCTTTAGCTTTTATGTTCCTGTTTTTTGTACAATCAAATATTTCGAACTTATTTTTTAAAATATAAGGCCAGAGTGTTTGTATTACATTTCGGCCATACAATTCTTTGAGTTTACTTCTTATATCAAATGAATCCAGCCGTATTTTCCTTTTAGATTGGGATAGGAATAAAATTTTATTTTTTTTGTCGGCCTGGTAGTTATAATTAAAATTAAAACAGGTAGAAAAATATTCGCCATCGCCCAGGTATACACCTGTGCTTGTTATAACCGGCAGCATGGTGGCTACCCAGGGCGTATAGGTCTTTAACTGTCCGTTTTCGATGAATAATATCTGTGTGGCATCAGTTAAAGTAAATGAAGCCGTATCAATTTTCTGTACGCTGTGTTCTGTTCTCACGATATTGCCTTTTGAATCAAAAATGGCAATTTCATTGACCGGGAACTTAATAAGGTCAATATCTTTTTTCTTTGAATATTTGATCTGGTCAGCTTCTGCAGAACCACTGCCAACAGGCATAGAAGCTTTGATCTCCTCTTTAGCAAGCCTCGTAAGTAATATCCTGTTCAGGCTAAGGCTTTCAAACCTGATGGTATCATTAATATATGCAGCCCATTCAATTTCTGGCTTGTTTATAAACTTATCAAAGCGGGTTACTATTTGCTGTGTTGGCAACTGGGCAAATGAAGCATTGCTTAACAGCAGCAGTATGGCCATTATTTTTTTCATATGCTCCCAACGCAGGGTATTAATATTTTAGTATTGTTGAAATGTTAAATTGATATTCCTTATTTCACTTCATCCCACAAAAATTACATCGGCCCGGTCTTTGTCTCGCCGGGGTTTTCACCGAAAATACTGAAAATTATAAAATAGCTTTCGTGAAACCCCGGCGCAGTTGGGGGAACATGCAATAAATGTTGTGGGGGCATAAAAATTTGCAGTGCTTCATATGTCGGGGTCTCACCCCACCTTGTTGCCTGGCTGTGAAGACCCCGGCGGGACGAAACATTTTGTGGATTAGGGTTGGCGATAAAAAACTAAAATACAGGATTATCTGTAAGCGGTAGTTACATAATTATTCATCTCCTTTATTGGATATGTGCGACTAAGGAAAAAAATATTAATCTTTGAGGCAACGGACTGAAAGCCCTAGCCTCTTATTGCTGTTAAGTACTCCGAGATCGCTATTGCCAGACCAGAGTACCTTTGCCAAGGCGCCAAAAGTACTGGTTTCCGTAGTACTCCACAAGTAAGCATAGTTGAAAATGTTGCCGTATGTTCCATTGACTGAGGAGCGATAGCCACCCGGAAGGCCTGTGAAGCCGCTACTATTAGTGGCCCCGGTATTGGGGCTTAGCCAATGGGTTAATCCTGACTCTTTCATTTTTCCGCCAGCTATTACATCACCCCCTAAATAGGTTGAAAGTGTTGCCCATTCTGCATCACTTGGTATGTGCCAGCCTACTGGAGCTATATTGCGAACATCGGTTATGGCGTACCAATTATATAACCTACCATAGGTAGTCGCATTTGTTGCATCATTATTATAATTAACGTAAGCGCCTGTTGAAAGTAATCCCCACGCTGTATTGTCAGTAACATTTGATATTGGTGTACAGTCCCTGTATTTAGTAGTCATAAGATTTTCTACCATCCATGTCTGTGTTCCGATAGTAACTGTATTATAAATATTACCATCGCAATCGGTTACGGTACCCCCTCCACCACCCCCGCTAGGGGTACTGAAAATAATCTGCTTCCCATAAGCAGTACCTCCACTGTTGGTAGCATAAGCCCTAACATAATAAGTAGTGGCGGGTATTAATCCGGTTATATTAGTGGTGAAGATACCCGTACCTGTACCACTGGGTACAATGCTGTTAACTTTGGTAGGATTAGGACTGGTGTTATAACAAACACCCCGGGCTGTTATAGGTCCTAACCCGGAATTTGTGATATTGCCTCCAGAGACGGCAGTCGTTTGTGTTATTGAACTTGCAATAGTTGTCTTTAATTCAATATTTACCTGCAAATTGGCATTTAATAAGCAGCGTACAGAAAAGCCGGCTGTTACATCTCCGAAGAGTTTGTATATAGTACTGCCTGAATAGGTCAGGCTGAAAAACCAGGGGGGGTCAGTACTCCACCAACTGCCGCTTCTGTAAAGGTTGCTGAAAAGAAAATTCAGCCCATGCCCGGGTGGACTATTATATGGCAAAGTAAAACGAAAATAATCTGAGCCAAGGTAGCCTCCAGGCCGACCTGTGAAACCACTACTGTTAGTAGCTCCTTTATTCGGACTTTCCCAATTTAATGAACTCTCTTCTTTTAATTTGCCGCCAGCTTTTGATGTGCCTCCCAGGTAATTAATCAAAGTAATCCAATCAGGATCATTTGGCACATGCCAGCCCAGAGGGGCCAAACTGTGGGAATTGGTTACCGCATACCAATTATATAACTGACCATAGGTGCCTGCATTAACGCCAGTGCTGTTATAACTAGTGCGTGCACCGGTAGTAAGCGTACTCCATATATTGTAAGCAGCATTAGGTATTGGTGTACAATCCCTGTACTTCGTAGTTTTTAGGTTTTCTGCCAGCCATACCTGAGAGCCGATAGCAACAAGATGATAAATATTACCATCACAATCTGTAACTGTTGGGGGCTTTCCCAGTGTACTAAAACTGATCTGATTTCCATATTCAGTGCCTGCACTGTTGGTAGCATAAGATCTTGCATAATAAATAATCCCTTCTGACAGATCTGTTAGAATACTTGTAAAAGCGCCTGTACCTGCGCCACTTGGTACCCTGTCGTTTGCTATTGTTGGGTCGGGGCTTGTGTGGTAAACAATACCTCTTTCAGTTATTGGATACCCGCCATCGCTTCTGATATTACCGTCTATCGCTGCCGTAGTTAATGTTGTAGCAGATGGAGCGGGTGCAGTAGTAGTAATGTTCTCAAAATCCGGAACTACAGTGTCAATCGGTTCACTTTTTTTGCAAGCTGCAAATATTAAAATTAATGCAATGGAGCAGATTCGTTTTTTCATCGCTCATTTTTTAATAATTAAAGCTAATACTAATTTTGGTCATAAGTATGTTTAACAGAGTATTCCAATCGACGCTAACAATTGTATTACGCTGATATACGCATCCAAAACCCAAAACAATTTTTTAAAGTGTTCTTTTTTAATGATTTAAAAAAAGTGGATGCGCTGGAGTAGTACAAATACGACTCCTATTTTTCTTAACATGAAGAATAGTTCAGTTATTAATCAAACTCATTTCTAAATCCCAGCGTTTTTACTTTTTTCTTTGTCCCGACGGGGTTTTCACCGAAAATACTGAAAATTATAAAATAGCTCCGTGAAACCCCGGCGCAGTTGGGGGAACATGCAATACATGCTGTGGGGGCATAAAAATTTGCAGTGCTTCATACGCCGGGGTCTCACCCCACCTTATTGCCTGGCTGTGAAGACCCCGGCGGGACGAATAGTTGTTTTGTTTACCATTGTTGAATAATAACTCCCATCTGTTTATCCATTAATGCAAATTCCTTTGCGCCCCAAGGACGAAGAGTAATTTCTTTGAGGTTAGGATGAAGAAATTCGGGATGAGATTTAGAAACCTTTTCATAAACTTCTTCAATATTTTTGGTCACTAACCTAAATTCAGGATTATGTTCTTTAGCAAGCTTTGCGTTTTCAAAAAGGTTTAAACGTAATCCATTTTTTTCCAATACACAAAATGGTTGGCTAGATTTTATTTCATCATGTCCAATAGTGAAATCCAGGCAATCCACAAACAATTTCAAACCATCAGTAATATTGGCATAAAAAATATTTGAAACTATTTTTTCAAAATTCATTAACTACGATTTTTAAATTTGTACGAAGTGTCTTTACAATTCTTTCGCCGTTGTTGGTGTTCGTGCTGATGGTATTGTGAAAGAACAATCACCAACAACACAGCATACTGTCTTTATTATTTAAACTCTAAGGTATTTATTTTTTAGTACCCTACTGGTTGTTGGTGATTGCCAACGCTGCTTTTGCTACTGCACGAACACCAACAACGGCGAAAAGCACAAATTTTGTTTAATTGCTTAGTGTTGTACATATTTAATCATTATCATATCGAATGCTTTCTGTCCCAGCGGGACGAAATAATTTTATTATTCTTGTTTGTCAATAAGGACAAAAATAATCTCCATTCTAGGATAAACACCCAATATATATGGTGGGCGAGAAAACTGGCTTCCTAAAATGATAAAAGACTTACCTTTCTTTTTTGCAAAACTTCGAATTTCCTTTTCTAATTTCTTTTGAGTTTTGGTCATAGTTGTAAAACCAGTAGAGGCTTTTCTATAGGCTCTGTACATATCCTTGGAATTAAATTTCCCTCTTGTGTTATCGATTGCTGTGGGAGTCTGAAAATGTGAAGCGCTTTCATTAAATGGCTTGATATATTGAGCATAGATATTTGATTGGGAAAAGAGTATTACGCAAGAAATCATCAAAATATATTTCATTGTAATTTCAATTTAATATTAAAAGGATTGTCACATTTCAGCAAACGTCCGGGCATTGCCGCATGTGTGGAATTCGATACTGGTCCAGCCCGGCCGCAAAGCTGAATTAAAGAAGCGAATTTTTACTTGAATTGAAAAGCTTTTTCTCAGCAACGTCTCTCCGTTGGTTTGTGAGTTGGCTGAGGACGTTGCGTAAGGTACTTAAATTTTGTTGACGCAACCTCCCTTGAAAACGTTGCTCGGAAGAAGTAAAGAGAAACTACAGAAGAGAATTTTATAAATTATGGTTGTGCAACAGTGACCAATGATGGGTGCAGTACTAGAATACAGCTAATTGAGGTAGTTATTTAGCAGTTCATCCAAACCATTAAAACTGTTCTCATTAATTTCCCATTTTGGATTGCCTGCATAATTATTTAAATGATCTCCCTTTGATAAAATGAAAATATCTGCGTTGCCTAAATTTTTGATGTCATGCATGTATTGTTCTTGAACAGTTTTATTGATGTTGCCTTGTGAAATGATAATATAAACATATTTGATTCTTGTATCAATAATGAATGTTCCTGGGATTTTTGTTTCGCCGTCATTTAAATTCGCAATTTTACCTTTTATTAAGTCCATTTGGTTATTTCGTTCTTTTGCTTGGTCTAAGAATATTTTTCTTTTATAACCCAAATCCGTCTTGATATCAAAAAGACAAACTATTTTTTCTCCATTACATAAGGCAACATCTGGTCTAATTAATAATGATTTTTTTTCACTTTTGTTTTTTAAGCCGCTTCCTTTAAATGAAAGCGGCGGATCAATAAGTATTTTTATTTTTTCCTGATCAGTAACTTTGTCCGCACAATAGCACGCAAATAAATCTTCAGAAATAGAAGAAATCGAATGGCTTGTTCCTCTAGTAATAATTTCAGAGTTTATTGAAGTATATACACACTTCCTTGCTTTCAAATATGCAGTTCTAATCTGGTCTAAAAAATCTTTTTGAGTCATGAAATGTTGTTAAGTATTGCACCCAACATTTGTATTTGAGTCACTCCTTGTACAAATTAATATTGATTTTTAATGCAAAACTGTACAAGACTTATTGCGCCAATACAAGATAATAAAAATTAAATCCTATTTCACTTCATCCCACAAATGCCTTATCAATCCATCCACCAAACCTATCTTTGGTACGTACATTTCGCTTGCACCGGCCCAGCGCATGGCATTAATATAAATTAAAAGGGCAGGCACAATAACATCGGCACGGTCGGGCCTTAAATTATACAGCTTCATCCTTTCTTCCAGGTTAACATCACTTAATTCCTTGTGAAACTCTTTAAGCAATTCAAGGGTTATCGGTTTGCCCTCTTTTCTTTTGCTCATCGAAAATATCTTGTTGATATTTCCGCCACTGCCAATGGCCATAACTTCTTTTTGCCCTTTGGTAACAGTTTTAATTATCTCTTTCATCACTTCCCATGTTTTGTCATTTACTTTTTCCTGCAGCAGGCGTATGGTGCCAATGTTGAATGATTCTTTAAAGATGAGGGTGCCATTGCTGAAAAAAGAAAGTTCGGTGCTTCCGCCACCCACATCTATGTACATATAGCTATGATCTTTGTCGAGTGTTTCGGCAATATGATTTTCAAAAACCAACCCTGCCTCTTTATTGCCACTGATCACTTCAATAGATATATCTGTCTCTAATTTTATTTTACGGATGATATCGGTTGAATTTTTTGCATCCCTCATGGCGCTGGTGGCGCAGGCGATCACATTTTTTACTTCATAGGCATTCATCAAATGTTTAAATGCCTTCATGGTCTGCAGCATCATACCAATTTTTGCTTTGGGTATTATGCCATACTCAAACACATCGAACCCAAGACGGAGAGGTACCCTTATTAAATTCAGTTTATTAAAAACGGGATTGTCTTTTTCGTCTTTGCTCACTTCTGTAATTAACAGCCGGGCTGCGTTGCTTCCTATGTCTATTGCTGCTAGCTTCAAGTAGTGGTTATTTGTTATAAGTTATTGGTTAATCGGAATGATCTCACGGATAACAGATAACATTTAACGATTAACTTATTTACGAATTTACGGATTAACTAATTAACGGATTAACGTTTACAGAGATTTGCGGAAGAGATAATTGTACGTCTCCACCTGGCTGCGTATTTTTTTTGTGTTGCGGGGGTTCACATATTGATTGGCCAGTTCATTATCCAGCATCCTTGCCTTGGTATTATCTTTCAGCTGAATTTGAAGGATGTCTTTAAGTTCCTGTTGTATATTTTTTTGGAAGATGGGGCAGGCCACTTCAACCCGGTGGTCAATATTACGTACCATCCAGTCGGCAGAGGAAATAAATGTTTTTTCTTTTCCACCATTATGAAAGATCATTATCCTGGCATGTTCCAGGTATTCATCCACAATGCTGATGGCCTGTATGGGAATTTTGAATTTTTTATTTTCGGAGAGTACACAAAAAATCCCTCTTACTACCATTTTTATTTCCACACCCGCTTTAGCAGCATCGTACAATTTATTGATGAGCAGTTCATCACTGAGTGAATTTAATTTGAGAATGATGGAAGCCGGCTTTTTTGCTTTTGCTGCTTTTATCTCTTTATTGATCAGTTGCAGGAATTGTTTTCTCATGCCTGTTGGGCTAACGATGAGGGTTTTGCAGTTCTTTAAAAAATGCGGCCTGTTCCTGGGCTGCTCCAGGTAACCAAATATACGGTTCACATCGGCCATTATATTCCTGTCGGATGTAAGCAGGCAGTTATCACCATAAACCAATGCAGTTTTTTCATTGAGGTTGCCGGTGCTTACAAAACCATAATGTATGGTACGGTTGTTCACCCTTTTTTTAATGAGGCAAAGTTTGGCATGTACTTTCATATCAGGTACGCCCAGTAAAACTTTTACGCCTGCTTCTTCCAGTTCTTCTTTCCATTCCAGGTTAGCTTCTTCATCAAAGCGGGCACGCAGTTCCAGCACAACCGTTACCAGTTTGCCATTACGCACCGCATTGGTGAGTGCATTTATTATTTTTGACCGCTCTGCCAAACGGTAACAGGTTATTTTTATGCTCACCACTTCGGGGTCAATGGCTGCTTCACGTAAAAGATCAATGACACTGTCAAAAGAATGATAAGGAAGATTTAAAAGCACATCTTTTTTCAGGATCACTTTATTTACACTGTTCACATTTTTTAGTGCAGGATGAATAAAAGGTTTTTTCCTGAGGTTCTTTTGTGTAAAGACGGCTTCAGGAAAATTGATGAAGTCATTATAATTATGGATCCGTCCACCGGGGATGAGGTTATCTTTTTGCAATAACCCCATGCGCCTTACTAAATAGGTAAGTAAAGCCGGGTCGATCGATTTATCAAAAACAAACCTTACCGGCTTTCCTTTTTTGCGGTTCTTTAATCCCTTTTCAATTTTTTGAATGAGTGAAGTGGATATATCATTGTCAATATCAATCTCTGCATCACGGGTAACTTTAATGATGTGAGATGAAAAAGTATCGTATCCAAAAAATGAAAAAATATTGGGCAGGCAAAAGCGGATGATGTCTTCTAAAAGAATGATATGCTTTTCTGCAGTTTTGGAAGGCAGTATCATAAACCTTGACAAACGCCTTGCCGGAACAGATACCAGTGCAAATTTTTGCGGAATGCTTTTATCTTTTTTTGAAAGCCTGCAGGCCAGGTAAATTGATTTATCGTTAAGTACCGGGAAGTTCTGGATACTTTCAATCATTAAAGGAATAATGTTGCTGCGTATCTCTTCATTAAAATAATTAAGTACAAAAGCCTGTTGTGTCCTGGTTAACTGGTTTTCATTTACCAGTTGTATCTTTTGTTTTTTCAGTTCCCTTAGTATCTCATTCCAGATGCGTTCAAATTCTTTTTGCTGCGCTATCACTATTTCCTGTATCTCTTCCAAAATAGCCCCGGGTGAGATCTCCAGGTGCATCTTTGATTTTTTGCCGAACTCTGTCATCCGTTTCAGTGTAGCCACCCTTACCCTGAAAAATTCATCGAGGTTATTGGAAAAGATGCCAAGGAAGCGGATCCTTTCCCTTAGCGGAACGGTTTCATCCGCAGCTTCCTGCAACACCCTGTTATTAAAGGAAAGCCAGCTTATATCCCTGTATATTATCTTTCTTTTCTGCAAGCTGATGGCGTTTATAAAAATTTGTGGCGAAATTAAAGGCTCTGCTTTAAGGAAAGCATAAATACAATATTAAATTTGCGTGAATTATTTTGAAAGATTTATTTTTCAGCTGTTTTCATTTTTTCAATTATACCGGTTGTGGAGAAACCATCAAGTATGGGTACGATCTTCACTTCACCGCCGTTGGCCATTACTTCTTTGGCGCCAACGATCTGGTCAAGGGTATAATCACCACCTTTTACCAATACATCAGGCATGAAGGCTGTTATCAAATTTAACGGGGTGTCTTCATCAAACAGGATAATGGCATCTGTTATTACAAGTGAAGCAAGTATCAATGCCCTGGAATTTTCATTGTTAACCGGCCGGCTTTCTCCTTTCAATCTTTTCACTGATGAATCTGTATTCATACCCACCACCAAAATACTTCCATAAGATGCTGCCTGGCTCAGTGATGCTATATGGCCTTCATGCAATATATCAAACACACCATTGGTGAACACAATTTTTTTATTATGTAACCGCCAGCGCTTTACCTGGTGCAGGAGTGCATCAAGTGTAAAAATTTTACCCGGTATTGATTGTATGCTTCGCATGACTGAATTTTTTATTGTAAATGGGTAATAATAAAAGGCAAATAAATCCAACAAGCAATATGATCATAAACTGGGCTGCCCATTGTAAGGTGCCGTTGGCAAAGCCATAGCCTTCCTCAATATTATATAGGGCCATTACCTGCATGATAAACAGGGGATAGGCACCAATTCCACCGGGTGTAAGTATCATACCTATGCTTGCAAATGCCAATACCGGAAATGCAGCTGCAAAGGGAAGCCC
Organism: Chitinophagaceae bacterium; assembly: GCA_031387825.1. Lineage (GTDB taxonomy): Bacteria > Bacteroidota > Bacteroidia > Chitinophagales > Chitinophagaceae > Ferruginibacter. The sequence goes on along the minus strand of JANNDO010000004.1, from coordinate 3,573 downwards.
TGAAGTTTCTTTAATGGCAAAAAAACCAATATAGGTTCCGGCGGCATAACAGCTCCAGATGAGCACACTGTGAAATATGAATGTCCATTTGTTGTTCAACATTTTTATGGTGCTCAACCCAATGCCCACACCTGTAACAATATTTTTTATTCGGTTAATAAGCACAGTGTGTCCAAATTTCCTGAATAAAAATTTAAACAGGAAATAGATAACAGCAATAATAGCAATAAGGATCAAAAATTTGATAAGCAGGGTACCCTTTGCTCCGGATAAGAACTTATCATTAATTGTTTGTTGTGCATAAGCACCTATGATATCGGCCTGGCTGATGAGGGCAATGACAAAAACAATGCCCAGTGAAACAACATCAACCGCTCTTTCAACCAATATGGTTCCAATTAATTTATCGGCGGGCACTTTTTCGTATTTACCCAATATGGTACATTTTAAAACCTCTCCCAGTCTTGGAAAAGCAAGATTGGCCAGGTAGCCCACCATTACTGCGCAAAAAGTATTTATTAAGCTGGGGTTATAACCCATGGGGGCCATTAAAATTTTCCAGCGGATAGCCCGGCTGATATGACTTAAGGTCATTATTAAAAATACGGGTATCAAAAGTAAATACCTGGCAGACTTCATGGCTGTCTTACAGTCTTCCCAGTTTTTTTCATCCATTTTATGAATGCTCCACCAAACCAGGAAAATGCCCAGGCCAAAAAAGATACAGAATTGTAATATGGAAAATAACCGCTTACGCATAATCGGTTACAAATTACGACATCAATTATTGTAATAGTAAAGTTTCAAATAAAATTTTAAGTTATTGAAATGAGTTCATCATATGCATTACAAAAGCATATTATCAATTAAACGTACATTATCTAAAAAAGCTGCTGCTAATGCAACCATGGGTGTTTTTCCGTCCCAATTATTTAAAAGTTCCAATGTAGCAGCATTTGCTATTTCTATATAATCTACTTTAAAACCTGCTTCGGTAAGGTTTTGCATTGCACTTTGTTTTAACTCTTTTAAACTACCGGGTTTTATATGGATTTTTAAATAAGATAAGGTCTCAGATATTTTCACTGCTTTTTTTCGGTTTGCATCCGATAACCTCACATTCCTGCTGCTCATGGCAAGTCCGTCAGTTTCCCGAAGGGTAGGGCAAATGATAATATTTGTTTTCAAATGAGTCAGTTCAGTCATTTTTGTAATGACCATGCATTGCTGGTAATCTTTCTGGCCAAGGTATAACTGATCGGTTGGTATAATATTCAATAGCCGGTGAACAACCTGGCATACTCCCTGGAAATGTCCGGGGCGATACTTGCCTTCCAGCACTGTTTCCAGGTAACCGAGATCATAGCTTTTTTGATCATGGATGCCTTCCGGGTAAATTTCTTTTACTGATGGTAGAAATAGAACGTCGCATCCTGCTTTTTCTAAATGGTCAATGTCTGCTTCAATAGTAGATGGGTAATTTTCAAAGTCCTTGCTGTCATTAAACTGTGTAGGGTTAACAAAAATGCTGCAAACACATACTACATTTGTTTTTTTTGCCATTTGCATTAATGAAATATGCCCCTGGTGAAGGGCTCCCATGGTTGGAACAAACCCAATAGAATTACCGGGATTCCTTGTTTTTACAAGGTAACCGGCAATATCCTCAGCTTTCTTAAATAGAATCATATTAGCAGCAATTAGGCTTCAAATGCTTGTGTAATCTAAATTTCCCAAAAAAATAGCTTAGTTTTGCACTCCGTTTAAAAAACTTATAATAGTAACAAACTAAGCGTAAATGTCAACAAAGAAAAGAATTTTATTCATTGCCAACGAAATGTCGCCTTACCTGGAACTGACAGATTTTGCTGAAATTGTGAATAAACTGGCCGTAAAATCCAATGATAGCGGGATGGAAGTGAGGTGCATAATGCCCCGTTTTGGTGTAATTAATGAGCGGAGGCACCGGTTGCATGAAGTTGTCCGCTTGTCAGGTATCAATGTTTCTATTGATAATGATGATTATCCCCTGGTTATTAAAGTGGCTTCCTTACCCAATGCAAGGCTTCAGATATATTTCCTGGATAACGAGGATTATTTTAAAAGAAAATCAATTTTTCATGATGAAAAGGAAAAATGGTTTGACGATAATGGATTGAGAGCTGTTTTATTTTGTAAGGGCGCTTTGGAAACAGTTAAAAAATTCGGATGGCCTCCTGATATTATTCACTGTAGTGGCTGGATGACCGGGTTAATTCCTATGTTCATCAGGAATGCTTATAAAAAAGAACCTGTATTCAGTAACAGTAAGATCATCTTCAGCATTGGCGAAACAACATTCAAAGAAAAACTGGGAAGTGATTTTTTGAAAATGTCTGCCATCAACGATCACGTAACAAAAAAAGAACTGGAGCCTTTTAAGGATATTAATAACCTGGCCATGTTCAGGGGTGGCGCAACTTATGCGGATGCGATCACTTTCGGCGCTGGTAAAGTTGATAAAAAACTGGTTGATGAATTTGCAAAAGTGAAAGGAAAGAAGATCCTTAAGTATGATGCAGAAAGTGATTTAACAGACTATTTGCAATTGTATGCCGAACTTGCGAAATAGAAAATCTAACAGCCATTTCATAAAATTATTATTGTGCAAAAACGAATTCTACCCTTAGCTATTACAGCTATTTCTTTTTTTTCATTATTTACCCTTAACTGTACTAAACTGGATACTACGGACATTGGCAGCGACCTGTTACCTGCTGTTGACAATGTGAATACTTTTGCCGATACCCTTTCCATTATTTCAACCCAGGGGGTTTTTCTTCCGGATTCTACCTATATTATACGTACCGATGATCATGCGCTTGGCATAAACAACGATCCCGTATTTGGACAAACAAATGCAAGCATATATTTTCAGTTAAAGCCCCTTTTTTACCCATTCACTATTGGCAACCCAAGCGATACCCTGTTCCCGGATGTGGATTCAGTAGTACTTTGTTTAAAGTATACAGGATCTTATGGTGATACTTTGGCACCTTTGCAGGTGCAGGTATTTTCTGTGGTGGATAATCCACCTTATCTTTTCCGTGATTCAACTAATATATACAGGAATGTTGCTTTTCAGCCCGGTTTGGGTGTTAATGTAGGCTTTTCTTCAACCAATACCATTGATGTAACCAAATTAAATGATACGGTAAAGTATGTAAACAATAATGGGTTTTCTGTAAAAACTATCCGTATAAGGCTTTCCCATCTTTATGCCAGTGCATTATATCACAGAGATACGTTGTCTGCAAACCCGTTTAATAATGCTTTTCGTAACGATTCGCTTTTCAGGCAGTTTTATAACGGGCTTGCAGTGGTTCCGGCAGGGGCAGGCAATCAACTCGTCTATATAGATCTTGCCAGCGAAAATACCAGGCTGGAAATACATCATAGAAAAAAACGATTTGGTGGCGGCATTGACACCGTGTACACTTCACTCTTATTAAACTCAAATTTTTATGGCTCTACAGCAAACAGATCATCCTCTACAGCCAATTATATTACCCGTAACCGCCCCGCTTTACCATC
>JANNDO010000042.1:0-11258 GCA_031387825.1 Chitinophagaceae bacterium | reverse complement strand
GAAAATAGTAAATTTGTCATAGAACTAGTTATTATCGTTGCCTCACTTTGAACACTTTTCGTGCCATTGTGAGGCTTTTTTAATAACTAATTCCCACATAATGTAATCCTAGTGTGGATTAAGTGTTTACAGGAATACCCTGTTGAAATAGGTTGTCATTTCGACGCAGGAGAAATCTATTCTATTTAGAAATATATTCCCCTTTCCCCGGGATGACAAGTTTGATAGACTACAAATAACTCAGCCACCATTTCTGGTGTGTGCTCTTATAAGCATTATATTTTTTGCAGAGTGGATATAATACAATGACCACAAAGGCCCAGACAGCATACACTCCCCATAAATTAAAACCAAATGCCTGGGGGCGGAAAAGGAACGGTACATTAGGTGTAATAATATCGCTGCTGCCAAACCCCTGTATATAAAATACAATGACCACCAGTATATGAATGATATAAAAGTGAAGGATATAATAGAACATAGGTACCCTTCCATAAATATTCATAACAGCCGTAAAACGGTTTTGCACTTTTTCTATAAATGCCAGGAATAATATACCCGTGCCAATGGTTACAGAAAGGAATAATAAAGATGGCGGGTATTTATTTACATTTAAAAAAGAAAGAAAAGTATAGACCGGCCCACGGGCTTGTGTTGTCCAGGCAACAGGGTCACCATAAAGGTTTGAAAGCCTAAGCAGTACAAAAAGGATCAATAGGCCAAGCCCTAATTGAATTAATTTTTTTCTGCGCCATGCAGGATCGACTCCGGCAGCATATAATTTTCCAAAGCAATAACCCAGCAGCATTACACCCGTCCAGGGTAAAAAGGAATAGACAATTATTATAAAATGGTCTTTAAAAATTGTATGAACCGAAAAGTTGGAAAAATATGCAAAATCTGCCAGCACAGAACCCTTTAATCCTGCGCTAATGGAAGGATAATCCAATAAATTATGTCCGAATACAATGATAAAGCCAATAGCAAAAATTACTTTGTAAGGAAGCTGAACCAATAAACCGAGCAGTATCATACTTACACCAATGGCCCAGATGACCTGTAGGATGATCAGGTTATAGAAAGGATTAAATGTCCAGCCCAGGGTAATGATAATCGCTTCAACGATCACAAGCCAGAATCCTCTTTTAATTAAAAACATACTCAGTTCCTGCTTAGTTTTTTTCTGGCTTATCAGGTAAATGGAACTGCCGGCCAGAAAAACAAATATAGGCGCACAAAAATGGGTGATCCATCTTGTAAAAAATAACATGGGATAAGTAGTTTCCAGGTCTGTTGGCCCTGTGGCAGCAGAACCGGCTTCTTCAAGGTTCACTTTGTAAAAAAAATCACGTACATGGTCCAGAGCCATGATCACCATCACAAGCCCTCTTAATACATCTATAGATTGTATGCGTAACCTTCCGGTGCTTAAATTTTCCATAAACAGTTTAGTTGTAAAAGCAAAATACGATCTTACTCCAATAATTACAAGACGGTTTCGTTATTTAATTTATGTAATCTTTGGGCCTGCCTGCATCATAACTGTTAAAACCTTATTAACACTTGCAGCATATTTATTAAATGAAGCGTCTTTATAATACTTTTACAATAGCTATGATAAAAAAAATCTTTACTCTTTTTGTAATTACTGTTTCTTTAGTTTTAAGGGCCCACGCCCAACCCTGTTCTCTTCCGGGAATGACACCCGGAAACGCTATCCCTGTTTGCGGAACATCTATATTTCACCAGGACCGGGTAGACAATTGTACCGGGCCCAATGTAGCACAGTCTAGTTGTCCCATCGGTGTAACTTCCAGCAGTTCTTATTGGTATAAATTCACCTGTTACCAATCCGGTACATTAGGGTTTTTAATCAGTGGCATTTCCAGTACGGATGATTATGACTGGGCTCTACTGGATGTAACAGGACGTAATCCGATTGATGTTTTTACAGATGGCTCATTGGCCATTTCCATTAATTTGTATGGAGCAGGCAGCGGGCCGGCACCCTTTCCTGAATCGCCTACGGGTTGTAAACCCGGCGCTGTTGGAAACGTTCATTGCGAGGGTTCGGCCAATGGCAATACTCCTTTTAATGCCATGCCCAACATCATCGTAGGGCATGATTACTTATTAATGGTTACTAACTGGTCAAAAAGTACAACAGGGTATGATCTTACGTTTACCGGCGGATCAGCAAGTATCACCGATCCTAAGGAGCCGCATTTACTCAGTGCAAAAGCCGCCTGTGATGGAACACAAACCACCATCAAAATGAATAAGCGGATGAAGTGCAACAGCCTCACCGGCACCGGCTCTGAATTTACAATTACACCTACGCTGGCCAATGTTATTGCGGCTACTGGTTTTGGTTGTAGTACAGGTTTTGATATGGACTCATTGATCCTTACTTTGGATGCTCCGCTACCCCCCGGCAATTACACCATCACTATACAAAACGGAACTGATGGTAATACCGTAAGAGATAATTGCGACAGGAATATTCCTGTTGGAGAAAGTATCCCACTTGTTGTTTTCCCGCTTTTACCTACACCAATGGACAGCCTTACGAAACCCGGATGTGCCCCTGATGAAATTCAATTGGTCTTCAGAAAAAATATGAAGTGCAATACCATTGCTGCAGATGGAAGTGATTTTGTAGTTACTCTTATTTCGGGAACATCACCTGTTACGGTTATTGGTGCATCGGGTAATTGTTCTGCAGCTGGATTAAGTCCTGTTATTAAAGTAAAATTATCAGCACCTATACAAACCAAAGGTACTTACCAGATACGTTTGGTAACAGGCAGTGATGGTAATACAATAGGAGATGAGTGTGGCCAGTTCACGCCTGCAGGGTCTACTTTAAATTTTAATACAAAGGATACCGTGAATGCCGGTTTCACTTATAATATCAATCTTGGTTGTGTAAGAGATACCATCAATTATTTTCATGACGGAAGAAATGAAGTGAATGTGTGGAAATGGACCTTTGATAACCTGCGGAAAAGTAATTTGCAAAACCCATCCATTATTTACGGATCATTTGGACTGAAACAGGCACAACTGATCGTATCGAATGGCGTATGTACTGATACAAGTGCTATCATTCCGATTTTACTGGATAATGAATTGAACGCTGCTTTTGAAGCCACAGCTGTTGTGTGCCCCAAAGACCTTGCTGAGTTTAAAGATAAAAGTATTGGCAACATTGTTTCCTGGAACTGGGATTTTGGAAATGGACTTACCAGTAATTTACAAAACCCTGCGCCACAATCTTATCCTGCACCATCAATAACTGCAACTGTTTTTCCACGATTGATCGTACAAAACAATTTAGGTTGTTTTGATACGGCCATACAAAAAATAGTAGTGCCCAATAACTGTTATATAGCTGTGCCCAATGCATTCACGCCAAACAAGGATGGATTGAATGATTATCTCTACCCGTTGAATGCATATAAAGCAACTGATCTTTTATTCCGGGTGTATAACCGGGTTGGGCAGCTGGTTTTTGAAACCAGGGACTGGACAAAAAAATGGGATGGAAGTTTTAAAGGCCAGGATGCTGATATAGGAACCTATGTCTGGATATTGCAATATACCAACACGGATAATGCTAAAAGGGTGGAACAAAAAGGAACAACAGTTTTGCTTAAATAAACCTATTAGGTTTTGACAACGCTTTGTGAAGTGAGTAGCCTTATAGCATTTTTTAGTTCCACTCAAACACTATAAGGTTTTGCATGGCTGCAGGCCTTTACCGCAGACCTTATAGGTTTCTCTACCAAAACACTATAAGGTTTTGCCTGGCTGCAGGCCTTTACCGCAAAACTTATAGGTTTCTTCGTAGGTATTTCATAATTGTAAATTTATCTTCCTGATAATTTTCTTTCGTCTCTTTCTTCTCTGAGCATAGCCCCAAAATCCATTTTACGAACCATGGTTTTTATTACCAATGCTATTCTTTTTGTTTTGGTGGGTTCTGTTTTTGCAGATTCGATCCACTTGGTGAAATAATTTCGGTGGCTTTGCGGCAGCGAATTAAAATACTTATATGCTTCGGGTTCATCCTGTAAACATTCTATCAGTTCGGACGGTGGGAGTATGGGAGAGCTGTCTATTTCTAACTGTACTTTTAAGCTGGCACCGAACCTTTTGCCCGTGGCTTTTCGTATCGCAGCGTTGATGGGTAAAATAAAATCACCGGCACCCATGGGTATGATGGCAGTTTTCGCAATTTTAAATTCATCCAGTTTGCCCTTTACCCGGTAAGATTTTTTTACACCCGGGTTTAATTTTTTGGAGACCTTTTCAGGTACTACAATATAGGTCCAGCCGGTCTTTTCGCCCTTGGTGCCGAACTTTAGTATGGTGGTGGAGAAGGAGATCATGGGTACAAGATAAAAAAATCCTGTACACTAAGGAACAGGTTGCGTAAAGGAAGGGAATTTTATTTGAGCTAATGCCCTCATCACCCGGTGAAGAACTAAAATACAGTCATCAACACCGGGCTGTTCTCCATAAACAACTGGAAATTTTTTTTCCGGCCGGTTAATCACATCATTGTGTTCTTTCAGGCTGTGTATGAAAATAACTTTGCTCTTCCGGTATCGGGGAATAAAGTGTAGGCGGATGTAATGCGGAATATCTTTTCTGTTTGTGCAAAGGATAGCAGGCTTTGCAGAAATAAAAAAAGAAGAAATGTAATTCTCATCTTGAATGATTATGGATACAAGTTACTGAAGATGGAAAATTATTTTACAGCATAAATAAAATTTACGTTCTGCTAGACGGGAACACCAACCAGGAGAAAAATTTTGCTTATTTGGGTGTTAACTACTCTTAACAAATCGTGGCCCGGTATATGTCTAGTTGGTTTATAGAAACATGAAAAACCGTAAAAATAAAAACCGTTCCTTTCCCCTTTCGGGTGTTGAGATTCCCTAAGCTATAATACACTGAGAAATTCCGGAGATGCAAATGCAGATCCGGTGACCATCTTATGCCGGCAAATGACTAACAGGATCAAACTGCTGGCTGGATCATTATTTTTTTTCGGGGATGACTGTTTCTTTTATTTATTATTTAATAACCTATAAATTATTTGATCATGAAATGTTTAACATTTAAAAAGCCACTTGCCATTTTAGCAATTATTGCTTTTGCATTCAGTGCCTGTAAAAAAGAAAAATTTGCAAACCCAATGGGTGATCCGGAACCAATGAGTGATAACATTGTGATCATTGATTCAGCTTCTATGGAAGATGTGCCAGGATCAGCTTCGGTAACAAACCTGGTGGCAGGCACCTACTACATCAGTCCATTGGGTAACAACCTGACAGGTGACGGCAGCACTGGTAAACCGTGGAAAACGATGTACAAAGCGACATCTGCTGTTACAACCGCAGGAAGTACCATTCACATCAAAGCAGGTACTTATACCGAAACCAAAACGAGTAATCTGAGGGCAGGGGTTAACCTGGAAGGTGATGGGGCAACCACCACCATCATCAAAGGAGCTGTAACAGGTGCTTATACTTCTCTTATTGAAATGCAATCACCCGACAGAACAAGCGGAAATCAGAGCATCTCTAAAATTACTTTTAACGGACAATATGTAAGTGAAGCCAACCATAAAACCTGGCTGGCTATTTGGATAACCGGAAGGAGTAATGTTTCGATATACGATTGCGTAATAAAGAATTTTTACTGGAGAGGAGTGATCTTCAATGGAATTAATGAAGATAACCCGGGAACAGATGCCGGTAAGTACCACGCAACAGGGAATAAATTTTATAACAACACCGTTACCAATTCGGCCGACTACGGACCTAACAGCGGTGGTGGTTCAGGTGCTTTAAATCTGGGCTTCCAGGATGGGATGCTTATTTACAACAACCTCATTCAACAAAACGAAAGGGCAGAAGGTAAGAACGGATGGCCGATAAAATACTGGAACCAGGGATGGTTAAAGGGTGTTAAGATCTACAATAACACACTTATCAAAAAACCATATGGCGGTACCTATCCCGGAGAAAGCGGTTGGGATTTCGCCATTGAATTCTTCAACATACAGGGTTTGGAGATCTACGGGAATGATATTCAAAATGGTTCCATTGATCTGAATTATAACTACAAGGGTACTTATGCTTTCAGTACCTGGATACACCACAATACTATTTCAAACCCCGTATTAAACAGTAAGGTTGAAGGCGGTATTGTACTGGAGTTCCGGACCGAATCTGCCCTTATAGAAAATAATACGTTTAAAAATAAATCTTATGCCATCACATTCAATACAAGGGGTGTGGGTAATAAAGGTGGCGACAGGAATAACTTTGTAGGAGGTAATACGCCGGGTGGTTACAGTTATCTTGTTGATAATATCATCCGGAATAACCTGTTCGACAATATCTACCAGGGACAAGGTGTTGGAAATAGTTTCGGAATCGGTGTAATATCTGAAGGAACAGATGATCCGCAGATCAATAACATGCAGGTGTACAACAATACCATTGTTGCCAAAGCGGGTAACCCCTCACAGATAGGAATTGATCTTAGTTCCATGCCGAATGGTAACGGGCAGAATATCAACATCCGTAACAATATCATCCAGGGCTTTACTTATGCGGTAAGAGGCAGTAACGGACAAACCAGGATCAACAACCTGATGTTTACCCATAATGATCTTTATCAAAACGGGAATGGCAATTCTGCAAACTGGCCGGCAGGTAATCCGACAAATTACACGAACGTAAATAACTTAGCGGTAAACCCATTATTTGTATCCGCCACAGATTTCAGATTACAACCTTCATCACAATGTATAAATACAGGTGTTATGGTAGGTATCCCTTACCTGGGTAGTGCTCCCGACAGGGGCTATGTTGAATCTGTGCAATAATAATTAATATCACACCCTATATGCTATATGCAAAGAGCCCCGAGAGGGGCTCTTTGTTTTTGAGTTCTGAAGCAGGCACTATTCTTAGTCAACGATGATCTTATATTCATAAACCGGTTTTTTATCTGTACCTGAGTTAGAGGAAATTAAAAAACCATCTTCAATGGATCTTTTTCTTCTTTCAGGTGTCAGCCGGTCGTCATCTGTAAAAAGTAATTCGCCGGGTCCGTGCATTGCCCTGCCATCTTTATTCCATACATGGATATGTATATGTGCGGGCAGGTCGGAGTTTGGATATCCTCTTGGCCTGATGGTTTGGTAAGAGAAATTGCCGTTGCTGTCTGTTTTGAAATAGGCAAACAGCCGGGCATGATTAATGTCGCCGGAATTGATGAGGATATGAGCGGCGGTATCGGAGTACCAGCCCTTATCAGATGTCTGGTACACATAGATGAGTGCGTTGGCCAGCGGGGCTCCCTCTTTATTTTTTACCGATGCCTTTATAGTGACCCTGGTGCCCGGTTCGGTATGTGTTATCATACTGAAGCTCCCTTCCCTGGCATTTGCCCTGATCATATTCCTGAACGGCGTTTTTGAATGCAGGTACATCAATGAATCGGCAGATAAGACCTGGCTGATGGTCCATTCATTTGCCTTGAGTTTTTTATCAATTCTTTCAATGGAAGCGGATTCCTGGCAGAAAGCATTTGTATAAAGTATACATACTAATACGGTGCTGATGATCTTACTGGTCTTCATGGATGAACAGTTTTGATTGAAACTAAAGATGGATATTTTTATCCATGACCCAAAACCGCCTGAAAGAAATTTGTTCCGGCTATACAGTTTTAACAGGGCAGCATGGTATTGGGATGGCTGCTGTGGCAGAGACTTGCCGGGGAAAGAATGCATTCTTGCCAGTGACAAGGGCGAGTAGAGTAAGATGGTTGGTGAGCCACGAAAGGCGAAGAGGATTTTAGTATGGAAGCACTTAATATGAGCATGGGGTACAAGATAAAAAACAATCATGATTTCTTTTTAGAATGTATTAATACGCTTCAATCCTATTCAGAGAAATAAAAAAAATCCCGGCTAAAAACAGCCGGGATCATCCTGTAAAATCTCATGCCCTAAATAACTTCCGCCATATCCGGTATGTCAACAGCTTTATAAGCACCGGCATCTAATTTCTTTTTTGTCTCTTCAAATGCTTTTAGTGTTTCATCAATATCCTTATCGCTGTGTGCAGCGGTTGGTATAATACGGTAAATGATATCGCCCTTTGGTATTACCGGGTACACCACAATGGAACAAAAGATATGATAGTTCTCCCGCAGGTCCATCACCATCTGTGTGGCTTCGGGCACATCACCTTTCATGTAAATGGGAGTAACAGGGCTGTTGGTATGGCCAATATCAAAACCTCTTTCTTTTAAACCATTCTGTAAACGTTTTACATTGCTCCATAATTTTTCCCTCAGTTCCGGCATGGTCTTTACCATTTCCATTCGCTTCAACATACCTTCAACAATAAGCAACGGTAAACTCTTTGCAAAAATTTGTGAACGGGTATTGTAACGTAAATATTTCAACACATTTTTTGGCCCGCTGATGAAAGCGCCAATGCTTCCCATACTTTTTACAAAAGTGCTGAAATAAAGATCAATAGCTGCCTGGCAACCCTGTGCTTCATCGGCACCGGCGCCTGTGGGGCCCATATAACCAAAGCCATGCGCATCGTCAATTAAAATGCGGAACTCATATTTTTTCTTCAGTGCACATATCTCTTTTAAAATACCCTGCTCGCCATCCATTCCAAAAACGCCTTCGGTGATCAATAAAATTCCGCCACCGTTTTTAGCAGCCAGCTCTGTTGCTCTTTGTAATTGTTTTTCGCAATCTGTAATGTCATTATGTTTAAAAGCAAAGCGATTTCCCATGTGCAGCCTTACACCATCAACAATGCAGGCATGTGCTTCTGCATCATATACTATCACATCGCGTCGGTTCACCAATGCATCAATACAACTCATAATACCCTGGTATCCGAAATTCAGTAACATAGTATCTTCCCGGCTCACAAATTCGCTGATGACTTTTTCAAGTGCTTCATGCATAGTAGTATTGCCACTCATCATCCTTGCCCCCATAGGATTGCCCATCCCGTATTTTGCAGCGGCTTCGGTATCTGCTTTTCTCACATCGGGGTGATTTACCAAACCCAAATAATTATTCAGGCTCCATACAATCATCTCTTTGCCACGGAATTTCATACGGGGTGCCAGTTCTCCTTCCAATTTTGGGAAAGTGAAATAACCATGTGCCCTGTCCATGTGCTGGCCGATAGGGCCGCCATCTTTTACTAATTTTTCAAAAACGTCCATAAATGAAATTTTGAATTTTAAATGATAAAATCATCTGTGGTTAGCGTCGCAAAATTAAGGTTTTGGGGGCAAAACACATAACATTGGCATAACAGGGCATTGAAGCCGGGATAAGGCGCTTAGTAATTATCTTTGTTCAAATTGATGATATGCAGCGTAAATACTTTCTTCTTTCTTTCCTCTTATTATTCGTTTCATTTTCTTTAACCGCACAGGGCAATAAACCAAAACTGGTTGTTGGTTTGGTAATTGACCAGATGCGTTGGGATTACCTGTACCGCTACAGCAATATGTATGGCACCAATGGTTTTAAAAGATTGCTGAAAGAGGGCTTCAGTGCAGAAAACACCAGTATACCTTATGCACCAACTGTAACCGCAGCAGGGCATACCTGTATTTATACCGGTAGTGTGCCAGCCATACATGGTGTTGTTGCCAATGATTGGGTGGAAAGGGAGACGGGCACTTCAATGTATTGTGCAACGGATACCAGCGTGAGGCCGGTTGGTTCTGCCAGTTTATGGGAAGGACAAATGAGCCCACGCAATATGCTTAGCAATACTATTGGTGATGAACTGAGGCTGGCAACTAATTTCAGAAGCAAAGTGATTGGCATTTCTTTAAAAGACAGGGGAGGGATATTTCCGGCGGGGCATAGTGCTAATGCCGCTTATTGGTTTGATGATAAGACGGGTAAATGGATAACCAGTACATACTATACAAACGAATTGCCTGCATGGGTACAACGCTACAACGACAAGCGGATACCGGATTCAATGATGATGAAAGACTGGAATTTGCTTTATGATAAATCAAAGTATATACAAAGCACATCTGATGATAAGATATATGAACGGCTGCTGGAGTCGGATAAGAGCAGGGTATTCCCTCATAAATACCAGTCGGTGATTGGCAGTAAGTCCTATAATGCCTTCCGGGCATGCCCTTATGGCAATACCTACACACTAGATTTTGCAAAAGAAATCATGCAGAATGAAAGGATGGGGCAGGGCAGTGAAACAGATATGCTTTGCATAAGTCTTTCTTCCCCCGATTATATAGGCCACCGCTTTGGCACCAATTCAATGGAAGTAGAAGATACCTACCTGCGTCTGGATAAAGACATCGCTGATTTTTTGAACTACCTTGATAAGACCCTGGGAAAGAATAATTACCTCCTGTTCCTTAGCGCCGACCATGGAGCCGGACAGACTGCCGGGTTTTTAAAAGAGAATAAATATATTAATACGGGATCATTGAGTTCAGACGCAATGAGAAAAAACATGAACCGGTTTGGCCAGCAGAAGTTTGGCGATAGTTTGCTGGTGAAAAGAATTGTGGATTTCCAGGTTTACCTGAATACAAAGCGCATTGATTCACTCGGGCTGAATGTAAAGGAGATCAAAAAAGAATTCATCGATTATCTAAAAAGACAGAATGAAGTGTTGAATGCATTTGATGAGGAAGAACTGGCCACCACCATCCTGCCGGCGGTTGTAAAAGAAAAATTCATGAACAGTTATTATTTCCGCCGCAGCGGTGATATACAATATTTTTACAAGCCGCAATACATTGAGGGTGGCGCAGACGGTACTGAACATGGCGCATGGTATCCTTATGACAGTCATATTCCATGCGTATTTTATGGATGGGGTGTGAAACCGGGTAAGACCAACAGGGAAACTTATATGACCGATATTGCACCAACTATTGCTGCTATGTTGCAAATACAGATGCCAAGCGGTTGTGTGGGGAAGGTGATCACAGAACTGATTAAATAGCAGATCAATCTTTGTGTTCTTTGTGAAATAACTTTGTGTTTATTTAGGGTATTCCTGTAAACACTTAATCCACACTAGGATTACATTATGTGGGAATTAGTTATTAAAAAAGCCTCACAATGGCACGAAAAGTGTTCAAAGTGAGGCAACGATAATAACTAGTTCTATGACAAATTTACTATTTTC
>JANNDO010000025.1:0-59133 GCA_031387825.1 Chitinophagaceae bacterium | reverse complement strand
AAAATATTTTCTTTAGCTATGAGCAGCTACGAAAATATTTTTGCCCACACACTTTGTAAACCCTGTACAGGATTACTACATTTGTAAACCAATAGCAGGATTATTAATAACAAGTGTAAACTTTTTTCAGGACGAGACAGTACATATCCAGGCTTTATATTCGGCGGACGGAATTCTGTTGGGCAGTAGTTCTTAACTTCGGCTTTTAGTTATAAATTTAGCTTCAGTTCCAAGCGGACAGTTGGTTAATTCCCCAACTGCACAAAGGCCTCGAACGTTGTACGCAAGCTGACAGACAACCTTCGACAAAAATGAAAAAAAATATTCTAATATTGATTATGGCGACAACAGGACTTTGTTCCTGTGGGCAAGGCAGTAAATCAACGCCAGAAACTGTTGATATAGAAACTTATAATTCTGTAAGGAAATATGAGTATGCTGATTCTATGGGTAAGCGTCTAATAATAGAAAATGGCTTCCCGAAAGGTGGAATGAAATATATTGACCCAAATGGTGATTCTTATAATTATATTGTATTCTGGACACGGATAATCAATGAAACTGATAATACTCTTGAATTAAACATGAACGTTCCTGTAGATTCATATGAGGTTCCGTCTTTACCAGGTAAATACTATAAAGTATTAATTCCTACCGACACAATGACACTTGAAAAAATTCCCTTGTTTAATTATGGTCTGACAGGTTTAGAATCTTTTTTAGATAATAATATTCATAAATCGTCTTCGTTAAAAAGAACTATTAACCCAAAAGAATCAAGTGGTTTTTATGTATTAATGCTTTGCTTAACTGAAGGAGCTGGCGGTTTCTTGCGAACAGGACTTAGCCTGAAAGGGCAGAATCTTTTTTATAGAATTTCACGATACACCCCAACGCCACCAACACTATCACTAATAAACGAAAAAGTAATTCATTTTGGAAGTATTAATTTAAAAAATTTGGTTTTACAGAAATAAACAGAAAGCCAGCGTACAACATTGGGTTTTTGCAAGTGTGGCTGGACAAACAAACTTCAGCCAATTGCAAATTGTCTCGTTCTGAAATAGGTTGGCTCTAAAACAGATTGGCTAAAATGAAATATTTCACACTGATTCTAATATTCAACAAATGGACAGCATGAATCCTAAAGTTGATTTTTACTTCAGTAAAGCCGGAAAATGGCAGCAGGAATTCATGAAATTGAGAATGATCATTCTTGATTGCGGGCTGAATGAAGAATGGAAATGGGGCTGTCCCTGTTACACGTATCAGCATATGAACATTGTATTAATACATGGATTTAAAGAATACTGTGCGCTGCTTTTTTTCAAAGGGGCGTTGTTAAGTGATGCTGATGGTATCCTGGTTCAGCAAACGGAGAATGTGCAGTCGGCCCGGCAGGTCCGGTTCACTCCGGCCAATGGCGGGGTTCGGGAAATAGCTAACATGGAAATAATTTTGAAAGCTTATGTTTATGAAGCCATCGAAGTGGAGAAAGCGGGTTTGAAAGTGAAACTGAAGAAGGCCCCAGATTTCAATATCCCCGATGAATTTCAAAATAAATTAAATAAGATCTCTGCTTTGAAAAAAGCATTTTATGCATTAACATCGGGAAGGCAAAGAGCATACATTTTTTATTTCTCTCAACCCAAACAATCCAAAACCCGGGAGTCAAGGATTGAAAAATACAGGCAGCAAATTCTCAATGCAAAGGGATTGAACGATTAGTAAATGCAATCTCAACAAAGATAAAAAGTATGAAAAGCAATAAACAAAAATTGTCGCCGGAACAACGTTCAGCACTGCTCAATGTATTGAAAACCCGTTTTGAGAAAAACATGAGCCGCCACAAAGGCGTTGAATGGACCAGTGTACAGGTAAAGCTGGAAGCTAATCCCGGAAAACTGTTGTCGCTCGATGAAATGGAAATAACCGGTGGCGAACCGGATGTTATTGGTCATGATAAAAAGACAGGGGAATATATTTTTTATGATTGTTCAGCGGAAAGCCCTGCAGGCCGTAGAAGTTTTTGCTATGACCATGAAGCACTGGAAAAAAGGAAAGAACATAAACCGAAAAATAGCGCTGTTGAGATGGCTGTTGATATGGGCATTGAACTTTTAACGGAAGAACAATATCTGGAACTGCAGCGATCAGGAAAGTTTGATGCGAAAACCTCAAGCTGGTTGAAAACCCCTGCTGATATCAGGAAACCTGGTGGTGCCATCTCCGGTGAATTTCGCTTCGGCAGGGTATTCGTATATGCCAACGGCGCAGAATCGTACTTTGCCGCAAGGGGATTTCGTGGCTCACTAAGGGTCTGATTTTTTTTCTGGCCGGTGCTCTACCAACCGGGGCATAATATATTTGCTTCCGAAAAAAAACTGCGTCTTGTCAATATTGGCGTTTCACTCTACGCCCTGGTTCACTTGCCCAAAGTGCAGTGTTAAAGGACATGTACAAGAGGAAATATAGCTTATTTTGCAGGAAATTATTATCAATGAATTATAAGCAAACTCCAAATCATGGACAGTATTTACTGGCCCTTGCCAAAATGGGGACTGAACAGCGTTTGCTTAAAGCACTGGAATTATCAGCAATTACAAAAGAACTTTTTATTAGTGGGCTGCATAAAAGATTCCCCAACAAAACAGAAACAGAGATCAAAGAAATATACCTGCAACGTTTAGCCAAATGCTACAACCGAAACTATTAAAAAAAGTATTAACCCTTCTTGATGAAAATCATATTGACTATATGATTACCGGCTCACTTGTTTCCAGTATGCAGGGAGAACCCAGGGCCACACATGATGTTGACATTCTTGTAAATATTTCCCACGCTGCAATTCCCGTTTTTATTGATACTTTTATACCCCCTGATTACTACATATCCGAAACTGCCATAAAAGAAGCCATTCAACATCAATCAATGTTTAATCTGTTAGATACAACAGAAGGCGACAAGGTTGATTTTTGGATTCTTACAAACGACCCTTTTGATAAGTCAAGATTTTCGAGAAAGTATGAGGAAAAAATGTTGGGACTTTCAATGAAAATTTCAAGCCCGGAAGACACTATACTTATGAAGTTGCGGTGGGCTGATCTTTCAGGTGGAAGTGAAAAGCAATTTACCGATGCGCTACGTGTGTATGAAGTACAGTTTGGAAACCTTGATATAAGGTACATTGAATCGTGGGCGGTACATCTGCAGGTTCAGGAATTATGGAAACGGCTAAAGCAGGAAGCCCGGCCAATAATATAAAATAACGCAGAAACCGAAAGCAGGATAGAGCAAGCAACACCCGATAATAAAAGATAAATACGGCAGGTAGGTTAGTAAAAATGAATTGTTTTTTGAAATTTTCCTTCTCCGCTATTCTACCGGCCGGAACCAACATATCAATACCCGATCAACCAACTCCACTTCACTTTATCTTTTTCCTCGGCATTAGGTTTTTGTCCATGCCACAAAGCATTTTCCCAGTCGCCATAAGTGGCATTGGGCAGCATAATATATTTGCTTCCAAAAAAAGACTGCGTCTTGTCAACATTGGCGTTTCGTTCTGTTGCCGGCTTATTATAAAACAGGTCGTCAAAATCATTCAGGTTATCGCCCAACAATAACACTATATTGTATGTTTTTGCAACTTCCTGCCTGCGTGGCTGCTTATCGCTGCCTGACACCTTCATCATCATATGTATAGTATCTACCTGCGGAAAGCCCTGTTCCTGCAGGTTCTTCATGGTGGCTGCTTTTTCAGCTTCCTTGCGGTTGGTGATGTAAAAACACTGCACCCCATGTTGTGCGGCATAATTGAAAAATTCCACCGCACCGGGCAATGGTTTTGCACCTGCATAATCTACCCAAAGTTTCCAGGAGCTGTCATTATAAGTACGGCCATTCAAAATATCTTTTGCTGCCCCGGGACTGTTATCAAGCACCGTTTCATCTACATCGGTAACAACAGCCAATGGCATACTGTCTTTATTGGTTCTCAGAATTTCTTCTAATCTTAACCGGGCAAGATTAAATGCCTGGTAACACAATGCCTTGTATTCGCCGCTTTGTTGTTGCCAGAGAATACCACTTACATTGTATTGTGCCGGTTTGTGTTCTTCTACCTGTGCAGTTGTGGAGATACTGAGTAAAACCGCTGCTGAAATAAATATTTGACGGATCATAGTATTTGATTGATGATTTAAAAAGATTATTGGGTAAAGTTAAGTGGTACAGATGAGCCTGCCTGAAACGGGGAAAGAATATGAGGATGGGGTGAGGTTGAAATTTTGGGAGATGGTGTCATCTTTCTTCCCCAACCTGAGGCTACACTTTAACCGGCACACTGTGCACCGCTGCTGCCATTTCTTTTATAAGATTGGGGTCTTTTTCAATGGCATTGCCAACTACAATAACATCGGCGCCTGCCTTACAATTCAGGTAGGCTTTTTCCGGTTCAATAATTCCACCGCCAATAATTAATGGAACTTCAATAACAGAAGAGACCTTTGCGATCATATCTTCTGTAATAGCACGTTTGGCTCCGCTGCCAGCATCCATATAGATCAGTTTCATACCCAGCATTTCGCCGGCCATGGCTGTACACATGGCAATTTCATTTTTATCGGCAGGTAATGGAGTTGCATTGGAGATATAAGAGACCGTGGTTGGCGCACCGCCATCAATAACCATATAACCGGTTGACAAAATTTCAAGCCCGCTTTGTTTTACCACGGGTGCAGATATTACATGCTGCCCAATGAGTAAGTCAGCATTGCGGCCGCTTATTAATGACAGGTACAATAATGCATCAGCATATTTACTAACCTGGTTAGGGCTTCCGGGAAAAAGTATAACAGGGATATTACAATTGCGTTTTATTAATTGCACGCACTCATCCAAATAATTGGAGATAACCAAACTACCACCCACCAGCAAATAATCTACTTTGGCATCCACGGCCAGTTCGATCAACTGTTCCATGTTACTGTCATTCACCTTATCAGGATCGATCAGTACTGCAAATGATTTTTTATGTTGCTGTTTCCGCTCTTTTAATGAATGGTAAATACCTTTAATCATCCTTCTCGATTGGTTTCATGCAAAAATGTGTAAAAATTAGTTCTTACCGAAATAATAGACTCAAATAAAACGTTTTAGGCTGCAAATTCGTACATTTTATACTTAATTTTGACAAGATGACGGACATATCTGATGAGATAAAATTTAAAACGGCCCGTAGTGGTGGAAAAGGTGGCCAGAATGTGAACAAAGTGGAAACCATGGTAGAGGGTTATTGGCATATCGACTCTTCTGCCCGCTTTAGTATTGAAGAAAAAAATACCCTCCAGCTAAAGCTGGCCAAAAAGATAAATGCAGCTGGTTTTCTGCTGGTAAAAAGCCAGACAGAAAGGTCGCAGCTGGGCAATAAGGAACAGGTGATAAAAAAAATGAACAATTTTGTTGCCAAAGCACTTATAAAACCAAAACCCAGGAAGGCGACGAAACCTTCCAGGAAATCAAAAGAAAAAAGGATCGAGGTTAAAAAGAAGGTAGGGACATTAAAGGATTTCAGAAAAAAAGTAAGCCGTGATATCTGGTAAATATAAAAGTCATGAAAAACAGGTTGCTGACACTCTTTGCATTGCTTGCCATTATTTTTAGTTTCACTACATCTTCAAAAACATTTACTGCCCGGGATAAAACGGGCACCGTTAAAATTACTTTTATAAATACGGTTAAAGGAAAACCGATTCAATTAAATGAAACCAGTTATACAAATCCCTTTGCTGAACAATACAGCATTTCAAGATTTAAATATTATATCAGCAATATTGCCCTTGCATTTCCGGATGGCATTTTTAAAGAAATTGACAGCTATCATTTAATTGATGAAAGCAAACCGGCTTCATTAAGTTTTAGTTTTTTGACAAACGTGAACACTTACCATTCTCTTTTATTTATGCTGGGTGTTGATAGTTTAAAAAATGTGAGTGGCGCACAAACGGGTCCATTAGATCCATTGAACGATATGTTCTGGACCTGGAATAGTGGTTATGTGATGGCGAAGATGGAAGGTAATTCGCCACAATCGAAAGTGGTTAATAACAAAGTTGAATTTCATATCGGTGGTTTTTCGGGAGCCAATAATGTTTTAAAAAAACTGATGTTGAATTTTCCGGCAGGTATGATGTTGGATATAAAGGAAGGCAGGACCAGTGAGATAGTGATTGAAGCCGATTTTGATAATTGGTGGCAGGGGCCCAATGACCTGAAAATTACCGACAACCCGGTTTGTACCACACCGGGAGAACTGGCAAAAAAATTTGCTGATAACTACAGTAAGATGTTTACCATAAAAAATGTTATAAATAATTAAGTTTGAAATCACGGATTATTATATTGCTTGCTGGCGTTATTATATTTTCCATAATGCTTATGAGCGCAGGAAAAAATGATCCTGTTTATAATCCGGATTACCTGCAGCTTGAAATTCCGGCTGGCTGGCCAAAACCACCTGCTGATATTTTTGCAAAGAACCGTTTAACCGAACAGGGTTTTCAATTAGGTAAAAAATTATTTTATGATGGCAGGTTAAGTAAGGATGGAAATTTTCCCTGTGCCAGCTGCCACCAGCAGTTTGCGGCTTTTGCTTCATACGATCATGATTTCAGCCATGGCTACAATAATACATTTACCACACGCAATGCTCCGCCTTTATTCAACCTTGCCTGGATGACCAGGCTGCATTGGGATGGCGGAATAAATCATATCGAAGTACAGCCGCTCTCTCCCATTACCGCAAAAAATGAAATGGCAGAAACTTTGGACAGTGTGCTGTATAAATTGAAAAAAGATACAGCGTACCCCAAACTTTTTAAAGCTGCTTTCGGAACCCCTGAGATCAACAGCCAGCGTATGTTAAAAGCGCTGGCCCAGTTTACAGGCTCAATCATTTCATCCAACGCAAAATATGATAAGGTGCAAAGGGGCGAAGCAAGTTTCACTTACGGCGAACAGAATGGTTATAATTTTTTTAAAGCAAAGTGTGCTGCCTGCCATAAAGAGCCTTTGTTTACCGACAATAGTTTTAGAAACAACGGGATGGCCCTGAATACTTATTTAAATGATTATGGAAGAATGAAGATAACCGGCAACAAAAATGATTCGCTGAAATTTAAAGTACCGAGCCTGCGTAATATCATGCTCACCTTTCCCTACATGCATGATGGAAGGTATTATTCACTGGGATCGGCAATAGACCATTACCGTAAAAGTATTATAACCACCCAACCCACTTTAGACAGTTTATTGATAAACAGGATTGTTATAACCGACAGGGAAAAAAATGACCTGATCTACTTTTTAAATACACTCACCGATACAGCCATGACCCATAATCCAAGGTTCAACCAAAATTAAACTGCTCTAATTTTTCCTTTTAGTTTTCAACACTTCCAGGTCTTGTAAATTTTTTTCGGCCGTGGCTTTATGATCGGCCTGTTCTTTAAGATTATCTTCTAGGTCTTTTTCTATCTTTTTTCTTTTCTTTTGCAGGTCTTCTGCATCATTAACCAGGCTGGTTGTCTTCTTTTCGTTGGTTACCCTTATTTCTTCCAGTTCTGATATTTGTTGTTCCAGGTCATAACTACCAATGTAGTTTGTAAACCCGTTAAGAAATGATTTTGCATTTTCTATTATTCCGGGATCAACACCCTGTGTTATAAAATTATCTTCTCCCCTCGACAACAACATAGTGATCACAGAAATTTCTTTTTCCTTCCTGCTTTTTCTTTCAACAGCTAAATATATATCCAGTGGTTCTTTTGCAAGCGCTGCAAGTTTTACTCCTTTATATACCATAAACCCCTTGCTCTCTTTTGGTTTATATCCCAGTTTTTCAAGGCTGTCCTGTATTGCAGCTTCCACCACCTTATCTAAAAAAGAGACTTCACTGAGTATGGCCTGCCTGCTCATCTTCTTATACTCTGCCGTGCCGGTATAAGATTGTGCAATGGCAGCAGTATAAACAGCGATCATCATAGTCAGGCTAATAATTTTTTTCATATAACTTCTTTGATCCAAAGATAGAATTTACGGTCTTATTTTTGTTCAGTTACTCTAAAATGAGATTATAAAAGTAAATTTGACCCTAAATCAGGAACATACTTGAGCGGCATAAAAAAATTAGCAGGTCAAACACTTTGGTATGGCGTACCCACCATTGCCAGCCGCTTCCTGGGTTACCTGATGAATATGGCACTGCCTTTTTTTGTGGCAATGCCCGGTAAAACTGCCGACCTGGTGCAGGTTTATACCATCATCCCTTTTTTAAATGTATTGTATGCGTACGGATTGGAGACAGCTTATTTCCGTTTTTCACAAACCCATGACAAACAAAAACTGTACAATACACTTTCTCTTTCACTCTTATACAGCAGTATTCTTTTTACTGTTATCCTTTTACTCTGTAAGAATACACTCATCTCGGCAGCCGATCTTCAAAATCATCCTGATTATTTACTTTGGATGATAGCCATTATTGCCGTAGATAATTTAAATACGTTGCCTTTTGCCAAACTGCGGCAGGAAAACCGTCCGAAAAGGTATGCTTTTGCGAGGGTGGCAGGAATTTTAGTGAATGTCTTTGTTGTTATTTTTTTTCTCGGTGTCGTTCCAAAAGTTTTAAGCTCAAACCCCGATAATTTTTTACACTTCATCTACAATAAAGACATCGGGTTAGGGTATTATTTACTCGGTAACCTTTGTGGAAGTTTGTTTACTTTATTGATATTGTTCAAAGAGATAAAACAGGTACGTTTTCATTTCGATACCAAACTATGGAAAGAAGTAATGCGTTACAGTGCGCCTTTAATTATTGTAGGGTTGGGCGGAATGATCAATGACGTACTCAGCCGTCTGATCTACCGTCATGTGGTTGACCTTCCGCAACAACAGGCCGATCATGAATTGGGGATATTTGCCAATATCTTCCGCATAGCTTTACTGATTACCATAATGATACAGGCATTCCGCATGGCAGCCGAACCTTTTTTCTTTAACAAAAGCAAGGATGAGAATGCCCAAAAGACCTATGCCCGTGTAATGAAATTTTTTGTGATTGCCTGTTGTTTCATGTTTTTATTTATCGGTTTGTTCCTCGATGTTTTTAAATGGATATTTATCACCTTCGCAAACCCAAGCTGGGCCGAGGGCCTGGAGGTTGTACCTTTGCTGGCGTTGGGCAATATCTTCCTGGGCATTTATTACAACCTCAGTGTGTGGTATAAGCTTACCGATAAAAATACTTATGGCGCCATTATTACCATTGCTGGTGCCGTCATCACTATTGTTTTAAACATTGTGCTTATCCCAAGGCTGCATTATACAGGTGCGGCTATTGCAACTTTCTGTTGTTATTTATTTATGATGGTGAGCAGTTATTTACTTGGACAGAAATATTACCCCATACCTTATGCTGTAAAAAAACTGGTTGCTTATATTACCCTCGTTGTACTTATTTATCTTATACACCTTGCACTGGTAAAATTTGTTTCGTCTTCCTTATCATTTTCCCTGGGAACAGGTTTTGTGCTGTTTATTCTCTTTACCTGGTTTGTTTCAAAAATTGAGGCCAGGGAGCTGGCAAGACTTCCTGTGGTGGGAAAGTATTTTAAGCCGTAAAAATCCTGCATAGTTTTCATTAACTTCATTTCATGCGAAAGCTGTTGCAATATTTATTTAAACGGCCCCTTACCTGGATGGCCAATACCCTCAGCGCCAAGCCTGAAAAAGAAGCCGTGTTCAAATCATTAAGTAAACTTTATAAAAGCAATAAGAAAAACAACAAAAAGGTATGCAGCCTGTCTATCGATCTGTTAAAAGATCAATTCATCATCTTCAGCGACCAGCATAAAGGCAACCGGGACAGTGCTGATGATTTTGCAAATAATGAATTCAATTACCTCGGCGCACTGGAATATTACCATCAGCAAAATTTTTCTTATATAAATATGGGCGACAGTGAGGAAATATGGAAGTATAAGGTTGAAGAGGTTTTGCCTGCAAATGAAAAAGCATTGGCTGCGGAAGCTGCTTTTCAACCCGGCAATTATTACAAAACATTTGGCAATCACGATATCATCTGGAAAAATAAATGGGATACTGAACGGCACCTGAAAAAATATTTTCAAATGCCGCTTATAATTTATGAAGGCATCATTTTAAAGACAACAGTAAAAGGCCTACCCCTTACAATATTTTGCACCCATGGCCACCAGGGCGATAAAATGAGTGACAACAACGCTTTCAGCACCTGGATCGTAGCTCATATCTGGGCGCCCATACAACGTTACCTGCGGATAAATGTGAACACACCGAGCAAGGATGATACCTTATTGAACAAGCACAATAAGCTAATGCACCAATGGAGCAGTAACAGAAAAAATGTGATCTTAATAACCGGGCATACACATAACCCCGTATTTGCTTCAGGCAAATATTCCAATCATCCTTCCAACACCATAGAAAGGGAAGCTGGCGAAAAGCTAAGGCCTGTTTATTTTAATACAGGCTGCTGCTGTTTTAGTGATGGTGATATTACCGGCATTGAAATAGAGGGTGGCTTTATCCGCTTAATAAAATGGCACCAGGAGAATAATACTTCGCTGAGAACTATTTTAGAAGAAGTTAGATTGGAGCAATTGCTTAAAGATTTGTAGAAAGAGTTTCACCTGCGGTGAAAAGAGTTGCACCATTGGCACAAAAGCGCCGGATTTATTTTCTATGTCCTGATAGCTATCGGTATGACCATAGATATTTTAACGCAACTTAAAATCAATCATCATTTTTTACGCTTTTTAATTTTACAAATGCAGCTCTTTTTGGTGCAGGCATTACACTATTCAAACCTTTCACTCCTTTCCAGATCACTTCACTAAATTCCAGGTCAGGTACCCTGTCTTCTTTACTCAAATCAAACTTTGCAGAACGTTCTGACAGTTCATTCCAGGCCAGGTTTTTTTCATTCAGGTCAATATTACTTGGCAATGCAGTATATCCTGAAAAGTCGGGAGTGGCTGTAAAGCAGCGCCATAGCGGGGTTGCAGCTGCATCATACTGGCTCATGGGGGGTATGCCTAAAATTAATTCTATGGTACGTAACATGCCGCTGGTTGTGTATGCAGTATGATCTACAAAATGCCGTTTTACATACGGACCCACTACATACGCAGTACTGCGGTGTGCATCCACGTGATCGGGGCCGTTTTGTGCATCATCTTCTAAAATAAAAACCACGCTCTCATTCCATACCGGGCTCTTGCTCAAAAATTCAATAAACATACCTACACTTAAATCATTATCGGCCACATGGGCAAACGGTGAGGGTTTATTCCGGCTCATCCCTTCTGTATGATCATTTATTAAACGTAAGGTACTGAGTTGTGGCAGCGCATTGATAGCGACCAATGAATCGAAATCCCTTTTCCACTGATTTACTCTTGTGGTGTCCCTTACTTTCTGGTCCCAACTGGTATAGTAAGTACAAAAATGATTTTCCAATACCGGAATATTAGCTTTGTAATCATCGGCAAACTCACCATATGTCCGGTAACTAACTCCTGCTTTTTTACAGGCTCCCCAAATAAAATCACCTTTATTGTTGGCAATTTTTCTGGTTCCTTCTGCATCATACTCACCACCACGGCCACCATAACTGGTTACCCAGTTTTTTTCCAAATAATCTGTGGCATATGCACCCAGGCTCCAGTTATGTCCGTCGGCACTTACTTCTCCATCCACATAAAAATTATCAAGCAATACAAAGTCCTTTACTAATTTATGCTGGTTGGGAGTAACCCTTTCTCCAAATAAAACTAACGATGTATCACCGTTACCTGCTGCCACATCTCCCAATACCTGGTCGTAAGTCCTGTTTTCCTTAACAATGTAAAACACATATTTTATTGGTGAAACACCCCCTACCTTTTGTGGAACAGGATTTCCTGCTTCACCCTGCGATAACAACTCCCTTTGTTTTGTGTATGGAGTATTTTTATAAACCTGTTGAGAATAAATACTTAATTGTTTCTCCGAAGGCATATCAATTATACTCATGGTGCCTTTCATTAAGCCGCCAATATATTGATTGTCGCCATTATCATCTCCCTGGTATTTTATCTTACGCTTTGTTGGGCCCGGCAGCCGTGGATTGGCAAAAGAAGAGAACCCTTTTCCATTGGTAACAAATATTTTTTTTCCAATCACTTTAACACAGGTAGGGTACCAACCCACGGGAATGAATCCTTTTGATACACTGTTGCCGGGTTTACTCACTTCAAAAACCGCAAGGCAGTTATTATCGGCATTGGCAATGTACAATGTTTTATCATCGGTACTTAACGCCAGTCCGTTGCTGGTGCTTCCGGGTGGGGCATCCGGGTACAGGGAAGAAGTAAGTGTTTCAATAACTTTTCGTTTATTTATACTGATGACTGAAACAGAATTGTCGTTGGCGTTGGCAACAAATAAATATTTATTGTTTTTAGTTATACAAATATCATTGGGATTATCGCCAACCGGAATCCGTGCAGTGATTTTTCGATCTGCAGTATTAAATATAATTAACTGATCGCATCCCCAGCAACTGATGTACAGCTCCTTTTTACTGGCCGACAACAAACAGGTATAGGCCTCTCCATCTAATTTAACCTGTTGTAAAATATTTTTTGAAAACAGGTCGATGATGTATAATGAATTATCATCTTTAGTTACCACATACAGCAAATGCCGGATATCATCAATATCAATACCTGCAGGAGAAATTTTGTTGGGCCATTTTGTACCGAGTTTTATACTGTCAATTAATTTTAATTTATTGCCGCCGGTACTGTATTGTAATATCCAGTTATCATTTCCGCCTCCGGCAAACAAATATTTTTCATCGCTGCTGAATTTAAGGCCAAGCCAGCTTTTGGCAATTTCAATTTCATCAAGGAGCTTTTCTGCTTTTCTATCTATCAGTTGCAGGCTTTGTTTACTTTGTCCGTTATTGGTAACAGCAATCAATCTTTGGGAACTGCTTACGGCAATATTTAATGGCAGGTCGCCCAATGCCAAACTTCTGCCCGCAGGGCTTAAGCTCCAGCCATTAGGTAGTGTAAATTCTTTTTGTGACAGGGAAGTCACTGATAAAAAAAGAAAAGCAGCGAGTGGAAAGAATATTTTTTGCATAGCAATGTAATTATGACGCTAAGGTAGCGAAAGACACAGATCATAAAATCCCGGGACATTATTTTGGGATTAAGGATTTTTCTTCGGCAAATGATCTGCCATCGCCGCACAAAAGCAATGATTTGTTTTTCCCCCTGTGTTTCTATTCTTCAGTGGTAATTAAAAGTTGAGGATGGCTGAATAAATTAATACTTCCTGCTCAGTTCATAAATAATTTTTTTATCAGTATCATTAATTACCGCCATGCTATCCTGTTGCACAAAATGTAATTTAAATGCTTTTATCGCAGCAATGGAATCCCGGGTATCATAACCAATAATGCGTAAGGATTGCATTGCGTTAAAATTCTCAGGCAATTTCGCCGCTGCGGTATCGTACCAATAACCAAAACCATTTTGTGCCAGTTGTTGCCAGGGAAAAAAGCGGTTGGGGTCAACTTTTCTTGTTGGCGCAATATCTGCATGCCCGATAAAGTTAGCTGTTGGTATACTGTAATTTTTTTTAAGTGTTTTTAAAACCTGCAACAGGCTATTTACCTGGGCTTCAGTAAAAGGTTCAAAGCCGTTATTATCCAGTTCAATTCCTATGGAAGATGAATTAACATCAGTGAGGTTGCCCCATTTACCACTGCCTGCATGCCATGCCCTCAGGTAATCATTTAACATGTGATGCACAATTCCATCTTTACAAATTACATAATGGGCACTTACCTGCGTACGGGTGAGTGTAAATGTGGTAAGTGTTTGCTCACAACTGTTTTGAGCCGTATGGTGTATGATAACAAAGTTGGGTTTACGCATACCAAAATTGGTTGTGCCTACCCACGCTGATGATGCCCCGGTACTGTCAATAGTTGCAGGTTGTTTTTTTAATTCCTTCGCAAAGGCTTTAGCTTGCTTTTTATAGCTGCGGTTGGTTGTTGCATATTTGTTGCTGCAACTGTTGGTCATCAAAATAAATAATAAAACAGGAAATATTTTTTTATAAAACATAGGTTGCCATTGAAAAGGAAAGTTACGGAACAAAATCAAAAAGAAATTTTCCATACAGCATCGCGGCAATCTTACTATCTTACAGGTATAAGAAATTATTATGAAAAAATTTTTTGCAGTTATCATACTCCTCTCCTGTTACAGCATCATTTTTGCCCAGCAAAAACCGGCCTATGTTCTATATAATGCCAAAGGCAAAAAGGTTTCATATAAAAAAATGATAAAACAACTGGCTAAAAAAGATATTGTGTTGTTTGGAGAGTTTCATAATAACCCTATTTCACACTGGCTCGAATTATCGGTAGCCAAAGACCTGAGTGAAAAAAGAGATTTAACCTTTGGCGCCGAAATGTTTGAAGCCGATAACCAGCAGGCATTAAATGATTACCTGTCAGGAAAAATAAATGCCAAGGGTTTGGACTCATTGGCAAGACTATGGCCCAATTATAAAACCGATTATGCCCCCATTGTAAATTTTGCCAAAGAGAAAAAAGCAGTTTTTGCGGCTACCAATATCCCACGCAGGTATGCATCTATGGTTTCAAAAAAAGGGTTTGAGTCACTCGATACCATCTCAGCTTTGGAAAAAACATGGATAGCACCCCTGCCCATGGACTATGACTCTACGCTACCCGGCTATGTGAAAATGATGAGCATGATGGCTGGGCATGGCAGCCCCAATATGCCCAAGGCCCAGGCCTCAAAAGATGCTACCATGGCCTGGTTCATCCTTCAGTATTTTAAACCCGGTTCATTATTCCTTCATTTTAACGGATCATTTCATTCCGAGAATTATGACGGTATTAACTGGTATTTAAAAAGAAAACGTCCCGACCTGAAGTATGGAACCATTACCACGGTAGTGCAAAAAGACCTAAAAACCTTATTGGCCGGGAATAAAGGGAAGGCCGATTATATTATTTGTGTAGATGAGGACATGACCAGCACTTATTAAGGTTGAACCTGCTAAATAATACCGGTGATTATTTTTCTTCTTTAAAACATTCCCACCGCTCATCCGTCTTCTTCAATATAGAAAGAAGATGCAATGACGATAGCCATAGAAATGACTGCTGACCGTAATAAAAATATTACCAATACGATCAAATCGATAAGCAGCCGCCTGTTAGGGTTCATTAAACAGCGGGTAGGTAGTACTGAGGATGCAGAAGACATTTTGCAGGATGTTTTTTACCAGTTTGCAGGCAACCCGGAACCTATTGAACAGACTACGGCCTGGCTGTATAAAGTTGCCCGTAATAAAATAACTGACAATTACCGGAAACATAAGCTACCGCTTGCAGATGATGTATTAAATAGCGCAGAAACGGAAGACGATAATTTTGACTGGAGGGAGATGTTATTACCGGCGGATTCAACACCCGAAACAGAATATTTGCGTAATATTTTTTGGGAAGAACTGCAACAGGCATTGGATGAATTACCTGCTGTGCAAAGAGATGTTTTTATCCAAAATGAAATTGACGGCATTGCCTTTAAAGATATAGCAGCACAAACAGGAGAAAGTGTGGCCACACTTATCAGCCGAAAACGATATGCTGTACTGCATTTAAGAGAGCGCTTACGTGTATTGAAAGATGAATTATTAAATTATTAAAATAAAAAAATTAAATACAATGAAAAAGTTTTGGATCAAAAAAGGAATAATGATATTAATATTCGGAACTGCTGCCGTATTATTATTTGGCTGGGTGGTGATGAGTTTATGGAACGGTATTTTACCTGCGGTGATAACCGGGGTAAAGACGATTACATTTTTACAGGCACTTGGTATTTTAGTATTGAGTAAAATATTGTTTGGCGGTTTTGGGGGCGGCAAAGGCCGGTGGAGAGGAAGTTCTGCCTGGAGAGAGAAGATGAAACAACGTTGGGACAAGATGACCCCTGAACAAAAAGAAAAATTTAAAACCCAATGTAAGCATTGGGGCAACAGGTGGGAAAGATTTGATGAAAAAAAGACAGAGGACTTAGCGGCAGAATAGGCAACTTTCAACTGTATCATTTTAATATAACCGGGATGGAAATACTTGTTTTTAAAACAAACCTCACAGATGTTGATCATATCAGTAATGTAATGCCGGTTTTGAATCTTCACCCACATATCACAGAATGGAATGTGGACCTGCATGATTGTGATAATATTTTACGGGTGGTTTCTGAAAATATAGCTGCCGGGGAAGTTGAGCAACTGTTGCATAGTGCCGGTTATTTTTGTAAGGAGCTGGAATGAGAATGTTACAGGTTTATTTGATGTTTGCATTTTAAAGGTAATCCTGGTATTATTTTACCAAATCAGGTTTTCATTTATCTTTGCCATATCAAAAAAATACACTTATGAAGACTTTATTTTCAACCCTGGCACTATTACTGTTTACCATTGTAACTTTTGCACAAAACAGCGGAGATTATGATGAATTAATGCGTAAGTCACGTAGTGCCAGAACTACAAGCACAATTTTGGTTGCTACCGGGCCTGTTATTGCAGCTGGTGGTATTGGTATATTAATTTATGGCGTGTTACAAAATGACCTGGATAATGGCAGAAATCCAGTTTTTGATCAAAATGGAAATTTTATAGGCTACGATTCAAAAAAATATACAACTGAAATCGTTGTTGGTGCTGCAGGTACATTGGTTGGTATTGGCCTTGCATTAACCAGTATCCATTTTTCCAAGAAAGCAAGCGATTTAAAACGTGAAGCCAGGAAAACAAGAGTAAAAGCATCAACTGACCGTATTTCCATTCCCGGGTTTCAAAACGGGCTTGCAAATAATCTCACTAAGCAATTTAAATTTTCGCTGATAGTTCCAATTGGCAAATAACTGATTACCCAAATAAAAAGGCCTGAAAAAAAAATCAGGCCTTTTGTAATATTAAAAATCTGTAATTACATATTTCTTCTGTATTGTCCGCCTACTGCATATAATGCATTGGTAATTTGCCCCAACGAACAATACTTTACTGTTTCCATTAATTCTGAAAAAAGGTTTCCGTTGTTGATAGCAACCTGCTGCAAACGTTTCAGCATGTCTGTATTCTTTTCAGCATGCCGTTTATGAAAAGCCTGCAATGCTTTTATCTGGAATTCCTTTTCTTCAGTTGTGCTTCGGATCACTTCGGTTGGTAAAATGGTAGGGCTGCCTTTTTTATTTAAGAACGTGTTTACACCAACAATGGGATATTCACCGGTATGCTTTAGTGTTTCGTAGTACAGGCTTTCTTCCTGGATCTTATTGCGCTGGTACATACGTTCCATAGCCCCTAAAACACCGCCACGCTCAGTTAAGCGATGAAATTCTGCCATTACTGCTTCTTCTACAATATCTGTTAACTCCTCAATTAAAAAAGCGCCCTGGTTGGGGTTTTCATTTTTTGCTGTGCCCAGTTCCCGGTTAATGATAAGCTGAATAGCCATTGCCCGGCGGACACTTTCTTCAGTAGGTGTTGTAATAGCCTCATCATATGCATTAGTGTGTAAAGAATTACAATTGTCGTAAATAGCATAGAGGGCCTGCAGTGTGGTACGGATATCATTAAAATCAATTTCCTGCGCATGCAAACTGCGGCCACTGGTTTGAATATGATATTTTAATTTTTGGCTGCGGTCATTACCCTTGTATTTATTTTTCATCGCTTTGGCCCAGATCCTTCTTGCCACCCGGCCTATTACGCTGTACTCGGGGTCCATACCATTACTAAAGAAAAAAGAAAGGTTGGGTGCAAAATCATCAATCTTCATTCCTCTACTCAAATAATATTCCACATAAGTAAACCCATTGGCTAAAGTGAAAGCCAGTTGTGTTATAGGATTAGCACCTGCTTCTGCAATGTGATAACCACTGATGCTTACGCTGTAAAAATTCTGCACCCGGTTATTAATAAAATATTCCTGCACATCTCCCATCAGTTTTAAAGCAAACTCAGTTGAAAAGATACAGGTGTTTTGTGCCTGGTCTTCTTTTAAAATATCTGCCTGTACAGTTCCCCTTACAGTTGACAATGCTTTTGCTTTTATTTCTTCATACACTTCTTTTGGCAAAACATCCTGTCCGCTTAATCCTAAAAGACGCAAACCCAATCCATCATTCCCTTCCGGTAAGGCACCCTTTAAATTTCCTTTTGCAGGAACAATTTCTTTTCCATCCACACCAACATATTTCGGAAGGCTGCCCACTTTATATAATGCTTCAATTTTTTTGTTGACCTCTTCCTTCAGGTCATTATCAATAATATATTTTTCGCACTGCTGATCAATTGCTGCATTCATAAAAAATGCAAGCAGCATAGGTGCAGGGCCATTGATGGTCATACTTACTGAAGTCTTGGGATCGCAGAGATCAAAGCCACTGTATAGTTTTTTGGCATCATCTACCGTAGCAATGCTTACACCGCTGTTGCCCACCTTGCCATAAATATCCGGCCGGTGATCAGGATCTTCGCCATATAAGGTTACACTGTCAAATGCAGTGCTGAGGCGCTTTGCAGGCTGTCCCAGGCTAACATAATGAAACCGCCTGTTGGTTCTTTCAGGCCCCCCCTCACCGGCAAACATCCTTGTAGGATCTTCGCCTTCTCTTTTTAAAGGAAACACGCCGGCGGTATATGGAAATTCCCCGGGCACATTTTCCTGCAGCTGCCATTTTAAAATATCGCCCCAGTCTTTATACTTAGGCAAAATAACTTTTGAAAGAGTAGTACCTGATAAACTTTTATAAGTAAGCGGTTGTTTAATTACTTTATCCCTTACTTTAAATTCGTAAAATTCTTTTTTATACCGATCAAGAGTGGCTGGCCAGGATTGGATCATCTTTTTACAGTCAGGATGCAAAGCCTCCTCTAAATCTCCCCCCAAAGGGGAGACTTTAGACTCTAACTCTTTACCCAACTTTTCTTTTATTAAAGAGAGCGTACCATTTAATTGATAAAGTTGAGTAGCAATTTTAGCCTGTTCTGTAACCCAGGAATCGTAACCCGAAATTGTTTCTGCTATCTCAGCCAGGTATCTTACTCTTTTAGGAGGAATGATAGTTGATTGGCTGAAAGTATTTTTTGTATGGGCATGATGTTCTATCTCGCCATGAAATTTAACACCACATTTTTCTGCAACTTTTTCCATCAGTCTTTCAAACAATTCATTCACCCCGGCATCATTAAATTGTGCAGCAATGGTTCCTATTACCGGCAGCTCTTCATCCTTTTCACTAAACAAGGTATGATTCCGCTTGTATTGCTTACGTACATCATGCAGCGCATCCAGTGCCCCTGCCTTATCAAATTTATTTACACAAACAATATCTGCATAGTCAAGCATATTTATTTTCTCCAGCTGGCTTGCAGCACCATACTCAGGGGTCATTACATACATGCTCACATCTACATAATCCAAAATGGAAGCGTCACTTTGCCCGACACCGGCGCTTTCCAGAATAATAAAATCGTAGGCTGCTGCTTTGCAGATATCAATGGCTTCCTGCACATATTCACTCAATGCCTTATCGCTTTCTCTTGTGGCAAGGCTACGCATATAAGCACGTGGAGAAGAAATTGAATTCATTCTGATCCTGTCGCCCAATAAAGCGCCGCCTGTTTTTTTCTTGGATGGATCAACCGAAATAACAGCGATTGTCTTATCAAAATAACTATTGAGAAAACGTCGAACAATTTCGTCAGTAACCGAAGATTTACCTGCACCACCGGTGCCTGTGATTCCCAATACGGCCCCCTCCCAACCTCCCCCGGTGGGGGAGGCTTTAGAGAGTTCAAAATCTTTCACATTTGGTTTCTTATCAGGGAGCTGGGATAATTTAGTTGTAATAGTTTTTATAACATCTTCAGGTTTATTCAGTATTTCTTCATTTGTGAATCTTAATACTTCGAATCCAAATCTGTTTAATGCCTCTGTGCGTTCTTTATCACTTAAAACTACTTCAGGTAATTGATGATAGCCCCCATCAATTTCTATGATCAGCCCTTTTTTTAAACATACAAAATCTGTAATAAACTGTCCAATGATATGTTGCCTGCGGAATTTGTACCCATGTTGCTTACTTCTCAGATTATTCCACAATATTTTTTCTGCATCGGTTCCTTCTTTTCTATGTGAAAGTGCAAATTCTTTTAGTTTTCCATAAAGCATTGGATCGGCCATAAAATTACTCACAGTAATCGAAGATCCATTATACATAACAGAATAATCCATCCCAGCTTCGGCAAGCGTAATAGCTCTTGCAATTTTTCTGATATCTTTTTTTTCGCCAAGTGGTAACTCTCCGTTCCATTTTTCTGATGCTTTCCAAAATTCTGACTGCACCAAATCTCCTCCCCCACCAGGGGAGGTTGGGAGGGGGCTGCATTGATTCACCACATCCTCAATCATTCCTTCCAGTCCCATCTTTCTTCCATCATCCGGACTGTAAATTTTAGTGATGCCATAATTATGAAGTTCTTCAATTTCAGAGGGCAGAATCGTTCCGCCGCCACCGCCAAATATTTTTATATGGCCACAACCATTTTCATTAAGCAGGTCTTTCATGTATTTGAAGAATTCCACATGGCCTCCCTGGTAACTGGTAATAGCAATACCCTGCACATCTTCTTCAATGGCACATTCCACGATCTCTGCCACACTCCGGTTATGGCCTAAATGAATAATTTCGGCACCCTTGGCCTGCATGATACGGCGCATGATATTAATAGCAGCATCATGTCCATCAAACAATGCAGCAGCGGTTACAATACGCACCTTATTTTGAAGTGTAAAAGGCATAACAAATCAGCAATTATTTTTTTTGCTTCACGCCCGGGCATGATGCAATACAATCGGCATGTAAAATTACTAATTAAAGACTGGAAAAAATAATAGCAGAAATGAACGGATTATGGCCTGTTCTTATTAAATAATGACCCTATATCAACCCATGTTCCTGCTGAAAAATTGAAAAACCGGTAGTCTACATAATTTCTCGCCATTAAAAATGATAACCCACCCTGCAGTTCAAACCTTAAACCCGGAACATTTTTAAATCCAAAACTGCCGGTAAATGCCGGTTCAAAAAATATTTTTGCCCTGCTGTTCAAATTGTCGAGGTTAAAATCGCTTAGCTGAGTGGGTGTGTAGTTGGTTTTAATGCCAC
Source organism: Chitinophagaceae bacterium (assembly GCA_031387825.1). Classification (GTDB taxonomy): domain Bacteria; phylum Bacteroidota; class Bacteroidia; order Chitinophagales; family Chitinophagaceae; genus Ferruginibacter. The sequence continues at coordinate 37,753 of JANNDO010000025.1, read as the reverse complement.
TGTAATTTATTATGCTGGCCCTTAAAGAAATGGCCGAAGTGAAGCTTCCTTTGCTTTTGAAAAGAAATGCAGGCTGAAGGTAGATCTTTGTAATATTAGCTTCATGAAAATTATATCCCGATCTTGAATTGTCGGTAAAACTAAACTTTCCCAATCCTGCCCCTACAAAAAACTGGAAGATGATATTTTTTTTATCATTAACAGGTAAATAATAACCAAACCCGATCTCTGTAAGATTTCTTTTATACCTGACTGTTAAACTATCTTTTCCTCCTGATGATTTTTCCCAGCGGTAAAAATGACTGGCCTGTACAGCAAAATGATCAGTGATGGCTGCGGCACCATGCAAATCATAACCCCGGCTCCGGTTATCTATCAGGTTTCCATCACGTTTTTCTTCTCCGGTAAAATTGGTAGAATACATAGCTCCCAGTTTACTATCGCCCTTTTTTGTAAGAACCGGTACATTATGGGCGGATGGGCTATATACATAACGGGGGGTAATGCAGGAAGTGATAAAAGATCCAATTAAGATAAGATATAAACCAGAGAACGATATCTTTTTCATTGTTATTTCTTTTTAAAGCAAGCGGGACAAAATTACAAATTATTTTTACAGTGAAACTGCTGCATATTGGTAAATAAAAATGCTCATCTACTTTTGGAGGATAAGGATTCATAGAAAGCATTCATTCAGTAAAGCTAAGATTGATTAAAGTAAAAGATATGATAATTTTTTTCAGATACTTAAATTTCTTTCGTGCTCTTTACCCATCTTTTTTATTTTAATAATTTGAAAAACCAGGTATACAATAGTACCCCAAACACCAGTAATAATGGCAAAGGCAATGACCAGCAACCATACCGGGGCCCTGTTACCGGTTGACCAAAGAGTTCGATGCCAGAAATGCTCTTCAGCCTTTACTGCTTTACCCCATTGTACTGATTTTTCTACCACTAAATTGCCATAGTTGTCATTATCTTCAACCCTGGCTACCAATATCAGGTTCCCTTTTTCATCACCCGGTATGGAATCTCTTTTAAATTCTGCACTTGCGGTTCCCGTTGAATCAGATGTATAGGTTTCTGCATCGCCAACCGTTAAATTGCCAAGCGAACGTTTTATACCCAGCTTCATTTCAATTTCTTTTACCCCCACCCACTCATTTCCAACTTTTTCTTTAAGCTGTGCAGTTACTGTTCTTGTTTCCGCATCAGCCAAAGTATCAATAACCAGTATGGCTTTTTTAATGGTTAAATTGGCACTTAATAACTCTTCTCCTTTAGCAGGAACAGACTCTGCAACAAATTTAAATTCGGTGAGAGAATCCCAGGTGTTTTTAAAAGAAGCAGGCAAGGCAATTCTTCCTTCTCCATTGACGGTTGTAATAATTTTGCCCAGCAAATTATTTTCTGCTACTTCATTGTAATAAACATTAACCGGAATATTTTTAACCGGTTCAAATTTTCTTCCTACTTTCTTCTTTGTATTTACAATTATATAAGGCACTTTATTTTCAGGCAGAAAATAGCGTAAACCCAATATTGTTGGAGATATGGCTGCAGAATCCTGCGCCTGTATTTTGCCAATGCCGGTTGCAAACAAAAACAAAAGGATGATTAACAGTTTATGACGGTAATTCACTTTCATAATCGGTTAAGGTTTTATAAATTGAAACAACAGGAAATATCCTGGCAAAAAAAGTGATGATCAGTAAAACACCAGCCAGTGAACCCATGGCGATAGCCCATTCCTGCCAGCTTGGAAAATAATGACTGTATTTAGCCGGGGCATCATATTTCGGTAAAAAGGGATGCAGCATGGTTGGAGTAACAATGAGGTAACGCTTGAACCACGCACCCACTACTACCATTACACCAGCCACAAACATGGCATTGGGTTTTCGTCCTTTTGGAAAAATAACAATAAGTATTGGTATGATCATACCAATAAGAATAGCGAACCAGAACAAGGGAGCAAATTCACCGGCAAATAACATAGTCAAATGTTCCTCTTCCGGTTTTTTCATTTTAAAAGCAGGGACCAGGTATTCATTCACATTAAAATACAGATACAACAGTGCCAGCATCACCAATATTTTTCCCATTTTATCAAAGTGTCTTTCGGTTATATAGTGTTCCAGTTTATAGGCCCGGCGAAAAACATACATGGCAACAACAACTCCTCCAGCACCCACTAAAAATGCACCCGAAACAAAGTAGGCCCCAAAGTTGGTACTGTCCCACCCCGGACGGTAGGTAGTTGCAAACAGCCAGGAGGTTACAGTATGGATGCAAAATGCCACGGGAATGATTACGATACAAATGATGGTAATGGCTCTATCCCTTATTTTTTCCTGACCGGTTGTTCCCTTCCAATACGATCCCAACCAGCGATATAGTTTAGCAAACGGTTTACCCAGTTTATCCCTTGCGGTAATCATGATCCGGATATCGGGGAGCAGTGTGATGTAAAGCAGGAAGAGGCTGAGGCAGAAATAGGTACTGATCACTATTACGTCCCACATGATGGGTGACTGTATGCGGCCGTGTGTAAACAGATAGATCAGTCTTTCCGGCCGCCCCATATCCACAATAATGATCAGCGCCGCAAATGTAATAGCCGATACGGCGATCATTTCTGATATCCGCGTTAAAGGTGTGCGCCAGGGAACATTGGACAGCCTGAAAATAGCGGTGATTAATGACCCGACAAGGCTGATGGCAACAAAGAAAACAAAGTTTGAAATGTAGATACCCCAGGAAACATAATCACCCATATTAGTTACAATCAATCCCTTTCTTAATTGCTGGATATAGGCAAACGCCCCGATACAACAGATGATGACTAAAATACCAGTCCAGATCATTCCCCTGCGGCCAAATTTCTGTGGCAGCAGATCATTGGTGATTTTTTCGGGGGAGAATTTTTGCAGCTTTTCCACGATGTTTTAGTTTAAGGTTTTTTTGCAGCCGGTTCTTCTTTATTAAGGCCCTCTTCAAATTTAAAATTGCGGTTTACGGGAGGTAGGTAATACACACTGGGCTTTGTGCCCAGGTCTTCCATCAGCCGGTATCCTGCTTTATCTTTTATCAGGTCGCTAAAACGAAATGTTTCAGCCCCATTGGTAACTGAGTCTTCAATTATATCGCCAAACATAAATACGCCGTTTGGGCAGGCTGTAACGCAGTGTGGTAAAAGACCTTTCCTTGTCATATCCGGGCAAAAATCACATTTGCCCACAGTTCCCTTTTTCTGCGGAACACTTGTTTCAGCATCATACTTCATGCTGGCAATCTCTTCAGGCAATTCCGGTTCACCCCAGTTAAACACTCTTGTAGAATATGGACAAGCGGCCATACAAAACCGGCAGCCCACGCAACGGTCACTGTCTATTAATACAATTCCATCCTGACGTTTAAAAGTGGCATCAACAGGGCAAACCTTTACGCAGGGTGGTTCATCGCAATGCATACAAATGGTGGGCTGCCAATAAGGTGCAGTTTTTTCTGCATCCTGCATGGGGTATATTTTTACAAAGTTTTGTGCATCTTCTACATGGTGGCAATGGTTGCAGGAAGCCTGGCAGGCTTTTACATTTTTACAGCGTGACAGATCGATCACCATTACAAATTTTTTGCCTGGTATCCCTTGCCTGGCTTCAGTATTACTTATTGGTGGTACATATGGCACAGGTTTTAAAAATGCTTTATCCACTTCTATTACCTCCCCATCAATTGAAAGCAGTTTTACCTTTTCTCCTGAAGCAGCAATATTATCTTCCGGTGTAAAAGGAGATTTTTCGGTATTACAGGCCATTGCGGCAGTAGTTAATAAACTCGCTGCAATAAACTCTCTGCGAGATTTTTTATGATTCATATCTGAATGATTTGATTATTTCTGTGACCTACTTTTTTATCCAGCTTTTTAATTCGCCGTTGGTAATTTTTTTCTTTGCCGAGGGTAATGCAGCAATATCTACTTCAACCAGTTTGCCATCTTCGCCTAGCATTTTTACCGTTCCTTTTTTGGGTGGCGTTGGTGAAATAAATTTAACTGCTGCAAGCAATGCAGCAGATGCAATACCCCAGCTTATGAATTTTCTGCGTGTTTGATTTTTTTCAGTAGAAGCCATAATGTTGGTTTTGATTTTTTTTAAAGACAAGTTATATTGTGTCTGATTGTTTTTTACTGACCTGAATCAGTTTGCTGCGTGAACCTTATCATTTCATCAATTAGCGCAAGATGTATGCACTATAAAAAACTCCAGCCGTACTGGAGTTTTTTTGAATCAAGGATATTACACATTTAGCCATGTATAACTATTTTTTTAAGGTTCGCATGAAGTTTACCAGGTTCCAACGGTCATCAGCATCAGGTATTTTCTTTTTAAAATTTGGCATATCTTCTCTGCCTTCCGAGGTTTTATAAAAAATAGCACCATCACTCTGAGCCTGAAAATCAGCTTTTGAAAAATCACCGGCTTCTGTTTTTAATTGTGCTGCTTTAGGCCCATCTCCCAAACCCTTTGCTCCATGACATGATTTACAATGAGTGCCGTATAAAGCTTTCCCTTCTGAAATTGATTCTGAACTGGATGCAATGGGGTTTTTTTTGTTTTTTGCCGCATCAGGTACCGGCCAGGGCTTTCTATCAGCTGAAATGCTGAATCCGGAAATAAGCATACTGAATATTAAAAAACCAGCGATAAATAAGGAAATAGTAGTTAATGATCTTGTTTTCATTTTTCTTTATTTTTTGTTGAATAAATAAATTCTTTAGCAAGTTAACCAGCTCAAAGAGCAGTAAAGATGATGCCTGTAATTTGCTTTTATGATATTAGTCATACGTGGGTTAGTTTTCAATCATTATTATGGAATAGTCTTGGAAAGTGGTTCTTAGGTATATATTATCTCTGGTTTAATGCTTAAAGTAAAATTCCAGTTCAGTATCTACATTCATCATGTCTATAAGTAATGGTTCTTTCAGGGTATTAAAAAGAAATATACCGCACATGTCATTTTTACTGTCCAGGTCAATAACCGTAGGGTTCTTATTCATTTTATTAAACAACAGGTACCGGTATGATGATACTTCAATAATTTGAATTTTTGGCCAATATTGTTTAAGTACGATCCTGGCATTACGCATTTGGAAAAAGCAATCATGTGTATTACTTTCAAAGACCATTTTTCCAGTAATTGCTTTTATTTTTTTCAACTGTACTGAATCAGGATTGTAAAAAACGGCTGCATTTGAATTAATGACAAGTGTGTCAATAAAACCGGATGGTGGTTTTTTATTAACTGGTGCGGAAGCTCCAATCGGCTTTTCAGCTTTCGGACTATTATTAGTATGACAGGATATTAAAATCAAAAAGCTGCAGGTTAATGCAGCAATTAAAGAACTGTACAAATTATAAAAAGTATTTTTTATCATGATTACATATGTTTTACCCGGCCATTATATAAAGACCACTTAAAACTATATAAAACCCTGACTATTTCCTACATCAGGGTTTTGTTATGCTGCTCTGTAATAAGACAATTAACTTTTACTTGGCGTTCTTTAGTAATTCCATAAACGGGTAATATTAAATCCAATCACGAAATTTCCGCCTTTTACATTTTTGCCAGTTGATTTATTAACATAGGAGAACGGGCTGTTGCTATTAAACATACTATTACGTTGCGGGTTCAGCAACCCGTAATTACCAACAAACAACTGAAAACTGTGGCTGCTGGTGGTAATTGCCAAACCTAAAGCCAGGTTAGGATCCGGATTAAATTCAGGATGTTTCGTTAACGGCTGGTCATAATTAAATATTACCGCCATCACATTGGTAAGCTTATACCTGCCTGCAAAGGAAATGGCAAAGTGTTCGTTCTTCATGGACCTGTAAATCTCTGTTCCAGTGCTGTCGTTTTTAATGTAATAACCGGAAACTGCATTTTGGTGTGAATGGCTAACAGCCACCTGTAATGAAAGGTTTTTTGTAATTTTCCTTGCAATAATCAGCTGGTTGAAGTAATACAATTTTTCCACCTGGTGTTTTATATCACTGCCATCATAAATGGTCGGTTCTTTCCGGGTATCAATGGCGGCATTACCATAATAAGTAACACTTACCGGGTATTTGTGTTTTGTTTGTTTAATAATGGCATACTTGGCATTGAAATCCCAAAGCATACTGCTTTTAGTAATGCCCAAACCAAGGTTCAGGTTATTAATGGGAGAGTAACTAACGCCAAGGCGGATATTAGATGATGCAAAAAAGCCCCAAAAATCTTCATACCCATTTTTCACCGTTCCAAAACGATGCATAACATCCATTTCAAATGTTTTTTTAACGGGTACCATTACTGTCTGGTTATCTATGATCCAAACGCTTTCAAAAGTGTTTTTAACCGGTTTGGTTTTGGACGGAGCCTCTGGCTTATCAGTCTTTGAAGCACTATCAACCTGTGAAAACGTCCAGCCTGGCAACACCAGCAAACAAGCAGTGATAAACTTTCTTATACTATTTATTTTAAGTTTCATAACATTTAATTTTAGAATCCTTAATTGTTTTGCGCCCCTGTTCTGATCCAGTCGTATATTTTTTGCCTGTCAGATGCAGATGGTATGTATTCCTTCATTTCACCGTTGATTTTCTGATACAGGATACTTTCTTTGGGAATTACTGTGTTTACATATCCCCCGTTTACGATCTGCAGGTATGAAATATCTGGTGTCATATACGGTTTGTGAGCACCAGTTACATGGCAGCCTGCTGAAGCACATTTACTGGCAACCATTGGTTTAATGTCTATACCGTAGCTTACCACCTGTGGTGGTCCATCCGGATTTGCGGCAACATCGGGTAAAATCACATCCTTATAACAACCCGTAGTACCCAACACTACCAGAACCATAAAATATATTAATAGCCGTTTCATAATTTTTCAGTTTAATGTTTTTACTTGTTGTTAAAATTCATATTGCACTCAATATCTATTTTATCTGCAATACTTGTACTGGTAATACCAAAATCACGGCAGTTAAACTGGAATTTCAACTGAAGGCCAAATACATCATAAGGAGTTGCTGCTGAAATAGTGGCCCTTTTAATATATTTTAATCTGCCAGTAAGGACTTTTGTTATTGGTGCCCCTAACTTACCCTGCCAGGTAAGATTAAGATTTACAATATAATCGCCCGTTGTTGGGTCAAATGCAACTTTGGTTGTTTTGATTTTTGCAAGGTTTGTAACAGTCAGGTTTTGAACACCGGTAACAATAGCAACAGTACCCAAATTTCCTATATTACATCCTGCATCCCTGCCTGGCTCACCGGTATTGGAAGTATTAATCTGAACATAACCATTAAAATAGGTTTTGCTGTCATCACCTTCATTAAAGGCCCAGGATGTATCTTTCACTGGCTGGCCTGTAGTGGTGTAGTTGGTCATTTCTGCCGGAAGAACTTCATGCATCCCAAACTGGTTAAAACGGCCGGTTAACAATCCGGCGGCTCCAACATAGGAGGTAGTCCAAAGTGCACTTGAATGAGATTTATCCAGCTTCCATTCTGTTGGAACACCAGCTGTCATATTACCAGGTAAAAAAACACCGGTTCCAGCTTTAAAGTTTCCACCGGTAGTGACTGGTGCAGGAGGAAGGGCATTATCCTTGGTACAACTGATAAGGTATCCATATGCACTTATAGCTAAAAGTGCGATTAGTACGATTTTATTACTTAGATGCTTCATAACTAAAAATTTAAAATGAATAATTTTCTTTGCTGGTGTAAAACTATAATAAGGGTAAAGCCTGTCTTATGACCATAATCAGCGTGGGAACTGAATTATATCAGGTGGCTCTGAAAGCCAAGTCATGGCAATGAAATAGTTGTCCTAAGCCTGCTTTTCATGCTTTTTTACAAATGATTTGAAGAGCACATAAATAAGGATAATGATCACAAGGGTGCTTGTATTGATAAGAAGACTGATCGTAAAAAGTTTCATGTCATTTTTTACAATATCGTTATCAGCATTTCCCATCATATTTTGCCACAGGTCATTGACCACTATAAAGAAAAATATAAAGCTGTGAAACAGGCTTATCAAAGGTCTTTTCCTTAAAACCGGAAGCCAAAATACAACGGAAAGCAAGGCCAGTGCTTTTAAAACCGGGTGATAAATATTCTGACCTATATTATATAGGCTGTAGTTTGGATAAAGGTTTTTTAACTGAAGACCCAGGTACATAGTACCCGAAATGGCATATGCAATGGTGAGAAAAGGTATCAGTTTTGATTGTACTCCCTTTTTTGTTTCCTTTTTACCCGCAAGTATTAAAACGATAAAATATATCAATGGATAGCCGCTGAAAAAAGCCAGCATTTCAAGAAGTTCAGCATAAGAAAAAAAATCTGTGCCCATAGGTTTAAAATCAATCTTAAAATAATAAGTATAAAAAAAGGGGCAAATATCCGTTTTATCAATTATACCCGTTTTTATTTCATCCGGAAAGTTAGTTCGGCAAATTCTTCCACGCTCAATGTTTCTGCCCTGCGGCTGAATATATCATCCTGCAACACGTCTGCTGCAAACAAACTCTTTACTGCATTACGCATCGTTTTGCGCCGCTGATTAAAAGCTGTTTTCACGAGTACCCAAAAAGCCCTTTCGCTTTTATAATTTAACTGAATTAATTTTCTTTTCAGGCAGATCACACCACTCTGTACTTTTGGGGCAGGGATAAAACATTCATTGCTTACATCAAATAAATACTCCACTTCGTAATAAGCCTGTACCAGCACACTTAATACACCATATACTTTACTGCCCTCTTTTGATGCAGCCCTTTGGGCCACTTCTTTCTGAAACATACCGATGATGCAGGGCACATCATCCTTCCATTCCAGTATCCTGAATAAGATTTGTGTAGAAATATTGTAAGGGAAATTACCAATAACCGCAAAAGTGCCCTGAAAAGGTTTATCCATATCCAAAAAACTCTGATGAATGACCCTGTCTTTCAATGCAGGATATTTTTGTAAGAGATAAACTACTTTTTCTTCATCCAGTTCCACTGCCTTAAAAGCAATTCCTGGTAGCTCAATTAAGTATTTAGTTAATGCGCCAGCACCAGGGCCTACTTCCAGCAGGTTGGAAAAAGTTTCGTCCTTTAAAACAGCAATAATTTTTTGTATAACCGTTTCGTCTTTTAAAAAATGCTGGCCAAGTGATTTCTTATGTGTGTACATTAATACAAAAATACTGCAAAAAAAGCCCCTTCCAATCCGGAAGGGGCATACATGAAATCGGGATTTAATAATTTTTATCTTGCCAATACCAGTTTTTGTGTAATTACTTCGCCGTTTACAAACAGCTGTAATGAATAAACCCCATTACTGTATTTGCCAAGGCCCTGCAAGTGAAGGGTGTTGTTCCCTTTTACCACTTTTTGGTTAGGCAGTGTTATTATTTTACCTAAATTATCTATCATCCTTATAGTAACATCAGATTCTGTTTCTGCAAAGAATATTACGGATATATAATCTCTTGCTGGGTTAGGCATAATACTAACAAGCGTTTTGCTTTGCTGCCTGCGTATCACCAATATATTGCTATATTGTATTTCCCCAGCTTTGCCGATCACTTTTATACGGTAATAAATAATATCCTTGTTCACAGCAGCCACATCATCATTAAATGTAAAGCTTTGTGGTTCATTTAATATAACCGGTTGCGAAACGGTACCTGTTTTAATATAAGTATTGTTATCGGTACTTCGTTCAACTTCAAATCGATCAACGTCTTTTGAAGCAATTACAGACCAGCTAAGTAATACATGGCTGGATTGCAATACCCCATTTAGCTGAAGGAATTGAACAGGAAGTACAACACCCACATAACGCCAATCCCTGTTGGTCTGGGCAGGAACTTTCTTTTGTACAGGACTTCTTGTTCCTGGTGTGGCATCGCCTATTGTGCTTCCACCATTACCCATATTGTATGAAGTACCTTTAACATTGGTAACAGAGTTCAATGAATCGAAACGGTTATCCAGTCCATCGCTATCGGTATCAAGCCCGGTTAAAGTTATATTATCATCTGCAAGTCCATTCAGGTTAAAGTCATTTCCTTCTACTATGTCGGGCTGCCCATCGGCATCGGTATCCAGGTCCCTGTAATCGGGAGTTGTATCACCATCATGATCATAAACAAATATACCTGAGCCACTGAAACCAACCACGTTGTCGTATGTATTTACCAGGCCATCACCATCCGTATCTATAATACCTGGTAATAAATAACCTGCAGTTGATTGTCCTTCTATATTATCCGGAATGCCATCTCCATCAGAATCAATATCCAGATAATCAGGGTTGCCTACTGCTTCCGTATTCCTCAGGTTTAATGCAGGCATTGCTGACACAGTAGTTGACCATCCATTAGCACCTATTACACCATCAGCAATTCCATTAAGATCGGCATCCGGTAAACCTGCTTCAATAACATCCACTATACCATCGCCATCACTATCCATATCATAAGCATTAGGCCGTAAGTCCCTGTCTAAATTTTTATTCGGCCAGGTGTCTGCTCTTCCATCTGCATTTCCATCTACCCCTGTTATTATTAATGCAGTTCCGTTTATAAATCCATCATGCAAGCCATCGGCATTTAAATCTACAAAGCCATCAATGATACCATTATTATTAGCATCAGGACCTCCGGCTTCCACAACATCTGGTATTCCGTCATTATCACTATCCAGGTCAAGAAAATTAGGTACTGCATCTCCATCTAAATTTGGCAGGTTTAGTCCTAGTCCGGTATTATTAGCTCCGTTTAAAGCATTAATATATCCATCCACATTATCTGATAATCCATCACCGTCTGTATCAGTAAAGTTATCAATCCTGCCATCGCCATTGGTATCCACACCATAAGCTTCTACCACATCGGGTATACCATCGTTATCACTATCCAGGTCCAGCATATTTAATCTGCCGTCCAGATCTTTATCAAACCTGTCGTCTATTCCATCCAGGTTTACATCAACCCGGCCGGGGAATGTAGGATCGAGATAATTTAAAATACCATTATTATTTACATCACCATCAGCCTGGTAATTATCATTTACATAATCATTGTTAAAATCTACATACCCTGGAGTTAATGGGTCGTAAGCATTGATGATACCATTAACAGGTACATCTAAAAATGCAGCTGCCATATTACTTTCCACAAAATCAGGAATACCATCATCATCTTTATCAATATCGCAGTTGATAGTGACAGTCACCTGCTGACATGTTGTAGTATTACAATCCCCCTCTGCCCTCACATAGTATGTAGTTGTTATTGTTGGTGTAACTGTTAAGCTTGCCCCGGTTCCTACTAATGTAGTGCCGCATGCACCGGTGTACCATTTCCAGCTTGCATTGGTACCCAATGCCCCACCGGTTATACCAAGGCCCACAGAAATACCCGGGCAGATATTATTTTTATTTCGGGTTGCAGAAGCAGCAGCAGAGGAAGTTGTTAAGCCAACCAGTTTAGTTCCCGGTGAAATATATTGACATGTGATGATACCTATATTACCCTGTGCTGCAACTATTACCCGGTAATACTTACCTGTATCTGATATAAGCACTGGATTAATAGTATACGTAACTGCTGTAGCACCCACAATATTTGTCCATGGCCCTGTACCCGGTGATGGTGACCATTGCCATTGATAGTCTTTAGGGCCGGGTATCACTGTTCCGTCTGTTAAGTTTGCTGTAAATGTAACAGAAGAACCCAGACAGGTACCACCAGGATTATTTAAACTCACCGTTGGAACCGGATCACAAATACCGTATTTAATATCATCTATTGCAAGATCATTTCCACATCCCCCGGGGGCCGCATTAAGCAATTCTAAGATAAGATTTGTATATCCTGCAGGCATTACCCACTTCATTCCATGTAATTGCCACGAAGTAAGTTTTATGGTATCGCTGGTATATTGCGTAACAGTTAATCCTGTTGTAAGGTCCCTTAACCTGACTAAAATTCTTGGATATTTAAATCCTCCCAAACCATCACAAACGGTTTGGTAGGCCGCATTTCCTATAAAAGCCGCCCAAAATGAGACCGAATATTGTTGTCCTGCGCACCCAACCGGCAGTGTATCCCGGTACATTATACTTGCAGAAGCATCGGCATTAATAACAAGCATCCTTCCATTTGCATTTCCGGTATGGTCGGTTAAACTGACCCAGTTAGCAGGGTCACCATTGGTTGCATTATTAGTAACAGTAAACCTGTTTACCGGCAAAGGCGCTGTGGCTGTTCCTGTATAGGTTGTACTTGCAGATGGAACAGCTGCTGACGGTGGAATGGTAGCATTAAGCCCGACTCCTGTACCAAAATCCTGGTTGTATAAAGTTGTATCAAGAACTGAGCAAGGTGGAGTAATAGGTGTAAGTAATATTACAAATGGAGTTGGTTGTCCTTCTCCAAAATCATCGGTTTTATCATTTTGGTTCAGATCGGGATTTGAACCATTGGTTGATGAATCCCGTAAGGCCACACTTTTAAACCCGGTTGCTGTGCCAATAGCGCTGTTATTGTAAACAACCCCGTTTAAAAGATTTGATAGCCTGCACGAAATGCGGATGGTAAAATTATTATTGGCTACCGGGTAACAGGGCAGAGCCTGGCCTGCTGCTAATAAGTTTACGTTTGTATTACCATTAAATCCCGGGTTAAGTGTAACCCCTGCGGGGTTACTGGTAAGAACAGCTGATACGTTAGAAAGATTGGCGATGCCATTTATTAAATTAAGACTATCCTTTACCTGCACATTTGTTAATCCTACGGTTCCATAGTTTCGGGTATATACATCATACACTATATCATACTGGCCCGGTGTACCTGTAAAAGTAGCTGATATTAATTTTTTTGATACCCCAATACCCGAATTGATCTGTGTCATATCGGTTGAATACACACCTTTACTAGCTGCATAAGTATACGTTATACCTGCCGTATCTCCGGTAATGGGATCAATCCTTTTATAAACACAACCTGAACCAGGGCTATAAGATGCGATTAAATCTCCGCTACCAAAAGCCAAACCAGGTAAACCTGTCTTTCCGCTTGGCAATCTAACAGTATCAATGTACGTACATTTTATATGCTTGGTAGGCCCTCCTGCACTTCCATAATCGGGAGTGAATAATTTATTATTGAACACGAAGTACATTTGGCCGCTAGGGGTTAGTGTAATATCACCGGTTCCTACATTCCAGAGTTGTTTACCACCGGTTAGATCCAAGGTATCTGGAATTCCTACAAAACCTGTTGTAAAATTTACCTGTCGCAACCTACCCTGGTAAGGTGCAGATCCTGAAAATTCTAACTGCCAAGCAGTTCCGTTAGCATCAAAAGTTATACCGCCAATATCCGTATTAAAAGTGCGAAAAGTGTCTAATCCCGGAGCTGCGGGCATTGGACATGTGGTAGCACTCCATCGCCATATATATGATTTATATGGAGCAGCAATATTATAATCCGTCCATACATAGTATATCATTTGGTCGGCCGGGTTAAAGGCAATACTTGAATTAAAAATTGTGAACGGTTTATTGGCTGCACTATAGCCGGAGAGCGGCGCAAAATTGGTTCTTAAAACCGGTCTGCAACCCGTAATGGCAACAGGCGAATTACTCAGGTTAGGTGAAGTATAATTAAAATAATAGAGAGAATCCACTCCGCCCGATGCTGAACAGTTGTTTCTGCCAATACCCAGTGGACTACTGGAAGTGGCAGTTTGTGCCAATGTGTATTGTGTAATACACATCAGTGTTAAAAGCGAGAATAAAATTTTTCTCATAGTGGTATTTTTTACAAAGGATATTAAGACAACCAAAAAAATTTAATACCTAGTGACTAACCAGGAATTTATTGGTATCTGTAAGCTGTCCGGGCCTCATTACCTGAACCATATAGATACCTGTTGACAAATTACTAACGTCAAAATGTATAAAATCGTTTTTGGTTGATGATTCAATTACTACTTTGCCATCTGCATTAACCACACGTATTATTACTTTTGCCTTTTCATTGTTATTAAAACTTATGTTTACCACATCCTTAGCAGGATTAGGCGTTACTATCAAATCCTTACGTGCAGATTGCTGAACTTTTACAATTCCTGAATATTCCTGCCTGCCTGATGCATAAATTTTAGCCTTGTAAAAAGTGGCAGGTGAAAAAGGTACTATATCATTAAACTGGTAATTAATCATGGTACCGGATGAATTCGTTTTTGTCATTAATCCTGCATCACTAAAATCTGTTCCATTTTCACTTTTCATTAAGATTACTTTTTCAACCGGTTCGTTGTATGCCAGTGAAAGATTTATCAGGTTACCTATTGATATTCTATTAGCTGTAAAGTTTAATATATTTAATGCCAATGGTGAGCCGGACAATGTTAATGTACCGGTTGCCATTGTTTTATTATCAGGATCAACAGTAATAGTTGCAGGTATAAAAGAAAGATCATAGGTTACAAAATTGCTACCAGCAGGCCCCATTCCAGCAGCACCGCCGGCATAGCCTAGTTGTGTTGCTGAATAGTGATATATTACAACGCTTGTATCGTATGTACCTGCTGCATTGGCTATTTTAACTACAACCGGCATTGGCATAAACGGTGTAGCTCCGGGATTTCTTGTTTGCGTTAATGTAAACTGAATCGTTTTTCCACTAACATAATACAGGCCCGTATAGCTTGGTGTACCTGATCCATTTACCCATGAAGTAAAGAAAGGGGTAAGGTTTACGCCTGACATTTGATTTTCCATGTTTCTTTGCAGGTCGGCGGTGGTGGCAGATTTATAAGCTAATAAAGGATCAGCCATATAATCTTTACACCCCTGAAAGAACTTATTATCTCCCATCATAGCCCGTAACATAGACACGATCATAGCGCCTCGTTGGTAAATGGCATTATCATTATTTGTTGTCCATATTGTATTTGAATTAGCGATACTTCCTGAGCTTAATAAAACAGGTGTGGTATTAGTTGCCCGTGCAGTAGTTTTTACACCGGAAAGATGTGAAGCCGGTGTTACGCCTATTGCCGGAATTAATTCGGCTGCTAAAGCTTCAGAATATTTAGCAAACCCTTCGGCCAGCCAGAGATGATTCCATGTGGCAAAAGAAACTTTATCGCCCCACCATTGATGCGCAAGTTCATGTGCAATAACCGACCAGCTGCCCATACTTCCACTACTCATTGCCGAGAAACTCTGGTGTTCCATACCTCCTCCCCAATTGAACTGGTAATACCCATGTTTTTCATTTGCAAAAGGATACGGGCCAAATTTGTTACTGAATTCCACCAATTCTGTTTTTGAAACATCCATTTTGGCTATTGCATTAGTAAGGGTTGCTCCCGTCATGTTTGGATATGTGTAATACACAACCGGTACATCCGTACCACTGATATTTACTACTCCTCTATACTGGCGATTATATTTTGCAATACCTAAAGCAACCAGATATGATGCAATAGGATACCTGTGTTTGTATTGGAAGGTTCTGTTTGCTCCATTGATAGCAGAGTCTACAAGTTTACCATTAGCAGCTACCCAATAGGTGTTGGGAACTGTTACATTGATATCCAGTGAGTCTGCTTTATCCTGCATGTCTGCTTTACAGGGCCACCAATCTTTGTCTTCGTAAGATTCCGAAAGCGTGTAGATATACCAATTACCTGATGCCGCAGGTAATTCTCCACGTTGAAAGCCTTCCTCCTGACCACTTACAGCCGGAGGTGTACCTGAATAAGTGATACTTACAGAATCAAGAGTGCCGATTGTTGAAATTGTCGATGGTAATGTTACCCGGAAAATATCTGTTGAAGGAAATGAACTTGTGCAGGTAATACCATGATATTTGGCTACCGGCGCACCAAAGACCAGATTATTAAGGTCAAAAGTTATTATTGATACATTAGCCGCTATAGTTTTAAAATAAGTTGTAACAGTACCCGATATATTTTTTGAAACACTTGGATCAATTGTCCAGTCACAACGATAATAAACAACATCAATATTTGAACCGGTTCCACTGTTACCTGTTGAGTTCTCTGAAGTTGGCGAATTAATAAAAAATTTATTCGTACTTCTGTGATAGGTGTCCTGATTAAGATTTTGTGCAATAGCAGTTTTGCAAAAAAAGAATACGGCCGTAAGAAGGTATAACTTTCCTTTCATTTGAATTTTGGATTTTACTGATTTTTAAGGATATAGGGTTTCTTTTCTAAACGTAAAGAAAGCAAGAAAATTGTATTTTACACTACAATTTTTGTCATTTTTTTTCTACATAATCATGAAAAAATACTTCGTGATTTTACGATAGTTTATATAATATTTTTTATTCGCCTGTTCTATTTTTTCTAAAATATTATCGTTCCCAAAAATTTTGTTCCCAACTTTAAAGGGCATCCAGCAATAACAAACGTAGTTCTGCAAACCAGTTATACGTACATGCTGAGATATATACTGCAATATTTTACATTGCTTTTACGTTTATGCTTAATAGCAAATTCTAATATCTATGAAAAAGTGCTACTTATTACCGGTAATGCTATGCCTTACAAATTTTTGTTTTGCACAACTTACTGTTACTACTAACCCTGCAAGTGCAACTATTTGTGCTGGCAATTCAACTTCAATAACAGCATCAGCAACCCCGGTTGGATATACTGCTGCTGCCATAACAAACAACCCATACGATCCCACACTTTTTGTTACAAGTATTCTTGTTGATCAATTAGGCACTTACAATGGTGGCGTACCATATATAGAGCCATTAAGTTTTGGTACATTGGATGATGGCCGTTGGGATAATATCACTTTACCTTTTACTTTTCGTTTTTATGGCAATACATTTAATTCATTAAACATCAGTACTAACGGCTGGGTAGGCCTGGGAAGCAGCAATACTACTGCAACGGGTTACGGCGTAGCTTTACCAAATGCAGCTGCGCCCAATAATGTTATTCATGCCATAACCTGCGACTTAACCTTTGCAGGTGTTACCAATACAGCTGTTCTGCAATATTTTGAAGTGGGTACAAGCCCTACCAGAAAATTTGTAATTGATTATAGCAGTTTAAAATTCTTTTCGGGTGCAGCAACTGCCAATGTGCAGGTAATTTTATATGAAACAACCAATGTAATAGAAATTCATACCACAAACTGTACTAATACTGCAGTTACTAAAGCACAAGGGATAGAAAACAGCACTGGTACAATAGCTACAGCGGCTACCGGAAGAAATAACACAACCACGTGGTCTGGCATGCCGAATGCTTACAGGTTTACACCAGATAATATTGGTTTCACATGGTCGCCTGCCACAGGTTTAAACACAACAACAGGAGCAACTGTTATAGCTACACCTGCCAGTACAACAACTTATACTGTTAGTGCACTTAATCCTGCCAATGGATTTACGGGAAATACTACAGTCACAGTTACTATAAACCCGGCATCGTATACCTTAGCAGCAGTTGCCGGAGGTGCACAAATTTGCCAAAATATCAGCGTCTCTGCAGGAGGCACCAGTTACCGTGATGGGAACTGTAATCTTATTGCAAACATTCTTCCTGCCGGTGGTTCACCGGTTAGTAATGCAATTAATACCTGTATTAAATTAGACACCGGTGCCACTAAAAGAGGAACATCTGTATTATATGCTGCCAGGAAATATGACATTGAGCCATTGCTTAATCCATATCCCGCTACATCAACAGCTGATGTAACTTTATACTACCTGCAAAGTGAGTTTAATAACTTTAATTTAAAAGCAACAGACAGCGGGCATAAGTTATTGCCAACAGGGCCTGCAGATGCAGCCGGTATCAGTAACCTAACGCTAAGACAATTTCATGGTACGGGTACAAACCCATCAAATTATACAGGTCCATCCCAGGATTTTACAACAGCCTCAAGTGGCTTTACCGTAACCTGGAATGCAACCCGTAGCTGGTGGGAAGTGAAAGTGCCGGTAACCGCTTTTTCAGGATTTTATCTCACTGCCGCCCTGGTTGGTGTATTACCAATTACCATTGAATATTTTAAAGGGGTACAGGTTGATAACAAACATTTACTTAGCTGGAAAGTAAATTGTACATCTGCCAATGTTACATTTGAAGTACAACGCAGCACAGATGGTATACATTTTACAGCCATTAATACCACATCCGCCACCCAGGCAAGGTGTAGTCAACCATTTGATTTTACAGATGAACATCCGAAAAGCGGTATAAATTATTACCGTATAAAGATCATCGACATTGATGGTAAAACAAACTACAGCAATACTATCTCACTTATTTTAAAAACAAAAGGAATTGAGTTAGCAGGAATCTCACCTAATCCTGTAACAAAAAATGATGCAGTACTAAAAATCAATACTGGTGATAAATCACAGGTAAACATAGTTATCTCTGACTTTACAGGAAGAATAGTCAGTAATCAAACAGCGGAACTATTACCCGGTATTAACCAGGTAATATTAAATACCCAATCAATAGCAAAAGGCATTTACCAGGTTACAACTTATTCAGCCGGCGAAGTACCAAAAACATTAAGATTGATAAAACAATAGTATTTACTAACCCCTTATAGAATACAAATACAAGGCAGCCTATAGGCTGCCTTGTTATTATATTGAGCCTGGCCTGCATTTAAAATGCATTGTTTTGAATGGTTAATTTAAGATATTGTATTTTTACTTTTCAATAGATTAACTATGAGTTCGTTTGCAGAAATTAAACCTGTTATTGGCTTCACTTGTGGTGATATTAATGGCATTGGTATAGAGCTTTTAATAAAAACATTGAGTGACAACCGTATACTTGATATTTGTACCCCCATAATATTCGGGAATAATAAAGCGATAAATTTTTACAGGAAAAATTTACCCGATTTCAACATGAATTTCACCATCATTAAAGACCTGGGACGTATTAATTTTAAACAACTGAACCTTTATAACTGTTGGGAAGAAGAAGTAAATATTAACCCGGGGATTTTAAATGAAACCGGCGGAAAAAATGCAGTCAGGAGTTTAACTGCTGCTGCACTGGCCTTAAAAGAAAAGAAGATAAATGGGCTTGTTACCGCTCCCATTCATAAAAGCAATACGCAATCTGATGTTTTTAATTTTACAGGACATACCCCATATTTAAAAAACCTGTTCGGGGCAACAGATGTTGCCATGTTTATGTTAGCGGAAAATATGAAAGTAGCACTGCTTACTGAACATGTTGCCGTACATGAAATTGCAAAAAATATTACCAGGGAAAATATCATCAGCAAACTTCAGGTTGTGAATGATTCATTAAAAAGAGATTTTAATATTAATAAGCCCAGAATTGCTGTGCTGGGTTTAAATCCTCATGCAGGCGATGAAGGATTAATTGGTAAAGAAGAAGAAGAAATTATTAAACCGGCCATAAAAGAGGCCAAGCATCGTGATATTTTTTGTTTCGGGCCATATCCTGCAGATGCATTTTTTGCCCGTGGCCAATATGAAAAATTTGATGGTATACTTGCCATGTATCATGACCAGGGATTGATACCATTTAAATCATTAGCCATTGGTGAAGGTGTAAATTATACAGCAGGATTACCCGGCATCAGAACCTCTCCCGATCATGGAGTTGCATTTGATATTGCCGGACAAAGTAAAGCAGATGAGTCTTCGTTCAGAGAAGCAATTTATAAATGCATTGATATTGTTACCGGCAGGAAAGAATATGACGAACAACATAAGAACCCATTAAATAAAATGAGTTCGGTAGTTATTGCAAATGCAGTTGATGAAAAGATAATCGATATGCCCGAGTAAGGCAATAATTACAAAACCTGGTGATACACTACTTAAATATTTCATCAGGTACTCCCTTATTAATATTGTAAGAGCTGAAAGTTATCTCTGCCCGGCCTTTTTTATTTTTTGTTTTATCCACTTCTTTTTTTGTTGTACTGCCATCATCAAAATCAAAAGTAACACCCTTGGGCAGTTTATAATCCCTGGTGTTAAAAGAAAAAATGATCTTATCCGGCAGACCAAATGAAGCATATTTGCCATAACTCATATCCAGTTCATAACTGCCATTATCCCGTGTTGTGGTTTTTGCTTTAAGTATCACCAGGTTTGTCTCATCAATATATAATGTAGATAATACTACATCTGCATTATCATCTTCAGGTAATAATTTTACCACTTTAACTGCAGTGTTCCCGATCTTATCTGTACCGGCATCCAATACTGTGTACTTACCACTACTTAAAATATTGCTCATATCTATATTTACTGCGCCCCTGGGTATAAAAGAAAACCCTTTTTCATTCTTTATTTTAAGTTGGCCGGGTTTTTTATAGTAGACCTTTACATTAGCAACGGGTACTTTTAAAAAGGCAATATTGGTTTTCATTTTTCCTGCGGCTTCGTAATCATTTACTTTATCCAGTTTGTTCTTTACGTTTTGCACCAGTGCAGTAACGTCCTGGGCTTTTGTCTGGAAAGAAAGGCCTATTAAAATAGAAAGTAACAGCAGGCAGTATTTTTTTATTGGGGTCATTTTATGAAAGGATGTCTTTTTTACGGAAAAAATAAATGGAAGCAGATACCAATACAACGATATAAGCCAATAAAGCAGCAATGCTCCTTAAGATAGCCGGAAAATTTTCAACTGATCCTTTGATGGTTTGATTATCTGCATCGGCGCCTATGTAAAAAAAGCCCTTCCATCCAAGCATATATGTAGTAAACAGCCAGGGCTTGATATATTTTTGATAAATGGGTATTTCCATTTCACTGATCAATGTACACAGAATTATTATTCCAACTGTTGCTACGATTGGCCCGATAGAATTTTCGGATAAAGTGGATAATAGCAGTGAGATAGCCGCCACTACCATCATGGCTATGAATGCAAAACCAAATGCACTGAAATATCTCCATAAAATATCGGCAGATTCAATTTGCAGGTAATATTTTTCTTTTGCTACCACCAGGTCATTTACACCAAATACAGCAAGGCTTACAACTAATGAAATAACAGCTATCCAAACCAATAATGCAAAAACATAGGCAGCAATGGCAAAATATTTTGCCATTATGATCTGTGTGCGGCTTACGGGCTTTGTAGCTAATAACCTTAATGTACCCATACTGGCTTCGCCCGAAACAATATCACCTGCAACAAGCGCTACCAGTATCGGAACATGAACCAGCAAAAGATTCAGCACAAAAAAACAAACAGCATACCCATTGACCAATTTGCTGTATTCAATGTCCATCATTTCATCAAGCGACCCCATCATAAATTTCATCCAGTCTTTTCCATTTACAAGTAAACCCAACTGAATTAAAAAAATAAAAGCCGCAATAATGGCAAAAGCAAGATAGGTTCTTGGCTTCCTGAATATTTTAAACAACTCAATTTGTAAAAGATTCCACATGGCCGGGTTGGGTTGTAAGTGATAAAAAATAATCTTCCAGTGAATGAGTAGAGTTGACGGATAACACCTGCACCTGCATTGTAACCAGGTCTGATATCAACTGAGGTACTTCATCCTTATTCATTTTAAGATGGATTCCTTTTGTTTCTATTTGCAGGAAACTATTCCATTTTGAATGTTTCAGTTTTTCCCTGGCTTCATCATTATTCAGCGTATCAATTTGTATCAGTGATTTTGAGGGGTCCAGTAATTCAGCCACATTTCCCTCCACCATTTTTTTCCCTTTATGAATGATGAGCATTCGGTTGGCAATCAATTCAATTTCGCTAAGCAGGTGGGAAGACACTAATATAGTTTTACCCATCTCCCTGCTAAGTTTCAGGATCAGGTTCCGCATATCAGCAATACCCTGAGGATCAAGTCCATTGGTAGGTTCATCTAATACTATTAAACTCGGGTTATGTATCAATGCTACCGCAATGCCCAATCTTTGCTTCATCCCCTGGCTAAAGGTTTTTACTTTGCTAAAAGCTCTTTCTTCGAGCCCAACCATTTGCAACTGATCCAGCAATAAGCGTTTGCCAGGCTTCATGCCACTCATTTTTGCAAATATGGCCAGGTTATCAAAAGCAGATAAATATTTATACAGATCGGGCTTTTCAATAACAGCACCAACTTGTTTTAGTATTTCACTGCGATGTGTATATAAGTTTTTTTTGAAAATATGTATCGCTCCTGTGGTGGGCTTTACCAACGTAAGCAGCATACGTATGGTAGTTGACTTACCTGCACCGTTCTGTCCCAGGAAACCGTATACATCACCTTCATTAACTGTGAATGAAAGATCATTTACTGCTGTAACTTCTTTAAACTGTTTAGAAAGATTGCTTGCGCTGATAATTGTTGACATGTATCTCTATAATGCCAAAGGTAAAACGGATAAGCATGTAAAAAGTTTAAAAAATGGGAATTTTAGCAATCCATAAAATTAAATACCAGATTCACATATGCCGAAAACCGGAAAAGGCAACCCCGAAGAGTCATCATTCCGGAAAGCCATATACACTTTTTAATAAGCTATACCGGGGGTCTTATATAGGTAAGCCTTATCATTTAACTGGCCTAACATAAAATCGGCAACATCTGCCCGTGATATCATTTTGGTAAGAATATAATTCCCAACATTAGCTCCGTGTTTGTAGTTACCTGTTTTTTTTTCATGAAACAGGTTTACTATCCATTGCGGTATGAGCTGGCCCGGACGAACAATGGTCCAGTCCAGGTTACTGCTTTTAATTAATTTTTCCTGTTTTGCTTTATCCATAAAATAAAAAAAGATAATAACAGGAATTACAAAAAGAGTGTGATACAAGCCAAGCTTAAATCTGCTGTCATTTATTCCAAGAGCAGTAATGCATATGAACCGGTTCACATTCTGCTTCTCCATGGCATTAATAATGTTCTCCGTCCCTTTCGAAAGAATGTTTGTCTTAATAAAAAATCTTTTGTGCCCAAGTGCTGATAATACGGCATCCTGCCCTGCCACAACTTCCTGAACTTTATCAAAATCAAGAACATTTCCTTTTATTACGTTAAGATTCTGATGACTAATTTTAATTTTTTCAGGATTACGCACAAGAGCAGTTACACTAAGCCCTTTTTCTAAGGCTTGATTAATAAGCTGCCTCCCGGTTCCTCCCGTTCCACCAATAATTAAAAGCTTCATTTTATTTTTTTGTTATTGATTGTAAAGGTTGCTACCAGCTTTACAGATACTGCATACATTCTCCAAAGAGGTTTTTAGAGTTTTTTTAAATATAGAAATATTGTTTACAGGCTGTTCGGATTCATATACGTTTGCAGGGCATTTACATAAACTTCAAAGGATTCAACTCCCTTTTTAGTGATCTTACATATTGTTTGTGGATAATTGTTGTTGAATTGCTTTGTTACCTCAATATACCCGGCATCTTTTAATTTATTGATCTGCACACTAAGGTTACCGGCTGTTGAGTTTGTCTTTTCCTTTAAAAAAGTAAACTCGGCCTCCCGTACGCTGATTAGCAGGCTTATAACAGCAAGCCTCAATTGTGAATGTAATATGGGATCAAGTTCTTTAAATTCCATAACTTATTGTTGTGCCTCCCTGATACATTTTTTACGTAAAATTATTCCGGGAATCAACCATGCTGCTAAGGCAGACACTGCCATTAAAAGCAGGTTAATTTTAAGGTCTGTATATAATGAGATGATAAATAATACCCAACAGATCATTCCCCCGATTATCATTGGCTTAAAACGAAACATTCCTCCTGTAATAAATGTTGGTAATCCAAACAGCATAAGAAATAATGATTCTGAGTGAGAAGGCCTGTAATGCGAGTTAAAAAACATCAGCATCAAAATACTTGCACCAAAGGCCCACCATACATAACTCATGGTTGTTTCTTCATAGCTAACAAAGTTTTTCTTCTTATTGTATTTAAACATCATGAAGAATTGTGGTAAAAGCGCCAGCCACATCAGCCACCAGATATCAAAGCCTATATAAAAATGAAACTGCATTTGAAGAAAATCAAATACACTGCAAAAGAAAATTACAATGCCCCACATAATGGCACCTGTGCCATTTGAATGGTATGAGCTTTTAGCCTTACCTATCATTTCAGTGATAAGCTTAAGGCTTTCGTCTTCGTTTAATTTTTTTTCCTCAAGAGACATAGTATTAAAGATTGTGTGAAGATTTATTTTTACTACGAAGCATATAGGCCGGAATAATATAACTTACCAATATGGCTGCTGCCCCAAAAAGCATCTGGTAGTCATTTTTAAAATAGGCTGAGGCAATCGCCAATACCCAGGCTGCCAAACCGCCAAATATCAATGGCTTAAACCGAAGAAATTGGCCAGAAACAAAGGTTCCTAAACCGTAAAGCATAATAAAAAAAGGGAAAATTGAACTATTCCAGCCCAGGCGGCTCAATATCATACTTAATACAAAATAACTGATACCCATTCCCATCCACAGGTACTTCATACTATCACCAATATAAGTATTTGCTTTTTGTGCTCTTTGGTCTTTGATCCCCATTATA
Organism: Chitinophagaceae bacterium; assembly: GCA_031387825.1. Classification (GTDB taxonomy): domain Bacteria; phylum Bacteroidota; class Bacteroidia; order Chitinophagales; family Chitinophagaceae; genus Ferruginibacter. The sequence continues at coordinate 13,123 of JANNDO010000025.1, read as the reverse complement.
ATACTGATGATAATAGCTGGAATGATAATCAGCCAGACCAGGTAATGTTTTTCATAACTAAAAAAATTTTTTAATACAAACTGCCCCATACAAGCCACCAGTGTTATCCAGCCCCATAGCAGAAAATGTTTGCTGTTATCACCCATGTCCTGCCGGGTTTTGGCAATCATACTTTGTATGAGTTTTAAACTATCCTGCGGAGAAAAATTTTCCTGCTCCATAATGGTAAAATTTATAATTAAGTTACTTGTTCATTCACTCAATCAGAATAACTGCTTATTTACATTCAGATATCATTAACTCCACTCTTTGCTTACCCCAGTTTGGATGAAGTTCGCTTGCCGGCTTAAAACTGTTATATTTCTCTAATGATGATTGTAATACTGGTTTTGCAGTTGCACAACCACCACCAAATTGTTCGGGCGTATATTTCAACCCCTGTCCTTTTAGATATTCAGGGCGAGGGTTTGTTGGATCCTGCTGTATTGCACTTTCAATATGCGATGCACTTTCGGGCCCATATTCCATAAAGCGTTGCATCGGGTTCACCATCATGTGGCTGCTTGCAATCATACTTTTTATGCAACTGATCTCTGAATTATTGGGCTGTAAAGAATCTGCTTTATCAATCAACATAGTTGCCTTATCCGCTATGGCATCTATTTTAGATTTATCCTGTTCCATGTATGTATAATTCACCTGGCATAAGGCAGCATAATAATAAGCCAGCCATTGATTCTTTTCTGCTGTAGCAATGCGTTCAAAATTATTTGCCAGGTTTAAAAGGTTTGCCGGATTTTTAAAACTTGTATCAATGGCTGCAATATTACTTTTCATTACAGCCATGTATTTGTCGCTTTGTGCAAAAGTTGCAGTAGCAAGCATCATAAAAATTAAGCTAAAGAATATCTTTTTCATTTTTTTTAGTTTTTTATAGTTTTTAATTATTTATTTTGGCGATCCTTTAATTTCCTGTATTCATTTTCAATAGTATTGGATTCCGGGAAAATATAGGCTGCCGCAAAATGAAAGGCAAGTCCAATTCCCCATCCAAGCATAGGCCAAACCGGCCATGGAAAAAAATGATTATTGCCATAATGTTCTCCTTTAAAATACCATAGTACCCAAAAAAATGCATTGACGATTATATAAGAAACCAGGTGTCCTTTAAAGCTTGCCCTTTTTTTTGCTATCTCCCATAAAGCAGGGTCTTTTCCTTCGGGAGTTGGTTCATAATGTGACATAAAAATGGTCAAGGTTATTAATTTGATTAAAGATTGTTGTTGATAGCATCCTGCGTCCTGTCAATTCCAAAACTTAAAAAACAACCCAGGAAAACAAAACGCTTTGATGGCGGTGTAACAGCTTCTTTCCTGCTACCGCTATTATTGTAATTATAATTGAAAACCTGGTTTTGTCCCAGTACGTTATTAATACCCAATACCCACACCACAAATGTTTTAGAATTCTTCTTGCCAATGCTTGGTAAGTAATTCACACTAAAGCTCATGCTGTTATAATTAATGGTCTTTCCGGCATCGCTGATAATATATTTACTTTGGGTATTATCATAGGCAAAATGATAGTAAGGACGGCCGGTTGCAAAATTATAACTGAGATTAAAACCTGTTTTCCAGGGAAGTATAAATTTCTTTACAACTAATGCAGCTGTATGATTGGCGGCAAAAGAAGGTGTGATGGCATAGGGATAATTTAAAAAATCCCGTTTGGTATCTAAATAAGAATAGGAGATCCAGTAATCAACGTTCTTGAATGTTTTTTTATCTCTCCAGAATAATTCTACCCCTTTTGCATCGCCAAAGCCATTGTTATTTGTTGCTGTTTCTCTTCCGGTTACGGCAAAAGATGTTTTATACAGGTCATTATATTTTTTATAAAAAGCCTCTACCCTGAAAGTTTGCTGGCTGCTTATTTTTTGGTATTGTAAAATATAATGAGCGGCCCTTGAATAATTAAGGCTTGCTATAGTTGGCAGGTATTTTCTTTCGGGATTTTGGTAAAAGATACCATAGGCAAATGATGCCTGGCTATTATCAGCAAATTTATATGCTACTGACAGCCTGGGCGCCACATTCCATTTATTGATCAGTTCTGAATGTTCCAGCCTGCCACCTATCTTTGCTGCAAGACTATTGGTAAGAAAGATATCTGTTTCTGCAAATACAGATTCCAGGTTGTCTGTTACTGTTTCCGAAAACTGGCTGCCGTTATACAAAGTATAGGTCGACTTTTCATTGCTGTAGAAATAATCAGCCCCAAACCGAACCACATTTAAGCCATTTAATTTTTTATCCAGCACAAACCTGGCTTGTGCATATTTGGCCCTGTTATTTAATTTAAAATTTTTGAAAGCATAAAAAGAAGGATTGGTAATTACCTGTTTCTGGTTATTGGCATCCTGTAACTCATTTAGTATATCATCCTTATTCGTACTAAAACTAATGCCTGTATTTATTCTCCATCCCTTACCAAGGTTATCACGCCAGTTAATATTTTGGTAGGTATTTAAATTTTCTATTGCAAAAGCATCTTTTAATACCACAGAATCAATATCAGGATTTCTGAAACCTGTTTTGTTTGCACTGATATAACCATAGTATTTTATGAAGCCCCCGTTTTTGGTTTTAATTCTAAAGTTTGCATCTCCCTGGTGGTAAACCGGTCTCTCGTAAAAATCCTGTTTGTATTTAATGAATTTAAAAGCCAGCCACAGATCAGTATAATTATAAGAAACACCCCAGGATGATCTTTTATCTTTTGCCAGGTGCTGAATACCGCCACCAAGGCCAATTACAGAAATTGCCAGGTCTGCCTGGGTTTTTTCAGGGAGGTCTTTGCTTTCAAGTATTAGCGCAGAAGAAAGTGCCTGGCCATATAAGGCTGAATAGCCACCCGAACTGAATATTGTTCCTTTAAACAAAAAAGGATTAAAGCGGCCACGTGTTGCAATGCCAGGCGTGCTGCTGTAAAAAAAGTTGTTCACTAAATTTCCATCCATATAAATTTTACTTTCAGTTGCTGAACCCCCTCTTACAAATAAGCCTTCGCTTTCCCCAACCTGTTGCGTACCGGGCAAAGTTTTAAATGCACTGGTAACGTCGGCATTAGCACTGGGTGTAGTAACAATATCAAGAGCGCTTAATACAGCCCCCTTATTTTTATCGCTGGCCACAAAAGCGCCCGCAGAAATAACAACCGCTTTTAATTCAGTAACCAGTTCTTTTAATGAGATATTTAACATCACAGGACTTGAAGCAAGGTTTATATTTTGTTCAAAAGGCCGGTATCCTATAATTGTAGCTTCCACTATTTGTGCTCCTTTCTCAGTAGTTGTAAATGAATAATTGCCTAACGAATCTGCTGTAGATCCATCATAGGTATTTTTTAAACTAATGCTTACTCCCCCAACCGGTTTCCCCTTGGTGTCAGTAATCTTACCAGAAACTTTAATCTGGGCCTTTGATGATAAAGCAGCCAATAAAATAAGTAAAGTCAATACCCTTTTCATTCTTCTAAATTTTACACAAACGTAAAGTAGTTTATTTTATAAACCAAATATTTTAAAAGAAATATTTTTTTCTTTCCTTTATAACCCCGGAAAATTGAAAAAATTATGCTCTCCTATCTAATTGATAATCAAATACATAAAAGACCGTTTACTAGTGCATACATACCTGTTAGTTGTAGCCGAAACTTATTAACATCCCTCAAAATTTATTTTTTTATGTGGGGGCAATTTGTAATTTAGCAACAGAATTTAATGGGTTAGTAAGTACAAAGGGTCAGCAGAAATGTTGACCCTTTTACTTTGTCTGAACTAATGGCGGGTTATCCTCTTTTACACCACTTTCTTGTTTTATTTGATTTTTCATTCTTCTTTTTCCATTTTACATTTATACCATGAGTAAAACTAAATCGGCATTTTTTTGCCAGAGCTGTGGGTATGAAAGTGCCAAGTGGTTAGGTAAATGTCCCAGCTGTAATAACTGGAATACTTTTGTAGAAGAAGTAATTGTGAAAGGGTCTGATAAAAAGGAAAAAGACGATTGGAAGGATTACGCTGGTTTAGGGAAACTAAAAACAATTTCCATTAATGATGTTAGCAGTGCAGAAGAAAAAAGGATCATAACCACTGATGCAGAATTAAACCGGGTTTTGGGTGGAGGTATTGTTTTAGGCAGTATTGTTCTGGTTGCCGGAGAACCGGGAATAGGCAAATCAACATTATTTCTTCAAAATGGATTGCAGTTAAAAGATATTGTTACACTATACATAAGTGGCGAGGAAAGTGAACAGCAAATAAAAATGAGGGCTGACCGGATTGGGATAAGTAGCAGCAACTTTTATTTACTTACCGAAACCAATACACAAACCATCTTCCAGGAAATAAAAAAGCTAAAACCACAGTTGGTTATTGTTGACTCTATCCAAACACTTCAATCTCCCTTTGTGGAAAGCAGTCCGGGAAGCATAAGCCAGATAAGAGAATCAGCAGCAGAGCTACAGCGCTTTGCTAAAGAAACCGGTACACCAGTTTTTTTAATTGGCCATATTACTAAAGATGGAACTATTGCAGGCCCCAAGATATTAGAGCATATGGTAGATACAGTGCTTCAATTTGAAGGCGACAGGCATTATACTTACCGCATCTTGCGAACACTTAAAAACCGCTTTGGTTCTACTGCCGAGCTAGGTATTTATGAAATGACCAGTGAAGGCATGAGAGCAGTAAGTAATCCTTCTGAAATTTTAATTACACAAAAAGAAGAGCAACTAAGTGGTATTGCTATTGCTGCAACTATGGAAGGCATGCGGCCATTATTAATTGAAGGACAGGCATTAGTTACTCAAAGTATATATGGAACACCACAAAGAACAGTCAGCGGTTTTGATCTGAGACGCCTGCAATTATTGCTAGCCGTACTGGAAAAAAGAGGTGGCTTTCATTTTGGTGTTAAAGATGTTTTTATAAATATTGCCGGTGGGCTAAAAGTGGAAGATCCGTCTATTGACCTGGCAATAGTAAGTGCCTTGTTAAGCAGCTATGAAGATGTACCCATCAACCAGAAATATTGTTTTGCCGGAGAAGTTGGTCTTAGTGGAGAGATTAGGGCCGTTAACAGAATTGAACAGCGCATTGCAGAAGCTGAGAAACTTGGATTTGAAAAGATCATTCTGAGCAAATACAACTCCAAATCTTTAGACAAATTAAAATACAATATAGAAGTGGTTGCTTTAAGTAAAGTTGAAGAACTGTACCAGTATTTGTTTTAACTTGTTGAAGTAATTATCTCAGAATGATTGCAGCATTCAAAAATATTTTTAATAGTACTGTACATCTTTTCTACCCACATATATGCACCGGTTGTGGTTCTGATTTGCTGGAAGAAAATAATTTGCTTTGCCTTCGCTGTATTCATGATCTGCCACACACAAATTTTGCAAATCTTGTAAATAACCCAATTGAAAAATATTTTTGGGGCAGGCTCCCTTTAACAGCCGCCCACAGTGAATTTTACTTTTCAAAAGAGTTCCTGATACAACACCTTATTCATCAGCTTAAATACAAAGGCGATACTGAAATTGGATTTTACCTGGGTGAATTAATGGGGAGGACCATGCTGGGTAGTTCCCGTTTCAATACTATTGATGCTTTAATACCACTTCCGCTTTATGCAGACAAAGAACACAAGCGTGGCTATAACCAGGCAGCAGTTATCTGCAACGGCATCTCTTCTGTAATGAATATACCGGTTTTAAATGGCTGTGTTATACGTCAACATGCTACCGAAACCCAAACCCGTAAACACCGTACCGAAAGATGGGAGAATGTAAAAGGAAGTTTTAGGGTTGCAAATAAAAATGCTTTAGTTAATAAGCATTTGTTACTGGTCGACGACGTGATAACTACCGGCGCAACCCTGGAAGCCTGTGGCAGTGTGATCCTGCAAACAGAAAGTGTGAAGCTAAGTATTGCTACTTTAGCCTATGCAGCCAAATAGTTTGCCGTTTGTGGTTTGTAGTCTAAATTTGAAAAATGAAGAAATATTTTTTTTACAATTGCCTGTTGCCTGTTGCCTGTTGCCTGTTTTTTTCTTCATGCAAGAAAGATTCTTTTATTACCGATGCCTATGCAAGGCTTAACATTACTGCAGACACAATAAAATATGATACCGTTTTTACTACCACCGGCTCTATAACCAAATCATTCAAGATCATTAACGAAAACAATCAAAAACTCAGGCTTAATAAAGTAAAATTGATGGGGGGACCAGGTTCTGCTTTTAAAATGAATGTTAACGGAATTGCTACTAATGAAACAAATGACATTGATATTGCAGCCAATGACAGCATCTATGTTTTTGTATCTGTAACCATCAATCCCAATGCTTCTAACCTTCCGTTTATTGTCAGCGACAGTATTTTGATCAATTATAATGGTAATACCCGTTTTGTACAACTACAGGCATATGGGCAAAACGCCAATTTTTTAAGAAACAAGGTTATTACCGGTAATGTGGTTTGGGCAAATAATTTGCCCTATGTTATTCTTGGCAGTATACGGATTGATACAACAGCCACATTAACTATTCAGCCAGGCTGCAGAATTTATTCTCATGCCGATGCCCCGATTATAGTTGATGGCACGTTAACCGTTAATGGAACCAAAACAGGTAATGTTGTTTTTGCCGGCGACAGGCTGGATGATATTTATAAAGACCTGCCGGCAAGCTGGCCCGGAATTTATTTCCGGGGCTATAGTAAAAACAATGTACTCACTTATGCTGTTGTAAAAAATGCATACCAGGCCATTGTTACTGAAAAGCCATCCATCAATGCAAACCCAAAACTTACACTTCATCAATGCATTGTTGACAACGCCTACGATGTAGGTGTGCTTTGCGTAAACAGTAGTTTGTATGCAGATAATAGTTTGATCAGCAACTGCGGCAATAATATTGTCTTAAGTTATGGAGGCACTTATAATTTCACACATTGTACCGTGTCAAGTTATTCTAATGAATACCTGAACCATAAAAACCCGGTACTTAATGTAAACAATTTTGCTTTCCAGGGTGGTGTGGCTGTTACGGCTGATCTGAATGCTGTTTTCCGCAATAGTATTTTTTGGGGCAATGAAGGAATTGTAAATGATGAGGTAGTCGTTAACAAACAAGGGGCTAATCCTTTTAATGTTTTATTTGAAAAAAATATTTACCGGGTTTTAAATGACCCGGGTAATAGTACACTAACCGGCAATTTAAAAAACCAGAACCCTTCTTTTGACAGTATAGATGTGAATAAGAGGTTTTTCGATTTCAGGATAAACAAAAACTCAGCAGCACCTGGAATTAATACGGGGGTATTAACGGGCTTTCTAAAAGACCTGGATAATAATAACCGGAATGTGGGCTTACCTGACAGGGGCTGCTATGAAAAACAATAGCCATTCATCATTACTATAGCCCTGCCTAACAGGGAATGACCTAATTTTATGTTAGTCTTAATAAAGCGAACTAAAAGCATTTTTTTACGTTATTATAAAAAACAGTTTGTATGATAAAGTTATTATCGATCACAGCAGTATTTTTGTCCATTGGTACACAGACCAACACAGGTACTGTAGCTATTGCCTCTTCTGAAAATAAGATCTTGGCCAAATCTATTTACGATTTTAAAGTAGAAGCCCTGGATGGAGGCACAATTGATTTTGCAGCTTTTAAAGGCAAAAAAGTATTGATCGTAAACACAGCCAGTGAATGTGGTTACACTCCACAATACGAAGGATTGGAAAAATTATACGAAACCTACAAAGACAAATTGGTTATTGTTGGGTTTCCTGCAAATAATTTTGGCGGACAGGAACCCGGTACAAATACCGAGATCAAAGAATTCTGCAAAAAAAATTACGGAGTTACATTTCCCATGGCTTCAAAAATATCTGTAAAAGGCGATGATATAGCCCCAATTTACCAATGGCTTTGCCACAAAGCCGAAAATGGTGTTCTGGATGCTGAGATAAAATGGAACTTTGGTAAATTCTTACTGGATGAAAATGGAAAACTGGTCGCTTATTTCCCCAGCAAGATTATACCAATGAGCGAGGAGATCACCAGCAAACTATAGAAATATGATAAAATGGCTGGCTATTACAACCTTCCTGTTTTACGGAAGCATCTTTTCCTGTTTAACAGTACAAGCACAAACAAAATCCATTTACGATTTTAAGGTGGAAGGGCTAAATGGAGATACTATTGATTTTGCTGCTTTTAAAGGAAAGAAGATACTCATCGTAAACACCGCCAGCAAATGTGGTTTCACCCCACAGTACGAAGGATTAGAAAAGTTATACGAGACCTACAAAGACAAGTTGGTCATTGTTGGTTTCCCTGCCAATAATTTTTTCTCCCAGGAACCGGGCTCTAATGAAACCATCAGCGAATTTTGCAAAAAGAATTATGGTGTTACATTCCCTATGGCTGCTAAAATATCTGTAAAAGGAAAAAGTATAGCGCCAATTTATCAGTGGCTTTGTAATAAAGACGAGAACGGTGTTATGGATGCCAAAATAAGCTGGAACTTCAATAAATTTTTGTTGGATGAGAATGGAAAACTGGTGGCACATTTTAAAAGCAGCGTGAAGCCGATGAGTGAAGAAATAATCAGTAAATTATGATTCCCCAATGAAGCCTCTATTCATTTTCCTGATTTTGGTTTTAACTGTTACAAATGCAAATGCCCAGCTCCCCAAAAGCGGTGTATATACTTATAATTATTGTGACATAGAGTACAATAAATGTATGGGCAAATGCAAAGTGAGGATTAACGGCAATAAGGTTTGGATTTACGCCCCACCGAATCTGACGGGAATAAAAGAGGGTGAGCTTTATGAAAGTGGAACACTTTACAAACACAAATCAGGTAAATGGACGATCATCAACCTTAAAGTAAATAAATCTGACAAAGCATACGATGGTGATGATCTATTTATTTGGATTGATTTCAGGAAAAAACAATTCTGGGCCTTTTAGCTTCCGTCTCTTACAGGTATCTATCGGCCTGAGTTTCCAAATCAGCTTCTTATATTTGCACCCATGCAATTCCAATCCATCACGGGCCAAAAAGAAACCAAAGAGCAATTGGTTCAAATGGTGCAGCACAACAGGCTGAGCCATGCTTTATTGTTTTTGGGTAAAGAAGGCAGTGGAGCTTTGCAACTGGCCCTGGCATTTGCACAATACATTGTTTGCAAACCACGGGCAATAGAAGTTGACCTCTTTGCAGTTCCCACAAACGATAAACAAGAAACAAAACAACAAGAAACAAGAAACGACAGTTGTGGAGTTTGCCCCGCCTGCAAAAAAGCAAATGAACTCATTCATCCCGATATTCATTTTTCTTACCCGGTCATCACCAAAAAGCCAGGTGAAAAACCGATCAGTACCGATTTTATAAAAGAATGGAGAGAGTTTATTGTATCAAATCCTTATGGCAATGTGTACGATTGGCTGCAATTTATCGGTGCTGAGAACAAACAAGGCAATATCACTGCAAGCGAATGTGCCGACATCATTCATAAACTAAGCCTCAAAAGTTTTGAAAGCGAATATAAGATCCTCATCATGTGGATGCCTGAATTTTTGGGCAAGGAAGGAAATAAATTATTAAAGCTGATTGAAGAACCTCCGCCAAACACGTTATTTATTTTAGTTGCAGAAAACGAAGACCTCATTCTACCAACCATTTTATCCCGTACACAGTTGATAAAAATTCCCATGCTCAGCAATTTAGAAGTAGAGGCAGCATTGGAACTAAACGCAGGTGTTAAAATTGAAAAAGCCCAGCAAATTGCTGCTGTTGCCGAAGGTAATTACCGGGAAGCCTTGCAATTGTTACAACATGCCGATGATGATTGGGAAGCCATGCTCAGGGAATGGTTGAATGCAATTATAAGAACCGGGCCTGTTGCCCAGGTAAAATGGATTGATGAAACCGCCAAAATGGGAAGGGAAAAGCAGAAGCAGTTCCTCAAATATTTTATCCATTTGCTGGAACAATCAATAAGATTGAGGGTAATTGAAGCAACGGACGAACAACGAACAACGAACAACGATACTGACTTCGCAATCAGGTTAAACAAAATTTGCGACCTGGGCCAGCAGGAAGCCATTATAACCGAATTAGACAAGGCCAGCTACTATATTGAGCGTAATGCCAACGCAAAAATGCTCTTTCATGCCCTTTCCATCAGGTTATATCATATTATTAACAACAAATCGTTAATTTTGGTGAACTGAGGAGTTTGAACCTTGCAGGACAGAATTACTGATTTGAGTTGATAGTAGTGTATTATATATTTTGATACCAGCATTTTCAACAATATTCAACATCGTTGCGTCGCAATCCTTTTATCGGCATACCAATATTGATCTTTACCTGCCGAGTAGAAAAAATACAGCACAAGAGTGCGACGCCACTGTAGTATAATAGTAATTCTCCCGCCGGGTTTCCAAAATTCTTCTACTGAGCTTGTCGAAGTATTAATTCTTAATTTTTAATTGACCTCTATATGGGATGTGGAAGTTGTGGTACGTCTAAAGATGGAGCACCGTCTGGCTGTCAGAGTCATGGTAATTGCTCAAGCGGAGGATGTAACCGTATGAATGTGCATGACTGGCTGGCCAATTTGCCTTTCAGTGATCCTGAAAGTAATTGCCGCATTGTTGAAGTAAGTTTTAATAATGGCAGTCGCAAAGATTTTTTCAGGAATACCACTTTACAGCATTTTGAAAAGGGTGATATGGTTGCCGTGGAAGGTGTAAGCGGTTTTGATGTGGGCATGATAAATATTACCGGGGAGTTGGTTCGCCTGCAAATGAAAAAGCGCAAGACTGATGAAAAAAGTCCGGATATAAAAAAGATTTTACGCCGTGCCAGTGAAAGTGATATTGCTAAGATGCTTGAAACAAAAGCAAGGGAAGCACAGGTGCTCATACGTAGCCGGGCTATGGCAAGGCAATTGAAACTGGAATTAAAAATGGCCGAAGTAGAGCTACAGGCCGATGCCCGAAAAGCTACTTTCTTTTATATTGCTGATGACCGTGTTGATTTCAGGGAGCTCATAAAATTATATGCGGCAGAGTTTAAAGTAAAAGTAGAGATGCGCCAGATAGGCGCCCGGCAGGAAGCCGGAAAGGTAGGCGGAATAGGCAGTTGCGGCCGTGAGCTTTGTTGCAGCAGCTGGCTCACCGACTTTAAAAGTGTAAATACCAATGCAGCCCGTTACCAGAATTTAAGTATCAATCAAACCAAATTAAGCGGACAATGTGGCCGTCTTAAATGTTGTTTGAATTACGAGTTGGATACTTATATGGATGCACTGCAGTTTTTTCCTGAAGATGCAGATATGATAGAGATGGCAAAAAGCCGGGCATTTTTAGTGAAGAAAGATATTTTTAGAAACCTGATGTGGTACACCATGCCGGATAGTAATAAACAATATCCGCTTACTATTGAAAGAGTTAAAAAAATTAAGGAATTAAATAAACAAGGCATCAGGCCCGAAGACCTGGAACCGGTTGAAGTAGTAACCAGCAAACCCAAAGAAATTGAACCTGTATATGCTGATGTGGTTGGCCAGATCAGTTTAAAGAGCCTGGAAAAAACCAGCCGCAAAAGAAGGGACCAGGAAAGAGGACAGAATCAACAGAGAGGGCCTCAACAAAACCAGGGTGGACAGCAAAGGCAGGGTAACCAGCCTGGTGGACAGGCAGGTCAGCAAAACCGTGGGGGTAATAAACCTAAACAGGGCGGAGGAAATCAGCCGGGCCAGCAAAACAGAGGAGGTCGGAATAATTCAAACAGGCAACAGGGACAAAACCAGAACCGCAATCAACAGAGGCCAAATCAAAAACCTGATAATAACAGCGGGGATAAAAAATAACGAAGCTTTAAATTAAACGTCGGGTTTTACACCTGGCGTTTTTTATTTTTGCAGCATAATAGAACGCATGTCGATAACAGTAAATAATCTTACAAAAACTTACGGCGTACAAAAGGCGGTTGATTCCATTTCTTTTAAAGTAGATAAAGGGGAAATTGTTGGTTTCCTCGGACCTAATGGTGCAGGCAAATCAACCACCATGAAAATGATCACCGGTTATTTGCCTTCAACCGGTGGTACGGCAGAAGTATGTGGAATGACAGTTGATGAAAACAGTAACGAAACAAAAAAGAAGATCGGGTATTTACCTGAAGCCAATCCTTTGTATTACGACATGTATGTAAGGGAGTATTTGTATTTCATTACCAATGTACATGCGGTTAAAAATAAAAAGGATAAGATCGAAGAAGTTATAAGAACAGTTGGATTATCAGTTGAAGCCAATAAAAAGATAGGGCAGCTAAGTAAAGGTTATAAGCAGCGGGTTGGTTTGGCTGCTGCATTGATACATGATCCTGAAGTATTGATACTGGATGAGCCTACCAGTGGCCTTGACCCCAACCAGATAGTGGAAATAAGAGAGCTGATAAAAAAACTGGGTGAAAATAAAACAGTACTTTTCTCTTCTCACATTCTCCAGGAAGTACAAGCCATCTGCGACCGGGTAATTATTATAAACAAAGGAACTATTGTGGCTGACAGCACCTTGAGTAACCTGATTGGTAAAAAACATTTTAATGAATTAAGATTAGAAATAAAAGAGGTTGTTAAAGAAGATGTTTTTGGCGGCATTCAAAATATCAAACAGGTTAACGCCAATACCTGGTTATTTAAAACAGATGATGCTGATAGTTTAAAAAGAAAGCTGATAGAAATTACGCTGAATAAAAATCTTAATATTGTGTCGTTACAAAGTGAATCTGTAGGAAGTTTAGAAGATATTTTCAGAACTTTGACAGCCAATCAACCAATTAACAAATAAACCAGTTAACCATCATGAGTTACATCGCCTCCATTCATGCCCGCCAGATATTAGACAGTCGCGGCAACCCAACAGTAGAAGTAGACATTTTAACTGAGAACGAACACCTTGGCCGTGCAGCTGTGCCAAGTGGTGCCAGCACTGGCATACATGAGGCTGTTGAGTTAAGGGATGGC
>JANNDO010000019.1:0-63515 GCA_031387825.1 Chitinophagaceae bacterium | reverse complement strand
AACCGAAAGATAGTCGGGTACGTTGCGATAAAAAAAATGCCGGATCATTGTTGATAGGGCGAAGTGTACCAGTTCCATTTCTAAATTCTGCCCTGGTTCGCAACTGGCCACCTAAGGTAACCTGTGCATGCAGAGAGCTGGTTTGGGAAACTGTAATAAATAATACAGTACGGATAAAATAAGATATTCGCATAGATATAAAGGTTCGGATAAAGATACAATTCAATGATTACTCCGCCATCATCTGCTTTATCACCGTTTCTATTTCTTCTGCATTTGGTTTGCTAAAATAATCGCCATCGCTACCGTAAGATGGTCGGTGAGCTTTACCGGTAATGGTACGTGGCGATACATCCAGGTATTTATAACCTCCCTGTTCTTCCATCACTTTATTAAACATATAAGCTGCTGCGCCGCCCGGTACATCTTCATCAACAAAAACAATGCGGTTTGTTTTTTTAAGGCATTCAACAATTGAATGGTTTATATCGAAAGGCAATAAAGTCTGCACATCCACTACTTCGCAACTGATACCCATTTTATCCAGTGTTTCTGTTGCTTCTAAAACAATGCGTAAGGTAGAACCATAAGTTACAATTGTTACATCAGTTCCTTCTTTTACGATCTCAGGCACCCCTAGTGGTACTGTGTACGCCATCAAATTGGATGGGAGTTTTTCTTTTAACCTATACCCGTTCAGGCATTCAATCACAAGCCCGGGGTCGTTACCCTGCAACAAGGTGTTATACATACCTGCAGCCTGCACCATATTACGTGGTACACATACATACATTCCTCTTAGTGCATTAATGATCATTCCCATGGGCGAACCGCTATGCCAGATACCTTCCAGGCGGTGACCTCTTGTTCTTACTATCAATGGGCAGCTTTGCTGCCCTGCTGTACGGAAATGTGTAGTACAAACATCATCACTGAGCGGTTGCAATCCGTATAACAAATAATCTAAGTATTGAATTTCGGCAATCGGTCGCAAACCTCTCAACGATAAACCGATCCCCTGCCCCATTATTGTTAACTCCCGAATGCCGGTATCAAATATCCTTTCTGCGCCATGCTTTTCCTGCAGGCCGCTGAAGCCCTGGTTCACATCACCGATAAAGCCAAGGTCTTCGCCAAAAGCAACAACTTTATTGTTTGTTGTAAATAGTTCATCAAAATATTTATTCAATACTTCATATCCATTTACGGTAGCAGCATCATCTGCATAATAAGGATTGATAGCGGGAACTTTTAAGGCTGATTTAGTACCATCATTATACAGGTAACTGTTGTACAGCCCTGAATTTTCTTTTTTGAGTTGTGCATAAAATTCCTGCACAGCAGTTGTAGCAGAATTATTTTGTGTAGTATCCAAAACAATAGCAAGAGTTTTCATTACATCTCTTCGCATGGGTTCTCTTAAAGCAGCCAATTCTTCTGAAAGTTTTTTTACTGCCGGATTTGTTTGTTCTACTGCTTTTAAAATTGCAACAGTTTTTGCAACCAAATCTTTTACCGGGTTAATATATTTCTCCCAGGCTTTCTGCTTACTTTCTTTGGCAAAAGATGCAGCAGATTCTTCTATACTGTTCAATTCATCTGATTCTGCCAATGCATTTGCAATGATCCATTCTCTCATTTGCTTCAGGCCATCCCATTCTTTCTCCCATTCCAAACGCTCGGAATTTTTGTACCTCTCGTGACTGCCTGAAGTTGAATGTCCCTGTGGCTGTGTAATTTCTTCCACATGAAAAACAGCAGGTGTATGTGTATCTCTTATTTTTTGAATTGCAGTTTCCAATATCTCACACATACCTGCATAGTCCCAGCCTTTCAGTTTATAAATATCAATTCCATTCGTTCCGTCTTTTTTCTGAAAACCTTTCAATGCGTCGGAAACTGATGCTTTAGTGGTCTGGTATTTCTTAGGAACAGAAATCCCATATCCATCATCCCATACAAATACAGCTAAAGGTACCTGAAGCACACCGGCTGCGTTTATCGTTTCCCAAAAATGTCCTTCGCTGGTTGATGCATCGCCGATGGTACAAAAACAAACTTCATTACCATTATTACTGAGGTTTTTCAGGCTATGAGTTTGCATTACATTCCTGAAAGTTTTTGATGCGAATGCAAGGCCCAGGGCTCTGGGCATCTGGCCGGCAGTAGGTGCAATATCGCTGCTCACATTTTTAAGTTCTGTAAGATTTAACCAATCGCCATTGCTATCTACCATCTTAGTAGCAAAGTGTGCATTCATTTGCCGGCCTGCGCTAAAAGGGTCATTTGCTACATCCGGGTCGGCATATAATTGAGAAAAAAACTGTTCAATAGTTGCCAACCCGCTGGCAAACATAAAGGTCTGGTCACGATAATAACCCGCCCTGAAATCACCTGGCTTAAAAAACTTTGCCATAGCTACCTGGGCTACTTCTTTTCCATCACCAAAAATTCCAAATTTGGCTTTACCGGTTAATACTTCTTTACGGCCAATCAAGCTGGTCTCCCTGCTTTCACAGGCAACCCGGTAATCTTTTAATACTTCGTTTCTGAAATTATCAAAACTCAGTTTTTCCTGCAAAGCAGCATCGCTGTTGTTATTTGTATCCATAGCCTGTTAATCTACAGCAAAAATATAAATTATAGGTTAGCTTTGTTAAAAATCTCCTAACGGGCTTGCAATTTGAGAGGGATATATTCGTTTTAGTATCTTTATATCCTCATCTTAAAAGTCTTAATATGAAGAAAATATTTGCCTTTTTGTTTGCCCTATGTGCTATGTACTTTTCTATATATGCACAACAATCTGCTACCACTACTGCTCCGGTTCCCGCAATGACTACTAATGTTACTACGGCTACACTTCCTGATAATCTCTTGTCTCTAAAAGAAACCGAATTTGATTTTGGCAAAATTCCGCAGGGAAAACCCGTTACCCATATTTTTGAAGTAACAAATAAAAGTAATATACCATTAAAGATAGCTAACATTAATGCCAGTTGCGGTTGCACTACACCGGAATGGGAAAAAGATAAAGTAATTGCACCCGGTGAACAAACAAAAATAACTGTGGGATATAATGCTGCTGCGGAAGGGCCGTTTACAAAATTTATTACAGTTTCATATAATGAAACACAAAGCAAACAAATTACCATTAAAGGTGAAGTTTGGAAAACTCCCGGGAGTTCCGCTCCGGAAAATAAAGGACTAAATGATTTTAAGAATTAATA
The DNA here is from genome assembly GCA_031387825.1 of Chitinophagaceae bacterium. Lineage (GTDB taxonomy): Bacteria > Bacteroidota > Bacteroidia > Chitinophagales > Chitinophagaceae > Ferruginibacter. The sequence goes on along the minus strand of JANNDO010000019.1, from coordinate 60,285 downwards.
AACAATAAAAATAAAATAAACATGAAGAAATTAATCTTATCAATGGCGGCTTTAGCCTTTACTTCTGCCTTGTTGGCACAAAAAACAGTAGCAGATGTAGCTAAATTTGAAACTGAAACAATCAACCAGGGTACTCTTAAACAAAATGACCCTAAAGAAGTAAAATTTGTGGTTACAAACATTAGTAAAGAACCACTGGTTATTGAACAGGCTAACCCAACCTGCGGCTGCACTATGGGGGACTACACAAAAGCTCCGATTGCACCAGGTGCATCAGGTTTCATTACTGCAAAATTCAACGCAGCAAACGTGGGCCATTTTGACAAACACCTTACCGTTAAATTTGCCGGCATTGATGAAATGAAAAGTATAACCATCAGTGGCGATGTTTTAAGTCCTGAAGATTATGAGAAATGGGTTGTTGAAAATGAAGCTAAGAAAAAAGCTGAAGCGCCTGTAGTTAAACCTGCCAAGAATACCAAGAGTTCAAAATCAGCGACAGCTGTAACAAAAAATAATAGCTAATTTACCTCTTATAATAAAAAGCCCTGCAGTGCTACTGCAGGGCTTTTTATTATATTAATTCTTCTCCTGCCGCATCCCCTGATTCAAATAAAATGAACGGTTATTGGTAATTGCATTTTCATACTAAAACCGAGGAATATCCGTTTATACTATGATCTGTTAAAAACAAAAAATTACAAAAATAATCCCTATGATAAAAGGCAGGTAAAAGCCCACTTACATTTAAAATATATAGGATCCGTAATTAGCCAAAATATTTATTTAAATGTTCCATCCTAATCTCAAAAATCGTGTACTAACAAGCTAAAGATTTTTGTTTTTATGGATTGTTTGGATAACAAAAAAACCCTTCTTTTAAGAGGGGTTTTTAAATATCGTCTTGGAAATATTATTTATCGTCGGGGTTATTTAAGCTGAAAATAATAGCAGCCAGGGCGCCCCCACCCAATGCACCTACAAAATACATCCAGATCTGGTCCCAACAAAAAGTACCCTGCACACTTAAACCAATGGCAACAGCCGGATTAAATGAACCACCGGAAAATTTTCCCAGAGCAGTAGCCATCGCTAAAACAGTACCGCCAATTGCTACTCCATAAAAACTATTACCAGCAGTGCCTTTGGCAGTAGCCACATTTAATACTACATAAGCCAATGCAAAGGTTCCCAGCAATTCAGCAATAATTGCTTTTGTACCTCCTCCATCAGGTATTACACAATTTGCACCTCCCTCTACAGCAAATACATAAGCTACTATTAAAGCAGCAATTACTGCTCCGGCAAATTGAAATATCCAGTACATCATTGCATCCTTCATCTCTATTTTACCCCTCATCCAAACAGAGAGCGTTACAGCCGGGTTGTAATGTGCGCCCGATATATGCCCCCCTGCGTAAATCATTACCATAAGTGCAAGTGACGCACCTACTGCACCACCTAATGCTGCACCCATCACCAGGAAAAAAGTTCCGATCAGTTCTGTAATGTACTTGTTCATAATAAAATTGGTTTTGGTTAAAAATCAATCTGCTAATTAAACCAAAAGGACGCAATACCTGTTAACAATTTTTACACAACCCCTATCTTTACAAAAACAAACATGCAATTATGAAAGTTGAAGCAGGAAAGCCGGCCCCGGATTTTAGTTTGTTTGACACGGACAAAAAGAAAGTACAGCTCAGCGATCTTAAAGAGAAAAATATTTTACTCTTATTCTTTCCACAGGCTTTTACCAGTACCTGCACCAAAGAATTATGTGCAGTGAGAGATGATATCAGCCGCTACAGTAATGTTCACGCACAGGTAATAGGCATATCTGTTGATTCGGTTTTTACTCTCAAAAAATATAAAGAAGACCAGCACTACACATTTCCCCTGTTAAGTGATTTTAATAAAGAGGTATCTACCCTTTATGGCTCTATATATAGTGAATGGATACTGGAAATGAAAGGCGTTAGCAAACGGTCGGCTTTTATTATTGATAAAAAAGGGATAATTCAGTATGCAGAAGTTCTGGAAACAGCCGGAGGGCTGCCTGATTTTGAGGTAATAAACAAGGTATTAGAGTCACTTAAATAATACTTTTTTGAGGTATTTCCCGTTATAATGTAATAGGAAAGGCTTTCATATATATTTAACATATATAAGTAATAAATAGTAATCTACGAAGTATTGATTATTTGAAAGTTTTTACATATTTTTACTATGTTGAAAAAGTATTTTTACATACTAATTTTATTTATTGGAATAACTTTTACATCTTTTGCACAAAATAAAACACCAGGTTCAGGTGACCCGATTGCAAAACTAGTAAGGCCTTATCCGATACCAGCTACTACGTCAATCAACTTTGATTTCCTGTATGGCTATGATAAATCTTTTTCTCTGCAGATCTATAATTTTATGGGAAAAAAAGTGAATGAGATAACTAATATTCCTCCAAGAATTAATTTGCGTTTAGATGATTTTTACCGTGGCATTTATATTTATCAACTCCGTGATAAAAATGGTAAGATCGTAGACTCCGGTAAGTTTCAAGTAGTAAAATAAACCCCTCCCCTTTTACAATATCTGGGCAATCAAAAATTTAAGATAGTGCGTATTCTCCTGTCCCCTTATCACAGGATGATCTGCTGATTGGGAATTAAATACAACCTGTCGTATTTTTCGCCTGGCATCCGTTGCAGCCATTTGAATAATATCCAAAAATAATTCGGGTTGAACAAGATTTGTACAGCTGGATGTAACTAAGAACCCTCCTGACTTAACCAATTTCATCCCTCGTAAATTGATCTCTTTATAACCGGCAACCGCTTTATCAATAGTTGCCCTGCTTTTGGTAAATGAGGGCGGATCAAGCATTACTACATCCCATTGTTTACCTTCTTTTGACCATTCTTTTAATACATCAAAGGCATTTACACACTCAAATTTGCAAATATCTGCAACTTCATTCAAAGCAGCGTTTTTGTTGCACATATCAATAGCGCTTTGAGAAATATCTAATCCTAAAACCGATTTGGCGCCGTAATGCGCTGCACTGATCTCAAATGAACCTGTATAACAAAAAGCACCCAGCACATCTGCATTTTTTACAATATGCTGAATGGCCCGGCGGTTATCCTGCTGATCTAAAAAAAATCCTGTCTTTTGTCCATTGGCAATATCAACATGGTACTTTATACCGTTTTCATTAATAATGATATTGGTATCAAATTCATCAGTAAGAAACCCTTTCTGTTGCTCCAATCCTTCAAGTTCTCTAACCGGAACATCATTTCGTTCATAAACTCCTTTAGGATTAAATATTTTTTCAATGGCTTTTACAATGGCAGGTTTCCAAACATCTATCCCCAATGCCAGTGTTTGTATAACAAAATGATCATTGAATTTATCAATTATCAGTTGCGGCAGCTCATCTGCTTCGCCGAATATTAATCTGCAGTTTTCAGTATAGCCAATCCTTTGCCGGTATTCCCATGCCTTCTTTATCCGGTTTAGAAAAAAATCTTCATTAATGAGTTCATTTTTATCCCTGGTAAGTAAACGAACCATTATCTGGGATTGAGGGTTTATATAGCCTATTCCTATGAACTTTTTATCATGGGTGTACACATTAACAACCTCCCCTGCTTTTGCGGCAGCATCAAGCGCCTTTCCCCTATTCACTTCATTTCCAAATATCCATGGATGCCCCAACTCCACCCTGCGGCTGATATTCTTATTTAAAAAAATGCTTTTCATGCGGCAAAGGTAACGTCCGTGTCAGACAGTTTGTAACTATCAGCCACTTATTCGTCCAATATTGTCAATTTGACCGCAAATCTAGGCTTGGCAAAATGTTTGACTGTTGTACCTTCGCAACCATTTTTAAACCCTATATATGGAAGAAAGAGAAACAGTAACAACTGAAAATGAAGAAATGAATATTAATGCAGATGCTGATGTTCCGGGCAACACTCATCTCAGTAATCCGGGAAGCGAAGATGCATTGGAAAAAATGCGGATTGAACTGGAAGAACAAAAAGATAAATACCTGCGCCTGTTTGCTGAATTCGACAATTTTAAGCGCCGTAATGCCAAAGAAAAAATTGAATTGATCCAGACTGCCGGTAAAGATGTGATCGTTTCTCTACTGGAAGTATTGGATGATTGCGACCGTGCAGAAAAACAATTGGAAGAAAGCAATGATATTGCGACTAATAAGGAAGGCATCCAGTTAGTATTTAATAAGCTGAGAAATACTTTACAGTCAATGGGGTTAAAAGCAATGGAAAGTGTGAACACGGATTTTGACGTGGAAAAACATGAAGCGATAACTGAAGTGGACACTGTTGAAGAAAAGAAAGGTAAAGTAGTGGATGAAATTGTAAAAGGTTATTACCTGAATAATAAATTGATACGGTTTGCTAAAGTTGTTGTTGGAAAATAAAAGATTATCTAAATAGCAGGATCAAAAAAATGTCTAAAAAAGATTTTTACGAAATATTAGGGGTGTCTAAATCATCATCACAGGATGAAATTAAAAAAGCATACCGCAAAGTTGCTATGCAGTACCATCCTGATAGAAACCCGGGAGATAAAGCCGCTGAAGAAAAATTTAAAGAAGCTGCTGAAGCGTATGAAATATTAAGTGATGCAGATAAACGTTCGCAATACGACAGGTTTGGCCACCAGGCATTTTCACCCGGAAGAGGTGGCGGTGGCGGACATAGTGGAGGTGGTATGAATATGGATGACATCTTCAGTCAGTTTGGAGATATTTTTGGCGACGATAATCCCTTTGGAAGTTTTTTTGGAGGAGGTAACAGCAGAAGAAGTTCTGGCGGAAGAAGCCGTGGTACCCGTGGCAGCAACCTGAGGGTAAAAATAAAACTGAATTACGAAGAGATTGCAAAAGGTGCTCAAAAAACAATCAAAGTAAAAAAATATGTGCTTTGCAATACCTGCAATGGCAGTGGTGCAAAAGATAAGAACAGTGTTCAAAGCTGCGGCACTTGTGGTGGCAGCGGCCAGGTGAGGCGGGTTCAAAATACTTTTTTAGGACAAATGCAAACGGTAACTACCTGCCCAACCTGTAATGGTGAAGGAAGTACAGTTACTCATAAATGCACAGCCTGCAAAGGAGATGGAAGAGTGTATGGTGAAGAAACTGTAACCATTGATATACCTGCAGGTGTTCAGGAAGGGATGCAGTTAAGCTTAAGTGGAAAAGGTAATGCCGGTGAACGTGGCGGATCTTCGGGAGACCTTATAGTGTTGATCGAAGAAGAATCTCATCTGCAATTACACAGGGATGGTTTGAATGTGGCCTTCGATCTGCATATCTCAATACCCGATGCTGTGTTTGGAACTCAGGTAGAAGTACCCACAATTGACGGAAGAGCAAAAATTAAAATTCCACCGGGCACGCAAAGCGGTAAAATTTTCAGGTTAAAAGGAAAAGGATTCCCTAATGTAAACAGTTATGAAAAAGGCGACCAGTTAATACAGGTAAATGTTTGGACCCCACAACATGTATCAGCAGAGGAAAAGGGAATGCTTGATAAAATGCAGCAGTCAGAAAATTTTAAACCAAAGCCGGAAAAGACTGATAAGTCGTTCTTCGATAAAGTGAGAGAGATGTTCTCTTAATTCTTTTTATTTTTTTTGGGTTTTTTACGAACGTACATACTTTGGGCCTTCTCAATCAATTGCAAAAACTCTGTTTGCAGATAACTTTTTGGGTCGTATGATTCTAACGCTATCTGTTGTATATCCAGCCAATCTGCATTTTTAATATATTTTGATTGTTTTATTTTAAGCCCAAACATAGCAACTGCCGTTGCAAACTGTAATTCCCTATCAATGTGTTTGAAATCTGAATAATTTGTAACACAGCTATATGTAAACCGGGCATGTGCAGTATCATTGCACAGGCTATAGCGTAATTCTACATTGGCCAATTTATCTTTAGGGAAAATATCTGCTTTATATAAATTATCAGTGGCAGGCACAATTTCAAAAATTGCCATTACGCTGTTTCCACTTCCGATCTCTCCACCCTCCAGGTCAATCGAGCTATCTGCTACCGCATCCCTGCGGTTATCAAATCCAATCAGCCTGTATTCTTTTACAAACTCAGGATTGAATTTTATATTCATGAATACATCATCAGCTACTCCATAAAAAGTTTGTGTAAGTTCTTTAACCAATACTTTCTCTGCTTCATGAATGTCATCGAGGTAAGCATAATTACCATTCCCTTTTTTGGCAAGTGTTTCCAATTTAGAATCTTTAAAATTACCCATCCCAACACCCAGGCAGGTAAGATAAACCCCGCTTTGCCTTTCTTTAGTTATAAGGTCTTCAAGCGCTTTTTCAGATGTAAGCCCTACATTAAAATCGCCGTCGGTAGCCAAAATAACCCTGTTGCTGCCATTCTTATTAAAAGTTTTATTAGCCAGGGTATAGGCAGTCATAATTGCTGCTTCACCAGGTGTATCACCGCTTGCAGACAATTCTTCAATAGATTTAATAATTTTTTCTTTTTCAGCACCACTGGTTGGTTGTAACCAAATACCAACAGTGCCTCCATAGGTAACAATAGAAACCGTATCGATAGCCCTCAGATTTTTTACAAACATTTGAAAGGCCGCTTTCAATAATGGCAGGCGGGTGGGCATATCCATGCTTCCGGAAGCATCAATTAAAAAAACAAAATTGCCCGGGGGTATTTTATCCAGGTCTAATTTCCTGGCATTGATATTTAAGAGTAATAATTGTTTGTCGTCATCCCATGGGCAGGAAGTGAGTTGAGACTCCAGTCCAAAAATTTCATTATTCTTCGGTTCAATATAATGCAGGTTAAAATAATTTATCATTTCCTCGGTACGCACCGCATCAGGAGGTACTATACTTTTCATATTAATAAACCGGCGAACATTGCTATAAGAGGCCTTGTTTACATTTAATGAAAACCCGGTATTTGGATATTTTGATGCATTAACATATTCATTCTCTACCAGCTGAAAATAAGTTTCATCACTTATATACCAGTTAAGTCTTGATGTTTGATTCAGGTCTTTCGTTATCGAAATCAGTTTAGGCTTGTTCTTGTTTACATTGGAAGGCGATATCTTTAAACTTATGAATTGCCACTGTTCGCAGTTTACTTTTAAGACTTTTGTTTCATATCCATCCAGGCTCAGGGTAAGTGAGTCATGAACTGAATTTGTTGTTATTCCAAATCCCCCGGTTGAGCCCGTAAAATAAAGATGATTATTAGAATGCAGCCGGATCTTTACATTTTGGAGGGGTTGATTCTTTTCATCTTTAACTTCTCCACGTAAATAATTCTGTGCATTTGCAGTAAATACAAATAATAATAATGGGATATAGAAGATCCGTTTTTTCAATTGTAAGCTGATTGTAACAAAGGTTATAATATCCAGAACTAAGACGTCTTTTCAGCCACTTATGTTGCCCTCAACTCTCCACCAGCTGGTAAATTTCTTTCAGGTTACGGCCCAACCCGTCGTAATCCAGCCCATAACCCAATAAAAATTTATTAGGTACATTAAACCCAAGATAATCAATTGCCAGCGGAAATGCCAATGCCTCTGGTTTATGCAATAGTGCAGCAATCTTTAAGCTGGAAGGCTGCTGATTCACTAATTGAGGTAAAAATTCATATAAAGTTTTTCCGGTATCTACAATATCTTCTACAATTATTACATGCCTGTCTTTCAAAGGCTCGTCAAGTCCTATGGAGGTGATCACATTGCCGGTTGACTTTGTACCCTTATAAGAGGCCAGTTTAATAAAACATATTTCGGCATCAATGGTAAGTTCTTTAAAAAGATCAGCAGCAAACATAAAAGAGCCATTTAATATGGCAATAAATAATGGCCGTTTGCCGGCATAATCAATATTGATCTGCTGTGCCAGTTTACCAACCTGCTCCCGTATTTGTTGTTCTTTAATATAAGGCTGAAATTTTTTATCCTGCACCTGAATTACCATTTGTTTTTAAAATTTAATCCCTGTTGGTAGAGGGTGTTATTAATTATTTTGAAACGATTATCTCCTGTCCTATTTTTAATTCATTTGTGTCAAGGTTATTCCATTCTTTCAGTTGTTGTACCGTTACTTTATATTTTCTTGCAATAGCATATAAACCCTCTTTTGCCACAACCTGGTGCCTTTTAATTTTTTCCTGTTCGCCACTATTATCGTTTACATCATTAAATCCCGGCTGTAAAAATAATTTAGTACCGGCATTTAGTTCCCCGTCATAACTCAAATTATTGTATTCCTTAAGAAATCTGAGCTGCACAGCTTTTTTTTGTGCCACATCATGCAACGTTTCTCCGGGCTGCACTATATAAAATTCTTTATCCCCGGTTTTTAATTTTTTGTGCAGGTACACATATTGGTCTTTATCAAGAATGCCTTCCTCTTCCAGGTCATTAAATTCCATCAACTTTATTAAGCTAATATTATTTTTAATAGCAATAGCAAGCAATGAAGTACCCTTTTTTGCAAAAATGCATTTTGTTTTATTAATTATGATCACCCTTTCCATTACATCTGAACCTGGAGTGGTTTCCTCTGAACTCATTACTTTATCTTCCTTAAGTTCCGGCAATCCTTTTTCTGTATTTTTTTCAAATTTTGGAATTTCATCAATGCCTGCCAAAGTGTATTGCTGAAGATTGTACAGCTCAATATTCTTGATAAGTATTTCGGGGTAACGTGGATTAGTGGCATAGCCTGCTTTCTTTATACCGTAAGCCCAACGCTTGTAATCTGTAGCTTCAAGGCTAAACAAAGATTCATACCGTTTACTACCCCGTAAATAATTACTATGATCCCTGTAACTATCCTCTGCATTTGCATAGGCCCTGAAACATTCACCACTGGCATCATCATCGTGGTACACCCTTCCCCCGGTCCAGGAATCTTTACATTTGATCCCAAAATGGTTATTGGACCTTTTCACCAAATCGCTATTCCCATTTTCAGTTTCCAGTATCCCCTGGGCCAATGTAATTGCGGCAGGCACTCCCATCCGTTTCATTTCCCGGATGGCAATGTCTTTGTATTGCTCAATATACTCTTCTATAGTAATTTTTTGTGCACTTGCACAAATTGAAACCGAAAGAAATAATAATATAGATACAAAAAGTCTGTTCATACTTTTACTTTTTTTGAATTAAAAGGAGCCCGTCTCTTATAGTAAGCATTACCTGCTGAACCCTGTTGTCATTTTTAACGTGCTCATTAAAGGACTGAATTGCTTTTGCATTTTTTCCTTTTACAGTATCTTCCAAAACTTCACCATGAAAGAGCACATTATCAGCCAGTATCCAGCCCCCCTTTTTAACCCGTGGTAAAGTTAATTCGTAATAAGGTATATAGTTCACTTTATCAGCGTCAATAAAAACGAGGTCCCAGGTTTCATTTATTGTTGGAATGAGCTCAAGTGCGTCTCCAACATGCAATTCAATTTTATTTTCAACTCCTGATTTATTAAAATAATAATGTGCTGTTATTGCATCATCAGTTCTTACTTCAATAGTATGTAGTTTTCCCCCGGTTTGCAGGCCCTTTACCAAACACAAGGCACTAAAACCGGTAAAAGTGCCAATCTCTAATATCTGCTGCGGACGTATCATACAGCTGACCATCTCCAGTACTTTACCCTGCACATGGCCGCTCAACATCTGCGCATGAGGATGATTAGCCAAAGTGTATGATTCAATTTCACTTAATACTTCTTCCAATGCCGTAGTATTGTTTTTTGCATAGTTTTCTGCTTTATGATTGATCAATTCCATTGAGTGAAAGCTGTTACTATTAAACCTGGTTTCCTTTAAAAACACGATGCCATCCTGCACTAATAAAAGTGAAGAATGGCACTTACTAACTTTGTAAAGTTACAGAGAAATATCTGTTTTGCTACTGCCTTTTTTAGAAATTAACAACAACCCTAAAAATGTAAACAGCCCGTTAATTAATATTAATTCGTTTCCTATCTTATACCCGTTAAAAATACTTTCCGAAATTGATTTTAATCCAAGTGAAACATGCAGCTTCTTTTCGTACCATTCGGGGCTGCTGAGCATATCCAGGCCTAAAGCCAATAAGGGAGCAATAATACAAACCGCCCAGATCAGCTTATCATTTAACTGTCTCCTGGTTAATATGCCAAAAGAAAATAAACCCAGTAACGGGCCATAGGTAATCCCGGCAAATTTCAAAATAAAATCAATGATCAGTTTATCATTAATGGCCTTAAAAATAAGCACCATTACAAAAAACACTATGGCAAATGTAAAATGTACTTTAAGCCTGGTGCGTTTTTTCTCTTTTTCTGTTCCCTCTCTTTTATTTATACCTAAAATATCTATACAAAAACAGGATGTGAGTGAAGTGATGGCTCCATCTACACTGGGGAATAATGCAGATATTAAAGCAATAATAAAAAGAATGCCGATGGTTCCGCTAAAGGCATCGCTCAATGCAATAGTAGGGAACAGGTCATCGGGTGCTGTTACAATATTGTTAGTGCCGGCGTATAAATAAAGGATACCACCTAAAAATAAAAACAACAGGTTCACTACCATTAGTACGGCCGTAAATGTCATGATATTCTTTTGTGAGTCTCTTATATTTTTTACGCTGATATTTTTCTGCATCATTTCCTGGTCAAGGCCGGTCATGGCGATGGCAATAAACATACCCCCGATAATATGTTTTAAAAAGAAGGACCCCGCTTTTACATCAGTATTAAATACTTTTGTGTACCCCTTGTCATTCATTAACGACAGGGCCCCACTGAAATCTGTGCCCATGGCTTTTACAATAACAATAGTACAAACTACCAGGCCAAGCAACATGCCTGTGGTTTGCAGGGTATCTGTATAAATGATCGTTTTTACGCCTCCCTCAAACGTATATAATAAGATCAGGATCAGGATTACCAGTGCAGTTAATTCGAAAGGAATTTTCAGTTTATCAAAAATAAAAAGCTGAAGAATACTGATGACAAGATATAACCGGGCAGTAGCTCCAACAACACGTGATAATATAAAAAAGAATGCCCCTGCCTTGTGTGCATTTATTCCAAAACGTTTTTCCAGGTAAGTGTAAATAGAAGTAAGGTTCATTTTGTAATACAATGGTATCAGCAAAAATGCAATCACCAAGTAGCCTAGCAAATAGCCTAATACAATCTGGAAATAATAAAAATTGCCCGTTCCTACTCCGCCCGGCACACTTACAAAAGTTACCCCGCTAAGGCTGGTGCCAATCATACCAAAGGCCACCAGCATCCAGTTGCTGTTGCGGTTGCCGATAAAAAAAGATTCATTATTGCTGCCCCTTGATGTAAAATATGCAACAGTCAGCAGCAACACAAAATAGCCGATGACAAAAGAGAATAAAATGATAGGAGACATAAATGAAATTATAATGAAGAATTAATAATGAATAATTAGCTTGCAATAAAATTCAAGTTAATTAATTTATGGCAATTAGTTCATTGGCCGTTTTTTGCGGCAGTAAAATTGGAAATAATCCTTTATTTGAGCAACATGCAAAAGAACTTGGTCACCTGCTTGCAGAAAAAAATGTTACACTCATTTATGGCGGAGGCAATGTTGGGATCATGGGTATCATATCCAATGCCATGCTCGCTATGAACGGCAAAGTCACCGGTATCATCCCATCCATATTAAAAGACAGGGAGATTCACCATGAAGGAATAACAGAACTGATTATTGTTGATAATATGCATACCCGTAAAAAAATGCTTTATGAAAAATGCGATGCGGCTATTGTATTACCTGGTGGCTATGGCACTATGGATGAATTTTTTGAAATGCTTACCTGGAACCAGTTAAGTATACATGATAAGAAAATATTCATACTAAACACAGCAGGATTTTATGACCACTTACTTTCTTTTGCCCAAACAATGCAAAACGAAGGTTTTTTATACGATAAAATAGAAGATAAACTGGTTGTGCTTACTTTACCGGAAGATTTAATGAAATATCTCTGATAAGATTATCTGTACCTGCGGCCCTGGAATAAAGCTATATTATAGCCAGCCCGAATAATAGGCACTGCTCTTCCCAGCCCATCAACATATGGTGAATTCTTATTCCTGATAAGATCCCATGATATAGAGATGTAATAAAAACTCTTATCGTCTTCACTTCTTCCACCTGCATAACCTGCCCCAACCAGGAAGCTGTTTGCATCGATACGATCAGTAGAAGAGAGATAACCTGAATTAGCAACTGCGAGATATTTTAGCTTAATAAAATTATACTCAAACTGTGCCTGGGCAAACAAAAATTTTAATGGATAGACCCTTACAAAAGCGCCGGGGCCATATTGAGTCTGCCTTACCTTGTCTCCGTAAATTACAATATCACGTTGTGAAGTATATATATAATTAAATGAAGCAGCCACATCTACATATTTATTGAGGCTATACCCAAAGTAAGGGCTTGCTCCCAAAGAAGTATAGCTGTTGCCAAAACCCAGGGTTATATCACCTCCAACAAAAAGGTTTTCTTTTTTAAAACCCCTTTCTTTTCTTCTTTTAAATCCCTTTCATCCTGGGCCATGGAATTATAAAAACCGGGCAATAACAATAATATGATAATAGTTTTCTTCATGTACGTTTATTTTATTTATTTTCTATTGTGAAATTATTTTGAATAATAAACAGTGGTATAGTTTAATCAGCATCAAATATTTTACCACTGTTTAAGATATTATTGGGGTCGAATGTTTTTTTAATGCCCTTCATCAATTGCATATTAGCATTGGCAAACACAATATCCATGTATTCTTTCTGCACCAGGCCAATACCATGTTCGCCGCTGATCGTTCCACCTAATTTTTTAACCAGCTCAAATAATGCTTTCAAGGCAGGTATCACATCCGGGTTATTTAAACTATAAATACTGCCTTCCTTTTTTATACGGATGTGCAGGTTACCATCGCCGGCATGACCGTAACAAACCACTTCAAAATTATATTCTTTGCCCAATGCCTTTACTCCTCTTATCAGTGCCGGCAGTTCTGCCCTTGGCACAACCGTATCTTCCTCTATTGTATATCCATCTATTTTTACTGCCTCAGCAACACGGCGCCGCAATTTCCACAGTTCTGCTTTTTGTTGTACATCATCTGCAAAAAAAACATCGCCGCAATCATATTGGGTAAGCAATTCAGAAATAGCTTCCATTTCAATCATCAAAGTATCTAAATGATTTCCGTCCACTTCAATGATCAAATGTGCTTCCATATCATCTGTAACCGGCACAACTGTGCTGTCTACAAATTTGCTTACGATCTTCAATGCATTTATCTCAACTAATTCCATGGCACTTGGCGTAAAGCCCGCCCTGAATATTGCACTTACTGCCGCTCCCGCTTTTTCTAAAGAATTAAAAGGCACAAGCATCAACAGATCATATTTTGGATAAGGCAATAACTTTAATACGATCTTTGTAACAATTCCTAAAGTTCCTTCACTACCCACAATCAATTGTGTTAAATTATACCCTGTTGAATTTTTTAACACATTAGCGCCTGTCCATATAATTTCACCGGTTGGTAACACTATTTCTAAATTCAACACATAATCTTTTACAACACCATATTTAACTGCTTTGGGTCCGCCACTGTTTTCTGCAATATTGCCGCCAATAAAACAACTGCCCCTGCTGCTGGGGTCAGGTGGGTAGAACAATCCTTTTTCTTTTACGGCGTTCTGTAATACTTCTGTTATTACACCCGGCTCTGTTGTTACCTGCAGGTTTCGTTCATCAATTTCCAAAATAGAATTCATCCGTTCCATAGAAAGAAGCACACCACCTAAATGAGGCAAAGCTCCTCCGCTAAGGCCGGTACCTGCGCCACGTGGTGTAACCGGAATTTTATGTTCATTGCATAGGCGCATTATGCCACTGATCTCATTAGCAGACCTCGGTTTAATAACAATATCAGGCAGAAAATGGAGGTTCTCGGTTTCATCATGTGCATAGTTGTTCAAACTCTCCTCATCGGCAAAAACATAAGCGTCGCCAACAATTTTTTTGAACTGTTCAATATAAGCAGTTGTATTACCCCTTAGGCCTCCGGCAGTTTGCATGTAACATTATTTGTGTAAAAATCGTATAAAATAGTGAGTTGATAAAATGATGTTCATTTGGGCACAAGCCTTTAAAAATGTTAAATTTTATTAACGCTTTGAAAAAGACAAAAGACCTGATTACATTTGTTACGAATTCATTCGTATTCATTTTTTAACCAACAAAAGTATAGCCATGAAACAATTTATTTTAAAACACAAAAAAGCCATCACGGGCACACTTGCCATCCTGTTGATCGGCGGAATCACCATGTCCTTCCAGGACTCTCCTTTCAGTTACACCAAGTTTAATGTACAGGAAGATTCAGACATGCATCAAAAATGCACCAAGGACACCGTGCCGGAAAAAGAATATTCTAGTTCTATGAAAATGAAAGATTTTGACAATTTGCAAAACGTGCTGGACAAATCTTTACTGCAGGCAATGGATGAAGTAAAGAAGATAGACTTTACCAAAATGCAAAAGGATATAGAAGCTTCTTTAAAATCGGTGGATATGGAAAAAATAATGAAAGAAGTTAACAACTCTTTAAAAAGCATTGACCTGGATAAATTACTGGCCGATGCTAAATCATCACTGAATGATATTAACTGGAATGATAAAAGCGAAGAGATTGAAAAATCCATGAAGGAGGCCAGGGAAGAAATTGAAAAAGCTAAACTGGAAATTAAAGATAAAGACCGGGATAAGATTGAAAAAGAACTGGAGAAGGCCAAAATTGAAATTGAAAAAAGCAAAGCCGAGCTGGATAAGATCGATATGAATAAGATCATGAACGAGGCCAGGGTGGAAATTGATAAGACTAAAGAAGAACTGAAACTAACCAAAGAAATGTTCAACGAAATGGAAAAAGACGGATTGATCAATTCAAAGGAAGGATTTACTATAGATTACAAAAACAAAGACCTCTATATTGACGGTAAAAAACAATCAGAAAGAACAACAGATAAATACCGGAAGTATTTTAAGAAAGATCATTTTAAAATAAAGATCGATAAAGAATAAAGATCATTTACCCTGAAGAACTATAAATGCACCCGCCTGCGGGTGCATTTTTTTTTACTACTAAAACTTAGGGCACAATGACTGCCTATCAACATTATCAGGATAAAAACCTTTTTTGATGATACTAAATTCGCTGGCGCCGCGGTAGCCATTAAATTTATTGAGTGGAGATAAGGTCACATCATAACTGAACATAAACTGGATACTTTTCAATTCAAATCCAACCATGGGCACTATGGCATCTCCCAGGCGGTAATACAGGCCCCCCAGTAATTGTTTTTCGCCAAACTCACCCAGGTTATAATTTGCATTGATACCAACCACCAGTTCAGTGGCCCTTGCCTGTGTAGAGAAATAAGCATTGGGATTAATGATCACCCGGTCGTTAAGTTTTAAAATGGCATTTACAAAACCTGTATGGCGCATAGGTATGCGGCCATTGTTTGTATTATCATTAAAGAAAGTTTCTTTAGGCCTGTTCACGTGCTGGATAGAGTAGCCACCATTTATATAAATATCTTCCCGGGGGAAATAGGCATAATTCATTCCGGCATGCACATCAAGATAACTTATATTATTGCTGTTGAGTACCACTGTTGTCGGCAATGTATTGTCAAAGAATTTTCCATCAAACTGGTCTGGGAATTTTAATTTGCTCTGGTTAATACTTTTATTGGCCCAGCCAATATTAAACCCTGCAGAAACCAAACTGCTTAACCCAAGCATTTGATGATATGCCAGCGAGCCATAAATTTTTGTACTGGTCAAACTACCGGTCCCTGCCTGGTCGCTCAATAATACAGCCCCCAAGCCAAGCCATCCGTTTTCCAACCTATCCCTCATTACCTGTGCATCGCCAAAAACACTGATCGTCTTATATGGTGTTGCCATTATTGAACTCCATTGATTACGGTAATTAGCTCCAATACGGTAATCAGCATCAGGAATAAAACCCGTGTTGGCAGGATTAGTTGTTAAAGGCGAATTGAAGAATTGTGAAAAATGAAGGTCCTGTGCATACGAGCCTGTTACAACTGTATTGCTGAAAACAAAAAGAAATAATATTTTTTTAAAGTGCTTCATCATATCTATCAAAAATTCATTTTATCGCAATAGCGTTATGTCGCCTGTCTTTCTTAATTTAACCCCATCTGTAAATTCCACATCCAAAGTGTAAGTATAAACATCTAATGGTTGAACAACGCCTTTAAATGTACCGTCCCAACCCTGGTTTCTGTCGGTAGTAGAAAAAACAACCTGTCCCCAGCGGTTATATATTTTCCAACTCATTTGTCCAATACCAAAGCCAGCTACTTTTATAACTCCATTTACACCAAACCTGCCGGGTGTAAATGCATTGGGCACATCCAGTAATGGTTTAATGATTATCGGAACATCCAGTGTTATACTATCCACACAATCTGCCACATTAAAAGCATATAATGTAGCTTGATAAACTCCTGTTGCATTATAAAGATGTGAAGGATTAACAGCTGTTGAATTTTCACCATCACCAAAGTCCCACAAATACCTTACAGCGCCTACAGATAAATTAGTAAACCGGGTTATGGTATTTTCAACCGGTGGATTTGGTGTCCAGCTGAAATTGGCTGTGGGTATGGGAAAGACAGTAATGGCAAAATATGCAGAGGTATCCCGTTTATTACAGGTACTGGTATCAATGGCAATCAGGCGCACATTGTAAGTACCGATTGCATTATAAGTATGTGTAGGTTCAAAAGCTGTTGAAGTGCCTCCATCTCCAAACTCCCATATCCAATCGGTTCCCCCAAGTGATATATTTTTAAATTCGGCTGTATAAGGCACACATCCTTTTGCAGGTGTTGTAAATATTGCTTTAACATTGGGACTAATCCGCAACATTTTTATAACCGTATCGGGGGCATTACAAAAAACAGTATCATCCACAATGAGTGTTATATTATAAGAACCAGTAGAAGGGAAAGTATGTATCACCGGCCCGATGCCCGCCCTTACTTTTGGTGAACCATCACCAAAATCCCATAAAAATGTTTGACTGGTATAAACTGGTAATACTGCAGTGGTAAGGTTTGTAAACTGGTAGCGCAGGCTATTACAGGAATCCATTTTAAAGAATGTAAAATCGGGAGTGATAACATTATTACCAACTTTTACATTTACATAAGCTGTATCAGAAATATTACAGGTAGTTGAATCAATGGCAATAAGCATTAACCGGTAAGTACCAACCTGGCTGTAAGTATGTATGACGGTATTGTTAGGAGCAAAAGTAGTATCTCTTTGCTGGGTACTAAATGGATCATTGTATACCCAGATATACATTTTACCTTTTGCCAAAGTATCAGTGAATCTGATTGTTAATGGTACGCAGCCAATTGTATCAATCACTCCATCAATAGTTGCTTTCACACTTGCTCCCACCCCGGCAAAATTCATCTCTATTTTTACTGCTGCTTCATTACAATTGCTTGAATTATTTGTACGGGACCATACACCATTTGTTGTTGGGAAAACAGCGCCGCCACCACAATTGGCACAAATGGCCTGGTAGATAACACCATTATCGTCAAAGCGGCTGGTACCACCATCCACATGATCGCCTACGCCTCCGTTTTGGCCAAAGTGAGAACCAAAAAACTGGCTTTGTGCATTTTTTTCTAAAACAAAAAAGTAAAAATCAGAACCATCCGGCGCCGGAATACCGGGTATTGGATTAACCTCAGGTAAACCTGAAGTTCCGGCAGAAGGAAATAATTTCAGGTTATTTATCCCACCACCCCAACCTGAAACATAAACATTCTGACAGCGGTCAACCAAAAAAGCAATGGGTGAAAGATTGGGAACGGATGAATTAGTACCAAAAATTGTAGAGTAAACATAGGCTGACAGATCAGGCTGCAGTTTACTGATGAACTGTTTACTGCCCGGGTTACTGAATATTGGGCTCGGGCTTGGGGCCTGTACAGTCCAGTTGCCGGTTGTTGTACCCATAATATATGGAAAGCCCAGTTTATCAAACTTAAGACCATAAACAAGGTCATTACCACCTGTTCCCTGGTAAGTGGTTTTAAAGATTGCTGAACCGTCATTTTTTATTTGCGTCACAAATCCATCTGATTGGCCACCCTGGTATGTTCCTTGTAAAACACCCGAATTGTCTCCTGGTAAAGTTGAACTGGTAGTACCACCGGCCACATATATATCTCCGGTAACAGGATTTTGTGATAAAACAAAACAGGCATCATCACCACCACCACCAAAAAAAGTACCGAATAAAAGGGTGCTGAGATTAGCATTAAATTTAAGGATCACTCCATCCTGCCTGCCTCCGCCAAATACGGCCTGGATGGGTGTACCGGGTGTAACCGGGAAATTATTTGATTGGGTACATGATGCCAGGTAAATATTTCCTGCTGCGTCTGTGATCACTTCACTCCTTGCATCATCACCATAATTTCTACGGGTTGCATCAGGCCCATCCGGAGCTATATACTTACCCCGGATATTTACTCCGTCATTTGCAGAACCACCAATTCTTACAGCTCCTAAACTTGCGGTTCCATTTACATTTAATTTTGTAATTACTATATCGTAATCATTGGTTCCTCTTGTTTGGGTACCCGGAAAGTTTGTTGAGGAAGACCTTCCTGCAATAATTAAATTTCCCTGCGGATCACAGATCATACTATGTGGCTGCTCATTGCCATTGCCCCCAATATATGTTGCATATAAACGATTGGCACCATTAGCAGAAAATTTCATGATAGCAATATCATAAGGCCCGGTATTATCTTCATTTACGCCGCCGCCAAAAACCGTTTGGTAAGCCCCGGGAGATACCGGGTATGTTCCCAGATTCAGAGCTATGCCGCCTGCATAAAAACTTCCATCAGGGCCCGGTGTGGCTGTATAACCCCAGTTATCCTGTGTGCTTCCGGTAAAACTTGAAAAGATCAAAGTAGGGTCAATTATCAACGTAGACTTTGGGTCATACTCATCTATTTTAAAACGAACAACATTATCTCTAACAGCATATTTACAATTTATAGTTTGCCGTTTGCCTTCCTGCGCCTGGTAGCTGTAAGGATATAATTCCTTTACTTCACCAACGGATGTTTTAACCATCAGTTCTTTATTCTTTACTTCTATTTTATCAACGCCGGTATACTTCATGGCAATGGCATTCACATTTCCCCCGGGGTGAACCACAATATCATACTTTAATTGTCCGGCATCGCTGTAATAACGTACATCAACATTTGGATAAACATTTTGATAAGTAACTGCCTGGGCTATTTTACAATCAGGCGCCCATTTGGTTGCATCATTACCTATAAAATAATTATTATGATAAGGTTGAATTTTATCCGGAACATTTTGAACAAATGAAAAACCGCCCAGAAATTCTACTTTATACGCATGGGAATTCAAAGTGATTGGCTGACCGGTAGTAGCCGTATTCGGGTTATGGCCATGCAACTGTTCGGATACTTTTTTTAGCCCTGCAGGATCATGTAATAAAACGGTAAAGCCCTGCTTCTCCAGGAAAAATGAACCTGTTGAAAAATCACCCCGGTATTGAACCCTGCTATCCCATTGGCCTTTATTTTCTATAAATTCCATTTGTGCCTTCGCATTTTGTACGGCTAAAACTGCGGAAAGGATGGTCAGGTAACGGAGTATTATTGTATGTAAAATCTTCAAGTATTTCTTTTTTACAATGTACTAAAATAAAACAATAAAATTGCTGATTTTGTTCATCAAAGGTATCTCATTTCAATCTACGAAATTTTACTCCATGCTGTTTTCGCTTTTTGCCCCTGCAAAAAGATTTTAACAATCAGGTTCTCTCTTTCATTCATGTCAGGGTCTTTATCCAGTATGGCTTCAGCAGCATTCCTGGCTGCTTCCAGCATCACTTTATCATGGACTATATTTGCCAGCTTAAAGTTTAACAATCCGCTTTGCCTGGTACCTTCAATATCACCGGGGCCACGTATTTCAAGATCTTTCTCCGCAATCTTAAACCCATCATTCGTTACCGTCATTATCTTTAATCGTTCCCTGGCATCGTTTGATATTTTTGGGCCTGTTAATAATATGCAAAAACTTTTTTCTGCGCCTCTTCCCACTCTTCCACGCAATTGATGCAATTGTGATAACCCAAATTTTTCTGCACTCTCAATTACCATTACACTTGCATTAGGTACATTAACACCAACTTCTATAACCGTTGTACTTACCATGATCTGTGTATCAGCTTTCACAAAGCGTTGCATGTTGGTTTCCTTTTGTGCTGCACGTTGTTTTCCATGTACCATACTTATCCAGTATTTGGGTTCCGGAAAAAAAGATTTTACTTCTTCAAATCCTTTCATCAGGTTTTCATAATCCAGTTTACTGCTTTCTTCAATCAACGGGTAAACTATATATACCTGTCTTCCTTTTTTTATTTCCTCTTTTATAAAATCCATTACTTGTGGCCTTGCACTTTCGGGCCTGTGCAGTGTTTGAACAGGTTGCCTGCCCGGAGGCAATTCATCTATCACACTGTAATCAAGATCTCCGTATGCAGTTAATGCCAATGTACGTGGTATGGGTGTTGCGGTCATAACCAACACATGTGGCGGAATGGTATTCTTCTTCCACAATTGCGCCCTTTGTGCCACACCAAATTTGTGTTGTTCATCTATAACAGCAAAACCCAGGTTTTTAAAAACCACATTGTCTTCAATAACAGCATGTGTACCTATTAAAATGTTCAAAGAACCGTCTTCACAAAGTTTCAATACTTCTTTTCTTTCTTTTCCTTTAGATGAACCGGTTAGCATTTTTACACAAACGGGCATATCTTTTAAAAGTTCGGTAATACTGTTGAAATGCTGCTGCGCTAAAATTTCTGTTGGCGCCATCAATACACTCTGGAAACCGTTGTCTGCAGCAATTAACATCAACATTAATGCCACAATGGTCTTCCCGCTGCCCACATCCCCCTGTAAGAGCCGGTTCATTTGTTTGCCGCTGCCTGCATCTTTCCGTATCTCTTTCAGTGCCCTTTTCTGTGCATTTGTTAACTCAAACGGCAAATACTTATTATAAAATGTATTGAAGAGGGCGCCTACCTGGCCAAACACCAAACCCTTGCTGAATCTATGTCTTGTAGATTTTATCAGCCCCAGCCTCAACTGTGCAAAAAATAATTCTTCAAATTTTAACCGTCGTACTGCATGTTGATAATGTTTTTCTGTTGCCGGAAAATGAATTTGACGGCAGGCGCTAAAATGGCTGATGAATTTATATTGCTTAATAATTGGATCCGGTAAATTTTCGGGTAGGTCTTTTTCCGTTAGAATTTGCAGTAATGCATAAGTTAATTTTCCAATAGCCCTTCCATTCAGGCCTTTTGTTTTTAATTTTTCAGTGGAAGGGTAAACAGGTTCCAGGTAATGTTTACTATCTGTTTTTTGTGAGGAAAAATTTTCTATCTCGGGATGTGCAATTTGTGGATGCCCCATAAAAAAGGTCAGCTTTCCAAATACCAAATACTGGTGGCCCGTATGGATTGCTTTCTGAATCCAGTTAATTCCCTGGAACCAAACCAGCTCAATTTCGCCGGTATCATCTTCTAAAGTTGCTGCCAAACGCCTTCCCCTTTTTTCTCCCAACACTTCCATCTGTGTTATTTTTCCTGCTACCTGTGCATACTCATTATTTGCTGATAGAGAAGAAATTTTATCCAGCTTTGTTTTATCTACATGCCGGAATGGATAATGTTCCAGCAGGTCTTTAAAAGTAAAAATGCCCAGTTCTTTTTTTAATAAGTCGCCTTTTAAAGTACTTACTCCATTTATATATTCAATGGGACTGGTTAATATGGTAGAAACAGGATTGATGAAACTTATTTGTACAAATATATTTCAGGTGAAGGAGAATATTTGCCACAGAGGCACAGAAATTCAATTTAATATTGAATATGGGAGATTCAATATTGTTGAACTCTTTTTAGTCAGGAAAAATATTAAATATGCAATCTACAATATTAAATTTCTGCAGATCTACCTGTTTGTCTTATCCTGGAAACGCCTCGGCTTATTGAATTTTCTGTTTCCCGGATGTGATTTTGAACTTGCAGCATTAAATTCAGGAGTTTCACCAAACTCTTCGGGTATTTTTGCCTTGGGTACTGGTTTGCCAAGTAATTTCTCGATGGCTAAAAATTTTCGTTGCTCCCTTACACTAACAAAAGTATAGGCCGTTCCATCTGCTTCCGCCCTGGCTGTTCTTCCAATCCGGTGTACATAATCTTCGCCATCATGCGGTACATCATAATTTATAACCAAATCAATATTATCAATATCAATACCCCGGCTTAAAATATCTGTGGCAATTAAGATCGGCAACCTCCCGCTTTTAAACTGCATGAGCACTTCTTCTCTTTTACCCTGGTCAAGGTCGCTGTGTATTTCATCAGCCAGGAATTTAGCACGCTTTAAATCACGTGTTAATTGTTTAACACTTATTTTACTGCTGCAAAAAATGAGTACCGATTTAAAATTCTTCTTACTCAACAGGTATTTTACCAGTGGAATTTTTTGGGTATCATAAACAATAAAGGCTTCCTGTATAATTTTTTCGGGGGGCTTGCTGATGGAGATATTTACTTCTACAGGATGGTGCAGTATTTTTCTTGCCAGTTCCCTTATCTTATGCGGCATGGTTGCAGAGAACAAAAGGTTCTGCCTTTTTTTAGGCAGGCTGTTTATGATGAACATAATGTCATCATAAAAACCCATATCCAACATACGGTCTGCTTCATCCAACACCAGGTATTTAAGTCCACCTAATTTTACATAGCCCATTTTAATATGTGCCATCATTTTACCCGGTGTACATATCACTACATCGGCACCATGACTTAAAGCCTTTTTCTCCTGTACAAAAGCATTACCATCACCACCGCCATAGACTGCTATTGAGCTGACAGAAGTAAAATAAGAAAGCCCTTCCATGTGTTGGGCAATTTGTACTGCCAACTCCCGTGTTGGCACAATAACCAATGCATTGTTGGTATGATCTTCGTGGGGATCAGTTATGATCTTATTAATAAGTGGTAATAAGAATGCTGCTGTTTTACCGGTTCCTGTTTGTGCAGATGCAATTACATCTTTACCGGCCATTATCATCGGTATTACCTGTTCCTGTACCGGGGTGGCATCTTCATAACCAGAGGCATCAATACCTTCCATCAACCTTTCGTCAAAACCAAATTCTTTAAAATTCAAAATAACTTCTTTGTTTAAAATTGCTGTGAAGATAACACTTTTAGAGCTGTTAAGGGCACTATATACTATCTTTGACCCATATAATTAATACAAAAGCATGATAAAGGTTGGAGAATATAATATTCTGAAAGTAGCGAGGGAAGTGGATTTTGGCCTTTACCTTGATGATGGTGCCGAGGGCATTTTATTACCCAAACGTTTTGTTCCCGCCGGTGCAAAAATTGGAGATGAAGTAAAGGTTTTTTTATATCATGATGGCGAAGACCGGCTTATTGCTACCACACAACAACCCAAAGGTATTTTAGGAGATATTGTAAAATTGAGAACGGTTAGCGTAACTCCCCAGGGTGCTTTTTTAGATAACGGCCTGATGAAAGACCTGTTTGTACCTAAATCAAAGCAACAAAACAATATGATACCAAATGGAGAATATTTGGTAAAAATATACGTAGATGAACAAACGGGAAGGTTGGCTGCCACTGAAAAGATTGAACCTTTTTTAAGTAACGAAGAATTAACAGTAAAAGAGCTTGAAGTTGTTAACCTTATTGTTTACCGCCGCACAGATATTGGTTATGTGGTTATCATCAATAATAAACATACCGGTGTTTTACACCACAATGAAATTTACAGGAATATTACAGCTGGTGATAAGTTTACCGGGTTTATAAAGAAAATATACCCGGAAGATAAAAGTGCCGCCGACCGCTGGAGAATAGATGTTTCGGCAGGAAAACCCGGTTACAATCGTGTTGAGGATGAAACTGAAAAAATAATCCGGCTATTACTGGAAAATAATGGCTATCTGCCTTATAATGATAAAAGTTCACCTGAAGAAATCTATTCTTTTTTCAGTATGAGTAAAAAAACATTTAAAATGACCACAGGCAATTTATATAAGCAAAGAAAAATAAGTTTTGAGAAAACAGGAATAAAGTTGTTGGAGGGCTGATACAAACCACCAGGGCTTTAACTACAAGGGAGAATCATCTGAACTCAATGCAATTTGATTATGCAGTAAATTTTCAGTATACAAAGTTTACCCCCCAGCGGCTTATAACCTGCAGCTTAAAAAAATAATTAATTTTCAATTAGAAAAGAGTGGCCAGAATAAAAGTAGACCTGCACGATATTTATAATAACAGTAAAGCAATTGATAAAGCTTTATTGCAGGCATTTGAAGATGCCATTGATAAAAAAATAAGAGAGGTTGAAATTATTCCCGGCAAAGGCAGCGGACAATTGAGAAAAAAAGTAGAACGTTTTTTACAACTCCCCCATATCAAACCATTATATCACCGTATTGAAAATGACAGTAAGAATTTTGGGAGACTGTTTGTTTACTTTAAATTTTAGCAATGGCTTTTTTATATTCTATAAAATTTTTCTTCAAATAACAAAGGATTTACTTTAAAATTTTAACAGAGTCTTTTTAAAAATTCCTTCCTCCAGTACAATATTTGCTGCATTATTTCTGTTACTAAGTAACCAGAATCCGGAAAACCGTAACCCAGTTTATTACTCACTTTAAATATTTAAACCTTATGGAAACTAACCTATCGAAATCTCATTTAAAATCTGTTGTTCAGCAGGTTACAAATAACACAACCTCATGGATAGGCCATCGTCATGGTGAAACCAAAAGCAGGCAGAGCGGCCAAACCTTTACTTGTCCATCTGAAGGGAATTTAGATGCCATTGAAGTTGTTTTAACACATATTACCAATAACGGACCGGTTGACCTGACTATACACCCGTTTGATGATGAAACCAAGACATGGGGGCCAGCACTGGGAACATCAACCGTTGAGTTCAGCAGAACCGATGCCGGCCAATGGGTATCTTTTCCGCTTAAAGGAATACCCCTTCAAAAAGGAAAAGCCTATGGTTTCCGGTTAAAATGTGAAGCAGGGCTTATTGGTATTGGCGAAACGATCGGAAGTAATGAGCAGTTACCGTTCACAGGCGGGCAGGAATGGAACGCAACTTCAGATAATCAATCCGGCAGTTTCTTTTCTTATCTAAGCCTGGCATTCAAGGTTGCACTGAGGGCTTAATATTGTTAAAATACAATTTTTAGGATCCCCACATATTTTTTAAATATAATTGCCATCTTTTAGGGATGGCAATTATATTTTATTAATGATACATTTAAAAATCAATCCCCACCCATTTTTTCTTTTTCTTTTCGTATTTATCATAGTTAAATTTATACAGTTTACCAGGCCGGTGGGGTACATTCTGTTCTATTTCACCTAAGTCTGTCAAAAAGTCCATGGATAAAAATTTCTTTCGGAAATTACGCCTGTCCAGTTTAATATTTAATATGGCTTCATATAAATTTTGCAGGTCCCGTAATGAGAATTTTTTGGGTAAAAGACTAAAGCCCAGGGGATGCTCCTGAATTCGCCTTTGTAATTGTTGGAAACTAGTCTCAAATATCTGTTTATGATCGAATGCAAGGTCAGTGATATCATATACATCGTGCCAATGCAATTCATTATCCAGAATATTTAATTTATGATGGTGGATATTGATGAGTGAACAATAAGCGACTGTTACAACTCTACCTGCAGGATGGCGATCAGGAGAACCGAAGGTTTTAACCTGTTCAAGATATACATCATTTAGCCCGGTGCGTTCTTTTAATATGCGATAGGCAGCAGCATCTATATCTTCATTAGAGTCTATCAGATCGCCCAACAATGCCCATTTTCCCTGGTATTTTTTCAGGTCACTTCTAATCAACAATACTTTCAGCTTGCTATCATCGAACCCAAAAATCACACAGTCAACCGATAAAGCGATCTTACTTAGTTCTTTCACCTTAATCTGGCTTGTCAACAAAGTTTTAATATTTTTCATGCCCCGATTTCCGAATTTTACTTGTGGAGGGTATTCCCGGTTAATAACAAATAGGGATTATTGTCATAACAGTGTTCAATACTTCTATTTCATAAAATAAATTTGTTGGAAGTTAATGCTTTTTGGAATAAGGCTAAAATTTGCAGGTGCGTATAAATTTGCATTTATACTTGGTTACTTGCCGATACAGAACTTGGAGAAAATGTAATCAAGCACATCTTCATTTGATACATCTCCTGTTATTTCAGAAATATAGTGCAGGCAACGACGGATATCCAGTGCAAGCAGGTCGCCGGAGATATTATTATCCAGTCCGGCTTTTATATCAGTAAGAGATCTATCTACCTCTTTTAAAGCTTCATAATGCCTGGCATTGGTAATAATAGTGTTTTCGGAATTGATATTTCCCTGTATCACTTTATTCACCAGCCGTTCTTTCAATATACCAATATGTAATTTATCTTTTGCTGAAATGAATAAAATATCTTCTCCTGAAAATTTTTGCGATGCTTTTTCCAGGCCCAATAAATCAGTTTTATTACCTACCAATAAATAGTTTGGGTTAGCTTCTCCTAATAACGCCGCGGCAGCTTGTACTGCTGCTGAGGTTTCAGTATTCGCATCAAAAATATAGATCACTTCATCTGATTGCTTTATCTTTTCCCGGCTTTTTTCAATGCCAATCAATTCAATTACATCAGTACTGTGTTCTCTTATTCCGGCTGTATCAATTAACCGGAAAAGTATCCCGTCAATATTAATTACTTCTTCAATGGTATCCCGGGTAGTGCCTGCTATTTCACTTACAATAGCCCGGTTCTCATTCAGCAAAGTATTCAGTAAAGTGCTTTTACCGGCGTTGGGTTTACCAATAATAGCAACACTTACCCCGTTTTTTATAACATTTCCTAATTGAAAGGACTGCAATAATTGATCTGTAACAGTTGTTGCTTCATCAATCAGCTCATAAAATTTTTTACGATCAGCAAACTCCACATCTTCCTGGCTAAAGTCAAGCTCCAGTTCTATTAAAGCAGAAAACTGGATCAGACTTTCCCGGAGCCGTTTTAATATTTCGCTGAAACCTCCCCGGATATTATGCAAAGCTGTTCTTTGTGATGCAGCTGTATTGGAAGATATCAGGTCAGCTACAGCCTCGGCCTGTGTAAGATCTAATTTCCCATTTAGGAAAGCCCTTTGCGTAAACTCACCTGCTTTTGCCAACCTTGCACCTTTACGTATGCATGCCTGGATCACCTGTTGCTGCACAAAAGGGCTGCCATGGCAACTTATTTCAATTACGTCTTCGCCGGTATAACTTGTAGGGGTTTTAAACAGTGAAACCACCACTTCATCTATATCAACATTGTCTTCCTTAATAAACCCAACATGAATAGTATGAGCATTTTGCCGGTGCAGGTCTTTTGACGGAAAAAGCGCATTAATTATATCTATTGATTTAGTTCCGCTTAAACGTATAACTCCAATAGCTCCAATACCGGGAGGCGTAGCTAATGCTACAATTGTATCATTCCAGCCGGAAATATTATTGGACATAAGGCAAAGATAGTTCCTCAGCCTTCTTTTATAATGTGTTTAAATCAATTTTTTAGTTACAGGAATTAAAAGAAATCCCGGTGAAAAACTCACCGGGACATGTATCAATAAATATCTTGAAATAATTACTCAACCAGGAAAGTGATCGGTTGACGACGATATGCATTCACATTACGTCCGTTTTGGATAGCTGGTGTCCAGTTCTTGGTTTTTTTAATAACCCTAACTGCTTCCTGACACATTCCAGAGCCCGGATCATTTTCACAGGTCACTTCACTTAGGCTGCCATCCTTGCTCACTACAAATTTTACAATTACTGTATACTTTCCCTCGCTGGCACCATTGTCTATCGGCACATTGGGATCCAGGTTTTTTGTCAGGTAGTTGCGCCATGCTGCTTCGCCACCCGGAAATGCAGCTTCCACTTCTACCTTGGTGAATATTTTATTTTCGTCATCATCTTTTTTTACCTCTACAACCTGTGTTCCCTTATCTTCCACCGGCGCCTGCACAATCTGTGTTTTGTTTTCACTTTCTACAGTTTTTGTACTGATCACCTGGTCTTCTTTAATCTCTTCAATCTTTTCGTCAGGTTTTACCTCTTCATCTTTTACAACTTTAGGAGGTGTGAATTTTACCTGGTTTATTTCAGGTGGCGGTGGTGGCTTAGGTGGTGGTGGTGGTTTTGGAGGTGGCGGTTCATCTTTTTTTACCTCAGCCATCTGTGTATCAATCACATTAAAATCCTTTTTACTACTGTTCTTACTAATAATATTTGCAAATACTGAACCTATAAATATTAATAATAAAATTGAGCCAGTAATAATAAGTGCTTTGGTAAGTGTTTTGTTATAGGTTTTGCGTAATTGATAAGCACCATAGGATTTATTTTTGCCATCAAAAATAATATCCAGTATATCGGCACTTAAAATTTTATTTACTTCCATTGTAATCTCTTTTTATTTAGATTCAAAATTTTACCAATTCCATAAACTTATTGAATGCCATTGGCCTGTTCAGTCTGCCTAACAAGCATTTTATCCACCGCATCCATCGGCACCTCGGCATAATGACCG
Source organism: Chitinophagaceae bacterium (assembly GCA_031387825.1). Classification (GTDB taxonomy): domain Bacteria; phylum Bacteroidota; class Bacteroidia; order Chitinophagales; family Chitinophagaceae; genus Ferruginibacter. The sequence continues at coordinate 31,314 of JANNDO010000019.1, read as the reverse complement.
GGTGGTACGGCTGATATTGTCATTTCATCCAATATATCGATCGCATTTTTAAACGTAGACTGATCATCAGATTTAATGATGAACATCAGGTCGTCAATGGGAGTCGATTTTTTCTTTTCCAATATCAGGTCCCGTATACCTTTAAATGTTGTACTCTTAAATTGCTCGGTGATATTTGCTCCCTCCAACTGGCCAAAGTAATAATAAACCTGGTTGCCTTTTCCCAATAAGATGGTCATTGCCCCAGAGTTTTTGACTTTCAATATCTGGGTTGAATCATCTTTTGGTTCATTCATATTCATAGCCGTTGACTGACTCATGGTTGTAGTGAACACAAAGAATGTGATCAATAAGAATCCGAGATCAACCATTGGAGTAAGATCAACACGGGTAGAAAGTTTTTTTCCTTTTTTGACGCCGGGGCCTTTTTTATGACCGCCACCCGACGAGGTATCCATTTCTGCCATAGTAATGCTTTTTAATAATTAAACTATTATTTTTCCTTCAATATCCCGGTTTTATATAACTCAGATCCTACTGGTACAGATTCACTCTCTGTAACAATCCTGAATTTAAAAAGCTCATTGGCCTTAAAAGCTTCTTTAACATTTCTAAATATGGGATATAAAGCCTGGCCATCTCCTTTAATAAGCAGCATTTTTTCCAGTTGAGACTGATCGCCGCCGGAATAAACATTGGTCACACTTCTCAACCAATGTTTAAGTTCATTATTAGTGCTGTCAATGGGTATTCCTTCCATCGAAGTGGCAGGTATTGTCTGTTCCATATTCATTGCAGATTTCAGTTTATTTAAAGGCAGGCCTATAAACTCAGCCTTTTTAAGTTTAGCAAGTTCCTGTGGGTTTAACTGAAGATTCCTGGTAGTATTGATATCATCAATGATGGCGCCTTTCTTCGTATCATCGCCCAGCATTAAAAATACCTTTCCTTCTTTTGTGAGTGTAATCAGTATTGATTTATCGGGAGCCGCTTTGCTGGATACTGATGTGGGCGGAGCTACTGCCAACACCTCGGGCGGTTTTTGTTTTGTTGCCAATATAAAAAATGTCAACAGCAGAAAAGCCACATCACACATAGCCGTCATATCAACGATCGTACTCTTGCGTGGTATTTTAACTTTTGGCATATTTGTCTGTTTTTAATTTTTCTTAGCTACTTCGCTTAAGCTATGTAGCATTTAAAAGATGCAAAATGATGATCAATCCATACAATTATTTGTATAGTGATGCAAAAGTTTGTGTTAAAGTAAATCCAGATTCATCAATACCATATGTGATCCCGTCAATTTTTGTAGTAAATATGTTATAAAACACAATTGCAAAGGTAGAAGTACCAATACCCAATGCAGTATTATATAATGCCTCAGATATACCAATGGAAAGTGATGCTGCAGAAGAAGCTCCACCACTGTCTTCACCCAAAGCACCGAATGCCCGTATCATACCTATTACCGTTCCCAACAAACCAATCAAGGTTGCTACTGTAGCAATAGTTGAAAGGAAAACCAGGTTTTTTTCCAGCATTGGCAATTCAAGCGATGTAGCTTCTTCTACCTCTTTTTGAATAGCCATTACTTTCTGATCGGTACTTAATTCTGTATTAGAAATCATTTCTTTGTAACGGTGTAAGCCTGCTTTCATTACATTACCAACAGAACCTTTTTGTTTATCGCATTCTGCCAGGGCAGCATCTATATTCTTATTGGCCAGCTGATATTGAACTTTACGGATAAAGTCAGCATTGTTACCTGTACCATTTGCTTTTGAAATGGTCATAAACCTTTCAATAACAAAAGTACACATGGTTAAAAAAGTCCCGATCAATATCGGTACAATAATACCTCCCAGGTACATTTTGCTTAAAGCTGATTTTGGTTCATGATGTTCAGGCCAAAAACCACCGGCACCTGGTTTACCAAAATTAGATGGGTTGCCTAATACAAATCTCCAGATAATATAACCGGCAATTATGCATATCACCGGTGCTAATAAAGAGATAATGTTGCTTGATTTCTTTGCCTGAACCGAAGTTGTGGGTTTTACAGTTGCTGATGTCGCTGCCATAAAATTCTAATTTTTAGTTTGTAAAAAGTTTGAGTTTCTGTTTAATGAGTAAATATAAGATCGCAAAATGCAATACGCCTGATATTAAGCATACCAGAACGCACAAGTTAATAAAATAATTGAATGCAACAACTTACGAAAATTATTTTTTTAATTATTTTTTACGATGATAAATATGATGATTTACATAATTTTTTTACGGTAATCCCTTAAAAATATTTGAAAACCCTGCACAGACAGACATTAAACGGCATATTCAGCCAGGACCTACTCATAACGAAGAGCTACTATCGGGTCTAATTTTGAGGCCTTATATGCCGGGTATAATCCGGCAATTAATCCAACAAAGAAACACACAAAAATGCCTGATATCACCCACCCCCATGGAATTAAAAGACCCGTATTCACCAACAGTGCCACCAAATTGCCCAGTAAAATTCCCAACACAATTCCTACCACAGCCCCCAATAAACTAATTAAAATAGACTCCCATAAGAACTGGGCCCGAATATCTTTTTTGGTACCTCCCAGTGCTTTTACAAGGCCAATTTCCTTGGTTCGCTCATTTACTGTCACCAGCATTATATTCATCAAACCAATAGCAGCGCCTATCAGGGTAATAAAAGCAATACCTATCGTTCCTGTTTCTAAAAACCCCAGGTTCTTTAAGAATGACTCAGCAATACTGTCGCTTTTATCTACATAAAAATTAGCTTCTTCTTTTACATCCAGTTTGCGTATTGGCCTGAAAGCACCCTTTGCCTCTCCAATGGCAGCATCCATCATTTTCAAATCACTTACCATTACGCCCACATTAAAGGATGCATTTTGAGTTGAATACAGACGCCTGATATTATTATAAGAAGTAACAATAATTTTACTGGTATTAAAAAATGCACTTGAGCTTTTTTCTTCCAGAACACCAATAACACGGTATGGTACATGATCAACACTTACTACTTTATCAATTGCTTTCTCAGCATTATCGGGATATAGTTTTTTTGCCACACCACTGCCCAGCAAGCATATACTCCTGCCGCTTTCCACATCGGTGGGGGTAAGGTTACGGCCATAAGCTATTTTATAGCCATTAAGTTCCAGGTAATTTTCATCACCACTTAATACCGTTACATCAGGATTGGTTTTTTTCCGTTCATTATTAACCACAATATTTCTTGGCCCCATTAAAGAGAGACCAACCCTGGCAGGAAAAGCATACCGCTCTTTGAACATTCTTGCTTCATCATAAGTAATGATCTTACCGGTGTTCGACTTCTTAACTTTTAAAGCAGACTTACTGACTTTATCATTTTCTCTTTGTCTGCCTCCCCCTATACGTATATTTCTGTCTTTATATCTTATGCTGAATGAATTGGCACCCATGGTAGAGAAGCTGGTGGTAAGGCTTGCGCTGGCTGCCTGTATAGAAGTAATAATACCTATTAAGGCCATGATTCCGAAAGCAATAATTGTAACCGTAATGCCGGTTCGTAATTTATTGCCCGAAATATTACGCCAGGAGAGAGATAGTGTATCTTTAAAAGTCATGAGCCCGTATTCAGCCTAAAGTTAACAACTGAAAACAATACTGCCTGAAAACTTTTATAAACGGTATGCTGTGTTTTTAAAAATATAACCAGTCTGTGAGGAAATTGGGGAACATACCTAAAACAATGATCAGTACTGCTGTAATAACCAGTAATATTTTAAAGGCAGGGCTTACATTTTCAACTACTGGCGCCCCTTCATCTTCAGATTCCTTAAAATACATGGCCTGTATGACCCTGAAATAGTAGTAGGCGCTTATAGCAGCACATAAAACAGCCAGTATCACCAGCCATATCTGCCGGCCATTTTGAACCGCCGACAGCAACATGTAAAATTTAGCCTGGAAGCCGGCTGTTAAAGGAATACCTGTTAGTGATAAAAGAAATACAGTTGCTGTGATGGCCAGTACAGGTTCCTGTTTTGCAAGCCCATTGAAACCGTCAATCGTATAATCTTTCATTTTTATTAAAATGGCAAACATACCGATACTGGCAAGACTATAAGCTGCAGCATACAAAACCAACCCTTCTTTTGCCATTGTGTTTAAGGCAAATAATGCAAACAACATGAACCCTGCCTGGGCAATACTGGAGTAAGCCAACATCCGTTTTACACTTTGCTGAAAAACAGCGGTAAGATTACCTATTAATAAAGTGGCAGCAATAAGAATTACTATCAGCGTTTGCCATTGCTGCTGCATATTGCCAAAAGCATTTTCAAACAACCGGGCAAAGGCAAAGAATGCGGCTGCTTTTACAACCGTTGCCATAAATGAAGTGAATACGGTTGGTGCGCCATCATATACATCTGGTGTCCAGAAATGAAAAGGTGCTGCAGATACTTTAAAAGACATGGATATCAGCAACAAAACCAAACCAACGGCGATCATGGCCGGCATTTCTGCATTTCCGGATATAATATTACTGATATAGAAAGAACCGGTTTCACTTCCACCATACAAAAAAGCGATGCCCAGCAGCATGATACCGGTAGAAAAAGAGCCCATCAAAAAATACTTCAACGCAGCTTCATTACTTTTTAAGTTCCTTTTATCGCTGCCTGTTAAAACATATAGCGGGATAGAAACAATTTCAATGCCGATGAACAACATCAATAACGTATTGAAAGTGGAAATGATGGCTACACCGGAAAGCACAAAAAATATCAGCGCAAAATATTCCGACACATGCTCGCCTACTTTTTCAATATCCCTTCCATTCAATAAAAAATAAAGGAGGGTGCTTCCCAATGCCACATTAATGAACGTAAGATTAAAACTGTTTATCACCAGCATGTTCCTTGCATCAATCGCTAAAAGAGGCACCCCAGAATTAAGCTCAAGGCAATTGGATATAAGTATCAATACCAATCCGCCAATGGCCAGGTATTTTGGTGTGGCCTTATTTTTAATAAAAGCTCCGCCCAACATCATCACCACACCCCAGATTGCTGTAAATATTATTGCGTTCATATCCTTTTTCGCCTGTTGGCAAAGAATTATTTAATCGGTTATTTAAATCTTGTTAATATAGCTATCACTGTATCTTTTGTAAGATCGAAAAGTGGTTGTGGAAATACACCAAACAAAAAGATGAATACCACCAACACACTTAAGATCAGTTTTTGGTTGAATGAAATTTCCTGCATCTTCTCGGTAATTGCATTAGCCTCACCGTAAAAAACCTTCTGTATCATATTTAAAGTGTATACAGCTGCCAGTATGATGCTTACCCCGGCAACAGCAGTATATACCATACTGAATTTAAACAGTCCGCTAAACATCATAAACTCTCCAACAAAAGCATTGGTCAACGGTAAAGCAATATTTGCCAAAGCAATTATCACAAGGAAAATAGTTAATGCCGGTACTTTATGTGCAATACCACCCAGCTCCGAAATTTTTCTTGTGCCGGTCTGTTTTTCAATCAGGTCAACCACTATCCACATGCCGATTATATTTATACCATGACTGAACATCTGTATCATTACACCCTGCAAACCAATATCGCCTTTTGTAAAAATGGCGGCACACATCAAACCGATATGTGCAATGGATGAATAAGCTACAAAACGTTTCAGGTCATCCTGTTTTATGGCAATTAAACTGGCATAGATCATTCCGATAACAGAAAGGCCGATAACAATATGATCAAACTTAATAACTGCATCATGAAAAACCGGAAGTATCCAGCGAATGACTGCAAACACCCCCATCTTGACCATGATGCCACTCAATACCATGGTTGTGGCAGCTGGTGCCTGTTCGTAAGTATCGGGTTGCCAGGTATGAAAAGGGAATACCGGCATCTTAATGGCAAAGGCAATAAAGAATAACCAGAACAACCAGTTTTGTTCTTTAGCTGAAAGTACTGCAGAGTAAAAGGCATTCATGGAAAATGAATGATCGGCAAATGCAGTAGGGTGTGTATGCATGTACACATACATAATTCCAACAAGCATTAACAGCGAGCCGGTAAAAGTGTACACAAAGAATTTGAATGTTGCCTGTATCCTTCTTTCTCCGCCCCAGCGGCTGCATAAAAAGTAAGCAGGAATAACCGCAAGCTCCCAAAAGAAATAAAATACTAAAACATCCATGGCGGTGAACACACCCATTAATCCGCTCTGTGTTAACAGCATTAATCCATAGAATACATTTGCATTCTTATAACCTGTTTTATTTGTTGCAATGAAGATAACCGGGAATGCAACCGCAGTTAAAGCAGTAAGCATCCGCCCCATACCATCAAGCCCCAAAGTAAGGTTACTCCCCAAATATTTTAACCAGAAATAACTTACATTATTGAGATAGAAATCTTTTACATTATCCAGGTAAAATAAACTTGTTACAGAAATACCCAAAGTAATCAATGAAGCGATCAAAGCCCATGCCTTTACCTTTTTTTCTTCACGGATGATAAATGCCACCAGCCCCGCTATCAACGGAAACCAGGTTAGCAACTCCGGAAATGTTATCCAAATATTTTGTGGGTCCATATCTTCTGATTACAAAAACAATTGAACAATAAATAAAACTAAAATACCCAGTACCATCAGCAGGATATAAGTACCTACCTGCCCGGTTTGTATCAACCGTATCTGCCGGCTGCTGTAGTTAACTGCTTTACCTACCCCATTCACAAAACCATCAATACCTTTTCTCTCCAGCACATTATTGAAATATTTTGCTATGGATTGAACTGGTTTTACAATTATGCTGTCATACAACTCGTCAACATACCATTTATTCTCCAGCACTTTTCCTAAACCGGTCTCTGCCGCATCTGTCTTTTGATAATTACTGAATTTTTTCCATGCATATAATAATGCAGCCAAAGCAAGCGCAACAGATATCCCCATGATCATATATTCAGTTATGTGATCCACTTCATGCTTTACAGTGATAGCATTACTCTGTGCAAATACAGGCGCTAAAAATTCTTCCAGCCTGTGACCACCGTGCATAAATATTTCCGGTATACCTATCCATCCTCCAATTACAGAAAGTATGGCCAGCATGATAAGAGGTATTGTAATTGCTTTAGGGCTTTCATGCAGGTGATGCTGCTGTTCCTGTGTACCACGGAATTTTCCGAGGAAGGTCATGGCATATAAACGGAACATGTAGAATGCCGTCATCATAGCTCCTGCAACACCCACGCCCCACAGCAAAGGATTTTTTGCAAATGCCCCGGCCAGTATTTCATCCTTAGAAAAGAAACCGGAAAAAGGCGGCATACCGGCAATTGCCAAACAAGCCAGTAAAAATGTGATATGGGTAATGCTCATGTACTTTTTTAGTCCCCCCATATTTCTAATATCCTGTTCACCACTCATGGCATGAATAACACTACCAGCCCCAAGAAATAATAATGCTTTAAAGAATGCATGTGTCATTACATGAAACACGGCACCGGTGTAAGCACCTACTCCCAATCCCAAAAACATATACCCTAACTGGCTAACAGTGGAGTAAGCCAACACTTTTTTAATGTCGTTCTGTTTTAAAGCAATAGTAGCAGCCAGAATAGCTGTTGCCAAACCAACAATAGCAACAACGGCTTGAGAAACCGGTGCCATAGAATATAAAATATTACTGCGGGCAATCATGTAGATACCGCCGGTAACCATGGTTGCCGCATGTATCAATGCACTCACTGGTGTAGGGCCAGCCATTGCATCGGGTAACCAGGTATATAAAGGTATCTGGGCGCTTTTACCCATTGCACCAACAAATAATAATAATGTAATACCGGTAATATCTGTAAGTGAAAGCGTTTTATGTGCTGTATCTGCCACTACTGTACTAAATACATTATGAAAATCTACTGAACCAACTTTTGAGATCAACCAGAAAACCGCCAGTAAAAAACCAAGATCGCCAATGCGGTTCATGATGAAAGCTTTCTTTGCCGCAATATTATAACTGGTATTTTTAAACCAATAACCAATCAATAAGTAAGAACAAAGCCCCACACCCTCCCAACCAATGAACATGATCACATAGTTGGCACCCATAACCAGCAACAGCATGGAGAAAACAAAAAGATTGAGGTAAGCGAAATATTTAGCAAAGTCTTTGGGCTCCTCGTCATGCATATAGGCGGTTGAATACACATGTATTAAAAAACCGACACCGGTTATTATTAATAAAAAGATAGATGAGAGTTGATCTATTTGAAAATCAAAACCAATTTTAAGTGCATTGATATTTATGAAATCGAAATAATGGGCAACATAAGTATTACCCCCCTTTACACTAAAGAAAACATAAAGGCTTAACAAAAAAGAAAGAAAAACTGTTCCGCTGCCGATGATACCAGCCAGTGTTTTTGACAGACGCTTTCTGCCTAGTCCAATCAGCAAAAACCCAAGCAGGGGCATCAAAGGAATTAACCAAGCCATGTATAAAACATTTCTCATATTAAGTCAAAAGGCAAAATTCAAAATTCAAAAAAGAACAATGGCTTCAGTTTTTACTTTTGAATTTTGATTTTTTAATTTTTAAGTCTGTTTAAAAAATTCACATCTACCGAATGTGTATTCCTGTATAACATAACGATGATAGCCAGCCCCACACTTACTTCTGCTGCAGCCACCACCATGATAAAAAATACAAATATCTGTGCATCACTTACAACCGAAGGCATTGTTTGGCCCAAAGCAGAAGCTGCATGCATTTTTGAAAATGCAACCAGCAATAAATTCACCGAGTTCAACATTAGCTCTATGCACATAAAAATAATAATAGAATTACGGCGGGTAAGTACCCCCACAATTCCTGTGCAGAATAATGCTACCGCTAAACCGATGTACCATTTAATTTCCATACTTCTGGCCTCCCCTTCGAACTTCGTTCCTTCCCCCTTTGTGAACCTCCAAAGGAGGGGGATTTGGAAGTTTGTTTTTTATCGTTTATAAAAAATATACTCCTGCTCTTTAATTTCATAATGGCCTTTGTAAAACCATGATCTTACAAATCCCCCTTTTGGGGGGTAGATGGGCCTTCTTTTTTACCAACGACCACCGCACCGATCATTGCACTTAAAAACAAAATGCTACTTATTTCAAAAGGCACCACATAATCTCTGAATAATACCATACCCAGGTTTTTGATAAGGCCCTGGTCGCCGCTGCCCAACTGCATGATATTATTTGCCGGGGCTGATTTTGTTATAGCTGATATTAAAACTAGGAACAAACATCCGCCTGAAATTAATCCGGCAAACTGCATGTACCTGTTCTTTTGTGGCTCCGATTCGGCATTCAGGTTCATCAGCATTACTACAAATAAAAACAACACCATTATAGCACCTGCATATACAATGATATTTACAATGGCTAAAAACTGTGCATTCAATAAAATATAATGACCGGATATGGCAAAGAAAACCACGATAAGAAATAAAATACTGTGTACCGGGCTTTTACTGGCAACCACCATGATGGCACTTGCCAAAGCCAGGACAGATAAACCCCAAAATAATATTTCTGTAATGCTCATGTTTCTTAATTGGTCTTTTCTCTTTTTACCCTGTTACCCAAAGCCTTTTTATATGCTTCAGCATCTTTTACAGGATGGGGTATCAATAATTCTTCCTTTTTATAAATGAACTGTTTACGCTGGTAATCGGCCGGTGCAAAAGTTTCGCTTAAGTAAATAGCGTCTTTAGGGCAAGCTTCTTCGCACAAACCACAGAAGATGCAACGCAGCATATTGATCTCGTATTTGGCTGCATATTTCTCTTCCCGGTACAGGTCCTCTTCTCCTGTTTGCCTTTCTGCTGCTTCCATGGTAATGGCTTCGGCCGGACAGGCAACGGCACACAACCCGCAGGCCGTACAGTTTTCACGCCCTTCTTCATCCCTGTTTAAAATGTGTAACCCACGAAATACCGGGCTAAAAGGACGTGTCTTCTCCGGGTAATTAATGGTGGGCTTCTTTTTAAACATGTGCATGAAGGTGATCATCATGCCCTTAAAAATAGAAACGAGGTAAAGCCGTTCAAGAAAGCTCATCTCCCTGCGGTCAACCTGTTTCACCCTGTTAGTTAATGCTTGCATACTCTTTATTAACCCGGCTTCGACAAGCTCAGCCTGACAGTTTTTTTAAATTTTTATCTGACTTAAAAATGCCAATTATTCTGTTTTAATAAAACCAACGCCCCTGTCACCAGCATATTTGCCAATGCCAATGGAATTAATACCCTCCATCCGAGGTTCATCAATTGATCGTACCGGAATCTCGGGATGGTCCAACGTACCCACATGAACAGGAAGATAAAGCAAACCACTTTTGTCATCAACATCATTATTCCAAACAAGGCCATCCAGTTCTGGTTATAATCCGCTTCGTTCAGGAATGGTATATCGTATCCGCCAAAGAACATGGTAGCCATGATCACACTGCTCACAAACATATTAATATACTCCGAAAAAAGATAGAAGCCCAGCTTCATGGACGAGTACTCGGTATGATAACCACCGATCAGTTCATTCTCTGCTTCGGGCAGATCAAATGGGGTACGGTTACATTCAGCAAATGCACAAATGAGAAATATCAAAAATCCCAAAGGCTGGTAAACGATATTCCATAAACCGGTTTGTTGCTGCAGCACCATTTCTTTCAGACTGAGTGTTCCGGTTACCATCAACAATGCGATCAATGAAATACCCATGGCCAGTTCGTAACTGATGATCTGCGAGGCAGCCCTCAGTCCACCCATCAGTGAATACTTGTTATTACTTGCCCATGATCCGATCATGATACCATACACACCCATGCTCACCACTGCAAACACATATAATATACCCACGTTCACATCGGCTATCTGTAAAGAGATGTCCCTGCCAAAAAAATGTACTTTATCTCCCCAGGGAACCACGGCGCCGGTCATGATGGCCGTAAGCATAGCCAGTGAAGGGCCAAGTATAAATAATGCTTTGGAAGAAAAATTAGGGATGATCTCTTCTTTAAAAAATAATTTCAACCCATCGGCTACCGGTTGCAGGATACCAAAAGGACCTGCACGGTTCGGTCCACGCCTGTCTTGTAATACAGCTGCCACTTTTCTTTCAGCATAGGTAGCATACATGGCAATGAGCAGCGATGCCATCACCACAATAACGATGAGTACCAGTTTCTCCACTATCAAGGCCAATTCAATTGCTAAAAGCATAAACCTGTTTTAAAATAATTTTTATTCTTTTGGTAAACCCCATTGGGTTGATTCGCCCTCTCCTTTCACAAACTCTCCTGATTTTGCAAAATCCTGCATGTTTGCCGGTCTTTCTATTTCACTTAAATGGATATTGGGATTATTAACTCCACTAACATTATGTATGTTCATTAAAAGTTTGGGGTCACGGCCACGCATTACTTTTTTAGTAGTATCATTCGGCATCTCCAGTTTTGCATATTTATTCGCACCTATTACTGAATGGCGGCTGATGGTTGTCAACCCTTCAATAGTCCAGTCACTGGTTTTCTTTTTATCAAAACGGCAGGTATTGCATATCCACCCGGGTTTACCGTCGTAGCTTTGCACTTCGCCCCACTCATCTTTTCTTGCAGTTACCCTGTACACTTCATCGCCACGTAACCATAGCGTTGCTTTGCCGAAGCATTTTGGATTTTCGCAGTTACGGTGTGCATCAACCGGCCTGGTAAACCAAACCCTGTTCTTAAACCGGAATGTTTTATCAGTTAATGCACCAACCGGGCAAACATCAATCATGTTTCCGCTGAAATCATTATCGATTGCTTTGGAAATATAGGTTGATATTTCTGCATGATCGCCACGGTCTAAAATTCCGTGCACTCTTTTATCAGTTAACTGGTCGGCTACATAGGTACAGCGATAACAAAGGATACACCTTGTCATGTGTAACTGAATATATGGTCCGATATCTTCTTTCTCAAATGTTCTTCTTTTGAATTCGTAACGGGTATCTTCTTTACCATGTTCGTAACCTAAATCCTGTAAGTGGCACTCTCCTGCCTGGTCGCATATCGGGCAATCTAACGGATGATTCAACAACAAAAATTCCACAACACCGGCTCTTGCATCCTGCACTCTTTCACTGGTAATATTTTTTACAATCATGCCATCCATTACATTGGTGCGGCATGATGCAACTAATTTCGGCATTGGTCTTGGATCAGCAGTAGAACCTGCAGCCACTTCCACCAGACAGGTACGGCATTTACCACCGCTTCCTTTTAGTTTACTGTAAAAGCACATAGCAGGCGGTGTTACATCACCACCAATCTGCCGTGCAGCAGTTAATATAGATGTACCCGGAGCCACTTCGACAGTTATGTTGTCAATAGTAACTTTAAAATTTGCAGGTGCTTCTTTTTTTACTTCGTCAGCCATTTTGTTAATTCAAAAATCAAAATTAAAAAATCAAAAACTTCACAGTTTTCAAATTTCTACCTGGAGTTGATAATTATAGAAGCAATGATTTTAGAAATCTCGTCTGCTTCCTTTATCAGTACTTCTATTTTCTCTTTTGGCACTTCTAATGTTTCTTTAATCAGGCAAAGCCAATATTTTGTTTCATTTGCCGATTTTAACGCTATCACATAAAAGTTCTTCCAGTCCTTTTTAGAACTTCCAGACTTTCCTTCGACTACATTAGCCCCAATAGAAGTTGCGCTTCTCACTAATTGGTCAAACAAAGAACGATAAACCGTTTCATACTTACACTCTCTTATAAATAATATCACTTCCTTCGAAAAATAAAAACATCTGTGACTTATCTTAAAAGGCTTCCCCTCTTCATGCACTTCAAAAGTCTCAAAGGAATCTTCCACGATTTTGATTTTTGACTTTTGAATTTTAACTTGTCACCGGCACATGTATCGGGTCTGCATAATGCATCAATCCATAGTTCCTTCTCTGCGCATCATCCGGGTTAGTGATATGCCATTCAAACTCATCCCTGAAATGCCGAATAGCAGCTGCAACCGGCCATGCCGCTGCATCACCAAGCGGACAAATCGTATTGCCTTCAATCTTCCGTTGTATATCCCAGAGCAAATCTATATCGCTCATCTTTCCTTTACCATTCTCAATGTTCAGTAATATTTTTTCCATCCAGCCTGTTCCTTCACGGCAGGGCGAACATTGTCCGCAACTTTCATGGCGATAGAACCTTGCTAAAGTGTAAGTATGTTTTACCACACACTGTGTATCATCCAAAACAATGAATCCACCCGAACCCATCATAGAGCCAGTGGCAAATCCTCCATCAGCCAAACTCTCATAGGTCATCATCCTTTTTTCGCCTTTCGCTGTTGTCAATAATAAATTAGCGGGTAAAATAGGAACAGACGAGCCTCCGGGAATACAAGCTTTTAGTTTTCGTCCGTTGGCAATGCCGCCACAATATTCATCACTGTAAATAAATTCTTCAACAGAAATGGTCATATCAATTTCATACACACCCTGCTTCTTGATATTGCCGCAGGCGGAAATCAATTTTGTACCAGTTGATTTACCTATACCAATTTTTGCATACTCTTCTCCACCTTCATTAATGATAGGAACAACTGCTGCAATTGTTTCTACATTATTCACTACCGTCGGGCAATCCCATAAGCCTTTTACAGCAGGAAACGGTGGTTTAATTCTTGGATTACCTCTTTTCCCTTCTAATGATTCGAGCAACGCCGTTTCTTCACCACAGATATAAGCACCGGCGCCACGTTGTACATAAATCTCTAAATCGTAACCAGTACCTAAAATATTTTTACCCAACCATCCATTATTTTTTGCTTCCGCAATGGCCTGTTCAAGTATATCAACAATCCAGGCATATTCACCACGGATGTAGATGTATGAACGTTTTGCACCTAATGCAAAAGAAGATGTAATCATTCCTTCAATCAGCAAATGCGGAATGAATTCCATTAAATACCTGTCCTTGAATGTTCCGGGTTCAGATTCATCTGCATTTACTACTAAATAACGAGGCACTCCTTCAGGCTTGGCAAGGAAACTCCATTTCATACCAGTAGGAAATCCAGCACCACCACGACCTCTTAATCCACTTTTCTTCACTTCATCTGTTACAGCATCAGGTGTCATTGTTTTCAATGCCTTTTCCACACTACGATAACCACCTTCACGGCGGTACACATCATAGAGCCTGATGTTTTCAATGTGAGCTTTGTCTAATAATAATTTTCTTCCCATATGCCCCTATCCCCTAAAGGGGGATTTTAATTTTTTTATTTTACCGCCTGCCTCGCAAATAACAACCATCTCTTTCCCTTCTTCACCCACACTTCCAACACTTTCAAATGATAAATAACTGCATTTCCGCCATTCAATGAAACCTCATAATCTCCAACAAACCTTGCATGTGCCACATTTGCATTTATCGTTACCTGCAGGCTATCTTCCTTTATGCTTTTATAACTTGTATAACCTGTTTCCAGGTTCTTCATCATTTCCGTTTTTGTTTCTACCCAGCCGTTGCTATGTCCATAGCTCAATGCCTTATCCGTTTGCTGATTAATAGAAACTGTATTCTTTTTTACCAGCGACTGATGAAATTCTTTCAACGCCGAAGTCAGCTTTTCTTCATCCGTCTGTGCATTGGCGAAAACAACATTCAGTAAAAGAATTATAGCTAATAACTTTTTCATGTTTAGTTTTTAGCCGCTGCGGTATTCCTGCACTCATTTATTATCGCATCCACTTTTTCTTTTGTCAAATGCTCTCTATAATTTTTTCCCATCTGCATCATTGGAGCATAACCACAAGCACCCAGGCATTCCACTGCTTTCAGTGTAAACAAACTATCGGAACTTGTCTCACCGGGTTTTATGCCCAGTTTATCATATATGTATTTAATTATATCATCGCTTCCGTTCAGCATACAAGGTCCTGTTTGACAAACTTCAAACATGTATTTCCCGACCGGTTTCAAATTATACATACTGTAAAAAGTCGCTACTTCGTAAACTTCAATCGGTTCAAGTTGGAGTAAAGAAGCCACATAATCCATGGTCTCAGAACTAAGCCAACCGCCAAATTCCTGTTGTGCCAAATGCAGCACAGGAATAACAGCACTCTTCTGCTTTCCTTCCGGATAAAAATTAATTATCCGTTTTACTTCTTGTAATGATTTATCTGAAAACTGAACACTCATTTTATCTTCTTTCTAAAATTTAAATTTTGTAACCCTGAATTTCATTTGCACATCTGCATATCATCACATCTGCAAATCAACTAAGCGTCTAATTCTCCTGCAATCAAATTCAAACTACTCATTGTCATTATCGCATCACTCAGCATTGCCCCTTTTGTTAATTCCTCAAAAGCCTGGTAATATATAAAACATGGCCTCCGGAAATGTAACCGGTATGGTGTTCTTCCCCCATCACTGATTAAATAAAATCCCAGCTCACCATTTCCACCTTCCACAGATTGGTATACTTCACCCCGAGGAATTTCCGTTTCTCCCATCACAATTTTAAAATGGTAAATCAGGGCTTCCATCTTCGTATATACATCAGCTTTCTCTGGTAAATAATATTCCGGCACATCTGCATGAAATACATCAGCATCCGTTCCTTTAAACTCCTGCACTTTTTGATAAGCCTGTTCTATAATGCTCAAACTTTGCCACATTTCCTGGCTACGAACCAACCAGCGGTCGTAGTTATCACCTGTTGTTCCAACGGGTATATTAAATTGAAAATCTTCATAACTACTGTAAGGGGTGTGCACCCTTACATCATAATCAATTCCGGCTGCACGGAGATTGGGACCAGTAAAACCATAGTTCAATGCCCTGTCGGCACTGATGGCCCCGGTACCTTTTGTTCTGTCCATGAAAATCCTGTTGCGTTGAAACAGGTTTTCAAATTCTTTAAGCACTTTAGGATATTCCTTTAAGAACTTTTCTATTTTTTCAAAAGCGATATTATTGAAGTTTCTTTCAAAGCCGCCAATGCGACCCATATTCGTTGTCAATCTTGCTCCACATACCTCTTCATAGATTTCATAAATCAATTCCCGGTATTGCATCACATATAAAAATCCTGTGTAAGCACCCGCATCCACTCCCACAATAGAATTACAAATCAAGTGGTCAGAAATTCTTGACAGCTCCATAATAATGACACGGAGATAATCCACTCTCTTCGGCGTTTTCACACCCAGCAATTTTTCACAAGTCAGGTGCCAGCCCATATTATTTAGTGGAGAAGAACAATAGTTCAACCGGTCGGTCAGCGTTGTTATCTGATACAACGGTCTGCGTTCAGCAATTTTTTCAAATGCCCGGTGAATGTATCCGATAGTTTGTTCTGTAGAAACAATTCTTTCTCCATCCAATTCCAGGATATTCTGCATCACACCATGCGTAGCCGGATGGGTTGGCCCCAGGTTCAGCGTAGTCGTTGTTTTCTCAATCGAGCCTTCCGGTAATTTGATATGTTGTTCTGACATGTATAAAGTCAAAATTCAAAAGTAAAAACCTGACTGCCATCAGGCAGGTTCAAAATCGTGGACTTAGTAGTTTTTACTTTTGACTTTTTAATTTTTAGTTTTTTTATCCTCTTCCAAACATCTCATCATCCTTATCAATCCTTGTCTGGTCTTCCAATGGAAATTCTTTCCGCATTGGGAAATAATCCATTTCGTCCACATTCAATATCCTTTTCAGTTTTGGGTGACCAACAAAATTCACCCCGTAAAAATCATAGGTTTCTCTTTCCATCCAATTAGCAGCAGAAAATAATCCTGTGGCCGTATAAATATCCGGTTGATTAATATCGGTAAACACTTTAAAGCGAATACGAATATTATCTTCCAGGTTATGCAAATGGTAAACCACAGCCAGTTCCTTTCCTTTACTGTCAGGATAATGAACGCCACACAAGTCCGTCATAAAACGAAACTTTAATTCTTCATCGTCATATAAAAAATTAAGCACCTTCAGGTTGAGCTCTTTTGGTGCTTCGAAAGTGAGCATTCCATAAGGTTCATCGAAACAAGATACCTGTTCAGGAAATTTATCAGTTAGTCTTTGTTTGATATGCTTGTTAGTCAGTGTCATGCTTTTATTGGATGCCGTAACTTTCTAATAATAACTTATACCTATCTCCATTTCTTCTTCTCAAACTTTCCTTACCTACCAAATCCTGCACCCTCATCACTCCATCAATGATTGCTTCAGGTCTTGGCGGGCACCCCGGCACATATACATCTACTGGTACTACCTGGTCAATTCCCTGCAACACACTGTAAGTATCAAAAATTCCACCGCTACTTGCACAGGCCCCAACTGCAATAACCCAACGGGGTTCAGCCATTTGCAAGTAAACCTGTTTCACCACTGGGCCCATTTTTTTGGCAATGGTTCCCATTACCATCAATAAATCACACTGACGGGGAGAAAAGCCTACCCTTTCTGAGCCAAATCGGGCCAAATCGTAATGTGAACCCATGGTGGCCATAAATTCAATACCACAGCAAGAAGTGGCAAATGGCAGTGGCCAAATAGAATTCTTTCTTGCCAAACCGATGACAGTGTTGAGTTTGGTGGCAAAAAAACCCTCTCCCATACTGCCTTCTGGCATATCAGCAAGACTGATATCAGTCTCCAGCGGCTTTTTGATAAGATTATATGATACAGGACGGGACATAGTAATTAAGAATTAGTAATTAAAAATTAATAATAATCTTCCCTGTAATAACTCCTAAAGCTTCGTTGAGGTTCATGTAATTACAAATTATTAGTTTTTAATTATTCATTATCTAATCTTCCCACTTCAAAGCACCTTTTTTAATAATATATATAAACCCGCAAAGGAAGAATCCTACAAACATAAAGACCGCCCAAAAGCCATCCCAACCCAAGCCTTTAAAATTCACAGCATAAGGATAAAAGAAAATTACCTCAACATCAAACAACACAAATAAAATGGCAGTCAGGAAATATTTAATCGCCATTGGCTGGCGGGCATCACCGTGGCTTTCAATGCCACTGGCAAAGTTCTGCAACTTGTCAGAAGTTTTTCTTTTTGGCCCTAATAAATGAGTTACAACTGTCAGGAAAACAATCAAGCCAACGGCAATAATTACCTGCAAACCTACCGGCAGGTAAGAACTTGAAGCCGCACTATTCAGATTGGTTTGAAGTAAATGAATCATAGGTCTTTAACTCTGGTGGCAAAAATAAGGTGACAGGTTGAAAATACCTTAACTAAAATGATTTGCAGGAATACTTCATATAAATGAAAAGCCCCTCACCATAATAGTAAGGGACTTTTTTTAAAAGAAGAAAACCGAGTTCTTATTTCTTTACAACCGCCGTTTTACCTGCTGGTTTTAATTTAGATTTAGTACCCGTTGTTCCAACCGGCTTTTTTTCGGTTGCCTTTGCTGGCATGGCATTACCTCTTGGCGGAGTCGATTGCTTTACCGGCATTTTTTTAATCTGGTCGATGATAGGTTGAATTGTCGGAGCATTTGCAGAATCAGCTTCAAGCCATTTAGTGAAAAATTCTAACGACTTTTCTTTATCCTTTGCCTGATTTATATAATAAGCACCCAAAAACTTTACAGAGCTTAAATATTGCTTCCGGTATTTTGCCGTATCCTTTTGTGCAAAAGCAAATAATTCCAGTGCATCAGGCACAGCTATACTGTCTTTTTTTATCGTGTCAATAGCATTCGCACTATTAAATGCCCATTCATATCCATAAGGCTGGTCAGGAAATTTTTGAATCATTGTTTTAGATTCAATTCTCGATTGCCCATAGTTACCGCTGAAATAACGGGCTAGTGTTAAATCGAAATGATCATTGATAGAAGGCTTTGGTTTTACCTCGATTATCTTTTGTAAAATATCGCCTTCTTTATCTCTTATTTTATTGCTCTTAAAATAAGCAGCGCCTTGTTTTAAGAAATCTATTTTTGAAGTAAGTACAGTATCTAAAGAAGAGCCTTTAATATAAGCACTGTATATCTCATCATTGGTGCCCCCGGTTTTTGAAAAAATATCAGCCAGTAATTTATAATCAAATGAAATCAGGTCTTCCGGTTTTTCTCTGGCAAAATACTTATCACTGTACTTTTTAGCATTTGCATAATCTCCTTTCTGAAAATTAGCATCGGCCAATAACTTATACACTTTGGGTTTTGTTTTATCACCCATTGCAGCTACAACTCCTTCTGCTTTTGCAGCAGCGCAGGCAAAGTCCTTTTTAGCCCAGCAAAGCTGAGCATATAAAAAATCATGTTGTGGTTCAGCATCTGTGCTGGCCATATATTTTCCTAAAAACTCTTCTGCTTCAGTGTATTTTGCACGGAAAAAGTAATAGTAGAAAAGCTCATAGTAAGCAGGAGAAAACTTTGGGTCTCTCTTTATACCATCATTTAAGTATTCTAAAACTAACTCCCAGTTCTTTTGAGATTCGAACAGTTTGGCTAAGCGTAAGTCTGCCGGAGCAAAAGCAGGATTTATTTCCAATGCTTTTTTATAGTTCCTGAAAGCTTCGCCACCACCTTCACCGGGACGGGCTTTGCGGTATGCATTACCTAATTGTAATAATATTTCAGTATTTTTTTCATCCTTTGCAGCAGCCATTGTTAACTTTTCTATTGCATAGTTAAAATCCCCGGCTTTTGCATCAACATTGGCTCGGCCAATTGCACTCAACACAAGTGGATCAGTTCCTTTTTTGGTATTCGGAGTAGCTGCTGTTATTGCAGCTTCAAATTTCTGACGGGCATCATTTGTTTTATTGTCATGCAAATCTGCATGACCCAAGCCTATTAATATAAGAGGCGCACTGCCATTTGTTTCAAGAGCTTTTTGATAAATCTGGCGTGCCTTCGCATTATCATCCAGGTCAAAATAAGTTTGACCCAGCCAGTAGGTCGCTTCTATATTATTTGGATTTGCAGCCAATAGTTTTTCAAAAACGCCTATGGCACTTTTATATCTATCAGCATACAAGTGGGTTATCCCCTCCTGTATGGTTTGCGCTTTTAGCCCGGTTATTAATAAACACGACGCTAAAAATGTAATTACGGTTTTCTTCATTTTCTTCTTCTTTTAAAGTTGTAAATATAACTAACTCCCCTTTTACTCATTCAGCCTTACCGGCCTGATGCCTAATTTTTTTTGGGTTGGTGCCAGGTACGCTCTGTTGAAAATTATTTGTCCTATTTCCCCGCTCATAAAATTGGCAAATCCGGTACCAAGTCCAGTATAATTCTCCTTAAGCATATAAACCAAATCCCGTACCATAGGATATCGTTTGTAATAAATATTTGCCTGGTACGCTTTGGCGTATGCACCTGGCCGGTCAGTAGTTTCCAGAGATACCACCTTTACCTTCTTCAAAAAACTAAGTTGCGAAGTGTCTTCCGGATTCCCAATCCAGCTTACTCCAATAAAACCAATCACTCCCGGGGTTTTTGATACATAATCAATCACCGCTTCGCTGCTGCGGGCTGCCATCGCTGTTGGTGTAAGCGAATCGCCCCGCAATACTGAATCGATGATAAAACGTACCGTACTGGTTGCTTTTAGCCCGTCAAATACGGGAATTAACTTTTTGTTGTATCTCCCTGTAAGCACTTGTTTTATTTCATTCATGGTAAACAACGTGTCCTGTTCAGACGGATGCACTATTACTGAAATACCATCCCTTGCGATTACCAGGCTTTTGGGACCTAATTTAAGCGAATCAATAATTGCATCCCGTTCATCCTCACTAACATCCCTTGTTGCAATTATCATCCGAACACTGTCGTTCAGCAAATCTTTCAGACAATCTGCTTCGGGCTTATAGTCTACATTAATTTTAGTGCCCGGATGGTTAGATTCATACACCATCACCATCTGATCAATTATCGGTTTAAACGATTCATCGGCACTAACTCGAATCGTTCCTCGTCTTGGTGAATCAGGCCTTTCCTTTTCCTGTTCATCGTACGATTTACAGCCTGCCAGCAACCAACAAACAAACACAATTATATAACCGGTAAATTTTATAGTACTGCCTCTTCCAATCATTTAAAATAGTTTTTCTTATAACCCCTGTATGTCCTCCACACCCCATAAAGAATAAAGATGCCACCTAAAATTATATCGTAATAATCGGGAGGATATGTTTTATTTAAAGGAATGTTTAATTTATGTCTGAATAAAAAGAATATTCCCACTACTGTAATGATGAGACCCATGCCGAAATCCAGCAAGGACCGCATCAATGACACCTGTTTCTTTTTATTCTTTTCGTATTCTTCAAACATCCGTTGTCCGTTTTTAGGAAAAGCAAATTATTGAATTTTACTCTTCTAACCCGATAAATGTTACAGGCAGTACATAACTTACAGGAACGTTGATACCGTTTTGTATAGCCGGTGTCCACCTGGGCATTTTTTTACACACCCTTACCACTTCCCTGTCAAATTCGCCACCACCGCTTGTCACTATTTCAAAGTTGGTAACCGACCCATCCTTATCTACCTTAAATTTTATCTGAACTACTTTTCTTTCGCCAGCTTCCAGCTCATCCGGCGTACTCAGGTTTTTACCCAAAAACCTTTTTAAAGCTTCTGTTCCCCCGGGAAATTCAGGATTTTTTTCCTGAACTATAAAATCAGGTTGTTTTGGCTCTGTCACTGTTCCATTTCCATTGCCGGGTTCTGTTACAGGCTTCTCAGATTGTTTTACCGTACCATTATCTTTTATACCATCACTGGTTTTATCAGCAATTTTCTTATCGTCCATATCAGTAATGGCAACCATTTTATCTTTTACCTTATCATCGTCCTTTATTGCAGGAGGTGTTGTAAACTTAACTGCTGCCACTTTAGGTTCAACAGGTTTTTGTTTCACTATTTTCCTTGGTTGTTCCGGTTCTTTTGGTTTATCCTTTACTATTTCTATCTCCCTTACCAGGATTTCATTCTTGTCTTGCGGTATCGTTAAAGTTGATTCCTGCTTATTACCCAACCCATTGATAAAAACCAATAACAGGATAACAGACATTCCTGCTCCCAGTGCTGTAAGCATACGATTATTATATCCTTTACGGATTGCATAAGCACCATAAACTTTATTGCGTTTCTCGAAAACAATATCGAGTAAATCGGATTGCAAAATTTCTTTGTTTGTCATGGCGGTGTGTTTGGTTATTAGATGCAGCGGGTGGCTGAAATCCATAATTTTCATTTATTAAGTTGCGAGTTTTGAGTTGCGGGTTATGAGACTGAAAATTTTAGTTTGCCCTATACAAATAAGTTATCAATAAGCGACTATCCTCGTAGTTCGCAACTCAAAACTCATAGCTATATTTGCCAAATGAAAATTTTAATGGTTTGCCTTGGAAATATCTGCCGCAGTCCATTAGCAGAAGGCATTCTGCAGGACAAAGCTTTTAAGGCAGGTTTAACATGGAGTATTGAAAGTGCCGGCACCAATAGCTATCATACTGGTGATCCGCCGCACAATCTTTCACAAAAAGTAGCCCGGCTAAACGGTATTGACATAAGCAACCAAAGAGCAAAAAGATTTACGGCCGCAGATTTTGATATGTATGATAAAATATATGCGCTTGCCGGTGATGTGATGGATGAAATGAAACGCATTGCTAAAAATAAATTTAATATATCTAAAGCAGAATTGCTGATGAATGAGATTTATCCTGGTAAAAATATGGATGTACCCGATCCTTATTATGGGCCAGAGCCGGGCTATCATGAAGTGTATAAAATGATTGACGAAGTTTGTAATAAAATTATAGAGAAATATGCCCCAACCCCTAAAGGGGCTTTGCAAGGAACTAATAATTTGAAATGGCAGTAAACATGGCAAAACTATCATTACCACAAGGAACAAGAGATTTCGGGCCGGATGTAGTTCGGAAAAGAAATTATATTCTCAATACAATCAGGAATGTGTTTGAGCTGTACGGTTTTCAGCCATTGGAAACTCCGGCGATGGAAAATATTGAAACGCTGATGGGGAAATATGGAGAAGAAGGTGATAAATTAATCTTTAAAGTTCTGAACAACGGCCTTGATAATGCAGACAAAGAAAAACAAATCAGAGAAGATTTTGAAAAAGTGCTGGAAGGAAAAAATGTAAAAGGCATTACAGAAAGAGCTTTAAAATATGATTTAACTATTCCCTTTGCCCGTTATGTAGCAATGAATCACAATCAACTTACTTTCCCTTTTAAACGCTATCAGATACAACCTGTATGGAGAGCAGATCGACCGCAAAAAGGAAGATACCGTGAGTTTTATCAATGCGATGCTGATGTAGTAGGGAGTAATTCGCTGCTTAATGAAGTGGAGCTGGCTAATATCTATGCAACTGTTTTTGAAAAATTAAATATCCCGGTTGAAATAAAAATCAATAGCCGAAAAATACTTTCTGCATTGGCAGAAATATGCGGCGGTGCAGATAAACTAACAGACATTACTGTTGCCATAGATAAATTAGATAAGATTGGTTTAGATAAAGTAAAAGAAGAATTAACACAACGAGGTTTAACCAAAGAACAAGTAAGTGCTATTGAAAAATACCTTACCATTTCGGGAACCAATAATGAAAAGCTATCCGGTTTAAAAAAGATATTTGGAGATAATATAAACGGTAATAAAGGAATTGAAGAAATCAATTATGTCATCACCCAACTAGCATCTCAAAATACAGAACTGATTTTTGACCCGACATTGGCAAGAGGATTAAATTATTACACTGGTTCAATCTTTGAAATAAAAGCCCTGAATGTAAAAATCGGCAGCATCGGTGGTGGTGGCCGCTATGACGACCTCACCGGTTTATTTGGTGTACCTAACATTCCCGGCGTTGGTATTTCATTTGGTGTAGACAGAATTTATGATGTAATGGAAGAACTAAACCTGTTTCCCGCCGATGTGCATGTAAGCACACAGGTACTATTCTTCAACCTCGGCGAAGCCGAGAGCGATGCTGCATTTAATTTATTACAACAACTCCGGCAAAAAGGTATCCGAAGTGAACTGTATCATGAAATAGCAAAATTTGATAAGCAGTTTAAATATGCAGAAAAGAAAAATATTCCTTTCATCATCATCATTGGTGAAAAGGAACTGAAAGAAAACATCTGCAATGTAAAAAATCTATCTACCGGTGTGCAACAAACTATCGCCACCAGCGACCTGCTTAGCTACACATTTTAAACCTTAAATAAATATGAAAAGAAGATTTGTTTTATTTTTTGCTGCACTAACAATGTTGCAAACGGCAACACTTGCGCAAACCAACCCATTGATAAAATACCTGCCCGACAATGCATCAATGGTAATAAACTTTAATGCAGCGGGTATTGCAGGTAAAATTCCTGGTGAATCATTCCGGCAGAGTATTATTTACCGGGAAATAATGAAAGACCTAAAAACCCCTTTTAATGCATTACTGATGAATCCGGAAAAATCAGGTATCAATTTTTCCGCTGGTATTTTCCTGGTGATGACCCACGATGTATCTGAAGAAAAAACTGAACCCGGTGTAAATATTTTCATTAAGCTGCAAAATGCAGAAATGTTTACCGCCAATATGAAAGGTTTGTTTAAAGAAAGCGGTGATTCTATAACCACCTATGGCACCGACAAGATCGTTCAAACAGAAAAAGGCATGACTTTTGGCTGGAACAATGACTTGTTTGTAATGACTTCAGGAAATGACAGAAAGACTAAAGAGGAATTACAACAACTCTACAGTGATACCGCTGCCCGGAAAGATTTTGATCTTTCTGTTCTGCAACTGGCAGATAAACTTAAGAGAGGGCAGCGCAACCTTTGTTTTAACCTGCTCACACCCAAATCTCAAAATTCACTAAGTACGAACAGTCGGTTTTTAACATTAATGAATCAGGCAGGCGATATAAAAACATGGAATAACGGCATGACCAATCCTCTGTTGGGAAATAAAGTGATGGGACTTCTTACTTCTTCTGTCTATAGTAAATTAATGGCATTTGCTGGTAAGAGTAAAACATCCATTGTGAATTTTGAAAATGGAAAAATTGTAATGCAAAACAATACGTACCCGAATGATGATGTGGCAGCCATATATAAAAAATATCCGAAGACCACTTTGAATACGGATTTAACCCGCCGGTTACCGAAAGGAAATATCCTGGCCTTAATAAACACCACTTATAATCCGCAAATGGGAATGGAGCTGATGCAGAAAAGTGGTTTTAAAGAAATGCTGGAAGATTTTAAAAAACCTTTACCGTTTGATTTCAATCTTGTCACAAGTGCTTTTGGGAGTAATATGATGCTGGCTGTTATAAAAACAGATGAAGCAACACTTGTTGATTCACTTACCAAATCAATGGACGGAATAAAGCTGGTCATGGCTATGCCAATTGCCAACAAAGCAAAGTTTGATGAACTGAGGGCTACCGTTAAAGGCTTAATGGATTCTATGCAACAGGGAGAGGGCGGACCTAAAATGATGAAGGGGATGAACCCTGCTATAAAATATAATGACTCTCTTTTTGTATTATCCTTATCACCAGATGTTGCAACAGCCTTTCTCAATAACAGCGGCGCTGAGCCAATACCGGAATGGTTACAAGCAAAGAATCAATACCCAATGGTAATGGCAGTAAATATGAGTGAAATTTTTAAGATGGTGCTGGGTAAAAGAAGGTCTGCTAAAAACGGAAAGGAAGAAGAAATGCTGATGAATATGTTTGATGAGATGATTGTGTATGGAGGCAATTATGAAAATGAAGGCCTGAATACTACTATGGAATTTCAATTCACAAACAAAACCGATAATGCACTGAAGCAGCTATTTGATTTGCTCAATTTAGTGGCAGATAAAAATAAAACGGTTGCAAGCGAAGAAGCCACTAAAGTTGAAGATATCAAAATGGAAGAAGCACCAGCGGTAGTAATGGACACTCTTCCACCTCCCCCGCCTAAACCAATTAAAAAAACAATGGTGAAGCCGAAAGCGAAAGGGTAATAAAATATATTTATTTAAATAAAAAAGCCAGCTTCCTATTGAAGCCGGCTTTTTTACAAGTAACTGTGTCCGCTATTATTAGTTTTGTGCAATCCTGATTGCTACTTTTTTATAATTGGCACTTGCCTTTACGTTTGTGTTTCCAACCAACTCTAAGTGTACTTCTGTAGGAATAGTGCTGCTAACACCAGGGTTTTGAATATTGATTGTTATTTCTCCAAAGCTGCTATTAGCCGGTATGGTCAATGTATTACCAGTTGTATAATGCGTACCAGAAATAGCAAGAATATTAGGAGCTGTAGGAACAGCTTCTGTCATTACACGATAAGTAAGTAATTCATCAGTTGAACGCTGTGCGCCAACAAGGTTAACTCTTAACTTAACTGTACCGGAAGTTCTGGTAATAGTAGGATCCAAGGTAGTACTTACACCACGGCCATAACCAGCAGCCCTTACAAGAATAGGATAAGTATATCCTACCGCAACAGAGTTAAACACTGTAGCATCAAACTCAACAACAGAGTCACCCGTAAAGGTTTTATCCTCTTCTTTAATGCAAGAAGTCAGGAACAGGGAAACAAGTCCTATATAAACTAAAAATGAATATTTTTTCATGTCGTAATTTTTTCTGTTTTAATATTAATACCCAAAGTTTTGTACCATATTAGGGTTCCCATCTACTTCGTTTATTGGTATCCTTGGTAACAACCTGAAGTCTGTTGCAGGTAAAGTAACAACTGGGTTTGTTTTAGTGATAGTTAAGCCATACCGCTTCAAATCAAAGAAACGAAGACCTTCAAAAGTATACTCTAACATCCGTTGCCTTAATATTTCATCCAATAAAGCCGGTCCTGTAAAATCCTGAACACCTGGAATTATAAAACCAACATACCGTGCTGTACGGATAACATTCAAATCATTCCACGCACCAACCTGATCGCCCATCTGGTATCTTGCTTCGGCCCTGTTCAGGTATAATTCTGGCCAGCGAAGAACTACTGAATTATCCCAGTTAGCACCTCCATTTTTTCCCAACCATTTTGTACATTCCACATAATGTCCTGATGCATTTACACCCCATTCAAAAAGCCTGTTTCTGATATCATTACTATATGTAAGTGTAGGTAAAGGTGGTGTTTGTGCTAAGCCAGGAGGAAATCCTGAAATACCCAACTGTGTTAAAAGAAAACCGTTTGGCATCAAGTCTCCCTGACCTTGTCTTGTAAGAGCGGAAGCACCTGGTGCTGAAAGTGTGGTATGTGTAGCTGCCATAGATGTGTTTACACCAAGGTTTTCAGTTAATATTGCATACCAAACCTGGAAGATAGCTTCCGGATGATTAGCCGCTCTCCAACCAGTAACATAATTACCAGTATTTGTCATTGCTCCCAATCCACCCGACAATGTTATAGCTGCTGTAGCAAAAGAATCAGCCTTTATCCAATCGCCCTGGTATAATTTTATTCTTGAACCCAAAGCCAAAGCGGCATGTTTGCTGGCATAATTAATACCATTAGTGCCACGTCCATTATTAGCTAAAAGACTAATAGAAGCATACAAATCACTCATTATTTGTGCATAACAAGCAGCAATAGTTGATCTGCTTGGTCGGTATGATGCGGCATTAACTGGGTCATCAAACCCTTGAAGATTGATAACTACTCCACCCTTATCCTGACTAGGCACAGTAAATGTAGGTATATAAGCGTAATGCTTTACCAAATCAAACATTAGTAGCGAACGTAAAAACTTCAGCTCGCCTTCCCATCTTGCTTTTTCAGCAGCTGTTGCACCGGGTATGTTAGGAACAGCTCCCAGAGTGAGGTTAATTTCATTTATACCCCCATAAGAACCAGACCACAAGGCAGTAGTAATATTTGATAGAGACTGATTTCTATTTTCACCAATCAACCGGCCAGATCTGTTATTGGCAAATGCCACATCAGCCATAGCCTCAGGTATTGAAAATAAATCCCTTCCATAATGCGATTCTCTTTTCAATATAGAATATACTGAATTAATTGAATTTTCTATACCAGCTTTATTAGTTAAAGCCAGGGATGCATCAATGGAGTTCCTTGAAGGAATATCCAATTGCTTTTTGCAGGATTGTAATACTATTCCTGAAAAGACAATTAATAATACAATTTTATAATTTACTTTTTTCATACTATTTCTTTTTGCTGTAATAATTTAGAACCTTACCTGAACACCAATAGTTGTATTTCTTCCTTGTGGAATAATACCTGAGTTAGCACCTGTAAACTCTGGGTCATAACCTTTCCATTTTGTATATGTCCATAAATTCACTCCCTGCACATAAAATTTTACTCCGTCAATAGAATATTTCTTCAAAATGTTAGCAGGTATATCATACGCAAGTGTCAACTGCTTTAACCGGATGTAATCGGTTTTAAAGTAGTAACGGGTACCTGTTTCCCAGCTTACACTATTAGTTTCAGCAGTAGCAGTAAATGGACGAGGTGTTGGCACTATATCACCTGGTTTGCGCCAGCGGGTGTCATATCCGTATTGTAATGTGTTGAATGTTGCACTGGTCATTCTCATAGCAAAAAGGAACTGCTGGTCTTGTCTTACACGTCCATACTCATATTGTAAAAAAGCATCCAGCGAAAATCCTTTGTAAGAAATGGTATTATTCCAACCGCCAAATTGTTTTGGATAAATAGTCCCGATTATTTTTCTATCTGCTGCGGCTGGATTATAGGTAATATTTCCATTTATATCATACCACATGCTACGACCCAATGCAGGATTTACTCCAGCCCACTCCTGTAAGAAGAAAGCACCTAATGGCTCCCCTACACGAATACTTGCATCAGCTGGTAAGAATGGTAACCCATCATATAAATCCAATACCTTGTTTTTCTGGAAGGCGATATTGAAAGAAGATGTCCATTTAAAAGCTCGATCAAAAGGAGTAACAGCTAATAGAATTTCTAATCCCTTATTTTCAATTTTACCTAAATTTTGCTGAACACTGCTAAATCCTGTTGTATTGTAGAGTGAACGGGCAAGTAATAAATCTTTATTTATTTTACGATAAGCGTCCACTGTTAAAGAAACCCGGTTCTTGAAGAGAGATAAATCCAAACCAAGATTACTTTCTTCCCTGGTTTCCCAGGTAAGATCAGGATTTCCCAATTGACTTGGGAATAAACCCGAACCCCCACCGTATAAACGTGTAGCACTATACAATTGTGCATAAAGTACATTACCTATTTGGTCATTACCTGCCTGACCAAATGAATATCTCAATTTTAAATCAGATACAGCCCTTGAGCTTTTTAGGAATGATTCTTCTTTTACATTCCAGGCAACCTGGGCAGACTGGAAAATACCAAATTTATTATTAAGACCGAAACGGCTTGAACCATCACGACGGATAGTGTAATTGAAAATATATTTACTCAAATAAGAATATCCCACTTTTCCAAACTGAGAGAAGGTTGAGCTAGCTGTCCATTGTCCGCTAACTGCGACAGGCGTAGAAGCAGCACTTAAGTATTCGAGTAAATAACTAGGAAATCCTTGTCCATCTGCCTGGAACCACTGATTTTGATCCCTTCTATACTCAACCCCTGCTAGTAAATTGATGTTATGTACGTCTTTAATTTTTTTATTATAATTTGCTGTTGTAGTGCTGATTATATTAGTATTCCAGTCAACCTGCTCAGATAAACGGCCATTTACTGCAAATGCATCATTAACCCGTGGATCCTGATAACGATGGTCCTGTGTCAATCTATAATCCATACCAATCAGGGTTCGTAGAGTAAGATCTTTTGTTGGCTTATAATTTAATGAAGCACTACCAATAAATTGGTTCGTTCTGGTAAAATAATCTACAATGTTACCTACGGCAATTATATTATGGTTAAATGTCCCCACTAGGTTTTGACCCGATCCAGGCATTCCAAAGTAAGTACCATCATTATTATAAATCGGGTTAATCGGTAACATCAGGCTTGAAGAGAATGCCGGATTACCAAAACCGGTATTCCCCTGACTATAAGGCGCATTTTGTGAAAAAGTACTAACGCTGATTGAATTATCTATCGTTACTTTATCACTTAGTTTTAAACTAAGCTTCGACAATAATGCTCCTCGTTGAAAGTCTGTTGGAGCAATAAATGAAGTTTGTTTAGAATAAGAACCGGATACATAATAATTCAGATTAGGAGTTGCTCCATTCATAGAAAATTCTGTATTGAAAATTGCTCCTTTTCCAAAGGCCACATCTTGCCAATCGTATGTAGGAAGGCTATCCACCTTCCCTGTTGTAAGGTTAGAGGCAAGACCAAAATTACCAAGAGCACCATTTCTTGCAGTTACAGCATCTTGTCCCGCATTTCTATTGGCTTCAGTTCTTAATTCAAGCCACTCCTGAGTAGTAAGCGTTTCCAAAAGTTTAAGCGGAGAAGACTGACCAATGTATGTATTAAAATTAAATTTTGTTTTACCAACCTTACCCCTCTTTGTAGTAACAAGAACTACTCCATTAGCGGCTCTTGCACCATATATAGAAGCCGCTGCTGCATCTTTCAATATTTCTATTGATTCTATATCATCCGGATTTAAAAAGTTAAGCGGGTTGTTAGCGGTATTAATAGAACCGGTTCCTGTATTCAACTGAATACCATCAACAACATATAATGGTACAGTTCCTGCACTAATAGAACCTACGCCCCGAATTACCACACTAAGTGCACCACCAGGAATACCATTTGCAGCAGAAACAGCAACACCAGCGGCACGACCCTGCATAGCTTGTGCAAAGTTTGGTATAGGTAAATTATCGATATCAGCGGCACTGATTTTGGATATCGCTGATGCAACATCTTTTTTTCTTACCGTTTGATAACCAGTAACCACTACTTCCTGTAGCGATTTGTCATCAGCCTTCAAAGAAATGTTCATCGATGATTGGGAACCAATAGCCATTTCCTGTTGCAACATGTCCACCGATGAAATAACTAAGGTTTTTGCGTTTTCGGTAACCGATATGGAAAAGGTTCCATCGGCCTTGGTAACTGTACCAACACGGGTACCTTTTACCACTACTGATGCATTTGCAATAGGTGCCCCTTTGTCATCCGTCACCCTACCAGTAATAATTTTTTGAGCGAACAGCTGTACAGAAAAGAAT
>JANNDO010000005.1:0-161554 GCA_031387825.1 Chitinophagaceae bacterium | reverse complement strand
TGCATATCGCTATTCAGCAACCCACCCCTTTCAATGTTTTGCTTGTTAAAAAATGTTACCGCCAAGGAGGGTATGTAGAGTTTTAAAATCTGAGAACTTATTTATGAGGCGTTTAATAAACCGAATCATGCAGCATAATGTGGTTCTGCATTAAGAGTTATTCCTTCTTGGAGGGGGTAAATTTGAGAAACTAAATACTTTGAGACACTGGGGTGGGTTGCTCAACAAAGAACAGAACGATGAAGAGTGCGACGCAACAAAAGATCATCTGTGTTAATATTGCAGGCTAAAAAATATTTGTTGTTTTAATTGTTTATTTTTGCCAGCTAAGTTTGTAATCAATCAAACCTATACGGGGGTGCTTGGTTTTGACAGCGTAGATCTTTGAGAGTGTAAGCATGTACTGCGTTGCGTAATTAGCAGTTTAATCAGAATACG
The DNA here is from genome assembly GCA_031387825.1 of Chitinophagaceae bacterium. Lineage (GTDB taxonomy): Bacteria > Bacteroidota > Bacteroidia > Chitinophagales > Chitinophagaceae > Ferruginibacter. Next base: position 161,116 of record JANNDO010000005.1, on the reverse strand, counting down.
AAAATTTTAAATGGCAATACTCAGTATGCCATGGCTGCTTAATCTATTAGATTAGCAACCATTAGGGCCGTTGAACAGGTTGTCCTGTTACCATGTTCCTCCGCCGACTCAAAAAGAAAACGGGATGCTGTAATGGAATGATGTGACCATTGCTTAAGACCATTCATCTAAGGATCCGGTTGGTTTGTTATGCTCCTGCTGTTTCACAAAAACCAATGCATAAATAAACATGTAGAAAGCTTACGGCGAATATGTTTGGACCAGGGTTCGATTCCCTGCAGCTCCACGATATGCGGGGCAACATTTATAAAGAGTGTTGTCCCATTTTTTTGATTTACTATGATGAATTCCGGTACTCAATATTTTGTTGCTAAAGACTCTGTGGTAAGAGAGATATGGGGTAAATCGGATACCATACTTTTTATTTTTTCAGGTGCGGCTGCCGAGTTTGCGCTAAATAAGGCAGTTGACTGGTTATATTTTACCGGCAAACTTCCTGCTGATCCTTTGGGCAGGTTATTTTCCACAGTCACTTATGCAAGGCAAATCGTTTTTTCTGAACTTGATGAAGCTCATAAAGCTATTGATAAAATTACAGCCATTCATTCGGGTGTTGAAAAAAACAGGAATGCAAAAATACCTGATTGGGCATACAGGGATGTTTTGTCTATGTTGATACATTATTCAATTGCTTCTTTTGAATTACTGGAAAGAAAATTGACTGAACAGGAAAAAGATGAATTGTATGATGTATTCTTTCGGCTGGGCTCCCGGATGAATTTAAAAGAGCTTCCATTGAATTACAGGGAATGGGTTATTAAACATGAGGAACAATTGAATGCCGATCTGATAAAAAGTGCGTTTACAATTCACCTCTTTAAACAATACAAAAAGCACCTGGGATGGTTTAGGTTTAAACTGTTACTGGAGTCACAAAAACTTGTCGTTCCCAAAAAAGTAAAGGAGTTGATGGGCTTTAATAGTATTACCTGGCTGGATGGAATACTCTGGTTTTATAAGTTAAGCAGGAAATTAATGTTGGATGGGGTTTTAAAATCAATGATCCTGCCTTCAAAATATAAGATACATATAAAGGATATGGATAAAAATTAAAAGGATTTTACTGTCAATATTCATTTACTTTTGAAACACAGTAAACACGTTCTGAAAATAAAACTTTAATAGTATGAGTAAGGCTGTTAGTGAATTATCGCCAACTGAATTATGGAAAAACTTTGCTGATCTGAATGCTGTTCCCCGGGCTTCAAAGAAAGAAGAACAGGTGATCCAGTTCATTATTGATTTCGGAAAAAAATTAAAGCTGGAAACATATAAAGATGAAGTTGGGAATGTGATCATCAAAAAACCGGCATCATCCGGCATGGAAAATAAAGTGAAAGTTTGCCTGCAAAGCCATTTGGATATGGTGCATCAAAAAAACGGGAGTACCGCTTTTGATTTTTCCATACAGGGTATCAATATGTTCATTGAAGATGATTGGGTAAAAGCAAAAGGGACAACACTTGGTGCTGATAATGGGATAGGGGTTGCTTCTATCATGACTATCCTGGCTTCTGAAACTATTGCTCACCCGGCAATTGAAGCACTCTTTACTATTGATGAAGAAACCGGCATGACGGGGGCCCTTGGCTTAAAAGGAGGATTATTAGACGCAGAAATATTATTGAATCTGGATACCGAGGATGATAATGAATTAACCATTGGTTGCGCCGGTGGTATGGACGTAACAGCATCAGGAAATTATCAAAGCGAAAAAACAGTGGTGGGAGTAAATGCTTACAGGGTTACAGTTAGAGGTTTAACAGGCGGGCATTCGGGTATGGACATTTATAAAGGACGTGGTAATGCAAATAAACTGATGAACCGTATTTTATTAAATGCTGAAAGATTCGGGTTGCGGATTAATTCAATTGACGGAGGTGGTTTACGAAACGCAATTCCGAGAGAATCATTTGCTGATGTTGTTGTATCAGCCGAAAACTCAGATGCATTTACTTCGTATTTAAAGAGAGAAGAGCAGGTTTTAAAAAATGAATATCAAAGTACTGATCCGAACTTTAATATTGGTATTGAAAATATAAACAGCCCGGCTACTTTACCCGATGCAGATTTTCAATATAAATTATTACGTACCATTGCTGCCTGCCCAAATGGAATTTACAGGATGAGCCCGGAGATCAACGGCCTGGTTCAAACATCAAATAATATAGCCCGTGTTCTTGTTAAAGATGGGGCTTTTAGCATACTTTGTTTAACACGCAGTTCGGTGGATAGTGAGAAAACAGACCTGGCACAAACTATCTGTAACAGTTTTGAATTAGCAGGAGCAAAGACAGCGTTTGGTGGCAGTTATCCGGGTTGGGCGCCAAAACCTGATGCCCCAATTGTTAAACTGATGAATGATCTGTATAAAGAACGTTATAATGAAGATGCTCATGTTAATGCAGTTCATGCAGGCCTGGAATGTGGCATTTTAGGAACAAATTACCCCAATATGCAAATGATCTCTTTTGGCCCAAACATTCGTGGGGCACATTCACCAGATGAAAAGGTACAGATCAGCTCTGTACAAAAATACTGGCCTTATTTACTGGAAACTTTAAAGCGGATACCGGAAAAGAAATAATACATCCACAAAAAAAGATCAGGGTTTATTTATTTTTAATAAAGACCGCACCATTCTTTATTTCTGCAGCCAGTTGTTGAATACTCTTTTCGGTGAATAAGCTGATCAATATAAACATCTTATAATCTTAACAAAAAAGTATTGTAACCTGCTTGCTGCATGGCTTTTTTACGTTGAGAAAGGGTAGTCATTCTCAATAACTCCACCATTTTTATTTTGTAGGGTTCTGCCCAACTATGTTTTATATTTTTCATTTTGTTGATCTTTTATTTTTATTGAATGGGTTTTAGTTTTGCAGTAAAATGCCTCAGTGTCGGAGCTTCTTCAACAATGGTCAGTCCTTTTATTTTTTCACGGTCATTAAAAACTTCAATGATCACTTCTGCTACATAATCAATATGGCTTTGGGTATACACTCTTCTTGGAATAGCAAGGCGAACAAGTTCCAATTGTGCCGGTATTAGTTTACCATAAGCGTCATATTTCCCGAACATCAGTGAACCTATTTCCACAGCACGTATGCCCCCATGTACATACAATGCACCTACAAGGGCTTGCCCGGGATATTGCTCAACCGGAATATGAGATAAAAATTCATTGGCAATAAGGTACACAGCATGCCCGCCGGCGGGCTGCATCACCGGCACACCGGCAGCTATTAATTTATTGGTGATGTATTCAATACTACGGATCCGGTATTGCAAATAATGTTCATCCATTACTTCATTCAGGCCAATGGCAATGGCTTCAAGGTCTCTGCCGGCAAGGCCTCCGTAAGTAGGAAACCCTTCCGTCATAATCAAAAGATTGCGGCATTGCTGTGCTAATTGTTCATTATGCATTGCCAAAAATCCACCAATATTGGCAAAGGCATCTTTCTTGGCACTCATGGTGCAGCCGTCAGCATGCGAAAAAAGTTCACTGGCAATTTCCGGTACTGAAATACCGGCATAACCCCGTTCCCTTAATTTGATGAAGTAAGAATTCTCTGCAAACCGGCAGGCATCTATGAACAGCGGAATATTATTTTCTACACAGATATTTTTTACGTCTTTAATATTCTGCATGCTAACCGGCTGTCCGCCACCTGAATTATTTGTGATGGTAATAATGCAAAGCGGAATATTAACTGAACCTTTTTCTTCAATAATTTTTTTTAAACCAATGGTATCCATGTTTCCTTTAAAAGGAGCCGGAGTGGATGGATGTTTACCTTCTTCGCATATCAGGTCAATTCCTTCGGCACCGGAGTATTCAATATTAGCCCTGGTGGTATCAAATAATGTATTGCTTACAAAATACTTTCCTTTACCGCCAAGTATGCTGAACAGGATTTTTTCGGCAGCCCTTCCCTGGTGTGTTGGAATAACGATCGGCATACCGGTAATTTGTTGAACAGTTTTTTCAAACCTGAAAAAACTCGGACTGCCTGCATAGGATTCATCGCCCTGCATAATACCAGCCCATTGATTGCTGCTCATGGCACTGGTGCCACTGTCGGTTAGCAAGTCAATCAGAACATCATCGGCATGAATAAGGAAAGGATTGTAAAAGGCAGTTTCTAAAATTTTGCTGCGTTCTTCCATTGTGTTGAAGTATATGGGTTCAACTGATTTTATCCGGAAGGGTTCTATAATAGTTTGCATACTATAATTATTTAAGAAATGAATTGGTAAAAGAGGAAATTAACTCAATGAAGGAGCAGGAAAATTACGAAGGATGGCTTATGATATTTTTCCAGAGTTGCATGAGGCAAATGTAATTGTCTTAACCCGGAATTTTAATGATATTGATCATGTATAAAAAATAAAAACCGGGGGAATTATTTCCCCTGGGTAAAAAGTACAAACCTGATCTGTTCAAAAATATTAATTTAAGTGTGCTTCCTGTTTATTCATGATTTTTTCAGCCAGCGGAAATAATAAATTATTTTCCAGGTGAACATGCCTGTGCAGATCTTCTTCAAATTCTTTTAATTCGGCCAGGCTTACTTTAAAGGTTGTACAGGCATCTGCGGGTGCAGTATAAGTATTTGTGAGCTCCCGGATCTTGTATAATATGTCTCCGGCATGGTCATGTTCCAGTTCCATTACCTGTATCGGGCCGCTGACATAGCCTTCGGATAAATTTCTGTGTTGTTTTACATTGCTTAATGCTTCAATTTCCTTGATGCGGGGGAATAAGATCATTTCTTCCTTATGCATATGCATGGTCATTTCTTCATTTATTTCCTTAAATAAATTGAATACTTCAACCATATTTGGAAAACGGTCTCCATGTTTTACTGCTACTTTTTCCAAATGCCCGAGTATGGTTGGCATGGATTGCTTTACGTAAAAATGATGATGGATAAGAATGTAGCTGATCAACTGTTCTGCATTCATTTCGGTAAAAGGCATTTTATTGCTTTGAACTTCAGTTGATTTTTCCAGTTCGGCAGCAATGGTTTCCACGTCAAGCCCTTTTTCGTTACAGGCATCTGCCAGGGTCCTTTTACCCTTGCAGCAAAAATCAAGATGATATTTTTCCAATACCGGAACAGTTGAGTGATTGTTGGTAACAATGTTTGCCAGGGTTTGCGCTGCTATAGTTTTCATAATTATCTTTTTTACAAAGTTGCAGCTTTTAAAAAAGACAAACTGTGATTGAAATCACTTTTTAAAATATTTTGATGAACTAATGAATAATAACAATGCTCCGGAAAATAAGACAACGGCTGTACCAAATAATAATTCATTAATATAGGGTACATTGGTATAGCTCATGGCTGATACCCCCTGTATCATCAGTAGTATTTCGTTTATGATCACCCCGGATGCAAAAAGAAATACAGCGGAAGAAGTTTTTTTATTTGCCTGTATATATTCGCCTGCAAAAAAGTAGCTCAACAAAAACAAAGAAATTACACCAAGCAGTACAAGGTGAAGGTATCCGATTACAATAGGCCTGAAGCCAAAGGCCAGGTCACTCAGAGAAGGAACCGTTGAACCAAGCTGCAGCAGCAGTTTTGCTGTTAAAGCAACAGCCGAAAATCCCATGATCCATTTTGCGGTTTGGGGAAGTGTAGTTTTTAGCACTGGCCATTTATTTTTTATTTCAATAACTGCTTTACCCCAGCCGATAACCTGTGCTATGGCAGCGATCACTACCAATATATATACCCATAACGGCAGATCCATCCAAAGTGCAGATAAAAAATAAGCCGGGAGGGCAGCAAATGCAAAGAGCCAGAATATTTGGGTCAAGAGTTTCGGGCTGACTTCAATTTTACGAAGTACTTCACTCACTAAGCCCATACATCCAAAAAAGAACCAGCCATTGTATTGAAAGTGCAGGTAAAAATATTCAGCAGCGAGGTATGCATTTTGAAAAACGATCCTCTTTATCATCATGATAGCAAGTGCAAAAGCGCCCAGTGATGATAAAGCATTGAAGAATACGGCAGCTTTTAGCCATAAATGTGTTGGGCTTTTTTGCGGCAGCTTATTCAGGTCACGCCAAATAAAAACAGCAAATACATACGATACCAAAATAGAAGCTGTAGAAAAAATAATGGAATAAAGACCATACCCTTCAATGGGAAATGCAATCAGCATGGCATAGGCTGTAAAAAGATTTCCATATAACAGCCATTGATACTTTTTATAAATGGCTTCTCCACTTTGTCTTGAGAGATAAGTAACAAGTAATATCATAATGGCCTGCGATATCCATCCTGCAAAAGCAAAGTGAGAATGCCCGTGCAGCAGGTGTTTCTGGTCAACAAAAGGAAGGGGATATAATATCTTATAACGGAGAACTACACCAATGCAGGCTATTATCATCAAATTAAACAGGCAGATCTTTACCCAGCGGTGCACCGGTAATAACATAATTTTTATTTGAAGCAAATTAACAACCCTGTATGGAAAAGCTGTATGATTTCAATCACAATCAGCAATACACTTTGCCTTTATCAATACGAAGGAGCCCATGTGAATGCATATTACGCATAGTACGGATAACAGTTTCCACACGGAGGCCGGTCATGTCGGCGATCTGCTGGCGGGTAAGTTTTAAGCGGTTGCACTTGGTGCAGATATTTTTTTTATTTTGTTTAAAATAACTGAGCAGTGTGGAGATACTATTCTCAGGATTATGGGTAGCCAGTTCCTTAAGGATAAGGAATTTAAAACGCAGCCGCTGGGTAAGCAGCCTGGTAAAAGCAAAATGTATTTCAGGATTTTCTTTGATGAGCTGGTGAAATGATGATATATGCAGCCTGATGATCACTGAATCTTCATCAGCAATGGCTGAAGCAGCAAAAGGTTCATCATCAAACAATGGAAGTTCACCAAAACATTCACCCGGTTCTATAATGGTCTGGATGAACTCCTTTCCTTCATCATTGATATTGACCCATCTTACTTTACCACTTACCAGTTGATAATAAAAGGATGAATGAGTTCCTTCCTGGAATATCATTTCCCCGGCGTTTAATTTTTTATAGGCTGCCCCACAAGCCAGCAGCATATCAATATCAATCATCATGGTAAAGTAGTTTATGTTAATGTGAGCAAATGTATTGTTACCCCCACAGCGTGTGAATGACAGGTAACAGTATTTGATATGATTAAAATCATAATTAGGTAACCTGGCTGGGTAATTTGACTAAATCCTTCACTTTTACTGGTTTCCGGATCAGGAAGTTTGGTTTTTCCATGTATTTATAAGGATATGACCTTACGCATAAAAATTTAGTTGCCGTACCAGTAATCTTGTGTCATAAATTTTAACATTAAAACTTTTCTTTTATGAAAAAAATCGCAGTAATTCTTTTATTAGGTCTTTTTATAGCTGCCTGTGGTGGCGGTTCAGGCAGTAATAACACAAATACAGAAGCCCAGGCGCCGGAAGCAAAAAAAACTGAAAACGGCAATCCTTCTTACGATCCTGAAAGGGGGGAGGGAAAATTTAAGGAAGTAGCCATTGGCGAAAACTTAGATGCAACCATGGCAGCAGCAGGCGAAAAAGTATATACTGTAAAATGTGTTAGTTGTCATAAACTAACCAGCGAAAAACTAGTTGGTCCGGGCTGGTTGGGAGTTACAGACCGTCATACTGCACCCTGGATCATGAATTTTACTACGAATACCGATGCCATGCTGGATAAGGATCCTAAGGCACAGGCGCAACTTGAAATTTGTTTGGTACGTATGCCTAATCAAAATATAGCAGATGATGATGCAAGGAATTTGTATGAATTTATGCGTAAGAATGATGGAATAAAATAAAACTAACCTTCAATATATAAATCAACCAACATGAAAAATTATAAACAAATTGCAGTTGCTGTTTTTGCATTCAGTTTGCTGCTGGGCTTTAGTGCCTGTAAACCTAAAAATGCAGGCTCTGCCGTAAGTTCTGATGCCGCTTCAAAGGCATATGTTGCTCCCGGAAAATACGATGAGTTTTACAATTTTGTATCTGGTGGCTTTAGTGGCCAAATGAGTGCATATGGTTTACCCTCAGGCCGTTTACTGAGAGTAATTCCTGTGTTTTCGGTTGATCCGGAAAAAGGCTATGGATACAGCGAAGAAACAAAACCAATGCTTAACACCTCTCATGGTTTTGTACCCTGGGATGACCTGCATCACGTTCAAATGTCGAAAACCAATGGAGATTATGATGGACGCTGGGCTTTTGGTAATGCAAACAATACGCCCCGTGTTGCCCGTATTGACTTGAAGACTTTTCGTACTGCCGAAATTATAGAATTGCCAAACAGTGGTGGTAATCACTCTTCTCCGTTCATAACTGAGAATACAGAGTATGTTGTAGCCGGTACCCGTTTCAGTGTGCCACCCGATGATAAAAACGGTGATGTGCCCATCAATACATACAAACAGAACTATAAGGGAACACTGAGTTTTATCAGTGTTGCCAAAGAAGATGGTAAAATGGATATCGCATTCCAGATCCAATGCCCAGGTGTTAATTTCGACCTGAGCCGTGCCGGCAAAGGAGTATCTCATGGCTGGTTCTTCTTCTCCTGCTATAATACCGAACAGGCCAATACCTTGCTTGAAGTGAATGCTTCGCAGAAAGACAAGGATTTTATTATGGCAGTAAACTGGAAAAAAGCAGAAGAATATTTAAAAGCAGGCAAAGGAAGAAAACAATCTGTAAGGTATGCTTCAAACAGGTACAGCGATATAACCCATTCAGCAACATCTGAAATTAAAACAGAAGTGACCGTACTGGATGCCAAAGACCTGAAAGACATCTGCTATTTCTTCCCTTGTCCTAAATCACCACATGGTTGCGATGTAAGTCCCACAGGCGAATACATTGTTGGTAGCGGCAAGCTGGCAGCATTGATCCCTGTGTTCAGTTTTGATAAATTACAAAAAGCGATCGCTGCAAAAGATTTTATCGGCGACTATGATGGTATTCCTGTGTTGAAATACGAATCCGTTTTATACGGAGAAGTAAAAAAACCAGGCCTGGGACCTTTGCATACAGAGTTTGATAACAATGGTAATGCCTATACTTCCATGTTTGTTTCATCTGAAGTGGTTAAATGGAATATAAAAGACCTGAAAGTTGTTGACAGGGTTCCAACTTATTATTCAGTTGGCCACTTAACTGTTGCGCATGGAGATACAAAATCACCAAAAGGTAAATACCTGGTTGCCTATAATAAAATTACCAAAGACAGGTATTTACCAACCGGGCCCGAATTATCACAAAGTGCCCAGTTGTACGATATCAGTGGAGAAAAGATGCAGTTGATCCTTGATTTTCCTACTATTGGTGAACCACACTATGCACAAATCATTGATGCAAACCTGATCAAAAATAATTCGCAGAAATTCTTTAAAATGGAAGAAAATAAGCACCCTTATTTTTCCAATGGCGAAGCTGCAACAAAAGTGGTACGGGAAGGAAACAAAGTTCATGTGTATATGACTGCCATCCGTTCTCACCTTACTCCTGATAATATTGAGGGTATAAGAATGGGCGATGAAGTTTATTTTCATGTTACCAACCTGGAGCAGGATTGGGATGTGCCACATGGCTTTGCCATTAAAGGTGCGGCCAATGCCGAATTACTGATCATGCCCGGCGAAACACAAACATTGAAATGGATGCCAAGCAGAGTTGGTACATTCCCTATGTATTGTACCGATTTCTGCAGTGCATTGCACCAGGAAATGACAGGTTATATAAGGGTATCGCCTGCAGGAAGTAATGTGCCATTATTATTCAGTACAGGTAAAAATTATGCAGTATCCGATACGGCTAAAAAGAAATGATGCTATATGTGAAAGGAGCAGGCTGGTAAAAAAGTCTGTTCCTTTTTTATGATTAGTAAACTAATGAACATGAAAAACGACAAACTTAAGCCGTGGATAAGGATACTGTTAATATTATGCGGACTGGCATTGATAGCTGTTTTATTTGTACCCATGTGGAAAATAGACCTGGTTGCACCCCAATATCCCGAGGGGCTTGTATTGCTGATATTTCCTGATAAGCTTGGCGGCAATGTTGATATCATTAACGGGTTGAATCATTATATAGGAATGAAAACATTGCATACAGCTGATTTTATTGAATTCACCATATTGCCTTACTGTATCGGTTTTTTTGCCCTTGCATTTATGCTTACCGGAATTATTGCCAAAAGAAAATTGCTTAACCTGTTATTTATATTATTTGTAAGTTTTGGTATTCTTGCCATGTACGATTTCTGGAGATGGGAGTATAACTATGGCCATAATTTAAATCCCGATGCAGCTATCATTGTACCGGGTATGGCTTATCAACCCCCCCTGATCGGCTTTAAACAACTCCTGAATTTTGGAGCATACTCAATACCCGATATGGGTGGCTGGATCTTTATTTCTGTTGGGGTTTTGCTGCTTTTTACAGTTATTATTGTTTGGCGCAGCGCAAAAAAAGGAATACCCAAATTTGCAAAGGCTGCCACAACTTTAATTTTATTAACTGCTATTAGTTCCTGTAATACCGGCCCCGAGCCAATTAATACCGGCATTGATAATTGTTATTTCTGTAAGATGACCATCAGCGATGCCCGTTTTGGAGCTGAAATAGTTACAACAAAAAATAAAATTTATAAGTTTGATGACATACGGTGTATCTTATCTTACCTGCACACAAACGATATACCGGCAGGAAATATAAAAGATATTTATTTAACTGATTATAGCGGTAACCACCGGTTGCTTAATGTAAAAATTGCTTTGCTGCTTAAAGCAGAAGAGCTGAGAAGCCCTATGGGAGGTAATGTTGCCGCTTTTGATAATAATGATAGTTTGATATCCATTCAAAAACGCTTTTCTGGAAATACTGTTAACTGGAATGACCTGACCAGGCCGTGAAAAAAATAATTTACATATCAGCACTTATTTTAGTCTCAAATAGTTTATGGGCAAAAACCATTCACATTGGCAGTAAACAAAATATCAAGTCGGTTCAGCAGGCATTGCTGATAGCTGCAGACGGAGATACCCTTTTAGTTGATCCCGGTCATTATCATGAAAAAAATATTGTTATTCAAAAATCCATTTTTTTAATAGGAATAAAATACCCGGTTTTAGACGGGGATGGAAAATATGAGATAATTTCTGTTAAAGCCGATGGCGTAGTAGTAGAAGGTTTTAAAGTCGTACACTCCGGGGTTTCAAGTATTGAGGATTTTGCGGGCATTAAAATTTATAATAAAAGAGATGTAGTGATCCGGAATAACATCCTGGAAGACACATTCTTCGGTATCTATGCCCAGTATGGGGTTAATTGTACAATCGAAAAAAATACCCTTGTTGCACATAATACAGAAGAACAGCAAAGCGGTAATGGTATTCATTGCTGGAAAGGGGATAGTATGCGGATAATTGCCAATAACATTTCTGGCCACCGGGATGGCATTTACTTTGAGTTTGTTACCAATTCAGTTATCTGGCGTAATACTTCTTTCAAAAATATGCGTTATGGATTGCATTTTATGTTCTCCAATAACGATTCATACATTTCCAATGTTTTTGAAAACAATGGTGCCGGAGTTGCAGTAATGTTTTCTAACCATGTAAAAATGATCCACAATTATTTTGAAGAGAACTGGGGTGATGGAGCCTATGGTTTATTATTGAAAGAAATAAGTGATAGTTATATTGAGAATAACCGGTTTGTAAAAAATACGGTGGGCATCTTCATGGAAGGGGCAAGCCGCATACAACTTGAAAAAAATGTTTTTGAAAGGAATGGATGGGCCATGAAAATACAGGCAAGCTGTACAGATGTAACGGTATTTAATAATAATTTTAAGGTAAACACATTTGACGTAGGAACCAATGGCAGCCTCGTTTTAAATACGTTTAACAATAACTACTGGGATAAATATGATGGCTATGACCTGGATAAGGATAAACTGGGAGATATTCCTTACCGCCCGGTTAGTTTATATGCCATGATCGTTGAGCAGAATCCCCCGGCTATGATCCTGTTCAGGAGCCTGATGACTTCCTTACTGGATAAAACAGAAAAAATTCTGCCTTCACTTACTCCCGAAAATTTAAAAGATGAACATCCATTGATGAAACCCTTATCATTATGATCATTGCAAGTAATGTAACCAAGCAATTTGGTAAAATGAAGGCACTGGATAATGTTTCAGTAAAATGTAACAGGGGCGAATGTATTGCCCTTATTGGCCCCAATGGCAGTGGTAAAACAACTTTTATAAAATGTGTGTTGGGAATGGTAGTGTGCGACAGTGGCTTTATTACTTTCAATGATAAAAATATCAGGCACGACTGGAAATACCGCTCCCACATTGGTTATATGCCACAAACCGGAAGGTACCCCGACAATATGACCATTGGACAGGTATTAACTATGATGAAAGATATCAGGAAAAAAAACGGCGCATCACTTGATGAGGATCTTATACAACAATTTGGATTAAATTCTTTGCTCGGTAAACGCATGAGAACCTTATCAGGCGGAACCCGGCAAAAAGTAAGCGTTTCACTTGCTTTCCTGTTTAATCCCGATGTGCTGGTACTTGATGAACCAACAGCAGGGCTTGACCCGGTTGCCTCAGAAATATTGAAGGAAAAGATAATTACTGAAAAGAAGAAAGGGAAACTGATACTGATAACCTCACATATTTTAAGTGAATTAGATGACCTGGTCACCCAGGTGATCTATATGCAGGATGGGAAACTTTGTTTTCATAAAAGTATCAGCGACCTGCGGGAAGATACCGGTGAACAGAAATTATCAAAAGCCATTGCAAGCGTAATGCTGAAAACAAGGCCATGAAAAAGATCATTAAATATGTCATCATAGATATCCTGCGTAATAAAATTATGCTTGGGTATACTTTGTTTTTACTCATCATATCACTCAGCATTTTTAATCTTGAAGATAATTCATCAAAAGGGTTGCTCAGTTTGCTGAATATCATACTCATCATTGTTCCGCTGGTTAGTATGTTGTTTTCTGCAATCTATGTTTATAACAGTTCCGAATTCCTGGAGTTATTGGTTAGCCAGCCGCTGAAAAGGAGATCTATCTGGTTGAGTTTATTTTTTGGGCTCACCTGCTCACAGGCGCTCGCTTTTTTCATTGGAGCAGGTGTACCCATCCTGATGTATGAAGCTACTGCTACAGGTTTCATGATGCTGGCTACGGGGTTATTGCTATCAGTCATCTTTGTTGCCATAGCTATGCTTGCTGCAGTAAAGACGAGGGATAAAGCCCGGGGAATTGGAGTAACTATATTATTATGGTTATACTTTGCTTTGATATTTGATGGATTGCTCCTGTTCATTTTATTTCAGTTTGCTGATTATCCTTTGGAAAAAATGATGATCGGGCTTAGTATATTAAATCCAATTGACCTGAGCCGGATATTGATATTGTTAAACATGGATGTTTCGGCGCTCATGGGTTATACAGGTGCCATCTTTAAAGATTTTTTTGGAACACAGGCAGGATTGGTACTTTCCTTTTGCGCATTGTTTACGTGGGTTATCATTCCTACCTGGTTGTCATTAAGAAAATTCAACCGTAAAGACCTGTAATTATGAAAAGACATGAAGCATTAGCGCCATTATCAAGAGAACATCATGGTACACTGATACTGGCACAGCTGTTAAAAAAAGGAGCCCCGCAATATAAAGGCATGCCTGGTAGCGATAAAGACAAAGCCAGCTATGCACTAAATCAGTTTAACGAAATTATTAAAGGACATTTTGAAAAAGAGGAGCTGGTGTTGGAAAAGGCGTGGGATTGCGATAAGGCGGTTAATGATCTTATATCAGAAATTAAAAATGAACATCAGCAATTAACAACATTATTTCTTTCTTTAAATGGGATAACAAAGCTGGAAGATAAATTAGATGAGTTGGGCAATATGCTGGAAGCACATATAAGGAAAGAAGAAAGGGTTTTATTTCCACTGTTACAGGAACACTGTACAGAGGATGTGTTACAGCAAATTCATATCGTGTTACATTAAAATTGTGCAGAATGAAAAAAGATATAACATCAAGGCAGGATATAGAATTACTGGTAGATGAATTCTATGATAAAATAAAACAAGACCAGCTTATAGGATTTGTTTTTACAGATGTTGCAAAAGTAAATTGGGAAAAACATCTGCCGGTCATGTATGACTTCTTTGAGAATATGTTGTTTTATACCGGCAGTTATGTGGGCAACCCAATGGAATTACACAAACATATTAACCTGCTTCTGCCACTTACAAAAGCCCATTTTCAACAATGGGAACACCTGTTTTTTGCAACAGTAGATGAATTCTTTGAAGGAGTAACTGCCAACCTTGTTAAACAAAGGGCAAAGAGCATCTCCGAAATCATGCAGATCAAAATAAAAGAAGCTAATTCATCTGCCGATAAAATTTACTAACGCACAAAAATAAAGGTACAACAGATATGGTGTGCCTTTATCCTGTCTTAATTACTACTACACTTATTTTGCCGGAGGAGGTAATAATACAGCATCAATTACATACACAATACCATTTGATGCAGGAACAGTGGCTATGATATTTGCAACACCATTCACCATTAATTTGCCATCCTTTTTACTGATAGTGATGTTGCCGCCATTAACCTGGCCAATGCTTTGCCCATCCTGCAGCATGTCTTCTTTAAATACACCAACCGAAACATGGTATTGAAGTATGTCTGTCAGCGCATCTTTTTTCTCAGGTTTCAATAGGCCTTCTACGGTTCCGGCAGGTAATTTGTCAAATGCAGCATTGGTTGGCGCAAAAACGGTGAATGGTCCTGCATTACTTAAGGCATCTACCAATTCGGCAGCTTTAACTGCAGTAACCAGGGTTGTATGATCTTTACTGCCAATGGCAACCTGCACCACATTTTTTGCTGATTGGTCATCCTGAACCCCTGATTGGCCAGTAGCAGGTGTTACTGCCGGAGATTCAGAAGCATTTGTATTTTGTGTTTCACCAGAATTGCAGGCTACTGCAAATAACAGTATCGTTAATGATATTGCCGTGTTTATTTTATTTTTCATTTTATAGTTTTTAGCTGTTAATTATTATCTATACCATAAAACTAAGCTGCGATTTCACACTTGTTTATGATTAAAATCACAATTGAAAAAAATATCAGCAATTAAAACCTTCTTTTAGTGACTTAAACAGGTAGCTGTAAGCTGTGTATTTTTTATGATAATAATCATTTTGCATGCTATCAATTATCAGCCCTTTTAAATGCCATGACAGGTAGTTTTGTTTAGCATCAATTTAAAAAGTATGAAAAAGATAATTATAGCTCTTGATGGCCGGCATTTCCCTCACGGAGCTTTTGAATTTGCAAAAAGTATTAATGCATCATCCCCGGTTTTACTTGCAGGAGTATTTCTCAGCCCTGTAGATTACTCTAAAGTGCTTGCCTATACAGGTATGGAAGGTTTAACAATGATGCCTGAGTGGCTCGAAAGAAATAATGATGACCAGGTGGTTAGCAAAAATATCACCTCATTTAAAGAATCATGTATAGCTGAAGGCATTGAATACAGGATACATAATGATACAAGTTTGATGGCTATAGCTACCTTGATAGAAGAAACAAGATTTGCTGATGTTTTGCTGGTAAGCAGTGATCTGTTTTATGAAAATGTGCAAAAAGAACAACCCAATTTTTACCTGGAAGAGGTGTTAAAGAAAGCAGAGTGCCCGGTAATGCTTATACCGGAAAACTATGAAGAGCCCGGCCAGGTTATATTAACCTACGATGGAACAGAATCTTCGGTATTTGCTATTAAACAATTTGGATATGTTTTTCCTGAGCTTTCAAAAAATGAGGCCATTTTACTTTCTATTGCAGAGCATGATGAAGGATTGCCGGAATATGGCCTAATTACAGAACTGGTGGCCAGGCATTTCCTCAATCTGAAAATTCAAACACTGTCAATGACCAACAAAAAAGAATTTACAAACTGGGTAGCTGATAAGGCCTATAGTTTTATTGTGATGGGTGCATTTTCCCGGTCTTTGTTTTCTCAGCTGTTTAAAAGAAGTTTTGCATCAAAAGTGATACATGATATTAAAATGCCCCTGTTTATTTCACATAAATAAGATAATAGCAATGATCTCAAAAACAGATAAACACCAGTATTATTTTGAAGTTCAATTAAACTGGCAGGAAGGAAGAAAGGGAATTCTTTCAGCTAACGATGTAAAAGGTTCCATTGAAGTAGCCACGCCGCCTGAATTTGCCGGTGGCGTACCGGATATGTGGAGCCCGGAACATTTATTTTTAAGTTCATTAAGCAGTTGCTTAATGACAACATACCTTGCCATTGCTGAGAAACGCCGTTTGGTAATCAGTAACTTTAATTGTAGCGCTATTGGCCAGATACAACTTGTGGAAGGACATCTTGAGTTCACAACAATTAACCTCTTCCCTAAAATCTATATAGAAAATGAGGCTGATATTCCTGTTGCCAATGAAGTGCTTTTGAAAACCTACAAACATTGTATAGTTGCCAATTCAATTAAACCACTTTTAGTGCATCATGGCGAAGTATTAATTGAGAAACGTTCGGTACTAAAACGGGTATAAATAATAACCATAGCAATAATGTGACTTGTCCTATTCTGCAATAACTTAAAGAAAACAAGTAAGTTTGTTGTAATTAAAATGCAGAATGGATAATCAAGTAAGACCAGAACATAGATCTGAGATAAAATTCCTGGAAGGCCCCCAAAGTCGTTGGGAAGAATTTAAGTTTACTGTTAAAGTTTTATTCGAATTTATTAAAGGCCTCAGGGCCTTGCATTTTGTTGGCCCCTGTGTTACTGTTTTTGGATCGGCCAGGTTTAAAGACGGACATCCTTACTATGATATAACAGAAGAGTTGTCTGGCAAAATTGCACAACTGGGTTTTACCATTATGACAGGTGGTGGGCCTGGCATAATGGAAGCTGCCAATAAAGGTGCTAAAGATGTGGGAGGAAGGAGTGTAGGATGCAATATTGTATTGCCGATGGAACAAAAACCAAATCCTTATCTGGATAAATGGGTAAGCATACGCTACTTTTTTATACGAAAAACTTTACTGCTGAAATATTCCTATGCATTTGTGGTAATGCCGGGAGGCTTTGGCACATTAGATGAGTATTTTGAGGCGCTTACTTTGATCCAGACAAAAAAGATAAGCTCTTTTCCCATTGTTATTTTTGATAAGGCTTTTCACAAAGGCCTGATAGAACATATTGAAAGTATGAAGACAAACGGAACCATATCCCCGTCAGATACTGATCTGTTCCTTTTTACAGATTCAGTTGAAGAAGCAGTTACTTATATCAAAGAAAATACGATCAGGAAGTTCAACCTTCAGCATGAAAAGCCATACAAACCCTTTAAGTGGCTGTTTGAAAAGCAATAACCGCCTCCCCTTCTTATTTATTTAGCATGATGAAAGTCATGGTTTAGTTTGATGCCTGTCATTTCATATTCCTGCCTTTTTTCCAACTTTTGAGCCTTAATTCATCAGTTATGAAATGTAATGTTGGAAATGCAGATAAGATCATTAGGATGGTATTGGCATTGATAATAGCAGCGATGGGTATTTACTTCAAAAGTTGGTGGGGCTTTGTAGCATTGCTTCCGTTAATAACGGGGGTTATTTCCTTTTGTCCTTTATATACGATTTTAGGGTTGAGCACATGTTCCCAAAAAAGTGTTCAGTAGTTTCTGTCTAAATATACCGCTGCATATTCTTATGTGGCGGTATTTTAATTAAAAAACGATCAGCTCATTCTAAAAAAAGAAACCATACAGGTTAGTTGTTACCATTGCGGAGATATTTGCGATGATCTTTCCATTGTAGCTGATGAAAATAATTTTTGCTGCCCCGGCTGTAAACAGGTTTACCTGCTGCTGAATGAAAACAACCTTTGTAATTATTATAACCTGGATAAAACCCCGGGCGTAAAAGCTAAAGGAAAATTTGTTTCTGAGAGATTTGCATACCTTGATGATGAAGCTATAAAACAAAAACTCATTCAGTTCAGCAATGCAGAGCAGGTAAATATAACTTTCTCAATTCCTCAAATGCATTGTTCGTCATGTATCTATTTGCTTGAAAACCTGCACCGCATTGAACCCGGTGTAAAAAGATCACAGGCAAATTTTCAAAAGAAAGAAGTCTTTATCAGTTTTAACCCAACTGAAATAACGCTGCGTAAAGTGGTGGAATTGCTCGCTTTTACCGGTTACGAACCTTATATCAGTTTGAAAGATTCAATTTCCACAAAAAAACCATCTTTTAACCGGAGACAGATTTACAGGATTGGTGTTGCCGGGTTTTGCTTTTCCAATATTATGATGTTGAGCTTCCCGGAATATTTTTCTGCAGGAAATATTGAACAGGCAGGGTTAAAAGAAACTTTTACCTGGATTATTCTTGCATTGTCAGTTCCGGTATTGTTTTTCAGCGCTTCAGACATTTTCATATCAGCCTGGAAGGGATTGCGGCAAAGATTTTTAAATATTGATGCACCCATAGCCCTCGCTATTATTGTAACATTTTTAAGAAGCTACTACGAAATCATCAGTGGCCGTGGAGCCGGTTATCTTGATTCGGGGACAGGAATTGTATTCTTTATGCTGGTAGGGCGCTGGTTTCAAAATAAAACATACGATTCGTTTTCATTCGACCGGGATTACAGGTCTTATTTTCCGTTGGGTGTTACATTGATAGATGGTGGAATTGAAAAAAATGTTCCGGTTACACAACTGAAAAAAGGCAGCCGGATCATGCTGCGGAACGAGGAGATGATACCTGCAGATGCCGCACTCATTAATGGTACCGCCAATATTGATTACAGTTTTGTAAGTGGGGAAAATACACCCGTTGAAAAAAGAAAAGGAGAATTGATCTATGCCGGGGGAAAACAAATGGGCAGCGCAATTGAGCTGGAAGTTATAAAAGAAGTATCACAGAGTTATATAACCCAGCTATGGAATAATGAAATTTTCAATAGTAAAAAAAATGAAGAAAGGTCATTCATTCATCCCTGGAGCCGGTATTTTACGCTGGCATTATTTTCCATTGCAATAGCCACATTGATCTTCTGGTCGTTTTTTGACAGCAGTAAAATTTTACCTGCTGTTACAGCGGTGCTGATCGTTGCATGCCCTTGTTCGCTGCTGCTTTCCGCTACTTTTACTTATGGCAATATGCTCCGGATCTTTGGAAAAAATAAACTCTATCTTAAAAATGCCAGTGTGATTGAGTCACTTGCGAAGATCAACACCGTTGTATTTGATAAAACCGGTACCATCACCCAAAATAATTCTTCTATAGTCAGCTATAGCGGTACCCCTTTAACTGAAAATGAGTTGATAGCTGTTAAGAATATTACCAGGCAGTCATCACATCCGTTGAGTAAAATAATTTATTCCTGGTTGCCCGTTGGCTCAAACAAAGTAATGCCTGTTAAATTATTTAAAGAATATACAGGCAAAGGGCTGGAAGCAAGCGTGAATAATATGAACATTAAAATGGGGTCTGCCGATTTCATTAATCAATTTAACCATGGCTTTGTTACATACGATACCGGCTCACATGTGCATGTGATGATGAATGATGTGCACATGGGCCGTTTTAATGTAAATGCTTTTTACCGTACCGGAATAAATGAAGTGGTAAGACAGTTGACCAAAGAAAAACTCGAGCTCTATGTTTTATCCGGCGATAATGATGTTGAAAAAGAAAAATTGAAGAATGTATTTGGAACGGATAACCGGCTCCGGTTTAACCAGTCGCCGCAACAGAAACTGGATTTTATAAAAAACCTGCAGCATGATGGTAAGCATGTATTAATGCTTGGCGATGGTTTAAACGATGCCGGTGCATTGATGCAGAGCCAGGTTGGTATTGCAGTTAGTGAAAATTCAGCACAGTTTTCGCCGGCCAGTGATGCGATACTGGATGGCAGTAAGCTGCAATTGCTGGATAAATTTATCAGCTATGCAAGAGCAGGAAAAAGGATAGTATTGGCCAGTTTTATCTTATCTATTGTTTATAACATCGTTGGTTTGTCATTTGCGGTTCAGGGAATACTTTCCCCGATGATAGCTGCTATTCTTATGCCGGCCAGCAGCATCAGTATCGTACTTTTTGTCAGTATACTGTCTTCATATATCGCAAAGCGAAAGAGCCTTTAGCTTTCAACATGACCAAAATCATATTCTGCTTTGATAGTCCTCATACTCAAAAATAATTACTGACTCTACTTTTGACCTCAATAAAATCATCTTTTTTGAGTGCATTGTTCATATTGATCGGGGTAAGCATATTGGTGGCAGGAGGTTTCCTGGCCGCTTTTTTATGGAGCGTTAGAAACGGCCAGTATGATGATGACTATACTCCATCCATCCGGATACTGTTTGATGACACTAAAAAAACAAAATCTCCTTCCACTTCTTCTTCTGATAAAAAATAAACCAAACTAATAAACACATGCAGGTAGAAAAATTTTATTATGACAACAGGATTGTAAAGAATTTTGCTTATGCCACTATCCTATGGGGCGCTGTGGGTATGCTGGCCGGTTTGTGGGTGGCATTACAGCTGGTATTTCCGCAATTGAATATTACACAATATGGTTCCTTTGGCAGGCTCCGCCCGCTTCATACCAACGCCGTGATCTTTGCTTTCGTGGGTAATGGCATTTTTATGGGAGTGTACTATTCACTTCAACGTTTGTGCAAAGCCCGGATGTTCAGTGACAAGCTTAGTAATATTCATTTCTGGGGCTGGCAATTAATTATTGTTGCAGCTGCGATCACTTTACCACTTGGCCTTTCTAATGGTGCAGAGTATGCAGAACTGATCTGGCCAATTGACCTGGCCATCACTATCATTTGGGTGGTATTTGGCTGGAACATGTTTGGTACAATCATTAAAAGAAGGGAAAAACATTTGTATGTAGCTATCTGGTTTTATATAGCCACATTTGTAACTGTCGCCGTTTTGCACATTGTACGTTCCGGTGAGCTACCTTATACATGGTTGAAAAGTTACAGCTGGTATTCAGGCGTGCAGGATGCACTGGTACAATGGTGGTACGGTCATAATGCTGTTGCGTTCTTCTTAACAACACCTTATCTGGGGCTGATGTATTATTTCATGCCTAAAGCGGCCAATCGTCCTGTTTATTCCTACAGGCTTTCTATTATTCACTTTTGGTCATTGATATTTTTATACATCTGGGCCGGCCCTCACCATTTACTGTATACCGCATTACCTAACTGGGCACAATCGTTGGGTGTTGTATTTTCTGTGATGCTCATCTTTCCGAGCTGGGGAGGTATGATCAATGGCTTACTTACTTTACGTGGGGCATGGGACAGGGTAAGGGATGATGTGATCCTGAAATTTATGGTTGTTGCTGTTACTGCCTATGGTATGGCAACTTTTGAAGGGCCAATGCTTTCCTTAAAAAGTGTAAGTGCCATCAGTCATTATACTGACTGGATCGTTGCACACGTGCATGTGGGTGCATTAGGCTGGAATGGTATGCTCACCTTTGGTATTTTATACTGGCTGATACCCCGGTTATTTAAAACTGACCTGTATTCAAAAAAATTAGCTAACAATCATTTCTGGTTGGGCACATTGGGCATTTTATTCTGGGCAATTCCAATGTATTGGGCCGGTTTTACACAAAGCTCCATGTGGAAACAGTTTACCGAAGCGGGCCAGTTGAAATATACCTTTTTGGAAACAGTGACTTACATGAGGCCATTCTATGCAATGCGTTCCATAGGAGGGATGTTGTATTTAACCGGTGTGCTCATTATGTTTTACAATATTTATAAAACAGTAAAGCAAGGCAAACTGGTTGCCAATGAAGAAGCCGAAGCAGCGCCATTGGTAAAAGAATATGTAAAGCATAGTGGCGAACACTGGCACAGGGTGATTGAAAGAAAGCCCATTCAGTTCATGATCCTGAGTTTAGTGGTGATACTGATCGGCGGAATAATTGAACTTGTTCCTACTTTTTTAATAAAATCAAATGTGCCCACCATCAGCAGCGTAAAACCTTACACTCCATTGGAATTACAAGGAAGGGATATTTATGTGAGAGAGGGTTGTTATGTATGCCACTCACAAATGATACGCCCCTTCCGCAGTGAAACAGAACGGTATGGCGAATATTCCAAAGCAGGGGAGTTTGTTTACGATCATCCTTTTCAATGGGGAAGCAAACGAACCGGCCCCGACCTGGCAAGAGAAGGTACGGGTAACCTGAAAAAATCTGATGGCTGGCATTTCCGTCATTTCCGTGAACCCTCATCTATGAGTGAAGGTTCTGTTATGCCACCCTATGCTTTTATGATCGACCAGGTTTTGGATACTTCCACAACCGCAGCAAAAATAAGAGCCATGCAAAAACTGGGTGTTCCGTATCCTGCAGGTTATGAAAACCAGGCCAACAGCGACCTGGCTGCACAGGCAAATGGAATACGCATCAATTTAAAAATTGAGGGTATACAGGTTCCAGCCAACAGGGAAGTGATTGCATTGATCGCCTATATCCAGCGCCTGGGAACCGATATCAGTAAAAATAAAACAGCAACTCAAAACAAATAAGCCATGTTCAAATTCATAAAACAATATGCCGAAACAATGAACAATGCAAATATCTATCCCATGATATCGCTGTTCATCTTCTTTATCTTTTTTGTTGTATTGCTGGTAATGGTAAAAAAAATGAGAAAGGAAAGAATTGAAGAATTGTCAAATATTCCATTTGACCACGAAGAAATAACTAACTCAACCATATAAAATTTATAGTATGATGTTCATAAAATCTATAAAGAATAAAATTACATTGACCTTACCTGCATTACTTGCATGTACTATTATTACAGCGCAAACTACCAGCCCGGCCGCAACAAAAACTGAATCTACCGGGTATAATCAATTGGCCATACTCCTAATGATCATGATAGTAGTATTGGCGTTTGTGATATGGGGAATGGGGCAGGTTTTAACTGCCCTTGGTAAACAATTGGTGGAAAAAAATAAAAACACTTCAAAATTAACGGCTGTTGTATTGCTTGCCGGTTTTTCACTTCTTTCGCAGGTTTCTTTTGCACAGGATGCTTCTGTAACTAAAGCGGTAAAAGAAGTACCCAATTACGGAGGGCTTTCGGAGACTGCCTACAATATGTTTCTAACCGTAATTGGGATGGAAGTTCTGGTGATCTTATTCCTGGCATTTTCAATCCGCAGAATGTATACAGAATTGTTGCCTGAGAAAGTGAGATCTGTAACTGAAAGATCAAAGCTTGCAGTATGGTGGGCAGGACTGGATAAAAAATTATTTACAAAAGCAGTGGCAGTTGAAAAAGAAGCGGACATAATGCTGGATCATGATTATGATGGCATACGTGAACTGGATAATGCATTACCACCCTGGTGGAAATATGGTTTTTACATCACTATTGTTATTGCTTTTATCTACCTGCTTAATTTTCATGTATTGGGTTTAGGAAAAAACCCAACAGAGGAGTACAATGCCGAAATAGAAAATGCAAGAATAGAAAAGGAGATATATGATGCCAATAATAAAGACAAGGTTGATGAAAATAATATACCCATGGCAGATGCTGCCGGGATAGCAGCAGGGCAACAGATGTTTGAAGCGAATTGCGTGGCCTGTCATGTAAAAGGAGCTGGTGGAAGCCAGAACCCCGTAAGTGTGGGGCCTAACTTAACGGATGATTACTGGATACATAAAGGATCGCTGAATGATATTTATAATACTATTAAAAATGGTTATCCCGATAAAGGGATGCAATCCTGGAGTTCGAAATTCAGCCCCAAAGAAATAAGCCAGCTTGCCAGCTATATAAAATCACTAAAAGGGAGTAACCCTTCCAATGCCAAATTACCAGATGGGGATATGTATGTTGAAACTGCTGCGGCTCCAGCAGGAGATTCTGTAAGTAGGGTAAAACCAGATTCAGCTTTATCAGTAAAGAAAGATTCGGTTATATCCACAAAGCAACAATGATAGATAGTGACCGGGCTTACCGCTGCTGAAAAAATGTAATTGAAGACAGATATAATGGAAAGAACTATTGAACTTGATAAACCTGGATCTTTCAGGGATTCTGTAGCTACCATCAGCAATAAGGGTAAACGGAATTTTATTAATCCTAAAAAGCCGAAGGGAAGGCTGTATAACCTGAGAACCTGGTTCAGTGTTTTTTACCTGATCGTTTTTTTTACACTGCCTTTTATAAAAGTAAATGAAGAGCCATTATTTATGTTCAATGTACTTGAGCGTAAATTCATTTTTTTTGGAATCGTATTCTGGCCGCAGGATTTTTTCATATTTGCAATAGGGTTACTTACGTTCATTCTTTTTGTCATTTTATTTACTGTTGTTTTTGGCAGGATATTTTGTGGATGGGCCTGTCCGCAAACCATTTTTATGGAAATGGTATTCCGCAAGATCGAATATTGGATCGATGGAGATTCCACAAAGCAAAAACAATTACAAGCAATGCCCTGGAATGCTGAAAAGACAAGGAAGAGAGCTGTAAAATTTATTATCTTTTTTGTTATATCATTTACTATTGCTAATTTTTTCCTGGCCTATCTCATTGGCATGGATCAATTGCTGGGGTATATTGAAAACTCTTCAGCGCATGCGGGTACACTGGTTTCTTTAATGATATTCACTTCGGTTTTCTTTTTTGTGTATTGGTGGTTCAGGGAGCAGGCCTGTATAGTTGTTTGCCCTTATGGCCGGCTGCAGGGAGTTTTGCTGGATAAAAATTCTATAGTTGTTGCTTATGATCACAAACGTGGTGAACCAAGGGGTAAATTAAAGAAACAGGATGACCATGATTGTAAATGCACCGATTGTAAGGAAGATGGCGCCTGCAAAAGTATCGCAGCAAAGTTTGAGGAATATGTGCGGCAGGGAGACTGTATTGATTGCTTTGCCTGCGTAAGGGTTTGTCCAACGGGTATTGACATTCGAAACGGTACACAACTGGAATGTGTTAACTGCACCGCCTGCATTGATGCCTGCGATGATATCATGGTTAACATTCACAAACCCCAAGGACTTATCCGGTATGCATCTGAAAACAGTATTACAAAAGGTGTAAAATTAAAATTCACTACCAGGATAAAAGCATATTCAGCGGTATTGGCTCTCTTACTTTCATTGCTTGCTTTTTTATTAGCCAGCAGAAATGACCTGGATGTAACCTTGATGAGAACGGCCGGTATGACGTATACCACATTGCCGGATGGACGTATCAGTAATCTATACAGTTTAAAGCTGGCCAATAAAACGCATAAGGATATTCCCTTTACACTTAAGCTGGAAAACTTACCGGGAGAGATAACCATAGTAGGCAGCAGTAGCTTACTGGTGAAGAAAGAAGCCTATTCAAATCTTCAGTTTTTTATAAAACTGAATAAAAGCGATGTAAAAAACTGGAAAACAGTGTTGATCATCGGCGTTTATGAAATGAATAAGAAAATTAAAACTATCACGGCCAAATTCATCGGGCCGGAAGTGTATAACTAAAAATTAAAATTATGAACTGGGGATATAAGATACTCTTTGTGTACATAGCTTTTGTGCTCGGTATATTGTTCATGGTATTCAAATCATCAACACAGAACGTTGACCTGGTTACCACCGATTATTATGCAAAAGAATTAAAGTACCAGGAAAAAATTGATGAAATGAACAGGGTAGTGGCTTTATCTGAACCTGTGGAATATGTGATCAGGAATAATTTCCTTGTCATTCAGTTTCCAAAAGATTTTGCAGGAAAAAAACTGATTGGCGAAGCAGTATTGTATTGTCCCTCGGATAAAAAAAAGGATATAATAAAGAGTTTCTCTGTGCAGGACGAACCCCTGCAACTGGCTATTCCGCCAACAGGAAACGGTCAATACGAATTGCACCTGAGCTGGCAGGATGGTTCAGTTACTTATTATTTTGAAAAGAAAATATTTATTTAAATGGCCCAGGTTTTTATTGTTGCCTTTATAATCGGTATTGTTGGCAGTTTCCACTGTGTGGGTATGTGTGGCCCGCTGGCACTGTCATTGCCGCTGAGCAATAACAGCATTACTGCAAAAATCAGCGGGGCTTTTATTTACAATTCAGGGCGTATTGTAACTTATTCTGTTTTTGGATTGATATTTGGATCAATTGGCCAAACAGCTTCACTATTTGGTTTTCAGCAATGGTTGTCAATTGGTGCAGGTGTTTTAATTCTCCTGTTCATTATTTTTCCTAAAAAGTATAAAGTACAATCAGCTGCATCAGCTTTTACAACGGGTTTCTTTAATAAGATAAGAATACAGTTGGGCCGGCTTTTTACAAAAAAAAATCATGCTTCTCTTTTTGTTATCGGCTTATTGAACGGATTGTTGCCTTGTGGCCTGGTTTATATGGCTGTGGCCGGATCTATTGCTGCCGGCGATATAAGCAAGTCTGTTTTATTTATGGCATCTTTTGGATTGGGTACACTGCCGGTAATGTGGACGGTTTCCTTTTTTGGAAATTATGTAGGTGTTTCACTACGGCAAAGGATAAGAAGGGCCTATCCATATATGATGACCCTTATGGCTTGCCTGCTTATTTTAAGGGGGATGGGACTGGGCATACCATATGTAAGCCCTAAAATGAATGTTGAAAAAAAAGCATGTGCTGTAGAATGTTGTGCCAAACCCTGACGAATCTCAGGGAAAGGTATGATGTTTATCCTTAGTTTAAAGTAGAATTGAAAATAGATTTGTAACAATTATGTTTAAAACGAACAGCAATTTAGAATTCGTGTATAATATGGCTACCGTTAAAATATCAAAACCCGAACAGTTTCAGTATGAAAATAAGACCTGGAGCCGTTTGCTTGAATTTTCTAAACAGGAAAATGCTGTTTTAAAAAACAGGCTGGCCGAAGTAGTCGACCACAGGATTGATAAAGAATTTTTAGCCCTGGCAGAGCATTTTCAAAATAAATTCATTATTAAAGATGAATATATAGATGAACTCCGGCATGACATCAATGCACAGGAACAGGAACTAATTAAAAAAGATAACACTTTACTTGATAGTAAAATAATTAAGAAGCAGGAAAGGCTCCGGAATGAGATGGAATATTTTGAAAAGGATTTTGCAAACCTGAAAAATGAATTTAATAAATACCTGTCTTCGGTATTATAAATGCTAATTGAGCATTGCCGCCAGTTTCTTCTGGTTGGTAATAATGATATTGCCATCTTTGATCTCGATGAGCTGTTCACTCTTGAAGTCGCTGAGTGTGCGGATGAGCGACTCAGTGGCTGTTCCGGCAATATTAGCAAGGTCCTCCCTTGAAATATGTATGGAAAACTTATCCTGGTCTTCTTTATGATATTTCGATTCCAGTGTCAGCAATGCATCAGCCACTCTTTTTCGCAGCGAATTATAAGCAAGCCCCAGAAGTTGGTTTTCCTTTTCGGTAATATTATTTGCCAAAAGTTTAATAAACTTATGGGTCACTTCTTTATTACCAAGCAGTAAGCTTTCAAAATCTTCTTTAGGAATAATTGCAATGTCAGTATCTTCAATTGCCTTTGCAGTTTCTTTATAAACCGTTTCTTCCAGCAAGGCAGTGTAACCAAAAAAATCACCTTCGTTAAACAGGCCAACGGTTAGTTCCTTACCCGTATCATTGGTTTTAAAGGTCTTTACTTTTCCTTTTTCTATATAATATAAACGATTGGGATGATTCCCTTCTGAATATATGACCTGTTTCTTTTTATAGTGATTTATATGCCTGTCTGCTGCCAGTTCTTTCAGTGCATTTTTGCCTTTAAAGTCATTCAGGAAGAGTTGCATCCCGGCAGCATCATTGTCGTAGTTTTTTGCAAGCAGTTCTGTTTTCTTAAGCCGGCTCTCAACGGCGTTAAGTAATTCTATATCACTGAAAGGTTTGGTTATATAATCGTCTGCACCCATCTCCATGCCTTTTCTAAAATCACTTCTCTCTGCTTTTGCAGTTAGAAAAATGAAAGGTATACCGGTGAGTTCAGGATTCTTATTAAGGAGGTGCAAAACCCCATAACCGTCCAGTACCGGCATCATAATATCACAAATAATGAGGTCGGGTTTTGCCTGGAACGCCAGTTCCACACCAACTTTCCCATTCTCTGCAGTGCGGACTTTATACCCGGCCAGTTCTAATATTTCGGCCGTGTTCTCCCTTATTTCGTTATTGTCCTCTATTAACAGTAAGTGTTTCATTTCTTAAAATAATTATTCTTTAGGTACTCATTTCTGTTTAAATGTAATGATAAATTTCGTTCCTTTTTCCAGTTCACTCGAAAAATCAATTTTCCCATCCATAATTTCAATATACCTGCCAACAATGTGCAGGCCAAGACCGGTTCCCTGTATATTAGTAGCATTAATTCCCCTGAAAAACCGTTCAAACAAATGTTCCTGGTCGTCCTGTGAAATGCCGATCCCATTATCCCCGACACTTAAAGTGATCTCTTCTTTTGTTACTATACTTTCCACTTCAATATTACTTTTCTCCGGTGAGAACTTTATGGCATTTGACAGGAGGTTAATGATCACATTCCGCAATAAAGAGGGGTCTAAAGAAACAATTTCATTGCCGGTATGCTGGTACCTGATCTGCTGATCATTTTTTGCAAGGGCTTCCATTTCGGCACATACGGAGGTAATCAGCTCTTTAATATTAAAGTCGCAGTTATTAGTTGCGATTTTTCCATCTTCAATTTTTCCGATAGATAAAAATTCGTTGAGTAAGTTGGTTAAGTTGGTTACAGATGATTTTATCCGATGGATATGTTTATCACGTTTTTCCTGCTCTTCCGTTTCTGTATATTTTGCCACCAGCGAAGCTGATGAAAGTATAGTGCTTAATGGGGTTCTGAATTCATGAGATGCCATGGAAACAAAACGGCTTTTTAGATCACTCAGTTCTTTTTCTTTACTCAATGCCTTTGTAAGTTCATCCTTTGAAAACTCCAGTTGCTGTAAAGTATCTTTTAATTGTTTTGTCCTTAACTCAACTTTTTCCTCCAGTTCATTATTCAGCTCTTCAATTTTAGCATTAATGCCGGCCAATTGCTCTTTTTGCTCAAGCACAGCGTTTTCATATTCCTTTCTTTTGGTTATATCAATCACAAAAGCAATGGCAAAGTTTCCTTCGTTGTTGGTATAATTACTTAAACTTATCTCTACCGGGAATTCACTACCATCTTTTTTAACGGCAAAAAGGTCTTTTCCTATACCCATTGGCCTGGGGTGAGGGTCTTTAGTATAGGTATCCCGGTGTTGCGTATGCCTGGAATGGTAGCGGGCAGGTATCAGGTGTTCAATTTTTTTTCCAACCAGTTCATCCTGTTTATCATATCCAAATTGAGATAGCAAAAAATTATTGACCAAGGTGATATCGCCTTTAGTGTTTATCACTAATATTCCCATAGAGGCAAATTGAAATAAGGCTTCAAATTTTTCCTTTTCATGCTGAAGATTTTCCGGGGCTATTTTGGCAGTTGTAGTCATCCTGTTCATCTTATCTCTAAAATTACACTAAAGCGGATAGATGATTGTGAAAACTTATAAAATTTGTGATATAAGTCATCATTAAGTTTTTTAAAACGGAAGAGGATATTTGAATAAAAGACCCGGTAACGAAAGTAACACAATGTTTTGCCCGTATATTTATATACCAAATTTACCCGGCCACCATGCCTGCTAATAATTTTAATATTGAAGGGTTAACAGATCAGCAGGTCACCGATGCCAGGAAAAGCTACGGCTCAAATGAACTGAGTTTTAAGAAAGAAAATGGAGTTATTGTCTCATTAAAAGAGATAGTGAAGGAGCCAATGTTTATTCTACTGGTGGTGGCTGCCACCATTTATTTTATCACAGGAAATATCAACGATGGTATTTTTATGGCATCTGCCATTGTGTTGGTCTCAGCCATTTCACTTTACCAGGATTCCCGTAGCCGTAATGCACTGGCGGCATTAAAATCACTAACACAGCCTTATTGTAAACTAATACGTAATGGTGAGATCATTGAGACAAACAGTGGCGAAATAGTTATTGGCGACTTTATGATGATTGAGGAGGGGACATTGGTACCTGCTGATGGTACTATTGTTCATTCCAATGATTTTTCGGTGAATGAATCCATCCTGACCGGTGAATCGCTGAGTATAAACAAATCCGAATCTGAAGAAAATAAACAGGTTTACCAGGGAACATCTGTTGCCGGCGGACTGGCTATTTGCCGGGTAACTGCAATTGGTAATGATACAAAACTCGGTAAAATAGGCAGGAGCCTGGAATTGATAAAGGAAGAAAAGACTCCTTTACAAATACAGATAAACAATTTTATTAAAAAGATGGCAATTGCAGGCATCGTCATCTTTTTAATTGTTTGGGTAATTAATTATTCCAGGTCGGGTAACCTGCTGGATAGTTTACTGAAAGCACTTACGCTGGCCATGAGTATTTTGCCGGAAGAGATACCTGTAGCCTTCACAACTTTTATGGCCCTTGGTGCATGGCGCCTGATGAAAATGGGTGTAATAGTAAAGCAAACCAAAACAGTGGAAACGCTGGGCAGTGCAACTGTCATTTGTGTAGATAAGACAGGGACTATCACGGAGAACAAAATGTTGTTGGCGCAATTATTTGTGCTGGGCTCACAAAAATTTTCAGGTGCTGAAGATGATTTTACAGTTACTGAAAAAGAATTGATACGTTTGGCCATGTGGTCAAGCGAACCGATACCTTTTGATCCTATGGAGGTGGAACTGCATAGAATATACAGCAGGTTGTATCCGGCAGATGAACGGCCGGGGTATAAAATTATTCATGAATATCCGCTTGGGGGAAGGCCACCTATGATGACTCATATTTTCGAAAATGTGTCAGGCCATCGCATTATCGCAGCTAAGGGGGCGCCGGAGGCGATATTGAATGTAGCCGATTCATCTCATGCAGATAAAGGAAATATAACAAAAGCAGTAAATGAACTGGCTGATAAAGGATACCGGGTTTTGGCAGTTGCCGAAGCAAAGTATGATGGCAATGATTTTCCAAAGGAACAGCAGCAATTTGTATTTCAATTTAAAGGCCTGGTTGCTTTTTATGATCCACCAAAAGAGAATATCAGTTCTGTATTTGAAACTTTTGATAAAGCCGGGATTACCGTTAAAATTATTACCGGCGATAATGAAGCAACCACCCGGACCATTGCCCGGCAAATAAATTTTAAGGATGCCGGCAGAAGTTTGGACGGAGAAGCTTTAGTTGCTTTATCTGATAAAGAGCTTTCGGAAAAAGTAATGCAGGTAAATATTTTTACCCGGATGTTCCCGGATGCAAAGTTGAGGGTAATAAATGCTTTGAAAGATAATGGACAGATCGTTGCTATGACAGGTGATGGTGTAAATGACGGGCCTGCACTTAAGTCGGCCCATATTGGCATTGCTATGGGAAAGAAGGGAACAGAAATTGCAAAACAGGCTTCGTCGCTTATTATTATAAATGATGACCTTGGGAAAATGGCGGATGCTGTTGCCATGGGAAGAAAAATTTACAGTAACCTGAAGAAAGCGATTCAATACATCATTTCTATTCACATACCCATCATACTTACCGTTTTTATTCCATTGGCTTTAGGATGGGTGTATCCAAATATATTTACCCCGGTACATGTTATTTTCCTGGAGCTGATAATGGGGCCAACCTGCTCCATCATTTATGAGAACGAACCTATAGAAAAAAATATGATGCTGCAAAAACCAAGACTTTTTACCACTACATTTTTTAACTGGCGTGAATTAACAACAAGTATTGTGCAGGGCCTGGTAATAACTGTGGGTACATTAATTGCCTATCAATATGCAGTACAACAGGGGAGTAATGAAAACATAACAAGGACGATGGTCTTTCTGACGCTTATTGCTGCAAATATTTCACTCACACTGGTTAACCGTTCATTTTATTACTCGGTGATCGCAACGAGCAGGTGTAAAAATAATCTTGTAGTGCTTATTATTGCAATCACAATTTCATTGGTGGGGCTCATGCTGTTTTTTGCTCCGCTCACAAAAATATTTCAGTTTGAAAGACTCAATTTTAAACAGTTAACGGTCAGTATTGTTATCGGCTTTATTTCGGTGGTATGGTATGAGGGGGTAAAATTTTGGAAAAGAAAAAAGAACTAAATAATTTTTTGTACAATGATCTGCTGTAATTGTTTTGCCGCAATAACCCCCGACTGACGCCATTTAATTATACCGTTTTGAAAAAGGATCAGCGTAGGTACGCCCTGTATGCCGTAAGCCTGTGCAGTACCGGGACTTTCATCCACATCAATCTTAATGATGGTGATCTCATCCTTCATGGCAGCTTTTAATTCTTTTAAAACGGGGGCCATCATTTTGCATGGGCCGCACCATTCGGCAGAAAAATCGACCAGAGCCGGTTTGCTGCTGCTGATAATTTCTTTAAAAGTTCTATTGTTTGACATTGCTTTTTTTGAATAAACCAAATACCAATGCACCCATAGCTGCAAAATAAAGAGTGCTGTTACGTGCACTGGAAGTAATTGCACAGCTACCACTGCTGCAACCTATATTTTTCCAATACAGGTAACCTGCTAATGCCCCGCAGCTGCGCCGGCTACATACAACCAGTTATTTTTAAACCAGGTTTTCATATACTTTTACAGGGCTGTTGTAGGGCAAATGTAGTCACTTAGTTTGATGCCCTTATTCTCTTTGATATCCCTGAAGCCGCCCTTTACATCGATAAGGTTATTAAACCCCCTTGCTTTTAAGATGGATATAAAGATCATCGAACGATACCCGCCTGCACAGTGAACATAATATATTTTGTCCTTGTCTATCCTGGCCATACTGTCATTAATAAAATCCAATGCTGTGTTTTCTGCATTAATAATATGTTCACTGTCATACTCGCTTTTTTTACGAACATCCAGGATGTTTACTTTTCCGTTTTTCATTGCTTCAGCTAATTCAGCAGCAGTTACAGACCTGATCTGATCAATTCCTTTACCTGCATTTTTCCAGGCACTCAAACCTCCTTTTAAATAGCCAACAGAATGATCATACCCTACACGTGCCAGCCGGGTAATCACTTCTTCCTCCCTTCCTTCGTCGGTTATGAGTAAAATTTGCTGTTTTATATCCGGTACCAGGGTACCAACCCAGGGAGCAAAATTTCCATCAATACCTATATTTACCGAGTTAGGAATAAATCCTTTGGCAAACACCTGTGGATCCCGGGTATCTAATATCAAAACATCTGTTTCATTGGCAAGGGTTTCAAAGGCAGCGGGGCTTAGTTCATGCTTACCACGTTCCAGCACTTTATCAATACTTTCATAACCCTGTATGTTCATCATTACATTTAGCGGGAAATAAGCCGGGGGAGGTACCAGGCCATTCAATACTTCTTTGATAAATTCATCTTTAGTCATACCCGGCCTTAATGCATAGTTAGTTTTTTTCTGGTTACCTAAAGTATCGGTTGTCTCTTTGCTCATGTTCTTCCCGCATGCGCTGCCAGCCCCGTGTGCCGGGTAAATGGTAATATCATTTGCCAGGGGCATTATTTTATTTCTCAGGGAATCATATAAATAGCCTGCAAGTACCTCCTGGGTAAGATCAGCTTTAATTTTTTGTGCAAGGTCGGGGTGGCCAACATCACCAATAAATAAAGTATCACCTGAAAATAATGCAGCATCCTTTCCTTGTTCATCCTGCAACAAAAAACAACTGCTTTCCATAGTATGGCCCGGTGTGTGCAATACTTTAATGCTTATGTTCCCTAACTTGAATACCTGGCCGTCTGTTGCCGATATACAACCGAATTGGCAGGCAGCATTTGGGCCATAAATAATAGGAGCGCCTGTTTTTTCAGAAAGGTCAATATGGCCTGATACAAAATCGGCATGAAAATGTGTTTCGAAAACATATTTTATTTTAGCCCCGTCTTTTTCGGCCTTTTTAATATAAGGCTCTACTTCACGTAATGGATCAATGATGGCGGCTTCGCCGTTGCTTTCAATATAATAAGCACCCTGGGCCAGGCAGCCGGTATAGATCTGTTCTATTTTCATAATGCTTGACTTTTTATTTTAAGAATACAAAATTGACGATTAGTGAATTTATTTTTAGTGATATAAATCACATATTGTAAAACTTTTGGTCAGTTTTGTATTTTGTTGGGGGGAAGGGACAATACCGGAGAAAAGCATATAATTTCTATTAACCGGGGTGAAATGGGTAGTATAAACCTTACAAATGTCAGTTTAACATTGAATGGCAGCAATTTGGGGTAAAGCTGGTGGTAATAAATCTTAATTGAGATGAATTTGTTCCTCTATTTCCGCCATATTAATTCCGCTATGACTTTCTTCATATATACAGGCTGTATTCTTTATCAAAAGCACCTGTGGCGATTCATGGGTAACGGAAAAATCTTCTGCAATTTTATTGGAGAGTGAACGGAACTTTATCAGGTCAAGAAAATAGAAATCCGTTTCATCAGGTTGTTCATTTCTTTCTAAACGGCTTTTAGCCATGCTGCTTATTGAGCAACGGGTACTGTGCTTAAAAATTACCTGGGCCTTGGTTTTGGATAACTCTTTTATTTCAGCCAGTTGATGTACACTGTTTAAATCGATCCAGTTCATAAGGGTGTATGATACTGTACTAGTGTATTATTCCTTCATTCATCGGGCAGCCTGATTTGCGGCTGGGGCTGCAACTGCTGATAATAGCTGTGGCTGCTATTAAAAACATTAAAATCAAAAATATTCTTTTCATCATGTTTCTTTTGTAGTTAAAAAACTTATTATTGCAAAAGTAAGCTTTATAAATATAATTTACCAACGGTAAACGGTGAAAAACAATTAATATTACCTTCGGCATCAATTTTATACAATAAAGTTGGTAAAATTGCCCGTAAATTTTAAATCTTTTAACCTATAAACAGTAAAATCCAAGATGTTACAGCTTAAGCGTCCTATTGCCTTCATTGATCTTGAAACCACCGGAGTTAGCCTTTCCACAGACAGAATTGTTGAAATTGCCATCATTAAGATATCACCAGACGGAAGCCGTCAGGTAAAAAGAAAACTCATTAACCCGGAAATGCCCATTCCTAAAGCTACCAGCGAAATTCACGGAATAACAGATGAGATGGTGAAAGATGCGCCTACATTTAAGCAGGCCGGCAATGAAATAAAGATGTTTATTGAAAACTGCGACCTGGGTGGATACAACAGCAACCGGTTTGATATACCGATTTTAATGGAAGAATTTTTGAGGGCTGGCATGGATGTTGATTTGAGTACGAGGAAAATGATTGATGTGCAGCATATTTTTTATACTATGGAACCACGTACATTAACCGCAGCATATAAATTCTTTTGCGAAAAAGAACTGGTGGAAGCTCATAGTGCCGAGGCTGATGTGGATGCTACCATTGAAGTGTTGTTGGCGCAGTTGAAAAAATATAAGAACTTAGGTAATTCAGTTGATTCAATATTGGGTGTGATAGGCGAAGATAAAATTGTGGATTATGCCCGGCGCTTTGGTTTTGATGATAAAGGGAATGAGATATTTAATTTCGGTAAGCATAAGGGCCGGCAGGTGAAAGATGTTTTAAAGGCTGAACCGCAGTATTATGACTGGATGATGAGGGGTGATTTTCCATTGCATACCAAGCAAAAGCTCACGGAAATACTCAACCGGACCCTGTTAAAGAATAATTAAATAGGGCTTGTAGAAAATATGTTGATAAGGCATTCCCTTATTTATTGTAAATTTGAAAGGCAGAAACAGATCAGGCATATTGGAAAAAATAGTCATCATACCAACCTTTAATGAAAAGGAAAACATCGAAAAGATAATCGATGCGGTAATTGATATGCATGCCGGTTATCATATCCTCGTCATTGATGACAACTCCCCGGATGGTACAGCAGAAATAATTAAAGCATTAATCCCTGATTATCCCGGGCAATTATTTTTAGAACAACGTATCGGGAAATTAGGTTTGGGTACAGCATATATTTATGGATTTAAGTGGGCTATTGAAAAAGGATACCGTTTTATTTTTGAAATGGATGCAGATTTTTCTCATAATCCAAAAGATCTTGAAGCATTATACAGCGCCTGTAAAAATGGCGCCGACGTGGCTGTTGGTTCCAGGTATGTAAAAAACGGGGCGGTAGAAAACTGGCCGGCCAACCGTATCATTCTTTCCAAGGGCGCTTCATTATATACAAGAATGATAACCTGGATGCCGGTAAAAGACCCTACTGCGGGTTTTGTATGTTATAAAAAAGAAGTACTGGAAGTCATGAACCTTGACGGGATAAAATTTGTAGGCTATGCGTTCCAGATCGAAATGAAATTTGCCGCCTGGAAACTGGGCTTTAAAATAACTGAAGTACCCATTACTTTTATTGACCGTGAATTTGGCAGCAGTAAAATGAATAAAGGCATCATTAAAGAAGGCGTACTCGGAGTGCTCAAACTCCGCTGGCAAAGTATCTTTAAGAATTACCATAAAAAAGTAGCAAACAGGGTTTATATCGAAAATTTGAATTTTAATCAATCTGATGTTGCACTCGAAAGCAAATAATTTGCTTCTCAATACCTGGTCGCATCCTTCTTTCCCAAAAATATTCTCTCCCCGTTTTATGTAATTGATTTTTATGCGGCATCTGTATAACTAAACTAACG
The DNA here is from genome assembly GCA_031387825.1 of Chitinophagaceae bacterium. Lineage (GTDB taxonomy): Bacteria > Bacteroidota > Bacteroidia > Chitinophagales > Chitinophagaceae > Ferruginibacter. The sequence goes on along the minus strand of JANNDO010000005.1, from coordinate 124,089 downwards.
TTATGCAGAAACTTCAACTCTCCATTCCCGAACCATGCCACGAAAACTGGCATAACATGGCCCCAACCGACCAGGGCCGGTTTTGTAATACCTGTGCAAAAGAAGTAGTTGATTTCAGCATGATGACAGATACTGAAATATTAAATTATTTTACAACCCTTACCAACGAAAAAGTTTGCGGCCGGGCATTACCCTCACAGCTTGACAGAACTATTACCTGGCCAAAAGAAACAAAGAAAAGATTGTTCTGGTACTGGAATTATATCGTGATGTTCTTTATGTTCTTTGCTAAACCCAGTGTTTCTAAAGCACAGGGCAATGTACAGTGTGTTACCGAGGCTCAGCTTAATTCTATAAAAGCAATTAATATTAATAATGCATTGACTTGTAAAGTTGGTGAACCTGTTAAAATCGGTAGCAGGGTAATCAATGGTAAAGTAACTGATATAGATGGTAATCCTGTTTCTTTTGCTACTATATTATTGAAAAATTCAAAAGTAGGGGTTAGTGCAGATGCAGAAGGAAAATACAGTATTAAGGTAAATTCTAAATCAGATACTCTTGAAATCAGTGCAGCAGGTTTTGAGCGTAAAATAATTAATCTGGCTAAATTATCTGCTTATGATTTTGTTCTTTCAAGATCTTCTAATGTGGAATTAGGTGGTTTAGTAGTAGTTAGTTATTATGGCAAAAAAAGAAAGATGAGTATGGGTGGTTTAGTAGTAATTAGTGACAGTGCTGTTAAAGTGAATCCTTTAAAATCAGTTATAAATAAAGTATCAAACTTTGTAAAAAAGGACAGTATCAGAGTCTATCCCAACCCTGTTCAACGTGGCAATGCATTCAATATCTCTTTGAAATTGAAACAAACGGGCAACTACAATATTCAAATCACAGATGCCTCAGGCAGGATTGTTTTACAAAAGCAAACCAATATCCCAACAAAAGATTATATAGAAAAGCTGCAAACAGAAAACAGGTGGGGTAGTGGCCTTTATTATATCCGTGTATTTGATACTAATAACAAACCAATAAGCAAAACAAATTTCATCGTTCAGTAGTAGTGTTGTTTATGCCGGTCATGATTGCTGCCTTACAATTTTTAAAAAAAGCAGGAGCATCTGGCCGGTTTTTTATTTGCTTATTTAAATGCCGGATGAAACTGGTGCAGCGTCTCTCTTAAATATTCCCTGTCAAGGTGCGTATAAATTTCAGTGGTGGTAATACTTTCATGGCCAAGCATTTCCTGCACAGCTCTCAGGTCGGCGCCACCCTCTACCAAATGTGTAGCGAAAGAATGACGGAATGTATGTGGTGAAATATTTTTTGTGATGCCTGCTTTTATGGCCAGTTCTTTCAGCATTAAAAAAATCATCACCCGGGTTAGTTTGCTTCCCCTCCTGTTTAAGAATAAAAAATCTTCCTGTCCCGGTTTTATTTTTATATGCACCCTTATCTCCTGTTTATAGATATTGATGAATTTGATGGCTTCGCTGCCAATGGGTACCAGTCTTTCTTTATCACCCTTACCTATGACCCTGATAAAGCCAACATCCATAAATAAACAACTGATCCGCAGGTTTACCAGTTCAGTAACCCTTAATCCACAACTGTAAAGTGTTTCCAGTATTGCCTTGTTACGGCCACCTTCAGGTTTGCTTAGATCAATTTGTGCAATAATGCTTTCTATCTCTTCAAAACTCAATGTATCGGGTAATGTTCTTTTTTGTTTGGGCGTTTCAAGCAGCGCTGTTGGGTTGGCGGTTACTATCTGTTCTATTGTACAATAAGTATAAAAACTTCTCAACCCCGAAATAATCCTTGACTGTGAAGCAACAGTCATACCCAGTTCACTGATCCATTGTACAAATTTTTCCAGGTCCTTTAATTGCAGTTGCCGGGGGGTAACCATTTTTTTCATGGCTTGTAAATAATCTGTCAGCTTATCTATATCACGTAAATAAGCCTCAACAGAATTGTCTGCTAATGATTTTTCCAGTTGAAGCCAGGCCTTAAATCCTTTTTTATACGGTTCCCACATAATGTTATACGCCGTTTATAAATTAAGATTGCTGATTGCAATCAATTATACGCTATTTTCGCAGACTAAATTTCGTTAATAGTTATCAATATACAATATGCAGGCAGTTAATCTACGTATGTTCAGGATAAAAGTCAGGAACCATAAGAAAAGACTAAGGACTTTTTTAACCAAAATTGAAAAAGACCCGCTACATAAACTGGATAAGATGTCTTCTTCTATAGAGAAGGAAGTATGGAAAGAAGTGGATTGCTTAAGTTGTGGCAATTGTTGCAAAACAATGAGTCCAACGTTTACAAAAACAGATATCAAACGTATAGCAGCGCACTTTTCTCAAACGCCTGAAGATTTTACAAAAAAATGGTTAAGAAAAGACAGGGCAGGGGATATACTGAATAAGACAGAGCCCTGCCAGTTTCTGAATTTGAAAGATAATAAGTGTTCTATCTATGAGATCCGTCCCGCTGATTGTGCAGGGTTTCCGCATTTGGGCAAGAAAAAGATGGTGGATTATATGCATGTGCACAAGCAGAACATTGAATATTGCCCGGCTACTTATAAGATGGTTGAAAAGATGGAAGGATCACTCAGGGTAAACAGTAAATTATAAATACACATCCTCAATTAAAAAATATTCCACGGGCTCTCCTTTCATAATAGTTATAGAGAGGATATCAAACTGTATTCTTTTCCATTCAGGGAATTGATACAGGTATTCTTCTGAGGCATCAATAAGGTTTTGAATTTTCTTTTTGCTGACTGCATCTTCGGGGTGGCCGAATTTTTTCGTTCTCCGGGTCTTTACTTCAATAAAATGCAGGATACTGTCTTTCGATGCAATAATATCCACTTCCCAGTGGGAATGCCGCCAGTTTTGATGTAAAATGTAAAATCCTTTTTCGGCCAGGTGCTTTGCAGCCATTGCTTCGCCGGTAAGGCCGGTCTTATTGTGTGAAGCCATGTTTCAAAGTTATGATAAACTGTTGTTAACAGCATACCCGCAATTGCTTTTATAAAATGTTGAAGGAAAAATATTATTGCTTATTTTTGTACAAAGATCAAAATAATGACAAAACAACATACTTCCCCGCTACTCATTGCTTCGCTATTAATAGTCATCGCTGCTGTATCAAGAGTAATGATGTATCCTGACAATTTCAGTCCCATCATTGGTATGGCCATTTTTGCCGGTGCAGTTATTAAAGACAGGAGGCTGGCATTTACTTTATCTATACTGGCTATGTTCCTGTCGGATGTTTTGTTTGAGGTATTTAATATTGCACCGGGCTTTTGGGGTTGGGGACAATTGGTTGGGTATGGTATCCTGGCTTTAATAACCATTATTGCCTTTAGCATGAAAAAGATCAATGTACTTTCTGTTGCAGGTTATTCCATAGGTTCATCACTGCTGTTTTTCTTCTTATCCAATTCAGCATTTTTTGTTTTTGATAATCCTATATACCATACATATACACAGGACTTCAATGGTTATATTAATACATTGATCGGCGGACTACCATTTCTGAGAACAGGAATACTTGCTGATCTTGTTTACAGCACGGTTTTATTTGGTGCTTACTACCTGATGCAGAAATATGCTTTCAATAAAAAAGCGGTGGCTTAAATAAAAGGATTTGGTAATTAACCGATTTGAAGATTTGGAGATGATTGACCACTCCATTTCCAAATCACCAAATTTCCAAATTATTAAATCAAATCTTCATAACCTTCATCAACCGCTAAATTCTTTCCATCAGCTGCAGTTGTCGCCAGTTCATCGCAACGGTTATTGAAAGGATTGTCGGCATGGCCTTTTACCCATTTCATTTTTATCTTCATTCGTAGGGAGAGATGATAATATTCTGTCCAGAGGTCTTTATTTTTTTTGCCGCCTTTAAAATCAGTAGCTATCCATTTTTTAAGCCAGCCTTCTTCAATGGCCTTTACCACATACTGACTGTCGGAATAAATAATAATGGGCAATTCTTTTTTGGTAATGGCTTCCAGCCCGGTAATAACAGCTAATAATTCCATCCGGTTGTTGGTAGTTAACCGAAATCCTTTTGAAATTTCTTTGCGGTGATGATTCCACATCAGTATAACACCAAAACCACCCGGACCGGGGTTGCCACGGGAAGAACCATCAGTATATATCTTTATTTCAGACATTGAATTGTAAGTTTTGTATTGGGGCTAAAGCCTCTTTGGTGTTTTTATTCTTATCCGCAGCCTGAAGGCTGCGGCAATTCAGAATTGCTCCGGCCTTCAGGCCGGAGATATAAAGCAGGGTGAAAGTAAAGGGCTTTAGCCCAAACATTTTTTTAAACTTGAAACACCCCCGTTTTAAATTCCGGTATATGCGGATTATGATTAGCCGCAGCAATCCCTTCCGAAATTAATTTTCTTGTTTCGCCCGGATCAATAATGGCATCCACCCAAAGCCTTGCACCGGCATAGTAAGGTGTGGTTTGCGAATCGTATCGCTGTATCAGTTGCTGCAATAAATTTTGCTCATCCTCTGCAGTTATTACCTGTCCTTTATTTTTTAATGTAGCAACTTGTATTTGCAGCATGGTCTTGGCAGCCTGTTCGCCACCCATTACCGCAATTTTTGCTGTAGGCCATGCATAAATAAAACGGGGATCATAAGCCTTACCGCACATTGCATAGTTACCTGCACCATACGAATTACCAATAATGATGGTAATTTTTGGGACTACCGAATTTGCAACAGCGTTCACTAATTTGGCACCGTCTTTTATAATACCACTGTGTTCGCTGCGGCTGCCCACCATAAAGCCCGTTACATCCTGTAAAAAAACCAAAGGAATTTTCTTTTGATTACAGTTCATAATAAAACGGGCGGCTTTATCGGCACTGTCGTTATAAATTACGCCACCCAACTGCATTTCACCTTTTTTACTTTTTACTATCAGCCGCTGGTTGGCAACAATGCCTACTGCCCATCCATCCACACGGGCATAGCCGCATAAGATCGTCTTGCCATAATCATCCTTAAATGGGTCAAAGCTTCCTGCATCGGCAATACAATTAATAATGTCCGCCATATCATAAGGTTTGCTATTGCCTGTACTCATGATGCCATACACTTCATCCTTATTTTTTGCAGGTGCTTTTGCCGCGATACGGTCAAAGCCTGCTTTTTCAGTATGCCCCAGTTTACCCATTATCTTTTTCACCTGGTCAAGGCATTCTTCTTCTGTCTTGAATTTATAATCAGCAATACCGCTGATGGCATTATGCGTTTCGGCACCACCCAATGTTTCACTGTCAATGTCTTCACCAATGGCGGCTTTAACTAAGTAGGGCCCTGCTAAATAAATAGAGCCATTGCCTTCCACCATCAAGGTCTCATCGCTCATGATGGGCAGGTAAGCGCCACCCGCTACACAGGCACCCATTACTGCAGCAATCTGTGTTATACCCATGGCACTCATCTTTGCATTATTGCGGAAGATGCGGCCAAAATGTTCTTTATCCGGAAAAATTTCATCCTGCATAGGAAGGAAGACACCGGCACTATCAACTAAGTAAATAATTGACAGATTATTTTCCATGGCAATCTCCTGCATCCTCAAATTCTTCTTACCGGTAATAGGAAACCATGCACCGGCCTTCACTGTTTGATCGTTTGCCACAATTACACACTGCCTGCCGCTTACATAGCCAATGCCGCTAACTGTGCCGCCTGCCGGGCAACCACCTTCTTCTTCATACATGCCATAACCTGCAAAAGCGCCAATCTCCACAAAAACAGTATCGGCATCACATAGATAAGTTATCCTTTCCCTTGCGGTAAGTTTGTTCCGTTCTTTTTGTTTGGCAGCTGATTTTTTTCCACCTCCCTCATATATCTTTTCCAATTGCTGCTTTACCTGGCTCCAGGCCAATTTCATACTGTCTTCGTTCCTGTTAAATTCTATATTCATAATTACCTGTTACTTTTTTGCCACAAAGCCGCAAAGGGTTAAAATAATATTCTTTGTGTCTTTGCGTCTTTGTGGCTAATTTTATTAAGTAAAAACTACAACAAAAATATGGGTAATGAAATTAATCGCATACTAAAACTATTTGCCGACCTGCAGCATGGTGATTGCTGGATTGGGAATAATTATAAGGAAACATTACATGGTATTGATTCCAAAAAGGCTATGACGACCATTGCTGATAAAACAAACAGCATCTGGCAACTCGTTGCCCATATTACTTACTGGCGTACAACTGTTGTAAACAGGCTTACGGGCTCTGATAATCCTCCACCGTTTTCAGATTTTCTTTTACCTAATGAACCAAATGAAGAGAATTGGCGACAGGCCCTGCATGATTTTGAAGCAGCCTATCATTTATTACGTAATGCCATACATCATTTTACCGAAGAAAACCTGGATAAGCCTTCTCCAAGAAAGGGGCAAACATTTTATGAACTCATCATGGGTTGTTTGCAGCATGATGCCTATCACCTGGGACAGATCATGTTGTTAAAAAAAAATCTGGCAAACTAATTGCTCCCCGTTCATAAATATCTTCTCTATGCTTAGCACTAAACACGGTATTAAATTGGTGGTTATTATAATAATGCTTGTGTTTTATTGTATGCCGGCATTTTCACAAAAAATAAAAATATACGACCTGGTAAAGGACTTCAAGGCCAGGGCTGATGATAAAACAGATAATTATTATGCTTTTGTAAAAGCCGCAGAAGCTATATCCAGAGCGGGCGGCGGACAGTTGAATATCCCTAAAGGGAAGTATTATATAGCATCCTATAAAATTACAGGCGGGCTAAAGAAAAATAATATAGATGATATCATTTTTAAAAATTGTAAAAACTTAACCATTATTGGCAATAACAGTGTAATAAGGGTTAACGGAAATTTTAACAGGAACCGGGATTTTCAGATCGCAGGCCTGCCTTATCAGTATGCATATAATAATACAGTATGCCCTTTTAAACTGATGAATTGTAAAAGTGTTTTGTTAAAAGATATTACCATCAATGGCGAAGTGGATAAAATGCGAAAACAGGAGGGAGTAGTTGAGGGTGAATCGTATGGGGTATTTATTTCTGATAATGAACCAACAGACGTAAGCAGTAAAATAGTACTTCAAAATCTGACAACCCATTATTTTGCTGCAGATGGGCTTTTAATAAAATCCAACGGAGAAGATATCACAATTATCAATTGTAATTCGCATCATAATGCCAGGCAGGGGTTAAGCATTGTTAAAGGCAGCAATATCAGGGTCCTTAATTCTTCCTTTGATTCTACCGGCCATACAGGTGCTTACGGATGGCATGCACCGGGCGCCGGCATTGACGTGGAGAATGAATTCGGGCCAGGTAAACTAAATAATGTACTCATCAGGAACTGCTCATTGAGAGGGAATAACGGGTTCCAGGTTGTAACCACATTACCTTCGGATAAAGTTGTTATTGATTCCTGCTTTATATCTGACCTGACTGCCGGTTATTCTGATGCCTTAAACGGAGTGGGGATGTATAGCATAAATTCAACCCTGTCAAATTCCATCCTGTTTGCCGGTATACAGGTTGATCTGTCTGATCAGATTTACAAAGGCCCCAGTGTGCAGGAGATCAATAAGAATATTATCTACTCAGGCAACAGGGGTATTGTAAGTTCAGATTTTTCCAGGCCTGTAAATATAACTGACAATATATTTATTATGTTGCCAAAGCCACAATTAGATGCCTACTTCCCCTACATTCAAAACGCCAACTGTATTTTCAACCGCAATATTATTGTGATACATGCCGACCGGATAAAAAAAGAGCCAAATAAGGTTACGGCCCTGGTGCAATTTGTAAAAGAAGCTACAGATGATTTCTGGCTGGTGAACGGTTATGATGTGCCCTTGGATAAGCAAGGAACCGGTTTCTATTATAGTGCAATGAATGGTGGCAAAAATGTAAAAAATCAATTTTGTTCACCCGGTGCCAGGATCACAACCAATGAAGCTTACAAATCCGGGTCTATATCAACTCTGCAGATAAAAGAAATTCTCTCCAGGGAATTATTTACTGCATATAAACAAAAGGGGTTTAACCGTAAATACCTTGAACAGGCAAATGCAGTGAGGCTTTACACAAAGCATATTGTAACGGCAGCAAATAAAAAACCGGGGTAAGCCCGGTTAAAAATAAAATAACTGAATAACTATCTTACCTGAACAATCCTTTAAAAAAAACTTTCATTTCATTCCACGATGCAGTATCGGCTACGGCATTATAAGCAATGGGTATGTTGAACTTTTGCCCCATGGCTGTAGCCGCAGGGTTGCTGAATGCATGAGTGGCTCCGGCATAACCCTTAAAAATATAATCAGCGCCAATAGAATCCATCTGTTTTTTAAAAGTTGCCACTTCTGCGGGCGTAACAAACTTATCATCATCTCCGTGGCACACTAATATTTTCGACTTCAATAAATTTTTATCGGCAGGCGTACCTACTAAACTGCCGTGAAAACTAACCATGCCTTTCAACCCTTCTCCCAACCTGGCAATATTAAGTAACACCCCGCCGCCAAAGCAATAACCAATGCCGGCAATATTTGCTGTATCAACTTCTTTGTATTCTTTCAGTTTATTTAATGCTGCATCAAAATGTAACTTAGCCATTGCCGGGTTTTGATAGAAGGGGCCAGCCAGGTTTCCGGCATCTGTTGGGTTATCGGCCCGTTTCCCGTTGCCATACATATCAACTGCCATAGCAATGTAGCCCAGCTCAGCAAGTTGCTTTGCCCTGCTTTTAGCATAGTCATTTAATCCCCACCATTCGTGCACTACCAACACTGCAGGGCGTTTGCCTTCTATATTTTCATCATAAACAATATAGCCATCCATGGTAAGGCTGTCAATTTTATAACTGATGTTTTCTTCTTTTAATTTAGGTGTCTTCATCTCAGTCGTTTTATCAGCATTATTGTTACAGGCTATTAATAATACAGCCGGCAGAAAAATGATGCAGGAAAAATGTATAAGTTTCATAATTGTAAATTTTGGTCAATTAATAACGAACCCGGGCCGTTATGGCTGACTAATTTACAAAATTAGTATTAGCTGCTGATCTTTTCTTTGAAATAAAGAGCCCAGCACCCGTTCATCATTTTTAAGACTTTGCATTTATAAAGAATGTTTAGCTTGAGGAAATTTTTTTATGAGAACTATCCTGGCTTTGTTATTGGTTTGTTTTTTTGGAAAGACAAACCTTGCCTGTACAACTTTTTGCATCAATAAGAACGGCCATATTGTTTTTGGCAGGAATTATGACTGGGTTACCTGTGCAGGAATAGTTAATACTAACCAGCGTGGGTTGTTTAAAACCTCCATGAAGTTGGGTAATGCAGAAACGGTAAGCTGGGTTTCCAGGTACGGCAGTATCACATTCAATCAGTATGGAAAGGAATTTCCAACCGGCGGCATGAATGAAAAGGGATTGGTGGTTGAACTGATGTGGCTTGACGGAACAATTTATCCGGCTAATGATAAAAGGCCTGCAGTTGGTGTTTTGCAGTGGATACAATACCAGCTCGACAATGCAGCCACCACCACCGATGTGATCGCTTCTGATGCACAGGTACGTATCAGCGATAAGGCCACGCCTATTCATTACCTGGTGGCAGATGCCGGGGGCAATGTAGCCACCATCGAATTTCTGAATGGCCACATGACCGTTCACAAAGACGCTGAACTTCCTTTTCCTGTGCTTACCAATGATACCTATGCTTCTTCTGTTCAAACTGCTAAGCCGCTTGTTGGTAAAAACAATGTTTCGCTGCAAAACAATTCGCTTGACCGTTTTGTAAAAGCCTGCAGCATGGTTAAAAAATTCAATGAAACAAATATTGATATGCCCATTACAGATTTTGCTTTTTCAATACTGGATAAAGTTGCGCAGGGCAGCTTTACCAAATGGAGCATAGTGTATGATATCAGCAACAAAAAAATTTATTTTAAAACTGAAGCCAATAAAGAAATAAAGACAGTTCAATTCTCCGCTTTTGATCTTTCCTGCCTGCAGCCTGCAAAAATGTTCAACATGAACCAGGATGGGAAAGGAGAAGTAAGCCAGTATTTTACTTTACCCGATAAAAAATTAAAGCGGCAGATCATGCGCCAGGTAGTTACCGAAAGCAGCAGCCGTGTTGACATAACAAAGAAGGAAGAAGAAGAGTTGCTTGTTTTTGAAGAGGGTATAGGTTGCAAACAGTAAAAATTACCCCAGGCCTTACCCTGCTGAAAAAATAAATTTTTAGTATGAGATCCCATATAATTTTATTCCTCTTATTGCTTTTAAATTATTATTCTGGTGCCCAGTCAGCAAGTTCCCAAAAGAAAGAGATCAATATCCTCTTTGTTGGTAATAGCCTTACTTACAGCAATAACCTGCCGGAATTAGTAAAAGAATTAGGTAAAGATGATGGGGTTGAGATAAGATATTCTTCCTTATCATTTCCGGATTACTCGTTGGAGGATCATTGGAACGTAGGGAAAGTGCAGCATGAACTGGATAAAGGAGATTATGATTTTATGATAGCACAACAGGGCCCTTCAGCTTTACCCGAGTCACAGGTATTGTTGCTTGAATACACAAAAAAATTTAAACAGCTGTGCGATTCTAAAAAAATAAAACTGGCCTTATACATGGTATGGCCTTCCAAAGCCCGTTCTTTTGATCTTGATAATGTGATCTATTCCTATACCCATGCAGCTGATGAAACCAAATCAATGTTATGCCCGGCAGGCCTTGCCTGGAAGAATGCATGGGCACTGGATACCAGTTTAGCTTTGTATGGGGCTGATAATTTTCATCCGGGTATTGCCGGATCTGTACTGGCTGCACTTACCATATATAAAACAGTGACAGGGATAAATAATTTTGACTTTATCCGCTATGATAACATATCATGGCATACTGATATCTCAAAAGAGAAACTGGATATTTTAAAACAGGCAGCAATGGCCTCACTAAAAAAACAGTGACAGCAATGAACAGGAAGGTAAAATGAGAATCAGTTTGACAAAATAATTTTATACGCTTTTTTCTCTTCAGCCAAACCTCTGCTAAAAGAAAATAAAGCGGGATATCACCAATGAGGATACGGCAGAAAAAAACTCCCGGCACTAATCATTATATTGTAATTTCAAGCTGCAATTCTTTTTCAACCAAAACAAATTTTATGGCAAAAAAATGGAGCCGCCGCGATGCCATCAGGGCATTCGGACTGTCTTTGGGATCAGCAACTATTCCTTTTTCTTCATGGGCCACCAACGAAGAAGGGCAGCGCATCTTACTGCCGGCAAAAAAACTAAGCCTTGATAAACCCATTACCGCCATCACCTGTGGGGCCGGTGCAAGGGGAAATGTATATGGGAATTATGCCCTGAAGTATCCCGAACAACTGGATATTGTTGGTGTTGCCGAACCCATTGCCATACGTAATGAACGGTATGCTAAAAAACACAACATACCGGACGGAAACAGGTTCAATACCTGGGAAGATGTTTTTACGAGGCCGAAATTTGCCGATGCCATCATTATTACCACGCCGGATAACCTGCACTACGGGCCCTGTATGCAGGCGCTTAAGATGGGATATGATGTGCTTTTGGAAAAACCCATTTCGCCCAGCGAAAAAGAATGCCGGGATATACTGGCGCTTTCAAAAAAAACAGGGAGGATCGTGGCTGTGTGCCATGTGTTGCGCTATGCACCTTATTTCATCAAACTGAAAGAGATCATACAAAGCGGTGTGTTGGGAGAAGTGGTAAGTATTCAGCATTTGGAACCAATTGAACACATTCACATGAGCCACTCTTATGTACGGGGCAACTGGCACAACAGTAAACAGACAACTCCCATTATCCTTGCTAAATCATGTCACGACCTGGATATTTTACGATGGATGGTGAACAAACCCTGCACTCATATACAGGCATTTGGAAGCCTGCAATGGTTCACGGAAAAAAATGCACCGCCGGGAAGTACTGCCCGTTGCACAGATGGTTGTGCCGTGGAAAACAAATGTGCTTATTCGGCATTGGATATTTATTACCGCAAACGGGGATGGAATTATGTGTTTGACCTGCCGGAAGATAAAGACAAGCAGGCTGCCTATGTGCTTGAACAATTAAAGACAACCAACTATGGCCGGTGTGTTTACCGGATGGATAATGATCAGCCCGATCATTATACCAGTAATATTTTATTTGAAGGTGGTCTTACCGCTGCATTTTCCATGGAAGCATTTACTTCTTATGCCGGAAGAAGGACCAGGGTGATGGGCAGCCTGGGCGATGTGGTGGGGGATATGACCAGCTTTACCCATACGGATTTTCTCACCGGCCAAAAAACAGAATGGAAGCAGGATAGCGACGGGCATGGCGGTGGCGACTGGCGGCTTGTAGCTGACTGGATCAATGCCGTATCCAAACATGATCCCACATTACTTACTTCCACCATTGATGCTTCCATAGAAAGCCATGTGATGGGATTTATGGCAGAAGAAAGCAGGAAGCTGAATAAGGTGATGGAGGTGAAGATGTAAGCTGTGTGATTTTTTTGGACAAGTAAAAAAAGTAATAAAATAAATCCCTTCGGTTCGTGAGCCACGGATCAAAGCGAAGAATTATTATTTTTTGCATCAATCCTTCTTATGACTTCTTCTACTATATATGGAATAGAACTTTCGGGAAAAGGAGATACACAACTCACATTTATCTCACAAAGTGAATATTTTTCTTTTGTATCTTCAGTATTGACTTTATTAATAAAAAAATCTGCATCCCATATTACAGGCAGCATTTTATTTTCAATAGACATAATATCCTGTAACTGTTGTATCCAGTTATTTTCCATAATATCTCTTAAATCCTGGAACAATCCACATGCTTCACTAAAATAATACCGCCTGCCTGGTAATTTATTGGGGTAAAGTGCATTTACTTCCTGGTAACCAAACCCGGTTACTTTGGCTCCGCATAAATAGCAACGTACCATTCCATTGATAATATTGTGGTTCCATTCCTGATCTATAAGCACACTGTTATCTGTAAAATAAGATCTGATCTCTTCAAAAAAACCGGCAGCAGTCAACATCCTTTCCTTATCTCCACTTATTGCATGAGTGATGCCGATCCTGTTATTTTTAATATCAGTCACATCAATTTTAAATACACCATTCCCTCCATTTCCCCGGTATTGCTTTAAAATTCTTATTAGCGACGATACTGTGGAAGGAAGAAACCTTTTTTTAAAGTCTTCAAAAGAATGATACAATTTAGTATCCACTCCAAATTCCGTTTCTTTTGTACTGTACAATATTTCTTTGGTCCCGATCTTTAAAATAATATCCGGATGAGCAGAAACCAAACAACCATGCTCAGATAGCCCGACTAATAATTTATCAAGCATTTTTCTGTCATTCCCCTGTTCTATCGGGTTAACCCAAACCAAAATTGCATCATACCTGCGAAGTTCGTTTGCAAGTTCAGCAGCTATCGAATCATTATAAATAACAGAATTAACATTGAGCCCTTTATCCCGGAAAGCAGTTGCAAGATCCCTGTACTTATCTTCGGTAAGGGCATCCCTGTTGGAATTTGATTCCCCAAAAATCATTAATGCAATCGAGTAACTTTTCATAACCGGCAATTCGGTTTTATTTCAATTGTTTTGCTGTATCCAGGCGTTGAGCAACATTGTCCCAATTGATGATATTAAATAAAGCATCTACAAAGTCGCTTCGTTTATTTTTGTATTTCAGGTAATACGCATGTTCCCACACATCGATAACTAAAATAGGAACAACGCCCCATTGAGTTAATTTCTCATGATTTTCACACTGAAGGATCGTTAACTTATTTGAGTAAGGTTGATAACCTAAAATACCCCAGCCTGCCCCATCAACATTTTTGGAGGTCTGGGCGATATAGGCTTTAAGCTTTTCGTATGAACCAAAATCTTTTTCAATGTCTTTAAGAAGTGATCCTGCAGGTTCCGTTTTTTTATTAGTAAGATTTGTCCAGAATATACTATGCAAAACATGACTTGAAAAATGATAAGCTAATTTCTTTGTCCAATGATCAGCGGTGTCAAAACTATTTGTGTCCATAGCTTTGCGGATCATTTCCATGTCTTTGTTTGCAGCCTTAACAGCCCCACCATGATGAAAAGTATAATGCAAATAAGTTGTCTCTTCATCCATATAAGGCTCCAGGAAGTTATTGTTATACGGAAGTGCCTGCTGTATAAAGTTTCCATTTGCATCCGTCAGGCGGTCAATGCCATTGTCCTGTAAATTTTGTGAGAATACACTTTCTGCAGGAAGAAGTGTTGCTCCGGCTAAGATAGCTGTATTCTGAATAAACAATTTTCTGTTCATGATGCTATTTTAAAGTGATCTACAATGTCCCGGCTAATGAAAGATAATTAATTTATCAGAGACCCACTTCGAAAACAGCATACGCATTGCTATGCTTTGTACACATTTTTGCCGCCGCAGGTAGTCTGCCTGCCGCCGTCTGGGCTTTGACCAACGGCGAATCAAACACCCTGACTTGTCTTCTATAAACACTTACATTAAATGTAACAATATTTATTTTTGCAGTGCCGCTGGTTGAAACCCAAGCGGCGGCAACAAATGGAGTATTGTATATGATATCAGTAACAAAACAATTCATTTTAAAACAGAAGCCGGCAAGGAAGTAAAGAGCATTCAATTTGCAGGTTTTGATCTCGCCTGTAACCAGCTTGCCAAAATGTTCAACATGAACCAGCATGTAAAAGGGGATGTGACCAGCAAGTTTACTTTATCTGATAAAAAATTAAAACGACAGATCATGCACCAGGTAGTTGTTGAAAGCAGCAGCCGCGTTGACATAACAATGAAGGAAGAAGAAGAGTTGCTTGTTTTTGAAGAGGGAATTGATTGCGGAAAATGATCAGCCTACTAGCTCTTTGTGCATGATCTCCGCAGCATAGTCAACATCTTTTTGGGTATTGAAAATGTGCAGTGAGAACCGTATACCGTTGAACCATTGCTTATGCGTGGGGCGGATACTTAGTTTATGTTTATCCAACAACATTCTTACAAAAGATGTTCTTTCGATCGTTTCAGGGATATTGTATGCCAGCAGGGGAGAGGCAAGCGGACCGGCGACGGGACTCACGATATTTAACTTACCAATATCCAACAACCAATCAAGCAGGCGCCTGCGTAAAGACAGGTTATATGCTTCAATGTTATCAATACCCACCGATTCAAGATACTCGATCGCTTTACCAAGTCCGAGTATGCAGGCCAGGTTCACCACGCCGTTTCCATCGTTGTAGGTATTATATGATTGCTCGAACTGCATGGGCCGGATGATATCATGAACCCCTTTCGAAAGGTAGAGCAGGCCTGTTCCCTTTGGCCCCATCAACCATTTATGTCCACTCGTTGCATACGCATCACATCCCAGTTCTTTTACATTCACGTTGATGGCGCCCGCTGCCTGTGCACCATCCACTATGCATAAAATACCTTTCAATCTTGCTAATGAAGAAATTTCTTTCACCGGCATTCGCAAACCTGTTGAAGAGAATACATGACTTATACTGATGAGCTTTGTCTCTTTTTTTATGTTCTCATTGATACGGTTCAATATGGCATCTGCATTATTCTCTCCAGGTGGTATCTTGATGATGTCGAGTATCACCCCATAATATTTGGCGTAGTATTCCCAGCACAATATACCTCCGCCATGTTCCTGGTCGGTAGTAAGGATGCGGTCACCGGCTTTTAAACGCATGCCTTGTGCAATAGCATTCATACCATTGGTGGTGCTGGTAGTGATGAGCATTTCGCTTAGATCGCAACCCAAAAAACGGGCGGCTGTTGTTCTTGTTTTTTCCGCCAGTTCCTCAGCGCCGGATTTTCCATAAAACTTTACAGGAAATGATTCCAGTTCTTCCCACGCTTTCATGGAAGCTTCGAGGGTCTCCCTGCGGCAGGGGCCCAGTGTGCCGGTGTTCAGGTAAGTGAGACCGTCTGCAAAAAGATATTCGTTATTTGTAAATTGGTTATTGTGTTGTGCATGGGCCGTAAAAGGAAACACCGAATTAATAAAAAGCCCACCGGCTGTTGTTGCAGAAGCGGCGCCTAAGAATTTTCTTCGGTTGTATTTACCTGTGTTCATTGCTTAATAAATATACAGGTTTAAATCAACTTTTCAACGCCATTGTATTCACGTAAAAGAAATTATACCTTTAGAGCCCTGCCCGAAATTTATTTTTAAAAAAACTATATGGAACAAACTTCCTTTGCAGCCCCCACCGCACAAAGCGAACGCATCACCATCCTCGACAGTTTACGTGGCTTTGCCATACTCGGCATATTGCTGATGAACATTCCATCTTTTGGCCTCACCGGCGATACATTTGCCATGCATGAAACAGGCATCAATTTCAAAACCTGGTATATCATCAACTGGATACCCGACGGCACACAACGGGCTTTGTTCTCTATGCTCTTTGGCGCCGGCATCATCCTGTTCATGCATAATATTGAACGGAAAGTGGAAGGAGTTAGGCAGGCCGATTATTTTTTCCGCCGCCAGCTTTGGTTACTTTTCTTTTCATTGGTGGATATTTTTTTACTGTTATGGAACGGCGATATATTATTAGACTATGCCCTCTTCGGTATGCTGGTCTTCACCTTCCGCAACCTCTCTCCTAAAAAATTACTGATAGCAGCGGGTGTTTGTTTGTTATTGATGCTGGCAAGGGAGAACAGGGATGTTCAAATGGACAGGCAGATAATTGCAAGGGGCGAAGCTGTTGCTGCATTGGATACAACAAAAGTAAAACTTACGCCAAAGCAGGAAGACCAGTTGAGTGCCCTGAATGATTTTAAAGAAAGAACCAGCATTGAAAAAAGAGAAAAAAGAATAAAAAAGAACTTTGAGAAGGTAAACAGCGGTACCTACGAAGATGTGTATGAGTTCCGCACCGAACGTTACCTTGGCCACATGGTGCAGTATATTTTTTTCGAAGCATGGGATGTGCTCCTGTTCATGTTTATGGGTATGGCATTTTTTAAGATGGGCATACTGACAGGGGAGGCCCCCACAAAAGTTTACTGGTGGATGTTCATCATTGGCCTGGGCCTTGGCTTACTTATTTCTTACCTGCAGATGCTGGAGGTTGTTAAATACCGGTACAACAATTTTGAATACAGCAAACATGAATGGTTAAGCTATTACCAGTTGCACAGGGTGCTGCGGTCTTTGGGATTATTTGCAGCACTCATGTTGTTATATAAATCCGGTGTATTTAAATGGCTGTTTGCACTCATGCGGCCTGTGGGGCAAATGGCTTTTACCAACTACCTCCTTCAATCAATCATTTGCGGCCTCATTTTTAACAGCTATGGCTTTGGTATGTTTGGCAAAATGCAGCGCATTGAAATTTATTATGTAGTTGGCGCCTTATGGCTCTTCCAGATCATCTTTTGCAATATATGGCTGCGCTATTTCCGCTTTGGGCCTTTTGAATGGGCATGGCGGAGCTTGACGTATTGGAAGAAGATGCCGTTTAGAAAGGAAGGATAGAACACGGATGACACGGATTGATACTGAGGTACACGGATTTTTTCTGATCGAAATGTCATGCTGAGCTTGTCGAAGCATGATTATGAAACGAACATTTGTTTTTTATGGCAGCATCGTTGTGAACTTGTTCTGTTATTCTTTTCTTTTAGTAAAAGGAAAGAAGAATCTCACTTGTGCGGCATACCTTTAAGGAACTTTTATAGAAGCGGAGATGGTTTGTGAAGACACGAACCAAGGCAAAACAATAACAAAACTATCTTTAGCCGTATAGGTTTTATGATGAACGGCGACCTTTCATATAATCTTCCCGGATTCAATTAAACCAAATCAGCAACTTTTCCTACATTTAGATATACTATAGTTTATTGATCAACATTTGAACGGCTTCATTATGAAAAAAAATATTTTAACCCTTGCATTAATCATCACTGCAATTTTTACTGCAACAGCACAACCAGATAAAAAGCTGGTAACCGCCGCTGATTACGACCAGGCTACAAAAGCATTAGGCTTCAACACCAGTAAATTAGTATTCAGGTACAATGTAAATCCAAACTGGCTGCCTGATGGAAGGTTCTGGTACTCGGTAAACGTGGAAGGCGGTAAAGAATTTGTGTTAATAAATCCCGCCGACGGCAGCCGCAAAACCGGAGCCGATAAAAAAGCAATTCTGCCTGATGATAAACCGGCACCACGCAGGGGAGGACCATTGGAAAGCGTTTCTCCCGATGGTAAAAAAGCAGCATTCTTAAAAGACTGGAACCTGTGGGTAAAGGACCTGGATACTAAAAAAGAAACACAGCTTACTTTTGATGGTATAAAAGATTATGGTTACGCCACCGACAATGCCGGCTGGACCCATAGCGACCGCCCCATCATGCTCTGGAGCCCCGACTCAAAAAAGATAGCAACTTTTCAGCAGGACCAGCGCCATGTAAGTGATATGTACCTGGTTAAAACAAAAGTAGGTGCACCCGAACTGGAAGCCTGGAAATACCCGCTGCCCGAAGATAAAAAAGTGATACAGATAGAACGTGTGATCATAGTTGTAGACAACGCAAAGATCATCCGCTTAAAAGTTCCTGCCGATGACAGGAGGGGATCACTCAGTGATGATATCTCATCCGGCAGTCCTTATGATGATAATGAGTGGAATGATGATGGAAGCAGGCTGATGTTTGTTTCAACCAGCCGCGATCATAAAATAGAAAAGGTACGCATTGCCGATGCAGTAACAGGCGATGTAAGAGAAGTGTTTGAAGAAAAAGTGGCCACCCAATACGAAAGTGGTCAGGGAACCATCAACAACCGTTTCCTGGATAAGAGCAACGAGATCATCTGGTACAGCGAACGTGATGACTGGGGACATTTGTATCTCTATGATGCAAACACCGGCAAACTTAAAAATCAAATTACCAAAGGCGCATGGGTAGTAACCCAGTTATTAAAAATTGATGAAGCAAACCGTGTGCTTTATTTTAATGCCAATGGCCGTGAGCCGGGCCGTGACCCTTATTTCAGCCATTTTTATAAAGTGAATTTTGATGGCAGCAACCTTACATTACTAACGCCTGAAGATGGTAACCACAATATTACATTATCACCCGACGGAAAATATTTTACTGATAATTATTCGCAACCCAATGTGCCGCCGGTTTCTGTGTTGAGGGATATGAAGGGCAAATTAATTGCTACGCTGGAGAAAACCGATATCAGCAAATTACTGGCTACCGGCTGGAAACCTGTTGAACCCATCAAGGTAAGGTCTGCTGATGATAAATGGGACCTGTACGGTATCATGTTAAAACCAAAAGACTTTGATCCTTCAAAAAAATATCCCATCGTAAATTATGTGTATCCCGGTCCACAGGGTGGCGGAGTAGGCACACGCAATTTTGGCCCTTCCCGTGGCGATCACCAGGCACTGGCCGATCTTGGTTTTATTGTGGTGATCATTGACGGAGCCTGCAATCCCGACCGTTCCAAATCTTTTCATGATGCCTGTTATGGCCAAATGGGCGACAATACACTTACCGACCAGGTGGCGGGTATCAAACAACTGGCAGCCAGGAGGCCCTATATGGATCTTGACAAAGTAGGCATCTGGGGACACTCCGGTGGCGGCTTTGCCACTGCCGATGCCATGTTCACTTTCCCCGATTTTTATAAAGTGGGTATCTCCGAATCGGGTAATCATGATAACCGCAACTACGAAGATGACTGGGGCGAAAGATATATAGGCCTTGAAGAAAAAGGCCCCGACGGAAAAACCAATTACGAAAAGCAGGCCAACCAGATGAATGCCGGTAATCTTAAAGGAAAACTCCTGCTGGCACATGGTGGTATGGATGATAATGTACCGCCCTACAATACCTACCTGGTGGTGGAGCAATTACAAAAAGCCAATAAAGATTTCGACCTGGTTGTTTTTCCCAATGCACGCCACGGTTATGGCGCCGAAAGTTATTATATGACCCGCCGCCGCTGGGATTATTTTGTAAGCAACCTCGCCGGGGCAACGCCTCCCAGGGAATATAAAATAGACCCCAATCCACAGCCAGCAAAAACTGATGCACCCAAACCTAATGATGTAACCAGCCGTAAGAACACCGTAGTAAAACGCTTACCGGTATCTGTACGCAACATCACACTTAATATATTTGATAACGGCACGGTGGATGGAGATTCGATAAGTGTGTATTATAACGGTAAATTACTGGTGGCCAACCGTGGCCTTACCGAAAAAGCGATTGTTGTAAACCTCATGCTGGATGAAAAAGCAACACAGCATGAAATTGTACTCTTTGCACATAACCTGGGCAGCATACCACCCAATACAGCATTGATCGTAGTAAATGCCGGCGAGCAGCGTTTTGAGCTGTCCTCCAGCGCAAGTTTAACCGAGAATGCGGTGTTGGTGTTTGAGTATAAGGCGAAATAGAATAGAACACGGATGACACGGATTTAAATGATTAACACGGATTTCTGTCATGCTGAGGTACGAAGCATCTCATATAATTAAGAAGCCGGTAATTTTTGTTACCGGCTTTAGTATTTTATAGCAGCATCGTTGTCCCTACCCATCCGTAGCATTAGCGAAGGTGGTCACTCAGTTGGACAGTTAACATTTGGGAACTTTTATCATACAAAGGTATTTCTTTGAACAAACGAATAAGAGCAAATGATTCCAATAATTAATAATTGCCAATATCTATTCATAATATTACAGTCATGATTATTATGTTTGTCTAACAATAAATAAAGAAATATGCATTTACTGGATCCTTTGGGCAAAGATTACTCTATTCTTTCTCAAATATTTGAAAAGATTTTTCAAAAAAATGCAATTGCATTTTTAGGTGCTGGTGCATCCGTTACTAATAATCAATATCTTTCTAAGGATTTAATTGACCTGTACGAAGCAAGAATTTCAAAAGATTTTGAGACAAATGATATAATAAAATTCGTAGACATTTTGCAATCTACTCCTGGATTGCGTAGAGGTGATTTTGATAAATTTGTAATTGACCAGTTAACCAAACTTAAGCCAAATGAAGGTCATAAAGTTTTTGTAACTATTCCATGGAAGCAAATTGTAACTACTAACTATGATACTCTTGTTGAAGAAGCTTCAGATGGAGCAAAAAAGGAAGGAAAAACTCATTATAATCTTCACACTATTCGAAATAAAAGGCAACTAGAATATCAACAAAATGAAAGTGAAATAACCTATATAAAACTAAATGGCTGTAAAACAGATTTATCAACATATCCGTTAGTTTTTTCTACAGAAGATTTTGAGAAACAAAATTCTTATTATAAAAAAGTTTTATCACCTTATAAGCAATACTCAAATGAAATTATTTATTTAGCATTTGGGTATTCATTTACTGATAGTTTTTCAGAAACTCTATTAGCAAAAATTGCAAATACGGATGTTCGCCAAAAAAGGCTTTTGTATTGTATTGACCCTTTTGTAAATCAAGACAGGCTAAGTTATTTAGAAAGTAATCAAATTTCAGTGATTAAGATGAGTTTCGAAGACTTCTTTTTAAATTATCAAAAATGGTTTGAGGAAAGCAATAAAAATTATTTAAAAAGATTACAAAGATTTACTAATCCAGATAACTCAAATATTAAGATAGACCTAAATTCAAGGTTATTTTTAGATAGCAATATTTTACAACTTAAAGATGATTATAAAACAGCGCATAAATTAAGAAAAGCTGAATTTTATTTTGGTGAAGAGCCAACTTACCAAGTAGTTGTTGATGATTATGATGTTGTAAAAAGCGACGAATTAAGTAACTTAATTCAGAATATAGAGCAAGCATTCTCGGATCACACAAAAACATCAATTCCGAAATTCGTTGTAATAAATGGTGATTTCGGGTCCGGTAAAACTACCTTTACCTTAAGAGCAATTAGGGAGTTTCTGAAAATATCAAATACTACATTAGCTTTTGAAATAACAAAATCATTAGGTATAAAGAAAGGCTATCTATCACAATTAATAAAAGAATCAGAAGCAACACAATTCATTTTTTATTGCGACAATATTGAAACTGATAGTATTTTCAAGTCTTTTAATGATTTAAGAGTAGACTTGGCCGCCGAGCAGTATAGTGACATTAGTATAATTTTTATCTCTTCTATTCGACAGAATATTTTTGAAAAATTTAAAAACAATAATAAACTGGAAATTAAAAATTGTTTAGAGGTTCCATATAATTCAATCTATTCACAAACAGAATTAATCCAACTAGTTGAAAACCTTAAAGAAGTAGGGATATTAGATTATCGAGACTTATCTGAGAGAGATTTAATTGTCTTTGATATTAAGCGCCAATATAAAGGTGACTCTTTTATTACGCTTTATAAACTTATTACGAATGGAGCTCATTACAAACTTTTAGAAAAAGCCTATGAAGAATTGTCATTGGATGTAAAAAATGCATTTAAAATAACTGCATTAGTTCATCGATTTAATATCCCTTGTCCTGTGTCAATTGTAAAATATGCCTTAAAATCTTATGATTGGAATGAGTTTACTGAAAAAGTTGTCAAAGGAGACGGGAAAAGAATCTTATTTCAAGAAACTATTCAAACAGTAAATGATGAACCAGATTTGTATTTTAAAACAAAGCATCCAGTGATTGCAGAAGCTTTGATTAAAACCATATTGACAAATACTGAAAAAAATTCCCTTTATAAGAGCATCTTTTCAAGTTTAATATATAGTGATTACAATGCAAGGTTTATTGTTGATTTAATTAAAAGCATTAGGAATATTGATACTGATATATCTGGTGGACAAATTGATAATTATTATGAACTTGCAAAAAAAGAATTTGAAAAATCATCGCATTTTATGCTCAGTTATATAACAAATATTGAAAAGAAAACAAATTCAGTTTCTTTGTTAGAAAATTGTATCGAAGATGTAAAAATGCTTGAAGCTGAATTAGATTACAGAAATCATAGATTGATCCACAGAAAGGGTAGTATTTGCTTTAAGATTGCAAGATTATTGCATAAAGATGATAAAAGTAATAAGAGAATTAAATTCTATTTGAATGAATCAGAAGAATGGTTTGATATAAAAAAACATCTTGATCCATTGTCTCATTATAGTTACTTAGATTATTTCAATATGTTATTATGGAAATTAACGAATATTACAATGGATGATAATGAAAAGCTATCCCTTCATTATTCTATTAATAACCTATTCGATGAAGCATATCAAACATTGTATAGCAATACAGGTCTCGTTGATGATCTTTTTGATGAATATAGTAGCATAAGTAGCTACAAGAAAACTGACAGTGTGTATCTGGAATTTCTTTTGGAAAGATATCAAGATGTTGCAACAAGACCTACTGCCTGTATCTTATTATTCTACTATTATCAAAATGTAGGTAATTATTCTAAAGTAAATCAATTTTTCGAAGAACTGGAAAACTATACTGATGATAAAGATGTAGTATATTTTCTATTTAAGCAATACGGAAGAAATTTACATTTGTCCAATAATAGAGTCAGGTATTTTGAATTGATTCGGCAAAACTCTTTTTTAATAGATGAGTCGCCTTTAAGATATCATTACTTCACTAGTATTTGTGAATTTTATAATTGGAGATGGAGAGATGGAAGGGACGCATTAAGTGAATTGAAGCAAGAGAGGTTTTACACTCTGAATCCAGATTTTTTTCTTTATTGGAAAAATAATGAAGGGAGTGTGGAAACATTTGAGGGTGTTATAATGAGGGATAAAAAGATTAAGAAGATAATGATCATAACGCCATTTTATAGAGAATTTCTTTTAGTAAAAGGTAATTATGAAAAATTCAATGAGGGGCAAGATGTAAAAGTGAAGCTTAAATTTTTTCTAGAAGGTATTAGAGCTGAAATAGTCAAATTGGTTGTTAATGACGATGTTTCCCTCACAGGCGCAAGTGTTCCCTTCCTCAATGATTAAATTAAGAACTAAATGATGATGGGATCACTTCCCGATAAAAATCGGGACAGGTGATGCCGTTTTAAATCTACCGGTTTCCCGATATACATCGGGACAGGTGCAACCGGATTTAAAAACCGGAATACTTTTTATATTTGCGTACACTTAATCAGAAAATAAACTATCGTGCTATTTGAAAATGTATTAGCTCTATTAATATTAGCCTGTTTGGTATTACTGGTTATCGGTTTCATCTCACCAAAAACAAGTTTATTTTGGTACAGGCATGAACGAACCAGGAAGAAGTCGGCACAGGTCTATGGCATCTTTCTAATAACTTTCGTTATTATATTTGGACTCTGGGCCACTGCTTAGTTTACACAGTTTCCCCTAACTGGCGAAAGCTTCGTCCCAGCGGAATCACCTGATGCCTCTTAAGTTGCGTATATTTATGTGTTAGCGGCCATTTCCCGGGTACATATTAAACTCGTAAATGAAAACAATAGTTTACATAGGCACAAGTCTTGATGGTTTTATCGCAAGAAAAGATGGAGATATTGATTGGCTAACCCGGTTTGCAAATGAGGAGGCCATCCATGCATACAAAGAATTCATGAGCAGGATCGACGCCATCGTAATTGGGCGGGGCACTTTTGAAAAAGTACTGACCTTCCCTTCCTGGCCTTATGAAAAAAATGTATTTATGTTGAGTACGAGCATTAAACAGGTACCGGATATTTTAAAAGACAAAGTGACCGTTCTTTCCATGAAGCCAAAAGAGTTACTTAGTTATCTTTCGGGCAAGGGTTTCACCAGTATATATGTTGACGGCGGAAAAGTGATACAGGAATTTTTAAAAGAGGATCTCATTGATGAACTGATCATTTCAAAGACGCCGGTACTTCTTGGAAGCGGCATTCCCTTATTTGACCATCTTAATACTGATCTTCATTTCAAACATATACAAACACAGGTGTCTTCCAATGGGCTTGTAAGGAGCTACTATAAAAGAGCAAGGACGTAAATGCTGACAAGGGCTGCCAAATCTTACTCAAAATAATTTATATCTCTAAAACCTTATTATCCAAAAGCTGTTCAATGGCACAGATACCCTAACACACAAAACCATAGCTGCATAGCTGCGCCAGTTAAAGCCAGCTAAAGTATGCCGGGTTTTACGTCGCAGTCAAATTCAGTCAATTAACAACTTATGCATAATTCCGGGTTTTGAAAATTTACTATTGGATTTCAGCAGGTAAATTTTGTAACTTTCATTTAGTAAAAACCAAAATATGAAAAATTCATTCTTTCTTTTAGCAGCCCTTTTATTTATTAGTATTGTGCAAGGCCAGGTTAGAACTCCTACATTGTACGTTGCCGGTACCGTTTTGTCTGATGAAAAAATGCTGGTGACTGTTCGTGAAATCAAAACTATTGAAGGCACTGTGGTCAGCGCCGAGCTCAATGGAAAAAAAACGGAGGCAAAAACTGACAAAAAGGGACATGCCATTCTTGATTTCTCAGCAATAAGTGCAGGGCTGGTTGGCCCAGCGGTGGCAGTCATAAAAATTTTGGATAAAAATGGCAAAGAGATCAGTACTTCAAATACAACCGTTCAGAGTGGCACCCCCGGTTTAGCCCGCCCAATTATTGAACCATTACCAAAAAACCTGTCCAATGGCGAAGCAGTAACCATACCTGGTCAAAATTTAGGCGCCGATGCAAAACTTACCTGCGGGGATAAAGTACAGGAAACGCTTGCAGCAAGTGATAAGGAAATGATTGTGAGTACTAATGCTAAAACCGGGGAGCAATCAGCATATGTTACCACTCCAAACGGGGTCAGCGAAAGGCAAACGGTCAATATCTATTCTCTTGATTTTGCACTTTCCAAAAATTCAATTAAGCCAAAAGAAAATGTACAGGCCATGGTGCATTATGAAAGCATACCCGTGGGAACGAAATTGATATTTACCAACAAGTCGCCGGAAACAATTAAGATGACAATACCCGGAGCACAAAATGCAGCCAATGAATGCATATACACGGTTGCTGAAAAAAACGGATCAATCCCTGTAAATATTACAGGCATTTTGAGGGGCAATTTTAAAATTGCTTTGGATACGGAATTTAAGTAGCCTATATCGGGCTCACTTAATCCTGTTTATTTAATTTATACTTTCCTTTGCTCTTTCGGATAGTACAGGCCACCACTTTATACTCAGGGCACATGGCTTCGGAGTCGCTGATGCTGGAAGTGATATTATTCATCATATTCTCCGGGAAATGAAAAGTGGAACTCAGTATGCCGGGTTTTACCTCATCAGTTATTTTCGCTTTTACATCTACTTTACCTCTTGCCGATTCCACGCAAACCATATCCCCATCACTGATTTTATGTTTATCAGCATCTTCTTTACAGATCAGTAAAACATCTTCGGTCAGGATCTGTGCATTACGGGTACGCCTCGTCATGGCACCGCAGTTATAGTGTTCCAGCTCCCGGTTGGTAGTAATAATGTATGGATATTCCTTACCATGTTGTACAATTTCTTCTGACTCTTTAAAATCATTGTACATGAATTTGCCTTTTCCCCTGGTAAAACTTTCTACATGCAGAATTTCTGTATCTGATCCATCTGCACGAACCGGCCATTGCTTGCCGTTATCGCCCAGTTCATTCCATTTAACGCCGGCAAAGAAGGGAACCACTTTTGATATTTCTTCCAGCATTGTTTCAGCGTCATAATCAGCCTGGGCATATCCCATGCGGTTCATCATATCCACAATGATCTGCCCGTCGCATTTTGTTCCCTCAATGGGCTCAACCACCTGGTTCACCCTTTGTATCCTGCGTTCACCATTGGTAAATGTTCCGCTTTTTTCCAGGAAAGAAGCGCCCGGTAAAATAACTGTGGCCAGTTTTGCAGTCTCTGTCATGAATAATTCCTGTACAACAAACAGCTCTAATTTTTTTAATGCAGCCAGTACATGATGCGTATTAGGATCTGTCTGAGCCATGTCTTCACCAATTACCCATATAGCTTTTAATTTATTATTAAGTGCCGCATCATACATCTGTGGAATTTTATATCCTGCGTGTAAAGGCAATTTTGCATGATAGAATTCTTCATACATTTTATGATTGTCAGCATTGGTCACATCCAGGTAACCTGCTCCCTGGTATGGCTGGCAACCCATGTCCGCAGCACCCTGTACATTATTTTGTCCACGTAAAGGATTCACACCAACACCACGCCTGCCTATGTTCCCGGTTATCATAGCAAGATCTGCGATGAGCATAACAGTATAAGTGCCCTGAGAATGTTCGGTAACACCCAGGCCATGAAAGGACATTGCATTGGGTGCCCCTGCATAGGCAACAGCTGCTTCACGAACCAGGTTGCGGTCAACGCCGGTTACTTTTTCCAGTTCATCAATATCGAGATTCAAAATATTTTTTCTGAAATCCTCATATCCTTCTGTACGGGCTGCAATAAAATCCTTATCTTCTAAATTTTCTTTAATGATATAATACAGCATCATGTTCAACAATGCAACATTGGTACCTGGCCTTAACTGTAAATGAAATTGTGCATACTTAACCAGTTCAGTTTTTCTTGGATCAATTACAATTAAAGTCTTACCCTTCATCGCCTGTTGTTTCATTTTTGCACCGGTAACCGGGTGTGCATCGGTAGGGTTAGCTCCAATCACCATCATGCAATCGGTATATTCCATGTCGATCACTGAATTGGTGGCAGCGCCTGTACCGAATGTGCGTTGCATGCCAATGGCAGTAGGAGAGTGGCATACACGGGCACAACTATCAATATTATTAGTGCCGATGACTGCCCGGATAAATTTTTGCATGATATAATTCTCTTCGTTGGTACACCGTGCAGAAGAAATGCCGGCAATATAATCAGGTCCGTGATCATTTTTTATTTGGGTGAGTTTAGTGGCAATAAAATCATAGGCTTCCTCCCAGGTAGCTTTTACAAATTCCCCATTCTTTTTAATGAGCGGTGTACGTAATCGTTCCGGATGATTGTAAAAAGAAAAAGCATACCGCCCTTTTAAACAGGTGTGGCCGCCATTGGCTTCGGCATCAAAAGGCGCCTGGATGGATTTGATGGTACCGGCATTTACTGCCACATCTAAATTACAGCCTACTCCACAGTATGTACAAACAGTACGTACTTTTTTATCAAAGGCAATTGATTTTGATTCAAACACATCGCTGATAGCTGAAGTGGGACAAGCCTGTGCACAGGCACCACAGCTTACACAATCACTTTCATTAAAAGTTACTTCGGCACCTTTTACAATATGGCTGTTGAAACCACGGCCGGCCATGCTTAGTACAAATTGCCCCTGCACTTCATCGCAGGCACGTACACAACGAAAGCAATTGATGCATTTCGAAAAATCAGAAGTCATATAAGGATGACTAATATCTTTTTTTGTGGAGAGATGATTTTTTCCTTCTGGATAACGTACATCACGGATACCCACACGGGCTGCAACAGTTTGTAATTCGCAGTTATTATTTACTTCACAGGTAAGACAATCTAAAGGATGATCAGTCAATACCAGTTCAATAATATTCTTCCGTAATTTTTGTATCCGTTCAGAATCAGGATAAATATATGAACCCTCCATTACCGGCGTATGACATGAAGCCTGTGCTTTGGCCACCCCATTCTCCGCCAATGCCACATCAACACTACATACGCGGCAGGAACCAAAGGGATCAAGGTTTGGTGCATCACATAAAGTGGGTACAGCATCTTTACCAAAATTCCGCCTGATGAAAGAAATAATAGTTTCACCCGGCATTATTTCATAAGGTTCATTATTGATATAAGCAATGGCTGGTTTCACTTTTCCATTGCCGGATCCATATGTAACCGTCCTGGCTTTTTGATCCTGTGTATATTTTTCTTCTTTTTTATATACAATGCCCATGATCAGGAATTTTTAAAATAAGGTGAAAGTTCTTTACCAAAATACTGCAATGCATTTTTTACCGGCAGCGGTAAGCCTCCGCCCAATGCACAAAGTGATCCTATCTCTAAAGTTTCTACCAGGTCGTTAAACAGGGCTCTATCAATTTTATAATCAGTTTCCTGCGCTTTTTTTAATAATTCAGCTCCTCTGACAGAGCCCAGGCGGCAGGGAAAACACTTACCACAACTTTCATGTGCTGTAAACTGAAATAAATGTTCCAGGTATTTTACTATCGGGAAATTTTCAGGAATACAAACGATTGATGCATGTCCCAGCAAAAAACCATGTTGGGAGAAAGATTCAAAATCAACAGTGAGATCATCGATCTTTTCTACAGGAACCAAACCACCCAATGGCCCGCCGATGTGCATGGCTTTTATCTTTGATCTGAATCCGCCACCTAAATCATTTACTAATATGGAAAGCGGGGTTCCCATATCTACTTCATAAATGCCTGGCTTATTAAAGAAACCATCCAGAGAAATTAATTTTGTGCCTGTTGATTTGCCGATACCTACCGAAGCAAATTTTGTTCCGCCATGTTTTACAACATAGGGGATACAGGCAAGTGTTTCAACATTATTTATAACCGTTGGTTTATTGAACAAACCCTGATGTACCGGGTAAGGAGGACGTATCCTTACTTCCGGTCTTTGTCCTTCAATGGAGGAGAGCAGCGCCGTCTCTTCACCGCATATATAGGCACCTTGTGCGGCAATAACTTTAAAATTGAAATTAAAATATGATTGTAAAATATTTTCGCCCAATAATTTATTTACCAGCAGGTCATCAATTGCCTGTTGTGTTATAGTGATCGCTTCAGGATATTCTGCACGGATATACACAACACCTGTATCTGCCCCGGAAATATAACCGGCGATCATCATACCCAGCAAAACACTGTGCGGTTGATGTTCTAACAGATAGCGGTCACTATATGCACCGGGATCTCCTTCATCAGCATTGCAAACAATGAATTTTTGCTTACCCGGTTCT
Organism: Chitinophagaceae bacterium; assembly: GCA_031387825.1. Classification (GTDB taxonomy): domain Bacteria; phylum Bacteroidota; class Bacteroidia; order Chitinophagales; family Chitinophagaceae; genus Ferruginibacter. The sequence continues at coordinate 93,945 of JANNDO010000005.1, read as the reverse complement.
TTTTTACAGGCCTCTAATTTAAAAGCGATTGGAAATCCGGCACCGCCACGGCCCCTTAAGCCTGATATCTTTAATTCATTCAGCAACTCATCAGCCGGTTTTTTTAATGCATCTGCAAGTATGGAATAATATGCTGTAATCCCCGGAAAAGCTGATGTTAGAACCGGCGTGCCATAAGAAGCAATATGATAGGTATCGCTGATGACTGAATTATTTTTTTTGATGGATTCAATTTCATCAGCAGCGTGCCCCGAATAATTTTTTCCGGAGATTTGAAAGGAACTGTTTTCATGGCAACGGCCAAGGCAGCACATTTCGCCAATTTCAGCGGGTTTATAATTTTGCAGTAATTTATTTTTAAGTGCATCCTGTGTGCCTGCTGTCATGCAGGAACTGCCATTGCAGATATAAACTTTTTTACCCTGATTTTCAGGTTTTAAAAAATCATAAAAACTTGCAGTGCCATAAACATTTGCCTTGCCCATTACAAAATCTTCTGCCAGCTGTTCCAGTTTTTCAACAGTGGGGGTACCCGTAGCCTTTGCTGCAATACCAAGCTTCTCAAAAAGGTTTTCCTTTAATCCTTTTCGGCCGGAAAGCTCACTCAGGTTTTTTGACATGGTTAATTAATTTACACTCAACAAACAGTATTCGGGTTCGGAAAATTATCGCTCTGGTCTTCGAAAGTAGTATCCAGGCAAACCCAGTCTTTTTCAATTAAGAGGAATAAATGTTTCCCGTTACCAATATCCAGTTTATTTTCAAAACCAACTATATCACTTGTAGTCCATTGTTGTGCAATTGTAATTGGTACATATACCGTGATCACGTGTCCCGAGAACTCAGCTTCAAGTGCATCAATGCCTGTTTTGCACTGTAAGCTATACTGCAGAAAAGTGCCATCAGGAAATTCGGTTCTTTCTTCAATTACCCACTGCTCGCCAAAGTTAGCAATTTCTGTTTTGGTAAGCCGTAGCCTGATGGAATTTCCTTTTATTCTCAGTTTCATAATAAATCTGGCCTCTCCCTGGTTCCTTCTCCCGGGTGGAGAGGGGGCAGGCAATTATTTAATTTTTGTACTAACTAATCATCATCATCATTACCCTAAGATTAACAAATTCAGGAAGCGTACAAAGTAAGAAGAGTGGTTACTGAAAATAATACACTTTTCTTCGTGAGTTTCAAACCCCTCTCTTTAAGGAGAAGGTCGGGGTGAGACTTCAATTCTTTGTTTTCCGGAATAAATGTTAAACCGGTTATTGCGTAAAAAACCAACCAGGGTAATACCCGCATCTTCAGCTAGCTCCACGGCAAGACTTGAAGGTGCTCCTACTGCTGCAATTATCTTTATTCCTGCCATGGTGGCCTTTTGTATTAACTCAAAACTGGCACGTCCGCTTAATAACAATATACAATTGGTTAAGGGCAGTTGATTATTTAATAAAGCTGCCCCGATTACTTTATCCAGGGCATTGTGTCTCCCCACATCTTCTCTCAGCATCTTAAAATTACCGGTAAGGTCAAATAAAGCGCTTGCATGAATACCACCTGTGTCTTCAAACACAACCTGCTGTTTTTTTAATTGATCCTGTAAATGGTAAAGTAAAGATGCATGTATACAAATACTGTCTTTTTCATGGCTGTATAAAGAAATGGTCCTGATAGCTTCAATACTTGCCTTGCCGCAAACACCACAACTGGATGTGCTGTAAAAATTCCTTGATGCATTAACCAATACCGGAATTGTATTTTCATGCAGCGTTACCAATACCTGGTTCTCATCAAGATGAGATTTTTTTATTTCCTTTATTGCGGCTGAATTTTTAATGATGCCCTCCGTAAATAAAAAACCGGCAGCCAGATCTTCATCATTACCAGGAGTACGCATGGTAACGGCAATATTTTTTTGCATGCGGCCGGTAGAAGTGCTGTATTCCAGTTGAATTTCCAATGGTTCTTCTACAGCCACTTTATCGGCAACTTCACTTATTTCACCGGCACTGATCTTTTGTATGCTGATATGCTCAACCCCGATATCTTTCATGGTTTAAAATTACGAAAAGAAATCCTTTAAGTATCATGGATTTATTGCCTTGTTTGCTTTAGCAAAACCTTCCCTGGTATCTACCCCCGTCATGCTGTTTTTATTAAAAGGATGAAATTTTAAAGCGCCGCTTTTTCTTAAAAAATATTGAAGGGAATATGCCCGGGCTGCATACATTATTTTCAACTCAGTAAAGATCTGATAAGGATACCATGCCAGCAATGGTTCATAAAATGCTTCCTGTTCATTATAAAAACTTACCGCAGCATCTTTACAATGTGCTGAAAAATGTTGTAAGTCTGTGGTGGTTAAAAAAGGGTAATCACAACCTATGAAGAGTATATTCTTTTTTGGGAACCGGGTAAATGCAGAAAGCAATGCAGCCATTGGCCCGGTATTTTTATAGGCAGGATCGTCAGCTAAAAATGAATAGCCTTCTTCCATAGTATTTAACTGTGCCTGATTGCAGGAGATAAAAACCCTTTCGCAAAATGGCTGCAGCATTTCATACACATGGTAGCGCTGCGGTCTTTCGTGGTAACGGAGCATACTTTTATCAGTACCCATTCGGCTGCTTTGTCCGCCACATACAACTAAGCCGTATGTTCCGGGGAGGATATGGTTGTTCTGGCCAGGCATTGTATAAAGTTAGTGCTTTACCAGAGCGGGTGCAATACATATCCTTTCAGCTGGTAATGGCTGAGTACGGTCTGCGCTGTCAGTGAAATTTTTATATCGGGTAAGAGTTCTTCTTTTTTCACATTAATGAATTCCATCGCCTGCCCACAGACTATGAATTTAATACCCATCTTTTTCAGGTCATCAATCAGTTTTATATTGGGGTTATCCATTTTATATTTTTTCCGGAAGGATTCATTATTTTTCAATGCATGTAAAGCGCCGGCATGCGCTACAATAACGAACATTAACCGTTTTACCGGAATGCCCGATGCCACATGCAGGTTGATCTGCCTTGCCACTTCATTGAGGCCATAGTTAATTTCTTTTATGGTTGAATCGGGGTTGTTGCCGACCAGCTCAAACAAAATTTTATAATCAATATTCGGATCGGGTATCTCTGTTATATCTTTTACCGGTATGATACCGCTTTCATTACTTCCTTTAATGACAGGAAATGTCAATTTAGCTTCCAGGCTGTCATCTTTTACTTTTTGAGAAAATTCTTTTGCTGCTTTTAGAGAATCGGCAGAAAACATGGCACGAAGTGTACTGTCCCTGCTCATTCTTCTTGCATTGATGATACTGTCAAGATTGGTTGTTTGTGCAAGTGCAGAAAAAAATGCCATACAGGCAAACAGCAGTAATGATATCTTCCTCATAAGTTTTATCAGTTTAAAGAGGAAGATACATTATTATTATAAATTTTATTACCTGCTTTTCTTTTGTTTTTTAAGCATAAGTTAAAGAAAGGGAACAGTACTTTAACAAATTTTGGTTAAGTTGTTGGTATGATAGCAGAAACATGTGCCTATGCGTAAGACCTTCCTGCCAATAACATTTTTATTGATACTTGTTGTATTGAGTAGCTGTAGTAAAAAAGGGCATCCTTCTGCTGCAACCACTACTACTGATACCAAAGCAGTAAAGAGCAATACCATTAAAACAGCGGTTCCAAAAGTAATTACTGTAAATGACAAGGTTGCTAAACGGAGTGTGGATGGCAGGTATTATTACGACCTGGAAGGGCACAGGTACTGGCGCAATAACAGGGATGGTAAGTATTACCTGTTCCACAGATCAATGTTCGATAACCCGGATTTTAAAAGCCCTGTTAAGCAATAGGCCTGAATAAATTTATTCGCCCAGCCATGACATTAATATGGTCAGTTGCAAAGGATCAATTTTCTCCCGCCGCTTTATAGTAAAATTTCTCCTGCCTTTTTCATTGTCTGTCTGCATATCCAGTTTTAATCCTGCATATGCTAAGTAAGTATTGTAATCAAGTTCTTTGGTAGTATATATGTACTCAAAAAAATCATTCAATGAAGTGTCGGCAATTGTTTCGCAGGCCTGCTGAAATTCAGCGTCTGAAAATCCACGCTGCTCCCTTTTATAATATTGCCAATACAAAAACCGCATTACATCGTCTAAAGATTTTTTATTTTCTGTAGCATGGCGGATCGAGAAGTCCAGCAACAGTCCAACAGCAGGGCCCTTATCATAATACGAAATGGATTTTTTCGCTTCTGCTCCCTGGCCACCAAAAGGGCCATCATTCCAGGTCTTGTAACTGGCCTGTGCTAGTGATTGATAAAAACGGCCCGGGTTATTCTCCAAAGCATTGATGTTGCCTTCAAAATTTTTAAGCAGATCCTGTTCAGTTGTAAGTCCTGCTCTTTTTACAGCCAGGTATTCATAATAAACAGATACACCTTCGCTAACCCAAAGCAGGTTTGTTTTGCTGCCCTTATCATAATTAAAAGGCCCCAGTTCCAATGGCCTTATCCGTTTTACATTATAATGATGAAAATATTCATGCGCAAGAAAATTCATTGTCCTGTTCATTCCATCTTTTGTATTCAAACCCCTGCCATCAAAACTCACCGTGGTATTATTCAGGTGCTCAATACCGCCACGGCCCGGGCCTATGCCTATGAATGTATATTGTTTGTAGGGAATATCGCCAATGATATTAACTGCAGCTTCCACCACTTTTTTCAGGTTATCCATAAACTGAACCTTGTCGAAGCTGCTCATGTTGTAACCAATAAAACGATGTTCAATTCCATTTACTTTAAAAGAGGGGAGTTCCTCTAAATTGCCAATCAATATGGGGCAGTCATATAGTATATCAAGATCCGGAGCTGTAAATTCATTTTGTCTTCCTGCAACAGTCTCCAATCCTGTTGCAACTTTATCCCATTGTTCGGGTACTATTATTTTTACCGAAACAGGGGTATTGATATGCCCGTTCACATATAAGAACAAACCCGCAGAAACAATATAGGCATGCGTACTGTCTAAAAAACTATTGGCTACAAATTTTTTATCGGCCTTCACGTCATAACTTAATTTAAGATTTTTGTTTCTGCCAACAACTATTTGCCAGTTGTTCTCATTCAGTTTTTTTACAACAATATCTTTTCCCTTATTGTCTTTTGCTGAAAAATTTTCAACCGCTCTGGCATAATTCATTATCTGGTAATAGCCGGGCATCCATTGCGGCATCTTAAAATTAAGCGTGTCCATATTCCAACCGCCTGCAGTAAGTTCTATATGAAAGAAATGATTGGAAGGTTGCGGCATAGAAACGGTGTATTGCAAAACAGCCTTACCCGTTTGTGCAGTAGCCTTATTGTTTATAATAAAGCATACCAGGAGTAATGCAACTAATTGAGTAATGCCTTTGCCTGTTTTTTGAATAAATTGAAAAGATATCATGCCGGTTGTTTGAAAAAAAATAGAAGTTGTTGCTAAGGTTTAAACAGCCTGATTTTCTCACAAACCGGCTGACAATAGCTTTTGGGAACTACCAGCCGGCTCAAAAGAGATTTAAGGTAAACAAAATTTAATATTGAAAGGCTTAAAAAAGTGGTAAATAATTTTTGATATGGGGATAATTATTTTATCTTCATAGCCCTATCTACCCCAGGCCGGTAAAATATATCTTATACCCTGTGCTTACTTACCTGTTAAAGACAGTAGCTGTGCATTTTTTATGCATCCATCTGCTCATTAACCCATTTTATAATAACCATACTTATTCTAAATATTTGTTTTTATGCCAAACAAAAAATCAAACAGGAAAGATTTTTTAAAAAATATTGCAGGGTTAAATACCGGGGCTGCTGAAACTGTGACTGAAGAACCACCGGGTAGCCCTGATCCCTTGTTTAAAAAATATGCAAGGAAGACACTGTCCGACCGTTACTATAGCCGGGAGGTTGAAGTTCCAAACCCCGGAGGGCCAATTGTTAGACGGGTAGGGAATGTGACAAGCGGCCTTGCTCCTTATGCAGGCCCATGGACTATTTGGGAAGCAGCACATCTCTTACGAAGGGTTGGTTTTGGTGTGAAGAAACCGGAGCTTGATGCTTTGCTGGCAATGACCACATCTGCCGCAGTAGATTCATTGTTAACCTTAGCACCCCCTGCTAATCCATCAGCAACACCACTTAATTATTATCAAAATACTGCGGTTGACAGCGGCGGAATTCTTTTAGGCGATAGCTGGACCTCCAATAACCTGGCGTACCTGACCGGAAGTAACGACGGTACTGTTAATTCATATCGCCAAAACAGCCTGATAGACTGGAGCTGGGGTTTATGTATAAATGAAAACACTACCATTCGTGAAAAGATGGTGTTATTCTGGTATCATTTTATACCGGTAAATTTTGATGATGTAAGGAGTATGCAGAATAACTCTTCCACCATGTGCAACGATTATATGGCCCTGTTGCGTACCAATGCACTGGGTAATTTTAAAGACCTGATAAAATCCATTGCCAAAACGCCAGCCATGCTGGTTTTCCTCAGTAATCAATACAGTACAGCTACGGTGCCCAACGAAAATTTTGCACGGGAGCTAATGGAATTATTCACCCTGGGTAAAGTGCCTACACAAAACTATACAGAAACCGATATCATAGCAGCATCAAAGGTTTTTTCAGGATGGCGGGTACCAAGTTTTGTAACAGCCTATCCATTTGCACCGGGTTTCAATTCAAGCTATCATAATCAAACGGCTAAAGTATTTTCTAATTTTTTTGGCCCTACAACCATTGCAAACCAGGCTGGGCCCGCCGGGGCAAATGAATTTGACCTTTTCTTTGATATGCTGTTTACGTACCAACAAACTACTATAGCCAGGTATATTTGCCGCAGGCTTTACCGCTTTTTTGTGTACTATGATATTGATGCAAATGTAGAAGCGAATGTAATTGTTCCCCTTGCTGATTTTTTAGTGGCCAGCAACTGGCAGATGGGGCCTGTTGTAAGTAAACTGCTTAAAAGCGAGCACTTTTTTGATGTGGCAAATAAAGGTGTAATGATCAAAAGCCCGATAGATTTTATTGCAGGCACAATACGTACATTAAATATTAGTACTACTGCTGCAGCCGGTGCTACACAGGTAGTTAACCAGTATGCCATCTGGCAGAATTTTCATAGTAATGCATACAGCAATATGGAACAGGGCTATGGCCTGGTGCCCAATGTTTCGGGATGGAAAGCATATTACCAGGAACCGATGTTTTATCAAAACTGGATCAACTCTTACAGTATTCAAAAAAGAGCATCTTTATTAACCAGTTTTATTAATGGGTTTACCACCGGAAGTACAAGCATTAAAATAAATGCAATAGCATTTGTTCAGCAATTTCCAAATGCTTCTATACAGGATCCCGACATCCTGATAGACCTTATCATACAATATTTGCTGCCAGTTGACTTACCGGCATCTTTTAAAACAGATACAAAAATTCAAACGCTGCTTGGCGGGCAGGTAACAAATAGTTATTGGACAACAGCCTGGAATAATTACACTGGAGCACCTACCAATACTTCTTATACAAGTATTGTAACAACACGGCTTAATTCTCTGTTAACCACTTTGCTGCAGTTGGCAGAATATCAATTAATGTAGCCAAATAAAATAGTAAATCATGAACCGTAGAAAATTTTTAGGCAACACTGCACTTTTCTCAGTGCCACTGATGATACAAGGCATTCCTGTTTTTGCAGGAGACGGGGTTTTGCATCCTTTTTTACAGGCACTTGCCATGCCTACTGCAAATTGCGACAGGGTTTTGGTGATCATACAAATGAATGGGGGCAATGATGGATTAAATATGGTGGTGCCGTTAGACAGGTACACGGAATTAACCAATGCAAGGCCAAGCATTTTACTTCCTTCAGCTTCAGTATTGCCCCTTACAGGCACAAGTACCACGGGCCTTCATCCGGCTATGACAGGTTTAAGGGATCTGTATGATGCCGGAAAAGTAAATCTTGTGCAGGGTGTATCTTATCCCAATCCCAATTTCAGTCATTTCCAGGCACAGGATATCTGGTTCACCGGATCAAATACATTACCGTCGCCATCTACGGGGTGGCTTGGCCGCCAACTCGATCTTGCCAACCCGGGGTATCCGATCGGATATCCCAATGCAGGTAACCCCGATCCTTTGGCTATACAAATTGGAGGCGCTTTACCTTTATCACTGGCAGGCCCAAATATAAATATGGGTTATAATGCACCCAACCCAACTTCATTAATAAATGTTGCCACCGGTACTCCGGGCCCTGCACCAGTTAGTGATTATGGAACTGAACTTACTTTCTTAAGGCTGATGAAGGACCAGAGCAATGCATATACTTCACGTATATCAACGGCTTATGCTGCCCAGGCAACTATGTCAACCATGTATGCAGCGTCAGGTAACACACTTTCAGATCAGCTTAAGATCGTGGCAAGGTTGATTGGCGGCGGACTTAAAACACCGGTCTATATTGTTAATCATCCTGATAGTTTTGATACCCATGTTGACCAGGTGACTGCAGGTAATACTGTTTTAGGATCTCATGCAAACATATTGTCTAAACTATCAGTAGCTATCAGTGCTTTCCAGGATGATATAACCTTGATGAACAAGCATACAAAAGTTACCGGTATGACATTTAGTGAATTTGGCCGCAGGGTTATAAGCAATACAAGTTATGGTACCGATCATGGTTCCGGCGCCCCGGTAATTTTCTTTGGTGCTATGCTTAATGGTGGTGTTACCGGTACATCTCCTGTTTTGCCAACCAATCCTACCAGCAGTACACAGGTACCGCTTCAGTATGATTTCAGGCAATTGTACACAACAGTTATGCAAAAGTGGATGTGCATGTCTGCTGCCGAATCGCAAACCGTATTGAATGGGACATTTGCTACGGTTCCTATTTTTAATGAGATACTGTTACCGCTCGATGGAATTGAATTAAATGCGGCCTGGGAGAATGAATTTGCTAAACTTCAGTTTGAAGTTTATGAGAATGATAAGTTTGACCGCTTTACCATTGAACGTTCTGCTAACCCAACTGATTTCATGGAAATTAAAACAGTGATGAATGTTACGAATGCTGCTCAGCAAAAATATATTTACAAAGATGACCGCATCAATGCAGCTGAAGTATTTTACCGGGTGAAAGGTACAACCAAACAGGGGGTGCCCGTTTATTCAAAGACTGTACGACTGAAAAATGGCATCAGCCAGGAAGTAAGGGTATATCCAAACCCGGTTACTAATTTTACGATAACTGTAGAGTTCCTGTCAAAAGTGAATGAAGCTGTTGATATAACCATCTTTGGCACAAGGGGAGAAAAATTATATTATAACCAGGTTAACCCACGGGGCAACCGTTCTATCAGTTTTAAAGTACCCAATTATTTCGGCGTAAAAACACTTTACATACTGAACATTTCTTTTGGAGGAACAGTTGTAAATGAAAAAATATTATTTGAGTAAGTGCTATTATTTATTGCCCCCTCATTTATTCATTATCCGGCATTTTAACAGGGTGAGTCCGGTGCAGGTTATATTTTCCTGCTCCCTTCTTTAATTCTGTTAGCATAATCTTCATGTTCTTTTAAGTGTTCTTCCGGTGGCATTTTAACAGACATAGGTCCATTACCAATTATTAAAAAATAAATAAGCAGGAGTAAAATTATAATGGAAAGAAATAATTCGGAGTAAGGACTGAATGCATCTTTGGTAACATTGATATTTACAAAGATGATGGCTCCCAGCAATATGGGTATTTGTATCAGGCAGGCTGCACGGGTAAACATACCAATGGCCAAAAAGAGTCCGCCTAAAACATGGGCGAATGCAACATAGTGTCCCAGCAGGATAATGGCAAAAGAACTGAAAGGAGACCTTAAGGTCATCAGGCTGATGAGGGAGCTGGTGTTGCGGAGAAAATCAATACCCTTGTAACAAAGAAAAATACCTAAAGCTATACGAATAATGTCCAGCCATTTTGGGTGGTGCCTGTCACCCCAATTCTCAAATTTTTCGACGAGGTTCATAACAGATTTTTTAGCGTGAAAAAAAGAACTGCTATAAATTTAAATCTTTTCGGGCAGAGATGCAAGGCAAACTTATCTACCGTTTTTTACCAGGGAAGGGGAGAAGTAAAGAGATCAGGTGATAATGCTAACATCCACACCATCCATTGCCTTTGGCAGAAATACCATCTTTGCTTTATACCCCTTCGCTATTCTTCCCAACTCATCATTCATGTTCATTACCTGAGCAGGGTAAAGACTGCACATCCTAAGCGCTTCTGCTAATTCTATTCCGCAATGGGTTACCAGGTTTTGCAATGCTTTGTACATGGTTAATGCAGAGCCGCTAAGTATTCCATCAGCCGTATATTTATTGTCGCCGGGTTGGTGTTGGTAATATCCTTCGTTAGTTGTGGTTACTGCATCAGTGATTGCAAATAATCTTTGCTGCATTATTTTTTTTGCAATTTTTATGGCTGCATAATCAACATGGTGCCCATCGGCAATAACAGACGCCATTACGCTTTGGTGATTAAATGCTGCGCCAACCAATCCGGGGCTCCGGTGCTGAAGAGGGCTCATCGCATTGTATAAATGGGTAACTCCGGTAATGCCGTTATCAAAACTTTGCATGGCTTCTTCATAAGCAGTATTGCTATGACCGGCAAAATTTTGAATGTTGTATGAATTGATGAGATCAATTACTTCCTGGTTGCATACTTCGGGAGCAAGCGTAATGATCTTTATAACGCCCTTTCCATACTCTAAAAGTTCTTTTGTTTCTTTTAAAGAGGGGTTATGTATCAATGATTCAACATGAGCGCCTCTTTTTAGTTTATTAATCCAGGGGCCTTCGGCATGTAAGCCTAAAATACCTTCGCCACCTTGCTGCCAGTATTCTTTTATTGCATCAATACATTTATAAAAAACTTCCCGTTCATTGGTTGCAACAGTTGGCATACAAAAAGCAGCGCCGCCCTTGTTGCTGTATTCATTTAATGATTTCAATGATGTTGTATCAGGATAAACAGCAAAAAGCCTTTCATAAGCGCCGTAAATTTGAAGGTCGATGAATGCAGGGGCAAGTATGGAATTGGGATAATGCACAGTTTCAATACCCAATGGCAAAGCAGTAACCGGAAGAAGGGCTGTTATTAATCCTTCATCAACAATTACTGCATGTTCTTTCAACCATTCTTCACCCGTAAAAATGAGATTGGAGATATATGCTTTTGTACCTGTCATTAACTTTTGCTAAAAAGCAAAAATAATGCAACAGGGCTGCTTACTTCAATTTAAATATGATACCGCCCTGCACCCGGGTAATATCATATCCTGCCTCCACATTTAAACCAAACCTTGGAGTAATAAAGTAAGAAGCGCCAACAAAGCCGCCAAAAACAGGAATTACTTCACTCTGCTTTACTTTTCCGTTCTTATTGTATTGGTAATTATGAAAACCAACGCCTGCCGACAAACCGGCATAGGTATCCAGGTTGTTGATATTCCAGCCATGGTGCCAGGCCGAACGCCCAGCAGCAATGAAAGTACTTGTTTTGTAATTGTCTAAGCTGCCACCACTGGAAAATGAGCTGCCGGCTTCTACACCCAGGGTTATTACACCGGGGCCAGCCTGCCACAGGCCAACTTCAAAGGCTGCTTTTGTACCAAAAGCATTATTATAATAATCACTTTTGTACTCGGTGCCCATGCCAACACCTGCATTGAATGTTATACTTCCTTTTTCTACCGGGGTAACAGAATTTCTGTTCTGTGCAGAAGCTAATGTGGTTAAACTAATGGCAATGCCAAATAAAATTGCTGAGATTATGTTTTGTTTTTTCATATCCGGCAATTAACAAATATTATACCAAGCAGCCTGATCGGCCTGAAACAGGGAGTTAATTTTTTAAAAAATATTTTTATTAAAAAAGCCGGTGCATTTGGCGGTTTTGATGAATTATTTTGATAGCGTACCACAAAGCCCATGGATATACATAATTTCCCTAACTTCCCTTAATGAAACATTTTAAGTTTTATTCCAGGGAAGATATTTTATCACTTACCAGGGTTCGCCGTTTTGAGACCAGGCTTGGAGAAAGGTTACAATACCTGAAAGCTGATGAAGAATGGCCCGAAGTGCTTCAGCAATCAGCAGCTAAATATGTATTACTTGGAATACCGGAAGATTTTGGGGTTAAGGCAAACTACGGTATAGGTGGCACAGATACGGCCTGGCAGTCTTTTCTTACATCATTCCTGAATATACAAAGCAATGATTTTTTACCGGGAGAAAATATTTTACTGCTGGGGCATTTTGATTTTGGCGATATTAAATTTTTGATCGAGAACAATGCCTACAATCCGGAGGAAAAAATAAATGCTTACCGCCATGCATTGAACATAGTTGATGAAGAAGTGGAAAATTTGCTAAAAGTGATCGCTACAGCTAAAAAGGTCCCGATTATCATCGGAGGCGGACATAATAATGCTTATCCCATCATTAAAGGTGTTGCAAAAGGTTTGCACAAGGCCGAAGTAATACCATTGGCGCAAATCAATTGTATCAATTTAGATGCACATACCGATTATAATGTGGCAGAAGGCCGGCACAGTGGTAACGGGTTCAGGTATGCAGAAGAAGATGGTTACCTTGGTAAGTACTGCATGGTTGGCCTGCATGAGAATTATATTTCGCAGAATGTATTAATGGATATTCATAACAGCCCGTTTTTGGATTATATCAGTTACGAAGACATATTCATTCACGAACGGAAGAATTTTATACAGGCCATTGCACATGCTACTGGTTTTACAGAAGATACTTATACCGGCATCGACATTGACCTGGATTGCGTGGAGCATGTATTAAGCAGCGCCCTTACACCTGCCGGTATTACTGTATTACAAGCCAGGAAGTATATTACGTTTGCCGCACAGGATGCAAAAATTGCTTACCTGCACATTGCTGAAGGTGCAGTACAACTGGCTGATGGTAGGAAGAATGAATCAACAGGGAAACTGATCAGTTACCTGGTAAGTGATTTTATAAAAGAGTTAACCCAGGTATAATTTATTTTAACTGTTCGGTAAATTCTTTCTCTTCCGCCATTCCGTCTTTCCGCCAAACGGGTTTTCCATCTTTAAAAATTATGAACACAGGCAGGGCTGTTATTTTATATTGATCTAAAATAGCCTGGTCACGACCACCATTAACTTTTAGCAAAGTAAATTTTCCGGGGTTATGGGAAATAAGACTTTTGAGAACCGGTTCCATCTTTCTGCAAGGTGGGCACCATTCTGCCCCAAAATCAACCAGCACCGTTTTTGCACTGTTGATGGAAGCATTGAAATCACCAATGCTCATTTGCTTTTCATTACTGCTGCCTTCCAATGGTTTGTTGGCAGCCCTCCAGGCATTTGTCCCTCCTTTTAACTCATACACATTTTCGTAACCCATTTTCCTCATTTTTTGTGCTGCCGCAGCGCTTCTGCCACCAGAAAGGCAATACACATAAACGGGTTTGTTTTTATCAATAAAAGAAATCCGGCGGTCAAATTCCTTTGCATCATTCCAATTAGCCTGTAAGGCATTTTTTATATGGCCCGAAAAAAATTCACCCGGGGTCCTTACATCCAGTATCTGCACATTTTCTTTAGTGGTGATATTTTTTTCAAATTCATCTGCAGTTAAACTGGTTTTGGTTTGAGCAGTGCAGGAAAATAATATTACCGATAACAATATGGTTTTGCAAAGGCGGAATAAAGACTTCATCTGTTTTATTTTTTGCAAATTTACCTTATTAATTCCTTTAGGTCAGTTTCAGAAAGAGTTAATAAACCCACTTTTGGTAAACGTTTGGTTAATTCTCTCCAGTTTGGGTCTTTTTTATAGATACCCTGTAAAAGTTTTGAAGCATCAGCAACTTTTTTATTATTGGCTAATGTAATTGCCGTCCAGTATTTCATTTCCAGATTTTCAGGAAACATCTTCATGGCTGCACCATATTCTTCCATCGCCAGCTTCATATCATTTTTTTCAGTGGCCAGGTCGCCTTTGTCCATATGTTCATATGCCCGGTATAATCTTAATAACCTGTCTAATTCATGTAAAGGAGCAATATTATCATCTACTCTTAAATCTATCAGGCGCTCATTCCATGGCTGGCCGGTACTTTTACCGGCAACAACTAAAATAGCAGCTGATTGCTTTCCACGTATATCACCACCGGCAGTCTGTGCTGCCTGTAAGGCAATCAATACACGTTCGGCCAATGGTTTTCCTTCGCTACCTTCAAACGCTTTGGCCATAGCAGCATTCACTTTATCGGTGAGCATCATATTGCTTTGTACTGCATAATTCTTTCCAACAATACTACCGGCATGGTCAATACAGTTTTTTCCGGTGAAGGAATTTACATTTCCATTTACATCGATCATGGCAACCTGTCTTACTTCCCTTCCGTCATCTGCTGTCAATAACACCTTTAATGCATCAGGCGCTGTCTTCCCGTTTTTCATCAGGTTTAATCCTTTTATACCATAGCTTTTGTTTACAAAAGATTGGGTAGCCACTACACCAACACCGGCTTCACCCCAACTCACAGCTGTTCCAACGCTGAACCAATGGCTTTGTACACCCACGGCCATGTCACCGGTTACCGGGTCCCTGGCTACAATAGAAAAAGTATGTGCAAGGCCGGCATTCCGATTAAAAAATTGTGCAATGGAAGTATTAAAGTAAAAGAAGACAAGTGAGGTAAAAAGAATAGATTTTTTCATACAATTATTTTATACTTAAAGCTACAAACAAAAAGCCATCCCTTATAAAAGGAATGGCTTTATAAATGCAATCAGAATTATTATGCTTCCGGCGAAAGGTATTGTGCATAAGCATATCCTTCTTCACCATCTTTTGTTTTTATTTTCCACCAGCTGTCATCTGTTTTTTCAACCAGGGTAACAATTTCGTGATGTGCAGCTTTACCAACAATAGCACCTTCGGTACTTGGTGTACTCCTGATATTAAGGTTCGATTTGTCTGTGGTAACTTTTAATTGGGCACCTACATCGGCTTTAATATCAATATTCATCATCAGGTCGCCACTGGCCATATTTGGGTCAATTTTGTCATAAAGCGACCAGAGTGTATCATAATCAGCCGTGGTTTTTGCTATTCCGCTTACATGTAATGTACCTTCTTTTTCTGCTACGGCCAGGTCAGCTACGCCCAATGTGGTTGCGGTTTGCAGTAATTCCGCATATTTATCTTGTAATGCCATTTTGTTTAATTTAAGTTATGATTGAAATTATTTTTTATCCATTAATTTACTAACATCAGATTTAACATTTGCAGCAGCCAGCATCTGCATGATCTTCATGCGGTTTGCTTTGGTTACTTCACCGGCAAGTACTGCTTTATCTCCGGCAAACTCAACTGTAACACCGGCTATATCTTTCAAACCATCTTTTACTTTTTGCTGTGTTGCCTGATCCAGAACAGTAGTTAACGAAGCAGGTGGAGGAGGTGGAGGTGGGGGTGGTGGGGCAACCGTACAATTGTTTACAACAGATTTTACACCTTTAACAGCAGCAACAGCTTTATCGCACATGGCTTTGCATGCATCATCTTTACATTCTCCAGTCAGGGTAACTATGCCGTCTTTTACGTCAGCCATAGCTCCTGTCATCATTGGGTCTGCTTTCAATGCTGTTTCAACTGCAGCTTTAATATCTGCATCTTTGGGCTTACAGCTTACAAAAAGCATGGTGGCCGAAACCACAACGGCCATTAATAATTTAGTCAATTTCATTTTTTTGATTTTTTGGTTACAATAATTGTTCAAAGAAAGGGAAAATTAAGTTGACTTCTCAAAAATCATATCAACATTTATCTGGTTAATACGACCTGGGTTTTGGTAACCCTTTGTATTGTTTAATAATATTACAAACAACCTAACCGGCCGCCATCAACCGGCAAATTAATACCGTTTATATATGCAGCAGCAGGCGAACATAAAAAGGCAACTGCAGCGCCAAATTCCTCAGGTTGCCCGATCCTTCCTGCCGGAATTTCTGCAACAAGTGCTTTCAACACTTCTTCTTCAGCAATATTGGATGCTTTTGCTTTAGAAGCGATCACATAGTCGGCCCTTACTGTTTTGGTAAAACCCGGCAATACATTATTTACAGTAATGCCAAAGGGGCCGAGCTCAGTTGCCAGTGTTTTTGCCCAGTTGGCAACTGCTGCCCTTATTGTATTGCTTACACCCAATCCCACAATCGGATTTTTAACCGAGGTAGAGATTATGTTTACAATCCTCCCAAACCCTGCTGCCTTCATACCGGGTACAGTTGACTGTGCAAGGTTGTGGTTGTTAATAAGGTGATTATTGAAAGCATTTAAAAATTCTTCTGCTTTAGCATTTAATGCGGCGCCACCAGGAGGTCCACCGGTATTGTTTACTAAAATATGAACCTGGTTATTTATTATAAAGTTGTCTATTACTTTTTTTACCAAAGTAGTGTCGGAAAAATCGGCAACCAGGTATTGATGTTGCTGCCCTTTTGAATGATCCAGCGTTCTTACTGCAGATTGTAGTTTTTCCTGGCTGCGTGCCATTAAAACAACATTACAGCCCAACAATGCAAGTTCAGTAGCGCTGGCATAGCCAAGTCCCTGGGTGCTGCCGCAAACAAGTGCTGTTCTTTTGGTAAGATCAAGATTCATGTAAATGATTTGTATAAAGCTACTATAAAAATTATTTACTGAAACTGCTATATGATTTAATTCTTTAAAAGCATAAAGTTGTCTGCTTAGTCCTCCTTTACCCGGTCGGGAATGACTTTCTTCTTTATCATATCTTTTATTATGATTAGCCCGCTTTCGTGTGCCTGCATTCCTGCCGAAGCCGGATCAAAGGATTTTGTTCTTACTGAATAAATATGTTTATCAGCTGACACTTCAAAAAGATTACTCTCCCAAAAATAATTGGTGGTAGATACGTAATATCCCGGTGAAAAAATTTTATCATAGACGGTTGAATAATATTTATCAACGTGATCAAAAGCTGAAGGATTATTTAATATGGTTGGAGGAACATAAACTTCCTCTTTTGATTTGTCCAATAGTACAATGGTTATAACTGCATCCACGCCACTATTCTTAAACTGCTCAACAATCTCTTTTTCAGAAAGTTTTTTGTAGGCCCTGGAACCAAAAACACTACTTGATGATATAGCATGATAGCCTTTACCTGCCAGGTCATTAACCAGGTGAGTTTCCATTTTCTCTCTTAAAGAACTATCCTTTTCTGTAAGGATTCCCCATACCATGATGTTATGGTATATTTTGGTATTGGTGTTTTCCGCTTTCCACGAAGAAATTATTTTAGTACTGTTGCAGGAGAGAAGAAATGCAACGGAAAGAACCAGGATGACCATCTTGTTTTTTTTCATGACTTACTTTTTTGTAAATGTAAACGTGGGATTTTTTGTGGTATATGATTTAAAGCAGTGCGGGGACAGATATTTATCATATACTTCTTGATAAAGCATCAAAAAACCGGTAGCCTGCCGCCGGCCTCTTTTTTCTCACATTTCAGCATTCAATGTGGATAATTCTTACCCGTTAAAAACCCTGCCATTCAGTTATATTCGCAACTCTAAATTCAAGGTTAATTGTTAATTGTTAATAGATTGATGCAGAAATCCATTTCCTGTCATCAGCCTGTTCCATTTGACAGATTAACTGCTAACAAATAACTGATAACAGACACATGGCAGAAAAAGACCTGTTTGATTATACTGAAGACTCCATAAAAAGCTTAGACTGGAAAGAGCATATCCGGCTCCGCCCGGGTATGTATATTGGTAAATTGGGCGATGGCAGCAGCCCAGATGATGGAATTTATGTATTGATGAAAGAGGTAATTGACAATTGTATTGATGAACATACTATGGGGTATGGCAAACATGTGGATGTTAATATCAGCGGCAAGACGATTACTGTAAGGGATTATGGCCGTGGCATTCCATTAGGTAAAGTGGTGGATGTGGTTAGTAAAATAAATACGGGGGCAAAATACGACAGCAAAGCCTTTCAGAAAAGTGTTGGGTTAAATGGCGTGGGTACCAAGGCAGTTAATGCCCTCAGTAATTATTTCAAAGTAACTGCTTACCGGGATGGAAAAGAAAAAACCGCTGAATTTGAAAGAGGGGTTTTATTAAAAGAACATAAAGAAACAAAAACGACTGAAGAGAACGGGACCTTTGTAAGTTTTGTTCCTGATGATAAAGTTTTTAAAAATTTTCATTTTGTTCAGGAATACCTGGATAACCAGTTCTGGAATTATTGCTACCTGAATGCCGGCCTGGTAATGAACCTTAATGGTAAACGGTATATAAGTAAAAACGGGTTGCTCGATCTTTTGCAACGTAAGACCAATGAAGATGAGATCCGATATCCCATCATTCACCTTAAAGGAGAGGACATTGAAATTGCCATCACCCACGAAAATGATTATGGCGAAGAGTATTACAGTTTTGTGAACGGGCAGTTTACCACGCAGGGCGGCACACACCTGGCTGCTTTCAGAGAAGGCTATATAAAGACCATCCGTGATTTTTATAAAAAGGATTATGATGCGGCTGATATACGTGGAAGTATTTGTGCTGCATTAAGCATTCGTGTGCAGGAGCCGGTTTTTGAAAGTCAGACAAAAACAAAACTGGGTTCTCAAAATGTGTATGAAGGTGGCCCTTCCATGCGCAACTTCATTGGTGATTTTTTAAGTAAGGAACTGGATAATTATCTGCATCGTAATCCAGAAACTGCCGATGCCATGAAAAAACGCATTGAGCAAAATGAAAGGGAGCGGAAAGAGCTGGCAGGAATAAAAAAACTGGCCAATGAAAGGGCAAAAAAAGCAAACCTTCACAATAAAAAATTAAGGGATTGCAAGTTTCATTATAATGATGAAGCTTCGGGAAAAGACAAGGATAAGATAACAGAGAAACAAAAAGAAAGTACCATCTTCATTACCGAGGGAGACAGTGCCAGCGGAAGCATTACCAAGGCAAGGAATGTGGAAACACAGGCCGTGTTCAGCCTGCGTGGTAAGCCCCTTAATTGTTTTGGGCTGACAAAAAAAGTGGTTTATGAAAATGAAGAGTTCAATCTTTTGCAACATGCATTAAATATTGAAGAAGGGATTGATGGACTTAGGTACAATAATATTGTTTTTGCCACAGATGCCGATGTAGATGGTATGCACATCCGTTTATTGCTGATGACTTTCTTTTTACAATTCTTTCCCGACCTGGTTAAAAATGGCCATGTTTATATTTTAGAGACACCTTTGTTCAGGGTAAGAAATAAACAGGAAACCATTTATTGTTATAATGAAACAGAAAAGCAGGAAGCCACAAAAAAACTTGGTAATAAACCGGAAACAACAAGGTTCAAAGGATTGGGAGAGATAAGTCCGGATGAATTTGCCCGGTTCATTGGTGATGATATGAAACTGCAGCCGGTAATGCTGTTGCCTGAAACACATATTCAGCAGCTTTTGGAATATTATATGGGTAAGAATACACCCAACCGCCAGGATTTTATTATTGAGAACCTGAAAGTGGAACTTGACCTGGCAGAAGAAACTGCCCTTTGATTATTAAAATTTATTTAAATGATTCACGTAGTACATAATTTAGGAGATATTGCTGTTTTAAAGGAAGCTATTGCATTAGATGAAAGTTTTGCAGGAGAGGTAATACAAATAGCAGATGATTTTGCTGTAGGTCCATTACAAAATATTTTTACTGACGAAGGCATTAATGAACGTAAAGAATGGTGGCGCCAGGTATTAGCCGGTGGTGATTATGATGGTTCGGTTGATAAAAATGAAGTAGATGATATGGCTACTCTTAATTTCATAAAAGAAAGATTGAATAACGACCCTGATGAAAGGATTTGGATATGGGCTGCACAAAACAAACATGATGTGTGCAGTTATTATTGGCTGATGAGTCAGCTGAAAGATTACCAGGGCAGTATATTTATCCTGTATCTTAACAACCTGCCTTTTTTAAATGAAAAAGGGAATATTTTTTATCCGGAATGGCTTCACAGCATTCCTGCAAAAGAATTTTTAAAAGCAAAAAAACTTGCCAGGGAAATTACCTTAAGCGAATTTGAAGTTGACCCTGATGAATGGACAAAGATCTGTTCAGAAAGCAGGGGCGTAAGATTATTAGAGGGAGGCAAAAAAATAGTACATGAGGATTATGATTTTTATGATGCCGAGTTAAAGAAATTAATAACAGCAGATTGGCAGAAAGCATCAAAGATCATTCATGCTCATTTAACCAAGGCAAAACATACAACCGGCGATGCTTATTTATTGTGGCGTTTAAAAACAATGATTGCTATGGATATATTTGATGTGCAGGGTACTGTTGGCAAGATGAAAGAGTTTGAGATCAAGTTGAAATCGAAGATAACAGAAACAGATTCATAATATCAAAAAACATTTCGGACAATAGCTCTTGGGAATGATACAATTAAACCTTGCATCTTGAAAAACATTATCAAACTTGAGGAAATGGCTATGCTTATTCTCAGTATTGCATTTCTGTGGTATTGGAAAACTCCCTGGTGGTGTTATCTGTTAATGATACTGGGACCTGATATCAGTATGCTGGGTTATTTTATCAATAACAAAGCAGGGGCTTTTTGTTATAATCTTTTTCATCATAAGGGACTGGCTGTGCTGATCTTCCTTGCGGGTCTTTATGTTGATTCTGATATTTTTGTATTTGCAGGAGTGATTTTATTCGGACATTCCTCCATGGACAGGATGTTTGGGTATGGATTAAAATATGAAGAAGGATTTAAATTTACCCACCTGGGTGCTATTGGGAAAAAGGAGCATTGAAAATTGAAATGTATTGAGAATGAAAACGTATAAATAAACGAATTTTATAAATCAAAAACGTAAACATCCTCCTTCTCATTAAAAAGAGGGCTGGGGTGAGGTAAAATGGCGAACAGTAAAAAAACTAAAGAAGAATACGAACATACCGACTCAGGAATTGGCGGCCAATACAAAACATGGTTTTTAGATTATGCCAGTTATGTGATACTTGAAAGAGCCGTGCCTGCCATTGAAGATGGATTGAAGCCGGTGCAACGGAGGATACTACATGCCATGAAGGAAATGGATGATGGCCGTTTCAATAAGGTTGCCAATATCATCGGGCAGAGTATGCAATATCATCCGCATGGCGATGCATCTATCGGCGATGCATTAGTAAACATGGGGCAAAAAGACCTTTTGATAGAAACACAGGGCAACTGGGGTGATGTACGTACCGGTGATGAAGCTGCTGCATCAAGATATATTGAAGCAAGGCTGAGCAGGTTTGCTTTGGAAGTTGCCTTCAATGCAAAAACAACTGATTGGGCTTTAAGTTATGATGGCCGGAAAAATGAACCGGTAACGCTGCCCATGAAATTCCCTTTGTTATTGGCTCAGGGTGCAGAGGGAATTGCTGTAGGTTTGGCAACAAAGATACTTCCACATAATTTTTGTGAACTGATAGAAGCTTCCATAAAAATTTTACGGGGAAAAAGATTTGAGATACTGCCGGATTTTCAAACAGGGGGAACCATGGATGCAAGCAATTACAGCGAAGGTGTTCGTGGCGGTAAAGTAAGGGTGAGGGCAATTATTGAAGAGCAGGATAAGAAGACACTTTTAATTAAAAGCGTTCCCTACGGTATTACAACAACCCAGTTGATGGAGAGCATTGTAAAAGCCAATGACCAGGGAAAAATAAAAGTTAAAAAAGTAACTGACCATACTGCTGCCGATGTGGAGATCATTGTGGAACTGGCGCAGGGCATTTCTCCCGACATTACCATTGATGCGCTTTATGCTTTTACCGATTGTGAAGTAAGTATTTCACCCAATGCCTGTGTGATCGTAAAAAATAAACCGCAGTTCTTAAAAGTAAGTGAACTGCTGAAAGTATCTGCCGACAATACCAAAGAATTATTAAAAAGGGAACTTGAGATACGGTTAGCCGAACTGCAGGAAAAATGGCATTATACATCACTGGAAAAGATCTTTTTTGAAGAAAAAATTTACAAAGAGCTGGAGAAAAAGCATGAGACATGGGATAAAGTGCTGGAGGCAATTGACAAAGCCTTTACTCCTTTCAAAAAGCAATTAAAGAGGGCCATCACCCGGGAGGACATCATCAAGCTCACCGAAAAACCCGTTCGGCGTATTTATAAACTGGATATAGAAGAACTCAATGCCCAGATAAAAGCATTGGAGGCAGATATTAAACAGGTTAAGCATGACCTGAATAATCTTGTTGATTATGCAGTTGCCTATTATGAAAATCTTTTAAAAAAATACGGAAAAGGAAGAGAACGTAAAACAGAGATCAAATTATTTGATACCATACAGGCAAAAACAGTTGCCATTGCAAATACCAAACTTTATGTAAACAGGGAGGAAGGTTTTATTGGTACTGGTTTAAAGAAAGATGAACTGATTGGTGAGGTATCTGACCTGGATGATATTATTGCTTTTGCAAAAAATGGGGTTATGAAAGTTGTCAAGGTCTCTGATAAAACGTTTATCGGGAAGGATATTTTACACGTGGCAGTATTTCAAAAAGGAGATGAGCGTACTACTTACAATATGATCTACATGGATGGTAAGTCAAAGATGAGTTATGCCAAGCGGTTTAATGTAACAGGTGTTACCCGTGATAAGGAATATGATCTTTCAAAGGGTTCAGAAAACAGTAAGGTCCACTATTTCAAATCAAATCCCAATGGCGAAGCGGAAGTAGTAAGAATAATACTGACCCCTGGCTGTGCCGCCAAGAAAAAAGAATTTGATTTTCATTTTGAAGAGCTGGAAATAAAAGGCAGGGGCAGCATTGGTAACCAGGTGACCAAGTATCCAATAAAATCGGTTAAGTTTAAAGAAGAAGGCAGATCAACGCTGGATGCCAAAAAATTATGGTTCGACAATAAATTCGGACGCCTGAATACCGAAGAAAAAGGGGAGTACCTGGGTAAATTTGAAGCAGAAGACAGGCTGCTCGTTATTTATAGTGATGGTAATTATGAAATTACCGACCAGGAATTAACCCAGCGGTTTGATGCTGAGAAAATATTGCTGATAGAAAAATTCAATCCTGAAAAAATAGTTACTGCTGTTTATTTTGATAAGGATAAGGTACAGTACAGCGTAAAACGTTTTAAAATTGAAACATCAACACTGCACAATAAATTTTTCTTTATAAAAGAAGGAGATGGTAATTACCTGGAAGCGGTAACCACCGATGAGGAACCTGTACTTGCCATGCAAAGTGGAAGGGGAGCACAGGTACGAAAGGCTAAAGTAAAAATAAATAAAGTGGTGGAAGTTATGGGCTGGAAGGCATTGGGCGCTAAACTTGCAGATTATAATAAGTCGGTTGAAATGGAGTGGGTCCAGAATTCATCGAACAATCTGCAGGCTGAGTTGTTTGAATAATAAAAATTAATTTATGCGATACCTGTTTCTTTTTCTTCTTATTTTTTCTTCTTTTATTTTAACTGCACAGGACAGTTTAAATTATTCTCAGACCGAAATCATTTATGGCCGTAAAGATGGTATGGCTTTAACCCTGACGAAGCTGGCTCCAAAACAACACAGCAACGGGAAGGGAATCATTTATGTACTGAGTGGTAATTGGGTTTCATCTGAAAGAACGAGGGCAAGGTTCCCGGAACGGGCTAACCTGTATATTGAGAATGGTTATACAGTGTTTGGGGTTATGGTTGGAAGCCAGCCACGTTATACAATTCCGGAAGAGATTGCTGATCTAAAAAGAGCTGTTCGTTTCGTTCGGTATAATGCATCTGGGTATAATATAGACCCTGATCATATCGGCATCACCGGTTCTTCTTCC
Source organism: Chitinophagaceae bacterium (assembly GCA_031387825.1). Classification (GTDB taxonomy): domain Bacteria; phylum Bacteroidota; class Bacteroidia; order Chitinophagales; family Chitinophagaceae; genus Ferruginibacter. The sequence goes on along the minus strand of JANNDO010000005.1, from coordinate 69,907 downwards.
GGTGGTCATTTATCTTTAATGATCGCAACCTCGGATAATGTCGTGGATCAGAAATCAAGTGACCCTGTTGATAAGATATCCGGCAGGGTACAGGCTGTTGCCGTTTTTTTTCCGCCAACCGACTTTATTAACTATGGTGGTGTAAATACATCAGGTAAAATAAACCAGGCCGGTTTGGTTTTTACCAGGGTAGCTTCGGCATTTGATTTTAAAGTTTGGAATGATACTACGGGAACTTTTGTTTCTATAACCGATACTGAAAAAAGGTTAGCCATAGCCAGAGAGATCTCACCAATAAATTCTGTGAGCCCAGACGATCCCCCCGTAATAATCATTCATGGGGATAAAGATGTCCTGGTACCTATACAGCAATCAGAATCCATCATCGCAAAATTTAAAGAAGCTAAAGTTACCTGCAACTTTATCATTAAAGAAGGAGGTGGGCATGGCTGGAGAAATATGGAGGTGGAGGAAATTTTTTTTGTAGAGTGGTTTGATAAATATTTAAAATAGGTAAGGAAGAATTGCTTTCCTTTCTTTTGGATAATCAGTAAACTTATTTTTATACCACTTGTGATGGGCCAACGCTCTGGGAACCAGGTTCGCAGCTGACCATATAAAAAATGTAAGCGCCGGTAAGTTCCAGCAAAGAATAGCAAAACCCGCCCATTCTATTAATTCACCGAGCATATTTGGGCAACTTATAAAGTTGAACAGCCAGCCTGTTGGGATCTTATAACCTGTTTCATCAGGCTTACGCAGGTTAATGAGTATGTCATCAGCCTTCCAGTTGATCCATACGCCAAAAAGGAAGATCATCAATCCTGCAATAAACCTTGCATCAGTAAACCAGCTGTTTTCATTTACTGCAAAGTTGGTGAAGTAATAGCCAAGTAAAAATGTGTTGCAAATATTGAAGAAAATCCCTGACGCCATTATAAGTATGGGCATCTTTTTCCCTTTTGTATGTAACCTGAAAGGGAAAACAAAACTGCGGTTGAAATAATGCAGGCAATAAAGGCCGATCATTATTTCTATGACAACAGCATGTGTTGAAAAATTCCGGATCAAAACATACAGCATAACAACAAGTGCCGGAAATTCCATGAAGAACCAGCCATAATGATTATCTATCTGCTTCCCCCATTTGGCAGAAGCATGCCTGCCATAAGGCGCTGTAACACGAAGTAGTAAGAAAAAGATAAGGATGGCAACGCTGATCCATACATAGGTAATAATGCGGTAAGTATCGAATGATATAAACATAGCTGGTTAGAAAAACTATTTTTATCAAACAAGATAACTTTTATTCTTAAACCAGTGAAAAGTATCATGCATGGTTTCCTCAAATGGCCTTGTGCTGTAATTTAGTTCTGCTGCGGCTTTGGCACTGCTGATAAAACGGTTCCCATTGAATATGGCATCAAGCGCTTCATTGGTATAGAGCGGCTCTTTTTTTTGTACAGCAGCAAATAATTTTACAAAGGGTAATCCTGCTTTTGCTGAAAATGCAGGCAATGCGACCGGGTTTATTTTTTTTGCAGAAGCAGAAGAAAGAAACTGAGCAAGTTGTTTCAGGCTATGCCATTTCCCGCCGAGAAGATAGGCTTGGCCTGGCCTGCCCATAGTTGTTGAATTTACAATAGCACTGGCTACATCCCTGCAATCACAAAAATCAAAGCCCCCGTTAAAAATAAAAGGTAAACGGCCTTTGTACAAATCAATGATCACTTTGCCCATTAACGAAGGTTTAAAATCATAAGGCCCGATGATAGAGGTGGGGTGCATTACAAGTACTTCCATTCCGTGATTATTTGCTGCTAATGCAATTTGTTGTCCGGCAAGTTTGGAACGGTCATAAGCAAAACCTTTTTCGGTAACAGGTGACCGGAGCTCATCTAAAATTTCAAAGGAAGGCTGTTGCTGAAAAGCATGAATGGAACTGATATGTATGCATCTCTTTATTCCCACCTGCAAGGCATTATCAATAACCTGTTGTGTTCCTTCAACATTTGTACGATACACCAAACCTTTAGGATCACCGTTTACAGATATTAATGCGGCGCAATGAATAAGCGTATCACAATCTTTCATTAAAGACTTTAATACTCCAGGCTTCAGCATATCACCTGCAACAATTTCTACCGGCAGATCCTTGCAAGACTGCAGATCATTATCTCTTATCAATGCTTTAACAGGGATATTTCTTTTTGTGAGTTCCTGTAATAAGGCTGCACCTAAATGGCCAGCCGCACCAGTTAAAGCTACTTTCATTTATCCTTTGTTTGAAAGAGTAATTACAGTTTCCGTCAGTAAATAAAAAAACAGCAGGTTAAACTGCTGTAAATTATTTGTATCAGAATCAATACAGTTTTAGATTTATCAAATCAATAACCTCTTCGGTTGCCGCCGCCCCCTCTGTTAAAATCATTACTACCACCTCCTCTGTTAGGGCCACCACCGGGAGGGCCGCTCTTTTCTTCGGCTTCTTTTACAATGAGTGGTTTTTTACCAAGGGAAATATCTTTCAGGCTTTCAATAGCATCCTTAGCCTCTTCCCTGTTTGGCATATCCACAAAAGCAAAACCCTTGCTTTTGCCCGTTTCCCTGTCCATAGCCACCCTTGCAGTAGCCACTGTTCCAAATTTTTCAAATATTTCCATCAGTTCTGCATCATCCAGATCATAAGGCAGTCCGGCAACAAAAAGTTTCATAATAAGCTTCTTTTAAAACGAAAATACTAAACTTATTTTGGTATTTCCATTTTGTTTTTTAGGCCATATCTAACGCTGAAAACTGGGGTGCAACTGGGTAATTCATATTGCCTGAATAAATTCCACAAAAGATTATGTTTAAGATATGCCTTCAACTGTTTCTTTTGCTAACTTTAAGTATGTTTAAAATGAAGCTTTCTATCCTGGTGTTTTTAATTTTTCTACAGGTGTTTCCGGGCACGGCACAAAATTTTGGAGGCAACCCTTCTTCGTTAAAATGGAAACAGATCAATACAGATAAGGCACGGGTTATTTTTCCTGATGGCTTAGACAGCCAGGCTAACAGGATAGCCAATGTAATGAAATTATTAAGTAATTCAACTGTTAAAACTATTGGCAGCAGCCAGAAAAAATGGAATATTGTTTTACAAAATCAAACCACCATTCCTAATGCTTATGTACGCCTTGCTCCGGTAATGAGTGAATTAAACATGACCCCTCCGCAGGATAATTTTTCAACCGGAAGCATCCGGTGGGATGATAATTTAATTATTCATGAGAACCGGCATATGCAGCAGTTCAGCAATTTTAATAAAGGTGTTACCAAAGTTTTTTCCTTTTTTTTGGGACAGGAAGGACAACTGTTTGCCAACGGGATGACGGTACCGGATTATTTTTTTGAAGGAGATGCAGTTTGGCAGGAAACACTGGTGAGTGCACAGGGCCGTGGCAGGATGCCCTCCTTTTACAATGGGTTTAAATCCCTGTGGCTGGAGAGTAAAAATTATTCCTGGATGAAATTAAGGAGTGGTTCTTATAAAGATTATACACCCGATCATTATAACCTGGGTTACCTGTTGATAGCTTATGGATATGAGAAATATGGGGAGGACTTTTGGAGAAAAGTAACCAGCGATGCAGTAATGTTTAAAGGGTTATTCTATCCATTTAACAGGGCTATTGAAAGGTACTCCGGCAAAACATACAAGCAATTCAGGGAAAATGCTATGAACTATTTTAAAGATAAATCCTTTACTGATAAAAAAATTTCTGAACCATCTTTTACTTATCTCACACCAACGCAGAAAAACAATGTGGTAGATTACCAGTTTCCGAATTATATCAGTGATGACAGTGTGATAGTTGTCAAAAAATCCTTTAAGGAAATAAATGCCTTTTATTTATTGGCGAATGGAAAAGAAAAGAGAATAAGGGTACGGGATGTTGTAATAGACGATTATTATTCTTACAATAGTGGAAAAATTGTGTATGCTGCTTACCAATCAGACCCACGTTGGACAAACCGGGATTACAGTGTGATAAAACTGATGGATATTTATTCGGGCCGTCAAAAACAGGTTACCAATAAAACAAAATATTTTTCCCCGGATATCAATAGGGTAGGGAATGAAATACTTGCAGTTAATGTAAATACAGATGGCTCAAATAATCTTCACCGGCTTGATGCTGCAACTGGTAATTTGATATTGCAGGTTCCTAATCCACGCAATTATTTTTTTACACAAACGAAATATATAAATTCCAATAGTGCTGTTTCGGCTGTTAGAAACCCGGAAGGAAATATGGTATTGATAACTGTTGATCTTACAACCGGTGCTTCTTATAACCTTACGCCTTTTTCTTTTAATGTAATAGGTTATCCATTTGTAAACGGAGATACCATTTACTTTACAGCAATGCATGATAATGCAGATAAGGTTTTTGCTGTAACGCTAAGTAATAAAAAAATCTACCAGCTAACCGCTAATAACAATGGAAGATATCACCCGGTAGTAAATGCAAAAGGGGAGATGCTGGTATCGTCCTTTACTGCAGCCGGTTACAGGTTGGCGAAGATGAATTTAAGTAAGGCTGACTGGAAAGAATTGCCGGCTATTGGTTTCATCATGGGGAATAGAAAATTTTATACTGACTCTGCATTTCAGATGACGGGTACAGGGGTTTTATATACTTTAAGCGACAGCAGTTTTGAAGAGAGTGCGGCAGGGCAGATTAAAAACCGGATTAGCAGATACCGTAAATCTTTTCGTCTTTTTAGTTTTCACAGCTGGCGGCCTGTTATAGACGATCCGGAATATGGTTATACTTTCTTTAGCGATAATGTGCTTAGCAGCTTCAGCAATAATCTTACCTATACTTTTAACCGAACAGATAAAAGCCATACGGTTGGTTTTAATAGTTCATATGCAGGCTGGCTTCCAGTATTAAGTTTAGGGGCTGAAGAAAGCTTTAACCGTACAGTAGACACAGCCTTTGGCCGTTCAGTGAGTTATAATGCTGCAACTTTAACCGCCAGAATATCTATACCACTACTTTTTGTTGGTAAAAGGACAAATAAATTTTTAAATTTTGGCGCCGGGTATAATAGTGAGCAATATTATTATAGAGGAGTAGGTAAAAATGTATTCAGTAATAAGGCTATAAACTATATGAGTGCATTCCTGAGTTTTAGCAATGTCAGTCAACAGGCAAGGCAACACATAAATCCCCGCTGGGCACAGGCTGTTTCTTTAAACTACAAAGATGCGTTCAATTTCCGTGACAGTCATAAGTTCGTGGCCAATTCATCTTTTTACTTTCCTGGTTTTTCTGCCAATCACAGCCTTGTGATAAATGCAGCTTATCAAAAAAGGGATACATTACCTGATCTTTTTAGCAAGAATTTTTCTTATTCCCGGGGCTATGAAGCCTTAAGTACCCGGCGTATGTACAAATTTGGTGTCAATTATCACTTTCCATTGGTTTACCCTGATTGGGGTTTTGCCAATATCCTCTTTTTTCAACGTATCCGGGCCAATGCATTTTACGACTATACCAATGCAAGGGCAAGGGTTAATGGGCTACTTACCGAAATACAAAGCCGCAGCACCGGGGGCGAAATTTACTTTGATACAAAAGTCTGGAATGCTCTGCCGGTAAGTTTTGGTATGCGTTTTTCTCATTTACTGGATAAAGATCTATTGAATCCACTGGTTAGGAACCGGTGGGAGATAATTGTGCCAATAGGATTAATACCTGATTGATTCTCCAAATGTGGGTAATAGTGCATAATTGGGCGGGTTTCAGCATGATTTTGGGCCTGATTTCAAGATTCAAACTGAATGTGGAAATTACTATTTTTTTAGGGTAAAAATACTTGTTGAATTAAATTAAGCCATATATTTGGTTAATGAAACCAAACAATTATGGTAAATCCAAGGGTAACTGAAATTCAGAGCATTGGTGAAAGTAGGGTAGAATTATGGTTAAGAAATAATGGGTATACTAATGTGTCAAGAGAGACAATTCAAGCAGGAGAATGGGGTTTAAGCGCTAAGGGCAATGTTGAAAATGTCCTGATCCAGGTGAAGGCCTTTTTACATCCTCATCGCCCCTTTAAACTCAGTGATTTTGAAGTTGACAGGTTGGTAAGAAGGGCATCAAAGCAGCAACTTATAGCTTATGCGGCCTATATTGTTTTGGATGATAAAAATAATCCGGTAGGTGAGATAAGTTGGGAAAGATTATCCTAAGGACTTCTATAACTTCTAATAGTTTTTAATTGTTTGATGATATCCCGCTTTAAATCCAAATCATACTCAGAAAAAATTACTAACTTACTCTTAACTTAATTTTCACCTGATCGTAAAAGATAAAAATCATTACGTATGAAATATCTGTTTTCATTAAGCTTAATGAGCTTGATATTATTTAGCTCTTTATCTTCCTGTGCACAGCAGGATAAATCCAAACGCCCAAGCCCGCCGACATTAGTAACCCAAAAAGTTGGCGAAACAACTGTAAGTATTGATTACAGCCAGCCTTCTGTAAGAGGCAGGACCATTGGTAAGGACCTTGAACCTAAAGCAGGAGAGGTTTGGCGTACCGGGGCAAATGATGCAACGGTTTTTGAAGTTGATAAAGATGTTATGGTTGAAGGAAAAGCTCTTCCCAAAGGAAAGTATGGATTATTTACCCTTGTTAACGCAGATGAGTGGACCATCATCTTCAACAAAACCTGGAAACAATGGGGTGCTTTTAATTATAAAGCAGCAGATGATCAGTTAAGGGTGAATGTAATAGCAGGGAAAGCAAATCCATTTGCCGAAAAAATGACTTTTACTATCAGTGATGCCGGAAAAGTATCTCTGGTATGGGGCGATGTACAGGTTGATTTCAATGTAAAATAAAAATTCAGTTTCTACTTATAGGCATCATAGTCTATATTTTTACCCATTGTACCCCTGAACCTTTTCCAAAAAGATTCCCGGCTGGCAAGTGGAACAAAATCCTTGTTATAAGCCTGCCTGTAATCAATCACCGGGTTTATCATAGATGGTTGTATTACCCTTAATGTATCAAAAACAATGGGGATGATACCTACATCTTTATTTACCTTAACCCTGGCAAACCGCCTTAGCTGTTTTGCCTGGAAGGGGTCAGTAGCAAGGGCTATATAATTGTAGCCAAGCTTTTTTGATTTAAAATAAGAGTAGTATAAATTCTCTGTACTGTGTTCAGCCTTTGTTTCTGAAAAAACATGTTCTTTGGGTATGCCAATAGCTATTGCATACATGGCCATTATATCACCTTCATAGTATGGGCTGTATACAGAAGAGCCTGAATACATGATATTTTTTGCTATACCCTTTTCGTATAAAAATTTTGACCAGTAGATCCTAGCTTTCATAGTGCTGTCCCAGCCTTGTTCAGTAAATGGTACCCCCGGAACAACGATCATATCATAACTTTCAGCCGATGCTTTGTTATAATAGCGTATTGTTTTTCCTGAAGAAAATGAACAGGAAGATATCGTACATAAAAATGATAGAATAAAAATGTATTGCAGGGAGGAAAGAGAGAAATACTTTGTCATGGAAAATATTGTTTCTGTTTAAGGTGATTAACAAAAACCCGATAAAAAAGTTTAAAATAGCTATAGCTTACTTATTTTTTTAATGATGATCTTTTCATCAAATGAATCCCCGTGGCTTTTTTGCGCCTGTATTTTTCTTACTATGGCCATGCCTTTAAAAACTTTTCCAAAAGCTGCGAAACCCTGCCCATCTTCCGTTCCACGCCTTCCATAATCAAGAGGTGTCTGGTCGCCAATACAAATAAAAAATTCGGTACTGGCAGAGCCCGGCATAGTTCTGGCTAAGGAAACCGCACCTGACTCATGTGTTAAACCTGTTTGCTTTGTATTTTCATGCTCAATACCCGGTATTGATACCTTGATATCAGGCCTTGTTTGCCAAATACCTCCCTGGATGACACCAGTGTTATTATCCGTGGGTAATTCTTCAGCTTTTAAAACTCTGTAAAAAGATGAATTGGTATAATAACCCGAATCAATGTAAGATAGGAATGCAGCAACTGTTTTAGGGGCTTTATCCGGAAAAAGTTCCAACTCAATATCGCCCTGTTCTGTAGTAATGAGTATATGTGGGTTTTTATAATGAGGCTGACTGCAGGAAAGAAAAGAAGTCACTAAAAAGATGATTAAATACCTATACATATTAGTAAATTATCTGTAGTTAGACCTTTATATGTTATCAAATATAATTTAAAGGCAGTCAATTTTATTTAAAACCTGACTGGATTTATTTCATATTTTTTTGTACCTTATCTTTATAAATAAAATACTTCGGGGGAATTTATATGAAAAAGTTATTTTTAGCCATTACAGTTTTATTCATATTTGCTTCAGGCTTTAGCCAAAGTATTTCTAAAATAACAATTGCCGGAAATGGGAATATTGATATCATTTCTTTCGGACTGGATGAAAATGTACAGGTATATCTAACTAAGGATGGGTATATCAGTAAGTGGGGTTTTGATAAGTATATTGGATACCAGGAAAATTATAACGGTATTCTTGAACCTTATGCAGGCAGAATAGAATATTACACCCAGAATGATGATGAAACTTTAAGAGGTAAGGTAAAATATATTGGAAAAACGCTTTTAACTTATTATGCTTCTTATGAGACCGAATCTCTGAAAGGAAAATTAAAGAGCATTGGTACAATTAACCTGGATTATTATTTGTCATTTGATGATAAAACATTTGCAGGAAATCTAAAATCTATCGGCCAGAGTTCTGTTACCTGGTATGCTTCGTATGAAAATGAAGCTTTTCGGGGAAAGTTAAAATCGGTTGGGCCAACTACAATTACTTACTATGGTTCATTTGAAGATAAAGCTTATCGTGGCAAAACTAAAAGTATCGGTTTTTATACATTAACCTATTACTCCTCAATTGAACAATACAGTGGGGCACTCAAAACCGGTTCCCCGATACTAAATGCCAATGGAATAAAGTATTTTGTCAGAAATTATTAAATAACTTTCTTCAGTACATTTTTTTCCCCTGTTAATATATTTCTCCATTAATTTCCATCAACCTGTTGCCTGGTACTGGTTTGCTAACCCTTTCAGTATAATATAATTGTGTGGTACAGTGAGTGATTTAACTATTATAAAATCGTTTATTTACTAATTGCTCAAGGGTAGTTTTACTATTTGTTTCTTAGTTTGCTTATTCTACATTTACCCCGTCTATTTTCCATTTTAAAAACCACCCTCTGTATGAAAAAAGTTTTACTACTAACATTTTTGTTAGCACTGATCACTGTTTCAGGTTTCTCACAAACAGATAAATTCTGGTCTGCTAATACTGAAAACCGCAGTAATATTCCAACTGATAAAGCTGTGGCCAGGCTTACTTATCCAAAAGACTTCAGGTTATTTAATTTAAACATCAACCCCCTGAGGCAGGAATTATTTTCTGTTGTTGATAAGAGATCTGCAAATCATTTTGCAGTAATTTCCATACCAAATGCAGATGGTAATTTTGAAAAATTCGAGGTGTATGAATCGTCCAACTTTGAACCTGCCCTCCAGGCTAAATTTCCTGAGATAAGGGCATTTTCAGGCCGGGGTATAACTGATAAATCTGCAACTATAAAACTGAGTATTTCGCCACAGGGAATACAAACTATGGTTTTCAGAACCGGTAATGCAAATGAATTCATAGAACCTTATTCCAACGACCATAAAATTTATTCTGTATACAGATCCCATCGTGATAAAGGCAAATTGCCATGGACATGTTCAACTGAAGAGCAACAGTATTCTAATGATTTGAAATTAGAAATACCTGTTTCCAGCGCTACTGGTGGTTCAACAGGACAATTAAAAACCATGCGCCTTGCCCAATCATGCAATGGTGAATATGCAAACTGGTTTGGAGCAACAAGTTCGGCCCAGGTAGACCTGGTTCTGGCAGCTTTTAATGCAACGCTTACAAGGTGTAACGGATGTTATGAAAAAGACCTGGCATTACATCTGAACCTTATTGCAAATACCACTGCAGTCATTTATTATAATCCAGCAACTGATCCTTATACTACCTTATCTAACTGGAACAATCAATTACAGACAGCCTTAAATGCAAACATCGGAGATGCGAATTACGATATTGGCCATATGTTTGGTGCTTCAGGCGGCGGGGGTAATGCAGGATGTATCGGTTGTGTTTGTGTGAACGGATCAAAAGGAAAAGGTATTACTTCTCCAGCTGATGGAATACCGATGGGAGATAATTTCGATATAGATTATGTAGCACATGAGGTAGGCCATCAATTGGGTGGCAACCATACTTTTTCAATGTCGCTGGAGGGTACCGGACAAAATAAAGAAATTGGTTCAGGCATCACCATTATGGGATATGCAGGTATTACATCACAGGACGTAGCGCCTCATTCTATTGATATTTTTCATGAAACAACCATTGCACAGATACAGGCTAACCTGGCAACCAAGACCTGCCCGGTAAGCACAAATATATCTGCTAATAATGCAACACCGGTTATTGCAGCTGTCAGCAATTATACTATTCCTATCAGCACAGCATTTGCATTAACCGGTTCAGCAACGGATGCAAATGCCGGGGATGTACTTACTTATTGCTGGGAACAAAATGATAATTCAACTACATCCGGTACAGGCAGTGTTGCATCTCCAACAAAAACAACAGGCCCTAACTGGTTATCATTTTCACCAACTGTATCTGGTACAAGAACATTTCCAAAATTATCAACTATACTGGCTGGTTTAAATGTAACTCCACCATTACCGGGAGGTGATGCAGGTGCAAACATAGAAGCATTAAGTTCCGTTTCACGAGCTTTAAATTTCAGGTTAACAGTAAGAGATAATTGCCCTTACATTCCTGATGTACAGATCGGGCAAACTGCTTTTACAGATATGACTGTTGCAGTTACCAATACTTCAGGACCATTTGCAGTAACAGCGCCTAATACAACTGTTACATGGGATGCCGGAAGCACTGCTACTGTTACCTGGAGTGTGAATGGAACAAATGCAGGCTCTGTTAATTGCGCCAGTGTAAATATTTTATTATCTACCGATGGCGGAAATACTTTTACAGAAGTTTTAGCAGCAGCAACAGCAAATGATGGTTCAGAAGTTATAACTGTTCCTTCATCATTAAGTGCAACATGCCGCGTAAAAGTAGAAGCGGCAGGAAATATTTTCTTTGATATCTCAAATACTAATTTCACGATAGGTGCGCCACCTGTTTGTGGAGCTGCAACGGGTCTGGCAGCCTTTGCTATAACTTTATCTTCTGCCACAGTTAGCTGGACCGTTGTAGGTGGTGCTGATAGTTATGATGTAGACTATAAAGAATCTTCATCATCAACCTGGATAAATGCTGCTACGGCAACTACATTAAATTCAGTTGATTTAAGCGGTTTAACTTCAAACACAACCTATAACTGGAGGGTACGGGTAAACTGTACTGCCGGAACGGGTAATTATGTAAGTTCACAATTCACTACGCTGGCACCTTGTAATGCTCCCGGGGGGCTAAGCTCTTCAAATATAACCAGCAGCAGTGCTGCAGTAAGCTGGACAACTGTAAGTGGTGCGGCTAATTATGATGTGGATTATAAAGATGCTTCTTCATCAACCTGGATAAATGCTGTAACGGCTACCACATCAACTTCCGGAAGTATAACAGGCCTGACAGCATCTACATTATATGACTGGAGAGTAAGAGCGAATTGTACAAGCGGCTTTACCAGCACCTATTCCCAGGCTCAGTTTACAACTACTGCCGTAAGTACATGTCCAGGTATTTATGATGTAAGCACCAATGGATCAACTTCAGGCGCCGCAACTATTCCGTTAAATACAGATATAAAGGGATTAGTAAATCCATCAGGGGATAATGACTATTATAAATTTATCATTACTACAGGCGGAACTATTACCATGACGTTGACAACATTGCCTGCTAACTATCATTTAAGACTGTTAAACAGCAGTGGCAGCACTTTGCAAACTTCAAACAATGGTGGTACAAATAATGAAACCATAAACAGGACGGTTACTGCCGGTACTTATTACGCAAGGGTTTACCCCAGTAACAATAATAACTGGAATGCCACTAACTGTTATACATTAAGGGTTCAAACCGGAACTGCAGGTAAGGGAGATGAAGTTGTACAATTCTCAGGAAATAAAATTTCTGTATTCCCTAATCCTGTTGGGTATTTAGTAAACCTTGGGTTTAATGCCAAAGCCGGTGGTAATGCTGTGATCAGCTTTATCAATCAAACCGGGGTGACTGTTTTAAGCAGGACAGTTGCAGTAACAGAAGGTGAGAACACACGAAAATTAGATGTAAGCTCATTGGCCAACGGTATGTATTTTATTAAAATACAAAACGGCGCTGATGTGCAAATGGCGAAAATCATGATCAAAAAATAAAGATAGTTTTTGGACCGTACCCTATAAGGGGTTGCAATTTTGCAGCCCCTTTTTATTTATTCAAATAAGCAGGTGGTATGGGTTGATCTTTAGATTCTTCATCCCAGGTAATGCTCATGATGAACCATCTGCCTTTTTCTTTTACAAGCTCTATACTGTTAATGCCACGTTTATTGGTTGGTGGATTTGTGCCTGCAACAAATTCATAGCTGGTAAATACCTGTGCCACATTTCCAAACTGGTTAACCTTTCGGCCAATTTCTTTTTCATTGAATGAATTCTGCATAAAGAAAGGGCCATTGTTTTGTATATATTGAACCGGGGAAAATTTTCTCAATTCTCTTTTCGCATTAAAAGCAGCCATGTAGGCATCTGTATGAAAAAGGCTGCGGAAGCGTTTCCAGTCTCTTGGGCCGGCCGGGCCTGATATTACTGCATATAATGTTTTTATCAGTTGGTCAATTTCAGAAACATCGGCCGGGTCTGCCGCAGGCACTGCAGCAGCATGATTGTTCAGCCATGCATTACGTATCCTCAATTGCGATGCAGATGGATTTGGAATAAACCTCAATACATGTTTTCTTGTTTTATCTACTTTAACTGCGGGTGCCGATAGCGCCAACAATTCTGTTTTGCCATCTGCACCGCTGCGGTTTACTTTAATGTTTAGCATATCACCTTCTTTAAGGGTGGCATATAAATGACTGAGTATATTATCCAGGTTTTCTTCAGTGATAAATGAATCATTTATACTTACCAACTCGTCTCCGTCTTTATAGCCGAGCTTTTCTCCAAATGAATTCATGCCCTTTGTACCCACTTTTACCATATGCTCATTGGTTGGATTGGTTTGAATACCACCAATAGTAAAATCCCGGTACGATTCTTTTGGCAGGTAATCTACTCCGGCTAAGTCAAAAAACTTTTCATAGGGCAGTGGCTGCGTTCCGTTAACATAATTGGAAAAGAAATCTTTTAACCCGGGGAAAGTCATTTCTGAAATAACGTCAAACAGTTCCTCGTCTTCAAAGAATTTATCCTTGCCATATTTTACTGAAAGATTATGCTTCAGGTCCTTTATTCCATATTGTGCACCGGATAACTTTAATAATTGCAGATCAAGACATGCAGATATCAATGCCCCTTTCATATACACATTCACATACTGCTGCGCCCATTTACCGGCACTTTCTTTACTTAATTCCGTAAAAGAAAGCGTATCCTTAAAATAAGAACGGGAATAATCAATTTTTTGGGAGAGGGTTGCCAGGAACTGCTCCGGAGTTTTTAAACCCGACCAAACCTGCACATGGTGTGCTGTATATTCTGTACTGCCTTCATAGAGCCATAAATGTTTGGAGAGTACGGTTTCATTAAAGTTGAATTCCTTAACCTCTCTTGAACTGATGGTAAGCGGTGTAACTATATGAAAGAACTCATGTGAGGAAATATCAACCACGTTCTCAATAAGATCCTTTTCAGGGCCTTCATTCAAACTGTAAAAAGAGGAATAGGAATGTTCCCATGCGCCTGTAATGCCCAGTTTTTTTTGCTCGCCATTAAAGTAATAGATAAAGGCATATTTATCTACCGGTAATTTTCCACCCAGGTAATCTTTTGAACCCTGCAACAATTTATTGAGATTGGCAGCAATGAATTTTGAAGTAGCCAGTTTGTGTGGGGAATATACTGCTATCAGCACATCTGCATTACCCACTTTAATGGTAGTTGTATCGGGCAGTGAATACATGATCGGTGAATCATAGAGGTGGTCGGCATTTTGACAGATAAATTTATCGGTTTCATTGCCGGTTACCACAGGTTTTAAACCTGTAGCTGCATAAAAGCCTGGTGGTTTGGTAAACGAAATTTCGAAAGGCATTTTTTTCATGCCTTCAAAATAACCGAAGAGGCCGGGTGTATTGATCACAAAATTTTTGCCTTCTTCAAAGCTTGTACCGCACATGCTATACACCATATTACTGATGGTTGCATCCCAGGTATCTTCCACATTATAGCTGATGCGGTAAATGGTATTTGCTTTTTTAATGGCCCAGCCATTATCTCCTGCCTGGGCAACAGGTAGTTCCTTACCTGATCTATCAAAGGCTTTCAGGTTGTGTACATACTTGCCGTAATTACTATTCATGTAAGTCCCGGGCACAATTTTTGGCAGGTAAAAATTAATTTCTGTTTTTGTTACAGCAGGGCAAATCAATTCTACGGTCAGTTGATCGTCAATCACTTTGTTAAGGTCAACATTATAAGTATAGGCTTGCTGAGCGATGGCCTGATATGAAATGATGATAAGGCAAAGGCTGCAGGTAATATTTTTAAACGGTTTTAAATTTTTCATGTTTTGTTTTTAGGCCTGGTTGTAAAGAAAGCATTTTTTCTAAATACGCATTTACCGTTCCTACATTTGAGCGCAGGAGGGGAGTTGGCAGAAAATTCCGGGAAAGGATCATTTCAACCCCTTCCGCATGGCTATCATGTGTTTGACAAACCCGGTTTTTTCATAGGCCTTTATAGCAGCATTATTTTCGTAGTAAACATCCAGCCTGAGTTCAGTAATGTTTTGGGCCTTTGACCATGTTTCCAAAGCTTCCATGATCATACCGTTGACGCCTTTTCCCCGGTGGGCAGGAACAACATACATAAAGCCAAGGTACGCATGTTGCAGATGTTGCAGGTAAGGTTTTGCATTTTCAATACGGGCATAGCCGCTGCCGATTAATTCAGTGCCCAGTTCTGCTACAACCAATTCAACATCTGTGGCCGATATCATTTTTTCAATATCATAATAATTCGTGTGGGCTATTTTTAAAGTAGGATCAAAGGGGCGCTCGGTACTGATGACACCCTGCTCAAAAATAAGCAGTGTATCCAGGTCATTCAACTTAGCTTTTCTGATAATTACCTGTTCCATTTCAATTGTAAATTTAAAATCAAATGTAAAGCATTTGTACATGCTGTGGTTTCTGAAATATGGCCGGGAAAAACTAAAATATACACTTGTTGTGGTTTACGTAATTTTAGCAAGGTATTTGCTATATGCACATTGTTATCGATACAATTATCAATATCCATCAATTTAAATCAATAAGTATGAAGATCCTTTTTTTAGTTTTTGCCTCAATTTTTTCTGGCCAGTCGGTAAACGCACAATTGGTAGCAACTGCCGTTTGCCCTCCCATTAAAGTAGATGTAATGGATGGCAATGTAAATGAGTTGTACCCCAAATCAGCTATAGAACAAATAAAAGCTGTATTTCCCTGTACCAGTGAAATAGTAGAGCAAAGTAGCGCTTCAAAATGTGCCGGTGTCTTTTTTAAAGACAAGGATATTTATTTTTATTCTGAAAGAAATTATATCGAAATAGGAGAGCACTTTAAAGGTAAAATGACACCATCCTTAATGGGCGTAAGCCGTAGCAGCCTGTTTGCATTACTTGGTAAGCCTAAATTAAAAGACACCAACTGGGATGCTTTTCAAATGGGATACGGAACCCTGGTATTGTATTATAATAAGGCCGGAAAAATAAATAAACTGCAGATAAGCAGTAAAAGCACGGAAGCATTAAAGCTTTGTGAATAGGTAGTTTAATCAGGGTCATTCATTAGATCAGGAGAAACCGGAAATTCTTTATTTTTTCTCTTCATTAAAAAGTAAAGATTCATTAGTCCTTTACCTTTTATTTCTGTCTGTCCCCTGTATTCACATTCATAATCGTCTTTTATATATTCATAAAATTTTTGTGAAATCTGAATTTTTCCGGTTTCACCGGACGACTCCATGCGGCTGGCAGTATTCACTGCATCTCCCCAGATATCGTACGAGAATTTTTTTGTTCCTATTACGCCGGCAACGACCGGACCTATATGAATCCCGATTCGTACATCACATTTTTGCCGGCCATCAAGGCTGAAATTTTGTACATCGGCGGAAATTGCCAGGGCAAAATCAGCCATATTCCTTATGTGATCTTTCTTTAATTCCGTCAAACCCGAAGCAACCATATAGGAGTCACCAATTGTTTTTATCTTTTCTAAACCATATTCTCCTGCAAGGTTATCAAAGTGGGTAAAAATTTTATTCAGGTTTTTGACCAGTGTATCCGGAGTAAGCTGCCGGGAGATACCGGTAAAACCAACGATATCAGCAAACAAAACGGCTGCCTCTTTATACTCATTCGCAATAATTTTTTCTCCATCCTTCAATCTTTTTGCAATTGATTCGGGCAGGATGTTGAGTAAAAGCCTTTCCGATTTTTCCCGTTCTGCAGCTAGCAGTGCCTGTTCCTGTTTGAGTTCTTCCTTCACAAGTTCATTTTGATTCACAAAAAATCTTAGTAGAAAGAATATAAGAAAAGTTACTGAGGTTATGTTTAATGTAAATAATACATTCACTACGCTGTCCGGCAACCGGGTTTCTCCACTGAACAAATTGTTTTCCAAAAAAAATACGGCAACCATTGAAACCAGGAACAGTAAGAACCAGTAAGTGGCAGCTTTGGTATTATGAAATGCAAGAGCGCCAAGCGGGCAAAGAGTAGTCCAGATAATTACAGCGCTGGAATAAACAAAACCACCCAGGCTTAGGTGCAGCAAACAGGGAAGCAGTAAAATCAGTACCAATTGTATTGCTCTGAAAACATTAAAATTTTTAAGCCAGCGAAAAATTAAAAGAGATAAAATAGATACCATTCCATAAATACCGGGAATTAATGCGGAGGTTTTGGCCCCATAATAATAATACATAAAAGACCATAGCAACCCGGCTAAAGCAAAGAGCGGTACAATCAGCAGGAAACTCCTCTCTTTTATAAGCTTATCATGATCATTAAATGTACCCATAATTATAAAGCTACACCAAAACAACTGATGTTATTTTAAAAGGGTCTTGCCACTGCAGGGGTTTCCTGACCGGATATTGTGTGATGGCTGACCTGGCCGTTTGTTTCTGCATTGCCTTTCGGAATAAAATTTTCGCATTTTACAAAGTATTGTAATTATTATTGTGACACTAATCAGTTTGACACATGCTATCCGCATTTAATTCTCAAAAATTCAGGTTCTGGTCTTTTATCTCCATGGCATTATTAGTGTTTGTGCATGGATATAATCTTAACCAGGGTTATTTACAACCGTGGACCATTCCCGGCGAACCTCTTCTCAGCAAGGTCCCTCCCGGGGCCAGTGTGTTGGCTGAGGACTTTGCGTTATTTGAAAACAGGTAACTTTATACAATGCCTGTTAAACAAATTATACCATACACTTACGGCACATTCTATATCACTTTTACCTGCCATCAATGTCTCCGGCTTATTGATAAAGTAAATGGCTATGATATTATCTATAATTGGTTTGATCTTTTAAAAAGCAAAGGGCATTATATCAATGGTTATGTAATACTTCCAAATCATGTACATGTAATCAAAAGTTTTATTGAAACGGGTCAAAGTATTAATACCATAATTGGCAATGGCAAAAGATTTATGCGTATGAAATAATTAAACGCCTTGAACAAAATGTTGAAACGGCATTAGGGAAAAACTTTGGCTAACGACGCAACGTCCATGGCTTACTCACATGGGCTGGGGAGAGACGTTGCTGGGAAAAAACCTGTGTCTGTTGGGAGTATTAATTCTTTATAAACTTAATGGCAGCCCCATCGATCGTTTTAATCATATAAATCCCTTTAACCAGGGTGCTGATATTAATTTGCGTTTGATTCGTTTCAATAATAAATGTTTTTAATTTTTTACCCTGTATATCGGTTAATACAGCTTCAGAATAAAACAGGCTTTTGTTGTTAGTCTGTAATGAAATGATGTTTGTTGCCGGATTAGGGAATACAGAGATGGATCCGGATGTAAGGATCCTGAGTGTAATTATTTTAGAGTAAACAAATTTTCCGTCAATATCAATTTGCTTAACCCGGTAATAAATAACCCCAACACCTGCTGTTAAAATATTTTTATCCGTTAAATCATATACCTGTCTTCCCGGCTGGTTGGTTGCAACGACAGTGGCTATTTTACTAAAAACACTGCCATTCAAACTTCTTTCTACTTCGAAAGAAGTAGTATTGATCTCATTTTCCGTTTTCCATTCCAGCAAGGCATCTCCATCGGACAGCGTAGCATAAAAATCAAGGAAGGTCAATGGAAGGGCTGTGTATGTTTTATTGGCAACATAAAAAGATGAGAAATGATTGATAGATGCAGTTAAAACGTAATCGTTATTCCAGGCAGTACCGGTAACGGTAACGGGAGAGGCTACATTTTGAATAGTTGTTTGACAGGTTCCGTTACTTTTAAAGAATGCTACATCATTGATGGTGTTTACACCGGAGGGTTGCCCCTGGGAATTAAAAGCATTTTTTAAAGCCTCAAATTCTGATCCTTTCAGGTACAAGCGGATATCTACAGGCGTTGCTGGCTGTACCTGCGGGGTAATACTAAGATTCCTGTCGAGGTACAACCGGAAAGCAGGATCCTCTCTTACGGGTTTATTATTAACAAAAAGAGAAGTGGTAACCAGGCCCAGGTTATTTCCATTCGCTTTGATCTCAGCTACTGCATCGCCGTTATTATCTGTGATGGCAACCCATTGATTGTTATTGCTGCTGTTAATGGTCACTGAATTCATTGCAGCGCATATCCCCGGTGTACCTTTCGACAAAGGCGCTTTGAATAAGTTCAGGTAATTCCTATTAGGACTGTTGGCATCACTTAACGTAAAATCTTTTTTCTTTGTAAAGATGTTTGTAACGGGATCCCATTCATACATCAGCCCTGCAGAATTGTTACCTCCTCCCTTTGTCATCCCATAAAACTTTCCGTCACTCTCGGTTAGGTTTCCCTGTGGCTCCGTGCCATTGTTTCCACCAAAGTCAATCTTTTTTGTAAAAATACTGGTCGCCGGATCCCATTCAAAAATTACGCCTACATTGTTTACGCCTCCTTCTGAAGTAACTCCATAAAATTTACCGTTGCTGAGTACCAGGCTTCCCCATGGTCTTTTACCATTATTACCGTTGAAATCAAATTTTTTAGTATAAATATTGGTCGCCGGGTCCCATTCAAAAAGCACACCATTGTCAAGATTATTTTCGCCTCCATAATTTGTCATGCCATATAATTTCCCATTATATTCAGTTAGACTTCCCCCAGGACTATTTCCCATGGGCCATTGCCCATTTGTATAAATAAAATCTATTTTTTTTGTATAGATATTTGTTACGGGGTCCCATTCAAATATTACCCCGGTTCCGTAATCGCCACCGGAATTTGTCATTCCGTAAAATTTTCCATTGAAGTAAGTCAGTTCCCCTAAGGGATAACTTCCAATCGCATCAGAGAGGTCAATCTTTTTAGTATAATCATATGTAACAGGGTCCCACTCAAATATCACACCCCTGTCTGTAAGGCCGCCCCGTTGGGTCATTCCATAGAGTTTATTGTTTAAAGCTGTAAGGCTTCCTCCAGGACTAGATCCAGTCAGGTTTACAAAATCATATCTTTTAGTATAAATATTTATTGCAGGGTCCCATTCCAGGATAGCACCCGTAAGTGCCGTACTATAGGTACACATTTCGAAAAACTTACCACCCCATTCAATTAAATGTCCGGCCAGGTAACGTTCATTAACAGTCACTCCGAGGTCGATTCTTTTTGTAAGGATATCAGCAGTGGGATCCCAATCAAAGATCATCCCCCCATAATTGTTCACGTCCGAATTGGTCATCCCGTAAAATATTCCGGAATAAAATAAAAGCGAGCCATAGGGTTTGCTGCCAAAAATGCTGTAGAGATCCTTCTTTTTTGTGTAAACAGTAAGGGCAGGGTCCCACTCTAAGATTGTTCCCGCCACATTGGTACCACCAAAATAAGCCAACCCATAAAATTTCCCTGCGTTATATTTTAAACTGCCATATGGATAACCGCCGTCGGTTAGATTGAGGTCAATTTTTTTGGTATAAATATTAGTGATGGGATCGTATTCAAATATAACACCTGCTCCGTTAGCACCTCCCTGGTTTGTCAACCCATACAGCTTGCTGTTATTTTCTATAAGCATCCCATATGGTCTTGATCCGATTGAAGTATTTAAATCAATTTTTTTTGTATAAATATTACTGATGGGGTCCCATTCAAAAATAACCCCCTCGTTATTTAAACCTCCTAAAACTGTCATCCCGTAAAATTTATTTCCGAACCAGGTAAGGGTTCCATATGCAGTTGCACCTGTAGTAATGGCAAGGTTTATTTTTTTTGTAAAGATATTCGTAACAGGATCCCATTCAAATATCGCTCCTTTGCCATTTGTTCCGCCGGCGGTGGTCATGCCGTAAAATTTGCCGTTATTAATGGAGAGATTCCCAACCGGGTAAGATCCCCTTGCATTATACAGGTCAATTTTTTTTGTAAAAATATTGGTGGCAGGATCATACTCAAAGATGATACCCGAATCACGGATACCACCGGCATAGGTCATCCCGTAAAATTTATTATTGTACAATACCAGGCTTCCCTCCGGGGTACTTCCATTATTCCCATTAAAATCTATTTTTTTAAAAAAATCATTGGTAACCGGGTCCCATTGATAAATGGTTCCTTTGTTATTGCTGCCTCCCTGGGAAGTGACCCCATATAATTTTCCGTTGAATACTGCAGGGTCTGAATAGAGTGGCCTGATACCCTCACTTCTTTGTGTTAATTGATACCGGCTTTGGTAGTTATTTCCGGTTGCACCGGTACTGAAAATTACCCCCGAGTTATTGAAACCACCAACAGCAGTAGAACCCCAGAGCTGAAAAATGCCCTGTGCCTTTGTGAAGGAAATAAATAAAAGGAAAAGCAGTGTAAAATAGAGCTTCATAGTGGTCATTTGAAGTATAAAATTAAAGAATAATAGTAAAAAAAAAAATTAAAGGATATACTCCAACCAAAGTAGCTATTAAACTCCTTAACCGGCTAATATGCAGCTTTGGGTTCTACTTTTTTAGCAATGTCACCGGCACGGGACGTTGTTTATCACACCATCGCAAGGTCCCCCGGCTAACACATAGGGGCTGGGAAAAGGCTGATTAATACTC
Organism: Chitinophagaceae bacterium; assembly: GCA_031387825.1. Lineage (GTDB taxonomy): Bacteria > Bacteroidota > Bacteroidia > Chitinophagales > Chitinophagaceae > Ferruginibacter. The sequence continues at coordinate 48,290 of JANNDO010000005.1, read as the reverse complement.
AGGCCGCTATTCTTTGCAGAATTACTTTGCAGGGTATGGATGACGTTACTTTTACCATATGCGTTTTATGAAGCGGTATGGCAAAATAGTCTCCGGCAATAAGCGGATTCACTTCTTCGCCTACGATAATATTGCAGGTACCTTCCACAATAAGGAATTTTTCGTATTCATTATCATGAACTTCCTGCGGTGCATAATCTTTTATCCATACAATGGCGGTAGTGGCTTCAGGTGAATGGCCGATGATCTTTGCAAAAAGGTCACCAGTGTCCTGCGATACCATGTCATCACGGTTTAGCCAGGCCGCATAATCCTGAATAGCCGAATGCTGGTTTAACAGGGGGGGAGCAGAAACAGGTTCTCCGTTTATTATTCTTTCCGAATAATCAACCATGGCTAATAAAAAAGGCCTGATAACCGGGTTAGGCGCCATAGCATTTTCCATTGCATAGGTCTCCAGTGCATTGGTGATCGCTTCTATCTCCATCCTTATCGCCGGATCAGAAGCGGCCATCACCTCAACTTCTTTAGATTCACCGGGGCTGGTATGGCCTAAAACATACTGCTCTAAAATCCCTGAATCAATATAATCTTTATTGGTTTTCATGCAACTTGTATTTCTTTCAGTTTTTTTATTTCTGCTCTTATATTTATTCTCAGATCATCCACTGAAATGTTCAGCGAAGCCGCCGCCTCTTTACAGTTTAGCCCTTTATAATATATAAGATCAAATGCCGCCTTTTGAATTGCTCCCGGATATGATAAATCTTCATTTGGCATTTTTTTGATCCCTTTATATACGGTATCACTGACCCCCGGGTTTTTTGAATGTTCTGCCTTAATTTCTTCAAAAGCTGAATGGCGTGCCATATTCATCATCCATGTGAAAAGAGAGGTTTCGGAAGGGTTAAATGAGCCTATCTGGTTCCATATTCTTACAAAGCTGTTTTGTAAAATTTCTTCTGCTAACTCCGCATTGCCTGCAATCCTGCTGATAATGCCCATGAGGGCGGGGGAGTATTTATCGTAAAGCAAACCAAGCGACTGCTGATCACCCTGTTTCATAGAAACTGCCAAACCCTGATCTTCATCTGTCCTGAAAGAATCTTTAAACATAACGGAAAGGAGTTATGATCGCTGATAAACGCTTACCAAGAGGCAAAACTATAAATTATATTTGTAATTTCAGCGGTAATAAAAGGCTAATTTATCCTCTTCTTAAACCGGCGCATTCTATGCAGCTTAGGTTTTGCAGGTAGCTAAATGGTATTTTTTACCTAAAGGTGTTTTGTAAACAGTTTGCGCCTTTTAAAAAAAAGGGGAGTAGTAAAAGGAAGAGAATCTTTAGCATGATTCTTTGAATTAGGATTTAAAGATAGAGATATTTGTTTTAGGGTCTCTCTTAAACCATTAGAGTGCCGCCGTTTGGCCTCCCGGCCAACGGCGATGATGATTGAAGGTTTTTTTTCTTTGAAATAAAATTATGAGACCCTGATGCGCCGTTGGTCAAAGCCCAGACGGCGGCAATGCTTGCCTACAGCGGCAGAAGGCTAACTTTTCTACTTCTTAAACTGGCGCAGATATGCAGCTTAGGATTTGTGAGTAAGGGTACCTGTGCCATTGTAAACAGTTTTTAAGTAAGTGTAGTTAGGGCCTTTATTTTAAAAGTAAGATTTGCCACAGATACGCCAGTGTGCTATTGCTTTGCTGCATATCTGCCAGTATGGGGGCTTCTTTTCGTAACTGAGGCATCGTCCTCGACTTGCACACAGGTTTCCGCCATGGTTCGTGGCTCACGAACCAAATAAAAAATCAATAAAAGTATTAAATTGGGTAATGGATAAGGAGCAAAGGAAATCGTATACTTCATTAGGTAAAATCTATTTCTGGACAGCTACCATACATAAATGGTTACCCCTGTTACAGGATGATTCATGTAAGGATTTAATTGTTCAGTATTTGAAAAAACTTTCCGGCGAAAAATTAATTACAGTGTATGCATTTGTAATTATGCCCAACCACATTCACCTGATATGGCGGCAAAATCAACTGAATGGCAAAGAAACCCCAAAGGGAAGCTTTCTTAAATTTACATCACATACATTTTTAAAACAATTAAAAGCAGCAGGAACATCGTTGGCGTATGAGGTGAATGCTGCAAATAAAAAGCATGAGATCTGGCAACGGGATTCTTTAGGTATTGAAATTTATAGCCGGTCAGTAGCAAAGCAGAAACTGGATTATATTCATTTTAACCCCGTAAGTGGTAAATGGCAGTTGGCAAAAGATGATATTGGGTATCACTATTCATCAGTCAGGTATTATGAAACGGGTAATGATGAATTTGGGTTTTTAAATAATTTGTACCATGTGTTTGATGGAGATTGATTTTGGCGAATGGTTCGTGAGCCACGAACCTAGGCGAGGGGTTGTCATAACCAGTGGAGTGAGGTTTTTTACATGAAGATTTTGAATGGTCTTAAACCATTAGGTGCTGCTGTCTGGTCTCTGACCAACGGCGATTAAATTTAAGGAGACTTATTTACTTGAAAAATGGGAGTGTGCTGCCCGTTGGTCGGGAGACCAGACGGGGGCGTATGCTGAATAAGGAACACCTACGGCGGCGGAAGGGATAGACGTTGCTGGAAAATGACCAGCTTCAATAAAGGTTGTTTTAAAAATGTAACTTTATTTCCGTTAAAAGTTTTACTCATAAAATCTTGCACTATGGCTAACAGAAAACCGGTCCTTTCTTTGTTGCTGTTCATTTTCTTTCAATCCGCTGCCTGGGCACAGGAGGATGCCCTCTATAAAAAATATGATCTTGATAAGATACAGCTGCCGCCGGGTTTCAGCATTTCGGTTTATGCAGAAGTGCCTAATGCAAGAAGTATGTGCTGGGGAGAGAAAGGAACTTTGTTCGTGGGTAACCGCCAGAAAGATAAGGTATATGCAGTAAGGGATGAGGATAAGGATGGAAAGGCGGATAAAGTGTATGTCATCGACCAGGGCCTGAACATGCCCAACGGAGTTGCTTTCCGCAAGGGGAGCCTGTATGTTGCTGAAGTTAACCGCATACTCCGTTATGATGATATCGAGAATAAACTGTCTGATCCACCCAGACCGGTTGTTGTGACAGATCAATTCCCCGCCGATAAGCATCATGGATGGAAGTTCATTGCCTTTGGACCCGATGATAAATTGTATGTACCAGTAGGCGCTCCCTGTAATATCTGCGAGCCGGAGAAGGAGATCTATTCTTCCATTACCCGTATGAACCCCGATGGCAGCGGACTTGAAGTATATGCTTCCGGTGTAAGGAATACGGTTGGTTTCTCCTGGCACCCGGTTACAAAAGAGTTATGGTTCACAGATAATGGACGTGATAATATGGGTGATGATATGCCCGCCGATGAATTGAATCTTGCACCGAAGAAAGGAATGCATTTCGGGTATCCTTATTGCCAGCAGGGTGATACACCGGATCCTGAATTCGGAAATAAAAGACCATGTTCTGATTTTACTCCCCCTGCAAAAAATCTGGGTCCGCACGTGGCTGCATTAGGCATGCGCTTTTATAAAGACAATATGTTCCTGCCCGAATACAAGAACCAGATCTTCATTGCCGAGCATGGAAGCTGGAACCGCAGCACCAAGATCGGTTACCGGGTAATGCTGGTAAGACTGGAGAACAATAAAGTGGTACAGTATGTTCCCTTTGCAAGTGGTTGGCTGGGCAATGATGGTAAGGTCACCGGCCGCCCTGTGGATATTGAATTTGCTGATGATGGATCGATGCTGGTGAGTGATGACCTGAGAGGTGCTATTTACAGGATAACGTTCAATAAATGATCATTGGGTTCATTGAATTGAAAGATTGGTTCGACTTATTAACATAACCGTGGAGAGACTTTGCTGGAAAAAAATCCGGACACAGTCCGGCAGATTTAAACGGCATCAAGTGATCCCAAAATCTTTACGTTTTTAATTTTAGTATTTGGGAAGAGAACACTTGTGCCAGTGGTGAAGAGAATCAGTTCTGCATTCCCGAATCCCCAGAATATTTTATTGAGCTGGAAGTAACAATGCATGGGCCAGAAGTAAATGCTCCATTCGTAATACTAAAACGCCATTTGTCATTACCGTTTAACGCATCAATTGCATAAATATAATTCATCCCCCCTCCTCCAACATATACAACACCATTCATCACTGCCGGGCTTGCTCCATTTGTAAAAAGTGTTCTTGACCAATGGTTTAAACCTGTAGCTGCATCCATAGCTAAAAGATCCCCCGATGCGGATGTTATAAATAATTGTCCATCGGCAATAATAGGACTAGAATTAAATGCTACGGTTTGAAATTTTACCCATATAAGTTGACCAGTTGTGGCATTAATGGCATATACACCACCATTTGAAGATGCAGAGTTAGCACCTATATAAACGATGTTGTTAACAACAGTTGGACTGGAACTTTCCAGAGAGAACCCTACTAAATAACGCCACGCCAATGTTCCGGTACTCATATTAAGTGCATAGAGGTAACCATCCCTGCTGCCAACATACAATAAACCATTATCCAAAGTTGGGCTACTTTGATTTATCATAGCAGCTGTCTGGTACGACCATATGAGCTGTCCTGTTAAAGTATTAACTGCATATACTTTGCTATCAGAACTGCCAAAAAAAACAACTCCATTGTTTATTGCAGGACTGGTGCTTACATTTGCACCCGTTAAAAATCGCCACTTCATATTGCCTGTATTGGCATCGAGTGCATATAAATAGTCATCATTGCTGCCAAAATAAATTGTTCCATTGTCGTACACAGGATCGGATTCTATTCCGGTATTTCCGGCTAGAAAACGCCAGTCTACATTGCCATTTAAAGTATCCATGCAATATAAATAACTATCTACACCACCTGCATAAACTTTTCCATTTGCATAACAAGGGCCGCCATAACTAAACCCAGCTGTACCTGTATATTTCCATTTAAGCTGGCCCGTAACAACATTCAAGGCATAAAAGTAGTTATTGCTGCTTCCGATATACACTGTTCCGGGCTCAGGGATTGGAAGAGTCGTAAAAGTAATATCATTGCCATAAGCTGTACCCGCTGAATTTGTTGCGTACGCCCTTACATGATAAAGAGTATTTTCGGTAAGATTTGTTAAATTACTAATGAAGTCTCCCAATCCTATACCATTAGAGGTCTTTGTATCGGCAATTGTTGGGTTTGTCAAAGTACTCCAACACACACCACGAGCCGTTACTGCTGCACCACCATCTACGCCAACAAAACCACCACTTATTGCTGTCGAAGAAGTGATCGAAGTTACTGCTATTGTAGTGACGGTTGGCACAACAATCGTTGACAGTGTCGTAAAATTTAATTCATTTCCATAAACTGTTCCGGTGTTGTTTGTGGCATATGCTCTGACATAATAGGTAGTAGCTAAACTCAATCCTGTCATTTTACTAGTATAAAATCCAGTTCCTGTTCCATCGATAGTTTTACTGTTAGCTATAGTTGGGCCTGAGGAAGTATTCCAGCAAACACCTCTTTCAGTAACATTTCCGCTAGCCGATGCTATATTACCACCACTTTCTGCAGAATTTGCTGTAATTGAAACTACAGGAAGAGTTGTTAGAGTTGTGGAAGCTGAACCAGAATTAACAGGCACAGAGGCTGAATCAGGTTTACTGCAGCCTCCAATGATGATCTGGCTTGAAATGAATATAATCAGAACTAATTGGGCCTTCGTAACAGTATTTTGGTATAGTGTTGAAAATCTCATAAGCGGAATTTAATTATACAAGATAAGTAAATAAAAATCTCAATCAAATACTTGATGATCCTGTTTGTGTATACTTTTTCTGGCGCAGGTGTTCCGCCAGGGTCACCTGTATCTTATAGTTCTGCCGCACTAAGTCCGGAATTAGAATTACTAATTTACAATATTAATTGTAGATGATCATTTGTTTTCAAATGCCGGACACAGTCCGGAACTTTTAATCGGCATCAAGTGATCCCAAAATCTTTACGTTTATATTTTAGTGGTTGTGGAAGGGAACACTTGCGCCAGTGGGGGATACTGAATTGAAATAATCAGAAATGATACCTTCAAGAAGTGCTTTATCTTTTTCCATTTGTATTAAGTTTATATTATAGCTTCCAAAATTAGATTTGTAAATGCTTTTTTATCGTAGCTCAGTAAGCAACAATAACAGGTACTCTATTTCTAGTGTAACCTTATATCGCACTTTATAACCTATGCACATTTTTTAATTTTAAAAACCTTAACTGCTAAGGGCTTCATTTGATTTCCACATAAAAAAGGTGCATGGGAATAAATAAATTACTGTGGATTTGAAACAACTTTATTATTTTTAAGTAACAAAAGAAAAAACACCCATCCATTGTGTCCATCTTGGTATAATGGCAAACTTTTTCAAGGTGTTTCATTTGTTTACTTAGCGGACTTTGATTTTTTATATGTAGCGTAGCTGGATTGCTGCTTTACAAATAATGAATCTTGGTCCGCTTCTCCTTAAGCGAACGTAACGAATATCGATGTTACAGGTGAACAAACAAACCGTTAAATATTAACAGTTGTGGAAAAATTCGTGGATAATTTTGAAGACTCAAACGGGCAGGGTCTTTGCTCATTTTTCCCCAGTTTGAAAAAACTTTTCATAAAAAATCTTAGAATTTTCAGTAAAGTTTCAATGAGCTAATTCTAGTGCTACAAAGGTGTTTCTCATAATTCTAAATTCGATCAAAAAAATCTATTCTTTTCTAAAAGAAGTTCCGCATTGGTATGCCGATGAAAGGATTGTGACCCTTCGTACCTCAGGGCAGGCTGCACGATGATGCTATAAAAAGTAAATGCTGGTATCTAATATTAAAACATTCTGACCCTTAGTCAGAAGGTTCCTATTTTCCTCGTTTAAAATCCACCATTTTAAACTACTTTTGCCCCCTCAAAAAGAGGAACAGACGTACATGAAGAACATCAGAAATTTTTGCATCATTGCCCATATTGATCACGGAAAAAGCACCCTTGCCAACCGGTTATGCAAAGGAAAAGATTATTAAATTTGCCCCTTTTTTCCATGCAATACCTTTTTAGTATATTTGATTTATGAAAGCATTAGTAATTACTCCCAAAAACGACAGCGAATTTAAATTCCTTGCCGACTTATTGAAAAAACTTGGTGTTGGCTCATCTGCATTAACTCAGGATGAACTGGAAGATATTGGCATGGGCAAACTTATGCATGGTGTTGATAAGACCAAAAAAGCAAGCCGTGCAGAAATAATGAAAAAGTTATCAGCCTGATGAAAGTCGAATTCCTAAAGAAGTTTTCAAAGGATTTAGATGAATTGAAAGTAAAAACTGTCAGGCAATCCTTAATGCAGCTAATAGAATCCCTTGATGCTGTTGATAAACTTGAGCATATTCCAAACACAAAAAAACTTAAAGGCCATAAAAATGCATATAGAACCAGGGTAGGTGATTACCGGTTAGGGTTCTTCTTCGAAAATTCAACAATTCTTTTAGCACGGTTTGTACATAGAAAAGATATTTATAAAATTTTCCCTTAGTTAATTAAACATTGTAAGGTGAGAAACAATCCGCTCCCACCAGCACAAATCCATGTTCCCGATTTAATCAGGACAAGCTATCCGTGTGTTCCATCTACTGTTCAAAATCCACTATTTTAAGCTACTTTTGCCCCTCTCAAAAAGAGGAACAGAACGTACATGAAGAACATCAGAAATTTTTGCATTATTGCCCATATTGATCATGGCAAAAGTACCCTTGCCGACCGGCTTTTGGAATTTACCCATACCATTGGCGAAAGGGATATGCAGGCACAGGTACTGGATGATATGGACCTCGAAAGGGAAAAGGGCATCACCATTAAGAGCCACGCCATACAGATAAATTATAACTGGAAGGGCACCGAATATGTGCTCAACCTGATAGATACTCCCGGCCACGTTGACTTTAGTTATGAAGTAAGCCGTGCTCTTGCTGCCTGCGAAGGCGCATTGCTTTTGGTGGATGCAAGCCAGGGCATTCAGGCGCAGACTATCAGCAATTTGTACCTGGCTATTGAAAATAATTTAGAGATCATCCCGGTCATCAATAAAATTGATATGGACGGAGCGATGATTGAAGAAGTGAAGGACCAGATAGTGGAATTGGTGGGTTGCAAACCCGAAAGCATTTTATTAGCCAGCGGTAAAAGCGGAATAGGTATTGAAGAGATATTGACCGCCATCATTGAGCGTATTCCTGCCCCAACGGGTGACCCGAATGCCCCACTACAGGCATTGATATTTGACAGTGTATATAATAGTTTCCGGGGTATCATTGTTTATTATCGTGTTTTTAACGGCACACTTAAAAAGAATGACAAGATCAAGTTTAGCAATACCGGCCTGGAATATGGCGCCGATGAAGTAGGTATTTTAAAATTTGGTATGGCTCCCCGAACAGAAGTGGCGGCAGGAGATGTGGGTTATATCATCACCGGCATCAAGAACGCTAAAGAAGTAAAGGTGGGTGATACGATTACCACAACTGTTAATCCTGCACTTGAGGCCATACAGGGTTTTGAAGACGTGAAGCCGATGGTGTTCGCCGGCATCTTCCCGATAGAGACCGATGCTTTTGAAGAGCTGCGTGACTGCATGGATAAACTGCAACTGAATGATGCATCCTTAACTTTTGAACTGGAAACATCACAGGCGCTGGGCTTTGGTTTCCGCTGCGGATTTTTAGGTATGCTGCACATGGAAATTATCCAGGAGCGTTTGGAAAGGGAGTTTAACCAAACGGTGATAACAACCGTACCCAACGTAAGTTTTACTGCTACCACCAGCAAGGGTGAAGTGATAACGGTTAATAATCCTACCGAAATGCCCGACCCCACAAGGATAGATCATATTGACGAACCTTTCATCAAAGCACAGATAATTACCAAGCCGGAATACATCGGCAACATCATGACGCTTTGCATTACCAAACGCGGCATCTTAACACACCAGCATTATTTAACGCCAACCCGTGTGGAACTTTTCTTTGAAATGCCATTGACCGAAATTGTTTTTGACTTTTACGATAAATTGAAAAGCATGACCCGTGGTTATGCATCTTTTGATTATCATCCGATGGAATACCGCCCCAGTGATATTGTGAAGATGGATATTTTGCTTAACGGCGAAAAAGTGGATGCACTAAGTGCATTGATACATCGTGGCCGTGCGCATGAGTTTGGCCGCAAGCTTTGCGAAAAACTGAAAGAGCTGTTGCCTAAGCAGCAGTTCCAGATAGCTATACAGGCAGCGATAGGAGCCAAGGTTGTTGCCAGGGAAAACATCAGCGCCATGCGTAAGGATGTTACTGCAAAATGTTATGGCGGCGATATTAGCCGTAAGCGTAAACTGTTAGAAAAACAGAAAGAAGGCAAGAAGCGGATGAAGCAGATAGGAAATGTGGAAGTGCCGCAGGAGGCGTTCCTTGCTGTTCTTAAACTAAATGATTAACCCCCTCCGCCCCCTAAAGAGGGAACTGATTATGCAGGAGATCTAAGTGAAGATTACCATTACAAAATGTAAGTTCTATACATAACGAAATCTTCCTCCCTCTCCTTAAGGAGAGGGTTGGGGTGAGGTCAAACAGCCGCAAAGTAAATGTTCAACACTCAACATACAATGTTCAATGCTCAAGGCGGATACAACCAGTTCATTTCTCAGTATGCAGTATTTAGTCTAAAGACTGCTCCACTTGAATATTGAGCGTTGAAAATTGAATATTGAATATTTGCTTTTGCAATTTATCTTTAATGCCAACTAAGGGCATCACTCTTGAATAAGAAACACCGAATCATCCTCTCCCTGCTTATCGTACTGTATTTAATAAACGGTATCTGTTCCATCAATGCTTTGTCGGTTACTGCAGATGAAGGCTCTCACCTGGCTTTTGGGATAAAGATGTTTAAAGGCGATCCAACCCGTACCAATCCCGAAAAAGATAACAGCAAGATGCCCGTATCAATACTTAATGCATTGCCGAGGGCGACAGAACAATTTCTTAATAAAGACCTTTCTAAAAATGATTATGGCATCAGCGATACAATAAAGGGCAGGTATATCACTTTGTTTTTTTCTGTACTCATTATTTTACTTGTCTTTCACTGGAGCAGGAAATTATACGGTATCAATGCAGGTTTGTTCTCGGCGTTTTTGTTTGTGTGCTGTCCGAATAATACCGCCAATGCAGTTTTGGTTACTACGGATACATACTCTGTTTTCTTTTTGTTGGCTACCATGTATTTTTTATGGCGATACTGCAACACTAAAAGCAATAAACACTTTATTTGGTTTGCGGTGATGCTTGCTTTATCGCAACTGGTGAAACAATCGCTATTTCATTTATATGTGCTGGCTCCAATTTGTTTGTTGGTTTATGCAGTAGCAATGAAGGAAAAATTTCAGTGGTTATCGTTGCTGAAAAAAATACTGATAGTTGTAACCATAAGCTGGGTGATCATTAATGCCGGTTTTATTTTCTGGCATATGAATATGAGGTTGGGTGATTATCATTTTATGAGTTCATTGTTTCAAAAGCTGCAGCAGGTCTTGCCGGGTTGGTTTCCTGTTCCGGTTTCTGAATCTTTCGTTACTGGATTGGACCAGGCTAAATACTACGACCAGCTTGGCGGAGGCTTTGCCAACAGTTCCTTTGCCAATGTGACCATACTGGGCCATAGCAGTACGGGCGGCAGTTTCTGGTATTATTATTTTGTGAGTTTTTTCTTTAAAACACCCATTACTTATATTATTTTAATTGGCTGGGCAAAATACATTTTGTACATAGATCTGCGGTTCAAAAATTTTATACGTAACGAATTCTTTTTGCTTGCACCGATCATTTATTTTTTAGTGTTGCTGAGTTTTTTATACAACGCACAGTGCGGCATCAGGCATATCATTTTTATTTATCCTTTGCTGTTCATTTTTTGCGGTATCGTTTTTAAATATGCAAAAGGCAAAAGGGACCAAATGATCATCCTGGCTTTATGTTTATGGTTGCTAATGAGCGTGGGACAATACTTTAATAATTATTATCCTTATACCAATGAATTTATCGGGCATAAGAAAAATGCATATAAATATGTAGGGGCAGGCAACCTTAACTTTACCCAGGCGGAATACCTTGTAGATGATTATTTGCAAAAGCATCCGGATATAAAACGGGCGCCGGAAATGCCGCAAACCGGAAAATTTGTTTTGGTGATTGACAGTTACCTGGATATCTGGAATACCGGGAAATATAAATGGCTGCGGAAATTAAAACCTGTTGGGGAAGTACATTACAGTTACCTGTTGTTTGATGTACAGCAAAAGGATATAGAACCTTAATTTTAAAAATGATAAAAGGAAAGAAAATAGTGGTAGTGATGCCGGCATACAATGCCGCTAAAACATTGGAGCAAACCTATGCAGATATCCCTTTTGATATTGTTGATGAAGTTATTTTAGTAGATGATGCCAGCACTGATGAAACGGTAAAGGTAGCTGAGGCATTACATATTAAACATGTTATACGCCATGATAATAATAAAGGCTATGGCGGAAACCAGAAAACCTGTTATACAAAAGCTTTGTCGCTGAATGCAGATATTGTTATCATGCTGCACCCCGATTACCAATACAACCCTAAACTTATCCCATCAATGGCGAACCTGGTTGCTGATGATGTTTATCCTGTTGTTATCGGTAGCCGCATTTTGGGAAAGGGTGCCATGCAAAACGGAATGCCGGCGTATAAATATTTTTTTAACCGCTGCCTTACCCTTTTTCAGAATATACTTTTAAACCAGAAATTGTCCGAGTATCATAGTGGCTTCCGGGCTTTTTCAAAAGAAGTATTAATGGACATTAATTTTATGGCCAACTCAGATGATTTTGTTTTTGACAACCAGGTGTTGTTGCAGATCATTTATAAGAAGTATCCCATTGGCGAAATATCCTGCCCGGCAAAATATTTTGATGATGCCTCTTCCATAAATTTCAGCAGGAGTTGCCGCTATGGCTGGGGCATTGTAACAAACAGTTTTGGATTTGTTCTGCAAAAAATGAAATGGATTAGTCTGGAAGTGTACAAATGAACATAACTACTGTTAAAAATCGTATTTTTAAGGTTAAATAAGCAAGCTATGGCAGATTTTTCTTTAAGTCCTGACATGAATATTGAAGTAACGGCCAGGTTCATTGCTAAGGGAAGTGATGCTCCACTAACGGGCAGCGACTTTGAAATGTGCCTGTTTGAAAAGGACCTGATGGAAGATGATTACCTGGGCAGAAGTCCACTCGATGCAAATGGCAATGCAAAAATTTCATTCAGACATGGAGATTATTCCGATTTTTTAAACCCCGAAGTAGACCCGGACCTTTACTTTGCATTATATAAAGGAGATGCATTGATCTTTCAAAGTAAAGTAATGAGAGACCTGGATCTGGAAGGACTGGAAAAATTTAAAATGGGAGCTGGCGAGGTTGTTGACCTGGGCACATTTTTAGTGGAAGTATAAGCTTACCCATTACCCTTTCCCTTTGGCTTTACTATCTTTTTAGTATCAGGTTTCTTTTCTGTCTCTTCAATCTCAGCGCCTTTTAATTTATTTTCATCAATATTACCCTCAGCATTTCTTATCGGGTTGGGTACGGGTTCCTGTCCCTGTGGTGTTACATAATTGAAAATTTTTTCAACATGGATCCATTTACCTGCTTTCCATTTAAAACCTTCATAATCTCCATCACCTACTAAGGTCCATTTCTTTTTTGGTTCATTAGATTCAGAAATGAGATGTTCCAGAACGATCAGGTCAAGGTCTTTATCATACGTGAGCCGTGGGCCAGCCTTTTTTTTGTATTCCATCACATAGCGGCTCTGTGATGTTTTAAAAACGGTATCTTCTTCAAAGCTGAAAAAGCGCCCCCCGAATGTCGGCTCACCGCTAACGAAATTCAATACTTCAATGATCTTTCGGTTGCTGCGGATATTATTCTCATCGTAACCCAAAAGTGTATAATAATTCTGGTTGGCGCTTCGCTTTTGAATGACCTTATAATAAATGGCACCGATCCATCCATAATTATTTCCAATGGTATCCGTAATATTTATGGTTACATCTGATTTGTCGATCAATGGGTACAATTTCAGTGAGCCATCATAAGTTTTCATTTGTATGGCGCCATGCTGGCGTATAACATTATCGTTGATGACCAGTTGCCATGTAAAGATCCGGAAAACGCTGTCGGGTGAATATAACCTTGAAACTGTTTCAAGGGAATCAAAAGGGTAGTGAAACGATTGGTTTGTTTTTAAAGCCCTGACCAGCATACGGGTAAAAATGCTGTCCGCTAAAAAACGGTCATCTGAATTTATGCCCTGGATGATCTTATATGAATACGACTTTAATGAATCTTCCTTTTGCTGTAGAAATTTAAGGTCGGCTTTACTGATACCCTGTGCAAAGGATACCTGGCAGATGAAGGATATCAGCAACAGCCCCAATAGTTTTTTCATGCGTTAAAATTAGCTATTCCTTTAACAGGATGCGTATAATATTATTGCCTGTGTAAAAAATTTAACTAAAGCTTAGAACACGGATTTAATCAATCACACTAATTACACCGATTAGCGAAGGGTATTGGCAAATGCAATAAGTGAAGGATAAACTGCATCAATACGGCTATCGTGCACATCAACTTCGGGTCTGGTGGTAGGTAGGAAGATTGTTTTAATACCGAGGTTGCGGCCAAACTGCATATCGCTGATGGTATTACCGATCATAACAGACCTGGACAGATCAATACCAGGAAAATCTTTTACAGCTTTTAAACCCATACCGGGATTTGGTTTTCGGTCGGGGCTTGTCTCATCGACATCCGGACAAAAATAAACAGCATCAATCCTTCCACCTGCTTTTTTAATTTCGGCAGCCATATTTTCATGGATAAATTCTACGTCTTCAACTTTAGTTACGCCTTTTCCAATGCCCCGCTGGTTGGTAATAACAATAATGTGTTTGAATTTTTTTGTAAAGATGGCAATCGCTTCCCTTGCACCATCATAAAACTGAAATTCATCCCAGGTGTGGATATAGTCTTTATGTTTTTCATGGTTTATCACACCGTCCCGGTCAAGGAATAGTGTCCAGCTTTTGCCTATTTTACTTAAGTCGATCATTGATTACACGATTTTTTTTAATGCAAAATTACCAGCTGAGCTGTTTGTAGTTCGCAAACCAATTCCTAATTCCTGATTCCTAATTCCTTCTGAGCTTTTTCATAGTCTTCAGGTATGCCTATATCAATAAAATATTCATCCTGTACCACACCGCACATTTTTCTTTTATTAAGGTACTGCTCCAGGTAATCTTTTTCAAAAGAGAATTTTTGTGGAAGTTCTTCCTGCATAAATCTGGCCCTGTTCAAAATATAAACGCCTCCATTTATTAAACCATTCTTATATTGCTGCTTTTCCTTAAAACTCGCAATTGAACCATCGTCTCTCAGCTCAACAACACCATAGCGGTCAAAATCCTGCATGGGCTTTAGGGAAAGTGTACAATCTGCTTCATTGGTTTTGTGAAAAGCAAAAAGCTCTTTTATATCAACATTAAAAAGTGTATCGCCATTAAGGATCAAAATATTTTTTTCTGTTGCAAGGCCGCAGGCAAGTTTTATGGCACCACCTGTACCCAATGGTTCTTCTTCTATTGAGTATTTAATATTTAATATTGAATATTGTTCTTTCAGCCAGGTCTCAATCAACTCATGTTTATAGCCCAGCGAAAAAATAAACTTATCAATTCCCTGTTTTTTTAAATGCTTAATAACATAGTAGAGAAATGGTTTTCCCGAAACAAGTGCCATACATTTTGGCATATCACTTACTACACTTCTTAATCTTGTTCCCAATCCTCCTGCTAATATGATGGCTTCACCCCCCAACCCCCTGAAGGGGGAGTTTTGGAGTTCAATATTTTGAGAGGAATTCATTTATAAAAGCTGTTTATGGTATTGTGATAACTTAAATCATCAGACTCCAGGTTTCCCCTTCAGGGGGCGGAGGGGGTGAAGTATTCTGCTTCCACCAATTGACAAATAATATGTCCGAGCATGATATGACTCTCCTGTATCCTTGGTGTATCGGTAGAAGGAACATTTAGCAGGTAATCAGAAAGCGCTTTCATTGTTCCGCCTGTAGCACCGGTAAAAGCAATGGTGATCATTCCTTTTTCCTTCGCCACTTCAAAAGCATTGTAAATATTTTTGCTGTTGCCGGAAGTACTTAATCCTATTAAAACATCTCCTTTGTTGCCAATTCCTTTTATCAGCCTGGAATAGATCACATCATAGCTGTAATCGTTGGCCACAGCGGTCATATAAGATGTATTGCAATGAAGCGCTTCGGCAGGCAATGCATCCCTGTCGGTATAAAACCTTCCGCTGAACTCTGCAGCCAGGTGTTGTGCATCGGCAGCGCTGCCTCCATTACCACAAAACAATACTTTATTGCCATTTTTAAATGCCTTTACAATAACCCCGATACAATCGGTAACTGTTTTCAGCAGTTCGTCATTTTGTAAGATATCCTGCTTTACATTAACCGAAGCCTGAATTATATTTTTTATCTGTTGCATATTAATTGAGTTAAACAGCCCAGGTTGTTAACCCGTGTTGGGTGAAAGAATAATCTCTTACCATGCCTCCAAAATTATTCAATGTTTTTATAACAGCATACCGGGTGTTTCGGGGGCAATAAAAGATCATAAAGCCACCGCCACCTGCACCGCTTATCTTTCCGCCGGTAGCCCCGGCTTCTTTGGCAGCTGTATAAACTTTTTCAATAGTATCGTTACTGATATTAGCAGCCATATTTCTTTTCTGTTCAAAACCATAATTCAGAATGATGCCTATCTCATCCAGCTTTCCCTGCAACAAAGCCTCTTTCATCATTTTAGCCTGGTCTTTTAAATGATGCATGGCCTCAATACTTTTTTCATTCTTTTCATTAACATTTTTTACCTGCTCTTTAATTATGGCAGCACTTTCTCTTGAAGTAGACGTGAAATAAAGCACTAAATTATTCTCCAGCTCATGCAGATACTCAGGCTTAATGCGTAAAGGATTTACAATGACCTTCCCATCACTATAGAATTCCATAAAATTCACACCGCCAAATGTTGCTGCATACTGATCCTGTTTGCCGCCTGCCAGTTGCAGATCGTTTCGCTCAATATCATATGCATATTGTGCAATTTTATATTCATCAAAGGGAAGCTTCAGCATTTCTACAAATGCGCCAAGCACTGCAACAACTAATGTAGATGAAGTGCCTAATCCTGAACCGGCTGGTGCATCTACAAAGGTTGAAAGCCGGAAACCTTTTAAAGGCATCGGAAAATCTTTTTGTATACGGTTGTACACTGCTTTCAGCAGATCAAGCTTTCCATCAATAGGTAAATGGTCAAGCAACTCAAATTGCTGCTCTTCATTTCTGTCAAGCGCTTCAACGATGATCTTATTTTGATCCACCGGTTCAATGGTAGCATAAGCAGAAAGGGAGATGGTAGTATTTAAAATAGCGCCGCCATACTGGTCGCTGTATGGACTAACATCTGTACCACCACCAGCCAGGCCAATACGTAAGGGAGCTTTACTTCTGTAGATCATTTTTCGTATTTAATGCGGCAATTTACTTACTATTGGCAACTTCAAGGATGTTTTCTGTCATTTTTGCCCAACTGAATTTTTTCTTTTCTTCAACTAAGTGGGGCAGAAAATAATTTTCTCCTTTTTCAAAGTACTCTATAATTTTTTCTGCAAGTGATTCAGCTGTTGGTTGTGCCAGCAAACCAACTTTATTATCGGGCACCATATCAGGCAGTCCGCCAACCGTGGTAACGATCATCGGAACTTCAAAATGATAGGCAAGGGGTGTTACACCGCTTTGGGTGGCATTACGATAAGGTTGAATGACCACATCAGCCGCACAGAAATAATTCTTCACTTTGTCATCCGGGATAAAATCGGTGTGCAGGATCAGATCATCTTTAATACCCAGCTTGGCAATCTGTTCATCATAAGCTCTTCTGTCTTCGTAGAATTCTCCGGCGATGAGTAATTTAGGAATTAGGAAATGGGAATTAGAAATTGGGTTACGTTCTTTCAAGATTTTCACCGCATCCAACAATACGTCTAAACCTTTGTATTTCCGGATAAACCCAAAAAATAGTATTACTAATTCCTCATTCTTAATTCCTAATTCCTTTCTTGCTTCTTCTTTTGAAATTTTTTCTCCAAAATTATCATATAAGGGGTGGGGTACCAGTATTGCTTTTTTATTCCTGGTGAACAGGCACAGGTCGCTTAAAACCTTTTCGCTCATAAGAATAAAAGCATCAACCGGTTTAATAAAATAACCGGTAAACCATTTGTCGCCAAAACGTTTTTCATGCGGCACAATATTATCCGCTATACAGACGATCCTGGTATGTTTATTTTTTTTGATGATGCGCAGGATGGTTCCCAGGCAGGGGCCCATCAGCGGTATCCAGAACCTTACAACAACAATATCTGGTTTTAGTTTTTTTAATTCCCTTCCCACACTGATCCAGTTGAAGGGGTATATTGAATTGATACGGGTATGGATATCAATTCCGGCTGGTGCAGGTGCATCTGTAAATTGAGATTTACCGGGGAATAAAAATCCGGGATACTGCAGTGAAAAAGAATAGATACTGGTTTGATGCCCTTCGTTTTGAAACTGGCGGGCAAGCCTTTCATTGAAAGTAGTGATACCACCGCCACGTAAGGGGTGCGCCGGGCCGATGATAACAATCTTGTTACCCCCTAACCCCCTAAAGGGGGAATTGGAAGTTCCCATATTATTAATTTATTCCAATTTTATTTTCTATCAAATAATTATTTCTTTCTGAAGAATTCCTCGAAATAAGTTCGCCGATAAATCCTGCCAGGAATAATTGCGTACCAATGATCATAGCGAGTATAGCAAAGAAGAAAAGTGGCCGCTGTGTCATCCCGGTTTTATCAAAAAAGAATTTTGAAATGCTGAGGTAAGTAAAAATAGCGAGACCGGAAAAGAATGCAACAGTTCCCCACAATCCAAAAAAATGCATGGGCCTTTTACCAAACTTGCCCATAAAAAATATGGTCATCAGGTCTAAGAAACCATTTATGAAACGGCTCCAGCCAAATTTGGTAACTCCATATTTTCTTGCCCGGTGTTCCACTACTTTTTCTCCAATATTCCTGAACCCTGCCCATTTGGCCAGCACAGGCACATAGCGGTGCATCTCACCATATACTTCAATACTTTTTACCACTTTCTTACTGTAAGATTTAAGACCGCAGTTAAAATCATGTAGTTTTATATGGCTCATCCGCCGGGCTGCCGAATTAAACAATTTAGAGGGCAGGTTTTTAGAGAAAGTATTGTCATATCTTTTTTTCTTCCAGCCACTCACCATATCAAACCCATCTTCAACAATCATCCGCTGCAGCTCCGGAATTTCATCAGGACTGTCCTGCATGTCAGCATCCATGGTTATGATCACATTTCCCTGGACTGCTTTAAAGCCTTCATTCAAAGCTGCGCTCTTGCCATAGTTACGTTGAAATTTTATTCCTTTGATATTTGAATTGCCATTGCGAAGCTGCTCAATCACCTTCCAGGAACTGTCAGTACTTCCATCGTCAATCATAATGACCTCATAGGAAAAATTATTTTCCTGCATCACTCTCTCTATCCAGGCAGCAAGTTCCGGAAGTGATTCTTCTTCGTTATAAAGCGGTATGACAATTGATAAGTCCATGTTGATTATTTTCTTCTCATAAAAAGAAATGAAGATACTAATGTAATTACAGACCCCGTAAGTAAATATCCGAATATGGCACGGGAGATAAGCATGGTTAGATAAAACTCTTTCATTTTTTCAACATTAGAAACAGCTTCAGCAGGGGTGATGTTTTCATTTTTAAGCAGTTCATCCCGGTATGTTGTCCCCATTTGTTCTTTAAACTCAGGGTGCATTTTATTAAACACAAAAGTGAAAATGACCATCAACAGGGTTACCACAATAAAACATTTGAATCCCTGTAAAAAATAGGCGCCGAATTTATTGGTGTTCTCCACTGATCCTGAAAAACTATACAGCGACCAGGCTATGCCGGCGGCATACAGCACATAAATTGAATATTGTACCGGGCTATCAAATGACCTGCCCGAATAATATAATACTAACGACAGGCCTATCATCAATACACCTGTTACCAGGCCTTTCTTTGTGGCATTTAAGTTTTGAAGCATATTTATTAATTCAGGTGAACCTGGCCTTTATTAATTATTCCCACAACCCTGCCTTTTAATTTTTTTCCAATAAAAGGAGAGTTCTTTGATCTTGACCTGATCATATTCTCTTCAAAAACAAATTCAGCATCAGGCATAAACAAAGTCAGTGAGGTGGTTTCTCCTTCTTTTATTTCGGGAACTATAACACCAAAAATATTTCTCACATTAACTGTTTGCATCTGTACAAAATCCTGAACCGGTAAACCAACAGTCATTAAAACGGCAAACATGGTTTCCAGACTTATCATTCCCGCTTTTGCATATTCAAATTCACAGGCTTTGTTATCCCAATGCTGCGGCAGGTGATGAGAAGCGATACAGTCAATACTTCCATCCTGTATAGCCTTTCTAACAGCCATCATATCTGCACGGTTTCTTAGCGGGGGATTTAATTTTAAATTAGTATCATAACCCTGCAGGTCTTCATCACAAAAATATACCTGGTATGGAGTTATTGAAGATGTTACCTGTATACCGCCTTCCTTTGCCCTTTTAATGTACTCCAGGCTTTTAGGAGAAGACACACCGGTGAAATGTAATTTACTATCAGCATATCTTGCTAATTTAATATCTCTTGCCACCATCAGCTCTTCGGCCATTGCAGGTTTTCCCGGCAAACCCATTTGGGTTGATATGACCCCTTCGTTCATTAACCCATTGGCACCAATACCTGTATCATCCGGAACCTGTATGACCGTGCCATTAAAACTCTTTACATATTGCAGGGCTTTTAATAATATACCTGAATCCTGTAAAGGGTTTATTCCATCGCTGAAAGCAAGTGCACCCGATTGATGCATGTCATACATTTCTGAAAGCTCTTTTCCTTCTGCTTTTTTAGTGATTGCACCGCCCGGATGAATATTTACTGCAACCTGCTTTGCTTTCTGCATTATATATTCAACCTGTGCTTTATTATCAACAACGGGGTTACTGTTGGGTACCAGCATTACATCGGTAAAGCCTCCGGCAGCAGCAGCTAATGCGCCCGTTTCAATACTTTCTTTTTGTTCGTAACCCGGGTCGCCAAAGTCAGCAAACATATCCATCCAGCCAATACTTACACAAAGGCCTTCCTGTTCGATGGTATGGTCTGCTTTTTCGGCAATAGCATCGGCAATTTTTGAGATCTTACCGCCTGTTATAAAAATATCTTTGGTTTGTCCGTTGAGGGGAGAGGAGGGGGAAATTATTGTAGCTTTCTTTATTAAAACCTTCATGTATTAAAAAGTTGCGCTAAGATAAGATAAGTTGCCCTTTTTGAAGTTGAAAATTTCAGCTACTTTTGCCGCCTTATAATTCGGGATGTAGCCCCGCTTGTGGCGGGGCACATGTCTGGGATATTAAATTTTTCGGGATGTAGCGCAGCCCGGTAGCGCACACGTCTGGGGGGCGTGGGGTCGCAAGTTCGAATCTTGTCATCCCGACAGAAGGTCACCTGTTTCAGGTGACCTTTTTATTACCATCTCTTTAACTCATTTTTGTAAAACGAATATTCCGGAGTTTGTATAAGGTCATTATCGTTCACTTCATACCAGGGAGATAAATTTTTATTCATTTGATTATTCAATACATGGATATTTTGTGCAGGCATATAGCTTTGAGCCAGCAAATAAATTTTTTCTCCAGCTGCATTCACAGCTACATCCATTACAATTACAGCATGGCCGGGGAAACCACCACGAATCAATACATCGCCGGGTTGTATTGTGGAGAAATCAACGACCAGTTTTAATTGTTTTGATAAAGAAGCGCTACCACACATTCCAAAAACCCTATTGAGGTATGTCGAGAAATTATTCCTTGTATAAGGCGATGAAAATCTATAAACAGTATTTTCATTATCATAAAAAATGATCTGTTCAAATTCTTTTTGTTCATAGAGGAATTCGGCCCTTAACCGCATTACCGCATCGGCACATTGCTGCAGGTTCTTATCTCCAATTGATATATTTAGTACAGCAAATTGTGCCAATTGGTTAAGCTTTGGCTGCCTGTTGAACAGGTAAACCGACTTATCTTTTTTTAATTCAATATCCCGTAAAAAACCGGCAAAGGAATGTTCAACAGATAGGGTTCTTTCGAAACCTTGGGGTAAAGGAATACTTTTAATATGACTGTAAGGATTATGGTCAGCTTTAATGGTATTATTTCTTCCTGTAGCTGAGTCAGTATTATTAATACAGGAAAAAGAAAACAGCAGTATGAAAATAAACAGCGCTTTGTACCCCATAAATTAGTTATTTTTGAATAACTGCTATTTGATGCAGTTTAGCATTCAGTCCATATAAAAGTTTTGTTAATACCTATGGCCAATATTTTAATCATTGATGACGAAAAATCCATCCGCAAAACCTTATCCGAAATCCTCAGTTATGAAGGATATAAAATTGATGAAGCCGGCGACGGAGAGGAAGGGTTAAAAAAATTTTCAGAGAAATCTTATGATGTTGTTTTGTGCGACATCAAGATGCCCAAACTGGATGGTATCGAATTTTTAGACAGATCAAAGGATATTAATCCCGATGTGCCGGTCATTATGATCAGCGGGCACGGAAATATTGATACGGCTGTTGAAGCTGTAAAAAAAGGCGCATTTGATTATATCAGCAAACCGCCAGACCTCAACCGCTTACTGATCACGCTACGCAATGCCCTGGATAAACAAAGTTTGGTTACCGAAGCTAAAGTGCTGAAACGTAAAGTAGGAAAGGCTTTGGAGATGGTTGGCGACAGCGCTCCCATTAATAAGATAAAAGATACCATTGAAAAAGTTGCACCAACTGATGCCCGGGTTTTAATTACCGGTGAAAACGGGGTGGGTAAAGAATTAGTGGCAAGATGGATACATGAAAAAAGTAACCGCAATACCGGCCCGATGGTAGAAGTGAATTGTGCAGCCATACCGGGTGAGTTGATAGAGAGTGAATTGTTCGGCCACGAAAAAGGTTCATTCACTTCTGCCATAAAACAACGCATCGGCAAATTTGAAACCGCAAATGGCGGCACTATATTTTTAGACGAGATTGGAGATATGAGCCTGAATGCACAGGCAAAAGTATTGCGTGCCCTGCAGGAAGGAAAAATAACAAGGGTTGGGGCCGATAAAGATATTTCGGTAGATGTAAGGGTAATTGCAGCAACAAATAAAGACCTGCTGAAAGAAGTAGATGAGAAAAATTTCCGACTCGATCTCTATCACCGCCTCGGCGTTATTATCATTCACGTACCCTCATTAAATGAGCGAAGGGATGATATACCTTCTTTGGTAGAACATTTTTTAGATATTATTGCGAGTGAATACGGACAGCCTAAAAAAACAGTAGATAAAGATGCCATGAGTGCCCTGCAGGCTTATAACTGGACTGGTAATATACGTGAATTAAGGAACGTGGTGGAGAGGCTGATAATCTTATCAGGCAAAACGATCAGTTTGGCAGATGTGGAGAATTACGTGTTGCCTAGAAAATAAGGAGATTTGTAATTGGGAATTTGAGGTAGCAGTTTTTGGACAGATTTTTTCTTTTAAAAGTTATTTAAATTAAAGAATAAGATAACAATCAAAGTTCTCCGCCTGTAGGCGGAGATAGGGGTATGAAAACTATTTATTGCATAAGCGGACTGGGAGCAGATGAAAAAGCCTTTGCCAAACTTGAAGTAAAGGGTTATGAATTGAAATTTATCCACTGGTTATTGCCACTTCCCAAAGAATCATTGTCTGCCTATGCCACTAGAATGCGTTCAGCAATACATGAGGAAAACCCAATGCTGATGGGATTATCGTTCGGAGGAATGGTTTGTACCGAAATTGCAAAGCAGGTGCCGGTAAAAAAAATAATACTTATCTCCAGTGTAAAATCTTCAGATGAATTACCGTTGTGGATGAAAACAGTTGCCACATTAAAACTTCATAAGATCATTCCCTTAAGATCAACAAAACTGACTGAACCTTTTCAAAACCGGTTTCTCGGCGTAACATCTGATGAAGACAAAGCTGTTGCAGCTAATTACAGGCGTGGCGTGAATATTAATTATATCAATTGGGCAGTTAACCAGGCGCTAAACTGGAAAAATAATTGGCAACACCCGGATATCTGTCATATTCATGGGGATAATGATAAAATGTTTCCAATAAAAAATATCAGGGCAACGTTTACTATAAAAAATGGCGGGCATTTTATGATCATGAACAAAGCGAAAGAGGTTAGTAGCTATATCAATGCAGTATTACAACAAGCCTGAAGCCTTTCTGTTAAACATTTCAAAACATTATTTACCTAAACCCTTATCAAAAGCTTAATTATGGTATTTTTGGCACTTCTAAAATTAATCGCATGAGTATAAGTTGGATAGTTTTTGTTGTTGGAGCACTGGGTTGGCATATTGGTATGTATGGTATGTTTAAGAAGGCAGGGATTGAAGGATGGAAAGCTTTGGTGCCATTTTACAATACCTGGTGCATGGTGCAAAAGATGGAACTTAAAAAATACTGGTTCTTTTTTCAGTTAGTGCCCATTGCCGGTCAATTCATCACCATCTGGATCTGTATAAAATTTGTTGAGCATTTTGGCCGCTTTGGTTTCTGGCATCATGCAGCTGCAGTTTTTTTTCCATTTCTTTATTTTCCATACTTAGGCTATTCAAAAAATGAAAGATATGCAGGCGTATCTGTAGTAAAGAATTATAAAAAATCTTCTGCAAGAGAATGGCTGGATGCTGCTGCATTTGCAGTTGTGGCAGCCACCATCATCCGCACTTTTGTTTTTGAAGCCTATACCATTCCAACACCTTCAGAAGAAAAAACCCTGTTGGTGAATGATTTTCTTTTCGTAAGTAAATCAACCTACGGGCCAAGGATACCCAATACACCCATAGCCATGCCTTTTGTACATCATACCATACCCGGTTTAAATATCAAATCTTACGTGGAATGGATTCATATTCCTTACACAAGATGGTTTGCAAGCCCCGTAAAAAGAAATGATGCCGTGGTATTTAATTTCCCGGTGAATGATACGTTGATTAATGATGAAGAGAATTTCGGATCGAAAGTGACTTATTATGATGTTGTACGGCAGTTTGGCCGGGACAGGGTTTGGCAGGATTACGGGGATATAATTATTACAAGGCCGGTTGATAAAAGGGAGAATTTTATTAAACGCTGTGTAGGAATAGCGGGAGATACCATACAGCTAATAAATGGTAAGCTGCATGTTAATGGTAAACCCGAAGATTATTTTCCGCAATCTGAACGCTTTTATTACCTGCAGGTACCCACCGGAGAATATTTAGACAGGGATAAACTCCATGATCTTGGCATTGAAGTACGTGATGACGAATTCGGGCAGGTTAAAAATAATATTTACCAGGTAAATATAACCAATGAAGCAAGGGCAAACCTCAAATTACCCAATGGGTATATTATAACTGATTATATCCGGGATCATGAAAATAACTTATTTCCTTATTACACAGATTCCACCGGTAAAAACTGGTCGGGAGATAACTATGGGCCAATGTGGATACCAAAAAAGAATGTAAACATCAAATTGACACCTGACAATATCACCCGTTACCAGCGTTGCATTGAAGTATATGAAGGAAACAAATTTGAGAACCAGGGTGGGAAATATTACATCAACGGGAAAGAAACAGATAACTACACTTTTAAAATGGATTATTACTGGTTGATGGGAGATAACAGACATAATTCTTTAGACAGCCGCTACTGGGGTTATGTACCCGAAGACCATGTTGTGGGTAAAGCATCACTCATTTGGTTCAGTTGGGATAAAGGCCCGAGATGGAAACGTTTGTTCCGCTGGATAAAATAATTCTGCTTAAGATATTGATAGATCCTCGCTGTATTACACAGGGAGGATTTTTTTGAGTGAAAGAAAATAGTTTAAATTTAGGTCATGAATAAAGAAGAATATCATTTTAACTACGAGGTTTATGAATCTGTTGATGAATTGTCAGAGCCTGATGCCTGGTTAGTAAATGAAGCAAGAGAAGTTACCGGCGCTGCTTATGCACCCTATTCAAACTTTAATGTTGGTGCAGTTGCCAAGATGGCCAATGGTGAAATAGTTGCAGGGACTAACCAGGAAAATGCTTCATATCCTGTAGGAATTTGTGCTGAACGGGTTTTGCTATCATCAGCAGCCACCATGTATCCAAACGTTCCTGTTGATACTATTGCCATCAGCTATAACAATACCAATGGCGAAAGCAGCCACCCCATTTCTCCCTGTGGTATGTGCAGGCAAAGCCTGGTTGAATATGAGGAACGTATGAAACAGCCAATACGGTTGCTGTTAAGTGGTATGGAAGGGAAAGTATTTATTATTCAAAAAGCAAATTTGCTTTTACCGCTTTCATTCGGAAGTGTAGACCTAAAATAATGTTTGCACACCGTTTGCAATTTTTCCTTCATGTTCAAGTAACCATTTCTTTCGCCACAGGTTGCCACCATAACCAACCAGGTCGCCATTAGCGCCAATTACCCGGTGACAGGGTACAATGATACAGATGCTGTTATTTCCATTCGCTGTACCTACTGCCCTTATGGCTTTTACATTTCTAATCCTCTTACTCAGTTCAAGATAACTGATGGTGCGGCCAAAAGGTATCTTACACAATTCAGCCCACACCTGTTGCTGAAACTCCGTTCCCACCTGCGATGTGTGCACAGTGAATTCTGTTCTACTGCCTGCAAAATATTCATCCAGTTGTTTAATGCAGGCTTTAATGATGGCAGATCTTGGTTTTACAAAACTTAATTCATCTTCATTTACTTTTGCGCCTTTCCAGGAGTTCACAAATAAAACGTCGGATATTGCACTACCCGTGCTCCTGATCTCCAGTGCACCAAGCGGTGATTGATAATATACAATTTCAATATTCATGTGTGGTTACCAAATTTACTGGATTTCTTTTGCCGGATTGAATAAAAAATAATTTCTTTGAACAGGATAATGACGAAAGTAGTATGAAGAACGGGCATAAGTTTTATGAAAAGGCGATATCGGCAGTGGCCGACACAAACCGGATGTCCATTTTACAGGAGATATCCAAAAAAGGAACCCTGCGTTGTTGTGATGTAGAGGTATTGACCGGCTTATCTCAACCCACCTGTTCACACCATATAAAACTACTGGCCGAAAGCGAATTGATTGATTGCCGTAAGCAGGGGAGGAATAACTTCTTTACCCTCAATAAAAATAATTTTAAAAGGCTGGGGTAGTATTTGGAGAAGTTGGGAGAGTAGAAAGAAGCTACAAGGGTCTAGCCTCAAGGGACAAGCATCTCGGCTCAGCATACTTTCGCTTTATTAAAGACTCTTCAATAAATAAGTTTACCCCCTTGTGGCTTGAAGCTTTCCTCTTATCCTACCTTGCTTCCATTCTTTACCTGCAAAGCCGGTTGCAGCAAAACCACATCTTTATTTTCATTATAAACTCCCAGCACCAAACATTCGCTGAAAAAATTGGCTATTTGTTTAACAGGGAAATTAATAACGGCAATTACCTGTTTGCCGATAAGCTCTTCCTTTTTATACAGCGTGGTTATTTGTGCCGATGATCTTTTAATGCCCAGTTCACCAAAATCAATGCTCAGTTGATAGGCCGGTTTTTTTGCGCCTGGAAAATCATTGGCTTCAAGAATAGTTCCTGAGCGGATATCAACTTTTTCAAAATCATCCCAGGTGATCATAACTCTTCAACTTTAAGAACGGCATCCAGGTTCAGCCTGCCGTAAATGTGTGGGAACTCTTCATTTACCGAACTAGCAAATTCGTAAGTAAAAGGCGAAGTTAGTTTGTGTTCATCAATATGCAGTACAATAAGATCATCCTGGCCTTTATAATACCTGTCTATAACTCCCCAAAGCTGTGTGGCTTTGCTGGCATGTATAAAACCTTCTGTGGCCAGTGATTCAGCCTCGTAAAAGCCCTGCTGCTCTGCCTTTTGCCAGTTTTGTTTTTTAACTACATGGTAGATCATTCGTCCAGTAAATTTGCAAGTAATAAAAGTTCATCCATTTTATACCTGTTGCGGTCATTATCAAAACACTTGCTTAATTCTTCCAGTAAAAACTGGATGATGCGTTTGTTGCTGAGCTGCCGGAAATAAGAAGGAACGGGTGGCACTGATATGCGTTTAAAATACGCTTCCACATCTTTATGGCTGTACATTTGGCCGTTAAGCGGATCAATAAAGAAATTTATTTTTTCAGAAGCATGGCCAACGGGATTCACCAGGTCGTGCTGCGGATCGAAATAACCCATAATGAACTGGCGTGGAATATTGATGGCCCTTACCGGGATATCCAGTAATTCGCAAAGCACAATATAAATGATACCATTGCTTACCGCATTTCCTTTTTTACTTTCCAGTGTTTTATTCACCAGATAATCATCCGGGTTGTTATAGGCAAACTCTACACCTTTTTGTTTGTAATAATTATAAAAAATACTCGTCACAATATTTATCTGCTCAATAGGAGTGAGGTAATTGTTAAGTTCCAGCCAGGTATTGCGCCTTAGTTTTTCAATTTCCTGGTAAACAGTGGTGGTATCCATATCGGGGTAATGATACCGGGCCACCAGCAAAGCGCCTTCCATAAGGTCGGTATCAGCTGCTGCCCATTCGGAAAAGTCATTGGTAAGGTCGCGGAAGTGCAAACGGTGAATAAGCAGTTCAATCCTTTCCTGTATCTCTTCGTTATTGGTATTCTCCCAAAGGCTCTCCAGGTTGGGGATGATGTCCTTTCCGAATGAAATGATCTTATCACTTACTGTATTGTAAATGTCTTCATCCGGGTCATCAATTAAATGCAACAATGCAATTATTTCTTTGTTCTCTTTCAAATGCTGAACTATTTTAAATGAAAGTCGTAAAACAAACGGGAATAGAGAAGTTAAAATTTTCCACAGGTGTGATAAAATAAAAGAACAGGATTATACAATTGTTATAAAATAATTTCTTAATCAGGTAAACAATGTAAAACGATAATGGGCTTAATAAAACAAAACCGGCATTTATATGCCGGTTAATGTATATAAAAAATATAGAAGACAGATTGTTCTATTTCTTATTCAACATTCCTTTTACAATACCAACAATGGCCATGAGCACACCACCACCTGCAATTCTGGTGAGTATGCTGCTAATGTCCATACTGCCTGCTGCTGCTGCGTCTCCACCAACACCAAGCATGCCCAAATATGCCCGGTCATTTACAGCGTGCCATTATTTTAACGTACTCAATCTTTGGGTTCCCACAATTGAATTTTATTTCCTTCAATGTCTAAAATATGAACAAATTTTCCGTAATCGTATGTTTCAATTTTGTCTACGATAGTTACGTTTTCCTTTCTTAATTCTTCAACCAGGGCTTCCAGATTATCAACCCTGTAGTTTATCATAAAGTCCTTTACCGATGGCTCATAAAGTTTTGCTGTTTCGGAATTCACATTCCATTGTGTAAGTCCTTTTTTTATCCCGCCTGGGGCGGGATCAACTTCACGCCATTCAAAACTTGCTCCGTATGGACCTGCATCCAAACCAAGATGTGTGTTATACCACTCTTTTATTTTATTTGGGTCTTTACATTTGAAGAAAATACCACCAATGCCTGTTACTTTTTTCATTTTTGTATTTTTATTGTTGTGATTATTTTTCGAGAATGTTTTTCAAAGTCGACAAACTGATATCCATATCTTTCGCAACCGATTTTTCCATCATCGGTATAAATATGTTTACAGGGTATTTCAATCTGCCGGCATTGCTCCATGATACTTTGGTTTGATTATCCGATAGAGGTTCTGCCTCCATGATTATACAGGCAATGGCTGCCATTGGTTTTACGAAACGAATTTCCATTTCAATGCTGCGCCCTTCAATAATGTGCTTAATTTCCTTTTCTCCTACACCGGCATTTTTATTTCCGCTCCAGGCATAAATATACCCAACTGTTCCATCTGTTCCTTTAAATTCTCTTTTCCTGTCGGGTGCAGTCATGGCATGTTTGTTGAACTCGTCCTGGTTTTTGAGCAGTTTTATATAGTCAAATACTTGTTGCCGGGGTGCATTGATGATAATTTCACGTTTCACATAATGTTCCCTCTTCATAAAAAGCGCAATGATCAACAGCAAGGCAATAATGCCTGCCACTACAAGCAGCGTTGTAATCAGGATATTCATTGTATTGTTTTTTAAATTGCCTTGTCAACCCAAGCTTCAGCGCAGGTTGATTAATTTTTTGCAACCTTTCTTTTTAAAATTAATGAACTGATAAGCGTAACAACCAACGCTACCGGAATGATCTCTACATAGGTCATCAATATAACAAACAAAGGATTCTTATACCATTCTTTCATCTGTGCCATATCAGCTGTTTTCTTTGCCAGGGCATCTGCACTGATACCACTGGCCTTTGCTTTGGTAATCATAGCAGCGGTGTACTTATCCATAAAATCAGGTATAAAAAAATAGTAATTGATCAGCCAGCCTATTACATAGATCGTAGAAGCGATCAGTGAGATAAAAAGACCGATCTTAAATGCTTTCCCGAAATTGATCGTGCCGCCATTGTGCTTGTCACGAAAAGATTTAATGCCTACAAAGATCAAGGAGAAGGAAATGATCATGGCGGAATAACCATAGATCATACCACCTTCAAAATCTCCCTTGGCACAATAATAACCTGTAGAAAAGGCCATCATACCGGTAACGATCAGTCCTGCGATGATACCGTAAACAAGTACTAATTTTTTCATTTGAATAAGTTTTGATTAATGAAAGTAAAAATCAAATGAAATTTTCTTTTCACCCTCATACTTTCGGCTATTTTTTCGTTTTACTGCTTATTTTCATACCAAAGTATGATGCTTTTAAGGTATAAGACTTAAGTTTTTTGCTTTTTCCACTGCCTGTATCCGTCTTTTTACCTCTAGCTTTTCAAAAAGATTTTGAATATGTGTTTTAACAGTGCTTAATGAAATGAACAGTTTTGCGGCAATTTCCTGGTTGCTGTGCCCTTGTGCCAATAAACCTAATATTTCCAGCTCCCGTTTGCTAAGCTCAAGCCGGGCGACAAGTATTGTATCCAGAACAAAATTTTCATTTCTGTTTACATACACTTCTTTTTCCACCACTACCGTTTCAATTTTTGGTTTTGAAAGCTTTAAGGCAAGCCATACACCCAATGCAGTAAAAATGACTGAAATAAACCCGATGTAGATCTCAAATGAATAGTCAAATATTATAAAACGAAGTTCTAGCCATTTCAGAAGAAACAGCAGCAAAGCCAGGCAAATGCTGTAAACTATGGTGGCCTTATGAAATTTTAAAAAGCTTTTAATGCCTGTCATACAATTAAATGCATATGTTAGCAGTGTACCAATAGGGCTGCAGATTACGTGTGCGGAGCCCGACGTAATTTATTACTTGTTATTAAGATTTACTTATTTTTTTTTTATTTGAAATGTAATTTCCAATTGAACAGATGCTCCAAAAGGTAATTGAGCAACACCGGTTGCTGTCCTGGCATGACGGCCTGCCTCTCCAAATAATTCGATTAACAGATCAGAGGCGCCGTCAAGCACTTTTGGTTGGTTTGTAAAAGCTGATGAAGAACGGATAAATCCGGTTACTTTTAAAACTCCACTAATCAGATCGAGGTCTTTTATGTCTTTCTTTATGATTGCCAAAATGGTTAAAACAGTATCCCGGGCTGCATCTTTAGCTTCCTGTTCTGTAACTTCAGTTCCCACTTCGCCTTTTTGATCGCTTACACGGGCAGAAGCAAAAAGTATCTCTCCAATTTGTTTGCTCCCTAAATAATTCCCAACCGGGGGTTTTGCTTCGGTTAAATTAAGGCCTAATTCTTTTAAACGGGGTTCTATTCTGCTCATTTTAATGGGATTTAATGTGGTATATTTTGCCCTCTACATCTTCGGGTGTTGCAACACAACCGGGAAGTTTACTTATTCTCAAACCCAAATCGTATTGCCGCCTGAAGTATATCAATGTTTATATCTTTTATAGTTTTAAACTTTATGCAATACCCGGTCACACTTGCCTTGCCGAGTTTCTTTCCATATGTCTGGGTTAAGTATTTCTTATCTTTTATACCAAGAATATAGACAGAGATGCCGGTTGTGTTTGGGCTTAAACCAATTTGATAAAACTCACTGGTTTTTCCACCCGCAAGTTTCATAGTTTGAATTCCATATCCTATATTAGGATTAGAAACAATTTTACCTTTGTCGTCTTTGCCATCTAAGAACCATAATTTACATGCCGGCATTGTTTGAAGAATGATGCGGTGCAACTCCTGCATGTCGCTGCGTTTTGGTTCAGGTTGGCTGCTGATATACTTTTTGATTTCTTCTTTTACGTTCATATAATTTCGCTATATTTTTATCCGCAAGTTTAATTTTGTTTATTTTAAAAAGTCATCCAGGTAACCTGCTATTGTTTTCGGCTGCATCATCAGGCTTACATGCCCCTGCGAAGGAACAATGGCCAATTGCGATTTTGGCATTGGTTCCATATCGGCACATACACCACCTCCAAGTAATTGATATGTTTTCATTAATTCTATTTTGTCTAACCCATCATTGTCGCCTGATATAATTAAAACAGGTGCTGCTATTTTTGCAATATTGGAATCACCAATGTTGAATGGCACTTTGTCGAGATCAAACATTTGTTGTAAAAAATCCCTCCATTTTGCCTTATCAGGTGCTACTGCATCATAAGCAGTTTTTAACGGTGTGTTGTCAAAAAATTCAGGTTTAAATTCTTTGAAGGCATTGTTCACTATTGGTAAATATCCATTGGTTTTATAAGTAGCTGAAATAATTACTAATTTTCTTAAACGTTTAGGATATTTTACGGCAAATTGGTATGCAATAGAACCACCCATACTAAACCCTGTTACATCTGCACTGTCTATTTTCAGGTAATCCATTATACCTGCTACATCACTTGCCAAAGTAACAATGTCTAATTTCCTGTCCGAGAAGGGTGAATGCCCATGCCCCTGCATTTCAATGGCAATTACTTTTCTTGTTTTTGACAATTCAGGTATAAGCTCCCCCCAGTTCATATCAATTGTATAAAAAGCGCCATGCAGTAAAACTAAAGGCCTTCCCTCACCATATACTTCGTAATAAACTTTTATACCATTAACAGGTGCGTAGCCACTGTTGGAAGGCTTGATCTGTTGCCCGCTTGATGAAGACACTATAAACATAATTGCAATTAGTAGTACTAATCTAAAAGGTTTATGTGTTTTGCGTAAATTTTTCATAACGCTGTTTAAATTTTAATTTATTGACAATATAAAGCCGCCAATTACCTGCCCCTTAGTTTTGGTCAAATTCCACGATCCATTCAATACCGTATTTGTCTCTAAAACAACCGAAATATGAACCCCAGGGACCATCACCAATAGGTCCTTCTATTTGTCCGCCTGCTGAAAGCCCGTTAAATAATTTGTCTGCTTCTTCTTTGCTTTCTGCACTTATTACAATTTTACTTCTGTTCTCATTTTCGTTTGTTTTTCCCATAATTTCCGGAACATCATTGGCCATCAACATACTGCTTTTACCGATAGGCAAAGCAATATGCATAATTTTATTTTCTTCTTTTTCCGCAACCGGGAATTCAGGGCTTGCAAGGTCTTTGAAACGAATGATCTTTGCAAACTCTCCGCCAAATACTGATTTGTAAAAGGTAAATGCTTCTTCGGCATTTCCGTTGAAGTTAATGTGAGGATTAATGAGTGCCATAATTTTTTATTTTTTAGATGTTAAATTCTTTACATTCTTATTTGTTTTGAAAGAAGTTCTGAAAACGAAAATCATTTTTTCGATAAAGTTGCCAATAATTCTTCCAGGCTTTTCATTGTCATCGTAAATCCTTCCTTGAAGCCCATTTCAATCATCTTCTCCATGCGCTCAAGAGATTCATTATAAATACTAACACTCACTTTTGTCGTTCCGTTTTGTTCGCTGAAGTTCAGGTCCCATTCAGACCCCGGCAGTTGAGGGTTTTCATTTTCGTCTGCGAAAGCATTCAGGAATTTGAAATTGGTTTTCGGACTAATGGAAGTATATTTCTGAATAGACCAATGCGCTTGTCCTTCAGGGCTTACCATGGCATAGAATCTGCGTCCGCCAACTTCAAAGTTCATAATTTTTGTTTTTGATACCCAGGGTTTAGGCGCCCACCATTGGTCAAGAATTTCGGGTTTGGTAAAAGCATCCCATACCAGTGAAAGGCAGGCATCAAATTCCCTGTTTATAAGGGCTGTTCTTGTTGATTTGTCAATGGTAAAGTCAAATAGCAAATCGTTGTTCATTTTTTTTGTTTTTTAAGTGTTGATAATACTTTGTCGAGTTGATTAAACCGGGTTTCCCATATTTCGCGGAACTGCTCAAGCCATTTGTCTATTTCTTTCATTTTGTTTACTTCAAGTGTGTAATAAATTTCCCTGCCGGATACTTCTTGTTTTACCAGGTCGCATTCTGTCAGAATTTTAATATGTTTTGATACAGCCTGCCTGCTTGTGTGAAAATGCTCGGCCAGTGCATTCGGTGTCATTGCCTGTATAGCAATAAGCACAATAATGGCCCGTCTTGTGGGGTCGGCAATAGCCTGAAAAATATCTCTTCTTATTTCCATTATATATTATTTGCAACTATGTGGTTGCAAATATATATGCAATTATCTGGTTGCGCAAACTTTTTGTGAATTTTTTTTTTGCCAAAGTGAAAATAGGGGAAAAGTGTAAAGCCATAGGGGTATTCCGTGGCATTGCCCTATAGAATTCCGTCCGCCAAAAATAAAGCTGGGATTTGCAGTGGAAAAAAACAACGGTTTGTATAAACCCAATTAGTGTTCAGCAAAACCGTAAAAAAAGATCAGATTTTGGTTGGTTTTTTACACAGTTAATGTTTGGCGTAGGTTTTATTGTGGTTGTTGTTGAGTTACACAATGAATCATCCCTCCGTTTGCATATAAATTTCTAACGTCAATTCCTACAACTGTCCTTGTTGGGTAAAGAGTTTGAATTTTTGCATTCGCAATTGCATCATTTGGGTCATTATAGTTTGGTACTAATACTTTTGTGTTTGCAATATAATAGTTTACATACGACCCTTTGTACCCCAAATTTGTCCCATAAGTTGTTACTACATTATTCTGTGTCAATGGTAATTTTAGTAAAGTGTAAGTTGTCCCATTTTTATTTTTTGAAGCATAAAGTTTCTCAATATCTGCTTGCTTAACATCGTAATCTAACAGGTCATTTTGTGCCATTGTTACAATTGTTGTTTGGTTTCCAAATCTTGCAAAACCATCAATATGCTGGTCTGTTATTTCAAGTCCTGCAACACCGTCTAACCAAATAAAATTTGTTACACCTAAATATTTTGTAAAAATTTCTTCTGTTTTGGCTTGTGTAATTCCTGAATTTCTATTGTTGTTAAGTATGGCACTTTTTGTTGCTAACAAAGTTCCATTCCCATCAATTTCAACTGCTCCACCTTCGTTTGTCATAACAGCATTAAGGTCGATTTTTGTAATCCCTTGGTCTGTTGCAATTTTAGAAGGTATTGTGTTGCAGTTTGAAAATTGAGCTTTGTTGCCCCACCCATTAAAACCCCAATCCTCAATAACTAATTGTCCGTTTTTATCTTTAACAAAAATTGGCCCATTGTCTCTTACCCAAACATCGTCTGTCTGATAAATTTTAAAGTCAATATTTGTCATTGGAACACTTGATGCATTCAACAAACTAAGTATTCTTGTTTTTTCAGTGTTGTCGTATGCAATAATGTGAACTTTCTCACTTGTTACCAATTCCTTTGTCATTGAAACCCAAGTTGCATCAATTCTATTACGATATGTTACTCCATATTGATATTGATGTCCCCATTGCAACCAAGTTCCTTCGTGTGGTGAACTTTCTTCTGGCATAGTATACAGTATTTCTGTTGTACTTGTAGGTGTATTTTCTTCTGTCCTACCACAAGATGATATAATTGTCAATATTGCCATAAGTAGATAATTCATTCTTTGCATTTGTCTTTTTAAAACTGTTAGGTATCGTAGTGTGTCGTTTTAAACTTTGCGTCGTTCTGAAATTAGTTGACCCCTGGTATCGTACGGGTTTTACTTTACATGTATCAATAATACAAATAACGCAGGTTTTTATTAAGACAATTGCTGTTACTTCTTCCTGGCAGCAGATTTTTTGGGTGCAGCTTTACCGGCAACGGCCGCTTTCTTCTTAGCAGGTGCTTTGGCTTTTTTATCAAAGGCCCTGGGGTCAACAGCCAAAACCATTTTCTTTACTTCTTCCAGTTCAAGATTAGCTAATTCTTCAGGCGTGTATTTTCCGCTGGCGCCGCCACCGGTTATCTTGATCATTTTTTTACCAAGGCGTATAAATGGGCCCCAACGGCCATTTTCAAGAGAGAGCTTTTCTTCGGGCCACTGCTTTATAAAACGGTTGGCTTCTTTTTCAATTTTCTTTTTTACCAGTTCGTCGCAATCAGATTGGGTAAGCCCGTCAAAATTATAGGCACGGGGCACATTAATGAACATATCGTTCCATTTAATGAAGGGGCCAAAACGCCCTTTGCCTTTTGTAATCGGCTTTTCATCATAAAAACCAATGGGGGCATCTTCAATTTTCCTGGCTTCAATTATTTCTATGGCCCTTTCCATATCTACAGCCGTAGGTTCTTCGCCACGGGGAATGGAAATGAACTGGTCGCCAAATTTTACATAGGGCCCAAATCGGCCAATATTAACCGAAACTTCCTGCCCTTCATATTCACCAAGGGGGGCTCCTAATTTAAAAAGTTCCACCGCCTCTTCCAGGCTAATGGTCTCAATACTCTGCGTGGGCTTCAGTTTGGCAAATTTTGCTTTTTCATCACCTTCAGTAATACCGATCTGTACCATCGGGCCATAGCGCCCCATTCTTGCAATAATGGGTTTACCCGTTGCAGGGTCATTACCCAACGCTCTTTCGCCAACGGCTCTTTCTGCATTCTCCAGTGTATGCTCCACACCTTCATGAAAGGGGGTATAAAAATCTCCCACCATTTTATTCCACTTCATCTTGCCGTCGGCTATCTCATCAAACTCTTTTTCAATTTCGGCAGTAAAGGAATAATCCATCACCTTTTCAAAGTGCTGGCTTAAAAAATCGGTAACCACCAGCCCAAGGTCGGTTGGGAATAATTTATTTTTTTCGGCGCCGGTATTTTCCTGTTCGGTAACTTTTACAACAGCGTTATCTTTTAATTTCAATATCCTGAAATCACGTTTTACACCTTCCTTATCTTTTTTCTCTACATACTTTCTTTTAATAATGGTGGAGATGGTGGGAGCATAGGTACTCGGCCTGCCAATGCCAAGCTCTTCCAGTTTTTTTACCAGCGATGCTTCGGTATATCTTGTACTGTGTTTGGTAAAACGTTCGGTGGCGGTCATCTGTTTAAAATTCAACACCTGCCCAACGGTAAGGTCAGGTAAACGGCTGTCATCATCATCTGCATCATCATCATCTGTACTTTCTAAATAAACTTTTAAGAAACCGTCGAATTTTATTACCTGCCCGCTTGCAGTAAGGTCCTGCCCGTTGGTGCTGATATTTATTTTTGCAGTGGTATTCTCCAGTTCAGCATCACTCATCTGCGATGCAATGGTGCGTTTCCATATCAGTTCATACAAACGGTTGAGGTCATAATCATCCACACTTTTATTTTCCATGTAGGTAGGGCGTATGGCCTCATGTGCTTCCTGTGCACTTTCGTTCTTATTCTTGTATTTGCGTACCTGCAAATAATTGTCGCCAAAACTTTTTCCAATCTCGGCTTTAATGGCATCCATGGCAGTTTCGCCCAGGCTCACACTATCGGTACGCATATAAGTTATCTTACCGCTTTCGTATAATTTTTGTGCAAGTAACATGGTCTTGCTTACGCCGTATCCTAATTTACGGCTGGCTTCCTGCTGTAAGGTAGATGTGGTGAATGGCGCTGCAGGTGTACGCTTTCCGGGGCGTACCTGTATATCTTTTACCGTGTATTGTGCGCCGATGCAGCTTTGTAAAAATTGTTCTGCACCTGCTTCATCATTAAATTTGCTGCCCTCGGCCCTGAAGTTAACCGGCCTGTTGCTGTTATCTGTGGCTTCCAGTAAAGCATCCAGCCTGAAACTGCTTACCGGAACAAACTGGTTTATCTCTCTTTCTTTTTCAACAATTAATTTTACTGCCACACTTTGTACCCGGCCTGCACTTAACCCACCGGTCATACCGATCTTTCTCCACAACACAGGGCTTAGTTCAAAACCAACGATGCGGTCCACAACTCTTCTTGCCTGTTGTGCATCCACCAGGTTCATATCAATTATTCGTGGATTTTGTACTGCTTTTTGAATGGCCGGTTTGGTGATCTCATGAAAGACGATACGCTTGGTTGTTTTAGGATCTAATCCCAACACTTCGGCCAAATGCCAGCTGATACTTTCACCTTCACGATCCTCATCCGATGCCAGCCAAACTTCATCCGCTTTTTTTGCAAGGGCCCGCAGGTCGCTAACCACTTTTGCTTTTTCGGCAGGTATTATATATGTAGGTTGAAAATTCTTTTTGATATTGATGCCCATATCATTCTTTTCCAGGTCACGGATATGGCCAAAGCAACTCTTCACTTCAAAGTCTTTTCCTAAAATTCCTTCAATGGTCTTGGCCTTGGCCGGGGACTCCACTATTAACAGATTTTTCGCCATAAATGGGTTGTATAATTATTTTGAAACCGGCTGTGGTACTATATATCAGCATCGTTGTGTTACTCACTTGTACGGCATTGCTTTACTGAAAATTTCGTGCCACAATGGTAACCGGTTCTACTGCAATATTAGTTTAAAATTGAAAAATCAAAATAAATCTTGTTGGGTGTAACTGTATTTTAACGGTATTATATGAACCCGGTCACCATGTTTTTTATAGCTACATCATGATAAATTTTCTGATGTCCAAGTCCCTTTGTAGTAACGAAATTTATGTTCGTATGGTTGTCTTCTTTTACTTTTAGGGCATCACTCCAGGGTGTAATATCATCTTCTTCATCGTGTATCCACAATATTTTTGCTTTAATATTATGCATGGCCCTACGCATCGAGAACCAGGAAGTTTGCTTACCACTTACTTCCAAAATGATCTTTTCAAACTCTTTTCTTACTTTTTCATTTTTTATTTTCAGCATGCTAAATGCGCCATCAACAGCGCTGGTGGTTTCGGTAGCAGGGGCTATAAAGACAATTTTTGTGTTTTCATCATGCGGCATATTTTCCAGCGCAAGGCTTAATGAAATGCCTCCAAAAGAGTGGGCAATGAAATTTTTTATCGGGCCATATTCCTCCATTACTTTTTTTATCATTTCACTATATTCTATGGCGTTGGTGTTTGTTCCATCACTTTCACCGTGTGCGGGGGCATCAAATGCAAGTACTTCATATCCCTTCTCAACCAAAGGAGAAGCATAGTGCTCAAATTTATGCGCTGCCGAACCAAAGCCATGAAGTATCAGTACTTTCTCCGGTTGGGGATAATTCCACCGGTACCCATTTATCGTTAGCTTCTTTAATTTAAAATTAACCGTTTCGGCATTTAGCGGATGTGTTTTCTTTTTTGATTTTAAAAAAGGGGTTGTAAATAATTCAAAAGCCTTTTCGGCAGTTTTCTTTTTTGATACTACTGTTAATAACTTAAATTTTGTTTGTATGAAGCCAATGGCTAACTTTTGTGAGAATTTCATATAAACACAAAGTTAAGATATGAGAGTTGTAATAATTGGTTCGGGTAATGTGGCATCGGTAATGGGGCGTCTGATAAAACGAAATGGTCATGAGATTATACAGGTAATAAGCCGCAATGCAGATCATGCAAGGATATTGGCCGGTGAATTGCAGTGCCCTTTTTCGGATAATAACAGCAGTGTGGATATGAATGCAGAGATATACCTGATTGCTGTTAACGATGGCGCTTTATACGAATTGAATAAGTCTTTTCACCTGGGTAATAAGCTGGTATTACATACCGCAGGCTCTGTGCCTATTGACATTTTAAAGGATATTTCTGTTAACTATGGTGTACTTTATCCTTTACAAAGCCTCAGAAAGGAAATAGACTACCAGGCAGACATATCTATTCTTATTGATGGTAATACTGAAGAGACAATTACACTGGCTGAGGACTTTGCCCGGACAATTTCGGGCACGGTTGCCAAAGCCGGCGATGAAGAAAGGCTGAAGCTTCACGTAGCTGCTGTTATTGTAAGTAATTTTACCAATCACTTATATGCACTGGCAGAGGAGTTTTGCGAAAGAGAAAGAATTAATTTTAAATTGCTGGCGCCCCTGATAAAAGAAACTGCACAGCGTGTGGAAACATATTCACCGGCACTGGTGCAAACTGGCCCGGCACTGCGTAATGATATATTTACTTTGGATAAACACCTGCGCTTACTGGCAAACCATCCCAGGCTTAAATATATTTACCTGAAACTGACAGATAGTATCATGAAGAGATAAATTATTTTACCTGATGGGAAAAACAATATCTGTTTGTACTTTATAGGGATCGATAGGTTTCCCATTTTTATCTACCGGGTCGGTCACATACATTTCATACGGAGCGCCTGCTGCTGTTTTTTTATTGTCTTTCATAAATTCTTTAATGGCATCATAACCCTGTGATAAAAGTTCATAGGGCCCATAAAAATGCGCTACTATTACTTTGCCTGCACTTAACTCCCGTACCTGTACGCCCGCTACGGTTTTTTTTCCGGCTTTATTAATTGGTATTCCTGCTTCAAAAAAATACGGGGCTTTTTGTGTTTTGTACCATGCCATTGGTGCCCCGCTAACTTTAAGATTGTTCTTCTTTATGTAATCAGCCAGCCTGGCGCCGTATATTTTCCCCAATTTTAAATTTATCCTTTCAAATGTTTTTGCGCTGTCTTTGCTAAAGCAGATCAGCCTTTTGGGTGCCACAGTATCAACTATATTAACAATGGGCGGACGAACGGAGTTTGTTTCAGGCGCAGGGGGTTGCAGTTTTTTAATAGCGGTTTTAGTGCTGTCTTTTTTGGGTGCGGCATTTTTATCAGAATTATTGCTGCAGGCATTGAACAGCATTATGGTAAGCATGCTGCAGCATAAGATCTTGGGCGTTATTTTCATTATAGCTGAATGTTATTAAAAAAGAAAATTAGCGAAACCTTTTTACTTTACAAATAGTAAAAGCCCTTTGTAAAACTATTATTTTCCTTAATTGGTAATTTAAAGTAGGTTTGCAACCCGAAATTTGCAGTATGTATAATATAACTTTTAAGTTTGAACAGAAGGGGATGGAGCCGGTGACTTTATCAGGAATTGAGCCTGACCAATCCATTTTAGAAGTGGCAATAAAGAATGATATTGAACTGCACCATAACTGCGGAGGCGTTTGCGCCTGCAGCACCTGTCATGTTTATGTAGACGGTGGAGAAGAATTTTTAGAAGAATTAAGTGACAAGGAAGAAGATTTCATTGACAGGGCAGTTAACCCCCGGATAAATTCAAGGCTGGGTTGCCAGTGTGTGCTGCAAAGCGGCGATGGAAATGTTTATGTTACTTTGCCGGATCAAACACAGTTTTTGGGAGAATA
Source organism: Chitinophagaceae bacterium (assembly GCA_031387825.1). Lineage (GTDB taxonomy): Bacteria > Bacteroidota > Bacteroidia > Chitinophagales > Chitinophagaceae > Ferruginibacter. Next base: position 7,081 of record JANNDO010000005.1, on the reverse strand, counting down.
GAAGATAGTTATCAGTTAATTATTAATCGGGTTAATTGATAGCTACTAATATAAAAAATGCCTTCGAAATTATTACGGATTATCAGATAACTATTAACGTATAACATTTAACCAACTACACCTCATGACTTTTGAACCCCCCATACACTGGAGCGATCATGAAGATATTGCCATGAAACTTTATGAACGCTTTGGCGATGACTTTGGTGAAAGTAAAATATACCGTATCCGTTTTACCGATCTTCACAAATGGGTTATGGAAATTCCAAAATTTGCAGGTAAGGCCGATGAAAGTACAGAAGGCCATTTAGAAATGATACAGAGCAAATGGGTGTATGAGTGGAGGGACAATCAAAAGTAAAACATTAATAGGCAGCCGGCAGATATCAACAGCCTTTGCAAATGTATACTCCCCACGGATTAACTAATTAAAGGATTAACCAATTACCGGGTATGAACATTCTTGAAAAATTTAAAACCATTAAAACTTTTGTTTTTGATGTTGACGGTGTACTAACCGACGGAAGTCTGTTGGTATTGGATGACGGGCAGCAGGTGAGGGCTATGAATATAAAAGACGGTTATGCCTTGCAACTGGCCGTAAAGAAAGGGTATAGGGTTGCAGTGATCTCAGGTGGAACTTCTGATGCAGTTAAAATGCGATTAGAGAAACTGGGAGTGAAAGACTGTTTTTTAAACGTTGATAACAAAAAGGAAAAGTTGATTGAATATGTTGCAACGTATGGGTTACAATGGGAAGAGATACTTTTTATGGGCGATGATATACCTGATTACACCTCCATGCAATTGACCGGTTTGCCCTGTTGCCCTGCCGATGCAGCACCGGAAATAAAACAGGTGTCTCATTATATCTCTCCAATTACAGGCGGCAAAGGTTGTGCAAGAGATGTCATTGAAAAAGTTTTGAAACTCAATGGACATTGGGACATGGATACCACGGTTGCCTCTAGGTAATTTAGACTGTTACATTTTCTATGCTTATTTTCGCTGCATAAATACTTCATGAAATTAATAGATGCATTTCTAAGATTGATAAGGTGGCCTAACCTGTTTATCATTGCCATCACGCAACTGTTGTTCTATTTTACCCTTGTTCATCCTTTCTATTCCGCAAATGAAGATGTTTACAGCACTTTTACCAGCAGGCATTTTATACTACTTATGGTTTCATCCTTATTAATAGCAGCAGCCGGTAACATTATCAATGATTATTTTGACCTTAATATTGATGAAATAAACAAGCCTGAAAAGAAGATCATCGACAAACTGATAAAAAGACGGTGGGCCATTGTACTGCATATCGTGTTTTCTTCAATCGGTATTATGCTTGGGTTCTATATTGATTTTAAGACCCCCGTTTTCTGGTTGGGGTTTTCAAATTTAATTTGTGTGCTGTTATTATTTGGTTACAGCATCAGCCTGAAGAAAAAACTGCTGGTTGGTAATATCCTGATATCACTGCTTACTGCCTGGGTAATTTTAGTTTGTTTTTTTTGCTATTACCGTGCATTTCATTGCTATAAATGTGAGGTGCCTGAATGGGAGGCAGAGCTGCGCCGGTTCATACGCATCAGTATTTTATATGCTGGTTTTGCTTTTGTTGTTTCACTGATAAGAGAAGTGGTGAAAGATATGGAAGATATGGATGGTGATGCCCGGTATGGCTGTAAAACGATACCTATAGTTTGGGGCATACCGGCCGGTAAAGTATTTGTTTCGGTTTGGCTGGTGGTATTGATCGGGATGGTCAGCATTGTTCAGTTTTATGTATTGCAGCTGGGGTGGGTATGGAGTGCTGTGTATTGTATTGCCTTAATTATCCTGCCACTGGTATGGATCCTGCGTAAATTGTTTTTAGCACAGGTACAAAAAGATTATCATGAATTAAGTAACCTGATAAAACTTGTGATGCTTACCGGCTTATTGTCCATGATCTTCTTTAAGGTATATTCATAGTTTTCAATTATGCAAAAAATAATTTTAGCTTCCCAATCTCCCCGCCGTAAACAATTGCTGGAATGGGCTGAAGTTCCATTTGATATTTTGGTAAAAGAAACAGATGAATCGTATCCCGGAAATTTATCTATAGAAGAAATAGCCATTCATATTGCCCGGAATAAGGCATTGGCAATAAAACGATCTGACCATATCAATACACCCATTCTTGCTGCCGATACCATTGTTGTTTTAGGAAATGAGATCATCGGTAAACCAAAAGACAGGACAGATGCTGTAAAAATCTTATCAAACCTTTCAGGCAAATTACATAAAGTAATTACGGGTGTAGTTATTTTAAATAATGAAACGGAACTGGCATTTGCAGAAACAACAGAAGTTGAGTTTCATGATCTGAGTTTATCGCAGATCGGATTTTATGTAGATAAGTATAAACCTTACGACAAAGCAGGAGCTTATGCTATACAGGAATGGATAGGTGTGGTGGGCATAAGATCGGTGAAAGGCGATTTTTATAATGTAATGGGCTTGCCGGTAAGCAGGGTGGTGCAGGCGTTGCAGGGTTTAAAAATTTAATTGTTTAAGGTTTAATAAAGTTCTTAAATTTGAGATAGGTTCAGCAGCATGAGAATTATTGGTCACAGGGTATTACTTAAACGGTCAAATCTCATGTTATGACTGAAAAGTTATTACAATACATCTGGCAATTTCAATACTTTAACAGCAAAGGCCTGTTAACAGAAGAAGGTGAACTGCTACAAGTCATTCACCCCGGCACACTCAATACCAACCAGGGGCCCGATTTTACCGATGCAAAAATTAAAATTGAGAATACGGTTTGGGCAGGCAGCATCGAACTCCACATCAATGCTGCCGACTGGAAAAATCATAAACACAGTGCTGATAAAAATTATAAGAATGTCGTATTGCATGTGGTATGGCAGCCCGATGCTGATTTAAAATTACCTTTCCCTACACTGGTATTACAGGATAAAGTTTCTAAGTTATTGTTGCAGAAATATGATGAGTTAATGAATACCAATCATTTTATTCCCTGCGAAAAAAGTATTGCCGGGGTAAATGAACTTACCTGGCAAAGCTGGAAAGAAAGATTACTTATAGAGCGGCTGGAGAAAAAGACAGATCATATTTTTGAATATCTAAAAAAAAACAATAATCATTGGGAAGAAACATTGTGGTGGCTGCTGGCAAAAAATTTCGGCATTAAACTGAATAGTGTTGCGTTTGAAAAAATGGCCCAATCCATTTCTATAAACATACTTGCAAAACATAAAGAGCAGATCCATCAAACAGAAGCCCTGCTTTTTGGCCAGGCTGGATTACTGGATACAACATTTAAAGAAGACTATCCAAAGCTATTACAAAGAGAATATCAATTTCTTAAAACCAAATACAAACTGCAAAGGGTAGAAGGCTCGCTGATCTTTTTACGGATGCGTCCATCTAATTTTCCAACTGTAAGATTGGCACAATTGGCCATGCTGGTGCACGAAAGCTTACATCTGTTCTCAAAAATAAAAGAAAGCCAGGAGCTAAAAGATGTAAAGGAACTCTTACAAATCACGGCTAATGATTACTGGCATTATCATTATGTGTTTGATGAAGCCACTTCATTTAAAAAGAAAAATCTTGGAAGCCAGATGATCGACAATATCCTCATTAATACATTGATCCCAATACTATTTGCTTACGGGCATTATCATACTGAAAATATATTTAAGGACAAAGCTTTAAAGTGGCTCGAAGAAATTAAAGCTGAAAAAAATGCGATCACAACCGGATTTGCTTCCTTAGCCGTAATAAATAAAACTGCATTCGATTCTCAGTCTTTGATTCAGTTAAAAAATGAATACTGCAATAAAAAACGTTGCCTGGATTGCAGCGTTGGAAATAAACTGATAAAGAGCAGTTAGTTTATGACCCCTACTTCGGCATGACCATTTAAAATTGTCATAAAAGCACTGAGGCCAGAAAAGAGAATTGTTTATGGGCTATCCCCAGTTATATTCTACATGCACAGTCAAATCAGGATGCAGGCTCTTCATCACCGGGCAATTATCACCCACCCGCTGTAAAGCAATCTGGTCTTTCTCACTTATCCGTAAAGTTGCCGGAAAGGTTAAAATAACGTCAATTTTCCCTATTCTCCTTGGGTCGCTAAGCATGTGTTTTATAACGGCTATAGATGTATCGGCCAGTTCAATCTGCATGTCATTTGCCCTGATCGCCATGGTGGTTACGATACAGGTTGCCAGGGCCACACAAACGGAATCTGTGGGGCTAAAACGTTCACCCTTGCCCCTGTTATCTGTTGGAGCATCCGTTTCAATCACAGTACCACTCTGCATATGCGTACATTCGCAGCGCAGGTGGCCTTTATAAACAATTGAAGCAGTCATTTGTTAATTTTTAAAAAGTTAGTGTTTTTATTATTCTAAATGCAGCAGTTCTAACCACAAATGTATCATCTTTAAACAGCAGATAGTATTTTTGCATAAATTTACGCCAGTAAACAGTATACATGAAGCAATTATTAATTCTTTTGACAATAGTAAGTTTTTCGATGACGGCTATTGCTCAACAAACAAATAAGTCCTCTAAAAAGAGCCGTAAAGAAGAAAAGAGGGAACGCATCAGTGCGATGATCAGGGCAGAGGAAGAGGGTGTTATCGCCTACAAGAAACATTTTGTTTTTGGAATAAAGCTGATAACAGATGGCTATGGTTTATATTTTGAGAAGGGATATTCAAAATCAATAAAGAAAGCCACTTTATATCAGATTGAAATAGGCGAACGCAAACACCAAAAGGAAGAAAAACAAAGCAGTGCCTTAAAACCCGGCTCGCCGTTAATTTATGGAAAGCAAAATTTCTTTTACCCCGTAAAGTTGGGTGTACAACAGCAATTCCTGCTGGGCAACAAAAGCAATAAAAACGGAGTGAGTATATCTGCAAATGTTGGTGGTGGTATCAGTCTTGGTTTGCTCAGGGCTTATGAGATGGAAATAGATGATCTTGTGGGTGGCGGACGTAAGTATATAAGATATGACTCTCCGGATAGTTTATTGTTTGCAAACCCTATAGGACTGAACCCTGCAGGCCCAGGGCTTTTAAAGGGATGGAACCATTTAAAATTAACACCCGGCCTTTATATTAAACCGGCGGTACGTTTTGACTATGGCCGCTACAACGACCTGGTTTCGGCAATTGAAGTTGGCGTAACCGGAGAGTTTTATTCAAAGAAAATACCACAGATGTTGTACAATAAGCAAAAGCAGTTTTTTTTTACTGCCTATTTTGTTTTAGCATTTGGCAAGAGAAAATAATTACAGCATTTAATATTTAGAATTCCTTTCCATGACAGCATTGCCCGTAATTGACGGAATTGTAGAACAGAAACCAAAGAAACCGGATTGGCTGAGGGTTAAATTACCGATTGGTGAAGAATACCGCCATGTGCGGAGTTTGGTAAATACCCATAAACTGCACACAATCTGCGAAAGCGGCAACTGCCCTAATATGGGTGAATGTTGGGGCGAAGGCACTGCAACTTTTATGATACTGGGAAATATCTGCACCCGCAGTTGTGGATTTTGCAACGTAGCAACGGGAAGGCCTTTAGAAGTGGATTGGGATGAACCACAACGTGTGGCCGAAGCTATCAACCTGATGAAAGTAAAACATGCCGTTATTACTTCGGTGGACAGGGATGAACTTAAAGATGGTGGAAGCATTATCTGGTATAATACTATCAAAGCAATTAAAGCTTTAAATCCAACTACTACATTGGAAACCCTTATTCCGGATTTTAAAGCACAGCCCGAAAATATACAACGTGTTATTGATGCAGCACCTGAAGTGGTAAGTCATAATATTGAAACCACCGAACGCCTTACTAGGCAGGTTCGTATCCAGGCTAAATACAGGCAAAGCCTGAAAACGCTGATGACTTTAAAAGAGGGTGGTATGCGTACAAAAAGCGGCATCATGCTTGGCCTTGGCGAAGAAAAAGAAGAAGTAATTCAAACACTGAAAGACTTAAAAGAAAATGAAGTGGATGTGGTAACCATCGGCCAATACCTGCAGCCTACTAAAAAACATTTACCGGTGGCCCGTTTTTTACATCCTGATGAGTTTGCCGAGTTCAGGGATATAGGATATACTCTTGGTTTTGATTATGTGGAAAGCGGGCCGCTGGTACGTTCTTCTTACCATTCAGAGAAACATGTGATACCCGGTTATGGTAAATTGAAGTGGGAAGAGGAAAAAGCGGGGCGGTTATTGGCCTAGCCATTCTTTAAATCCATTCACCCTTTCCCGGCTTACTATGGTTTCAGCAGTGGTAACAGGAAGCACTTCAAGTTTTAATCTTCCACCCAGCCAGACATGTACTTTCTTTACAGCTTCTATATTTACCAACAGGTGCCGGTTGATGCGGTAAAAATTATTGGGTTGCAATTGTTCTTCTAATTGCGAAAGGTTGTTTTCCAGCAGGAACCTGCTTCCGTTAAAATCAACAGCATAACAAAGTTTGCCATCAGCATAACAATAGGCCAGTGTTTCGGTTTTTAAATAACTGAGCTGTTGCCCTCTTTTTATCAGCAACCGTTCTTTGTATTTCAATACATTCATCTCCTGTACCAACTTTAATATCTTCTCAGAGTAACTAGTATCTTTTTTGGGATACAACTGACGGTATTTATCTACTGCCTGTTTCAATTCATGCTCATCAACGGGTTTCAACAAATAATCAATACTGTTTACTTTAAAGGCTTTTAAAGTATATTGATCAAATGCTGTAGTGAAGATGACAGGTGTTTTAACAGTAACCTGTTCAAAAATGTCAAAGCTCAATCCATCTGCCAACTGAATGTCCATAAATATTAAATCAACAGCAGGAGAGGAATTTAGGTATTGTACAGAGGTTTCAATACTGTCTGTTTTATGAACGATGGAAATTTCTTCATCCTGCTGCTGTAGCAGTTTGGTTAAGCGGTGTGCAGCAGGTATTTCGTCTTCTATTATTAATACCTTCATCAGTTTTCAATTAATGGAATAGAAACGGTGAAGTTGGTTTCTGTTTC
>JANNDO010000001.1:0-47676 GCA_031387825.1 Chitinophagaceae bacterium | reverse complement strand
CATGCCCGCCAGATATTAGACAGTCGCGGCAACCCAACAGTAGAAGTAGACATTTTAACTGAGAACGAACACCTTGGCCGTGCAGCTGTGCCAAGTGGTGCCAGCACTGGCATACATGAGGCTGTTGAGTTAAGGGATGGCAATAAAAAATTGTATGGTGGCAAGGGCGTACTCAAAGCAGTTAAGAATATCAATACTGTTCTTGCTGATAATTTACTGGGATGGGATGTTGCTGATCAAACAGGCATCGATGCCATGATGATCGCTTTGGACGGAACTCCAAACAAAGGCAAATTAGGCGCCAATGCAATCCTTGCAGTAAGTATGGCTGTTGCAAAAGCAGCAGCGCTTGAAGCTAATCTTCCTTTGTATAGGTATATAGGTGGTACCAATGCAAAGATATTGCCCATACCTATGATGAATATTTTAAACGGCGGTGCACATGCTGATAATAAAATAGACTTCCAGGAATTTATGGTAATGCCGGTTGGCGCTTCTACTTTTAGTGAAGGCCTGCAATGGGGTGTTGAAATATTTCATTCATTAAAAGCAGTGTTGAAGAAAAAAGGTTACAGCACCAATGTGGGTGATGAAGGCGGTTTTGCTCCCAATATCCAAAGCAACGAAGAAGCTATAGAAACAGTCTTGACTGCTATTCAAAGTGCAGGTTATAAAACAGGCAGCCAGATCATGATCGCTATGGATGCTGCAAACAGTGAGTTGTGGAATGCAAAAGAAAAAAAATACATCTTCCATAAAAGTGATGGTAAAAAAATGACGAGTGAACAGCTGGTAAAATATTGGGAAGGCTGGGTTAAAAAATATCCCATCTGTTCTATTGAAGATGGTATGGCCGAAGATGATTGGAATGGATGGAAAATGCTGACTGATGCCGTTGGTAGTAAATGCCAGCTTGTAGGTGATGATCTGTTTGTTACCAATGTAAACCGTTTGGAAAGAGGCATCAAAGAAAATATCGGCAATGCATTATTGGTTAAAGTAAACCAGATAGGTACTATCACAGAAACTATCAATGCTGTGAGTATGGCACAGCATAATGGCTTCAATACCATTATGAGCCATAGAAGTGGTGAAACAGAAGATACAACTATTGCTGACCTGGCTGTTGCCTTAAACTGTGGACAGATAAAAACCGGTTCGGCTTCCAGGACCGACCGGATGGCCAAGTACAACCAACTTATACGTATCGAAGAAATGTTGGCAGAGAGCAGCATATATCCAAAAGGAAAGATTAAATTTGGTAAGTAAATAATGAAAATTCTAGCCCATATCCCAAATTGGTTGAAAAACAAATACCTGCTTGCAGGAGCAGTTTTTTTGGTTTGGATACTTTTCCTGGATGATAAGAACGATCTTTTTTCCCAATTTGACAGGTTATCCCGTTCAAAGGAACTGACCAAAAATGAAAATCACCTCAGTAATCAGATCACCGAAACCCAAAAAGAGCTGGATTTATTGAAGAACAATGTGCAAAGCATTGAGAAATATGCCCGTGAAAAATACATGATGAAAAAAGATAATGAGGACCTTTTTATACTGAATCCGACCCCGGAAAGCAAATAATTTTACTTTAAAGTGCAATATTCCTCTTTAACTGTCGTTTATAGTGGCGGATAATGGATATTTAATTTTTTAACACAAGCAACTTAACTTGTCTATGCACAACTTTACTCCGGAAGATTTATTACTGTATTTGTATAATGAAACTTCCCCAGCACAAACAGCCGAAATTAAGGCTGCTTTGGAAACTGACTGGAGTCTTCGTGAAAAATTTGAAGTGATAACTTCAGCTCAACAAAAGCTGGAAGCACTGAAAATGTCACCAAGCCAGCAAACAGTTGATAATATTTTAAATTATGCTGAAAAAGCAATTGGCGAACTTTCACCACAGGTTTAGTTCACCTCAGCTTTTAATGTAATTTTATCCTCCCGCTATAAACGGGAGGATTTTTTTATGACCAGGAAAGAGCGTTATCAATTTTTAATAAATTATTTTTTACAACATGCGCCTGGTGCAGAAACAGAACTGATCTATGATAGCCCGTTTCAATTATTGGTATCGGTAATTCTATCAGCCCAGTGTACGGACAAAAGAGTTAATCTTACTACTCCATTCATTTTTGAAAAATATCCTCATGCAGCTTCTTTGGGCAAGGCAAGTTTCGATGAGTTGTTTCCCCTGATCAAAAGTATTTCTTACCCTAACAATAAAACCAGGCATTTGATTGGCATGGCCAAGATGCTAATGGAGAAATTTAATGGAGAAGTTCCAATGACTGTTGATGAATTGATCCAGTTACCGGGTGTGGGCCGAAAAACAGCAAACGTAATAACATCGGTTATAGATAACCAGCCTAATATGGCGGTAGATACCCATGTCTTCAGGGTTAGTGCAAGAATAGGTTTAACCACAAATGCAAAGACCCCACTGGCTGCCGAAAAGCAATTGATCAAAAACATTCCCCAACAATATATTCACATAGCACACCATTGGCTGATACTGCATGGGAGATATGTTTGTACAGCCCGTAATCCAAAATGTAGTTCCTGTGGATTAAAATCCGTCTGTAAATTTGTAAATATTAACCGGAAAGCAGATATTTAACTATCAAATACTCCCCACCCCTTTAAAAACTCTCATTTTTTATCCCAAATAATTTATTACATGAAAAGTATAACATCAGTTATAAGCATCATTCTATCGATGCTTGGCTCAGTCCAAAACGCTAATGCCCAATTTAGCTATGAAGATGATCTTTACTACGACAACCGGGTAACGTATGAATTAGGTGGATCCATTGGAACGATGAATTGCCTGACAGATCTGGGTGGAAGGAAGGGTGTGGGCAAAGGTTTTATTAAGGATTTAAATGTTGGTAAGAGCCAATTTTCGGGAGGCATTTTTTTAAGTGCTGCCTATAGATATGCTGTAGTATTACGGGCCGAAGCCACCTGGGGTATAATAAAAGCAGATGATAAGATATTAGAGGGTGTTAAAGGAACCACCCTGGGAAGATATGACCGTAACCTGAGTTTCAAAAGCACAATTTATGAGGTTATGCTGGCTGCGGAAATTCATCCACGATATTTTAAAAAATATAAGAAGGGGGAAAAGCTTCCAAGATTTTCTCCTTACCTGATGGGTGGTATTGGCTATTTCTCTTTTAACCCGAAAGCGAAACTTAATGATCTTTGGATAGAACTTCAACCCCTAAGTACAGAAGGCCAGGGATTTTCAGAATACCCAAACAGGAAAGAATACAGGTTAAAACAACTGAACTTTCCGGTAGGGGCAGGTTTTAAATACAAACTATCCCCTCTTTTTAACTTCAGTGCCGAATGTGTTTACCGGATCTTACACACCGATTACCTCGATGATGTAAGTACCAGGTATATTGATCAAAATGTATTTTCTAACCATTTCACCGGCGAACAACTCTTTCAGGTATTATCACTAAATGACCGGCAAAAAGAATTGAATCCAACACATGTACCTCTTAAGAATGATATTAGAGGGAATCCCGATAACAATGATGTATATTTTACAATTAACATCAAGTTGGGAGTTGTATTTTGATATGCAGTTCAGGCAGTTTTTTTTATTATCCTTCAGAAGAATGAGAATACTAATAAACGGAGAAGCTCAGCTAATTTATGCCGCAGATTACAGGCTGTTGTCCATTTAAAGATTTTTTGCACAGGCACAATTCCCCAACACTAAGAGCAGCCTTATGAAGTGTTTGTAAAATTGTGAACAAAAAAATAAAAAGTTGAATCATAATTGAGGAATAATCCTTTTATTTGCATCATCGCTTGATGCCCTTTTGAAACCCCTAGCCAAGAACTTTTAAAAAAAGGATATCTAATACATGAAAAGAATTGCAATTTTTGTAGGCATTATTATATTGCTTACCGCCCCCATTGAAAAAGCTTCAGCACAGTATTATTTTTACAATGACAAGTATTATGACAGCCCGCTGCTGTTTGAAATCGGTGGTTCGGTTGGTGCCATGAACTGCCTGACTGACCTGGGTGGTAATAAGGGTATCGGCAAAAAATTTATTAAAGATCTGAATTTGGGCAAAACCAGGTTTGCCGGCAGTATTTACCTGAGTGCTATGTATGAAAGCATGATAGCATTAAGGCTGGAAGCTACTTTTGGAGAAGTGACTGCTGAGGATGCAATACTTAAGAAAAAAGCCGTTTCTACTTTTGGCCGCTATGAACGCAACCTGAGCTTCAAATCCAAGATCACTGATATAATGCTTGCGGCAGAAATTCATCCTTTGTATTTGATAAACAAATATGATGAGAATAAAGAACCCCCAAGATATTCTCCGTATTTATTGGCCGGAGTAGGATTTTTCTCATTTAAGCCACAGGCAAAACTTGCCGGAAGTGGTTGGGTTGACCTGCAACCGCTGAGTACAGAAGGACAGGGTTTCCAGGAATATCCTGACAGGAAGCCTTATAAGTTAAACCAGATGAATATTCCTTTGGGTGTTGGGATCAAATACGACCTTACCTCAAATGTGAATATCAGGGGTGAATTTGTTTACAGGAAATTGAATACCGACTATCTTGATGACGTAAGTACAAATTATATTGATGTTAACCTATATCCCAATTATTTTACAGGAGCAAAACTGAACAATGCCTTTTTATTAAATGACCGGCAGTATGAATTAGACCCGGCACATATTACTAATGAAGGCGACCAACGTGGTGGCTCAAAAAACAATGACGCCTATTTTACATTCAATATTAAGGTTGGATATACTTTTGGAAGGCAAAGGATAAAACAATAATCTGTTTGGGTTGACTTTTTTCAAAATGTTTAGATTGGTATAGTCTTTTACTACTATCGTAGCAGCAATATATTGCCCTGCTTTTGAATGGTCTTTTTTGTACTGGTTTTTATAAATGAAACCGACCAGACATAGTTGCCCTGATTCAATAAGCTGTTTCTCAATTTTCCATTCCAGCCTTTCAAAGGGTCACTTGAAAAAAATATTTTTTCTCCGTAACTGTTGAAAATTGTCATGCTGTAATTTTCCATATCGCAGGCATGCAATGGCCTGAAATTATCATTCACCCCATCTCCATTCGGCGTAAATGCATTGGGTAATAATAAAGCACATGGGCAGGGATCAAAAACAATATTCATTTCTGCAGTATCCCTGCCACAACCATTTTGTGCAATAATTCTATATAGGCCCGTTGTTGTTGCAGTGAATGATCCTGTTTTACTTCCATCCTGCCAGGTATAATCTGTAGTATTTGCAGAAGGTGTAATAATAAAAGTTTCTCCCTGGCACAAAGCAGTATCTCTTCCCAATGACAGTTTCAATGTATCGTTATACACCACAGTCAAACTATCTTTAAAAACACAGTGCCCAACCCTTGCCGTTACAGTATAAAAGCCGGGGTTATAAATATAATAGGTAGATTGATTGGTATTATTCTGATCATCCCGCTGTGGTGGAACAGATTCCCATTTATAAATCCCGGTTCCAAAGTCGGCATCAAGTACCAGTGAATTACCCTGGCAAAGTGCCGTATCATTAAAATTTAATTGTTTATCGCCCCGGTAACGGACTATCATAGTATCAACTACTTCACAGGTTTTGGCAATGGTTACAAATGCCCAGTATCTTCCCTGCCCATTTATAATGATCGTGGAATCAAGATCAATATTATAATTAACATTATCATTTATATTAAGCCCCTTACTACTCCATGCATAAGAAGTTGCACCCTGCACACTTGCAGTTAAGGTGAATACTTCTTTCGGGCATAATAATGTATCGGGTCCCAGGCTAAAAGGCGGAGCAACAAAGTTGTTAAAGGAAATATTCACCGTATCACTGTACGTTCCGCATCCAGCCACATCAATCCTGGCAATATATTGGCCACCGGGTGCAACTACCGGCAACTGCGATTGTGTAGAGCTAAGTACAATACCATTAAGCAACCATTGATAAGTGGCATTTTCACTGGATGCATCCAGGGTAATTGCTTCTCCCTGGCACATCAAATGATCTCTCCCTAGATCAAGGTTGGGTTCTCTTGTAAAAAAAATGCCGATGGTATCAGTAACAGCGCAGCCGTTTATTTTCACAGTATAGGTTCCTGTTTCTTTTACCTGCAATACCGGCCCTTTGGTTGCAGTATCATCATTCCATTCATACATGACTCCGGGTACAACAGGGGCATTGAGTATATATGTTCCTGTATCACCACATAAATAAACGTCGGGGCCAAAATTATGTGTAACCGGCAAAACAAATACAATAGTGTCTGTTAAATCAATGATTCCTGCACCCGGATCTTCTACATGTAAAGTGATAATGTAAGAACCGGGTGTTGCATAAATATGAGTGGGCTGCTGAATGCCATTGGCTGTATTTAAAGGCCCGCTGGCTGGGTCACCAAAATTCCAAAGTACCTGATCCGGAAATTGGGCTGTTTCAAAAACATTTGAATTAAATATGACCGGAGAACCTGCACAGGTAGAACTGTGTGATATAGAATAAAGCATTTGTGCTGATGCACTTTCAGCAATGATTGAGAAAAAAATAAAACTCAGTAAATAAACAATCCGGTTCATCTGGTTCTTAGGTTTGATTTTAATACATTAATTTATTAACCTCTTACTTTAAGCATTGGCCTTACCTGCTGCAGTGATCCATTCTGTAATCTTGCATAATAAACACCACTGGCCAAAGCACTGCTGTCGAATGTAACCGAGTAAGTGCCTTCTGTATAAATTCTATCAGCTAATGTTACAATCTTTCTTCCCATGGTATCAAAAACCTGAACGAGTGTATGTCCTCCTTTTGTTTTGAAAGTGATTGTTGTGGAAGAAACAAATGGGTTTGGATAGTTAATAATTAAATTATCGCCCAGGTTATTCAGCTCCTGCATATCCATATTACATGCCGTGGATTTTATTACCGGCAGGTATTGGTAATTTTTAAGCAACACGGTATCAACATCCTTAGCCGGTAAACAAAACCAATCTCTTAAAATAGTTGAATACACCGAACGAAAATCGTATTGCATAGGAACATTATCAATGGCCTGGCCGCTGGCCGGTATGGCTGGATTTTTACCCAATATTCCCTGCTTTACACTATCGCCAAATAAAAAGATGGGCTGTGCTGCGCCATGATCGGTTCCTAAACTTCCGTTTGATTGCATACGTCTTCCAAATTCAGAGAAGGTCATACCTAAAACCCTGTTTGAAACACCCAGGAATTTAAGGTCTTTTGTAAAAGCTGCAATCGCATCTGATACCTGTTTCAATAAACCGCTATGATTTCCGGTAAGTGGGTTTCCACCATTTACCTGGCCGGCATGTGTATCGAAGCCACCCATACTTACCATGTAAATTTTTGTTTTTAATCCGCCAGCTACCAATTTTGCCACTGCTTTTAATTGTGCTGCTAAATAATTATCTGCCGGATAAGCAGATTGCTGTGTAACTTTTGCAGCAGCAGCTTTAATAACTTCTGCATACTTATTGGTTTGCTTTGCAATAGTGCGTAAATAAGTTAACTCCACACCACTTGGGGTATTGGGTGTTGGGTCCTGTATCGCATCGATCAAATTGTAAAAGTTAAGGCTTTCATCAATGGCCAATGCATCAAAACCTGTAGGACTTAAAAAAACCGGCGATAAAACAGAGCCAATTTGTAGTGCTAAAGGATCGGGCATTGTATCATTGGGAAACCCAACCGGGTAGTTAGGGTATTGATGATTTAAATACCTGCCTGCCCAACCGGTTGATAAATATTGTTCAGCATCAGAACCTGTCATCCAGATATCCATTGAACGAAAGTGTGAGCCGTTGGCTGATGGGTAACCTACTGCCTGGATAGCACACAACTTTTCTTCGTTATACATCTGTTGCATTCCAGCTAAAGATGGATGCAATCCTGATTTAAGATTATTATTTAAAGCCAGCACCCTGTTTTCAGGTATGGCTATATTCGGCCTTATTCGGTTATAGTCACTATAAAATTCTAAAGGAATAATAGTATTTAATCCATCATTACCACCTGCCAATTGTATAAGCACCAGCACATGATCATTATCGGCACCGGTAAGTGATTGTAAAAAAGCAGAATTACCAAAAGCTTTTACAGACAAACCTCCCATGATAGATGGAAGAACAGCACCTTGTATTGTTTGTTTTAAAAATGATCGCCTTTGCATAGGAAAATTTTAGGGGTTTAACACAAATGATATTCAGGAAGGTTCATAATGTATTTATAAAGCGCCTTTAGTCTTGCCAGCACAATTGCTTTTGACATCATATCGTTTGGATTGGCCTTGTAGGCATCCCAGGCATTTGTCCAGTAATAATCCTGTAACTGTCCGCTTAGTAAAAGAGAACGCTTGATAAATTCTTTACCGCTTTCTGATAGAGGGTAACGTAATAATATTTCCAGCGAATCATTTATTAACAGGTTGGGATTGCCCGGGTTAGAAAGCTGATCGGCAAAGGCTATAGGATCTATCAATATAGTTTGATTATTATTCATGATACCATCAGCAATCATCCTGTCGGTAAAAATTGTACGCCGGGTATAAGTTGCCGAATTGACCCATAGCTCATGAAAAGCAGGGGACTGGTAATAAGCGTACCAACCGGCCACTTCAGGTATAGCACCCAACTCCTGTTGCATTTCGCTGGCTTCATAACGTATAGCTTCCCAAACAGCATAAGTTGCTGTATTATCATTACTATCCGGCATCACCACATTAAACTCATTGCACAGGTCGATCACAAAATCCAGCGGGCTTTTTATTATACAGGCAGATGAATATACCATATCATAAAAATGCTTACTTCTAAAAAGAGTTGATAACACCGGTTGAATATCAAAATTGTTATTCCTGAAAACCTGTGCCAATGGAGTGATGATCGTTTGTTCAATATCATCATCAATTTTATAGTAAATAAAATGGCGGTAAATTTTACGGCAGATATGTTTAGATAATTCTTCCTGTAAAAAAATCACATCGAGTAGCGCATCCACTTCTGAAGCACCCGTAGGGCCGTTGAAGCCTGTTACCACCCTGTTGCCATAAAAGGTGGAGAACTCTTTATTTGTAGCATCATGCTTCCCTGCATCAAAAAAATAAGTGAATGTAACCGGGTGAACAGTGTGCCCGGTAAGTACAAGTGCTGCTGCTTTCACATCGTCTTCGGTATATTTTGAATCAGGGCCCTTACCAACAGTATAAAGTTCCTGCAATTCTCTTCCGTAATTTTCATTGGGCGAGCCTTTAACATTAGAAGCACCATTCAGAAAGTACAGCATCGCCGGGTCGAGTGTAATAGCTTTTACCAAACTTTTAAAATTACCCAATGCATGTTGGCGAAGGGTAAGATAATGATCATACCAGAATCTTGCTTTTATCACATCAGTGCCAATAGCAGTATCTATCGCAAAATGATTGTGCCAGAATATCGCCATCTTTTCATGCATCGAACGGGAAGGCCTTAAAGCCTGCCCGAGCCACCATGTTTTTAAAGAGTCAATTCTTTTTTCATTGAGTTCCTTATCTGCAAGTGTGATACCATTATTGATCCAGGTTTGCCAAAGAGGTACTCCGCTGGGATCAGTATAACCACCAACGCTGTAATTATTTAATGGATAAGTTGAAGGAGCAGCAGAAGGTTGCAACAATTCATTGACTGCCTGTTGCATTGTCCTGCCTTTAAAATATTGTACATCCTGTAGTTTAGCTCCAAATAAAGTTCTTTTTAAAAGATGAACAACCTGGGCTGTATTCCATGCTCCTGTATATTCCTGTAAACCATCAACCGGGGGAGTTTCTACAATGTTTTTACCTGGTGATATATTTTTCTTGCTGATACCTGTACGCAGCGGTAGTGATTCATTCATATAAGAGTACGGTTTAAGTAACTGTAAAATTTGCCGGGATAGCAGGGTTGATTCGTGCAGTAATTGTCTGCAAATTATTTGCCAAACAGTTTTTTATTCAGGGAAAACGGTTGAAAATTTTCCTTCTTTCAGTAATAGCGTTTTTGTCTTGGTAAAGTTACTAACCCGTATAGTAAAACTACCTTCAATACTTCCATACTTTTTCTTTTCTATTTTGGTAATAGTAACTTTATTCACCGTGTCTGTAATACTATTTGCGTAAGCAGTACCGGCCGAATCTGTGTAGCTGGCAAATATTTCTGTGTTCATATATGCCCGTGCACTATCGCCCGTAACCCTTATTATCAAATTATTTTTTCTTAAAATGCTGTCCGGCATTTTTCCTTCAATGGTTGTTGTAAATACAGTTCCTATACTTTCCTTTCGGGCAGAAGTAATGGAAAGCTTTACCGGCACAGTATCTTCAATAAAGTTTACAATGAGTAATTTGGGTTCTTCTGTTGTTTTTGGTGAAAGAGAATCCTGCTTTTCGCAGGAGAAGATGAAAGCTGTAAGTGTACAAAGAGTGATCAGCAGTGAATATTTTTTCATAGGTGCAGAATTTGATACTTGAAATAAAGCTTTTCACTTACTGCAATATCAATGCCATTTTTGCTAAATAAAAAATCCCAACAGCCAGTTGGGATTTAAAAAGGAACTTATATGTATATCTACAGGAATTTTTTTATTTCAGCAACTAATTCCCCCTTTGTGATTGGAACACCCATAATTTTATTGTATGCTTTTGCATCCACAAAATAAATATCCCGGATAATCCTTACCAACTGGCCATTATTAATTTCCGGAATTAAAACTGTTTCAAAGTTTTTCAAAATATCTCC
The DNA here is from genome assembly GCA_031387825.1 of Chitinophagaceae bacterium. Taxonomy (GTDB): domain Bacteria; phylum Bacteroidota; class Bacteroidia; order Chitinophagales; family Chitinophagaceae; genus Ferruginibacter. The sequence goes on along the minus strand of JANNDO010000001.1, from coordinate 36,854 downwards.
TAAATTTTTAGGGAAGGGTCTCACATAACGCAGGTGTGCATGAGATACTGATTTCCCTTCCTTTTGTAATTCAGCACAGGCACTTTTTATAGCACCATAAGTACTTCCCCAGCCAAGCACCAGTACCTTTCCCTTTTCCGGGCCGCTGTCTAATTTTTGTTCAGGAATATAGTTTGCAATCATATCAACTTTGGCCTGCCTTGTCTTCACCATGTGTTGATGGTTCTCCGGTTCATAACTTATATTACCTGTAATATCCTGTTTTTCCAAACCACCAACCCGGTGTTCTAACCCTGCAGTGCCGGGTATGGCCCAGGGACGAACTAATTTTTCATCTCTTTTATAAGGTTGAAATTTTCCTTCGGCATCCATATTTGCTGCAACACCCTGCGAAGCAAAATTTACTTTGATTTCAGGGAGGTCGGCTGAAACCGGAAATTTCCATGGTTCAGCGCCATTAGCAATATATCCATCACTTAAAAACATAACCGGTGTCATGTGCTGCACTGAAATTTTTACGGCCTCATACACTGCATTAAAACAATCACTTGGTGTTGATGCTGAAACGATCGGCATCGGGCATTCACCATTCCTGCCATAATAGGCCTGCATCAGGTCGCTTTGTTCAGTTTTTGTTGGCAGGCCTGTTGATGGGCCGCCTCTTTGAATGTTTATAATGAGTAAAGGAATTTCGAGCATAACTGCTAATCCCATGGCTTCGCCTTTTAATGCAATACCGGGGCCGCTGCTTGTTGTAACACCCAAACTACCTCCATAACTGGCACCAATGGCTGATGTGATGGCCGCAATTTCATCTTCCGCCTGGAAAGTTTTAATGCCAAAAGATTTATACCGGCTAAGTTCATGCAAAATATCACTGGCAGGTGTGATTGGATAACTTCCCAAAAATAATTGCAACCCGCTTTTTTGTGAAGCTGCAATTAAACCAAAAGCCACAGCCTGGTTACCCATAATGGAACGGTAAGTGCCGGGGTCCATTTTCGCTTTTTCAACTTTATACCTGGTGGTAAATGTTTCGGTTGTATCACCATAGTTATATCCCGCTTGCAAAGCTTTTACGTTGCTTTCAAATATCTCCGGTTTTTTACCAAATTTTTCTTTGATAAATCCAATCGTATTCTCCATGTCACGGTTGTACATCCAGTACAAAAAGCCCAGCACAAACATATTCTTTGCCCGGTCTTTTTCTTTGATCCCCATGGTAATATCTTTCAGTGCCTCTCTCGTCATCTTGGTAACATCCATTCTTATTACTTCATAATTACCCAGGCTTTCGTCTTCTAAAGGATTAACTCCTTCTGGATAATTGGCAAGCCTCAGATTCTTTGCATCAAACCCATCTTCATTGGCAATGATCCTTCCGCCTGGCTTTAATCCATGCAAATTTGTTTTTAACGCAGCTGCATTCATGGCAACCAAAACATCACATGCATCGCCGGGTGTAAAAACCCTGTCAGATGAAAACCTTAACTGGTAACCACTCACCCCGGGCAAGGTTCCTATCGGGGCCCTTATCTCTGCCGGAAAATCGGGGAATGTGGCCAGATCAATACCCAACATGGCTGTGTTATTGGTGAACTGGCTTCCGGTCAACTGCATGCCATCACCACTATCACCTGCAAATTTTATCACTACATCATTTAATACTTCTTGCTTATTACTCATTACTTATTTATTGTATGGCGAAGTTAACAATTTACGGCTTCGAAAAAACACAACATTTTGTTCAATTTTAAGGCCGCTAAATCCACAATCTGAAATTAATAAATTAGGTTTGTCCAAATTTTTTAAATGTACGACCTGCATGATTTTTTGACTCCTGTTCCAATTCATGAGCTTAATGAAGAAAACGGGTATACGGATGGCCAGCTTGCAAAACATATTGCTGTTTATGATAAGGAATTACCGGATATTACTGATGCCGATATTGTAATAGTGGGTACCAATGAAACCAGGGGCAGCGGGGTTTTAAACAGCCTGACCAATGCCGCAGACTGCATCCGCAAACAATTATACCACCTGCACTACTGGCACAGCGATATAAATATTGCCGACATAGGCAATATTAAGACCGGCGCTGTTTTAAGTGATAGTTATGCCGCAATCAAAACTGTTTTGGCCGAATTATTCCGGATGAAAAAGACGGTTATCCTGCTGGGTGGTTCTCATGATATTACACTGGCACAGTATTTTGCTTATAAAGAACTGCAACAGGTAATTGAAGCTACCTGCATTGATGCAAATATCAACCTCAAAGGAGAAAATCCTTTACGCAGCGAAAATTTTTTATTGGAGTTGCTGACCAGCGAACCTAATTTGGTAAAACATTATAACCATATCGGTTTTCAGAGTTACTATATACATCCCCGGATGCTGGAAACAATGAATAAACTTCATTTTGATTGTCACCGGTTGGGTGCAGCAAAAGAAGACCTGGAAGAAATGGAACCTGTTTTACGAAACACCCATTTACTGAGTTTTGATATCAGCGCTATTAAATACAGCGATTCTCCTGCCAGTACCGAAAGCCCCAATGGATTCACCGGCGAAGAAGCCTGCACACTTACAAGATATGCCGGCATGAGCCCTAACATCAGCAGCCTGGGTATTTATGGATACCTCCCGCAGCAGGATGTAAATGATCTTAGTGCCAAACAAATTTCGCAGATGATCTGGTACTTTATTGATGGTAAGAGCAGGAGCAAGCAGGAAGCGGCAATTGATGACAGGCATAGTTTTAATGAATACCATACCCGTTTTACTGAAGTGGAAGCCGTTTTTTTACAAAGCAAGAAAACAGGCCGATGGTGGATGCAGTTACCCGATAAAAAATTTATTGCCTGCAGCTATAATGATTATGTACACGCCAGCCAGAATGAGATACCTGAAAGATGGCTGAGGGAGCAGGAGAGGAATTAAGAATTATAAATTACGAATTAGGAGTTATGAAACATTATTTTTCAAGTGCATTTTTAATTCTTAATTCCTCATTCCTAATTGGACTTGCCTCCTGTTCCGTATCCAAACAAATTTCCAAACAGGCAACTACCATTTTATTAAATGACTCTGCCATAAGTAAGGGCCATATCGGCATCAGCATTTACGAGCCTGCAACAGATAAATATTGGTATAACTATAATGCAACAAAATATTTTATACCGGCAAGTAACACGAAACTATTTACGTTGTATGCAGGAATGAAATATTTAGGGGATAGTTTGGTGGCTGCAAGTCTAGAAACAGTAAATACAACAAATAGTCCGGGTGTTACAATTTATCCCGCTGGAGACCCAAGCTTCTTAAACCCTGAGTTTGGATTTCAGCCATTATTTAATCATCTGAGATCTTTTAAAACTATTTTTGTCAACAATAATACATGGAAGACAGGTGCATTAGGGAATGGTTGGGCATGGAATGATTATAATGAATCATACATGGCTGAAAGATCTTCCATGCCCATCTATGGAAATCTTCTTGAATTTTCTTTGAAAAACGGAATCATAGGAGTCAATAAAATAGTTGACATATCAACCAGGGAAAGCTTAGGTTTTGATCTTGAAACAAAAAAAGTCTCCTCTGATAATTTCATCATTGAAAGAAATTATGGAAGCAATGACTTCTACATTAAAAAAGCAAGGTCGCCTTTCAGAAAGACATCGATCCCTTTCAAAACTGCTCCCGAATTCATAGGTGACCTTTTAAAAGATACGTTGAACTGCGAAGATGTATTTTTCTATACTTCTTATAATCCAGGACCTGCCGATACTTTTGTCAAACCACCCTTGCAGCGAATCGGTGATCCAAAAACTATAAAATCAATTGTAAAGGAACATCCGGGTTTAAGATATGTCATCCACTCCCAGCCCTCCGACTCTCTTTTCAAACCAATGATGCACCGCAGTGATAATTTTTTTGCGGAACAAACATTACTCATGGCAAGCAATGAACACCTGGGTTATATGAGTGATGAAAAAATTATTGATACGTTATTAAGATCAGACTTAAAGGATGTTCCTCAAAAACCAAGATGGGTTGATGGCAGCGGCCTCAGCCGGTATAATTTATTTACGCCCCAATCCTTTGTGTACATTTTAAATAAAATGAAAAACGAATTTGGCTGGCAACGTATAAAAAATATCTTACCTACGGGGGGCACAGGCACACTGGCCTCATATTACAAAAAAGACAGTGGTTTTATTTATGCAAAGACCGGCACCCTCAGTAATAATTGTGCCTTAAGTGGTTACCTCATCACTAAAAAAGGTAAGTTCCTGGTATTCTCTGTTTTAGCCAACAATTACCAGACCGGGGCAACTCCTGTACGTAAAGCAGTAGAACAATTCCTGCTTGCAATCCGTGAAAAATATTAATATTTTTACCAGTCAGGCAACATATCCAAAAACCGGCGTATCTACCTTAAGCAAGAAAATCCCTATTGATCTTTAACCAATAAACTTGTTTTATGAAAAGAATCTTTACGCTGCTGTGGCTTACCCTTACAGCTTTTACTTTTAACGCAAATGCACAGGGCACCGTGTGCAATGCTGAATTTGCAGTTCAGTTTATTAATAATAACACGGTTAAATTCAACCCCGTAATAGTAGTTGGTACCCCTTCTGTAACTCATTACTGGAGCTTTGGTGACGGAAGCCCGGTTAATCAGACCGTATCGCCAACACATACTTATGCCTTACCGGGCACTTATGCAGTTGTGCATACCGTTGTTGTACTTAATCCCAATGGTGTTCCGGTATGTACACAGTCATTTACCAGGACAGTTACCATAACTGCGCCATGTAACCTCGTGGTCGACTTTAGCTGGAACGCCACGGCGACGAATCCTTTAAAAATTGAGTTTCATAATTTAAGTATACCTCTCTCAGCAAATGATTCCATAACCTGGCAGTTTGGCGACAACACTTCATCACACGATGTTAATCCCATACATACATATGCTAATGCAGGATCTTATAATGTATGTTTGATCATTAAGAAAAACCTGGGACCTAATACTTCGCCTTGTATAAAATATATCTGCAAAACAGTTATTGTTCAGGCGCCATGTAATTTAGTGGCCGACTTTAGCTGGACTGTTACACAAAATAATCCGCTAAGAATTGAATTCCATAATTCAAGCATTCCTTCATCGCCAAGCGATTCAGTGAAGTGGACATTTGGTGATGGCACTTCTATAAATGGCTTACAAAGCGATCCCAACGTGGCCAATCCTGTTCATATCTATACACATCCTGGTAATTATAACGTTTGTATCAGAGTAAAGAAAAATAATAACACAGGTACACCGCCTTGCGTGAGTGAGAAGTGTAAAACAGTTGTTGTACACCAGCCATGTAATTTAGTCGTTGACTTTAGCTGGAATGCAACGGCAGCTAATCCGTTAAAGATAGAGTTCCATAATTTAAGTGTGCCGTTATCCAATACAGATTCTATCAAATGGACATTTGGTGATGGTACTTCTTCTTCTGATGTTAATCCTGTTCATACTTATAATGTACCAGGCATTTATACGGTTTGCCTAAGGATCATGAAATTGCCTGCAACCGGCTCTGCGCCATGTGTGAGGGAGATTTGTAAAACTATTGTGGTTCATGGGCCATGCAATTTACAGGTAAACTTTAGTTCACAACCTGATCCTACACATCCTTTACGCATCAAGTTCACTAATTTAAGCACACCAGTTAGTCCTTCAGATTCCGTTCGCTGGACATTTGGTGACGGTACTTCTGTAAGTGGATTACAAAGCGACCCAAATGTAGCAAACCCAACGCATAACTATGCAAATGCAGGTAATTATACTGTATGCCTGAGGGTAAAGAAAAATGTGAATACAACACCTGCTCCATGTGTGGGAGAGATCTGCAAAACAGTTTATGTTCAGCAACCTTGTAATATACAGGTGAACTGGAGCTGGCAACTTGATCAAACTAACCCTCGAAAGGTTTATTTCACCAACCTGACTGTGGCACCAACTTCGGGAGCCGTGGCCACCTGGTATTTTGGCGATGGTACTTCTGCTACAAGCTGGAACGCCGTTCATGAATATGCACAGCCTGGCAGGTATTATGTTTGCCTGAAAATACAGCTTGGGCCAAACTGTATAAAGGATAAATGTGACAGCATTCTTATCCCTTCGCCGATGCCTCCATGTACTAACCAAAGCAACTTCAATGTTTTGAGTACATCAGGCAATAGCCAGACCTTTACTTTCATTCCTGCCTTCCAGAATAGTACAGCTCAGTATACCTGGACATTTGGAGACGGAACCGGCAGCCATGATATGATTGCAACACATCATTACACACAGCCGGGTACTTATACTGCCTGTCTGACTGTATGGCGTGGGCCTAATTGTGCCTCCACCACCTGCAAAACCGTACAGGTAACACAGCAAATTAATTGCGACAGTGTTCATGTAAATTATTCTTATCAGCCCAATCCGCAGGTGCCAAATAAGATACATTTCTATGCCAATTCAAATGTTCCTATCCTTGACCAGGTATGGACAATTACCAGGTTACCTGTCAGCTCTCCGGGATCTACAGTAACCCTGCATCAAAACAACCCCACCTACCTGTTCCATGATACCGGTTATTACAGGGTTTGCTTAAGGGCAGTTACTTTGGGCGGATGTATAAAAGAGGTCTGTAAGATCATCCATATTACACAAGTATCAAACGCTTGCCTCCTGCAGGCCTATCCAAACCCTGCCACCAATGTGGTTAATGTGAATGTAACATTAACCCAGCCGGGAATGATTGATGCTTATGTTTATAACAGCCTGAATGTACTGGTAAAGGAAAAACACCAGTTGGGTGTTGCCGGTAATAATGTGGTTAGCCTGAATATTAACGACCTGCCTGCAGGTTTATACAGGATCAAACTGATCTACCAAAATCATGTTTGCTATGCACTATTTCAAAAACTGTAACGATAGGGTTATTTAAAGCGAAGGCCTGTAGCAGAAATGCTGCAGGCTTTTTTGTTAAACCCGGATGGTAAACAGGCATTAAAGTGGTAAATTCAGGCTATTATTGCGGGCAAGTATTTTATCAACACATGTTGGTATCATTGAAACCTTAAAAAAGATTAATATATTTTTGTTGCAAATGAATACCCGATGTACGGTTTCAATTTATTTATTTCTTTGGCGGTAGCAGCATTCGGAATAAAAAGTCCGGAGAAAAACTATGCTGGTCCGGGCCCGGCTACTTTTTCTCCTTCCGAAAAAGTGGTTTTTCATCGCCTGGGCGATAGAAATATGTCGATCAAAATAACGAAGTACGGCGAGTCTTTGCATACCTGCTGCATCAATGTACACGATGATGAAGCAACGGCAGTGGAAGCGGCAAGGTCTGTTCTTGAAAGACAAGGTGGTGTACTCATAAAGATTGAGAACAATGCCAAACGAAATATCAGCTTCACATTCAAAGGGGTTAAGTATATATTTGACCCCAACCGTATATTTTCCAGGACGGGGATACAGAACAGCCTTAAAGCGAATGGGAAAATACATCCGCTGGCAATTGTTGAAGTTGAAAAATTTGCTGCAAAATTGCTGCAGCTTATTCCCGACAGTATTTCCTGCCTTATCGCCCTTCACAACAATACAGATGGCGACTTTTCTGTAAGAACTTATCTCCCTGGCGGCAAGCGGCAAACAGATGCCAAACAGGTATATGCCGATGAATGGCAGGATATAGATGATATAGCGCTTACCACCGACCAGTTGATCTATGATAAAATGGCCGCATTTGGTTACAACAGTATTTTGCAGGATAACCTCAACGTTAATAAAGACGGGTCGTTAAGTGTTTATTACGGTGAAAAAAACAGGCGTTATATCAATATTGAAACGCAGCATGGCAAAACTGCACAGTACAGGGAAATGCTGAAGAAATTATTGTCTTTCCTTGACGAAGAAAAAATATCTACGGCCAATCTCTTCCCTTTGGATACCGATCAATCTGAGTCATCCTTCCGGTAAATTATTCCATCACCTTCCAAACATTTTATCCAGTTCGTCTTTTTTAAATTCGAGGTAAGTAGGTTTACCGTTTGCTGTTATGTTGGGCACGCTGCAATTAAACAGGTCTTCTATCAATGCCTTCGTTTCTTTTTCTGTTAGCGTTGTACCAGGCTTAACAGATTGCTGCAGTGCCATCGAACGCAGCAGTTTTTCTCTTTTGCTGAATTTAAGGTCGCTGCTGAAATGCTTGTACTGTTCCAGCATTTTTTCAATAGCCGTTTTTTCGTTACCCTGGTCAACATCTGCAGGAGTGCCCTGTATCACAAAAGTATTATTGCCAAAGGGTTCCAGTAAATATCCCAAATGATTCATGTCTGGCAATAACTCTTTTAACAATACTACATCAGCTGCGGCTAATTCTATGGTTGCCGGAAACAGGCTTTGTTGTGTGGCAATAGGTTTTCCACCCACAGCAATACTAAAACGTTCATACAAAATACGTTCATGTGCATTTTGCTGATGCACTAAATAATATCCTTTGTTGGTTTGTAATACGATGAAACTGTTATGAAGCTGAAACAGGTTTTGTGTTTCTGGTTTTGTGTTTTGTGTCAGAAATGCAGGGCCTTCTCTCTGCTCCCTGTAGCCATCCCCTTGTGGCTCTTTCTTCTCATAAAAATCTTTCCAGTGTTTCAGTTCACTTTTGCTTTCAATAAAATGCGACTGGTTTTTTTGAGTAAAGGTTTTATACAATGAAGATGCTGATGCTGATGATTTTTTTTCTTCGGTGAATGGTTTGGTAACCGCATCAAGGCTTTGAATGGAAGCGTCCAGTTCAAAATCCAGCGTGGGTGTAACACTGAACTGTGCCAACGCATGTTTAATAGCGCTTTGCACAAAAGCATATACTATCTTTTCATCTTCAAATTTTATTTCCTGTTTGGTAGGATGTACATTAATATCAACCTGTGATGGATCCAGGTCTATGAACAAAGTGTACATCGGGAAGCTATCCTTTGCGATCATTTCATTGAAAGCATTCATAACCGCATGGTTGAGATAGGCACTTTTGATAAACCGGTTGTTCACAAAAAAGTATTGATCTCCTCTTGTCTTCTTTGCAGTTTCAGGCTTCCCTACAAAACCATAAATATTCATGTAATCCGTTTGTTCCTGCACGGGCACTAATTTGGCCGCATAATTATTCCCCAGTATCTGCACAATGCGCTGCTTCATTGTTCCCTTTTCCAAATGAAAAACTTCCTGTCCATTACTGGTGAAAGAAAAGAATATTCCGGGGAATGACATCGCAACTCTTATAAACTCATCTACAATATGCCTTAGCTCAGCTGCATTGCTTTTTAAAAAATTCCTCCTTGCAGGCACATTGAAAAAAAGATTTTTCATGGCAATACTGGTTCCGGTTGTTGCAGCAACAGGCTCCTGTTTAATTACCAGGCTGTTCTCGATCTCAATATATACCCCTGTTTCATCCTCCACTCTTTTTGTTTTTAATTCAACCTGACCTACTGCTGCAATACTTGCCAAAGCCTCTCCCCTGAAACCCATGGTCTTTATGCGGAAGAGGTCTTCAATATTTTTTATTTTAGAAGTAGCATGCCGTTCAAAAGACATCCTTGCATCGGTTTCACTCATTCCCCGGCCATTATCAATCACCTGTATCAATGCCTTGCCGGCATCATTAACGATGAGCCTGATCTCATCTGCCGCGGCGTCCACCGCATTTTCCAACAACTCCTTAACAGCACTGGCCGGCCGCTGAATTACTTCACCGGCAGCTATCTGGTTGGCAATGTTATCTGGCAATAATTGAATGATATCGGGCAAAATCCTGTAATTTAGAACGGTAAAAATAACACATCCTTCCCACTATAAATTTTTTGTACTATATGCGGAAAATTCAACTGGTATTACTTCTTTTTATAACCATCAATGGTTTTGCACAGGAAACGGCTGCCTCCCGTTGGGCCGACAGTGTTTTTAAAAACCTTAGCCCCGATGAGCAGATTGCTCAACTGATGGTAGTTCGTTTATCTACCATCGACATGCGGACAAAGACGGTCACTTTTTATGACAGTTTGGTAGCTGAGCAGGTAAAACAATATAATATCGGCGGCATTTGTGTTTTCCAGGGCAGCCCGGTAAAACAGGCAAAAATCATCAATGGCTTACAGGCAATGGCAAAGACACCCATACTAATGTGTATTGATGCCGAGTGGGGTATTGGTATGCGCATGATTGACAGTGTGCTTCCCCTGCCCAGGCAAATGATGCTGGGCGCTGTACAGGATTCCAATATTGCTTATCAATATGGACGGGTTGTGGCTGAACAATGTAAAAGAGTTGGCATACAGGTAAACTATGCTCCCGTTGTTGATATAAATAATAACCCCGATAACCCGGTCATCAACGACCGCAGTTTTGGAGAAGACAAATACAAAGTAGCATCCTATGCTATTCAATATATGAAGGGCATGCAGGACAATGGTGTGATGGCCTGCGCCAAACATTTTCCCGGGCATGGTGATGTGGCGGTGGACTCTCATTTAGATTTACCCGTGATCAACAAATCAATGGCACAGTTAGAATCGCTGGAGCTTTACCCATTCAGAGAAATTTTTAAAGCCGGTGTTGGCAGTGTAATGATCGCTCATTTATATATTCCCGCAATTGACAACAGTGCCAACAGGGCTACATCACTTTCAAAAAACAATGTAACCAATTTATTAAGAAATGAGATCGGATACCAGGGATTAACTTTTACCGATGCCCTCGGAATGCAGGGTGTAAATAAGTTCTTTCCGGACCAGGCTGCTTCTGTGGAGTCATTGATCGCCGGAAATGATATGCTTTGTTTACCCGGCGATGTGCCAATGGCCATTGCAAAGATCAAACTGGCTATAGATAGCGGAAAACTCAGCTGGGCCGATATTGAAAGGCATTGTAAAAAAGTATTGCTGGCAAAATATCAATACGGTCTTTCAAAGTTGAAACCCATTGATACCGATAACCTCACCAATGACCTGAACAGTAAAGTTCCTTTCATGCGCAAGCTGATCGCTGAAGAAGCGCTGACGGTTTTGAAAAAAACGGATTCCCGGTTTTTTCCAATGAAGGAAAAAGAAAAAGATGTGGTTTATGTAAGTGTAGGCATGAACAGCGACAATGCATTTGCTTCCCGTATGCGTAGCGATTATAACGCCGACGTTATTTATTTCGATTATAAGCAGGATGCTTCCGGAATTTCCGGTACCGTTGCTTCCATAAAGAAACAATACAAAAAGGTCATCATCGGCATTCATGCATACAGCCGTACGCCCGCCAATAATTTCGGCATCAGCAAAAATGCTGTTGACCTGGTTACGCAATTACAGCAAAAAACAAAGTCCATCACTTTTGTATTTGGAAACCCTTATGCCATTAAGAACTGGTGCAATGCAAAAAACCTGGTGGCCTGTTATGAAGATGACAGCATCATTCACAATGTGGCCATCGATCTGCTGCAGGGAAAGATCGCTGCCAAAGGAAAACTGCCCGTTACGGTTTGTGAAAAATTTAAATTTGGTACGGGTATTAATTATGCTGTATTATCTCCAATAGATCGTTCTAAACTAAACCTCGATGCAAATAAGCTGACCTTCATTGATGCCATTGCCGAAGACGCCATTGCAAAAGGTGCAGCACCCGGAGCTGTGGTACTGGTAGCAAAAGACGGTAAGATCGCTTATTACAAAACTTACGGCAGCTTCTCTTATGATAAAGCCGAACCGGTAACCACTGAATCTATTTACGACATGGCTTCTGTTACAAAGATCTGCGCCACTACTATTTCAGTGATGAAACTGTATGACGAAGGAAAACTTGACTTTAAAAAAAAACTTGGTGATTACCTGCCCTGGGTTAAGGGAAGCAATAAAGAAAATTTAGCCCTGGAAAATATTTTACTTCACCAGGCGGGTTTGGTGGCTTACATTCCATTTTACAAAGAAACCATTGATGTAAACGGGGTTCCGCTGCCGGGTTTTTATGCTGCTGTAAAGAACGATTCCTTCAGTTTACCTGTTGCAAAGGATCTTTTCATGCGTACCGACTGGCGGGATACTATTTACAAACGGATATTACAAAGTCCGCTTGGCAAAACAAATAAATATATATACAGCGATAATGATTTTATTTTTTTAGGAAAAGTGGTGGAAGCAATAAGTGGTTTACCACTGGATGAGTATGTAAAAAAAACATTTTATAAACCGATGGGGTTAACAACATCAGGCTTCAAAGCAGGAGAACAATTCAATTTAAAAAGGATCGCACCTACAGAACAGGAAAAATATTTTCGCCTGCAGTTATTGCGTGGCACCGTACATGACCCTGGCGCTGCCATGTTTGGAGGCGTTGCCGGCCATGCCGGGCTTTTCAGCAATGCATACGATCTGGCCATTATAATGCAAATGCTTTTAAACGGTGGAACCATGAATGGAAAAAGATATTTGCAAAAAGAAACGGTTGATCTGTTCACGGCTTACCACAGCAGCATTAGCAGGCGTGGTTATGGTTTTGATAAGCCTGAAAAAGATAATCATATCCGTCCTGATCCTTATCCCTGTTACACTGCATCGCCACTTACTTTTGGCCACACCGGGTATACAGGTACCTGTGTGTGGGCCGACCCAATGTATAATCTTGTTTTTGTTTTTTTAAGCAATCGTGTAAACCCCGATGGAGGTGAAAACACAAAGCTGCTCAGGATGAATGTGCGAACTAATATCCAGGAAGCAATTTACAAGGCGATGGGATTGTGATTAAAGTTTGATAACACTTACTGCCTGTTTACTACATTTTCCGGATCTTATCCTGTCATCGAGGTTGATTTTTTCCAAAGCACCGAAGCAATGAGAACAACTGCAATAAATCCAAGCGATGCGGTAACCGGTATCTTATAAACATCCACCAGCAGCATTTTACACCCTATGAAAATTAAGATGATTGCCAGCCCGTAACGGAGGTTGGGAAACCGGCTGATGATTCCTTCCAGGGCAAAGTACAACGACCGTAGCCCTAGAATAGCAAATACGTTGGAAGTATATACTATGAATGGATCGCTTGTGATGGCAAAGATTGCAGGTATGGAATCAACCGCAAATATCAGGTCGGTAAATTCAATAGATAATAAACAAAGGAATAAAGGTGTAGCCAGTTGTTTGCCATCCAGGTTAACAAAGAATTTTTTACCGTGGTATTCATTTGTAACCTTACCTCTTTTAATAAACCAGCGTACCAGCGGGTTGTCTTCGGGATGCATATCGGCGGCCGATTTTTTAAACATCATATACCCTGTGTAAACCAGGAAAATGCCGAATATATAAATGATCCAGTGAAATTTAGCAATCAGTACAGCGCCTACTGCAATGAAAATGGCCCGCATAAACAATGCGCCAATTACGCCCCAAAACAAAACCCGGTGGCGGTATTCTTCCGGCACTTTAAAAAAACTAAAGAGCAGCACAAATACAAAAATATTATCCACGCTTAGCGATTTCTCTACCAGGTAACCGGCAAGAAATTCCAGCGCCGGCTTTTCGCCCATGCTGTAATAGACCCAACCATTAAAAAGCAGGGCCAGGCTAATCCATATTACCGACCAGGTAACCGCTTCTTTGAATGTTACCTTTTTCGACTGGCGGTGAAAAATGCCCAGGTCAATGGCCAGCAATAACAATACAAATGCATTAAATAATATCCAGGGGAGTATACCATTCATGATTTTTTAGTTTTTATTGGATCAATAACCCCGCTGCCCACAGCAGTGAATTTTCAGTTCTAAAATATTTGGCCTTTAGTTCCTGCAATTTTTGCAAAGCCTCCAGCGCTTTATTTTCTCTTGCATTTATTAAAAACAAAGAACTTTCACCGGCCTGGAAACGGATGTCTTCACCCCGTTGTAAAATCTGGTAGTTTTTATAAGCTTTTTCCTGCAAAGCCACCTGGCTTTTTAACGCAAGCAGTTCATTAAAATAAATTCTCACCTTATTTTCAACCAACTGCATCTTTTGCCCCTGTTGCAATTGTGTTTCTGTTATTTTTAATTTTGCTTTCCGGTACTCACCTCTGCCTTCCGATAAACGAAGCGGAATTCCCAATGACAATCCATACTGAAAATTATTTTCAAACAAAGGACCGGTAGTCGCTGTCTTTAAAATCTCATACCCCTTACCCAATTGGTTATACCGAAAATTTACCGTGGGTAACAGTTCCTGAAATTTCAATTTCTTATCTACCCCTAAAGCACTGAGTTTATAATTATAGATCATCAGCTCCGGATGATTTTTTATTGCTGAGGTCAACAAATTATTCAACTCAGGCAAAGGAACTGTTTCAATGTTTAATGTTTGCAGGTCTTCCTCCGGAATAATATTTGTTGACAGATTATACGGTTGAGAACCTGCTGTCCAGAGAAATACCGAAAGATCAAGCGTTGTATTTTGAAATTCAAGCCAGGCCTGGTTTTTTTGTAATTCAAAATTTTGTAATTGTACAAGGGCCTCAGCCGTGTCAATTGCGGGCCTGTCGCCAAGGCGGTAAGCTGTTTTAACCAGTTGCACCCGTTTTTCATTAACAACAACAGCATCACTTATAGTTTTATAAACCTGGTATTGCTGTACCCATGTCCAGTAAGTTTTCACAGCATCCAACAACAGGTTGTTGAGTATATTTCTTTTTTCAATGGCAGAAGCTTCCCGGAATATTTTTGCTGTTTGCAATGCTGCCCTTCTTTTATCCATTAACAGGTTTTTAGCCAATGGTACACTAATGCCTACATAACTTGTTTTGCCTTTTGTTTCTTCGGGATCTGTGCGGTTGCCCGACAGGTATTCCAATCCGGCTGTTACTTCTACACCAAACCAGGTAGGTATCGAAAGTTCGGGGCGGTTATAATAATAGTAGTTTGTTCCATCAAAGGTTTTCTCTGCTGTTTCATTTGCTAAAACAGGGTCAAACATACCCCTGGCAATGGTTACATCTGCTTTGGCCTTTTCAATAAAAATATCGGCCTGCTTTGCAATGGGATGAAATTGCTTTACAATTTCCATCAACTGTTTAGCCGACAAAGTCTGTAAAGAATCTACTTGCAGAGTTTTTACCTGCGCAATTGACGGCACACAGGCAATAAGTGCAACAATAGATATGACAGTATTTAAAAGTTTCATTTTTTTTCTTTTGTTTTCAACTCTTCCTTTTTATAATAATCCGGAGGAAAACCATTGATATTGCGCCAAAGTTCAAACCATACCGGCACATTGTTTAATAAAGTGATTCCCTGAGCACCTGCACCAATCTTTAATTCTTTTGGCCAGGGTTTATCTTTTGCATCTTCCTGTACAATTACCCTGAATTTACCATTGGTACTTACATTGCTTTCCACTGCCACAATCTCGCCACCAAATGTACCTGATGATGCTTTTGGCCAGCCACTAAAAACGATAGCCGGAAAGCCATCAAAAAGGAATCGCACTTTCTGACCTGGTGCAATCAGGGGCAGGTCAAGCGGCTGCACATACATTTCCACAGCATATTGAATTTTATCAGGTACAATCTCTGCGATCATCTCGCCTTCTTTTACAAATTCGCCAATACCTGCTTTTTGTGCCTTTACAATTTGCCCGCTTTGCGATGCAAGGATTGAATACATGCCATTACGGATATTATAGCTGGCATATTGATTTTGGAGTTTTGCAATATCAGACTGTCCACTGGCAATTTGAGTGAGGGACTGAAACTTATCGCCCTGTGCCTTGCTCACTTTTTCAACATTCTCCTGTTGTAAAGCGCTCATCTCAATTCTTGTTATAGTAAGGTCCTGTTTACTGTTTGCCAGTTTATTCTCGGCCATAATTTTCTTTGCCTGTGCATTTTGAAATTGCTGATTGCGGATCTCCAGCTGTGTTAAGGAAACCAACCCGCTGTCGTACATAGCTTTCTGGCGCAGGTATTGTTTGCTACCGATGTTGAAATCATTGATTGCAGCAACATTTTCAGCACTGTCTGCCTGTACTTTCAATTGCAACTGGTTCAGTTTATTCAACAACTGGTTTAGTTTTAACTGAAGGCCCGAATTAATGGCACCTATCTGCAGATCTGCAGCGCCCACTTTGCTTTTATAATATTCAACAGATAATTCTTTACCTGCTAATTGTTCTTTGGTTCGTTGCAACAGGTTCGGATCCAGGTAATCTGTTTTTACTTCTGTCAGCTGAACCAAAGTATCACCCGCCATTACGTAGTCTCCTTCCTTAACATGCCATTTCATTACCCTGCCGCCGATAATAGTGTTCACCTGTTGTGGCCGTTGATCCTGGTACAAAGTGGTTACAGTGCCTTTAGCACGGATGTTCTGTGTCCAGGGCAGAAATAGAAAAATTATGAAAACCAGTATGCAGATTAAGAACCACACTTTTACCTTACTGTCTTTATTGTACTGATAAATATGTGTGTATGATTTTATTTTAGTACTGTCCATTTTCAATTTCTTTTTTTACTGATTGATGATTGGGTTTCAATTTTACCATCTTCAATAATTATAACTCTATCACAAAGCACTGCAAACTCTTCATCATTACTCACTACCACCAATGTTATATTTTCAATTTGAGTGAGTAATTGAATGATCTCTTTCCGGTAAATATTTTCCGATTGTTGCCAGGGTTCTTCCAGAAGTAACAGGCGGGGTTTGCCAGCCAGTGCTCTTACCAATAGAATTTTTTGCACCACATTCCGGGGCAATCTTTTACCTGTAGGATCCAACATGGTATCAAATCCGTTCTTTAATGTTGCAATAAAATCATTTAATCCGGTTTTAGCTGCCAGATCAATTACTGTTTGCATGGAAATACTTTCATTGCCCAAAGAAATATTTTCCCATACGGTTCCATTAAAAATATCCTGCCGGTTGATCAGTACACCTATTTGCGATCGAACCGAATCTAAATCATAGTTTCCCAGAGGTACATCATTCAGCAACATCGAACCATTAAAATCGGTATATGCGCCTGCCAATACCTTCAACAGTGTTGACTTTCCGGAGCTGTCATTTCCACGTACGCAAATTTTTTCATTAGCATGTATCTGCAAATTAATATTCGACAAAACATCGTTTTCATCATTATAACTGAAGCTCAGGTCCTTCATCTCAACCTGTAACCCTTTACCGGTGTCAGCTACCTTAACAGAACCGTTTTTTTCCTTTGGCTTATCGGTTAGATTACTTATTTTTTCAACAGATGTGAGCGTATCATATACACTACCCATGTTCATGATTAGTTTTTCTACTGAATTCAATACAAGTAAAATGATAATTTCCGCTGCAATAAACTGCCCGATGTTTAATTGCTGGTTAACCAGCAGCAACGTGCCTACAATTAGCATAGCAGCAGTTATGACTGTTTTAAAAATTACCAGTACATGGTACTGTAATTTCAATATTTTGAAATGCCTGTTACGGGCATCCAGGTATTGAGTTACTTCATCGTCGGTTTTTTGAAGATGGAAGTCATTGCTTTTAGCCGGCTTAATTGATTTTATAACCCGGGCAGTTTCTTCCAGCCAGCCGGCAACCCTGTATTTAAAATTACTTTCCTCTATACTGGTTTCAAGGGCTTTGTTTCCGGTAAATCGCAGTATCAGCCACAACAAAATAATGAGCACAAAACTGAAAAGAATGAATGCCGGATGATAAAATGATAACAATATCAGCCCGAATATGATCTGTATACTGGCTGTTGGTATGTCCAGTAATATTTTTGATAAACTTTTTTGTAAAACCGGAACATCAAAAAAACGATTGATTAGTTCAGGTAGATATACGTGATCTACTTTTTTAAGATCGAGTTTTGGAATATGTTCAGCAAACGCAAAAGCATAGCGTACAAATATTTTTTGCTGGATCTTTTCTATTATCTTCATCTGGTTTACCTGCATGATCCCTGCTGCCAGCACACCGGCAACTACCAATACGATCAGCACGATCAATGATGCTCTCATAGATGCTCCCAAAACAAAACCAATAATGGCCTGTATACCGAGCGGCAGTGAAAGTTGTATCAATCCATTTAATATGGCATAAAAGTAAACAGCAGTAATTTCTTTACGTTCCAGTTTTACCAGGTTCAATATCCTGGCAACCGGACTTAACTTAGTCGGCATTAAATAAAATTTGTTAATCAGTTATTAAAACTACAGCCCAGCAACTAAAAGTCTGTAAGCTAATTTAAAAATATTGATTAACATAAATCGGGGGGAGGCGTAAGTTTTTCGAAACAGGGTGGAGGTATAATGCTTTCAGCCAGGTGAATTTGAGTAAGCAATTTTAAAGACAGATCCTGGTTAATATTGTAAAAAGACATGAACTCTTTAATTGATTTTGATTCGTCTTTATCTGTTTTCTTTTCTTCGCTGATATCCAGAGCAATAGCCGGATTATTACCCCATAAGGTTTGCATGGTAGGTAATGTTTGTACTACCGTAAAAAGTATTAAAATAAAAAAAGCGGTTTTTTTCATTGAAGCACAAAACTAATTACCCTGTATAACATAAACAGGCCCCATTTGTTTGAAAATTGTAAACTTTTGGGGTTCAGGCAGTTAAAGCTCCTCTGAACTCTCCGGCAAATGATCATACTCTCCCTTCAACGCATAATAACCAAATATCATCAGGCCAATGGCAATGGGTGTAAAAATAGTAATGATGATTATCCAGGGGATAGGTTTATTGATATCCTTTGTTCCTTCGCCAATATTATGCACAGCGCCCATTATTAAAAAGTAAATAATGACCGGGGCGATGAGCATCCATACAATTCCCATTATTTTTTTAACTGCATTCATACTATTTTATTTTTTTACCTCAAAGAAGCACAAAGGATGCACAGAATTACACAAAGACAGCTCTGTGAATCTTCGTGGTTTTTCTTTGTGTGTTTTTGTTGTAAAAGTTAATCGTTAACATCTTTATCAATTTTATTACTTAAGTACAAGGCACCAATTATAAAACATAGTGATGCCACTCCTATCGGGTACCATAAACCTACCAGCGGATCGCTGGTAAATGTAGTAGAAAGCAAAGTTGCAATAAACGGTACCAGTCCGCCAAACACACCATTGCCAATATGGTAAGGCAGGCTCATTGATGTGTATCTTATTTTAGTTGGAAACAACTCCACCAAAAATGCCGCAATAGGGCCATAGGCCATGGTTACAAAGATGATCATTAGCCATACGAGGAAGATGAATTTCCATTTGAGTGAGGCAGAAAGTATTTTATCCAAAGCAACCGGCTTAGCATCCGCTTTACGTACATATTTATACTGAAATTGAGGGACTGTATCTGCGCTAGTGATTGAAAATTTTCTGCCATCTTTATGAATAAATGATGCTTTAACATGTTCAACGATCAGATTTTCAAAAACATTAGGACTCCTGATCGTATCTCTTTTGGTAGTGTCCGTTTTTATTTCATATTCCAATGCTTGTTTATTATTTTTTATCCACTTTGTTACATCCGCACTCTTTATCATTTCTCTGAATATCGGCCTATACAAAACAACCCCCAGCAACATCCCCGTAAGCATTATCCATTTTCTTCCAACCTTATCACTCAGCCAGCCAAAGAATAAAAAGAAGGGTGTAGCCAAACCAATGGCCCACAATAATATTTCCCGGTTTTGCATGAATTCGATCTTCACCGTATTCTCTAAAAAACTTTGTGCATAGAATTGCCCGGTGTACCAGATAACGCCTTGTCCCATCACTGCGCCAAACAATGCCAGCAATACCATTTTAAAATTGGCTCTATGCCCAAAGCTTTCTTTTATAGGATTTATAGAAGTCTTCCCTTCTTTCTTCAGCTTGGCATACATGGGAGATTCACTCATCCTTAACCGGATGTAAATAGAAACACCCACCAGTAAAATAGAAATCCAGAAAGGGTAACGCCAGCCACCCCACTCCGCTGTAAATGCTGCATCGCTCATATTTGATTTTACCAACATAATGATACCCAACGCCACAAACAAACCCAGTGTGGCTGTGGTTTGTATCCAGGCGGTAAAATAACCACGTCGATTTGCAGGTGCATGTTCCGCTACATAAGTTGCAGCCCCACCATATTCCCCACCTAGGGCAAGTCCCTGAATTAACCGTAATACTAAAACCAACAATGGTGCTGAAATACCGATGGCTTTATAAGAAGGTACAAGCCCGATCAAAAATGTGGAGCCGCCCATTAAAACCAGCGTGAGTAAGAAAGTGTATTTTCTTCCGATCAGGTCTCCAAGCCGCCCAAAGACCAATGCACCAAAGGGACGAACCAAAAATCCGGCAGCAAAAATAGCCAGGGTGCTTAACAGGGCTGCTGTATCATTTCCTTCCGGAAAAAATTGTACCGAGATGGTCTTGGCCAGCATACCAAAAATGTAAAAATCGTACCACTCTATTAAAGTGCCCAGGGAAGATGAAAAAATTATTTTACCAATTCCTTTTACCGGTGCTGTTGCCATATGTATCTTTTGTACGAAATTTGAGAACCCTTCCGGATTGTCATTCTGATCCGCAAGTTGGCGGAGAAGAATCTAAATGTAAAATTTGAGTTGCTTAGTTCCTTAGCATGACAAAACCAGAAATTTGACAGGTACTAAACATAAATATATTAAATTGGCATCAAAGTAAAACAAGAGGTTGATATGTCATATCCTTATCAGATAAAGTCGCTGGAGCAATATCATGAACACTATAAAAATAGTATAGATGATCCGGAAGGATTCTGGAGCAGCATTGCTGAAAATTTTCAATGGAGAAAAAAGTGGAATAAAGTACTTGACTGGAATTTTACCGAACCTAAAGTAGAATGGTTTAAAAATGCCAAACTCAACATCACCGAAAACTGCATTGACCGGCATTTGGCAACAATGGGAGATAAACCCGCCATCATATGGGAACCAAATAACCCCGATGAAAGAACAAGAATAGTTACTTATAACCGCTTACATAAAAGGGTTTGCCAGTTTGCACAGGTATTAAAAAACAATGGCGTAAAAAAAGGGGACCGTGTTTGTATATATATGGGCATGGTACCCGAGTTGGCTTATGCAGTATTGGGTTGTGCAAGAATCGGTGCCATTCATTCTGTGATCTTCGGCGGCTTCAGTGCACAAAGTATTGCCGACAGGCTTGAAGATGCAAAGGCTGAATTTATTGTTACCTGCGATGGTGCTTACCGGGGCGGAAAAGACATTCCTTTAAAAGCCGTGATTGATGATGCGCTGATCGGGAATAAAACAGTAAAGAGAGTAATTGTTTATACAAGAACCAGGACACCTGTTTCAATGATAAAAGGGAGAGATGTTTGGTGGGAAGATGAAATGGAATTTGCTGAATCACAAATTGAAAAAGATGGAGTTGTTTCTTTTCCAGCAGAAGAAATGGATGCAGAAGATCCTTTGTTCATATTATATACATCCGGTAGTACCGGTAAACCAAAAGGCGTTGTACATAGTTGTGCCGGTTATATGGTTTGGACAACTTATACTTTTGTAAATGTATTTCAATACCAACCCGGCGATATACATTTTTGCACTGCAGATATCGGCTGGATAACGGGACATAGTTATATTGTTTATGGCCCTTTATCTGCAGGCGCTACTTCATTAATGTTTGAAGGCATACCCACCTGGCCAACTGCAGGCAGGTTTTGGGATATTGTTGACAAACACAAAGTGAGTATTTTATACACGGCCCCAACAGCTATAAGAAGTTTAATGAGTTACGGGTTGGATCCATTGAAAGGAAAAGACCTTTCTTCTTTAAAAGTACTCGGTACTGTTGGTGAGCCCATCAATGAAGAGGCATGGCATTGGTACGATGAAAATATCGGAAAGAAAAAATGCCCCATTGTTGATACCTGGTGGCAAACAGAAACCGGTGGTTGTTTGATTTCAAATTTTGCAGGCGTTACACCTGCTAAACCGTCGTGGGCCACATTGCCTATGCCGGGTATACAACCGGTTTTGGTTGATGAGAGAGGAGCAGAGATAACTGAAAAGGACGAACATGGAATGTTGAAAGGGAACTTGTGCATTAAAGCGCCATGGCCGGGCATATTAAGAACAACATGGGGTGATCATGAACGTTGCCGCACCAATTATTTTGCTACCTATCCTAATTTATATTTTACAGGCGATGGTGCATTAAAAGATGAGCAGGGTAATTACAGAATTACCGGCCGTGTGGATGATGTATTGAATGTAAGCGGCCACCGCATTGGCACAGCCGAAGTGGAGAATGCCATTAACATGCACGCCGGTGTAGTGGAAAGCGCAGTAGTTGGTTATCCGCATGATATAAAAGGACAGGGCATTTATGCTTATGTTATTTTTAATGGCCATCATGGCGATGAGGATTCAAGAAAGCAGGATATTTTACAAACCGTTACCAGAGTGATTGGAGCCATTGCCAAACCTGATAAAATACAATTTGTAACCGGTCTGCCAAAAACCCGTAGCGGAAAAATTATGCGTCGTATTTTAAGAAAGATCGCCGAAGGTGAAATGCAGAATTTAGGGGATACCTCAACCCTGCTTGACCCGGGGGTGGTAGAAGAAATTAAACAAGGAAAATTATAATGAAAAAAAATTACAGGCATATTTTATTTACCCCTTTACTTTTCATATTAACTACCGGGCATACGAATGCTCAAATGAAAAGTTGCTGTGAGCCAGATGGTGTAGTGCTTGTTTCCACTGTTAAACAAACACCCGGAACTTTAAAGATGGTGAAGATACTTGACAGCATCAACAAGCATGCCAATCCTGAGGATTTTTATGTGATGAATGCAGCACGTGCTGAATTATTTAAAAAGAAAATAGCTATTGAGAAAAATCCGAATCTGCGGGTGAACTTATTTTTTCAATATGCAGTTGAATCATTAAATGCAGGCAATACCGACGAAGCTATCAGTGTATTGAAACAGGTAGTAACAGTAATGGGCCTCTCTGGTCAGAATATGCCTGCCGAATTTAAATTACTGTTTGACCAGTTAGCCATTGCTTATATGAGAAAAGGTGAATTGGAAAACTGTGCAGCCAATCATAATGCACAAAGTTGCATCATACCCATACAGGGCGGCGGCATCCATAAATTAACTTCGGGTTCAGATTCAGCCATAGAAATATATAAGATGATACTTAATAAATTTCCGGATGACCTGCAATCGAGATATTTACTGAACATTGCTTATATGACACTTGGTAAATACCCGGCAGAAGTACCCAAACAATGGCTAATTGAATCGGGCGTGTTTACACAAAACAATGCAGGCAGTATCGTACTAAAAGATGTTGGTGGTAAAAAAGGAGTTGATATGAATGGTATATCAGGCGGCTGTGTTGTGGAAGACCTGGATAATGATGGTTTACTCGACATCATGGCATCATCTTATGGCCTTAGTGACCAGATAAGATATATGCACCAGCAAAAAGACGGAACTTTTAAAACAGAAACAACATCATCAGGATTGGTGGGCATAACAGGGGGATTAAATCTTGTTCATGCAGATTATAATAATGATGGCTTTGCCGATTTTGTAATATTAAGAGGTGGCTGGTGGGGAAAGAATGCAAAATTCCCTTTATCACTGATAAAAAACAATGGCAACAATACTTTTGAAGATGTTACCATTGAATCAGGCCTTTATTCTCCTTATCCAACACAAACTGCCAGCTGGGGCGATTTTAACAATGATGGATGGATAGACCTTTTTGTAGCACATGAGAATTACCCCTGCCAGTTATTCATCAACCACAAAGGAAAGTTTAAAGATGAAGCAGCTAAATATGGATTGAATATTACCACGTTTGCAAAAGGCTGTGTATGGGGCGATATCAACAACGATGGCTTCCCCGATCTTTATCTTTCTGCTTTGGGTGCACCAAATAAATTATGGCTTAATAAACCAGGATCAACCCCGGGCGAGAGGGTATTTGAAGACATTAGTAAATATGCAGGTGTTGAAGAACCCATCTATAGTTTCCCAACATGGTTCTTTGATTTTGATAATGACGGCTGGCTTGATCTTTTTGTTTCGGGATATGATACTAAACGTTTTTCGCAGGTAGGTGGAGATGCTGCCCGTGATATGCTGGGTATGCCTGCACTTGGAGAACTACCAAGATTATATCACAACAATGGCAATAACACTTTTACAGATGTTAGTAAAGCGTATGGCGTCAATCATGTGAACTATGCCATGGGCTGCAATTTTGGAGATATTGATAATGATGGCTGGCCTGATTATTACCTTGGCACCGGTGCGCCGGAATATACCAGCATTGTACCCAATAAACTATACCGCAATTTAGCAGGCAAAAAATTTGAGGATATTACTTACGCTACCAATACGGGCCATATTCAAAAAGGACATGGCGTAGCATTTGCCGATATTGATAATGACGGCGACCAGGATATTTATGAAGTGATGGGTGGGGCTGTAGAAGGAGACCGTTTCAGGAATGTGCTTTTTGAAAATAGTACTGTCAACGGTAATCGTTGGGTAAAATTAAAATTAGAAGGTGTTACTTCCAATAGAGCAGCTGTAGGAGCAAGGGTGAGAATTAAAATAAAATTAGCTGATGGTGGTTTTCAGAATTTTTATCATACCGTAGGTACCGGTGGAAGTTTTGGCTCAAAGCCATTAAGAATTGAAGCAGGGCTTGGTAATGCTACAGGCATTGAAGAAATAGAGATCAAATGGCCGAATGCGAAACGAACATCAGAGGTTATTAAGAATGTTTCGATGGATACCTTGATTAAGATCAAAGAAGACATGGGAAAACAATAATAAAACAGGATCTCATAAAATTAATATTCGGCTTATTCGTTTTTTATTTCTTTGTAAAAATTTTGACAGGCATTTAATTTTATTTCTCCTTCCTGAAATATTTTTTTTACTCCTCCCTCTTCGGTTTCCAGTTTCAGTTTATAAACCCCCGCTTTTAATTCATACAGGTACCCCTGGTCTTTAGACAAAACTTTCATAGACAAGGCCCCGGCATCATAGCCATTGCCATTCCTTTTATATAAACTCATTGTCAGGGGATTACCGGTTGAGTTTTTAACACAGAAATTGGTAATATTTTTTATTGAGCAGCTATCTTTCTTCTCAGTAAGATTCTGTTGTATTAATCCATCTTTAGGCGTTTTAAAAACCTTTACCAGTTCAGCAAGTGCCTTACCCCCTTCAATAATGTTTGATGCCGTATTGCTTTGTGATGATGCATTAAGAGTAATTAATACAACAGCTGGTAATAGTAACTTTCTCATAATCGTAAGTTTTATTCCGGGTGTGTTATTAAGATGCAATTTCTTTTTAGTTTACATAAAACAGAGCAGTGTTAATAATAAAAAAGAGCCCCATAAAGGGGCTCTTACAAAAATTTATACTATCTGTTAGTATCCAAAGATCTCTTCCAAACTCAACCTTTTCAACTCCCCATATTTCTTCATTGCTTCTTCAGATAATTTTTTGTCTGAAGCTACAACACAATACGTATAGGGTTTGTTGGCAATATAGTCACTATGGAATTTTTTCAATTCATTATAGCCGATCTTATCTACGGCTGCATAAGTTGTTTTGCGTATATCTTCATTTAATCCCTTTTGCTGTGCCGTAAGATAATTAAAAATGATACCATCCTGTGTAACACGTTCTGTCTCTATATCTTTCTTGATCCCGGCTTTTGCAAATTTTATATTCTCTTCCACGTTAGGCAGATCGTTAAGCAATTCATTCATGGCAATGATAGACTCGTTGAACTTATCTGCCTGGCAACCTACATAAGCCAGCGTATAGAACGGATCTTCTTTCTTATCGGGTTTTGCATAAAAGGCAAAGGTTGAATAAGCCAGCGCTTTACTCTCTCTGATGGTTTGAAAAACCAGGGCGCCCATTCCACCGCCGAAATAATTGTTGAAGATATCAATCACCGGTTCTTTATCTGCACTATAAGTAGTTGTATTCCTTACCCAGCGTATTTCGGATTGTACCATGTTGTAATCAGCAAATAATATCTGGTTTTTGGTTTGTTCAGCATTGCTGAATTTCATTTTATCACCCGCTGTTTTAAAAGTTGCCGGTACGCTATGAATGGTTTTTAACCCGGCAGCCAGTTGGACTAATGGCAGTGGCCCGTAGTATAAAACTTTATGAGAATAGTTGTTTAAGTCATGTAAAGCATTCACTAATTCATCTGCAGTTGTATTCTTTAACTCTTCGTCGCTTAATACATAATTGAACGGGTTCTTATTGCCAAACCTTGCGTATGATACCAACCCATTCATAATAGCGCCCTTATTGGCCTTCGCATCCGTTCTCGATTTTGTTATCCGTGATTTCAATGATTTTAATGCATCCTCATCTACTTTACAGTTTTTCAAAACATCTTCAAACAGTTTTACGGCATTGGTAAAATTCTCCTGCAACCCTTCAATGGTAACTGTTGTAAACTCAGTACCTGCGCTAACAGTAAAGCTGCAGGCAATTTTATAAAAAGCCTTCGTTATATCTTCTGCACTCATTTTATCGGTGCCTAAAAATTGCAGGTACTGTGCTGCCAGGCTTAATTTTTTATCGTTCCAGGTTCCTATATCAAAACGGTAGCGCAAACGGAAAAGACTGTTATCTTTATTTTGTACATACAAAACCCCTGCAGGGCCAATCTTTGCTTTTTGCAGGTCTTTATTATAATCCAGCCAAACAGGTTTTACTACTGTGGCGGGCATATTATTTACCTGCTTTACAAAATCTGATTGTGCATCCCGGTTTGTTTCTACCGGCGTGATAGGTGGCTTCTCCACTTTAATTATGCTCTTATCTTCTCCTTTACGCTTGTATATAAACACATAATTATCCCCGAAGTATTTGTTTGCAAAATCAACAATATCCTTTTTGGTTAGTTTCGACAGCAGGTCGGTATAAGCAACCTGCTCTTTCCAATCCAGTTCATTGGTAAAAGCATCCATCAGGTCACTTGCCCTTGATCCGTATGATTCTGTTGCCTGTATTTTATTTTTCTTTTGGTTATTGATGATAGACGTGATGAGGTTATCATCAAAGTTGCCTTTCTTCAAATTCTCAATTTCTCCCAGCATCAGTGCTTTTACATCTTCTAAAGACTGGCCAAGTGTTGGTCTGCCCTGCATAAACAAAACTCCGTAATCAATCAGCGTAAATGCAGATGCGGATGCACCTAATAATTTTTGTTTTTTCACCAGGTTCAGGTCCATCAAACCGGCTTTACCATTGGTTAGTATCTGGCCAACTAAATCTGCCAGCAACACATCCTTAGATTTATTACCGGGTAACCTGAAACCAATGGTTACATTCTCTGCATCAGGGCCAACAACTTCTGCAGCTATGGGAGAAGTAATAGGCTGTTCAGCTGCGAAACTGTATTTGGCAACAGGTTTGTTTTGCATGTAAGAAAACGTAGCGTCAACCTTTTTGATCATTTCATCCGGGTTAAAATCGCCACTCATGATCACGCCCATATTATTGGGCACATAATATTTAGAAAAATACTTTCTTATTTCTACCAGCGATGGGTTTTTCAAATGCTCAATGGTTCCAATGGTGGTTTGTTTACCATAATTATGATTCTTAAACAGCTCTTCAAACAATTTTTCAAAAACCCGTCGCCCGTCAGCATCCAGGCCCCGGTTTTTTTCTTCATAAACGGCTTCAAGTTCAGTATGAAAAATTCTAAGTGTGGGATTCCTGAAACGCTCTCCCTGAACTTTCAGGTATTTATCAATTGCATTGGCAGGCACATCATCTGTATATACTGTTTGTTCAAAAGAAGTGAAGGCATTGGTGCCCTGTGCTCCCATGGAAGACATCATTTTATCGTACTCATTGGCAATAGCATATTTTGATGCAACACCCGATACTGAATCAATACGATGATAAATGGCTTTACGCTTTTCAGTATCTGTTGTTTTATTGTATTCTTCATACAGTGCATCAATTTTATCCAGTTCTGGTTTTTCTTTAGCCCAATCCAATGAACCGAATTTATCAGTGCCTTTAAAAAGCATATGCTCCAGGTAATGGGCAAGGCCTGTATTGGTCGCCGGGTCGGTTTTACTGCCGGCCTTTGTAGCTACATAGCATTGTATCCTTGGATCTTTATTAGTTGGACTTAGAATAACTGTAAGACCGTTTTTCAAAGTATAAAATCTTGCCTTTGCCGGGTCATTGGTCACATATTTATAAGTGAACCCACCCGATGTGGCCTCCTTCCAGGCATAGCCTGTTTGAGCAGATGCTGAAACTGTGGCAGCCAGCAGCACTACAAAAAATAACTGTTTAAAAAATCGCATACAAGGTTGTTTTAAAATTTAAAATGAGCGGCTAAAGTACTGATTCTGCAACTTATATTCACACCGCTTACAATATTCTTAACTTTACTTTTAAAAATAACAGCTTTACTATATGAAACAACTGTTTAAGTTCCTTTTCCGCACCCTTGTTTTCGGGTTTGTTTTGGTTAATGTGATAGTAGCCTTTCATGCGTATAAGTTTACACATTTTTATAATAATGGAGAGATTACCATAAAAAAGCCCGAAGAAAAATCAAGTTGGGATAAAACCAAAGAAATATTGTTTGGCATCAATGCCGTAAAGAAGAAGAACGACATTACCACAGATTCAACTTTTAAAACCATTTACTTAAAAACCAGGGACAGCCTGAAACTTGAAGCCTGGTATATTCCTGTTGACAGCGCTATTGGAACGGTTTGCCTCTTTCATGGCCACGGTGGTAACAAATCCGGTGTTTTTAAAGAATCAGAGTTATTCAGGCAGATGGGGTATAATACTTTGCTGCTTGACTTCAGGGCTCATGGCAACAGTGAAGGGAATACCTGTACAATTGGATATGATGAAACAGAAGATGTGAAACTTGCTTACGATCATATAAAGAATAAGGGCGAAAAAAATATTGTGCTTTGGGGCATATCCATGGGAGCATCCACTGTGACCAAAGCAATAAAAGAATACCAATTGCAGCCACAAAAAGTAATTTTAGAAATGCCTTTCGGCACCATTGAAGATGCAGTTAAAGGCCGTTTAAAATTGATGGGGCTGCCACCACAACCTATTGCTACATTACTTACTTTCTGGGGCGGAGCGGAACATGGTTTCTGGGCCTTTGGCATGAAGCCGCAGGAATATGTAAAAAACATTACCTGCCCCGTGCTTTTGCAATGGGGGAAAAATGATCCAAGGGTTACCAAAGCTGAGGAAGATATTTTATTCGGCAATATTCGGGGCAACAATAAAAGATTTGTTGTGTACGAAAATTCCGGCCACGAAAGCCTTTGCAAAAAAGAAACAGAAAAGTGGAAAACCGAAGTGGCTGCTTTCTTAAAATGATCCATCCTAAAAATATATCTATTCTGGATTATACTTATGATCTTCCAGCCGACAGGATCGCCCTGCATCCATTAACAGAAAGAGATGATTCCAAACTACTGGTTTATGAAAACGGTAAAATTCAACAGGATATTTACAGGCATATAGATTCATACCTGTCAAATAGCAGCTTACTTATTTTTAATAATACCAAAGTAATTAAAGCAAGAATACGCTTTCAAAAAAGCAGCGGCGGAATTATTGAACTTTTTTGCTTAGAGCCTTATGAAGATATTAATGAGTATAGTACGATCATGAATAAAAAAGGTGCTGTTAAGTGGAAATGTATGATTGGCGGTGCAAGTAAATGGAAGGAAGGGCAGCTGGTTATGAGTTATGAGTTTGGGGTTATGAGTTTAGAACTAAGAGCAAGGTTGGTTGAAAAATTATCTGATGCTTATGTGGTTGAGTTTTCATGGGTGCCTGCTCATCTTAGTTTTGCCGAAGTGCTTGAAAGATCTGGTGAGATTCCTTTACCACCTTATATAAAAAGAAAACCGGATGATGAAGATACAGAACGCTATCAAACCATCTATGCAAAGGATGAAGGTTCGGTAGCGGCTCCAACAGCTGGATTGCATTTCACCAAAGAAATTTTTAACAGGCTGGAAAAGAAGAACATTCATACAGATTTTGTGACGTTGCATGTAGGTGCCGGAACTTTTAAGCCCGTAAAAGCAGCAACTATGAAGGGTCATGAAATGCATGCAGAATGGATCGATGTTAGTGTTGAAATGATTCAAAATCTTTTGTTGCAACTTAACAAGACTATTGTTGCCGTTGGAACCACATCATTAAGAACATTGGAAAGCCTTTACTGGATGGGAGTTAAAACCACACTTCAGCCGGGCATAAAACAACTGCAACTCAACCAATGGGAAATGTATGAAGAACCATTGATCAGTTGCAATATACCGGCTATAGAAGCTTTATCATCTTTACTGAATTGGCTAAAGAAAAATAATACTGAAAAATTATTTACCCGGTCACAGATACTTATAGCCCCGGGATATTCCTTTAAGATTGCCAATGCAATTGTTACTAATTTCCATCAACCACAATCTACTTTACTTTTGTTAGTGGCTGCTGCAACAGGTGAACACTGGAGGAAAATTTATGATCATGCCCTGCAAAATGATTTTCGTTTCCTCAGCTATGGGGATGGCAGCCTTTTATTTATCAACAAATAATATTATCGCACATTAATTTTGTCTGCATTAATTTTATAAAAACTATTACTACCTTTTAATATGGCATTAAAAAAAATAATACGGGCCCTTTTTGATAATACCGGTATCTATATTGGCAAGCGGCCAACATTTAATGGCAAAGCAAATTTCAGTATTGATGGATTGCATTATGGATTTTCATTTCCTTCTGCTAATTATGCGCCCTGGCAAGGCGATATTGCTTTCATGAATATTTATAACCAGATAAAAGATAATACCCTGGTTGATATTTACCGTTGCTATGAATTATGGCAACTGGTTCATAAAATTAACTTGCTAAATCCTGATGCTGCTATCCTGGAAGTAGGTGTATGGCGTGGCGGTACTGCCGGCATTATGGCACAACAATTAAGTATTTTAAAAAGTACGGCTACCTTATACCTTGCCGATACTTTTTCAGGAGTAGCTAAAGCAGGTGCCAATGATAGTTTTTACACCGGCGGTGAACATAGTGATACCAGTCAGCAGATTGTTGAAGATGTTTTGCAACATAAAAGCCGGTATCAACATTATAAGATCTTAAAAGGAATTTTTCCGGAGGACACAGAGCATCTAATTTCTGCAGGTGAACAATTTGCCCTTTGCCATATAGATGTTGACGTTTATACTTCTGCTAAAGATATACTGGACTGGGTTTGGAATAGACTAATACCGGGTGGGGTTGTTGTTTTTGATGATTATGGGTTTCATAGCTGCACCGGTGTAACAAAGTTGGTGGAAGAATACCGCAGCTACACAGACAGGCAGGTGATACATAACCTGAATGGCCATGCCCTGATGATAAAACTTAAATAAGAGTAAGATTTTTATTGCTGAATAGTAACCGGGGTTCCCAATGGTATATAACTGAAGAGGTCTTTCATCTCGGTATACTTTACGGAAACGCAACCATCTGTCCAGTTATAGAAATTATCTATTGTCCATTCTTCTTCCGGCCTGGTTGCATGTATAGCTATACCACCACCTATTTTAGCATTCCTTGGTACCAGCCCTTTTGATTTTCTTTCACTGAATTTTTGAAAACTTTCATCATTGGGATAATTCAGTAATAATTCCGGCCCCCATTTGGGATGAATTTTTTTCAGGATCACTTTAAAGGTTCCGTCCGGGGTCTTTTTATCTCCTTCTCGCATTTTATCACTCAGGTCCTTACTGCCAAATACAATGGGATAAGTTGCATACCAGCCTTCGTCATCATATACTTTTAACTCGTAATCGCTTTTATCAACAATAATATAATAGGGATTCTCAATACTGTCTTTTATTGCAGCTTTTACCACTTTTGCAGATGTTGCTTTTTTCGCAGTTTGCTTCTTTTTCTTCTTAATAGGAATAAAGGACAGCAATGCTATTACCGTAAAAAACATACTAATTTTAAAAATGCCCGGAACCTTCATTTATTAAGAATTTTTCTTTTTAATTCAAACGACGTGCCACATAAAAATATTTTATTCTTCCGAAAAACATTAACAAATTATACGAAATGTGGAAAAATAAAAAACCTTCAGCTTATACTGAAGGTTATAGGATAAACTCACCCCTCACCCACATTGGTAAAAACCGCTGTGGGTAAAGGATTGAGTGAGAGAGTATTTTTACCAATTACTGAAACGGAGTCCTACGGTATAGGGCCTCATTTCAAGGCTTTTTTCATATATAGAATTAGGGCTGTATGACCCATACAAACGGATAGGGCCAAGGCCAACCTCTGCTACATAAGAAAACTTAAATTTTTCCAGGTCATACTCTCCTTTATTCTTCCACTTGCCTCTTTCTCTGCTTTTTTGTTTATTGCGTTGGCTATACAAATAACCTGCACTAACTCCCACGCTGAGGCTAACTCCTTTTTTATTACCCGGATGGGATGCAAAATTCAACATCAGCGGTACGGTTAAATAATCAGCAGCCAGTTTGTTTTTCGAAAATGAAATGGAATCCCTGAAAATAAATGGCGCATTGGTTTGTGTGTTTGCAGTATAAGGCACAAGCCCGCCTTCTTTATAACTGATATCAGATTTATACCGGTAATTATTCAATTCAACACCCAAACCATATTTAAGATTTACATGATGCTTTATTAAATTAAGTTTTTGCATAAAAACCCAGATGTTAACATTAATACTCTTACCGGCTCTGAGTTTAAAATCATTTTTGTCTAATGCAGGATAACCTGGCCTGTTGATCAAATAAGAACCTGCAGTGTTGTATTTGGTTTTATCATCATAATTAGAAAACCCGAGGTCAAGCACCCACCAGTTGGTACTGATATTGCGTTTTATTTTTGGTTCGTGGTTTCTGCTCATGTGAATACCCTTGCTCTTACCATTTTTATTCTTTCCCTCTTTTACAATTACCATACCTCCAATCCGGATGGTATCTTTCTTTTCCTGGGCTGTTGCAGTTAAGCAAATAATTGCTGTTGCTAAAAGTAATGTTAGCCTTTTCATTGTTTCAATTTTAAATGATTATTTTAATGCGATCTCAAACCCGGCCACTTTTAATCCATCGCCGGTTTTAATGTTGGTGGTGCGTTCCACCATCCTTTTTGCTTTACGTAAAAGTCCGCCAAGCATTGTCCGTTTTCCTTTCGATTCATCTATATCAAGAAACCGGTTATTATTCTCTCCCGTAGATTTATTTACTACAGGTATAGCAGTAGCTGTTAAATCTGTATTGCTTTTATTAATATCAGCAACAGGGTTGGTTAATCTTTCATTCGGGTTGGTTTTAACAATAATACTATTGATTCCGGAACCATTAATATTATTGTCGTTCTCAGGTATTACGTTATTGCGCACTATTTCGTTACTTCCTTTGTTGTTAATATTTTCTAAATAAGATTTAGGTAAATTATTACCTGGCTTTGGGTTTTCCTTCTGTACAGCTATATTATCTTTTTGCACTATAGTATTTTGCTTAATAATTTTTTTAGCCGGTAGCTTATTGTTTTCAGTTGGCTGCGCTGATATATTATTTTGAAAGGCTGTGTTAGTTGTATTTTTCGAATTAACAATTTCTGTTGGTTGCGCTTTGGCAATATTTGAATTTACGGGTGCATTATTTTCAGGTTGTACCGTTTTTGTTTCGTTTCCTTTTGCTATCACTTCAGCTCCATTTGTTTTAAAATTATTTTTATACATTGATACGCCTGCCCAAAGCCCAAAACCCAGTAAAATGGCTGCGGCTACTGCTCTCCACCATTTCAAACCAATTACTCTTCCGCCTTCTGTTCTGTATAAAGATTGTTTATCAGCAAAAACAACAGTAGTATCCGGCTGTAGTTTTGTTTGTTGCAAAATATTCCATTCCGCCCTTGCCGATTTATCGGTTGCCAATAAAGCCTCCACAGTTTTTATATCTGAACCTGACAATTCATTATCGGCATATAATAAAAGATTTTCCTGTAAAGCAGGAATTCCTTCTTCCATAAACAACCAATCCTTTTTATCTAAAACTATATCGTCTGATACTACAATGGTTTGTTGCAACAGCATCAACTCCATTTGCAGATCAGGATTTTCCTGCACAAATACATCAACAGTTTTTTTATCCGCTGCAGACAATTCATTATCTACATACAGTAAAAAAAATTCTTCGTAATTATGGCGGTTAATATTCATTATGCCTCCCTAAATCCCTCCAAAGGAGGGACTTTTTACAGTTTTTATAATTTATACAGTTCAAATATTTCATTCAGTTCAAATTATTATTCTCCAAAGTTCCCCCTTTAGGGGGCGGAGGGGGTTATATTACGTTTTCAGGGCTTACAATATATTCCCTCAATTGCAATCTTGCCCGGTGCAAATAAACTTTTACCTGGCTTTCGTTCAGCCCGGTTATTTGGCCTATTTCTTCATAGCTGTAACCTTCATAGTCTTTCAATAAAACCAGGCTCCGTTGTTTTTCACTAAGTTTTGCCAATGCTTCATTCAATATCCTTTTGGTATCATGCTTAGGAGCAACTGATCCCTTTGCATTTTCATTAAATTCTTCTTTCAGGCTAATACGTTTGTTTTTCCGGATATGATCTATCATCTGGTGATAAGCCACCGTAAAAAGATAGCTTTTGCTACGTTCATTATCCACCTGGGTCCTGTTTATCCAAAGTTTTTCAAATGCACCCTGCACCACATCTTTTGCATCCTCATTATGCCTCAGGTTTTTGAGGATAAATCGGTACACATTGTCTGCATACAGGTTTACGCATTCATTATATTCTCTCTCCGTCATACAAGGTTTGGTAGGTTAAAGTTACTTCTATAAGGCTATTTTATGTGTAATACGAAGGTGGGGAATAAAAAGTTACAAAAAAGAAAAAAAACAGCCTTATCCCCCGTCCCCTTCTCCTTTGATGCTTCAGCTTCGCTAAGCAGGGGCGGCACATTAAACATATCCAAACATTTTATCTTCCACATCCACCTAACTCCTTTGTTCTTCAACATTTCAGGCAGTTTTGCTTTGAACAACGCAATCTTCGCTAATATCTTCTTAATTTACTCTCCGCCGCGGCGGAGGAGATAGAGGGGGCCAGAGCGGGCCGGAGTGATATATTTTATCCTAAATTTGCCCTTTATCAACTTTTATATATGAACGAAAAATTTGTCAGCCGCATTACCAGCGAACTTTCTGAAATTGAAGCAGCGGGCTTATCAAAAAAAGAAAGGATCATCAGCAGCGAACAGGGTGCCGAGATCATTGTAAACGGCAAGACCGTACTTAATTTTTGTGCCAATAATTATCTTGGTCTTTCTTCTCACCCTAAAGTAGTAGCGGCAGCCAAAAAATATATCGACCTGCGTGGTTACGGCATGAGCAGCGTGCGTTTTATCTGCGGCACGCAGGATATACATAAAGAACTTGAAAAAAAACTGGCCGGTTTTCTGGGCACAGAAGATACCATTTTATACGCTGCCGCTTTTGATGCCAATGGCGGTGTGTTTGAACCTTTATTTGGCGAGGAAGATGCGATTATTTCCGACACACTGAATCATGCATCTATTATTGATGGTGTTCGTTTGTGTAAAGCGCAGCGCTACCGCTACGAGCATAATAATATGGCCGACCTGGAAATGAAACTTGCCGAAAGCCAACACCTGAGGAGCCGCATTATTGTAACCGACGGCAGTTTCAGCATGGATGGTACCATTGCACAATTGGATAAAATTTGCGACCTGGCAGATAAATATGATGCCATTGTGATGATTGACGAATGCCACAGCAGCGGCTTCTTAGGCAAAACGGGCAGAGGCACACACGAGTATAGAAATGTGATGGGCAGGATTGACATCATCACCGGTACTTTAGGCAAGGCACTTGGAGGTGCCAGTGGCGGTTTTACCAGCGGACGAAAAGAAATTATTGAAATGCTGCGACAAAGAAGCCGCCCATATTTGTTCAGCAATACCGTAGCACCTAGTATTGTGGGTGCCAGCATTGCTGTGCTGGATATGCTGAGTGAAACAACTGAATTGCGGGATACACTTGAAAGCAACACAAAATATTTTAGAACAAAAATGACCGAAGCAGGTTTTGATATTAAGCCGGGCGATCATCCTATTGTTCCCATTATGTTGTACGATGCAGTGATGGCACAAAACTTTGCTGCTAAACTTTTAGATGAAGGCATTTATGTAATTGGGTTTTTCTTCCCGGTGGTTGCAAAGGGCCAGGCGAGAATTCGTGTGCAGCTAAGTGCAGCACATAACCTGCGGCATTTAGACAAAGCTATTGAAGCGTTTACAAAAATTGGAAAAGAATTGGGGGTATTGAAGTAATCTATAATCTTATTGTTACAGTCTTAAAGTTTTTCAAATCTTTGTTATTGGTGCATAATGCACTGATAAAACCATCAGGTAATGGATGACGAAGCTCTTTCCCATTAACTTTATAAGCAATTACAAATTTTCTTTTCCGGTAAATATAGTTGGTGTAAACTGTTTTGCTTTTGCCAATTAATGTGCAGGTATTTTCTGTCTGGTTCAGGGTCAGCATCATATTGGCATTTGCAAAAACACCGGCGTCTTTTAACCGGTTGTTCAATCCTTTATTATAGCCATTACGGTTAAATTTTCTATCCATTTCTG
>JANNDO010000030.1:0-122076 GCA_031387825.1 Chitinophagaceae bacterium | reverse complement strand
GGCTCTTTTACCGTGGTGGTTAATTTTTTCATTGTTCTGAAAAATATCATTGAGCAATTCATCTTGTTCTTCACTTTTTAATTTTGACTTTTGACTTTTTAATTCTTCAATGAGTTCATTATTCACTTCTGCGAAATTATTTACAAAGTTTAACGGGTTTTGAATTTCATGGGCAATGCCGGCAGTGAGTTCTCCCAAAGAAGCCATCTTCTCGCTTTGTATCAATTGTTTTTGGGTTTGTTGCAGATCGGTCAATGCCTTATTGGTTTGATCCCGCTGGTCCTCTGTTTCCAGTTTTTGTTTTTTCAACAGATTATTTGCTTTTTGTTTTTGCCGGTTACTCTTCAGGAGGATGAATGTGGTTAAAATGATCAGCAACAACACAGCCAATACACCGTATAAATAATTTTGCTGAATTTTTTTTTGATCGTGAAGTGCGGCGATCTGTTCCTGTTTTTTTTCAAGGTCAGCATTATATTGTGCAACAGCGCTTCTATTTCTTATGTCGGTATTCAGCACACTGTCACGATGATCATTATACAGGAGTTGATAGCTGTAGGCATTGGCAAAATCCTTCTTATAGGCATAGGCCCTTGCAAGGACTTCTGCATTGTCCCTCATTACCCCAACTGTGCCAATTTGTTTTGCATAATCATATCCCCGCTTTGCATAATAAACAGCACTGTCGGGCATTTTATTTTTAAGATAGGTTTCAGCAAAGGGCACCATCGCTATAGCATACAAAAGATTGTCGCCTCTTCTTTTGGCATAATTAACAACACTGGTGCCGTGTGCAAAAGCAAACGGCAGGCTGTCGGTAAGGGTATATGCCTCTGCAAGATTTAGTTGAGCTGATGCAATCAACCCAGAGTCAGTATTGTTGATATTACTCAATATCTTTTTAAATATATCTATTGCTTTAGCATATTTCCCTTCCTTTTTGTAACCATTTCCTTCAAAAATCAGTAACCGGCCGTCGTAAACAGGACTTTTCAACTGTTTATTTATCTCCTTTGCTTTATGAAAATATAAGATGGCATTGGCCTTATCATCCATAAGGTTGTATAGCCCTCCTATTGCAATATTGCCGGCGCAAATAATACGGAGAAAATTTACTTTTTCCGCTGTATGGATTGATTTGAGGTAATATTCCATTCCTTTTGGAATATTACTTTCGCCGTTTGCGTATTGTATTGCAATAAAATGCTGACAGATGGCAAGCAATTTTTTATTCCCGGATCTTTCTGTAATTTTTTCTGCCTCCAGCAGAAGGTTGAAGCCCCTTTTTGAATCTTCAAAAAGGCTGGCATATCCCCTATACACCTGCATCGTGGCAAGCAAATCGGGATTGGATGTTTTGGTTGCAATAGAATCTGCCCTTCTGAATAAAGAGTCCCCTTCTTTCCTGTAGTTGGTTATGAATTTAGAAAACGCCATATGGATTAATGCATAAGCTTCTCCTTTAGCATAACCGATCTTTTGCGATATTGCCAGTGCTTCTTTGTAATAAATTTCATCCCTCGAAAAAAATACCATCTCATTCAACCGGTTTACCCGGAAAGTATCCTGTTGCGGATGGTCATTTAATTCCTGCTTTAGTTTTACCTGTGCAGGGTCCTGTGCAATTGCACACGCAGATAGAGTAAGCAGTAATATCTGTAATAAAATTATTTTCATTTTATGTCTGTAATTGAATGATAAATGTTGAACCTTCCCCTTCCTTCGTTTCAACTTTTAATTCCCCACCATGTGCTTTTACAATATCATAACTCAAGCTTAAACCCAACCCTGTTCCTTGTCCTGTTGGCTTAGTGGTGAAGAAGGGTTGAAAAATTTTTTCAAAAATTTTTGAGGCAATGCCGTTGCCATTGTCTTTTACTGAGATGAGAACTTTGTTGTTTTCTTTCTTTGTGATAAGTGAAACAGTTGGTTCATATCCTGAAATGTTTTGCTTTGCTTTTTCATTTACAACATAGAAGGCATTTGTAATTAAGTTGAGTATCACTCTGCCAATATCCTGCGGAATGATATTGATGTTGCCAATATTTTCATCAAAATCTGTTTTCATGGTGGCATTAAAGGTTTTATCTTTTGCCCGCAAGCCATGATATGCCAAACGCAGGTACTCATCGGCAAGTGCATTAATATCTGTTTGTTCTTTTACACCACTGCTGCTTCTTGAATGCTGCAGCATTCCTTTTACAATATCGCCTGCCCGTTTGCCATGATGATTTATTTTATCAAGATTTAGTTTTACATCAGTTGCAATGGCTTTCACTTCTTCGTAATTCCCTTTATCCACTTCTTCCACCATTTCACTAATCAACTCACTGCTTACTTCACTAAAGTTGTTGACAAAGTTCAACGGGTTTTGAATTTCATGGGCAATGCCGGCAGTCAGTTCACCGAGGCTGGCCATTTTTTCCGATTGGATCAATTGTTTCTGTGTTACCTGTAATTCAGCCAATGCATCTTCTGTACGTTTCTTTTCTTCTTTTAATTTCAATAAATCCAGTTCAGCCTGTTCGGCATGGGCTTCTGCAATTTTCAAATCGTTGAAACGGGTAAAAGTGAGGTTAAAAACTCCTGCAAACCGTTCCAG
Organism: Chitinophagaceae bacterium; assembly: GCA_031387825.1. Taxonomy (GTDB): domain Bacteria; phylum Bacteroidota; class Bacteroidia; order Chitinophagales; family Chitinophagaceae; genus Ferruginibacter. The sequence goes on along the minus strand of JANNDO010000030.1, from coordinate 119,474 downwards.
CAATTGTATAGTTTCATCCGGCTGCGGTTCCGGTGATGCTATCCCGATGATTCCTTTGCTGAAATAGGCCATGCTCTGCACTCTTCGTTTTTGAGAAAGGCCACCTTTGAACGGAACCTTTAAATCATTGGCCAGGTAATGAAAGTAATTTTCTAATTCTCTGCCCTGCATATCGATGGTAAGCGACTTTCTTTTTTGTTTCCATCCCTCATACATCTTTTTTGTCGATTCATTCTGGCTTGCATCAGCTATAAACTGCCTGCTTACCTTGCTTCCGTCCTCGTCTGTAATCCAGGCTTCCATTTCAGTGTTTTCTTCTTTCAAAATAAAAATGTACAGCCTGTTTGGTTCAATACCCAGGTTAATGAGTTGTCCGAATAATACGGCAGCCGTTTCGGCCAGTTCATCACTTTTTTGCATGGCCAATGTTCTGCTTCTTACTCTTTCCAATGCAGCTTCTATTTGTGATTCCCTTGCCTGTGCTTCTGCTTGTTGAAGGTCGAGGAAACGGGTATAGGTTTGTTCAAAAACTTTTGCGAAACGATACATTGTATCACACTGTTCTCTGGAAAAAGGAGAAAGACTTACCACAAGGAGGTAACCATACCTGAAGTTGAAAGAATTAGAAAAAGTTGTTGGGGGAAGAATGGCAAGCAGCTGTTCAGCAGACATTGGGAAATTATCTGCGTTCTCGGCCAGGTAGCGGTTATGGTCTACATTCGCCTGCCCGGCAAATTCCATCATATAATAGCGTTCGTGTTTCTTCCAGCTATCATAAATCGAAAGAAAACCCGGGCTGCCCCTGTGTTCTAACTTAAAGGGCTCCCATACAAAGCTACCTTCCGGGTTGGCCATATAGCAGGTACCCATTCCTGATTTTTCATCCAGTAGGGAAAAACCGCAGGTGAGTTTTTCAATACCCAGTTTTGAAAGCTCCTGGTACAACAATTCAGCTGACTCATTCAGTTCACGGCTTTGGTACATGGCCATAGTACGACTTCTTACTTTTTCCAGTGCAGTTTCTATCTGTGCTTCTCTTGTCTGTGCTTCTGCTTTTTGCAGATCAAGAAAACGGGTATAAGTTCTTTCAAATTCAATAGCAAAGCGATACAGTATTTTTTTCTCGTCTTCAGATAATTCACTTTCAATCATAACCCCAAAGCAACCATATTTTATAAAAGCTTCCACATAATGAAGTCCGCCCGGGAAATTTTTCGGTTGTAGTCTTTCAACCCCCTCCAGCAATTCTTTCCAGGCAGCAAAGTAATTTTCGACTTCACCAGGCAGTAAATGGTATGAATGAACAGGTTCATTGCTTTTCCAATCAACAAGACATTTTTTCGTAGCAGGTTCATCTCTGTCAAGCGGATAATTAAGGGCTTTACTCTTAAAAATTTTTGAACTGTTTTTATCTCGCTGACCAGCTGGAAGGGTTTCGGCCCAGGCTGCCCAGAATAGGTGTCGGTCATTGTCTTCATCGGGTAACCATAAGTAAGAAAATTCTGAATTAATGCCGAGCAAAAGAACCTGTTCATGAAAAACCCTTAAGGTATCATCCAGCTCTTTTGAATGCTGCATGATCATGCTTTGCGTACGGGTGCGTTCCAATGCTGCTTCTATCTGTGCTTCTCTTGCCTGTGCTTCTGCTTTTTGGAGGTCGAGGAAGCGGACATAGGTCTGATCGAAGACTTTTGAAAATCGTTTTAAAATATCTATTTCATTATCCGACAATGATCTCCCTTCAAAATCATTGACGTTGATCATGGCATGTTTAGTGGCAACAACCGAAATGGTATAAGAAGAACTTTGAAAAATAAATTGTTTGATATCATCAGACAATTCAACTTTCAATTCTGAATGTTCAATTACATATTCATAAAAACTGTTCTTTTCTTCTTTTGAATAATGTCCGACAAAGAGGTCCATTCCTTTGTCGCAGGCTTTGCGAAGGTCTTTTGCGATTCTGTGATCAAAATAAGGAAGCCGGTAATTGTTAATGGCGATAACATCCTCATTTTCCCCGCATATGTAAGTATTCCAGTCTTTTGAGTCTTCAATGTAAATACCAATACCCACTGCGGTTATCAGGACACCAAGGTCTTTTAGTTTTTCGAATAATACCGCAACCACCTCATTTAATTCGTCACTTTTATGCATAGCAAGTGACCGGGATCGAACTTTTTCAAGTGCTGGTTCTATCTTTTCCTCTATTGCCTGTGCTTCTGCTTTTTGCAGGTCAAGAAAACGGGTGTAGGTTTGCTGGAATACTTTTCCAAAACGCATCAGCGTATTATTCTCTTCATCGGTATAAGGAATACCCGAAAAATTTTCAATATAAAGGGCAATATTATCAAACAACACAGTTGTTGCTGCAAGGGCGGGGCAGTTTAAATAAAAATCTTTTGATGCCTGGGGCAACCCGGGAACATAGGATAAAAGCTCACGATAAAATTTATTCTTTTCTTCAAAATTTAAATTGGTGATAAAGAAGTCTGCACCTTTTTCTTTTGCTTCATTAAATTGAGTTGCCCATACAGACTCAAAATACGGATGCGTTATTTTAGAAGGGATATCCTGCTCATCAGCAATCCAGAAATGCCAATCTCCTTTTAGTTTATACTCAACAACAAAACCTGAGTGGTCAAGATTAATTTTTAAATGTATGAGTTGCTGGTAAACTAATTTGATAACTTCCTGAAGTTCTTCACTTTTTTGCATGCCCATGGATCGGCTTCTCACTCTTTCCAAGGCAGTTTCTATCTGTGCTTCTTTGGCCTGTGATGCCGCCTTTTCAATATCCAGGTAACGGCGATAAGCAAGATCAAATACATTGAGGAAGCGTTTGAACAACAGCATATCTACTTTACTCAACGGAGAATATGTAGACATCCCCAGCGCTACAGGGCCAAGTGAATGCCAGTAATAATTGAGAGAGGGTGCTTTCTGAAGAAAGCGGTCTATGAAAACATTGGTGGTTTTCTGGTACTTTATCCATTCTTTTACTTTGTTTCCTATGATATTGGTTGAATAGGTCTTTCCTTTGCCATCCATCATCTTTTTGGCAAAGGCTTTAGGTATCCTGTGATCGGTATAGCTTGTTTCAGTAATGATGGACTTATCATGTTTGGCATAATATTCATAGTTCATGTAAGTGCCCTTTTCTTTATAAAAAATGGCTGTCTGTACATTACGAATATCTTTCACACCCAATACTGTTAATTGCTTTGAAATAGCCTGGCATATTTCCAGCATATCGTCCCGTTTCTTCATCTTCATAGCCACTTTCCTTACCTTTTCAAGTAATATTTCGATCTTCAACTCACGTTTGCTTGCTGATAGCTCTTTTTTGAGTGTATCATTTTTCTTCTGCAGTATGGTTTCCTTTTTATTCATGAACAGTTGCAGTAATTTTTTTTCAAACTATTTTTTGCGATAAGTATTGATGATGGAATCTTCCTGGTGCGTTTTCAATGATATCACTGAATCCAGTTTATCATTCGGAACAGTAGTTGACAAAATATACTGCCGCACTTTCCAATCATTTCCCTGTTTAACCAACACGCCTGAGCCACGGCATATCTTCATCTGTGTATTTAATAATTCATCAAACCAGGCAAGGCTTCCTGTTTTATCAAAATAGATATGGCGCTCTATGGCTGTAAAATCCCACGCATGGCCTTTATCAAAGATGGGTTTTGCCCATGCCATGAATTGTTTTTTATCCCAACGCTCGGTGGCATCGGTACCGGTGAAGATGGCGTCATCGGTATAAAAATTAAAATAAGCATTGTAATCTGCCTTTGCTGCTGCCCGGTTAAAGGAATCCAGCATGGCCGTTATTTGCTTTTGCTCATTCGCTGTATCAACAGCCGGGGTTGATCTTTCGGGTGATGAACAGGCTGTAAATAATAAAATGATAATGGCAGTAATTAGATGGCTACTGAAACCTGGTCTTTTTTGCATAGTTTATCTTGCTTGAATGAATAAAGCATTGTTATGAATACGGCCATCACAGGTTACAGACTAACAGAATCTATCAACAGTTTGCTTAAATAAGCAGCTTTTACAGGTTCGCTGTTTGTTTTGCAGAAGCCTGTGAAATAAGCATGATCCTGCAGAAAAGAAATTTGCGTGCGGTTCCAGTCTGCTTTTGTTAACGAAGGGTTCAGCTGATGAAGTTCTTTAAAGAAATCATCCGCCTTGTTGCCTGCTTTATCTGTGCCCAGGTATTCCAGGTCGGCATCGGCAATGATCTCTTCTAATTTATTTTGTGGAGACTGAGGTATTTTGGTAGCCATGATCATGCCGCATACTTTATTTATATCGGTTGCCGAAAAACCATAACCGGGTAAATATTTTTGTGCCAGGGCACAGCTTTCTGCTTCATGCCCGGCATATATATTAATGTATCCCGTATCATGCCATAGGGCGGCAGCGCTTAATAATTCTATTTCTCTTGCCTTACAGTTTTCATGCCTGCCTATTTCAACAGCTTTATCCAAAACATATAATGTATGCTCATAATTATGGTAATAATAAATCGGGCTGAGGTTTTCATTCAACAGCTTTACTACAAACTCTTTCATAGGCAGCTTACTTTGCATGGGGCTTCGCTTTTAAGATACCCCCTGTTGCTTCGCTGATCCTTTGCACATAAACAAACGCCTTTGGGTCAATCACCATTAATGCATCCTGTATTTGTTTTATCTCGAGCCTGGTTACGATCGTTACAATGATCTCGCAATCGGTCTTGATGTCGAAACTACCTGGCAGGTAGCCCCTTTCGCCCTTATATACTGTGATACCCTTGCCCAGTTCATTCACGAGGAAATTCTTTATTTCATCCTGTTGAGATGAGATGATGTTCATGGCGGTGTATTCTTCTATACCATCCACTACATAATTGGTGGCACGGGTAGCTGTAAAATATGTGATGACGGAATACATGGCCGTTTCAATCCCGAACTGCAATGCGGCCACCGCAAAGATGATGCAGTTGATAAGCATTATGATCTCACTGTTGGAGAAGCCTACTTTTCGCCTGGTAAAAACGGCGATCACTTCAGCGCCGTCGATAACACCGCCACCTCTTATGACCAGGCCAATGCCGGCACCAATGAGGATGCCGCCGAAAATAGCGATCAGTAATTTATCTTTTGTAATAGCAGGGATATCAATGAAAAGCAGGCCCAGCGATAAAATAACTACCGCAATGGTTGTTTGAACCGCAAAAGTTTTCCCGATATTCCGGTAGCCCAGGTAAATAAAGACGAGGTTGAGTGCAATGACCAGGATGCTGATGTTGATATGAAATATTTCGTGCAGCAATATGGAAATACCGGTCATGCCGCCATCCATGAAGCGGTTGGGGATCATAAAGCCTTTCATGGCCAGTACGGCTAATCCTGTACCCGCCAGGATATGAAGAAAATTCTTGATGCTCGATACATGTTTCCAGTCAACCCGGTCGCTTTTATATTTTTTGGCCATTGATCAGCAGTTGTTTTAGGTTACTAATATACCAATTCCTTTGTTCATTTTGTTATCAATTGCCACGGGCTTAAGCCCGTGGCAATTCAACATTCTATAATTGGCTTTAGCCACATAAATTAATCGACTTTTTTCTCCAGTTGCTCAATCGTTTTCTTTGCCGCTGCCAGCCGTATCTTCTTATTCTTCTCCACCAGTTTGGCCGTTGCCCATTTTTCAACACGATGATGTAATGGAACTAATAATGCGGCAATACAAACCAAGGCCAATAACATCAACACAGGGGAGTGGTGTGTTACCCTTTCTAAAAATGGATGCAGTAATAAATTTAAAAATTCAAAAACGATCAACAAAGCAATTACACCAAAGAATTCTATCAGTTTTGTGTTGGTGATAAAGCTGCGACTGAGGAGTAAATACAAAATGAGTAAAGTGATTATACCTAATGCGATCAAAGCATATTGTATATTTTCTTTGCGTTGCTGAGCTTCTTCATTTTTTTTGGCTTTCTCCTCTATTATGCGAAGCTGCTCTTTAAAAGCCAATGCCTGTATGGTATTTTGATTATCCTGGTTAAAGATCAATTCTCTTATACCGGATTCCACTTTTGAATAATACCAGGCGCTGTCGGTTTGGTTTAATTTATCAAAGAAATCTTTTTTATAACCGGTTGCTACTAATTTAAAGTTTAAATTCTGGGTTTTACCTGCCATCATCCATAATTTTTCAGCCTGCACCTTAGCTTCCTCCATTCTGTTATTCTTCATAAGAAACGGAATATACCTTTGAAAGAAACCCATTTTTCTGATTTCGCTTTTTATTGAATCGGATAGCCTAAGCGCCTTCTTAAAATATACATCGGCCAGTTCGTTCTCATTCTTTTTTGCGTTGATAGTGCCGAGTAAATGCAATGCCTGCAATTGAAAAGTGCTGAGTTTTAACCTGTCGCTTGTTTGTACGGCTGCCTGTGCATAGCTTAAAGCAGAGTCCAGTCGGTTTTTCTCCATGTATGCAATTCCCATATTTCTTTGATATTGCACCAGCATATAATCATACTTCGGCGATGTTATATCAGGCAGGTTTTCTCCCCCCTTCTTTGTGAATTTAAAAAATTCATCAATATTTTTAAGTACTATATACACACTCCCTATGTCAAAATAGAGCGAACTTATCCTTCGCCTGTCATTAAACTTTTCAGCGAGAGGTAAGGCCTTAAAGAAATATTCCAGTGCAGTGGTGTTATCTCCTTTGTTTTGAAAAAAATAATATCCTATCCAGTTATAACTGATGGCAAGCAGTGAATCATTTTTTAATTGTTGTGCTATCTGCAGCAAGTCAATACAAATGGCAGAATCAACATTGTTGCCGGCATGGGAGTCGATGGTTTCTAAATATTTTATGGTGGCGCTGAAACGCTCCATATGATTGGTGTAACCGGCTAAAGCAGTTTTCAGGCTGTCAGGATTATTGTTTTGTGCAAAAACGGTTTTTCCGGTAAACAGCAGGATTGTAACAAAACATAAAGGGGTTATTATTTTTTTCATGATTCGGTTAAATGGTTATTGTTTGTTTGATTTCCACACTGACCACGTACTGTTTCATTTTCAAACACTAGTTTGTGATGTTGTGGTGCTGCAATCAATGCATCCACTTCAACAGGCCATTGGTTCATCATTTTTTTATTTCAGTTGATATTCGGTTTCAAGGTCCTTTATCAATTGATCGCCTGCCATTCTCATTCCTTCTGAGGCACTGACCACTCCTTTTTTTGTTCCGTGCATGTAAACTGTAAATATTGCCAGCTCCTGTAATTGATTTTTATCTGTTGTTCTCAATGGTGGATTTTCCGTGAGCCTGAGCCACTCATCATTTTTTCCTACCAGGCTTACAAAAATGACCGGATCAAAAATTTTAGCTGCTGCTTTTTTATATTCTGTAAACTCTGTTTCATTGATGGATTCAGGCAACCGTATCAGCTGCAGTTTTTCATAATAATTCATGATCTTATTCGATACATCCAGGTTCCGGATCAAACGGAAGCTACCTGAATTTTTCAGTTGCTCATAAGTGCTGCTACTGATGGGTAACGGTTTTAAACGGGGGGGAAACCGGGCCAGGAAATATACATCAGCACTGTGAGCGGTTATTGCTGCCGGATTGCTTAAATGATATATTAAAGTATCCATCATCAAAATTCCTCCTTCCAGTGTTGCTACATGATTTTTGATTGACTGCTGATCTGTTTTCAGGTCTTCCACCAGTGATTCTATGTATTGTTTTTCTCTTTCTTTTTCAACCTGGTGTTCCCGTAGATTTTCTGCCAGGAAACCCATGAATACGGCAAGAAATAACATAGAGAATTCGAGCAGGTATTCTCCCCATTTTTTTTTATGGGTTACGTGGTGTGGGTGTTTGTGCACTTCCATGATATCAATTATGAGTTGTGGGTTTTGGGTTATGGGTTGTTCAACTTCGGTAACAGGTTTCTCAGGTGAAACATTTTCACCTGGTGCTTCTTTATTTGCCGGTTGTTCTTCCGGTATTTTTTCTTCTTCACTCATAAGTATTATTCAATTTTTTTCAATTCACCTTTTTGCCCGGTATTAATGAACCAGGCTTTGGTTACCTTGCCGGTATTATCTACTTCAAATTCTATTTGCCTGTCTGTTCCATCTCCGTAAAAAAATTTGGTTTCCGATTCCGGTTTTAATTCAATGTCTTTGGTTCCATCCCGGTGCCGGTAAAGCTTACCGTCTTTTTTAATGAACTGTAGTGTGAGGAATGCAGAATATTTTCCTACATAGCGGTCAATTAATGCCGCATCAATTGTTACTTCTTTATGTTCATAAGGCATCAACAGGTCTTCATCAGCTAATATAGATTCGATGCCTGCCCTGATCTGGCCATTCAACGTTTCATTATTGGAAAGCACAATGATGGTCTCGGCTTTATTTAACCGGCGAACAAGCAGAGTGCTATATCCCGGCCAGCCACCGGTATGTGAAATGATATTTCCTTTTGGATTTTTTTGCACCATCACCCCAAAACCATAAAAGCCTGCAGTATCTCTTGGCGACATTTGCACCAATGGCGAAAGCATCTCATCGGTGGTTGCTTTGCTCACGAGTTTATTTGTGAATAATGCATTCTCCCATTTTAAAAGATCGCCGGTGGTGGAGTTAACACAGCCATCACCCACAATACCATCCAGGTAGTACACCATGTCAAGCTTTGCAATACTGTCGGGTAAAATATAGCGCTTCAAACTATCCGAATAAACAAAGCCCAGCGCATAGTTGTCTGGTATTTGTTTTAGAGAGCGGCGGGTATTATATATAAATGTATGTGTCATACCCAGCGGCTGAAAGATATATTTTGCCATGAACTTATAATAATCCATGCCCCATGCCTTGTCAATAATAGAAGCCAGCACAGCATAACCCGTATTGCTGTATTGCCATTTACTGCCCGGTTTAAAGAACAGGGTATCTTTTTCCTGTATAAGCATTTCAATCACATCTTTATTGAATGCGATCCTTTTATGGTCCCATTTTTTTTCAAACTGGTTCTCATATTCAGGCAGGCCAGAAGTATGGGTAAGCAGGTGGCGGATGGTGATATTATCGTATGGAAAACCGGGGAAGAATCTTTTTACATTGTCCTCGTAACTTAACTGCCTTCTTTCTTTCAGGAGCATGATGGCCATGGCGGTAAACTGTTTGGAAACAGAGGCCAGTTCAAAAACAGTGCTGTCGTTAAGTTTTCTTTTTGAATTAAAGTCGGCATAACCAAGGGACTGTTGGTAAATAATATTTCCCTTTTCAGCTACCAATACATTTCCATTAAAACGGAAATAATCATGCTGTCCGGTCATGAATTGTTTCAGCAGCGCCGCATGGTCTTTTTGTGCGGCCAGGGAAAGCGGGAGTAACAATACCAGCAAAAGCTTTTTCATATTTTTAATTTTGGTTGTTGTAATTTTTTTTATTCCAGGTGATATTCCTTTTTGATCAGGGCAATTAAGTTTTGTGCTGAACTGCATCTATTCAGCCCCAAAGTTGCTGTAAAAGAAAATATGGCATAAAGATATTGAGCTCTTGTAAGAAGCTCGTTGATCACCAGCGGATCTTCCGTCAACAGCTTTGCTGATTCGCCTTCCGGCATTTTTCGGTCTTTAGTAATTTTCAACAAAACTTCTGCGTCAAACAACTTGTTCATGGAGAGAAAATAGTCACTTATTCTTTCAGTGATCTTGTTGTTTTGATTAGTAATTTGTTTGAGTGAATTATAATAGTAAGAAACACTGTCTGCTACTTCCTGCCTGTGAATCAGCCGCAAGTGGCCGGAAGATCTCATCTGATCATAAGTCCGCTCATTGGCAAACAGCAGATCGTTCCTCATGGTAAATGTTCTTGCCAGGAAATAAATTCTGTTCGTGTATATTTTTCTTTCCGGTCTCTTTAATAAAAATATCAGGGAGTCAATAGATACCAGCGCAAGATTGGCATTTACCGCATAATTTTTATAAGAAACTGTATCATACTTCAGGTCATCCAGCATGTTTTTCATATAAACATTCTCCCTGTCTTTTTCAATTTTATGCTCAAGCTGGTACTCTGCCAGGAAGCCGCAGAACACTGCAAGGAACAACATTAAGAATTCCCAGAAATAAGATCTCCAGTTTTTCTTTCCGTGGGCGGGGTGGGTGTGCTGGTGTACTTCCATATCTTCGGTTGGGGGTGTGTTGGCAATTGTTTGCAGGTCGGTGGCAACGGCATCTGTTTCAGAAAAATTAATTTCCGGTGAAGGCTTAATTTCTTTGGCAATATTTTCTGCCGGTTGTTCTGTTTCTGTATCCTTATTCTCTTGTGTCATTTAACTTTTTAATTGACGGTATATGAATGCGCATAAAAATCCAACCGCTGCATAGATAAGAAATCTTATGATAAAGGACCTGCGTGTTGATCCGTGCTTATTATTATCTTCCATCCTCATTTAGCTGAACTTGTTTTCCTGAACGGCTGCCATTTTTTATACGTAGCGCTTCGCCAAACCCATTCCACCGGGCCATAATTAAAATACCTGAGCCAGAAGGTGCTTAGTATTATCTGTATAATGAATACAGCTATTGCGAATAAAGTAAAATAAACGGGGCCTACTGTTCCCATATAACCAAGCCCGGGGCCGAGGAAAACAAAGCTGCCAATGAGAGAGTGTATCATATAATTACTGAAAGCCATTTTACCCACAGGCGCCAGCACCGATAATATTTTTTTACAGGGCCCCGTTTGAAAACCATGCATGAACAATGCAACATATGCCATTGCCAGCGGTGCCACACCTAATGCATAAGCAATAGTTTGATAAAGCCCATTTGTTTTCAGGTTAAAATAATCATCCATGTAATAAGTCATGTAACGTGCCAGGTAAAAATTAGCAGGCAGCCCGATCAGCAGGCCAAGAACTATAATGATGTACAATACTTTTTTATGCTGCTGAATATTTTTATAAAAATCCGTACGGCCCAGCACATAACCAATAAAGAACATGCCCAGCACCTTGGGTATGCGGCTTACAAAAAATAAATAGCCATACCGGAAAAAGAAACCTGAGATATTGCCCTTCAATATTCCCCACCAGCCTGTATTCTTGGCATAGGCAATGTATTCAGCTTCGGAAGTTATACCGGTCAATTTAGCATCCAGTTTTTGCCCGGCCTCAAAAAAGAGGCCTGCCGGTGCATTCAGCCAGGGCCATTGCATTTTGGCTGCATATAAAAGCATGGGCAGCAACGTGAGGCTGATGCCTGTTATCAATAATGTTTTGTTTGAAAATTTCCTGCAGGGCAATAAAATAAAACCAAGTAAAGCATAAAAGAAAACAATATCACCTGACCAGATCAGTAAATGAACGGCGCCAAGCAGCAGCATAAATACCAGCCTTCTTTTTATAGTGGGCAATGCATTTATTCCCCCGGTTTCGGCTCTTTTAAACTGAAGGGCAATTCCCCAGCCAAATAATAAACTGAAGATGGAATAGAATTTCCCTTCGATGAACATATGGTGCAGGAACTGCATTTTATGATCCCAGCCTTCTACTAAATAAGGCCCGGTTGCATGTGCACTCTCATTATACCCGCTAAAGCCGGCTCCGAGGTTGGCTATAAAAATTCCCAGGATGGCAAATCCCCGGAGTACATCCATAAAAATTTCTCTTTCGTTGGTTTTAACGGGAGCTAATGTTTGCATAAACAGTGTGTAGATTAAAGCCTAATTGAATAAAATTATCCCGGGTGTAAAGAGGGCAAGGATGACAGTATTGCATGGGTGGGGACTGTGTATTCAGCCGTAGGGCTGTAATCATCTTTAAAGAAACAAATTTAAAGGCAGACTGCAAAGCAAAACCTTTAATATCAATCCGGTAACCACAAGGGCAGGAGAATAAGCTGAAGGGCTTTGTTGGTGGTAATGGTTATTTTATAAAGGAACTTTTAAAGCATTTTGCGGAATGCGTTCTTAATTTTCTCCGGCTTTGGTTTTGTAAAGATCTCCCTGTTCTTTATTGCCCATTAAAAAATATACATCGCTGATGCTTTTGTAGTACCGGGCAAGGTCTTTGTGTTTTTCTCCAACCTGTTTGATCTTATTCTGGAGGGCTTTTTCATAATATTCCAGTGCAGTGTTGTACTCTTTCTTTTCTTTATAGGCATTGCCCAGGTTATTATAAGATTGAACAGTTTCCACGCTTGTTTTACCAAATAGCTTCTCTCTTATATTCATGGCTTTTACATGTGCCTCAACGGACTTGTCGTAGTCCTTACTGCGTAAATAAACATTTCCGATATTTCCATAGCTTGTAGCTACATCTGCATGATCCTCCCCGAGCTTTAATAATCGTATAGCAAGCGCTTTATTATGATAGATCAATGACTGCTGATAATTTTCTTCTGCACTGTAAACAACACCGAGGCTGATATATGTTGTGGCAATCACTAAACTATTTGAGTCGGTAAGAGATCGGCTTCTTGATAATGCCCTGTTCAGGTAGATTTTGGCATTTTCATATTTGTCCTGGCGGGTAAGTACAATGCCTATCTGGTTGTAGGCATTTACAAAACCTTCGGGATTTCGTGAATTCTGAAACTCTGCAGATGCTTTTTCATAGTAAAATATTGCACAGTCGGGGTTTGCATTTTTCTTAAACTCATCTGCCTGTTTCATGTACTCTTCAGCCAGGGAATTGTTTTGACTGTTTGCATTACCGGTAAAGGAAAACAGAAACAAAATGCAGGTAATAATTTTAACGGGCAGTTTCATTTTTAACGTTTAGTTGTACTAAAGAAACAAAATCTTATTGAAACGAAGCCTTAAAATACAGGAGTGGAGTTGACGTATGAGGAACGGGATTATATAAAACGCCGGGATTTTACAAACACCATAATTTAAAAACAAGTTTGTAAAGATCCCGGCAATACAGATTGACAGGTATACAATACATATTTTTTTACAGCCTGCCCTGTAAACTATTCCATCCACCGCCATTATATACTTCTGCATATCCACTTGCTTTAAGTAAAGCTTTTGCAGAAGCGCTTCTCATGCCCGAGGCGCAGCAGGTAATGATGGGTTTGCTCTTATCTTTCAACTTATTGAGGTTATTGCGCAACTGGTCAACAGGAATGTTGAGAGCGCCTTTAATATGGCCGCCATCAAATTCTCCTTTAGTACGAACATCAAGGATGACCGCTCCCTGTTTTACCAATTGTGCATAATCCGTCTTTACACCCATTCCAAATAAATTCTTCAATGTATTTATCATTTTTTAGTTTTTAATTTTCAATAGTTACTTTTTCATCTTTTCTGTTAGTAAATACCTGTACTCCGTTATAATTCACTTCCCAACTTACAGGTATTGCTTTCCTGAGCATATGACTAACGCCACAATATTTTTCCTGCGATATGGTAACCGCATCAAGTGCAGCATCCCTGAAATTTTCATCGCCTGTAAAATTATAGTTTACATGCATAGATACATATTCAATGGGTTGCTGTTTGCTTAGTTCGCCGGTTACCGTAATACTCAGTTCCTTCACTTCTTTTTGTGCTTTCCGGAGAATTGCTACTATGTCCATTCCTGTACAACCTGAAAGTGCAGTAAGTACAAAGGGTTTGGGTATGGGGCCATTATCTTCGCCACCCACTCTTTGGGGTGCATCCATAATAATGGTATGGCCGTTTACCAGCGAGTTAAATTGCATTTTGCCCATCCATTGGGTTTCAATTTCATGATGTGCCATGGTTATTTGGATTTTGTTTTGCAGGTATTAATCCCGACCAGTGAATAAAGCGGGCAAAAACTAATGGAGCTTGTAAGTGCAAATACGCCTGCAAGAATTAATAATACAATGCCCAATGTGCCTGTAATAGTATTTGTAAAGTACAGTACCACCATAATTGCCGCAAGCACCAACCTGGTAACCTTGTCGGCCGAACCCATGTTTTTTTTCATTGTAATTTGTTTTAGTGTTTAAATATAATAACTACAAAATTACCTTGATGAAAAACCAGTGTTTGTGACCAATGTTACAGAAGGGAAATTTTATTACGGGACAGGGAAATCAGTTTTTCATTTTCCATTTGTTTCAGTACCCTGCTTACGGTTTCACGGGTGGTGCCCAGTTCATCGGCTAGTTGCTGGTGTGTGACGGATATATCTTTAGACCGGAACAAAGATGACTTTTGATTAAGCAGTTGAAGTAACCGGGAATCCAGTTTTTGAAAAGCAACTGCATTAACTACTTCCAGCAATTCTTCAAAGCGTTTTTGATAAAGGGTGAAAATAAAATCTGTCCATTCGGGGAACTCCTTTATCCATTCACTTACTTTTTCAACGGGTATCAACAGTATTTCAGCTTCTTCTTCCACAATGGCTTTTATCTTGCTGGTGTCATTGTGCATGCCGGCAAGTAAAGACATGATGCAGCTTTCGCCCGGTTTAATATAATATAGTAATATCTCCTGCCCTTCATCGTCTGTCTGTATAACTTTAATACTTCCCGAAAGAACAATGGGGATGGATTTAATATAGGCATGGATGTTAAGAATAACCGTTCCGGCCGCAAAGGATTTTACCTGCCCGGTTTTATGCACTTCTTTATTTAACAGTGTGTGAAATAAATTATTAGTGTCAATCATTTTAATGTTTTTTATTTCAACTTTCCTTATGCCCGATATATTTTTTCCATTTTTCAATCACCCCTTTCATATCATCAGGTAATTCACTTTCAAAATGTACCGGCTTTAATGTTGCCGGGTGTATAAAGCCCAGTTCTTTTGCATGCAGCGCCTGCCTTGCACAAAGGGCAAAACAATTATCTACAAATTGTTTGTATTTGGTAAACACAGTTCCTTTTACAATTCTGTCGCCGCCATAAAAATCGTCATTGAAAAGAGGATGGCCGATAAGCTGCATATGCACCCGTATCTGGTGTGTGCGGCCGGTTTCCAGCCTGCATTCAACCAGTGTTACATAATTAAAACGTTCCAGCACTTTATAATGGGTAATGGCATCTTTGCCATGATCGCCATCGGGGTAAGCAGTAAATAATTTCCGAAATCGCAGGTGCCTGCCTACATGTGCTATAATGGTCCCTTCATCTTTTTCCATATCGCCCCAAACCAGCGCAATGTACCTGCGGTGTACAGTATGGTTAAAAAACTGTTTGGCAAGATGGCTCATCGATCTCTGATCTTTTGCCATTACCAATAAACCGCTGGTATTTTTATCTATGCGATGTACCAAACCAAAACGGGATAATTCATTTTCATCCAAACCGGGTTTTTGCTGTTTTAAATAATAAGCAACGGCATTAACCAGGGTTCCATTTGGGTTACCGCTGCCCGGATGTACCACCATACCCGCCGGTTTATTAATTATCAACAAGGAATCATCTTCATATTGAATATTGAGCGGAATATTTTCAGGAACAATATCAGTGCCTTCGGGTGAACGGTTATCGAAAACAACAATTTTGTCATTGGGCTTTACTTTATAATTATTTTTTACGGACTTTTCATTTACTAGCACCATTTCGTTATCAATGGCCTGCTGAACTTTGTTACGGGTAGCACCTTCAATACGGCTCATCAGGAATTTGTCAATACGAAGCGGTTCCTGGCCTTTATCAATAGTAAGCACCAGTTTTTCGTACAGTTCCTCCGTTTCCTGCAATTCTTCTTCTATATCTTGATCTTCTTTCATCATTATTAAGTCTTATTATTTTAAAAGCTGCTAACTCATAACCCATAACTCAAAACCCCAAACTCTTTTCATTTATCTTTGCAAATTAAAACATTGCAGTGGATAAGCAGACAGTGATATTTAAAGACCTGGGCATTATTGAGTACAAAACCGCATGGGATTACCAGGAGGAGTTGCTGCAGGAGAATGTGAAAATAAAGTCAGCAATTCGCAATGGACAACCTGCAATAAGCAATGGGCAATCTGCAACAGAACTCACGACTCACATCTCACGACTCACGACCCAAAACTACTTCCTCTTGTGTGAGCACCCACCCGTATATACACTGGGTAAGAGCGGTAAGAAGGAACATGTATTAATGAGCGATGATGAGCTTGCGGAAAATAATATTGCATTCTTCAATACCAACAGGGGAGGTGATATTACTTTTCATGGTTTGCAGCAAATAGTAGGTTATCCCATACTTGACCTGGAAAAATATTATACAGATATTGGCAAGTATTTAAGGAACCTGGAGGAAGTGATCATCTTAACCATTGCAGAGTATGGCATTAAAGGGGGCAGGAGCAAGGGCGAAACAGGAGTTTGGATAGATGCTGATATTCCCGGAAAAGAAAGAAAGATATGTGCCATTGGCGTACGTTGCAGCAGGTGGATAACCATGCATGGGTTTGCCGTTAATGTAAATACTGACCTTGGATATTTCAATAATATCATTCCCTGCGGAATAGAGAACAAACAGGTTACTTCCATTCAAAGAGAACTGGGGCATGCCATTGATTATGCGGAGGCAAAGGAAAAAGTGAAAAGGAATTTTGAGAAAGTATTTGAGTCGCAATTAAAGTAAGCCATCTCCGGCTGGTTATTTAGCTATAAAAACTTTATTCTTCTCTATCATCCTGCCATTTTCAAAAATTTCAAAGTAGAACCACCCGGCATGTAAAAAATTCATTTTTTCAACGATCAGGTATTCTTCTTTGATCTTGTTTAGTTCAAATATGGGGCTGTTCTCTTCATCAAAAAACTTAATGATATATTTTTTACTTTCAAATTGCGGAAGGTTGATGATAACATTATTGTCCTTAGCGGTATAAATGCGCCGGCTGGGATAAGCAACAGCATTTTCGTCAGGAGCAACAGGTACAGGCTTTTCAATTTTAGGTTGAACAGTATTATTTTTTACAATGGGCTCTTTTTTCTTTTTATCATTTTTTAATACTTTCCCGGGGGTAGTTTTTTCAGCAGGCACAGCTGATTTTACAACCGGTTCTTTTTTTAACCCTTTAACCGGCTCTTTTAAAACTTCTTCTTTTTTAAATGGAACAACAGTAACATCCTGTGTGATCATCGGCATAGGAGGCAAAGTTTCCTTTACCGGTCTTACCGGGTCACTGAAAATATATGAGCCGGCATCAAATGAAATAAAAAGCCGGTAATACATTTTGTTATAAGGTGGAGTTTCATCCACAAATCCATTCTCGCTGTTTTGCGGATTAAGTACCGACCCGATGGTTGTATAATTTTTCGAACTATCAAATGAACGCTGAATATTGATCGTTTTTACTTCCAGCGGGTATTGATTTTTCCAGCTTACAATTATTTTCCCATTATAATTTTTAACGGTTATGCCGGGGAGAATTTCCTGCGCAAAAAGAGGGCCGGAAGAAATGCTGATTCCCAAAAGCAGTAAATAGAAAAGCTTGCGCATAAGAGGTTAACGAAAATAAGGCGATTATGTTTTATAAGACAAATATACAGCTGTAAAAGGATCAAAATAATAATGTATGTAAAGGTAAAGATTTATTTCCCTGCAATCCTCCTGTATGCAGGCATAAAATGTTGCTGCCCGCAGGAAAATAATTATTCTTTATACTATCAATTACAGCAAAAAACATTTTTGCTGTATAAACAAAGTCGAGTGGCAATTGGTATTGCTTCCAGCATTCATTCATAAACTGAATGAGTGCTCCCGTTCTTTTTGCATACCCGCCAAAATGATAATTGGGCAGCAGTTGTAAATTTTGCGGCATAGTTTGGCCAGGGTACAGGTGCAATATCCTTTCTTTAATATCTGTCATACCTTTTAATACGGGAACACCAATTACTGTTTGGCCAGGGCCAGCCGCATGTAGTAAACCTGCAAGTGTGGTGGCTGTACCGGTTGGGGTGCAAATATGAGAGTAATTTTTGTTGCTGATAAGTTCCATAATTAATGCAGCGCCATCTGCTCCGGATGGATGATAACCTCCTTCAGGAACAATACTGAAATAGCCAAATTCATTTTGCAATGAGTTGATGAATGATTCATTTTCTTTTTCTGCAAATTGTTGCCGGGAAATAAATTTTAATTGCATACCATCATCGATGCACTGTTGCAGGGTTGGAGAAAGCAGGGCTGGTTGTTCACCTCTTACAATACCAATGCTTTTTATTTTTAAAGATGCACAGGCAAATGCTGTGGCCGCCAGGTGGTTTGAATATGCGCCGCCAAAAGTAAGTATTGTTTTATGAGATGATTGTGTTGCATCCTGTAAAAAATAATGAAGCTTGAATAATTTATTGCCCGATACAACAGGGTGTATCTTATCAAGCCGCAATACAGAAAGAGAAACCTGCTTTTGTGTAAACAGGTCATCAACTATTACCTGGATGTTTGCTTTGGAAATATCAAAAAGCATTTTGCTGATAACTTATCGGTTTATACTATTTTCGCAAAGCAAAAATCAAGAATTAATTTAACCTTTTTAATTTTATTTGTACATGCAACCAACCCTTATGATATTAGCTGCAGGAATGGCCAGCCGTTATGGTAGTATGAAACAAACCCAGGGATTTGGCCCTTCCGGTGAAACGATAATGGATTATTCCATTTATGATGCCATCAGGGCGGGGTTTGGTAAAGTGGTATTTATTATACGAAAAGATTTTGCCGAGGCTTTTAAAGCCCAGTTTGAACCCAAACTAAAAGGAAAGATAAAAACTGAATATGTTTACCAGGAAATGAATTCTTATTTGGGAGATTTGAAGGCTCCGGCTGAAAGAACTAAACCCTGGGGTACAGCCCATGCCGTGCTTTGTGCAAAGGAAATTATAAAAGAACCTTTTGCTGTTATTAATGCTGATGATTTTTATGGAAGAGATGCTTTTGTAAAAGCAGCTGATTTTTTAAATCACCACTGTACTGAAAAACGGTATGCCATTATTGGGTATGAACTGGCAAAAACACTTAGTGAACATGGCACAGTAAGCCGTGGGGTTTGCGAAGTGGATGCTGATCATAACCTGGTAAGCATTAAGGAAAGGACAAAGATCTACCGGGAGGGTAACGATATTATTCATGAAGATGAAGCAGGTAAACACAAAGTGCCGTTCAATTCCAGTGTATCTATGAATTTCTGGTGTTTCCATCCAGCCTTGTTCAAGCCAACCGGGCAATTATTCCTGGAGTTTGTTAACGAGAACAGTTCGAATATCAAGGCTGAATTTTTTATCCCGATCATAGCCGAAAATTTTATGGAGAACCATGGCGGGCACATAAATGTCATTCCAACTTCTGCAAAATGGTTTGGTGTTACTTATAAAGAAGATGCCCCAGGCGTAAAAGCAAGCGTAGATAAATTAGTAGCTGATGGGGAATACCCGGCTTCACTTTGGGCATAAAAAAAGCTGTTGAAAATTTTCAACAACTTATATATTTTATAGGGTTATTCTAGTTGCCTACCACCATAAACACAAACTCTTCCATCTTTTTTACCTGTTGCACCCTGTCTAATCCTTTTAATCCTGCATTATTGGGTAATTTGATAGTTGCTGTATCTCCTTCTTTTTTCAGCGCATCCAAAAGTTTATAAATATTTTTTGATTTAGCTGCAAAAACTACACCGTCGGCTGTAGAATTTTTAGAAGTGATGATACCAATTACCTCACCGTTTTTATTAAGAACGGGGCCACCGCTGTTACCCGGGTTTACAGAAACTGAAACCTGGTAAGCAGTGGAATCACCTTCGTTGCCTGACTTGGCGCTCAAGTAACCTTCGCCATATACAATTTCATTGCGGGGATAACCAAGGGTGAATATCTGTTCTCCAAGGTCTGCATTGGTTTTCTTGATGGAATAAGGAAGGTTACTCATCGGTTTAAACTCTGTATCATTGATCTTTAAAACAGCAAGATCTGCTGCAGGATCAGTATAAATAGAAACAGCGGTGAAATATTCTCCTTTGTTATTCTGAACATAGATCTTCTTCATACGGTTAACCACGTGGGCGTTGGTAATAATGTAACCTTTGCCATCGATCATAAAACCGGTAGCCCTGAAATCAGGGGTAGGGGGTACAAGTACTTTTTTAGAAGGTTGGCCCGATTCCAGTTCACGTTTAATATTCTCCAGCTTGTCATCGGTCCTTTTTTCCTTATTATTTATGATCGCTACAAGGTCTTCTTTATTAGAATCACTTACTTTTTTGGTATATGCAATAATGAGACCGGCGGTTGAAAGTGATATGATACCGGCAATACCTGCAGCCACCACGATATTACGTTTATATTTCTTCCAGAGAAATACAACCTTTGCTTTACCATTCAGTTGCGACCTGCTGATTATGCCTTCTTCGGCCAATTTATTTTCAACCTCATATAAAGTATGTTTGAATGCTTTACTATTGGATTGTTTATCCAGTTCGTGCAGTAAAAATGTATGTTCCACCACCATCTGGTCAACAGCAGGGTTGTTTTTACGGATATCTTCAAAGAATGTCTTCTCACTGGCATTCATTTCACCTTTCAGGTACCGCTCTACAGCTTCTATCAGTAATAATTCATCCATCTATTGTCCGTTTTTGTATTGTGCAAAAAATATTTTTTTCAACCTCATCAGGCACTTGTATTTCTGTGTTTTTGCATTATCAGCATTGGTATAACCAAAGTCAGCTGCTATTTCCTGCATATTCTTCTTCTGAATATAATATGCATCTAATAAACTTTTACAAGGTTCTCCAATTTTGCCCATTGCAGTTTCCATCATAATGAAATCGGCATTGTGCTTTTCATGCTGTTCCAGGTCTTCATCCACCATTACCGTTTCTTCCACATGCTCAACCAGGCTTCCGTAGCGTTGTAATTGCTGCAGTCTTTTTAACCAAAGCCGCCTGCAAACTGAATACATATAAGTTTTTAACTGGCAATTCAGCTCCAAACTACCCGAAACCGCCTTTTCAAATAACACGATCATTGCTTCCTGAAAAATATCCCTTGCTTCATCGCCATTGCCATTATTATTTAGTATAAAGGCCTGAACCATAGGGTAGTTATCCCGATATATGGCTTCAATAACTTCCCTGTTGTTAGCTGCCAAACCCTCCAGTAACTGTTTTTCCTGCTCAAATATGCTCACCTGGTAAATATTAATACGTTTATTACTTATTGGTAACCCAAAGCAACGAAAAAAAAAATTAAAAAATGTTGGGTTACCTTTTCCCGATCGGGGTATAAATATCAAATTATAATTTTAAACATTAAACAAATCAAAAAATGAAAAAAGTAATCTTAGCGTTAGCAGTAGTATCTTTTGCTTTCGTAGCTTGTAACAATGATGGCGAAGCTAAAGAAGCACCAAAAGCTGATTCTCCAGCTGTTGAAACTCCAAAAGTTGATTCACCTGCAGTTGCTGCTCCAGTTGTTGATACCATGAAGAAAGCAGTTGATACACTTAAGAAGTAATTAAACCGGTTAACCTGGTCGCTTGTAATCCTAACCGGACCTATATAAATCTTTTAGACAAGCAATCATTAAATACCCCTCTTATTTTTAAGAGGGGTGTTTTTTTGTGTAATTTGAAGGTAGTTCCCTATTTTTGTTTAAGCAATGAACAATAACACAAAAAATACCTGGCTTTATTATTATAGCTATTGCAATAGCAGGCCGGCATTTTTTTGTTAAAAACTGATCATAAAAAAATATTAACATAAAATCATCCCCCGGCCAAACCCGGGGGATTTTAATTTATATGACAATAACAATAATAGGAACAGGACTAATCGGGTGCTCTATGGCAAACCGGTTAAGGGAAACAGGCTTTGCAAAAAGCATCATTGGGATTGACAACAATCTAAAAAACGTAAAGATTGCTCTTGAGCTTGGCTGGATTGATGAAACAATGACAATGGATAATGCTATCAGCCAAAGTGAACTGATCATTATTGCGATACCCGTTGATGCAACCCTTCAGATTTTGCCGGGTATTTTAAGTAAATTAGATAAACAGGTGCTGGTGGATGTTGGTTCTACGAAAGGTATCATCTGCCAATCAGTTAGTAATAATAATAAGCGGGGAAGATTTGTTGCAACCCACCCGATGTGGGGAACAGAGAAAGACGGACCTGAATCTGTAGTAAAAGATGCATTTAAAGGCAGGGTAGCTGTTATTTGCGAAAAGGAAAAAACAGATGCCGATGCCCTGCAAATGGCAGAAACACTGTATACTAAAATGGGAATGCAATTGGTTTACATGGATGCTGATGTACATGATGTTCATGCTGCTTATGTAAGCCATATATCGCATATTGCTTCTTATGCTTTGTCACTTACCGTTTTGGAAAAAGAAAAAGAAGAAGATGCTATTTTTGAACTGGCCAGCGGTGGTTTTGAAAGCACAGTACGTTTGGCAAAGAGCAACCCGGCCATGTGGGTGCCCATTTTTATGCAGAATAAGGAAAATGTGCTGGATGTTTTAAATGAACATATTACCCAGTTAAGAAAGATAAAGAGTTGTTTGGAAAAGGATAATTTTGATTATTTGAAGGAGTTGATAGAAGATGCAAATAAGATAAAAAGGATTTTGAAATGATATTCCGGGAAGCACAAATAAGCGATATCAGTCAAATACAGGTTGTTCGACATTCTGTAAAAGAAAACATGTTGTCTGATCCTTCGCTTGTACCTGATAAAGATGTGGAAGAGTATATGACAAACCGGGGTAAGGGCTGGGTTTGCGAAATAGATAATAGCATTGTAGGTTTTGCTATTGCCGACCTGATTGAAAATAATATCTGGGCTCTTTTTATTCATCCTGATTTTGAAGCAAGGGGTATTGGTAAAAAACTACACCAGATGATGATGGATTGGTATTTTGTACAGACCAATGAAAAGGTTTGGTTAGGTACTGCGCCTAACAGCAGGGCAGAAAAGTTTTACCGAATGCAGGGCTGGAAAGAAGTTGGTACACATGGCAAGGGAGAAATAAAATTTGAGATGGAGTATGAAACATGGGTGAAAGCCCCCTCTATCTCCCCCCAAGGGGGAGGAAATGGAGGAAATTGAAGCGGAGATTGCATTTTACAAAAGTGAATGACTCTTTTTAGAATTGATTGGAATAGATATAAAGATGATTTGGAAGAATTAAATGTTTAGATATGTTTGATGCACCGCTCCCTCTCTTTAAGGAGAGGTTACTGAGCTTAGCGAAAGTAAGGAACGCAGTTCGGGGAGGTGAGGCAAGATGAGCAAAGAACAAAAAGTAAAAGAGTGCCCTTCGTTCCTCAGGATAAACTGTGCCAATGAAGTTGAATAAAGTATTAAAAGCTGGTAACATAAAACTAATTTTACAATGCAAACAGAAGTACAAAGCATGAAAAAAGTAATGCAGGAAAAATGGAACAAACGTCCGCTTATCATCAGCGGTCCCTGCAGTGCCGAAACTGAAGGGCAGGTATTGGAAACTGCTACCCGTCTTGCAAAAACGGGTAAAGTAGATGTGTTGCGTGCCGGTATCTGGAAGCCACGTACCAAGCCGGGAATGTTTGAAGGTAATGGAGTAGCCGGATTGCCCTGGCTTTTGCAAGCAAAGAAAATAACGGGTATACCAACAACAGTTGAAGTTGCTACAGCAAAGCATGTGGAAGAAGCTTTACAATTTGAAGTGGATATGTTATGGATCGGTGCAAGAACAACTGTAAACCCATTTAGTGTGCAGGAAGTGGCAGAAGCATTGAGAGGTGTTGATATTCCGGTTCTCATAAAAAATCCTATTAACCCCGACCTCGAATTGTGGAGTGGCGGTATTGAACGTTTGCAGAAAGTTGGTATAAAGCAGGTAGGTATGATACACCGTGGTTTTTCATCTTATGGTAATACAGAATTTCGCAATGCACCCATGTGGCATTTGCCTATTGAAATGAAACGAAGGTATCCTGGTATGCCGTTGATCTGTGATCCATCGCATATTTGTGGTAACAGAACCTTGTTGCAATCTGTTGCACAAAAAAGTATTGACCTTGACTTTGACGGACTGATGATAGAAAGTCATATTGACCCGGATAACGCCTGGAGCGACGCCAGGCAACAGGTTACACCCGAGCGGTTATTGGAAATGCTCAATACTGTTGTGTGGAGAAGTGAAACAAGTACTGAGCAGGAGTTTATTACCGCCTTAACTACTTTAAGAGAACAGATAAACCAGGTAGATGATGAATTACTTACGCTGCTTGGGCAAAGAATGAAACTATCGGATAAGATCGGTCAATACAAAAAAGAAAATAACATCACCATTTTGCAAACCAACAGGTGGAATGATATTTTAGAAAGAGCTTTTCAAAAAGGGGAGGCATTGGGTTTGACCAAAGAATTCATTGTAAAATATTTTGATGCAGTGCATTTGGAAAGTATACATCACCAGAACAAAATAATGAACTCATAGATCGCTTACCGGTAAATTATTTTATGCATAAATCAGAATATACATTTTCGAATAAAACTGTAACCTGTTATTTTGATGCAGCATTTTCTTTTTTGGATGAATTGGTAAAGGATACAAATGCGGTCATAATTACAGATGAGCATGTTTACCGGCAACATTCAGAAAAAATTTCAAAATACCCGGTTATAAGATTTGCAGCAGGTGAGGAATATAAAAACCAGGCCACAGTTGATCATATCATACAGGAATTAATAAGCCTGGGAGCCAATAAAAACACTTTCCTGGTTGCTGTTGGCGGTGGTGTGGTAACAGATATTACCGGTTATGTTGCTGCTATATATCTGAGGGGAGTAAAGTTTGGATTGGTACCAACTTCTGTTTTAGCCATGGTGGATGCAGCTATTGGGGGGAAGAACGGAATTGATGTAGGCGTATATAAAAATATGGTGGGTACCATATTGCAACCTGAATTTATTTTTTATGATTATTCTTTTTTGCAAACGCTGCCTGTTAAAGAATGGGTAAATGGTTTTGCCGAAATAATAAAACACGCCTGTATAAAAGATGCACTGCTGTTTTCAGTATTAGAAAAATATTCCTTACACGACTACCAGGCAGATAAAACTTTAATTGCAGATCTGATTGAAAAAAATGGTGAAATAAAATTGCAGGTAGTTACACAGGATGAATTTGAAACAGGCGACAGAAAGCTTTTAAATTTTGGACACACCATCGGCCACGCCATTGAGAACCTGCATGCAATACCACATGGGTATGCGGTAAGCATAGGAATGGTGGCAGCCTGCAATTTATCGGAGCAAATAGGTAACCTTCACTTTACTGATGCCAGCCGGGTGGTAAAGTTGCTGGCTAAGTATCATTTACCTGTTGATGTTGAAACAGACCATGAAAAAGTATTCGAAGTTTTAAAAATGGATAAGAAGCGGAAAGATGATGGAATTCAGTTCATTCTCTTAAAGAAGATTGGCGAGGCAGAGATAGTTTATATCAGCTTAACTGAGCTTGAAAAACATTTTAAAGAAATAGTATAGTGCTTGTAACTATTCAGCCATCCACAATTGCCGGAACTGTTCAGGCGCCAGCCTCTAAAAGCAGTATGCAAAGGGTATGTGCACTTGCTTTGTTATCGGATGCCGAAACCACGATCATCAACCCCGGAAAAAGTAATGATGACCTGGCAGCGTTGGATATCATTCAAAAGTTGGGAGCAACTGTAGAAATTAAAAATTCAAAATTCAAAATTCAAAATACAATCACTGGACCAGTAACTGAAGAAATAAATTGTGGCGAAAGCGGTTTAAGCATAAGAATGTTCACACCCATTGCTGCTTTGTCTTCAAAAGAAATCAGTATTACCGGTGAAGGAAGTTTATTAAAGCGCCCCATGCATTTTTTTGATGAAATATTTCCTCTGCTTGGTATTTCTATAAGATCAAATGATGGGTATCTGCCGGTAAAGATCAAAGGGCCATTGCAACCAAAAGACATTACGATAGATGGTTCTTTAAGCTCTCAATTTTTAACCGGGCTTTTAATAGCGTATGGAAAAGCTGTAACAAAGCCTGTTAATATAACTGTACAGAATTTAAAGAGCAAGCCTTATATTGATCTCACGCTTCAGCTAATGAAACAGTTTGGCTATATCATCTCAAATGATAACTATGAACAGTTTGTGATCCAACCCAAAACTTCAGACCCCAAATCCCAAACTGTTATTATTGAAGGCGACTGGAGTGGCGCTGCATTTTTATTAGTGGCAGGGGCAATTGCCGGATCAATTACTGTAAAAGGGTTAGATTTTTTTTCTACGCAGGGCGATAAAGCAATACTGCAGGCATTAATGAACTGCGGTTGTAATATTTCCATAGAGGAGAAACAGATTGTTATTAACTCTCCCTTAGGAGATGGGGGCAAGGCCTTTCATTTTAATGCAACAGATTGCCCTGACTTGTTTCCCCCACTTGTTGCACTGGCTGCATATTGCAATGGAACTTCAGTTATAGAAGGAGTTGGGCGTTTATCTCATAAAGAAAGTGACCGGGCTTTTACTTTGCAGGAAGAATTTAAAAAGATGGGAGTGGAAATAAAATTACAGGATGACCTGATGATGATAGAAGGAGGAAAAGGTTTACATGGAGCAACAGTACATTCGCATCACGATCATCGGATTGCTATGGCTTGTGCGGTTGCTGCATTAAAAGCAAACGGGAAAACGGTTATTGAAGATGCTGAAGCAGTAAATAAATCTTATCCAGATTTTTACGATGACTTGAAAATGCTTGGCGCTGATGTATCTTTACAAATTAACGGATTAACCAATTAACGTATTAACTGATCAACATTGAACTCATTCGGCCGCATATTCCAGGTACACATTTTTGGTGAATCGCATGGTGAGTGTGTGGGTATAACTATTGATGGTTGCCCTGCCGGTTTGCCTTTATCAGCAGATGATTTTGTAACAGATATTGAAAGAAGAAAGCCCGGTGCAAAAGGAACTACGCCACGTACAGAGGATGATATACCGCAATTAAAGGCGGGGTTTTTTAATGGTAAAACAACCGGAGCGCCAATTACCATTTTATTCGAAAATAATAATACCCGTAGCACCGATTACGAAAAGCAGCGTGCAGTGCCAAGGCCTGGCCATGCTGACTTTGTAGCTTCAAAAAAATTTGGCAATAATGAAGATTATAGAGGCAGTGGCCATTTTAGCGGCCGGCTTACAGTTTGTTTGGTAGCTGCAGGTGTTATTGCAAAGAAAATAATGAGCGGCATAAATATTAATGCATCTATTTTGGAAATAGGAGGAGAAAAAGATCTGGATAAAGGATTACAAAAAGCTATTGATGCAAAAGACTCAATCGGTGGTATCATTGAATGTAAAGTAACCGGGCTTCCCATTGCTTTGGGTGAACCATTTTTTGATTCTGCCGAATCACTGATAAGCCATGCAGTATTTGCTATACCTGCAGTACGGGGAATTGAATTTGGAACTGGTTTTGCGGCAGCAAAAATGTTTGGCAGTGTACATAACGATGCAATTATTAATGAAAAAGGTGAAACCAAAACCAATCATGCCGGTGGTATTGTAGGAGGGCTGACAAATGGGAATGAACTTGTTTTCCGTATTGCAGTAAAGCCTACATCTTCTACACCAAAAGAACAACAATCATTGAATTGGGAAACAAATACAGTTGAAAATTTTTCTGTTAAGGGCCGTCATGATCTTTGCATTGCCTTACGGGTGCCGGTAATACTGGAAGCAGTTACTTCGATCGTATTGGCCGACCTGATGATGCTTGAGCAAAAGATTCCCCGTATAATTTCTTAATCAAGTAACCTCCTGTGATAATTGATTTGCCCAAGGTGGTATCCTAAATGTGTAGCTAAGTGTACCAGCATAAAATCTGTTTTATCGGTTCTGTTAAAAACCTGTAGTGGAAAGTCTTTTTCCAGGTCTTCTTCCGGTAAATTCTTTAATGACTCTTTTATGATGAGTATGCAGTTTTCAATATTCATTATTAAATCCTGCCGGGGAATATTTTTCAGGTTAAACTCATCTTCCCGATGCCTTACATAACCTGTATGCCCAAGAGTTGCACCAATAAAATGATTAAGGTTCCCTAAAAGGTGCAGGCATAAATTTCCGGCACTATTGCTGATGCCTTCTTTTACCAGCCATAAGTTGTCTTCATCTTTGTACAAATTAATTTCTGTTTTGAGCTTTTGAAGGTCACGTTCAAAAATTGTGGTCAATGCTTTTGTTAACATGTTTAATTATTGCTTATTTTTTAATTGATTAAAGTCAATATCCATAAGTTCAAAATCATTTACATTGGGTAAATAATAATGCCACTAAGCTGTATCCAAAACTTTGGATCGTGTTTTCCATAATCCATATTTATTTAATATAGTATCCTGTGCGGTGGCACCCAACGTTGATAATAAAAAAACAATTCCACAAATTAGTATCAATTGAAAGCTATGTATTATCTTGTTCATAGAAAATGCCCCATAAGATCCGTCTTGAATTTTTTTTATTTTCAAGGTACAAATATTTAACCCGAATTATGCAGCATCGTAAAACCAGATACCGGTATTTTTCTGTGCTTATCCTTTTTTCTTTTCTTTTATCATGCAACAGCTCAGATAAAGGGAAGGGTAAAAATATTGTTGCCGACCCTGAGGCCATGGACAGCAGAATTGCAGAAAATATAAATTCAAGCCTGGAAGCTGCTTTAAAAAACAAGGGTAAAATTGACGACAGTACTAAAATCAGCCTGGTGCAAACTGTGTATGATTACTATAATAAAACAGATTACAAACCGGTATGGAGTAAAACAGAAAAGTGGCAACCTTTGGCAGACTCGGTATATCGCTTTATTGCAAACGCCGAACTGGAAGGCCTCTTCCGCAATGATTATCATTATAAAGAGCTGCAGGCTTTAAAAAATAAACTGGATACCGATTCCCTGAACAGGATGGATGTGCTTTTATGGACCAGGGCCGACCTGTTGCTGACAGATGCTTTTATGCGGTTGATAAAAGATCTTAAACAGGGCAGGCTGCAACCGGATAGTGTTTCATTAAATAAAGATTCGGTGCTTTCGGGTAAATTTTTTACTGCTACATTAAATGAGTTGCTGAATAAAAAACAATTTACTGCTTTATTAAATTCTAATCAGCCTGTTCACCAGGGATATTGGGACCTGAAAAAAGGCATTAAAAGTTTTATTGACAGCATGGACAGGAGGGTTTACACACACGTGATCTATCCCTATAAAAAAGGTGATACAAAAGATTCTGTTTATTTTATCAGGCTACTTCAAAAACGACTTTCAGAAAGTAATTGTATTGACTTTATAGACAGGCTGCCAGATTCTGTTCAGTTATCCCGGGCAATAAAAAAATACCAGGCAAATAAGGGGTTGACAGTTGATGGTAAATTTGGTAAATTATTGATCCAGGCCCTTAATAATAATGACATTGAAAGGTTTAAAAGAATTGCCATAACACTGGACAGGTATAAACTATTGCCGCAAAAAATGCCTGAAAAATATATCTGGGTCAACCTGCCGGGTTATTATTTATGGTTAATGAATAAGGATACTGTTGTCTTTGAATCAAAAGTAATTTGTGGCAAGCCCGAAACCCGTACACCGCTGCTTAATGCCGAAATTTCAGATATGGTCACTTATCCTACCTGGACGGTACCAACAAGCATTATTGTAAAACAATACCTGCCCAAATTAAAAAACAATCCGAATTACATTTCAAAGATCGGGTTAAAATTACTGGATAGTAAAGGCGCATCTATAGATCCAAATACTATTGACTGGAGTAAATATTCAAGAGGTATACCTTATAAGATAATGCAGGCCAGCGGCGATAATAATTCGTTGGGTGTGATAAAATTCAATTTCAATAACAAGTATGCTGTTTACTTACACGATACCAACCAGCGGTATCTCTTTAAAAACTCAGCACGGGCATTAAGCCATGGTTGTGTGCGGGTGCAGGAATGGGAAAAGCTGGCTTATTATATTGCCGGCAATGACAGTGCTATGAATTCAAAAAAAGACCCATTAAACTATACTGCCGACTCCATTAAGCAATGGATAGCAAATAAAGAGCGTCATCGTATTGATGTAAAAAATCACATTCCTCTTTTTATCCGTTATTTTACCTGCGAAGGAAAGAACGGGCAGGTAAAGTTTTACAGTGACATTTATGGCGAGGATAAGTTGCTTATGGAAAAATATTTTGCAAAAAAATGAGCCTCTTTCTTACCGGCAATTTGCAGTAACTTTAATGAATTATCTGCATGAAATCATTCTTAATAAAAACGAGGAATTCAGTAATATCGGGGTTTATCCTGATCACCGGGATGTTTTTTATTATTCCGGAAACCGGCGTTGCACAAAACAAGGAACCGGCAAAAGAAGTAAAACCAAAAAAGACAACCCGGGTTTTTTATGGGCAGGCCAGTTTTTATGCCAATAAATTCAATGGCCGTAAAACTGCAAATGGCGAAATATTCAGCCAGAAAAAACTTACCTGTGCCTGCAATGTGCTCCCGCTTGGCACATGGATCAAAGTAACCAATTTGAGAAATAAAAAATGGGTTATCGTTAAAATAAATGACAGGATACACCCTAGAATGAAAAGGGTCGTGGATATGTCAAAAGCTGCGGCAGAGAAGCTTGGGTATGTATCCCGTGGGCTCACGAGGGTAAAAGTAGAGGTGGTTGACAAAAATGATATGCCTTAAATATCCAAAGATGCAGCAGCAGCATTGGTTTTGCCATATTATAGCGAAATAATAGTTAGAATTATGTTGGTAAAATATTTTATGTTCTGGAACTAAGCGACTATTTTTGTTGCGATTTAGAAAATTAACACTTATGAAGAAAATCTTATTACTAATCATTGGCTTTGGCCTCTTTGTAACATCATTTGGACAGGGAGAAAATAAAAAACGTCCTTCATTAGGAGTACACTTCCTTTTGAATGATTTCAGGACGGCTGCTGATCTTCGGGGCACCAGTTTGTCATCTGTACTGAAATCAAAACAATGGCACAAGACCAAAAATATGACAGCCGGTATAGCCATTAGCTATATACAGGGGTTGAATAATTATCTTGATTTTTCCGGAACTTTATCGGGTACTTTCGTAAGATATCCTGTACCGGATAAAGCTTTGCCTAATGATAACGATATGATGCTTGAAGGTGCTGCTACTGTTAACTTAAAACTTATACCCGACAATTATTGGGTTAGTCCTTTCTTAACCCTTGGAGCTGGAGCATCAAAATACCGCGGATATTACGGTGCCTTTATACCTGCAGGCCTTGGGTTGCAGGTAAACCTGTTTGATGAGGCTTTTGTTTTATTGAATTCTCAATATCGTATTCCGGTAACTGAAAATGTAGCCTATCACTTTTATCACAGCATTGGTATTGCAGCTAACATTACTAAAAAGAAAGAACCAGTACCTGTTGTTGTCCCAATCCCGGTGGTTGAGCCTCCAAAAGACAGGGATGGTGATGGTGTTTTAGATGTGGATGACAAATGCCCGGATGTAAAAGGCCTTGCTTCTTTAAAAGGATGCCCCGACAGAGACGGTGATGGTATTGCCGATGGAGATGATAAATGTCCTGATGTTGCTGGCTTGGCCCGTTACCAGGGTTGCCCAATACCTGATACTGATAAAGATGGTATTAATGATGAAGCAGACAAATGCCCAACTGTTCCGGGCGTAGCCCGTTACCAGGGTTGCCCGATCCCTGATACAGATGGCGACGGTGTAAATGATGAAGAAGATAAATGCATCAATGAAAAAGGGCCGGCTTCTAATTTTGGGTGCCCTGTAATTGATGAAAAAATAGTTGCCAGGGTAAATAAGGCTGCACAAAATGTATTCTTTGCAACCGGCAGTTCTAAATTACTGGCTAAATCATTCCCTAAATTGAATGATGTAGTTACTATTTTAAAAGAGAACTCAACTTACAAAGTAAATATTGACGGCCATACTGATAATACCGGTAAAGCTGACAAGAACCAGGTATTATCTGATGCAAGAGCTGCTTCTGTAAAAGCATACCTGGTTAGTAAAGGTGTTGATGAAAGCCGCCTTACCTCTACCGGTTATGGCCAGGATAAGCCCATTGCCGATAATAAAACCGCAACCGGCCGTGCCAGGAACAGGAGAGTGGAAATGGCAGTAAGAAATTATTGATAGAAATAACATACTTAAGTAAATACCCCTCCACATTATTGGAGGGGTTTTTTATTTCAAAGAAGAAGTAAAATAACCCCCTAAAATTTTGTTATTATATGCTGCAGTCATATTTAAACAGGATATTTGTATAAATTTAATTATCAAAACTATAACCCTGTGCAAAAAAAGATCAACATCTTACTGTATTGGAGTGTTTTTACCGTTACGATTTTTTCTTCCGGACTTAAAGCCCAATCCATAGAGAACAGCATCAACCTGTACGGCACAAATTTTCCGCAGGAAAAAATTCATATTCATTTTGATAAAGAGATTTACCTGCCTGGCGAGACCATCTGGTTTAAGGCTTACCTGTTTGAAGAGAACCTGCCATCTGAAAGAAGCACCAATTTTTATGCATCGCTGTATGATGAAGATGGAAAGCTGATACAGCAACAGGTATCTCCCATATTCAATTCCACTACCGACGGGCATTTTACAATACCGGACAGTTTGCAAAGTAAGCAATTGATATGCCGTGCCTACAGCAGCTGGATGATGAATTTTGATACTGCATTTTTATTCAGCAAAGCCATAAAACTGGTTAATAAAAATGCGAAGGATGAAAACAAGATTGAATTAAAAACAGTAAGCCTTCAGTTTTTTCCCGAGGGCGGCTATATAATTGAAGGCGTGAGAAATACTATTGCCTTCAAAGTCAATTACAATAATGGCCTGCCCTTTGAAATTAACGGTGTAATAAAGAAACAGGAGACAGGCGAAGTAGTGATGGAATTAAAATCATTGCATGACGGCATGGGCCGGTTTGACATAGAAGTGCAGCCAAACGAAAAATTTTATGCCGAGTGGAGGGATAACAATGGAACGGTACAGCAAACCTATTTACCAAAAGCAAAACCTGAAGGCATATCGTTAAAATTAGTATTGCAAAAAGATAAACTGATTTACAATATCATAAATAAACTGCCCGGCGATTCGCTGCATGTGCTGATGTATATGTACCAGAAAGTATTTTATAAAACCAATTTATTGGTACCTGCAACAGAGCCTTATACCGGTATAGTGCCAACAGGCAGCTTACCAACGGGTACCATGCAGTTAACGGTTTTTAATGCTGGCTGGCAGCCGGTGGCCGAGCGGATAGCTTTTGTTAATAATGATAACTATACACTTAAAACAACCATCAGCAATAAAGAAATAAACACACAAAAACGTGGAAAGAACATCATTGAAATAGAAGTGGCAGATACTATACCTGCAAACCTGTCGCTGAGTATTACGGATGCAGAACTGAACAATGAAGTAACGAATTCAACAATAGTAACCAACCTGCTGTTGAGCGGCGATGTAAAAGGTTACATACATAACCCTGCTTACTATTTTACAAATAATGCCGGTAATGATATAAAGACAAACCTCGACCTGGTGATGCTTACCCATGGCTGGCGCAGGTATAACTGGGATAATATGCTGGTGCAGAAAACACCCATAATAAATTACGCTGCTGACAATTACCTGTCTGCATATGGGCAAATTAGCAAGGATATAATGGAAAAAATGACCCCTGAGGAAATTGTAAACCTGATTGTTAAAACGAAAGACAGTACCAATAATTTCTATTCGCTATTGCCCGATAAAACCGGTTTATTAAAACAGACGGGCCTGGTATTTTATGATACTGCAAAAGTTTTGTTTTCATTTAATAAAAATAAGCTTTGGAATACGCAGATGGCTTTCAGTACATCAAATTATACCATCAGCCAACCGGTAACAATTAATGATTACAGGGATCATTTGATACAGGATACCACCGGTTATGTAAAATTTAACCAGTCGGCATCAATATTTGCATATTACAACAACGATAAAGCTAAAGAACAATTTAATAAGGAGAAAACCTTGCAAGCGGTTGTTGTAAAAAGCGGTGGCTGGCATAACTGGAAAAATGATCCTTTATATAAAATGAACGAGAAATATACAAGTGGGTTATTCAGGGGTGGTACCAATACTGAAGCATTTGATGTACTGCATGATGAAATGGCCGAAGCGAAAGTGGATATTTATAATTATATCGGCTACCAAAGCAGATTGGTGGGTGTTGATAGCAGGTTTGGAGGTAAGAAGTTAAAACAAGGGCCTGGTCCTGCAACCGGTGGTGGCCCCTCCACTCCTCCATTAATTTTTATTAACGAACATCTGGTAGATGCTTCTGAATTGGAAAGCTTATTAATTACAGATGTGGCTTTCATAAAAATTATAAAGCCTTATTTCGGCACCCGTGATGCAAGCGGAGATCTTGGAGTTGCAGTATCCATTTATCTTAAAAAAGTAGATGATCTGATTGATCGCCGCCCTAAGGAAACTGATCTTAATTTTGTAAAAATTCCCGGCTATTCTCCCATTAAAGAATTTTATTCGCCCGATTATGCTGAAACTAATACAACAATGGGTACCGATGCCCGTACAACATTGTTATGGCTTCCTTATATTTTAACTGATGCAGGGAATCATAAAATACCGGTTACTTTTTATAATAATGATTTTAGCAAAAAACTAAGGGTGGTTTTGGAAGGCATAAATAAAGAAGGCAAAATGATTCATATTGAAAAAATTTATTTATCAAAGCTATAATACGATGCAAAAAATAAATTTATGAGATATTACCTTGTACTGACAGCCCTGTTTTTTTTGAATGGCCTGAAAGCTCAATCCATAGAGAACAGCATCAACCTGTACGGCACCAATTTTCCGCAGGAAAAAATTCATATTCATTTCGACAAGGAAGTTTACCTGCCCGGCGAAACCATCTGGTTTAAAGCTTACCTGTTTGAGGAGAATCTGCCCGGGGAAAGAAGTACCAATTTTTATGCATCGCTGTATGATGAAGGAGGTAAACTGATACAGGAGCAACTTTCGCCAATCTTTAATTCCTCTTCCGATGGACATTTTAATATCCCAGACAGTTTACAAAGCAAACAATTGATATGCCGTGCCTACACCAGCTGGATGATGAACTTTGATACAAGCTTATTTTTTACAAGGGCAATCAGGTTGATAAATAAAAATGCCAAAGATGAAAATATAGTTAAAACAGTAAGTCTGCAGTTTTTTCCTGAAGGGGGTGATGTAATAGAAGGTACAACGAACACTATTGCCTTCAAAGCCAATTACAATAATGGGTTGCCTTTTGAAATTAATGGGGTAATAAAAAAACAGGAGACCGGTGAAGTAATTATGAATTTAAAGCCGGTACATGATGGCATGGGCCGGTTTGATATTGAAATACAACCCAATGAAAAATTCTATGCAGAATGGACGGATAATAATGGAACGGTACAGCAAACCTATTTACCAAAAGCAAAACCAGAAGGCATATCGCTGAAATTAGTTCTGCAAAAAGATAAACTGGTATATAATATTGTAAATAAGTTACCCGGCGATTCATTACATGTACTCATGTATATGTATCAAAAAATATTTTGTAAAACCAATGTAGAAGTATTAGCAGCCCTGCCTTACACTGGTATGGTTCCTGTCGGCAGTTTGCCAACAGGTGTTATGCAGCTGACTGTTTTTGATGTTAACTGGAAACCGGTGGCAGAACGGGTGGCATTTATCAACAACAATAATTATGAACTGGGTGCAGCTGTTACCAATAAAGAAACAAGCACCCAAAAAAGAGGAAAGAACTTAATTGAAGTGGAAGTGGCAGATACCATACCGGCAAATATGTCGCTGAGTATTACCGATGCCGATCTGAACAATGAAGTAACGAATTCTACAATTGTAACCAATCTTTTACTAAGCGGAGATGTAAAAGGTTATATACATGCCCCGGCTTATTACTTTACAAGCAATACAGATGACGCTTTGAAGGCAAACCTCGACCTGGTAATGCTGACCCATGGCTGGCGGAGGTACAACTGGGATGATATGCTGGTATTAAAAACTCCACGAATCAATTTCCCTGCGGATAATTTCCTGTCTGCTTATGGCCAAATTACAAAGGATATAATGGAAAAGATGACAGCAGAAGAAAGTGTAAACCTGATTGTTAAAACAAAGGATAGCACCAACAATTTTTATTCCATCAGGCCAGACGATAATGGCTTATTAAAGCAGCAGGGATTGATCTTTTATGACACTGCAAGAGTTTTATTTTCTTTCAATAAAAATAAGCTTTGGAATACCCGGATGGCCTTCAGTACTTCAAATTATACCTATAAACAACCCGTTGCAATAGATAATTACAGGGATTATTTTATAAAAGATGCTGCCGGGTATGTAAAATCTAATTCCGCCGCATCGTTATTTAATTATTACAATACTAACATGGCCAACCAACCCTTTAATAAGGAAAAAACACTCCAGGGAGTGGTTGTAAAAAACACTAAGTATAACTGGAAAAATGACCCCGTGTATAAAATGGATGAAAAATATACCAGTGGCTTATTCAGGGGAGGAGCAACTTCAGAAGCATTTGATGTAATGCATGATGAAATGGCTGAAGCTTCCAGGGACGTTCTTACTTATTTAAAGTATCGGAGCAATACCCTGTCAAGAGGCAGGGGAACAACGGGTACTTTATATTTTATTGATGAACATTTTGCTGATATTTCGGAAGTAGAAATGTTATGGATGACCAATATTGCTTACATAAAGATCATATATCCATATTTTGGTACAAGAAATGAAGGTGGGAACCTTGGAGTTGCAATCTCTATCTACACAAAGAAAGGCGATGATGCGATTGACCGCCGCCCCAAAGATACAGACCTGCAACAGGTAAAAATTATGGGTTACTCACCTGTTAAAGAATTTTACTCACCCGATTATTCCCAGGCCAATACTACTTTAGGTACCGATGCCCGTACAACATTGTTATGGCTTCCTTATATTTTAACTGATGCTGCCAGCCGTAAAATACCCATCAGTTTTTATAATAATGATTTCACAAAAAGAATGCGTATTGTCCTGGAAGGTATCAATGAAGAGGGGAAAATGATTCATATTGAAAAGATAATTGAATAACTGCTTAATTAAGGTTTATGAAGACATCAACTTTTTGCTGTTTTGTAATGAGTTCGATTTTTGCATTACCTGTTTTTTCCCAAACTGTAAATGGAAATGTTCATGCCAGGGATCTCATTATCTCATCCGAAACGATGCATGTTCATTTTGACAAGGATATTTACCTGCCCGGCGAAACCATTTGGTTTAAAGCCTACCTGTACAACCTGAATGAAATATCATTCAGCAGTACCAATTTTTATGCTGCTGTGTATGATGAAAAAGGCAAATTGATCGGGCAAAAACAATACCCCATACTTGAGGGCACCTGCAATGGCGATTTTAAAATTCCGGACAGCATACCCGGCAGCAGGCTGCAGTTCAGGGTATTTACAAAAGCCATGATCATTAATGACAGCAATAATATTTATGAAAGGGTCTTAACTGTTTACAACAAAGAAGATCAGGATAATGTTAAAATAAACAAATCTGTAACCCTTCAATTTTTTCCCGAAGGTGGACAGATGATTGAGGAGTTGCAGAATTATGTTGCCTTTAAAGCTGTATACCCTGACGGTAGCCCGGCCATGGTGAGGGGGCAGATCATCGAAGCAGGATGGAATAAAGTGATAGATAGTTTTGTTACAAATAACATGGGTTTCGGAAAATTTATTTTAATACCACAGCCACATAAAACTTACATGGCCGTATGGAAAGATGAAACCGGAAATGCAAAACAGACCCAATTACCAAAGATTAACAGCTATGGTGTTTCTTTTCATACAGAAATTATTAATAAAGAGTTACAGTATACTATCGCAAAAAACAGGACCAGTGATAGTTTAAGCCTGTTACATCTTTTGGCACAAATGGGTAATTACCGTGTGTATAAGGCAGACCTGGTTGTGCCTAACGAAATGGAAATGTCAACCGGCAGGTTTTCGATAGATTCCATGCCTGCAGGTTTATTGCAACTTACTTTATTTGATAAAGACTGGAACCCTTTGCAGGAAAGGCTTATGTTTATTGGTGAAGCCAATATTACAAAACAACTGTCAGTTAACAGGGATACAATAAATACAAACCCCAAAGGGAAGAATACTATTGAGATTGTCCTGCCCGATACTATGTTTACCAATTTATCTGTATCTATAGCCGATATTAATTTTTACAAACAACCCAATTCAAATTCTATTAGCCAGGATCTATTATTCAATAGACAATTGAAAGGGCTTGGTCAAAACCTGGATCTGTTATTGAGTTCGGCGAATAATAATGCCATTGATCTTGTGACCCTGGCACATCCCTGGAAAAAATATGATTGGCAAAAAGCAATTGATAAGAATGAAGTAAAACCAGAATTGCTGGATAATTATATTTCGCTCTCAGTAACTTATAAGGATAAGAATTTTGCCTTACCAAAGGATGATGCCCTTAACATTGTAATAAAAAATAAAGGAATGGGAAGACAGATCTACAACCTCAAACCAATAAGCCAAACAACATTCAGAAAAACGGATCTTATATTTTTTGATTCTGTAAAGGTTTCTTACCAGATGGATAAGAATAAGGAGTTAACAGACTACTTTACAATAAGTAAAGAAGATACATTACCAATCCCCACATCAGTAAATGCATTGCCTGTTAAGATCGGTTACTCCGTTTTAAAACAGGGAGCAACAGATAATGACCTTGAACCTTTCTTCGCTACTACTGCCCATAAAAAATTTAATGATGTACAAACCATCAAAGGGGTAGTGGTAAAATCTAAATATAAACCTAACCCTGAACTGGCACGTATAGATGAGCTGGATAAGTTTTATACGAACGGGATGTTCAGTGGCACAGTAAGGGGTTACCAATTAAATGTGATAGACGACCCCCAGGCAGAAGCCATTAATAATTTGCAGGATTATATCCGCTACAGGGTTCCGGGATTAAGGGTGTATGATGGTTTTTTTGGGGTAAGAGAAACCGTCATCACCAGTAGAAATGGGAAGATGGCTGTAGTTGATACTATAATCAGGCTTTTGATATTTATTGACGAGCTTGATGTTACAGAAGATGCAATGGCGATATCAATGTTAAGCATGTGGAATGTTGCTTATGTAAAATACATACCAGGTATTGTAATTGGAGGAACATTCCGGACATCGAATGGTGCAATATATATTTATACAAAAAAAGGGACCGAAAAAGGGCTGCCATCCAAAGGCTTACCTTTTGTTTATGTCAGGGGATATGATTCGCAAAAAGAGTTTATTAGTCCGGATTACAGCGATAAGGACCTGTTAAAACAACCTGATCTGCGAACTACGCTATATTGGAATCCTAATGTGATACTGGATAAAACAAATAACAAAGTGAAGATTGAATATAATAATAATGACATTTCTAAAAAATTGCTGCTTACCATTGAAGGCGTGAATGAAAAAGGGAAATTAATTCATGTTGAAAAGATCATTGAGTAATATTTCTCTTAACAGGTATCAATAATCATTGCCCGATTTTGGCTTTGTTGCCTTTTTATTCTTATCATCAGCAGGGTTGAGTATGGGTGTTGCCCCCTTTTTATCATCAGGCTTTTTTGATTTACCTGTGTCGGCTTTAGGTATCTGACTTTCAATACCAATTTTTTCAACCGGTTTATTATCGGGTACCTGGGGCGGGGCATTAAAAAAATCATCGGCATTGCCATTACCTTCATCTAATGTTGTGCTGTCGCCTTCCATAAAATATTTATCAAAATTATCTGCATAAATAGGGTTATTCGACAACTCAATGGGCTTTTCAAATGTTTTCACCTGGCCATAACCCAGTTTTCGATCGGCATATACTTTGGTCATAAATATGCCCCACTTAGGTGCCGACATTTCGGCACCACCGGCATTGTTTGCATAAATTCTTATAAACGGATCATCACAACCAACCCAGGTACCAGCCAGTAATTCAGGTGTATAACCAAGGAACCAACCATCAGCATTATTATTTGTGGTACCGGTTTTGCCTGCTTTTTCAACCGGAATGGAATAACTGTTTAAAATACGGGCAGTGCCAAACTGTATTACGCCCTGCATCAGTTTTGCCATGGTATATGCATCTGATTCGCTGATAACCTGTTTTGTAGTGGAATTAAATTCCTGTAAAACATTTCCGCTTTTATCTTCAATCCTTGTCATGATGATGGGCTCGGTATTTAAGCCTTTGTTCGGGAACATGGTATAGCCCTGCAACATTTCCAACATAGGTATTTCTGCCGAACCTAAACCAATGGAATAATAAGGGGGTATCTTTGTTTTAATTCCGCAGTTTTGTACAAAGTCTATGGTTCTTTTTACACCGATCTGCCCAATCAACCGCCAGGCTGCAATATTTTTTGACCAGGCAAGGCAATAGGCAACAGTACCACCGCCACTTGAAATAGTTTTACCGCCAAGTGTCAATGCGCCACCGGGTATAACTGTTTCGGGTGTATAACCGGCTTCGTCAATAGCCAGTGTATATATAAATGGTTTAAAGGTGGAACCCACCTGCCTCATTTGTGTAACATGATCAAACTTGAACCATTTAAAATCTATTCCGCCAACCCAGCATTTTACTTCACCGCTGCGGGGGTCCATGGCTGCAAATGAAGTTTGCAAAATTTGTTTGTGATACCTGATAGAATCAAACGGAGTCATAACGGTATCTTTTTCCCTTTTGGCATTCCAGGCAAACACTTTCATTTTTACAGGTACATGAAAAGACTTTATGATGTCTTCTTCTTTTATCTTGTCTTCTTTCATACTCTTCCACCGGTCGGTATATTTGAAAGCATCTTCAATGATACTTTCATGCCCTTTCCATATTCTGTCGCCGTTATTTTTCATGATCCAGTCCAGCTTTTTTTGAATGACGGGCATATGCTGCACCACAGCTTCTTCGGCATACTGCTGCATCCTGGAATTTATGGTGGTATAAATTTTTAATCCGTCGCGGTAAAGATTATAAGGCTCGCCGGTTTTTGGGTTCTCATGTGCTTTGCACCATTCTTTTAATTTATCAGCAAGCACCGCCCTGAAATAAGGAGCGATACCCTTGTCTTCATCAATTTTTTTATAATTGGTAATTAATGGCTTTGCTTTTAGTTTGGCCCCTTCTGCTTCGGTTAAAAAATGCTGCTGGCAAACAACCATCTGGTTGATCACGGTATTTCTCCTGTCAACAGAAGCTTTTGGATAACCGATAGGATTATAAATAAAACCTTTCAGCATAGCGATCAATACTGCAGCTTCTTCTATCTTAAGGTTTTTTGGTTCTTTTTGAAAATAAGTACGTGATGCATTTCTTATTCCATACACATTGCCCCATGCAGCCCTGTTCAGGTAAAGTGCAATGATCTCTTCTTTGGTAAAATTTCTTTCCAGCTTAACAGCAACGATCCACTCCTTCATCTTATCAAGCCCACGCTTGATGATATTCCCCTTTCCCTGCTTCATCATCAATTTTGCTACCTGTTGTGTAATGGTACTACCACCGCCTTGCCTGCCTAATGTAAATACGGCACGTGCGACAGCCTGGGCATCAATTCCGGAATGTTGGTAAAAACGTTCGTCTTCTGTGGCTATTAAAGCATTGATGATATTGGGCGAAATCTCATTGTATTTAACCTCGGTCCTGTTTTCTGAATAATATTTTCCCATCAATTCACCATCACTCGAATATATTTCGCTGGCAAGGTCAGCTTCAGGATTTTGTAATTGCTCTACCGAAGGCATTTTGCCAAACAAACCAAAATTGGCGCACAAAAACATCAGCAGCAATAATAAAAAGCCACCCAAAAAAACACGCCATAATATGCTTACTGAACGCTTCATAGAAATAATGAATTATAAGTTATATCCGCCCGGATGACCGGGTAGGACGGGAATTATGAATGTGAGGCCAACATGATCGAAACATTTCATAAAACTATTAAAAGAATTTATTCCTGCTGATTAGTTACCTGTTAAAAACGGTTAGGGAATTGTGTATTTAACAACGCTTTATAACCCGGAATATTTTTATTGGCCTTCAGCAATTGCAGGTTTTCATCAGTAATAATTAAAAACGAATATTTATTAGCCGGCAGCCAGGATATTTCTGATGCAGCATTTTTCTTTATCTTATCGTAATACAACAAAGCTGTTGCCGCATCCGGGAAGGTTGAAATAATCAATAAATTATGATCTGCATCCAGCACATCTTTATTTATATTGATGGTTTGGCCGTAATAATTTTCCCTGTTATACCGTATGAATGCATTTCTGGTCTCGGTAACATATACCTGGTCAACTTTATCCAATACCATCAGCACAATATGCGGCGATGTTAGTGACATGGTAAAGGGACCACTGGCCAAGGGTGGTGGAGCGGCATTCTTTACACTATCGATCTTTGGAGCAGGAACTGTTGGCGGTTTGTTTACAACAATTGGTTTTTCATCCACCTTTACCGGTTTTTCTTCATCAGCCCTGGTTACTTCTAAACTATTCAGGTAGCTTTCTATTTCTGCCCTTCTTTTCAATACATCAATCATTGTTGCTGCTTTTTCTTTTAGCGCCGAAGTGGGGTCTTTATCAATGATAGATTGTAAAACTTTTATGGCCGTACTGTCATCCCTGTTCTTAACATAGTGAAGTGCCTCAATGTATGACAATTGCGGTGTCCAGTAATTTACACCATACAGGCTGTCTGCTTTTTTCTTTTCAGTAATGGCTTTATCAAAATTCCCTTCAATGAAAAGGTTGTAAATATCTTCATACAGTTTTGTTACTTCGGGGTTTTTTGTTTGTGGGGAGGAAGCAGCCTTATTGTTTAACAACTGGCCCGATTTACTGTTTGCAAATTTACCGTTCAGCAAATCTTTATATTGATCCGCCTTTGCCTTATTACCCAGTTTTGTATAGCAGAAATACAGGCCAAGATAAACTTCGCCATCCAGCAGCCTGTCGGGGAAACGTGTTAAATATTCCTCGTAGGTATCTGCCGCCAGTTGATATTCTTCCAGTTCACTTTGATAAAGCTGCGCTAAATCAAACATGTTAGAAGCAATAGTTTCATTGCTTGCAGCAAGTTTTTCTGCAGTTAAGGGCAGATCTTTCATCAATCCTTCCACACTTATGTCCTGGGGTTGTTGAGTAGTATTTTTAATACTGTCTTTTGAATTTACTTTCCCGGTTTTATTATCCTTGCCTTTTCCGGCCGGATTGTTGGGATTATTGATCGTTGTTTCTATAGCAGCTTTGCGGCGCCAGTTATCTAAGTTGGCACGGTTGCCCCACTTTCCTTTAAATTCATTGAAGCCTCTTGATTTAAGCGAACTGTTATTGAAATACCACTCCCCTTTACTGTTGGAGGCAAAAAGATCAACCGGTTGCTGGTTATTATTTGCAAACGGATTATTATCTCCGCCACCGGAACCATCATCTTTATAGCCTTGCTCCTTACGTAATTTTCTCACTAATTTTTTTACAAAGTCATCTCTTTCTGCAGGAGTCATGGCTGCAATATGCTGCAGGCTGTCTTCTCTTTCAATATTGTCGATGGCTTCTGCAATTTTTGTCAGTGCATTTTTTCTATCCTGTATCTGGGCAATTCTTTTCTCCAGGATAGAATCTGTACCGGTCTGCAGGCTATCGTACATCGTTGCAGCAAGCCGGTATTGTTTACGGTTGTAAGCAATATCCCCAAGCTGCAGGTACGTTCTGTTTCTATAGTTAATATTACCCTGGTTATATTTCAGGCTCTTATTAAAAAATGCAATGGCGGCATTAGTATCTGGTTTTTGCAGGGTAAGCTGGCCGGCAGAGTAATAAACAATATCCCGGTAAGTATCAAACTTATCCCTTTTGCCCATTTTTACAAGATTGTTTATGCTGCGGTCTAATAGTTTCGGGTCATTTCCCTTCATCATCTTTGCATCATTCAGCCTGGCATAAATATCCATTAATGGGTCTACAGTATGCTTTGACGCTTTATCATAATAGTCAGAAGCCTTTTCATAATTACCATTCTGCTCATATAACTGGGCGAGTAAAAACTCCCAACGGGATTTATCCTGTTTTGTATCGGCTGTGCTCAATGCTTTTTCAAGGTGAACAGCAGCGCTGTCGAAATTGCCCTGTTTAAAAAACCAATAGGCAGTTACTTCGTCAAGGTCATTTCGTAACCGTTTAGGAAGATTGGGATCGTTTTGCAGGGTATTTATCAATCCGCCGGATTCACCAAACTCATCCTTCTCAATTAAAGTACGGGCCAGCCAGATGATAGCATCATTGCGGCTTGGGGGCTGTGCAGTAAGCTTTTGTAAAATGTTCCTCTTCTCTTTATTGGCGATAGAAATGCTGTAGCCGCTTGCCGATGAATTGGTACCAATGACCTTATCATCATCATCATTTTTTCTTTTGCGTGGAAAAAGATTGTAATTAATGAATTGAAAGGTCATCAATGCCGAATCAAAATCCTTGCGGAAGAAATAAGCCTTGCCTATCAGCATATACATATTATCTATCCAGTCATTACGAAGATCGTGTAATAAGATGCCGGCAGTTGATGTATATATAACCGAATCCAGTTCGGTCTTTTGAGTAGCCGTGCTTTCTAATGAGTAAGGATAAAAAGCAAGCAGGTTTGTATAATCATCTTTTAAAGAAAGTTTTGCCCGGTCAATAACGGTATTTACCCTGTTATTGGCATTATAGTAATA
This sequence comes from Chitinophagaceae bacterium, assembly GCA_031387825.1. Taxonomy (GTDB): domain Bacteria; phylum Bacteroidota; class Bacteroidia; order Chitinophagales; family Chitinophagaceae; genus Ferruginibacter. The sequence goes on along the minus strand of JANNDO010000030.1, from coordinate 74,532 downwards.
GTTGTAATGGGTAACTGTGTTTTGGTAAAAGTTACGGGGAACAGTAAATTTCTTATCTGCTGTTTTCTCAGAACCCAGTTTCCTGTTCTCAAATTTTTCAGGCTTTTTTTCTTTTCCAAACGGGTCAAAGGTCCATGTGGGTTGAGATAATACAAGATTTGGAAGCCCCAGTAATATCAAAAGAAACAATACCAGATTTATAGTTCTCTTCAGCATGAATCAAAAGGTTAAATAAGAGGACTAAATATCGGTTATTTTTGGTAAATAGTACAGATAAAGGGGTTGATTTAATTCACTTTAATATTTTTTTGTGAAGGTGAATCACCGTCAATATACGATGGGTTTATACGACTTTTGATGGGTACGGGCCCTCACAGGTTTTTTAAATTGCTTTTTCACGGGCATTTGTTAATTTTAACACTCAAAAAAAAGTATGGCAAAACTGGATGCCGACAGCACTTTAAAACGGTTACGAAACCGTTACCGGCTGGTGGTGATGAATGAGGATACTTATGAGGAAGTGGTTAAGTTCAAACTCAGCCGTTTAAGTGTATATATCTTTTTGAGTACTTTGTTCGTTATCATGGTGGGGCTTATTATTGCGTTACTTGTTTTTACCCCCCTAAAATATTACCTGCCCGGCGTAGGTTATGGTAATGCTAAGCAGATGAAGGAATATAAATTGCTTAAGATGCGTACTGATTCGGTGGAAAAAGCATTGCAGCATAAACAGCAATATTATGATGACCTGCAAAAGGTCTTACGGGGTAAAGTACCGGTAATGGACACCAATAAACTTAATTTACCAAAAGTTGAAAATAGTGTAGAGTGATTTATAAATCAAACTAAAACCAAAATCAATGTTTAATTCAAAATCCAGGTCATCCGATGACGCAACAGCTTCAGGCGGCAACACACTCATAAGTGCAGGAACCACCATTAGTGGCGATATAGACAGTAATGGTGATATCCGTATTGACGGTATTTTAAAAGGGAACCTTAAAGGGAGGGCTAAGATCATCATTGGCACCGAGGGCGTTGTTGAAGGTGATATTGAAGGCCTGCAGGCAGATATTATGGGGCATGTAAGGGGTACAATAAAAGTGCAGGAGCTTTTGTACCTGCATGGCACTACTAAAGTGAATGGCGATATCTATGCCGGAAAACTGCAGATAGAACCAACGGCTGTGTTCAATGGAAAATGCAACATGGGTGCCAACGTGGTTGAATTGAATAATGCGGTTGCCAATGTTGTAAATCAATAAACTCTTGTCTTGATGAATTTTCGTTTTAAAGTATTGCTTCCCTTATTTGTTACATTCCTTGTTTTAACTGCGATCATCATGATGGCAACTATGTTTTATGCCGGTGGTATTGATTATACTGTGGTAATGGCTGCCAACTGCCTGTTTTTTTTGATCAGCCTTTTTGTGTTCAGGATGCAGTTCCTGGCCATGCACAACAGCAATCCCAATGTTTTTATCCGTAGTGTTATGTCGGGCATGATCATTAAAGTATTTGGCTGCATCATTGCTGTTGTTGGGTATTATTTTTTGAGCGGCAGGCTGTTCAATAAACCTGCTGTGTATATTTCCATGATCATTTATATTATTTTTTTAACGGTGGAAGTAAGAACGATAATGAAGCTGAACAAACAAAAAAATGCCTAAGCAGGAAGCCCCACTTGTACAGTTGCAATCTTATTTGCCGCCCGGAAGTTTTGATGATGTATTGTATTACCTGCATCAGCATCATGTTCATCTAACCATCACCCGGAAAAGGCAAAGCATTTTAGGAGATTACCGGCATGCTTTAACGGATAAAAATCACCGCATCAGTATTAATGGCAACCTAAACAAGTATGCCTTCCTCATTACCTTGTTACATGAACTGGCACATCTTTTCACTTACGAACAATTTGGCCACAGGGTACAGGCCCACGGGCAGGAATGGAAAAATGAATTCAGCAAAATACTGGCTAAATTCCTATTGCAGAATATTTTTCCGGCCGATATAAAAAAGGCATTACTGCATACTTTACAAAACCCGGCTGCCAGCAGTTGCGGCGATGAAAAACTGTTGAGAGTACTGCACAATTATGATGAAAAGAAAGAAGGTATCCACCTGGTAGAACAATTACCTGATGGGGCATTGTTTGAAATTAAAGGCGGACGGATTTTTAAAAAAGGAGAGAAGATCCGAAAAAGGTATAAATGTGTGGAAGTAAAAACAGGAAGATTTTATTTGTTTAGTGCAGTGTATGAAGTAAATGTGATGTAACCAGCATTTCAGGTTCTTTTCACCAAAACCTGCAGAGCCGGTTTATAATATTGGCTGGATTTAATTAGAAAGCATTGTTTTGAAAAAATTATTTATTTTCGATAATAAATTAACCTTCAAACTACCTAACTGCTTGTCGGAAATCAAAAAATACAGCGAGGAAGAATTGGTATTACTGCTTCAGAGTAAGGATCAGCAGGCATTTTCATATTTATACGATAACTATTCAGCTGCTTTGAACGGTATTATTTACCGCTTGGTTGAAAACAGGGAACTGGCAGAAGATATTTTACAGGAAGCTTTTGTTAAGATATGGAATAATTTTTCGAGCTATGATACAGACAAAGGAAGGCTGTTTACATGGATGCTTAATATTACACGAAATCTTACTATTGATACTTTAAGAAGTAAAGGGTATAAAAAACAGGCTAAAATCTCAGCCGATGAAAATTCCGTAAGTAACCTAACTGATGATGGACGCATGGCTGAACGTTTTGACGCTTTAGGATTAAGGAAGCAATTGATAAATTTAAAGCCTGAGCAACGAAGCATTATTGACCTGGCCTATTTTAACGGATACACCCAGGATGAGATATCGAAAGAGATGGGTATTCCGCTGGGCACTGTTAAAACAAGAATGAGGGCAGCCATTATTGAATTAAGAAAAATGTTAGAATACAGTTAAATTGAACGCACAAGAGATCATATCATCCGGTGTACTGGAGCTCTACAGTATGGGGCTTACTTCGGCAGCTGAAACTGCAGAGGTAAAGCTTTGGGCAAAACAATACCCGGAAGTGGCTGCAGAAATTGAGGCTATACAAATGAGCATGGAAAGCTATGCACAGTCACATGCGGTTGCGCCTGATGCTTCTGTGAAAGAAAAAATATTTGCTGAAATAAATTCAGGTAAAGCGGCACCGGTTGTAGATATGAAAACTAAGGATAACGGAACAGCAAAAGTTTATCCTGTTTCATCATTTTGGAAATATGCGGCTGCAGCGAGTATAATTCTGTTGCTGGTAAGTTTGATCTTTAATTATACTCTTTACAATAAGTATCAAACAACAAATGATACACTCCAGGTAGCACAAGCTGATTTAAAGGAACAAAAAGACCTGATGACTGATATTAGTAAAGCCATGGAGGTAATGGGTAATATGGATGCAAGGCCAATTTCTCTTGTAAATCCTGATACCGCAAAAAATGATGCAGCCAGGATATACTGGATGAAAAATTCCGGGGATATATTTGTTGATCCTTCCAATTTACCTAAACTGCCAACAAGCAAACAATACCAGTTCTGGGCGATTATTGATGGTAAGCCTGTGAACGGTGGTATTATTACCAGGGAAGTAAATGGCAGGATTGTACATCTTCAGCAAATGAAAACCTTTGGCAATGCACAGGCTTTTGCAATCTCTGTTGAAGATGCTGGACCGGAAAAACCTGTTCCTACTGAAGTGAAGGCAATGGGAAAAATATAATTTCCTTTCCTTTTATTTTGCCAGTAAAGAATAAACGGCACTATCTGTAAACTTGCCCCTGAAGCAAAAGTCTTCTTTAAAATAGGCTTCCCTTGTAAAACCGGTTTTCTCCAAAAGCGTTGCAGAAGCTATATTATCAGGATTAATATGTGCTTCTATACTGTGAAGTTTGATCACATCAAATCCATAGCGGATGACAGCCTGTATGGCTTCTTTGGTAATACCTTTATTCCAGTAAGCAGGATGAAGCATATAACCAACTTCAGCACGGTAATGTTGTTTTATCATCCGCCATAAGCCCATCGTACCAATCAAAACAGCAGGCTCATCCAGTAAACTGACGGCCCAGGTAATACCTTCATTAGTATCCAGTAATTCCTGTATTACCTGTACCCAGGCTTCAGCCTCTTCCACTGTTTTTAACGGTTCTTTGCCAATATATTTCATTACTGATTCATCAGACCGCATAGATAATATTTCGGGTGCATCAGTTTTTTCAAGCTTTCGTAACAATAATCTTTGGGTCTTTATTTCGGGGAAAGGAAAGAAAACAGGTTCAAGCATTTTTTCTTTTTTATGATAAACTAATATAGAATATTTTTTGTTCCTGCAATAAAAAAAGTCCCGCAGTAGAGAGGGACTTTAAGCATATAGAAAATATTATTTTAAGCAACTGCCTTATTCACCAAGGCAGCGGCTTCACTCAATAAAATTGCACTCTGTACTTTCAAACCGCTTTCATCAATTAATTTTTTTGCCACATCTGCATTGGTGCCCTGCAACCTTACAATAATGGGGATATTAATATTACCAATGGATTGGTAAGCATCAATAACACCCTGCGCCACCCTGTCGCAACGAACAATACCGCCAAAAATATTAATGAGTATGGCCTTTACTTTTGGATCTTTTAAAATGATTCGGAAGCCTGCTTCTACAGTCTGGGCATTGGCCGTACCGCCTACATCCAGGAAATTAGCAGGTTCACCGCCACTCAATTTGATCATATCCATCGTTGCCATGGCAAGGCCGGCACCATTTACCATGCAACCCACATTGCCATCTAATTTTACAAAATTCAAATTAAACTGCCCGGCTTCCACTTCTGTAGGGTCTTCTTCACTTATATCTCTTAAAGAAGCAATATCCGGGTGGCGCATCAATGCATTATCATCAATGTTCATTTTGCAATCTACAGCAATGATCTTATCATCGCTGGTTTTAAAAAGCGGATTTATTTCCAGCATGCCGCAATCGGAACCAACATAGGCATTATACAAATTGGTAACAAATTTTACGCAGTTTTTAAAAGATGCGCCGCTTAATCCCAGGTTAAAAGCAATCTTTCTTGCCTGGAAGGGTTCTAAACTTCCTCCGGGATAAACCCATTCTTTAAATATTTTTTCAGGTGTGTCATGTGCCACGTCTTCAATATTCATACCGCCTTCGGTACTGTACATAATTACATTCTGCCCTGTTGATCTATCCAATAAAATAGACAGGTAAAATTCTTTTACCGGGTTAGGCCCCTCATAATAAACATCCTGTGCTACCAGTACTTTACTCACTAATTTTCCGGAAGGCCCGGTTTGTATAGTTACTAATGTTCCGCCCAAAATATTTTTTGCAATTTGTAAAACATCTTCTGCTGTTTTACCAACGGCAACACCTCGTTGTTCTGTCCCGGCAATTTTTCCTTTACCACGTCCTCCTGCATGTATCTGTGCCTTTACTACGGCAAACTTGCTTCCATATTGGGTATGAATTTGCTTATATGCCTGCTCAGCCTCACCCGGGGTATTACAGGGGATGCCTTCCTGAACGGGAACATTATATTTTTTCAATAATTCCTTGGCCTGGTATTCGTGAAGATTCATACATTAAATGTTTCGGCGAAGATAAGAAAGTGTTTTCAGTTTTTAGTTTGCGGTTAGTGTTACCAGGTTCTGATCCTTTTTCGCGTCTCAATACCCGTTAAGACAAGTTCCTTTCTTATGTAATTTTTGTAATTTTCATTATGCTGAAACCCCTGCTTATAATACTCTTTATTTTATTTACTTCCTGCCGGACATCCCGTCAGTTGCCTTTACCAGAAAGAAAGGAGGATGCGACCGGTGGTAATGCATTCTATAAACAAATTGCAGCCATGAAATGGAATGAGAGAGAACCTATCATGGTGAAAGAAATATTATCAGGTAATATGCCGGAGTTTTTAAAGAGGTTGGTACCTGTTCACATTAGTTTAAAGGATACAACTGGAGAAATGATCAATGCTACTTATTTTGTTACTCCCGATTACCTGAGCATTGGCAATGATAATGATTTTGCAAGGGTTCCGATGACACCCATGGCTGCACAGCAAATTGCTGACAGCCTGCATTGCTTTTTGCCAACAAAAAAAATGGTGAATGATATTTATGAACAGTCAAAAATAAAATTAGAACCCCTGCCCATGTTTGCATATCGTGACAGCGCCATAACTTTTTATCAGCATCATTTAATGATAGAGGGCCAGCGAAAAAACAAACCCGGCCTTATAGCCGGTATAAAAAAAGATGTGGTCATCTCTTCAAAAATAACCAATGATGCCAGGCCTGACCGGGTGGCCATTTATGGCTGGCATAAACCGGATGGTATTGCCATACAGCCTTTGTACACCGGGCATGTAAACCGGTATGTTGATTACAGTCATGGTATCCGGTTGATCTATCGAACCATCATTCTAAATGGAAAGAAATATGATTATACAGAATTGCTTCAGCATGAAAAATTAAAAAGGATATTATGTGATGAAGCGGAATGCAGTTTCTATCGCTATAACTATTAAAGTTTACTTCGTTGTTTAACTACTGTCTTTTTATCTCTTTTCTAACAATATCTTAGCTTACCTTTGGCGCTAAAAAATAGAGTGATAGTTTATGATCGAAAAAATTAATGAAGCAGTAAGGTTTATAAAAAAAATATACAGCCAGAAACCAGCGGTGGGGATTGTTTTAGGAAGCGGCCTCGGAAGTTTCACCAATGAAATAAAAATTGAAAAGGAAATTCCATACAGTGATATACCTCATTTTCCGGTTAGTACCGTAGAAGGACATAGTGGTAAACTGATATTTGGTGAACTGGGTGGTAAAAAAGTAGTGGCTATGGCCGGCCGGTTTCATTACTATGAGGGATACAGCGCTGAGCAGATCGTTTTTCCAATAAGGGTTCTTAAGTTTTTGGGAATTGATACACTTTTAGTAAGTAATGCAGCGGGGGGAGTGAACCCTGCATTCAAAGTGGGAGACCTGATGATCATCACCGACCATATCAGCCAGTTAACTCCAAATCCTTTGATCGGGAAGAATTATAAAGAATTAGGCCCAAGGTTTCCGGATATGAGTGAGTCTTATAAAAAAAACCTTATCAAAAAAGTAAAAAATATTGCTGCGCAAAAAAATATTAAAGTACGGGAAGGTGTTTATGTAGCTGTAACCGGCCCCACTTTTGAAACAAAGGCTGAATATAAAATGATACTTGCTTTAGGTGGTGATGTGGTTGGCATGAGTACAGTGCAGGAAGTAATTACTGCTGTACATATGGGATTACCTGTGTTTGCCATGAGTGTGGTTACAGATGTTGGAATAAGGGAAGATGAAAATATAATAACGCATGAGGAAGTTTTGCAGGCAGCAAAAGATGCCGAACCGAATTTTGCTGCTCTTTTTTGTGAACTAATTGCACAACTATAAGTACGAACCGATGAAAAAAATTATAGCTGTATCACTGTTGGTTTTTTTTATTCAGTTTTCTTATGGCCAGGATGAAAGTATTAAAAGGATCGGTGACAGGATAGGCGCAGGAGTAAAAGGAATACAGGGTAGTACGGGCAGAACAGATACAATTGGTTTTGTACACCGGGATGATAAAAAAGATTCAATAGCTATAAGTTACAAATATCTTGATTCGATCCGCAGCATTTCTTTAGATTCCAGCATAAATGATTTTGATAAATATTTTTCGGTTCCGGCTTCTTACCAGTACCTGGGTAATAACGGAGCTTCGGCTTATTCACTGATTTATTCTCCAAATACCAAACCCGGCTGGGATGCAGGATTTCATGCATTTGATATTTACAGGTTTACTTTAGAAGGATCGAAGTTTTATAAAACTAACAAACCTTTTACTCAGCTCAGTTACCAATTGGCTTCGGGTAAAGAGCAAATGATAAAGGCCCTGCATACACAAAGCCCGAGGCCTAACTGGAGTTTTGGATTTGATTACCGCCTGATCAGTGCACCCGGATTTTATGTTACACAAAACAGTAATCATAAAAGCTATCGCTTATTCAGTAATTACCAGGGAAAGCGAAAAAGATATGCTGCTTTTTTGATCATAGTGGGTAATACCATAAAGAAATCGGAAAATGGCGGAATTGAAACTGATTCATTGTTGCAGGATCCGAACTATAAAAAAAGGTTTTCAATTCCGGTAAATTTGGGGAATGCCAGTTTATACCAGCCTAACCCATTTCAGTCTGCTGTAAATACAGGGAATATTTATAAAGAATTTACTTTTTTCATAAGGCAAACCTATGACATCGGGAAAAGAGATTCTGTAGCCATTAATGATTCCACAACCGAATACTTATTTTATCCTAAGCTGAGGGCACAACACAGTTTTAGTTACAGCACATATAATTACCTGTATATAGACAATAACGCTGACACAACCACTTATAAAAATTGGTATGATACACTCCCAAAGCAGGGAAAAGATAGTTTTTTTGTTCGGGAAAAATGGTCAGTTATCAGTAATGATTTCTCCCTGCTGCAATTTCCTGATACAAAAAATTCAGGCCAGTTTTTATTGGTAGGCGCAAAGCTGGAGAATATAAAAGCAGAGCTTAATAGCAGTACAAGAAATTTTTATAACCTGCTCCTTCATGGTGAGTACCGGAATAAAACCAGAAATAAACTTTGGGATGTTTTACTCAAAGGAGAATTTTATTTAAATGGATTGAACAGCGGAGATTATAGTGCCTATGCCACCATTGCCAGGCACCTGAACAATAAGCTGGGTGATGTACGTTTATTCTTTAAAAATGTAAACAGGTCTCCATCGTTTATTTTTGATAATTCATCTTCGTTCAATTTTAAAAATGCCAATGCAGGATTAACAAAGAAAGAAAATATAATTTCTTTTGGAGCCGATGCAAACAATAAGTTCATCAATATCGGTTTCAAAAACCATATCATTACCAACCTTGCTTATTTTTCTGATTATTATCATACTGCCCAAAGCAGTAAGGTCATTAACCTGCTCCAGGTATATGCTTCTAAAAAAATAAAACTTACTAAAAGATGGAACTGGTATGCAGATGTTATTGTACAGCAAACTGATGGCAGTGCACCGGTAAAAGTTCCCTTGCTATTTACAAGAAGCCGTCTTGCCTATGAGGGTATCTTCTTTAAGAACCTGAACTTAAGTACAGGTCTTGAAGTCCGTTACTTTACTCCGTTTGAAGCGTATAATTATTCACCATTGGTGGGGCAATTCACGCCACAGGATACTATCACGTTAAAAAACCTTCCGGATATCGCTGCTTTCTTTCATTTCAGGATAAAATCATTTACGCTTTATATCAGGGCCGAAAACCTTAACGCCGTAAGTTTTTCCAATGGCTTCGGGTTCACCAATAATAATTTTGCCGCACCACATTACCCAACCCAGGGCTTTATATTACGTTTTGGTATTCAATGGGGGTTTGTTAACTAGTGAGTAAAGCAACGGCTCCCTTGTTAAATTATTCCTTTTTGATTGCATATACTTGCTTTTAAATGAATCTGTAGTAATTTTGTGTTGCAGATGAAAAAGTTCTATATCGGTATATTAGCAGTAGTATATATGGGGGTCTCTTCAGGGATCGCTATGGAGATACATTATTGCATGGGCAAAAAAGCCGGTGTGGAGTTTTTTGGATCAACAAGTGATAAGTGCGGCAAATGCGGGATGAAAGATACAAAGACGGGTTGCTGCCATGATGAACATAAATTTTACAAGTTAAACGATTCACATAAAACGGTTTCAAACGATATTAACTTTAGTGCAGGTGAAATTATAATAGTTAATGACCATTATTTGTATGACTGGTCAATGCCTGAGAATATCACTTTAACAGCAGTAAACAACCACTCCCCACCGGATTATACAGAGCCATCGGCATGTATAATGAATTGCCTTTTCAGACTATAGAATAATTTTTGACTGGTTACACCGGTAATGATCATTACCGATGCTTATGCTATACGCATATTTTTTATCAATCATCAAAAATTATATACAATGAAAACATTATCATTATTTGCTGTACTGTTGTTCAGCATATGTTCAATCAACAATTCATATGCACAAACTGCAAAAACCGAAACCATTAAAGTATGGGGCAACTGCGGTATGTGCAAAACCACCATTGAAAAAGCGGCAAAAAAAGCAGGCGCAAAAACTGCAAACTGGAATGAGGACAGTAAAGAACTAAAAATTTCTTACGCAGTTAATAAAACATCTTCCGAAAAAATTCAACAGGCCATTGCCAACTCAGGTTATGATACCCGGGATTTTACTGCCGATAATAAGGCTTATGATAATTTACACGGATGTTGCAAATACGACAGGAAAGAAGTCGGTACAGTAGTAGTAAACCCTGGGCTGGAAACTGCAACCGGCAATTCCTACTCTTGCCCCATGCATCCGGATATTACAAGTGATAAAGCCGGCAAGTGTTCAAAGTGTGGAATGGATTTGAAAGAAAAGGAAAAAACTACTGTTGTTTACGCCTGCCCCATGAAATGTGAGGGAGATAAAACTTATGATAAAGCCGGCAAATGCCCGTATGTGGAATGAATTTAAAAGAAAAAGAAAAAACTTCTGTTGTTTATGCCTGCCCTATGAAATGTGAAGGAGAAAAAACCTATGATAAGCCTGGTAAATGTCCGACATGCGGAATGAATTTAAAAGAGAAAAAAGAACCCATGAAAATGGATGCGGTGAAAATGTATTCCTGCCCGATGCATTCAGATGTGACCAGCGATAAAGCCGGCAAATGCACAAAATGCGGAATGGACCTTAAAGAAAAACCTGCTTCTGTATTTGCGTGTTCGATGAAATGTGAGGGAGATAAAACCTATAATAAAGCAGGTAAATGCCCAATATGTGCCATGAATTTAAAAGAAAAAAAAGAGAAACAGTAAGTATTTGAAATTAATGATCATTAAAACAAGTTATATGAAAAAGATAATCCCGTTTTTTATTGCCTTAGCTGCAATAACATTTATTTCCTGTAATGGAAATACTTCTCCGGGTGAAAGCCAGGAAACGGTGAATAAAAAGGATTCGATGCCAATTCAACAAAACAGTAATTCAGCTACGGATGTAAAAACAGTGCCTGTCAGCTTTACAAATATTGATGCCGACGTTACGGTTTTTATGAAAGAGGTGGTTCAGAATTACCTGGCTATTAAAAATGCTTTGATTGATAATAATGGATCCGGCGCAGCATCTGCATCCAATAAAATATCGGCAGCCATGAAAACTTTAGATAAATCATTACTCAGTGCAGTACAGAAAAAAGTATATGATGATATTGAAGATGATCTTAAAGAACATGCAGGGCATATTGGTAAAAATGGAGATAAAGTAAGTCACCAACGTGAACATTTTTCAATGATTAGTGAAGCCATGTATACCCTCGTAAAATCCTTTGGTGCCGGCATTACTTTATATCATGATCATTGCCCCATGTTTAATGATAACAAAGGTGCAATGTGGTTGAGTGAAATAAAAAATATACGGAATCCCTATTATGGAGAAGATATGATGACCTATGGAAGTGTAATGGAAGTATTTAAATGATTCATGGATTAAAAAAAAATTATGATCCCAAAAATAATTGCCTGGTCATTAAAAAACAGGTACATCGTTTTGTTACTGGCAACAGCACTGTTTGTATGGGGCATTTTCAATATTCAAAAGAATCCCATTGATGCCATTCCCGACCTGAGCGAAAACCAGGTAATTGTTTTTACCGAATGGATGGGTCGTGGCCCGCAGATCATGGAAGACCAGGTTACCTATCCGCTGGTAAGTAACCTGCAGGGTATTCCCAAAGTGAAAAACATCAGGGGCACATCTATGTTCGGGATGAGTTTTGTGTATGTGATATTTGAAGATGATGTGGATGTGTATTGGGCCAGAACAAGGGTATTGGAAAGATTAAACTATGCACAACGGTTATTGCCGGCAGGTGTTACGCCTGCACTGGGCCCCGATGGAACCGGTGTTGGGCACGTGTTCTGGTATACAATGGATGCAAAAAATCTTGACCTGGGTGAACAACGGGCTTTGCAGGATTGGTATGTTAAACTTGCTTTGCAAACCGTACCCGGTGTTGCCGAGGTGGCATCATTTGGTGGTTTTGAAAAACAATACCAGTTAGTGATCGATCCGGTGAAATTGCAGTTTTACAATGTATCCCTGATGGATGTGATGAACAAAGTAAAGGCCAGCAACAATGATGTAGGTGGAAGAAAATTTGAAATGAGTGACATGGCTTATATCATCCGCGGATTGGGTTATGTAAAAAATAAAGATGACCTGGAAAGCATTGCACTTGGAAATTTTAACGGCATACCGGTACGGGTAAAAGATATTGGAACCGTGCAGATGGGTGGCGATCTGAGACTGGGCATTTTTGATGAGAATGGCGAAGGCGAAGTTGTTGGAGGAATTGTTGTGATGCGTTATGGCGAAAATGCCGACAAAGTGATCAAAGCGGTTAAAGAAAAAATGACAGATGTACAGAAAGGCTTGCCGGAAGGAGTCTCTTTTAAAACAGCCTACGACCGGAGTGTATTGATTGAAGCAGCAATAGGCAATATCAAATATAAATTGATTGAAGAGATGGCCATTGTAGCATTGATTGTTATCATCTTTTTATTTCACTGGCGAAGTGCACTCAGTATCATTATCCAGATACCCATCACCATTGCTATCAGTTTTATATTGCTGAATATGTTTGGTATTTCTTCCAACATCATGTCTCTTACCGGTATTGCTATAGCAATTGGCGTGATCGTAGATAATGGCATTATCATGAGTGAAAATGCATATCGGCATTTATCAGATTGGCAAAACAGTCAACCCCCTAAAATGTAGATCATGAAAAAACTATTCAATAAAATTACAGGCAGGGAAGCATACCTCCGCATTCCTGAACTGGAAAGAATGCGGTTGATCGAAAAAGCCTGTAACCAGGTTTCGAGGGGTGTTTTCTTTTCCACCATCATCATCATCACTTCATTTTTACCGGTGTTTTTATTAACCGGCCAGGAAGGAAAACTGTTTCACCCCCTGGCATTTACCAAAACATTCATCATGCTGGTGGATGCTTTACTGGTGATCACTTTAGCGCCGGTGCTCATCTCTTTTTTTATGAAAGGCAGGTTCAGGCCCGAAACAAAAAACCCGGTGAACCGTATACTGGAAAAAATTTATGAACCGGTGATACGAACCTGTATCAAATGGCGGAAGACAACCATCGCTGTTAACATCATTGCCCTTGCCATCAGTATTCCGTTGGTATTAAGCCTGGGCCGGGAGTTTATGCCACCACTTGATGAAGGGTCTATTTTATTCATGCCGGTTACTTTACCCGATGTTTCCAACAGCGAAGTAAAAAGGATTTTACAGGTACAGGATAAATTGATCAAATCTATACCGGAAGTAAAAAATGTGTTGGGTAAGGCAGGTAGGGCAAATACCGCTACAGATAATTCACCTGTTAGCATGATTGAAACGATTATCCTGCTGAAACCTCAATCAGAGTGGCGTGATCATATTTCGAAGAACGATATTATCAACGAACTGAATGCCAAGCTGCAGATACCGGGTGTTACCAATGGATGGACACAGCCCATCATCAACCGTATCAATATGCTGTCAACAGGTATACGTACTGATGTGGGCGTAAAAGTATATGGCCAGAACCTGGATACCATTTATTCTTTTTCGGAAAAAATAAAAAAAGAATTAATGGGAATTGATGGCGTAAAAGATCTGTATGTAGAACCCATCACCGGAGGAAAATATATCGACATTACTGTTAAACGTGATGAAATTAGCCGCTACGGTTTAACAGTTGATGATGTAAATGCGGTTGTGGAAATTGCACTGGGTGGAATGCGGCTCACCACAACTGTTGAAGGCCGGCAGCGGTTTTCAGTTAATGCAAGGTTTGGACAGGATTTCAGAAACAGCCTTGATGCATTAAAACGCATACAGGTGCAAACCATGAAGTTTGGCCCGGTACCATTGGAGACAATTGCAGATGTAAAAATATCAGAAGGTCCGCCAATGATCAATTCAGAAAATGCCATGCTGCGGGGTACGGTTCTATTTAATGTAAGAGAAAGAGACCTCGCAGGTACGGTTACCGAAGCAAGAGAAAAACTGAATAACATGATCACTAAATTACCCAAGGGTTATTTTATGGAATGGAGTGGCCAGTATGAAAACCTGATACGCAGTGAAAAAACATTAAAAATGATCCTGCCGGTCGTGCTGCTCATTATTTTTCTCTCCATGTATTTTGCTTTCCGGAATGCACGAGAAGCATTTTTAAGTTTGATCTCCATTCCGTTTGCATTGATAGGTGGCGCTTTTATGATCTATTTCTGGGGCGTTAATTTATCGGTTGCTGTTGCTGTTGGTTTTATAGCCTTATTTGGTCTTGCTGTTGAAACCGGTATTGTAATGGTCATTTATTTAAATGATGCAATGGAGCAGCTGGTGGCAAAAAAAGGTAATTCAAGAGAAACAATTACAAAAGAAGACCTGCGGGAATATGTTATTGCCGGTGCAGCAAAAAGGCTGCGTCCAAAATTGATGACAGTAAGCGTTTCACTTTTTGCGTTGATACCAATCTTATGGAGTCATGGTGTAGGAAGCGATGTGATGAAACCCATTGTATTACCCATGGTTGGCGGTGTGCTTACTTCAGCAACACATATTCTGTTGGTAACACCACTTATATTTTTAATGGCAAAGGAATATGAATTGAGAAAAAAAGGAAAGATAGAAGTCATGGAAACAAAACATTAATAGCATTAATTACAATTTATGAAACGAGTATTAATTTTCTTCGGGTTGGTTTTAATTACTGGTGCATTAAATGCCCAGGACATTCTCCGCATGGAAGAAATTAAATCAGCCATTGAAAAAAATCACCCTGCTTTAAAAATGCTGGATGCCGAAGCCCGTTCAATGGATGAGGCTGCCAAAGGGGTTTACAGCTGGATGCCGCCGGAAGTTGGCGCCGGGTTTTATCAAACTCCGTACAATCCCCAAAAATGGAAGTACATGGACGGCCAGCCAGGTATGGGCATGTTCATGATATCTGCCCAGCAGATGTTTCCCAGCAAAAAAAAGCAGAATGCTGAGTTTGCCTATATGAATGCACAATCGTCCGTAGAAAAACAAAAGAAAGATGTGGTGGTAAATGAACTGTTATATACAACCAGGAAAAATTATTATGACTGGATCGTTATTGAAAAGAAACTTAAAGTGCTGGATGAGAATGATAAACTTTTAAAATTCATGATGCAAAGTGCCGAGATAAGGTACAAAAACGGGTTGGGAAAGATCAGCGCTTATTATAAAGCCAAAGCAGCCCTCGCCAATGTAGAGAATATGAAACTGATGTTGCAGAATGAGCTTATTCAAAAAAGGATCGCCATAAATATTGTGATGAACAGGAAAGCAGATGAATTATTTAAAGTGGATACCAATTATACCTGGTTTGATTTTAATAAACAGATGTTTGATTCAGTTGCCCTGATGAACCAGCGAAGTGATATAAAAGTGATCAACAGGAATATTGAAGTAAATAACCTGGAACGTAAAGCAGAACTGGCTAAACTGAATCCCGAGTTTGGGATTAAATACGATCACATGACAGGTTGGGGAAGACAGCCACTGCAATTTTCTGTAATGCTGATGGCAAAGATACCGCTGGCAAAGTGGTCATCTAAAATGAACAGGGCAAAAGCCGAAAGTATTGTGTGGCAAAATGAAGCACTGAAAAATCAGCTGTCAATGATCATTAATGAAGCATCCGGAATGGCGAACAGCAGTTATACCGAACTGGAGTTGAAAAAGAAACAAATGAAATTGTATGAGCAACAGATACTACCTGCATTACGGAGAAATTTTCAAACCATGTTATTAGGTTATGAACAGAATACGGAAGAACTGTTTGAACTCTTTGATTCCTGGGAAGCATTAAATATGACACAGTTGAATTACCTGGATGAGTTGATGAAAGGATTGCAGATGCAGGCTGAACTGATGAAAATTATGGAAATAAAATAAATCATTAAGATGAATATTTTTAAAATAAGAACGGGGCTATTCACTTTATTCATTGCAGCAATTTTATTTGCCTGTAACAATAACAGCAACAGGCAGGAAGTTATGTACACCTGTCCAATGCCCCAGGATTCTGTTTTCAGCAATAAGCCCGGCAAATGCCCCAGGTGCGGAATGGAACTGATCCCGATGGAAAATAATAATGTGCATGCCGGGCATGAAATGATGGATAGTAATGTTGTAAAAACCAAAGCTTATACCTGTCCCATGCACCCGCAGGTACAAAGCGATACTGCAGGCAGCTGCCCGATTTGTGGCATGCAGCTGGAGAAAGTAAAATCTCCATTGGAACCCAATGCAGTTTCCCTAAACACTTTATTAAAACCGGCTAACCAACAGGTTATTGCTTCGGTACCGATGGTACACATAATGGACCGGCAGGAAGATATTGAAATGGATGCTTTGGGTTTTATTGCTTATGATACAAGACAGACAGGTATTATATCATCTAATTTTTCGGGAAGGATCGAAAGGTTGTATGTTAAATACCGCTACCAGAAGATCGGCAGCGGACAAAAGATCATGGACATCTACAGTCCCGAATTACTTACTGCACAGGAAAATCTTTTGTTCCTTATAAAAAATGATCCCGAAAATGCAATGCTGATCAATTCTGCAAAACAAAAACTTTTATTGTTAGGGATGAATAGCAGCCAGTTGAACAATGTGATCGTTACAGGAAGATCTTCTTACAGGGTTTCTGTTATTAGTAAATACAGCGGGCATATCCAGGAAAGCAGTAATGCAATTGGTATGAATGCCAGCCAGCTTCCGGTAATGAACAATCAATCACTCACAACAGCAGAATTATCCATTAAAGAAGGTATGTATGTGCAAAAAGGGCAGAATATATTTTCTGTATTCAACCCAAACAGGGCATGGGCAATATTAAATATTTTTGCAGGACAGGCTGCCATGGTTAAAGTGGGCAACAAGGTCCGCATTACACCCGAAACGGCTCCGGATAAAGATTTCAGGGCAACAGTCAATTATATTGAACCAGTGTACCGTGATGGAAGTAAAACTTTGACGGTAAGGGTTTATTTCGATAATTCCCTTTCAAAAATACCTATTGGCAGCCAGGTAAAAGCAATCATTTTTGCGGGTGACCGTTCAGCCAATTGGTTGCCCGAAGAAGCCGTACTGTCACTCGGTTTGGATAAAGTGGTGTTTGTCAGAAACGGAGAATCATTTACGGTCAGAAAAATTGAAACCGGTATCATTAATAAACATTTGATACAGGTATTGAATGGCCTTGATAAAAACGAGGCTGTTGCCGCCAACGCACAATACCTGGTAGATAGTGAAAGCTTTATAAAAACAAATCAATAAAGATGAAAAAATATTTGATCATTACATTGCTGGGTTTATTTGTTTTTGTTTCCTGCAAAAACAAAAAACAACAACTTGTTCATGCTGATGAATACTATACCTGCAGTATGCACCCGCAGATCATGGAAGACAAACCGGGCCTATGTCCAATTTGCCATATGGATCTTATCGTGGTAAAAAGAACCAATACGGCTGCCGATGAAATTTCATTGAATGATGAACAGATCCGTTTGGGTAATATACTATCCGATACCATCCGTAATGGAATGATCGGCGATAAAACAGTGCTGACTGCAACACTGAATGCAGATGAAACAAATGTAAACAGCGTTAGTGCCCGTATCATGGGGCGCATTGACCGTCTTTATTTCAAAGCCATTGGAGATTATGTTGCTAAGGGAGCACATTTATACGACCTGTACAGCGAAGAATTGAATACAGCCAAACAGGAATACCTGGTAGTGCTGGAAAAACAACAAACGCTTGATAATTCCATCATCGATTTTAAACGGCTTGTACAAAGTGCCAAAACAAAATTAGTATTATGGGGAATTAGTGAAGGGCAGATCAGTGAACTGACCAGAACAAAAATTGCAAATCCACGAACAGCATTTTTCAGCAGCGCATCAGGTTTTATTACAGAACTACCGGTAATGGAAGGCCAGTTTGTTTCGGAAGGAAGCACCATAGTAAGATTAACCGGGCTTGGTTCTTTGTGGGCAGAGGCACAGGTGTATGCATCTGAACTTTCGGGAATAGATATGACCGGGCTGGCTGTTGTGCAAATTCCGGACCTGCCCGGAAAAGAATGGACAGGAAAAGTTGAATTTGCCAATCCTGAAATTGCTGCAGACAGCAGGTTGAATCTAATCCGTGTTACAGTGCCTAATGAAAATGGCCAGTTAAAGCCGGGCATGCCGGCTTATGTAACCATAAAAAACAAAGATGTAAAAGCATTAACGCTTCCTGCCGATGCGGTGTTGCGTGATGGCAAAATGAATATTGTATGGATGCAGACCGATAAAAATATTTATAAAATGAAGATGGTGGAAACAGGTTTGGAGAGTGGTGACCGTATTGAAATAAGATCCGGCTTACAAAATGGCGATGTGGTGGTAATGCGGGGTGCTTATCTTTTACAAAGTGAATATGTTTTTAAAAAAGGCGGCAACCCGATGGCAGGGATGAAGATGTAACGTTTTAAAACAATGAAAAAGAAATTAATTATCGGTATTACGGCACATTGTAAGAAATGTCATTGGGATATTTATGCAAATTGGATTAAAGGAAATGACCAGAATATTGAAGTGCTTAGGATTTCAAATCGTGATTACACAACATTGGAAGCAGGGCGATATGATGGGATGTTGCTTGCTGGTGGACAGGATGTGCATCCGCTCTTTTATAGTAAACCGGAGTACTACGAATTGCTCAATCCCAGGCAAATAGCCTGGCGCAGGGATGAGTTTGAATTGGAAGTGATTCGCAAAACACTGCAACAGCAAAAACCACTATTGGGTATTTGCCGCGGACTGCAAATTGCCAATGTATATTTCGGTGGCACTTTAATTCCCGATATTCCTTCCCGCTTTCATACCTATGATCATCTTACTAAAGCAGGAAAGCCATGTGATCATGAAATAACTGTAAGGAAGAATACACTGCTCAGTGCAATTGTGCATCAGCAAAAAGGAGAAGTGTTTTCCGCCCATCATCAGTGTGTTGATAAAATTGGGCAGGGATTACGGGTAAATGCATTGGCAAACCAAAGGATCATAGAAGGATTGGAATTTAAAAATACGCAGGATAAAAGCCAGATGCTGTTGCTGCAATGGCATCCAGAACGCATGAAAGATCAGCAAAGCAACTTCTCGAAAAATATCCGGAATTATTATCTGAATGAGATAAGAAAGATGAAATGAGCTTATAGAAATTAAAAAAAAACGCTCGCATATCAATTGAGCTATCTGGGGGTGGGGAATGCAGCACTCTTAAAGTATGAAATTGATTAAACAGGAAAAAGGATGGCAAACATTATTATCAGCCCGGGAGATTAAGTATAAAGTTTGACTTAATGATAAAATATTATTTTATAGAACAGCAGCAGCAATACACATGTCACGAGCAACTATAAAAGATTACAGGCGAACTGGGCAAACGTTCATTTGACTGCTGGAACTTTTAACTATTAGTGCAGTATTTCAGTTTGAGAATAGAATTAAGTAATTTTAGGAACCTGTTATGAAAAAAATTATATTTTTTTTATTGTTAGTTTCAAATTATATGTATGGCCAGGTCATTTCCGGTCATCGGGTTCCAATACAAAAGGACGATATAAAAAAACCACAGCATGATCCACCAATTGTGGTTAATATCTATACAGAAGTACTGGCTTTTGATATTTGCACTAATCAGATTACAGTAAACAATGCCACCGGTTATTCTGTTGGCGATACGGTTTTACTCATACAAATGAAAGGAGCAGTAATTGATACCAGCAATACCCCTTCATTTGGAACCGTTCTTGATTATAAAAATGCAGGTAATTACGAATTCAACTATATCAGTCAGAAAACCGGTAATGTATTAACTTTTAAGAACAGGCTCACCAGGAATTATGACATTCCTACCGGTGTTGTTCAGTTAGTAAGGGTGCCTCATTATAAATCCGGATACTTCGGCGGGGGGCTTACCTGCGATAATTGGGATGGGACCAAAGGAGGAGTTCTTGCCATATTTTCTACCTCTGGTTTAATAACCGAAGAAAGTTTAGATGTAAGTGGAAAAGGATTCTTTGGAGCGTCAAGTTTTATTCCGGTTCCTGCTTCACCTATATGTAACCAGAATAATTATTTCTACCCTGGTGCCAGCCAGTTTGCTGCACTTAAAGGGGAGGGCATTGGGTCTTTGTCGCCAAATTACAGTAAGGGAAAAGGAAGTTTTGCCGGAGCCGGTGGTGGCGGAAACAGCCATAATGCAGGTGGTGGTGGTGGTGGTAATGGCGGCGCCGGTGGGTTTGGTGGTTATCAAACAGATTCCTGTGGAACTGCGCCTTTTGATAACAGGGGTATTGGTGGAAGGAATCTTTTATATAACAGCAATGCTAATAAGATATTTTTAGGCAGTGGTGGCGGTGCAGGCCATACTGACCTTGTTAACCAGGGAATACTCTATGGAGGCACGGGCGGGGGCATCATGATCATAATAACCGACACACTTTGGCAAAGGGACGGTGGCCTCTTATCAAACGGCCTTAATGCCAACACCTGCATTTCCCTCAATTGTAATGATGGAATGGGAGGAGGTGGTTCGGGAGGAACTATTTTACTAAGTATGGACGTGGTAATGGATAGTGTTACCATTGAAACAAAGGGCGGTAATGGTGAAAGTGTTACCGGTAGTATACTGCCGGGTGGAAGGCCCGGCCCGGGCGGTGGCGGTGGCGGCGGTGTTTTTTATTTTTCGGGGAATTCATTAGCCGCAAATATGAAATATGTTGCCAACGGTGGAAACAATGGCGGAATTGTGCTGGATGCAAACAATGCCTGGGGCGCAACAAAAGGTGATGCAGGCATCAGTTTTTTTGACCTTATCCTTCCATTTGATACTGTCTTATTTACTCCAAATATTGATTCTGTAAGAATTGATGATACGCTCAATTATTGCAACAATGTCTTATTTAAAGGATTGGGCTATACCAATACTTTTCCCATCATATCATGGCAATGGTATTTTGGAGATGGAGGAACAGCCAATACACAAAATGCCGTTCATAATTACGCCGTTGCCGGCAATTATATTGTAAAATTAATTGTGACTGATGCTAATGGCTGTAAAGACAGCATTTCAACTAATATTAACACAGCCGGACCAATGCCCGCAAATGCCGGTGCAGATACTACTGTTTGTGCAACAGGACAAATTTCTATTAAATTGAATGGGACTGGTACAGGCTCTTATTTGTGGTTGCCTTTAACTGTGCTCAATAATAACACGATACAAAATCCAATTGCAACCATTGATACAACAACTACATTTTATTTAACTATCTCAAACGGAACCGGTTGTTCAGGTCAGGACACAATAACTATAACGGTAAATAAAAATCCGATAGTAAAAACGCTGGCAGATACTTCAATCTGTAAAAATGCAACGCTTATCTTATCCGCCAGCGGCGCTGTGAGTTATAGCTGGAGCCCGGGTATTTATGTAAGTGATTCAACCATTGCCGGGCCACAATACACCGATTCGGTATCCCGTACATTGATCGTAACCGGCATTGGAGTAAATGGATGTAAGGCCAGCGATACAATTATGGTAAATGTTAAAACACCGGTTACCTTTATAGCTCCCCCGGATAAAGCCGTTTGTACCGGAAGATCTGTTCAATTAAATGGCAACAATGGAAACGGATTTCAGTATTTGTGGGCACCACCATTTTATTTAAGTAATGCTAACATTAAAAACCCGGTTGCTAATCCGCCTTTTTCAATAACCTATACAGTTACCATATCAGATAATACCTGCAATTATGACAGCAGTTTTGCAGTGAAAGTAACTGTACTTCCTCTGCCATTGGTAAAAGCTGTTAAATCAAATGATGTGAATTGTAATAAACCGTTTACACAATTAAATGCAACCGGTGCTTATTATTATACCTGGTCGCCAGGGGCAACATTAAATAATGCCGGCATTGCAAATCCAATTGCCAATCCTGCTGTTACAACTAAATATATGGTGACGGGTGCAGATAATACAGGATGTGAAAATACCGACAGTATTACGGTGGTTGCAGGTTTTGGAAATAATGGAATTTTATTACCCAATAGTTTTTCGCCTAATAATGATGGGATCAATGACTGTTTTGGCATAAAGTATTACAGGGATGTTACTAATCTGACTTTTGTTATTTATAACCGCTATGGTATAAAAGTTTTTGAAACCAATAATGCCAATCAGTGCTGGGATGGTGATTATAAAGGGCAAAAAGCTGATCCGGGAAGTTATGTATATTATATAAGTGCAAAGACTTTATGTGGCAAAGTGATAAAAAAAGGAAACTTAATACTAATCCGGTAAAAACGATGTATGTTAATTCCTTTTTTGTACCTGTAAAATTTCTTTTAGTTCTTACCAACTATTTTCAGGAGAATGTAATTTTATCTGCCAATCAACCGTTCAATCAATATTTTGATGCTTCATTGGTTTGGGGACCTGTAAGCGGCAGAATGTTTTATACAGGATTAAGGTTCAGGATCAGGTAAAAATCTGCGTCATGAAAAAATTATTGAATTTTATATTGTCATTATTTCAAAAAAGAAAATGTTGCAAATGAAAAAAGTATTTTTAGGCAGTTTTATTTTATTAGGTTCACTGTCAGGCAGTGCACAACTTAAAATAGGAGAGGCAGTTCCTGAAATTTCGTTGCCTGATGTCAAAGACAGTATTATAAAACTTTCTTCCTATACCGGTAAGGTAGTCTTAATAGACTTTTGGGCAAGCTGGTGTGCCCCCTGCAGGGCTGAAAACCCTTATGTGGTAAAGCTTTACAATAAATACAAGGATAAGGGCTTTGAGGTTTTTGGCGTTTCTCTTGACACGAAAAGGGAAGCCTGGATAAAAGCCGTCAGGCAGGATAAAATAAAATTCACACAGGTTATTGACAATACAGGCTGGAACTCAAAAGTTGCTGAACAGTATTTTGTAGACCAGATACCTACAAATTTTTTATTGGATAGATCTGGTAAAATTGTAGCCATTAACCTGGATGGGAAAGAGCTGTTTGATAAAGTAAAGAGTATGGTGCAATAATTATTTTCCCGTTTTAAAACGAATGGAGATACCGGCAGCAATATACCAATCCGGGGCAGCTTTGCTGATACCGAATCCGGAGGAGAGATCTATCTTAAGGTCACGGTTGATAAAATATGCTATTCCTCCATCAATACTATGTTCAGGTTCGCTTAGTTTTGATATGAAACCAAAGGCTTCCACATAGGCATACCAGTTTTCACCAAGGTTAATGCCTGGGGCAAATGTATATATCCAGGTGGCTTTATTACTATATCCATCCCATTCGGCACCAAGATTATACCCAATGGCAAAAGCATTAGTTATGCTGTGTTGCATGGAAAAACGGAAATTGGGCGCTAGTCTATCTGCTCTTAATTTTTTGGCTGCCAGTTTTGGTATGGCAAAATGAAAAAGTAATGAGGTTTTTGGTAATAATTTTTTCCCCTCCCACAAAGCAACCTTGGCACCTATTTCCATTGGTTCAAGACCGGATACCGTTTGTTTGCGCAGACCGGG
Source organism: Chitinophagaceae bacterium (assembly GCA_031387825.1). GTDB lineage: Bacteria > Bacteroidota > Bacteroidia > Chitinophagales > Chitinophagaceae > Ferruginibacter. Next base: position 50,662 of record JANNDO010000030.1, on the reverse strand, counting down.
TGTTTCATCAACATAACTAACAATAGTTGTGATAAGCCTCAATTCTATTCTTTTTGAAATGCCATATTTACTAAGTAATGTGGGATGCTGAAAACCGATATCGCCGGCTTTGTTTTGCTGTCGTGTAAGCCCCAATTCAAACTGCACCCATTTTGCAGGAACCAATACAGCACTTTCTGTTTGATCGGGGCGGTCGGTATCTATTTTTTTGGCTTGTGAAAACACTGTAGAAAAGCAGAACAGGAAAAATATAACAGCGAATACTATTTTGGGCATAGGTTAAATACTAAATAGCTTGTTTATAAACTGTAAGGATAAGAAATAAATAATAAAGAAACAGTTTATTTACTATAAAAACGGCTGATGCAGCCCGGAGGATATTTATAATAAAACAACCAATAAGTTTTTTACAACGTCCCTGCTTAGCAGTTTACGGTCTTTCCCGTTTATTTTTACCTGGAAGGATTTATCAAATTCCTCAATAGATTCCACCAGTAATTCATCCCCAAGTTTAATATCGCTTCTGGTGAGGTATTGTAAAAAACTGTTGGAATGTTCTGCCACACCAATAAATTTTACTTTGTCCTTTTTTTCACAATCACTAAGTGGTTTGCTGCTCATTTTTACAAACCGCCCTTTTGCATCGGGTATAAGGTCGCCGTGTGGATCGGCTTTAGGATGGCCTAAGTGTTTATCAAGCAGTTCAATCAGTTCATCGCTTACCACATGTTCCAGTTGTTCAGCAATTTCATGTACTTCATCCCATTTAAAGCCCAGGTTGTTTACCAGCCATACTTCCCATAGCCGGTGCTTGCGGATGATAGTAAGGGCAATCTGCCGCCCACGTTCTGTAAGCATTACCCCTTTTGACTTTTCATAGCTGATCAGTTTTTTTGCAGCGATCTTTTTTATAAAGTCTGTTACCGAAGCAGCATTAATCTGCAATGTTTCTGCCAGGGCAGAAGTGCTGACCATTGCCCCGCTTTTTTCGTGCAGTTTATAAATTTCCTTCAGATAGTTTTCTTCCGCTAGTGAGGTCATCGTGCCTGTTTTTACAAAAGTCAGGTTTTTTTTCATTAAATTATAATTAGGTAAGCCTAAATATGTATTTTTGCTTAAGGAATTATTATAAACGGTTTATTTAATAAGGATGAAGAAAGCATATCTCATTATACTGGGTCTTTTGATATTGATTGCAGCAATACAGGCCTGTTCAAAATTAGAACCGGAAGCAAAGGCAGATGATCAGCTGCTGGATGGCCCGGTTGAAGGGCTTAATTACGGGCAAAGCAGCCTGTTTCTTGCAGGAGATGTGGCTTTTAATGATGAGATATTCACAGCGCAAAAAGGGCTGGGCTCTATATTTGTTGCCACCAGTTGCGGAAGCTGCCATGCAGGCGATGGCAAAGGGCATCCGTTCACCACGCTTACCAGATTTGGACAAACAGACAGCACAGGAAATAAGTTTCTGCAGTTTGGGGGACCGCAATTACAAAACAGGGCTTTACCTGGTTATTTGCCTGAACAGATTCCGGCAGGCGCCACATTTTCTAAATTCACTCCGCCGGCAAATACAGGCTTAGGTTTTGTTGAATTGGTATCTGATGCAGATATCCTTGCCATGGCCGACCCTAATGATGTAAATGGAGATGGTATTTCAGGAGTGCCTAACTGGATCGCACTGCCTCCGTTTATTACACCCAATGCTAATGCCATTTCACAAAATGGAAAATATATTCACCGCTTTGGCAAAAAAGCAGCGGCGTATAATCTACTACACCAAACAGTGAATGCCTATAACCAGGATATTGGGATTACTTCTTCCTTTGACCCTAAAGATGTTTATTCTGGATTGAATATTGATCCCGAAGTATCTGACCAAACAATACAGAATGTGGTGTTTTACCTGCAAACATTGAAAGCACCTATACAAAGAGATCAGGATAATGCGGAAGTGATACAAGGGAAGAACCTGTTCATACAGGCGGGTTGTGAAAGCTGCCATAAGCAAACATTAACAACAGGATCTTCAAACATAGCGCCATTATCCAATAAAGTTTTTCATCCCTACACCGACCTGCTAATGCATGATATGGGCCCCGGCCTGGATGATGGTTATACTGAAGGTAATGCAAAGACCTATGAATGGAGGACACCACCCCTGTGGGGGCTTGGCCTGTCGCCAAACTCACAGGGCGGACAATTTTTTTTAATGCATGATGGCCGGGCAAAAAATATTGAAGAAGCCATTCAAATGCACGGCGGCGAAGCAGCGGCCAGTAAAAATAAATTCAATCAAATGGCTGTTGCCGAAAGAACTGCCATCCTTAAATTTTTAAAATCATTGTAAGAATACGCCTGCAGGCGTGTTCCAACAGAAAAAAATAATGGACAGAAAAAACTTTATAAAAACCTGTGGCTTTGCCTGTGTTGCCGGTATGGGTATCACAGGGTTGCTTGAGAGCTGCAGTTCAATAAAACAGGTGAGTGGTAAGATCGATGCTGATAATATGATAGTACCCATTCGAAATTTCGAGACTAAGAATGGTAATAACACTTATTTCAAAAAATATATCGTTGTTCAAAACGAAATTTTACAGTACCCGATCTGTGTGTACCGGTTTAATGAAAATGAATACAGCGCTTTGTGGATGCGTTGCACACACCAGGGAACAGAGTTGCAGGTATTTGGCGACCGGCTGCAATGTCCTGCACACGCAAGTGAATTTGACAGTAAGGGAGTTGTACAAAACGGCCCTGCTGATACAAAGCTCAGGACCTTTCCGGTAACCATTGAAAAAGATCAACTCAAAATCTCATTAAAAGCTGTATGATCAGAATATTTACGATACTCGTTGCTTTATTCATTTTTTCTCCTGATGTATCAGCACAGGTAGATCCTTCTTTATTAAAACGAATTCCAAAAGATACTTTAAGCAGGGTTATGAATATGGATGCCGTGTATAACCGCCCGTTCATTGGTATCGGTAAATTACCGGTTTCCCTTGGGGGATATATGGAAGCCAACTGGCAGCACCTGGGAACAGACGGTATTTCCGAAGGGCACCAGTTCCAGTTCAGGAGGTTGACATTATTTGTTTCATCTACCATTGGTAAACGGTTGAAATTTTTAAGCGAAATAGAATTTGAAGATGGCGGTAAAGAAATAGCGGTAGAGTTTGCTGCGCTGGATATTGAATTACATCCCTTGCTGAATGTAAGAGGGGGTATGATCTTAAACCCGATCGGTTCTTTCAATCAAAATCACGATGGCCCCAAATGGGAATTTATTGACCGGCCCATTTCTGCCACTCAAATGTTGCCTGCTACCTGGAGCAATGCAGGTTTTGGTTTGTATGGAAAATATTATAGTAAAGACTGGATGTTTGGTTATGAAGCCTATCTCTCCGGCAGTTTTGATAATTCGATCACCGATAACACGGAAAACAAAACCTTTCTGCCTGCTGCAAAAAATAATTCAGAACGTTTTGAAGAGATAAACAGCGGCTTACCACTACTTACCGGAAAACTTGCCATACGAAACAGCAAAGTAGGAGAGTTGGGACTGTCTTATATGGGCGGCGTGTACAACAAATTCCAGGGTGATGGCATACGGCTGGATGATAAAAGGCGGGTGGATGTATTTGCCATTGATTTCAACAGCACGGTGCCAAAACTGAATACATTTATCACAGCCGAATGGGCCTGGATAAAAGTGAATGTGCCATCTACCTTTACACAGCAATATGGCAATAAGCAGCAGGGTGGGTTTATAGACATTGTTCAGCCAGTGTTAAAGAAAAAAATGTTCGAATGGGAAAAAGCAACACTCAACCTTTCCTGCCGTTTAGAATATGTAGATTGGAATGTCGGAAAATTCACCAGCACCGGTGGAAATATTGCGGAAGACATTTGGAGCATCATGCCGGCTATCAGTTTCCGGCCAACGGCACAAACCGTATTGAGACTGAATTACCGTCATCAGCAGCAAAAAGATATTTTGGGGAATCCGCCTGCAAAGACGGGTGGGTTTAGTTTTGGGATATCCACTTATTTCTGATAAGGACCACAAATTATACTGCAGCAGTGCCAATCAGTAAAGATTGCAGGTTCTTTTCTTTAAAGTAAGTCTTACAAATATTTTCGACATCATCTAATAACTGATGAAGTCTGGGTTGCTTAGTGCCAAGTAACTCATATGCTTTCTTTAGAGCTCCTTTCTCAGTAGTCTTACCGGTTTGCAAAAGCGCTTCCTGTATAACGACCACACGGAGGCCATTATCTTTCAGTTTACCCAGTTCTGCGATCATCCAGCTAAGTGCATAAAAGCGGTTCTTTTCCAATATCAGGAAATGTTTGTTATCAGCTGCATCAGGCATCACATTATAAGGTGAGCCTGTGATCTCTTTGGTAAGATATTTTGCCAGGTATTTGGGTGTGGTCTTTGCTTTGCTGATCTGTACTGCTCCACGCAATGTCTGCGGGTAGATGCTTAGCCAGCGTAGCTTTCTTCTTAATTCATGTACATCTGCCTCCATGTTCTCAAAATGAAAATCTCTTTGATTGATGAATTCTAAAAGCTTGTTTACAGAGATGGCATAAAAATCATAAATGCTGTCTATATCCTCCTTTTCTTTCTGCCAATCAGCTTCTGAAAGTTTATTTCTTATTTTTTTGATGCGTACATTCCCTTCACTAAGCCATTCGTTTTCCTTAAGTATTTCATTCAGGCTTTGTATTTTTTCCCTGCTTTGTGCCTGGATGTAATTTTTTACCGCTGCCGGTATTTTTTTACTTGTAGAAAATTCTTTTGCAAAAGAATCATAATAATCGATCTGCCCTATGGCGTCTTCCAGTAATTTAAAATGATCTTTTAGTTTATCAAACTTCTTTTTGTTATGGATACCGCCATACAATTTTGCCAATGCTTCCAGCATGAAAAAAGGCGTACGGGCATTGTTTTGGTAAAGCCAGAGTGCCGGATTTTTTTGTTTGGCCGCTTTGTCAAGAAACCCTTGTAATTGATTTAGAAAAAAATCAAATCTTGCTAAACCATTTTTCATTTACTTAATTTTTTATCATTCGCTTAAATAAGTTTCCATTTAGGGGGCTATGGGGTTTCAAAAAAAGCAACATTACCCCCAACCCACTCTTTGTTTTTATTATAGCGTGTGCCAATCATCTTTCCTTTACTTAGCCTGGCCAGGTTATGCACTGCTTTTGGTCTTGCCCAGCCTTCTTTCCAGAAATAAAACAGGCGTATTTCTGCTTTTGCAGGCCCATCGGGGGTTATAATAACATCAGCATATTTTACTTTCTTTTGCAGTATCCAGTTTTCAGGATCTTTCACGGCATCAATATCGGCCATGGTAACATCAATTACAACACCCATACCGGCAAAAGAGAATAAGGGTTTTAAAACATAGTTTTCCAGGTCGGCCGGCATTTGTTTTAACTCATTTAAAAAATAAGTTTGGGGTACATAGGGGTTATTTATAAATGGTAATGTGAATTTGCTGATGCGGTAAAACCAGTTAGGGTGGGGTACCCACTCCACATCATAATCTTTTGTAAGGTCTACCACATCGCCTAAGCCTTCCTGCTTTTGCAGGTCATCAAAAATGAGCCGGTTGTAAATTCTTTTTACTTCGGTCTTTGTACCATTGTTGTCGTAAAATAATTTATTTCCTTCAGCGATCAATTTGGTTAGACAAACCATTTTGATCCCAAGTAATTGTTCTGTGCAATAAAAGTCGATCCTTGTCTTTTGCTGTTCGGGAAAAATTTCAAGTAGGATAACATTTTCAGGATTCAGATCACCGACAATTATTTCTTTTAATAATTGTGTATAGGTCTCTTTGTTATAACCATTTAGATAAGCAGAAAAGTTGGCAGGAAGATTTGCATATTCAGCAGTCATTTTGGAATGAAATGCCTGGAATGCATACAAAGTAGGAAAGCCCTGCATTTCTATCAATTGAGGCTCCAGTTCCCCTTTTTCATTTTCGCAAATGCCAAAATCAAAAACAATAAACTGAGCGTGACCATTTTCATTCGGCACTTTTACATTGGCAGGAATGCCACGGTCGGTCAGCGATATAAATTTAGGGTCAACAATAACATCAATAATGTCTTCACAGGCGCCCAGCATTTTGTTTGTAAAAGCTGCCGGTACAAAAACCGGTGTTTCTGCATTCCTGAAATCAAGAGCACCTGGATGCAGCGCCTCTAATTTGGCCATATAGGCATCATACTTTTCTTTGGTAAAATCAGCATTGAATTTTTGCCGGAGTTCTTTTATCATAACAAATGCAGTTTTAGATTATCCTTATTGTGTATACTAAAAATAATCATAAAAATTCATTTACCATCCGCTTTTGTCATGCTGAGGTACTAAGCATCCCTGTAAAAAATAATTACAAATGAGATGCTTCGTACCTCAGCATGACAAAAATCCGTGTTATCAGTGTTTCTATACCTCAACAGGCTGCATGCTTTCCACTGCATTAAATAAAAAATTGGGGAGTACGTGTGCGTAGGTCCACATGATCTTTTCAGGGTCGTTCAAATGATCGATCATTGATTGCCATTTCTCCATTCCATGACTTTCAATAACCGTTTTTTTCTTTTCATCTGTTTGCAGGTGTAAACTCATACCAATGGCATCTGCTTCAGGATGAAATTGTGTACCGATCATGTTCTCATTAAAACGAACAGCCATGATGGCCCTTTCAAGTGGTATGTGAGGACGTTCTTTTTCTATTGCTAAAATTGAAGCTCCCATCTGCTGCAGTTTATTGTGATTGGGTTCAATAACCTGGAAATCCCTGCTATCAACAGAATAAAACGGGTCTTTTAAACCGGTAAAGATTATTTCGTTTTTACCATCAGTAAGCAGGTGCATGGGAAATATGCCAAATGCAGTACTTTTTCGTTTGCTGATGGTAGCAATATTATAATACCGGCAAGCGAGCTGAAAAGAATGGCATATAAAAAACACCTGCTTTTTCTGAACATGGGCAGGATTATCATTCCAGCTTTCAACTTTTTTTAACCAGGTGAAATATACTTTCTCCCAGTCACTTCCCTCACTTTCCAAAGGACTGCCTGGTCCGCCACTGGAGATATAAATATCATAACTCAGATCAGGAACCTGTTTTTCCAAACGTACTTCAAATTCATCCCATACCAGGTCTAATTGGTTATTTTCGCCAAATTGATTTAGTATCTCCCGAAGGCAACGCATGCCCTGGTTGGCAAACCCTTCATACATATCCAAAATTGCAATACGGACTGATCTTTTTTCAGCAAAGTTCATAGTACAAACATAACAATTTTTTAAAACAAGGCATTTCCTGTTCCAGCTATATTTTACTAACGTATTGTGGATTAATCTATGATACAAAAGAGTATTTATTTTAATAAGATGATCTATTTCCTTCCCTGCTATGACGAATCTCAGTTTTATGTTTTACAATTATTATCAACTTGTGCCTTGTCAAATAACAAAACATGGAAATCAACGAGCTTGAGTTAAAACATGAGCAGGTATTATTTAATTATTGTTCTACCTGCCAGCCTTTGCCCGGTTCTAAAGAAGAGTTGAAAGAATTTGAAAAGATACAGGAAGGCTTTTGTAACCAGTTTGAATTATTCTTTCCCGATAATCTTGCACCAAAAACAATTATTGTAATCCCAAGCCTTACCCTTGACCAGGAAGTGCTGTCGAAAGTAGAAGGCGCATTACATTATGAAGAAAGATTATTGTGTTTACTCATGTTACTGCGTATGCCCCGTACCAATGTGATCTATGTAAGCAGTATACCTATTGCACCCGTAATTATTGATTATTACCTGCATTTGCTGCCCGGTATTACCGGCTATCATGCCAGGGAAAGATTAACCCTTATAAGTTGTTATGATTCTTCGCCGGTGCCGCTAACTGAAAAAATTTTACAAAGGCCCCGCCTGTTAAACCGGATCAAACAAAGTATTCCCGCCGGGCATGTGGCGCATATTGCCTGCTTTAATACTACGGCTTATGAAAGAACACTTGCGGTAAGACTTGGCTTACCCATTTATGGCTGCGACCCTTCATTAATTTACCTTGGCACCAAGAGTGGGAGCCGCAGGATCTTTATGAAAGCAGGCGTACCCATTCCTCCGGGCTCGGAAAATTTGCAAACTTATGAGGACATTGTACATGCTGTGGCTGGCTTAAAAGATATGTACCCCAACCTTAAAAAAGCTGTTGTAAAATTAAATGATGGGTTTTCCGGCGATGGAAATGCAATACTTACATACCCGGATCATATTTCTAAAAAGGAGATGTACGATTGGATACATCATAATCTGTACAAAGAAATAATACCAGTAGCAAAGGACCTGAGTATTGAAATGTTCCTTGAGAAATTTAAACTGATGGAAGGAATAGTGGAAGCATTTATAGAAGGTGATGAAAAAGTTTCACCATCAGTTCAATGCAGGATAAACCCATTAGGTGAGGTGGATATAATTTCGACACACGACCAGGTATTGGGTGGAGAGAGTGGCCAGGTTTTCATTGGTGCTCATTTTCCTGCCGATGAAGCATACAGGACCGAAATAGGGGCGTTTGGAAAAATTATTGCCGAAGAATTAAAAAAGAATGGTGTACTGGGCCGTTTCAGTATTGATTTTATTTCGGTAAAGGAAAAAGATGCATGGAAACATTATGCCATTGAGATTAACCTTAGGAAAGGGGGGACCACACATCCTTTTTTAATGCTGCAGTTTTTAACCAATGGGCATTATGATGAAAAAACCGGATTGTTTATAACTGCTAATAAGCAACAGCGCTATTATTATGCTTCCGATAATTTGCAGCGTGATTCATACAAAGGGCTTACTCCACAGGACCTGATAGATATTGCCATGTTTCATGGATTACATTTTGACGGCGCTGCACAAAAAGGGGTAATGTTTCATATGATCGGTGCCTTATCGCAATTTGGAAAGATGGGAATTGTTTGTATTGGCGATTCACCCGAAGAAGCGTATTCATTTTATACCAAGACATTTGAAGTACTGGATTCAGAAACTGCTTTAAAATAAAAGCAGCGGCTTTTGGGCCGCTGTGATAATATTTTGAAGTGATCTTTACCTGATCAAAATTACCGTTCCCTTCATTTCAACAATGCGTCCATTCTTATCAATGCCTTTTATCATCCATGCATAAGTACCGGAAGCTGCTGCTTTCCCTTTTAATGTGCCATCCCATCCATCCATCCATTTATTGGTTTGAAACATGAGCTCACCATAGCGGTTGAATACCCTGAAGTACTCTGTACTTTGTATGCCCACCGGAATGGGGCGGAAAATATCATTAGACCCGTCTGCATTTGGCGTAAATGCATTGGGTACATAATACATCGGCCCTTCATACACTTTTATAAATACATCATCATCATCGGTGCAGCCAATGGCATCGGTGACAGTCACCCTGAAATAAGTATCAGCATTAAGTATTGCCATGGGATTTGCAATAAAGGGATTATTCAAAGGCCCGGCAGGGCTCCACACATAATTGGTTCCTCCACTGGCCAGCAACTGATGTGGCCGCCTTATAATTGCATTGGTATCATTACCGGCAAAAACAACAAGTGGCGGCATCATAATTACCCACACACTGTCGGTTACAGAAAAATTACAGCCGTAATTATCAGTAACGGTCAATGTAAATTTCCGGGTAGTATCAATTCTTGCAACAGTAATGGGTATATTGGGAGTATTAAGTGAATCGGGCGGCGACCAGGAATAATTAACTGATCCCGATAAATTAGATGCACTGCCAAATAAAGTTGCATTGGTTTTATAGCATATAGTTGTATCAGTTCCTGCATAAGCAACAGGCTTGTGTAAAACATTTATGGTAATGGAATCTTTGCGCTGGCAAACACCCCATTTTGCAGTCAGGTAATATTTTATAGTATCGGTTGGTGATGCCACAGGATTTTTTGCGGTATCATAATCCAGCCCGGCAGCCGGTGTCCACTTGAATGTATCTGTTTGCGGATTGGTTTGAGGCAACAAAGTTATTTTACTGCCAAAGCAAATAGTACTGTCTGCACCAAGTTCAAGGCGCATGGTATCATTTAATATAACTACAGCGCCTGCATTTGAAATGCAGCCATTGGCATCTTTAATTTTTATGTTATTATAATTGCCTGCAGGTAAATTACTGAATACATTACCTGCCTGGTAACTGATGCCGTTGTTAATTGAATATTGATAAGCAGGTGTACCACCACCGGCAGTAATTGCAATGCTACCATCATTATTGGGGCAGGTAGCAAATGATGGAATGGCAGATGATGTTAAAACAGGTGGCTCGGTAACAGTAACATTGGTTGAACCACCGCAAAGTGAAGCTACAACCCTTGCCTGCACGATATAATTACCTGCCTGCACGGTAAACACAGGAGAAGCCTGCCAGGTAATACCATCTACCGAATATTCAATATTAGCAGCCGGTGCAGGAGAATTAATGGTGATGGTTCCATTACCGCCATTACAAAGCACATTGGTCACAGTTGCAGTAACAGGGTTCAGTGTTTTATAAACTATCATCGTATCCGAACCTTCAGTTTGTATGGTAGAGTTATCGCACTGCCTGTAAAAAGCCCTCACCACATAACTCATGCTGTCTTCAGTTTGGCAAACATTTGAAAAAGTAGCTTCCAGTTCACCATTACCAAGGGGTGTAGTTACACCGGTTGCTACCCAGACTCCATTTTTAAACAGCGATACACTGTCTAAAAGTGAAGTTGAACCACTTGGAACATAGCGGTAGCCCTCTCTGATAGCTGTCCAGACTGTGCCATTTTTCCCTGGGGGAGTTACGGCCTGGTCTTGATTCCAGTTTTGTACGCCTGCAATTGAAAGTCCACCCTGGTATGCAGTGCACGCTGGTTTATTGTCATAAAAAACGTCAATTATTCCTGAACCTTCATATAGAACAGCCTGCATAGTACACAAATTTGATGGTCCCCCAGGTGGGTTGTCAGGACAATTCGTCAAATCAAAATTGCCTATTCGGAAATAAGAGACTACAAATCTTCTGCAAGGTGCAGTGCCTTCAACCCGCCATTCAATTTTATGACCTGCCGGAGAAGTAGCCGGATTCATGTCGTAGTATGCTAAAAAAATACTTGCTCTGGGTGCATAAAAAGTAAATATATCATTTGGAATGCCACCGGCAAATGGAATTGAATCAGGAAAAGCAATAACATAACTCTCATCAGTTTTGGCATTGGTCAATACATCAAATGTTAATACACCATTTGATCCCACAACCAATTTGTTATAAGTATTACCATAAAAACAAAATGGGAATGGAAGGAAAAAGGAATCAGAAAAATGGTCATCAGCATCAACTAAGGGATCCGTTGTTCCACCAGGGGTTGTATAGGCATAAGGGGTGTAAGGAATTGAAATGACTGAATATGTTTCAGTAGTTTTTACATCAGGTACCCTTGCCTTGAGGTTTAAGCACTGTTGTAAACACGAGATTGTAGTATCATTACCGGCTGCTACACTAAAACATGATTGTGCCGACAACCTGAAAGTTGAAATTAAAAAGATCAAAAAAACTAGGAGTAAAAATTTTCTCATTGCTGCCGGTATGGATAAATAATGGGTTTCAAGATAACCAAAATCCTTTAAATTTCAGCCAGTTTAAAACTTCCATCTCACAAATGCTTCCATAGCAGCGTATTGGGTAAGGCCCAGCCGGGCATAAAGTTTGGCAGTATTGGCGTTTCGTTCTTCGGCACGCTGCCAGAACTCACGGTCATCGCTTCCCTGGAAGGGCACACTGTCTTTTTGTGACTGGTGAATGAAGATACCATGGCGTTTTTTAATCACCTGGTCAGGGCTCATGGGTATGGCCATTTCAATTTCAGTGATGTCCCATTCCTGCCAGGCACCTTTATATAACCAGAGCCAGCAATCTTCCACCCAATGTTTCCCTTTCAACTTTTTACTTTCCACTTTCAACCTTTTCAGCGCCTCTATCACCACATCAAAACAAACCTTATGTGTGCCGTGTGGATCGGCAAAGTCGCCGGCGCAATAAATTTGTTGTGGCTGCAATTCATTCAACAGGTCAACTGTTTTTTGTACATCAGCTTCTCCCATCGGATTTTTTTCGATGGTTCCCGTTTCATAAAAAGGCAGGTTCATAAAATGGGCATGCGCTTCTTTCAGCCCAACATATTTACAGGTAGCTTTGGCTTCACATCTTCTTATCAATCCCTTAATAGAACGTATTGCATCAGTATCTTTTTCACTCGATTTTTTTATCTTCAAAAAAGCAGTAGCATCTTCCAGTATTTTTTTACTCTTTGTTTCATCAATGTCAAACATATTTTCAAAACCAACAGCAAAATCAATGAACCTGGTTACAAACTCATCTGTTACTGCAATATTGCCACTGGTTTGATAAGCCACATGTACTTCATGCCCCTGGTCGTGCAGCCGCATGAATGTGCCGCCCATACTGATGATATCATCATCGGGGTGAGGGGAGAAGATGAGCGCTTTTTTCGGAAAGGGTTCATGCCGTTCAGGATGAGATTCTCTTTTTTCAGAAGGCTTGCCTCCCGGCCAGCCGGTGATGCTGTCTCTTAATAAATAAAATACCTGCAGGTTGATCTCATAGGCATCTCCTTTTTCCACCAACAGGTCACTAAGTCCATTATCATTATAATCGTTGTTGGTTAAACTTAAAACGGGTTTATTCAATTTCAATGCAAGGTTCACTACGGCACGTTTCATCATGGTATCTGTCCACTCACATTCACCGGTAAGCCATGGACTTTTGAAACGGGTCAATTCAGCTGCACCCGTTTCATCAATTACAAATATGCAATCATCATGATTCTGTAACAGGGATGCAGGCACATCTTCTGTATCATCTTCTTCAACTGCTTTTTTAACAACCGGGGCTTTGTTTTGGCCCCAGGCCATTAAAATAATTTTTTTAGATTTTAAAATGGTACTGATGCCCATGGTGATGGCCATACGTGGCACCTGGCTCATATTGCCAAACTCGTAGGCATTGGCAATACGGGTACTGTTGTCTAAAGTTATCAATCTTGTTTTGGTGTAGATGCCGCTGCCCGGTTCATTAAAACCAATGTGGCCGTTTACACCAATACCCAGTATCTGTATATCCAAACCTCCTGCAGCATCAATCTGTTTTTCATAATCCAGGCAATGCTCCCTTACTTTTTCTTTTGGAACCATACCATCCGGCAGGTGATAATTGTTTGGATCAATATCAGTTTGCTCAAATAAATTCTTCCGCATGAAATAATGATAGCTCTGCAGGGCATCTTTATCCATCGGGTAGTACTGGTCAAGATTGAAGGCGATCACATTTTTAAAACTAAGCCCTTCTGTTTTATGCATCCTTACCAGTTCGGCATATAATGTTTTGGGAGAAGAGCCTGTTGCCAGGCCAATGACTGTTTTTTTGCCTGCAGTTTCTTTTTCTTTTATCAGCGCAGCAATTTGTTTAGCTACAAAAGCAGAGCCTTCATTCGAACTGGGGAAAATTTTAACCGGTATTTTTTCTAAAGAATCGGTGAGGTCAATTTTATTCATAATATAATGCAGCAGGTTGGGATAAAATTACGTTTTTTATTTCACGCAAAGTCGCAAAGATTAATACAAAAGGCGCAAATTAATTTGCTCCTTTGCGATTCCTTTGCCGCTTTGCGTGAAAATTATTTACTGCACTTCTATCTCATCCACAAATAACCAGGCCGGGTTTCCTGCACCGGGTTTGCCGGAGGGAATGGTGCCATAGTTTTTAGCATATACCCTTATATACCGGCAGGTCTTTGGTTCTGCCGGTTGAAGTACCTGTTTATTATTTTCATCTTTTACAACCAGTGTTATCGTTTCAATTGGCGGATGCTTTGTAATAACATTCGTATCAATAAAAGGAATAAATGATACTTCAATCTGAGCAGGTAAATAGATCCAGCTTCCATCCTGGTTCAATGTATGCAATGTGATCTTTGAAACTTCCATATCTTTTCCAAGGTCAATCGTAGCATCTAAATCTGTTCCTAAAAAACCTAAGAATTCGGATGACTTAGACATACCCTTTTCATTCTGCACGCCATCAACCAATGTAAATGCACCATTACCGGGATAGTTTTTGCTGGCTTCGGCTGTAAGGGTTATTTTTTTGCCGGTGGCTTTGTTGAAAGAGAAATTTTGATAAATTGGGTTAGAGGAACTTCCATTTTTGCTTTTGCCAAATGCAGTATAAATTCGATTACTGTGTATTAAAATCGGTTTATCATATTTAAAATCAATAGAATTTCCTTCAGGAAACATGTAACGTATTTCTGAATCTGTATTTTTACTTTCTAGCCGCCACAAAACTCCATCATAATTTTTTGTCGGTATTACTGTTGCTTTCAGATCATAATACGCCTTACTATAATTGACTTTTTGTGCATCCAGCCTTTCAAAAATTGTTGGCAACCTTCTTTCAAAATCTTTCCAGTTACGTTTTTCTTTAGGACTCCACAAAACCTCACTCAATGCAGTCATGCGGGGAAACATCATGTATTCAACTTTACTGGGGTACTCCATATATTCCGTCCACATATTGGCCTGTGCGCCCAATACATATTTTCCTTCATCGGCATTCAGTTCTTTGGGTATCGGTTCATAATTATAAACTGCTTCCAGCGAATTATAACCTCCAATGGTTACACTGTCTTCATTCTTACTTTGTGTATGGTCAAAATAAACCGGGTTGCCCGGTGTCATAATTACATTGTGTTTTTGTTTGGCCGCTTCAATGCCACCTTTTTCTCCACGCCAGCTCATTACCACCGCATTGGGAGCCAGGCCACCTTCCAGTATTTCATCCCAACCAATTAATATTTTGCCTTTGCTGTTTAAATATTTTTCAATGTGTTGCACAAACCAGCTCTGCAATTCATGCTCATCCTTTAATTTTTCATTCTTAATTCTTAACTGGCAAGCCGGGCAGATCTTCCAGTGTGCTTTAGGAGATTCATCTGCGCCCAAATGAAAATATTTTGAAGGAAAAAGTGGGAGCACTTCATCGATCACATTCTCTAAGAATTTAAATGTTGAATCCTTACCGGCGCAAAACACATCATCAAATACACCCCAGGTTTCCTGCACCAGTTTTATTCTTCCGTTCTTTTGTTCATCAATACTTTTTTGAGAGATCATCTTCGCCGGAATTTCTGTAGGCTTGGCAGGAAAACAACTCAGCCAGGGATAGGCTGCAATAGCGGCGCTGCTATGCCCCGGCATTTCAATTTCAGGTATCACATCAATATATCTTGCCGCAGCATATTGTACCACTTCTTTAATTTCAGCCTGGGTATAAAAACCACCATAGGGTTTATTATCATTTCCCTTGCCGGGGTAGCGGCCAATGATAGTGCCGTTCCTCCATCCACCGATCTTTGTTAATTCAGGATATTTTTTTATCTCTATCCGCCAGCCCTGGTCTTCGGTTAAATGCCAGTGAAATGTATTGTATTTATATGCGGCTAAATAATCAATATATTTTTTGATGAAAGAAACAGGAAAGAAGTGACGGCCTACATCGAGGTGCATACCGCGGTATTGGAAGCGTGGGTAATCTGTGATGGATAGATGAGGAATCTGTTTCTCGTTTCTTGTTTCTTGTTTGGTGTTACTGGTTGTGGAAAATAATTGAATCAGGGTTTGGATACCGTAAAAGACACCCTCTGCATTATCACCTGCAATATAAATTCCTTTATCATTGATCGTCATATTGTATGCGCCGGGTAATGCATTATCGAAACGTTCATAGTTAAGGCTGATAGAATTTGTGGTGTATCTATTCGTCACCTTCAGTTCATGCCCCAGTGATATTTTTAACTGTTCATTCAGCATAGCAGCAATGTTCTCCAGTCCGCTGCTTTCAAGAACTATATGTGTGTTCTTATCAATACTGAATAAACCCTTGCCCATTTTTACATCAGCAGGCATAGGAACAATATTCAACTCATTCTGCCCGGCAACCAGTAAACAATTAAACAATAAGGCAATCAATAAAATCTTCTTCATAAATATTTATTTCAAAACGGGTAAGATGATCCTGCTGTCATTATAGATCCGGATGGCTGCTTTCTGAAAGTCACTGTCATCTGCTTTGTAAATGTCCACAAATTTTTGCGGGTTCCTGTCGGCCAGCGGGAACCAACTGCTTTGGATCTGTATCATCAGTTTATGGCCTTTTTTAAAAGTATGGGCTACATCAGGTAAGACATATCTCATGTCTGTTTTTATATTTGGTACAAATGGTTCGGGTTTTTCAAAACTGTTTCTGTATTTGCCACGCATGATCTCTCCACGAACCAGCATCTGGTAGCCACCCATTGGGTAATTCATGCCATTACCTTTTCCAAATTCTTTTTCATCGTATTTGAATTCGTCGGGGAATACATCGATCAGTTTTACCACGAAGTCTGCATCGGTAGTGGAGATACTTACAGAGAGCTCTGCGACCAATGGCCCTCCTAGAGTCAGGTCTTCTGTCAACACATCTGTGCTGTAGGTGAGCACATCGGTACGGCGACTGGCAAAGCGCTGGTCATCGGTCATATATTCTCTTGTCCTTCCCAAATGAACATCTTCAGTGTAGGGAACAGGATGTGCCGGGTCGCTGATATATTCGCTATAACTCTGATTCCCGGTTGGTCTTGTATTCCTGTTCGGCGGAACAGGCATTGCACTTATTTCAAGTCTTTTATCCACTTCTAAAAACATATAGTTCGAGGTCATATTCTCCGGCGGCCATTGCTTCAGCTTTCTCCATTCATTTTCTCCGCTAAAGAAAATATTGGCTTCAGCAATATCACGAACAGTTCCTTTCAGCTTCAAATAGAAATTGAAGAAAGGGATCTCAATATTTTTCTGGTAATACTCACTTGTTTTTTTACCAAACCGTACATTGCCCAAAAAACTGCCATCAGCCCTGCCGCCCCAGCCACCATGAAACCACGGGCCCATTACCAAACGGTTATCGGTATTTTTATTTTTTTCTTCAATAGCCTTATACAAACTCCAGGCGCCAAAACAATCTTCTGCATCAAATAAACCACCAACAACAAGCATGGCAGGTTTTACATTGGTCACAAAATTCCTTGCATTCCTTGCCTTCCACCACTCATCATAATTGGGATGAGCGTACAGGTCTTTCCAGAATGCAACGCTATCACCCATTATTTTTGCAAAATTTTTTAATGCCCCTGTCTTCAGGTAAAAATTATAATTATCCTGTGATGGTATGCTGAAACCGGGAGAAAATTCCTTAACAGGTTTAGGGCGGGGCTTGCCAAAGCCTGAATAAAAACTGAAACCATCCATTAAAAAGAAAGCACCGTTGTGGTGAAAGTCGTCGCCCTGGAACCAATCGGTAACCGGCGCCTGGGGGCTTACAGCTTTTAATGCAGGATGGCCGCAGAGTGCCGCCATGGTTGCATAAAAGCCCGGATAAGAAATTCCAAAACAACCCACCCGTTTATTATTGCCGGGTATATTGTTGGTCATCCATTCAATAGCATCGTAGGTATCACTGGCTTCATCAAATTCCTTTCCTTTTTTATCAGTGTTGAAAGGGCGGACATCAACAAAATCACCCTCACTCATAAATTTGCCACGTACATCCTGTACAGCAATGATGTAGCCCTCTCTTAAATAGTTTATCCAATACGTTCCATATACACGGCCGCTGAATTCATTCTCTCCATAAGGTGAACAGGAATAGGGTGTACGGTTCAATAAAATTGGATGCTTCTCCGATGAATCTTTAGGGATATAGAATGCAGTGAATAACTTAATACCATCCCTCATGGGAACCATGCGTTCTATCTTATAGTAGTTTTCCCTTACCCAAAGAGAATCTGCATTCTGAGCGGTTAAACTGTTTGTGATACATGCTAAAAAGCAGCTGAGGATAAAATATTTTTTCATTTTATACATATTAGAGTGCTAAATTTAATGAAACTATGCGTTTTATCATGACAAATCGTGACCAACTCATCAATAATTTTTATTCATCCTTTCAAAAGCTTGACCATAGCGGCATGAATGCCTGCTACAGTAACGATATTGTTTTTTTTGACCCCGTATTCGGTTTATTGAAAGGAGCTGAAGCAAAGTGTATGTGGGAGATGCTTTGTACAAATGCGAAGGACTTTTCACTCACTTACGGAAACATTGAGCACCTTGATGATGAATTCAGCACCTGTGACTGGGTGGCTACTTATACTTTTTCCAAAACAGGAAAAAAAGTGGTTAATAAAATTAAAGCAAACATGAAATTTGCAGATGGAAAAATTATTGAACATAGTGATGCATTCAGCCTGCACAAATGGGCGAGCCAGGCACTTGGTTTCAGCGGATGGCTGCTGGGATGGAATTCTTTTTTTCAGCGGAAAATAAAGAATGGGGCAAAGAAGAATTTGCTGAAGTTTATGCAGAATAGAAAATAGTTGTTGGTCAGTAACACGGATTTCAGTTTATTCTAAATGTATGAGAGTCCTTAAAACCCCATCGATTACCAACCCCATTTTAGAAACATTCAAAGCTTCAAGTTTATCTGATTTTGAATGATAGCTATGATTTCTAAAAAAAGCAGTATTTGTAACCATCACAGCACTATATCCAAATTCCCAATAATTTTTATGATCTGAAAGGTTAGCCCCTCCTAAAAAGGATGGAGTTCTAAAAGATTTAGTCGCAATTGAATTATTCTTGAATGACAACTTTTTAAATTCTTTGGCAAATTCACCGCAAAAGGATTTTTGAACGATTGTAATGAAATTGCCTTTATCTCCATAAATCCATTTCATAATACCGATTGGATAATCTTGAGAGTTTTCTTTATCAGAATAATAACCAATCATTTCAAGACTTACCATTCCTTTTACTGGTATATGGGTATCATGCAACGATTTCGCATGTACATAACTTCCCATCTCTTTTGTATTAAAATAGGGAGGCTCTTCTAAAGTATATGCAACTAAGTCTATTCTGTATTTTAATGGTTGGCCTTTTAAGAGTCTAGCCAATTCTAAGGTACCTGCAACTCCGCTAGCATTGTCATCAGCGCCATCTTGATCACGACACACATCATAGTGAGCACCCACTATAACTCTTTCTCCTTCTTCAGGTCCGAAGGATGCAATGATATTCTTATAACTATTTTCATTGACCTTGTAATTTTGAATAAAAACCCGATTAGTATATTTTAAAAATTCTTGTCTTATTCTTTCAGCAACTGTATCAAGTACGTCGATATTTTTATAATTACGGTACTCTGAAGTCTTAATGATGGATTCAAGGTTTCTTCTAATATTAGCGGTGTCGGACAGTCTAATAAAATCTTTAGCGTTAGAAGAAACCGGATAATTTTGGAGTATAAAAATTACAATAAAGAGCAGGATTATAAGAAGAACATATGTTATTGCTCGTTTCAAGAATTATTTAGTTTGTAATTGCCATCAACATTTGTATTACCACAAATCCCTGTTCTATTTTACCGAATTTCAATATCAAACTGAACAAAGCCTTTGCAGTATTGTAAGATAATAAAAATTGCAATGCCTTTAAATAAAAGCGGCTACAGTTGCAGGTAAAAAAACAATTTGTGAAAACAACCTATAAGGTTTGCCGGGCAGAAAAGTGATTAGCATACCTTATAGTGTTTTGGTGTTTGCTTCACAGATCCCGTAACCAGGCTAAAATCCCGGGTGGAGACCCGCCTGAGAATGGAAAATGAAAGCGGGTTTATTTGTTTACCGGTCAGCAAGATAACTACCGCTGGAAATAGACCTTATAGGTCTGTGTTGGGCCCTGCAAGCAACAAGTTCTTCACATTCTTTAAAAATACCCACAAAAAGCTTTTAAAAATTTAAATAAAAAATTACATTTATCAGGCCTTTCAACTTTTCAGGCCATTATTTTCTCTTCTCAGTACTGAAAAGTTTAGCATACTTCTTTTACCGACAAATTAATAGAGGCCCTGTTTTTTTTCTGCCTGTTGGAAGCTTTTAAAAACAACGATCATGAAAAAGATATGCTTTGCCTTCATGCTGATGATGGGCATTTTAAGCTGCATGTTGTTACCTGAAGTTACCAGCGCCCAAACAGGTGAATGGAAAGTATGGGTAAAGGTTTCGCCTTGTTCCGGCCGGTTCGACTGGATCACTGTGGCTAAAGAAAACCCAACAGCTGGCGGCAACTTTTATTACCTGGCCAATTTTATTTTTCCGGGAACAACCTGTACCAATTTTGGCTGCACATTCGCTGAGGCAACAGCAGTGGCAAACACACTCCGGCCTTCGAGTGAATTCTTTAAATATTGCTGCCGTGATTATTCCGTTTGGGAAAACAGCAGTACAGGTGCCCGGTCGGTTGTGGTTGGTAAGTTTGGAACAGCAGGCTATGGATGGCGGATTGTAAAAGGGGACCTCTGTTGCGAAGAAGCAGAGACCTTGGCCGGAGTACCCGGTGCCTGCAGCAGTGCAAACAACTACAACCAGCAAGATGCAGTAAAGAACACTAATTGCTGGCCTGGTAGTTATGCTGCATGGAATACTGAAGCAAAAAGAGTTGAATGCTATTGTAAACCCGGACTGGTTTGGAACAGTACTAGGACAGCCTGTGTGGATCCGAAGGAACTGGCGAAAGAAGCAGACTGCTCCATGTATGCCGGAAGTTATGCAGCCTGGAATGAACAGGCACAAAGAGTGGAATGCTATTGTCCCACAGGGAAAAAATGGAACGACACAAAAACAGCTTGTATTGATGACCCCGCCCAGGTGAATTGTTACCCGGGCAGCTATGCAGCATTTAATTCCCAAACAAACCGTGTTGAATGTTTTTGTAACCAGGGGCTTGTATGGAACAGTACTAAAACAGCCTGTGTAGATCCACAGGAACTGGTGAGGGCAGCAGATTGTTCGGGATATCCCGGAAGTTATGCGGTATGGAATGCACAGACACAAAGGGTGGAATGTAATTGTCCTACAGGTAAAACATGGAACAGTACAAGAACCGCCTGTGTGGATGTTGCTTCACAGGTGAACTGTTATCCCGGAAGCTATGCAGCATATAACTCACAAACACAAAGAACAGAATGTTTCTGCAATCCCGGTCTTGTATGGAATAGTACCAAAACAGCCTGTGTTGATCCGCAGGAACTGGTGAAGCAAACTGATTGTTCGGTTTATCCCGGAAGTTATGCAGCATGGAATGCACAGGCGCAAAGAGTGGAATGTTATTGTCCCACCGGCAAAACATGGAACAGTACAAAAACTGCCTGTGTGGATATTGCAGGGAATAATAATGGTATCGGAAGTGGCAACTGGGTACTGGTATCAGCCACAGCATATCCCGAAAAGAGGAGCGACTGGACTTATAGTCCGCAAAGCGGTACCTCACATATGGATGTATATAATGGTGATAAAGCCGACTTTCAATGGACGCCACCCCCGCAACAATTCGGCAGCAATGGTTTTACCATGAACCTGAATGTGCAGAGCAGGCCCGCTGCCAATAGCAGGCTGGCAGCGTTGATAGGGGTTGGTACAAGCGGGCTTAATTCAAACAACCCGAATAAGCAAAGCGCTTATGCCAATGCACCTTCAGAAAAAGCATCTGACCAGACATCAATAACTTTTACTCCATCGGGTTCTTCCGAAGTGGAAGTGAGGGTGGAACTGATGTGGGGCGATGTGAAGATCATTTATAAGTATAAGAAGATGTAGGACCAGACCACCAGGAAAAAAGGATAAAGAAGGTTTTGCTGAAGTTTATGCTGAAAAAAAACCTATAAGGTTTGCCTGGCAGAAAAGTAGCGCAGCAGACCTTATAGCCTTTTACTTTCCGGCCGTTGAGACCCCAACCAGGAAAAAATAATCCAGTTCCTCTGCCTCAGCGTCTTTAAGAGAAAGAATAATATTTCTTAAATCTAAATCCATAATAATACCAACTCAGTTTTTTTCTACGTGGGATTTTAGTCCCTTAAAGAATTTTTTTATTCCGGTGTCTGACTGTTTTCTTGTCATTATAGTGTCAAATTCAGCTGTGCAGAGACTCTACTGAAAAGAAATACTGATTGTCAATAAAAAACTGAACAAAGCTTGTTTCGTAAATGCAGGTTACTTTAAAACGCTATAAGGTCTGCACCGCTACTTCCCTGCCCGGCAGACTCTTATAGGTTTAAATAAAAGCGGCTACTGTTGCAGGTAAAAGAAACAATTTGTATATTTCATAATCATTAACCAAAACTGTTCAATCATGATGCAAAATTTCGATTACTTAAACTGGCCCGCCATTGCAGTAGCCGCACTTGCTTACTTTGCCTTAGGCGCTTTGTGGTATTCCAAAGTGATGTTTGTAAACCGCTGGATCGCCGATCTGAAAATTGACGTAAACAGCCCTGATGCAAAAAAGGGTATGGGCATGATGTTCGGCGGCTCATTCTTACTGATGTTTGTACAATGCCTTGCACTTGCCATCATTGCCGAACGCCTGGGCATTCGGGGTGCAGGATGGATGAATGGCCTGAAGTTAGGCGCTGTTACCGGTGGCTGTTTTGCTGCGGCTGCAGTAGGGGTAAATTACCTGTACGAGAAAAAACCGCTGAGTTTGTTTTTGATCAATGGGGGCTATGCAGTAGTTGGAAACATTATTGCAGGTATTATTATCTGCAGTTGGGAATAAAAAAAGTAATTAGGAATTAGGAGTTAGGGTGTTTACATTCGGTAAGATCTACAACAAATTCCTAATTCCTAATTACCAATTCTTAACTAATCTACCGTAGTAACTTTCACAGTATTCGTCGGCAAATGCAATTCTACCGGTGTGCTGCCTGTATTAACTACCACATCCCCTGTTTTTAAAAAGCCACGTTGCTTTAAAATATTTATCTGGTCAAAAATAATATCATCCAGGCTTTCTTCTTCGGCATAATACAAAGCCCTTACACCCCAGCTTAAACTTAACTGGCCGATCAGTGTTTTTTCCTTACTGAAAATATACAAGAGCGCTTTGGGCCTGTAACTGCTCAACATAAAAGCGGTATAACCACTCTGCGTCATACCCACAAGGGCTTTGGCCTTGGTATCATTAGCCAGTTTACAGGCGCTGTAACAAATGGCATCGCTTAAAAAAGAAGGGGAGTGGGGTTGCGGCGCCAGTATATCATCCCGGTTATAATCATACACGGTATTCTCAACTTCTAAAATAATCTTGCTCATGGTTTCCACAACCAGTATAGGATATTCACCCATGGCTGTTTCGCCACTCAGCATTACCGCATCAGCACCTTCAAGCACCGCATTGGCAACATCGCTTACTTCACTCCGGTTTGGTTTGGTACGGTCTATCATACTTTCCATCATCTGCGTTGCCACAATTACCGGCTTTGCCCGGTGCATACATTTTCTGATCAGCTCTTTTTGTATCAGCGGAACCTGTTCTACCGGCATCTCCACACCCAAGTCGCCACGGGCCACCATGATACCATCGCTTTCTACAATTATATCCCTGATATTTTTCAGCGCTTCGGGCATTTCTATCTTTGCGATCACTTTTATCTTACTGCCTTTGTCATTTATTTTTTCTTTGAGTTCAATTATGTCTATTGCTTTACGCACAAAAGAAAGAGCCACCCAATCCAGTTTTTGTTCAATGATAAAATCAAGGTCCGTAATATCTTTTTCGGTAAGCGAAGGCATGGTCAGTTCCGAATCGGGAAGGTTAACCCCTTTTTTCTGCAATAATATCCCGCCCAATGTTATACTCACCAGTACTTCTTTATCATTCAATATCTTTTTCACCATCACTTCCATTTTACCATCATCTAAAAAAATACGTTCACTCACTTTTACATCTTTGGTAAGATTAGGATAAGACACATAAATTTTTGTTTTGGACCCAACACATTTTTCCGTAGTAAAAATTATTTCATCCCCGTCAATCAACTCTATCTGTCCATTTTCCAATTCACCAACCCTTAACTTAGGGCCCTGCAGATCGCCCAGTATGGCAATATTAAAAGGTTGCGATTTATTGATGGTACGGATATGCTCAATTACAGTTTTCTTATTTTCATGATCCCCGTGAGAAAAGTTGAGGCGGAAAACATTCACTCCTGCTTTTGCCAGTTCCAGTAATTTTTCAAGACTGTCACATGCAGGCCCAACGGTGGCTACGATCTTTGTTCTTTTTTGTGAGTGGGAAATGCCGGCTTCTTTATCCATCTGCTGGTGGAGGTACTTGGAAATGTGTTTGCTCATTTATTCGGTTCTGATTTTAAAAGAAGAAATTAGATTTAATTCGTTTATTATTCCTGTTTAATAAGCAGCAAGTCTCAAGCCACAAGGGACAAGTATGTTACTTCCCGATTTTTTAGAAATTATAAAAGTACTTTTAGCCAGGAACCTGCCCCCTTGTAGCTTGTGGCTAACTTTGTCTCCTACAGCTCTTCACTATGTCGCCAGTATCTTAACTATCTTCAGCCACTCTTCACTGATGCGTTGTTTCTTTTTTACCGCCTCATCCAATGGGATATAGCTCATCTTATTGTTTACAATTCCTACAAACACATTATGCCTTCCTTCCACCAGTGATTCAACAGCATGATAACCCATGCGGCTTGCAATAAGCCTGTCCATACAACTGGGCGAACCACCTCTTTGTATATGTCCTAAAATACAAACCCTTACTTCCAGTAAAGGCAAACGTGCTCTTATTACTTTGGCCACTTCATTACCACCGCCAAATTCATCGCCTTCGGCAACCACGATAAGATTAACCAGTTTATGCCGCCTTTCTTTTTCTGCCAGTTGTTTAATAATGATTTCTATTTCTGTTTTACGTTCGGGTATTAAAATATTTTCGGCACCGGTGGCAATGCCGCTGTGCAGTGCAATATAACCGGCATCACGGCCCATCACTTCTATAATAAATAAACGGTCGTGCGCTTCGGCGGTATCCCTTATTTTATCTATCGCTTCCACAGCCGTATTTACTGCAGTATCAAAACCAATAGTAAAATCGGTGCCGGCAATATCTTTATCAATGGTGCCGGGTAACCCAATACAGGGTATATCAAATTCATTGCTGAAAATTTGAGCGCCCCTGAAACTGCCATCACCACCAATGATGACCAGACCATTTATGCCATGCTTCTTTAAATTATTATATGCCTGTTTCCGGCCTTCCGGTTCAAAAAATTCTTTGCAACGGGATGTTTTTAAAATAGTACCGCCACGCTGAATGATATTGGCTACACTACGGCTTTCCATTTTTATGATATCATTTTCAACCATGCCGCTGTAACCCCTCATGATCCCATACACTTCCAGGCCATGATAAATGCCGGTACGTACAACTGCACGGATACAGGCATTCATGCCCGGACTATCGCCACCAGAAGACAGTACCCCGATCTTAGTAACTTTTTTTGCCATGCTTCAAAGATAGGTCAAACACGTGATTTTTGGTATGTTGGAAATACACATTAAAGCATAGCAAGGACCGGAAGGAGAATTGTTAATAGTTTTTTAATAACGGCCACTTTTAATAAATACCTTTCAATGGGTATTGCTTTTTTTGAAGTATGCTTTTACATTTACTAAAACTTACAAAATGAAAAACCGTTTTTTGGCAATCTGTTTTTTATGTTTATCTGCAACTGTTGGTGCACAGGATAAAAAAATAATGGCTTTTCCCATCACTGATTATATTGTTGAGGCCGGCGACTCTGTAACTATTGTGCAGGTAAAACTGCCCGTAGGGTTACAGATAAAAGAAAACACAGTGGGTATCTTAAAAAATGTTTATTCAGCGGCCGATACTTCAACGGCTACGATTGCAACAGGCAAGTGCAGTTTGATAAAAGGTGAATACTGCTATTTCGGGTTCAGTAAAAAGAATATCCGGCAAAAACCGGTGATAGGAAACCTGTTGTATACGGAAGTGATGGCGCCGGGTATCTATGCAGGATCACTTTTTAACGTAGTAAAGCATAGCATCACTCTTCATAGTGTGGAGGACAAACTTTTAGCTGATATAAGCACCGTATTAAAATTCAAGAACGCGGCAGATGAAAAAATGGCCATTGACCAGATGACGGCGGACATAAAATTTACCGCCACTGAAATGATCAAACAAAACAGCAACCAGGATGTAATGATCGACGATGGAAAATTCAAGGGTAAAAAAGTATTTGCTTCCATGCAGGCTGTTACTAATGCAGATGTGGTTGACTTTTTAAAATACATCAATGCAAGGCCGGTTATGTATGCAGGAAATACCTGGAGGTTCAGCGAGATCATCGCTACCTGGATGGTGGAGGGCGCACCTACGGTTAAAGAGTAAGCTTACATTCTTTCCGGAACTGCAATACCCAGCAACTTCATTCCGCTCAGAATAATATTTGCGGTAAGTGAAGCTAATTTCAACCGCAGTTGTTTTTTCTCTTCTGTTTCTGCGTTGGCAATGGAATGTTCGGTGTAAAAAGAATTGAATGTTTTGGCTAAATGAAAAACATAATTGGCAATTACCGAAGGGTTATGTTCATAACCCGCCTGTTCAATGGCTGCAGGATATTGTTCGGCGGTAACGATAAGTTCTTTTTCGAGTTTTAATAAACCGTTGGCCGTTGATCGTTGGTTGTTGGCCGCAGAGCCATCAGCTTCCAGTTTCCGTAAGATACTTTTTATCCTTGCATAGGTGTATTGTACAAAGGGCCCGGTAAATCCATGAAAGTCTATGCTGTCTTCAGGATTAAATACCATTGTCTTTTTAGGATCAACCCGCAGTAAATAAAATTTCATGGCGCCAAGGCCGATCGTATCATATAATCCTTTCAATTCGGCTTCTGTAAAATCTTTAACCTTCCCAAGTTCTTCGGTATGTTGTTTTGAAGTGGCTACCATTTCATCTACCAGGTCATCGGCATCAACAACGGTTCCTTCACGGCTTTTCATTTTGCCGGTGGTCAGTTCCACCATGCCATAACTTAAATGAAAAATATTACCGGCATTGGGCATACCCAGCTTTTGACAAATGAGTTGCAGCACTTTCATGTGGTAGTTCTGTTCATTGCCTATCACATAAATGCTTTGGTCAATTTTGTATTGTTCATATTTCTGTAATGCCAGCCCAATATCCTGTGTGATGTAAACTGAAGTGCCGTCCTTACGCTGCACAATTTTTTCATCAAGCCCATCTGCGGTAAGATCTATCCAGATACTTCCGTCATCTTTTTTGGTAAATACTTTTTTATCCATGCCCTGCTGTACAATATCTTTTCCCAGCAGGTAAGTATCGCTTTCGTAATAAGTTTTGTCAAAGTCACTGCCGATCCTTTTATAAGTAACATCAAAACCAGCATACACCCAGCTGTTCATTTTTTTCCAGAGTTCCATCACATCCGGTTTTCCGTTCTCCCAGTCCAGTAACATCTGTTGGGTGGCTTTCATTATGGGCGCTTCTTTCTCTGCTTCATCTTTTGTTTTGCCGGCTCCTATCAGTTCGTCAACTTCTTTTTTGTAAGCGTCATTGAATTTTACATAATACTCACCCACAAAATGGTCACCCTTTGTTTTTGTAGTTTCCGGCGTAGCGCCGTTGGCAAAAAGTTGCCAGGCGATCATACTCTTACATATATGTATGCCCCGGTCATTTACAATACAACTCTTTATTACTTCATATCCATTTGCTTTTAAAATTTCTGCAACACTCCATCCCAAAAAATTATTTCTTAAATGGCCGAGGTGCAGCGGCTTGTTGGTATTGGGTGATGAATATTCCACCATCACCTTCTTGCCATTCATTTCTTTTTTACCATAACAGATGTCGTTGTGATTTTTGTTTAACAGGTCAAGCCAATAGGCATCAGCAACGGTAAGGTTTAAAAACCCCTTTATAATATTATACTTTGTAAAAAGCCGGGGATATTTTTTTGTCAGGTGTTCACCCAACTGATTGCCGATGGCATCCGGTGATAATTTCAATGATTTAACCAATGAGAACATCACCACCGTATAATCTCCTTCAAATTCCGGTTTGGTCTGGTTTATTTGGAAATCCTTTTCGGTAAAGGGTTGATTGAATAAAGCCGATAAACTTTCTATGGTGCATTTCTGTAAACTGCTGACGATTGACATGCGGCAAAGATAATAACTGTTTTGTGTTTGGAGCCTTGGGTTTGGGGTTTTGAGTTTTGGGTTTTGTGTTGATTGTGTTTTGCACCAGTAGTTTCTCTAACTCAAAACACCAAACACAAAACGCAAAACCCCTATCTTTGCAACCTTTTTAATAATTATGATAAGTGCAACTAATATAACGCTGGCCTACGGAAAAAGGGTCTTGTTTGATGAAGTCAATATCGGTTTTACCAAGGGAAACTGTTACGGTATCATCGGTGCCAATGGCGCCGGTAAATCTACCTTCTTAAAAATAATAAGCGGAGAGATAGAACCCAATAAAGGAACCATTGACATTACCCCCGGCGAAAGGATGGCCGTTTTAAATCAAAACCAGTTTGCTTTTGATGAAGTGACCGTTTTAAATACGGTGATGATGGGCCACCAGAAAATGTGGAAAGTGATGCATGAACGGGATGCCATTTATGCCAAGGAAGATTTTACCGAAGCCGACGGGATAAAAGCCGGCGAACTGGAACATGAGTTTGGCGAAATGGGTGGCTATACAGCCGAAAGTGATGCCGCTACCTTGCTCAGCGACCTCGGTGTTAAAGACGAACTGCACCAGGTATTGATGAAAGATGTGGCCGCCAATATTAAAGTAAGGGTCTTACTGGCACAGGCCATTTTTGGTAACCCCGATATTTTATTGCTGGATGAGCCTACCAATAACCTTGACGTGGAAACCATCAGCTGGTTAGAAAATTTTTTAGCCGATTACCAGAATATTGTTTTGGTAGTGAGCCACGACCGTCACTTTTTAGATGCAGTATGTACACATGTGGCGGATGTGGACCGTGGTAAAATAAAAATATATACGGGTAACTATACTTTCTGGTACGAGAGTTCTCAATTGGCAGCAAGGCAGGCCGGAGATAAGAATAAGAAGATGGAAGAAAAGAAGAAAGACCTGTTGGAATTTATTGCACGCTTTAGTGCGAATGCATCTAAAAGCAAGCAGGCCACGTCACGTAAAAAAGCATTGGACAAACTGGTGTTTGAAGATATTACGCCAAGTAACCGTAAATACCCCGGCATTATTTTTAAACAGGACAGGGAAGTAGGTAATGAAATTCTGAACGTAGATAATCTTTCTTACTCAATTGAAGGCAAAACCGTTTTCAGTAAAATTAAATTTGATATACAGAAAGGAGAGAAGATAGCTTTCATAAGCCGTGACCCTATCGCATTGACTACTTTTTTTGAAGTTATCAATGGAAGAATTAAAGCCGATAGTGGTAAGTACGAATGGGGTACAACAGTTACCACCGCTTACTTACCCAATGATAACAGCGAATATTTTGAAGGCAGCAAACTGAACCTGATGGACTGGCTGCGTCAATACGTTCCGCCAACAACAAAAGATGTGGATGAAGATTTTTTACGTGGCTTTTTGGGAAAGATGCTCTTCAGCGGCGATGAGATTTTAAAGAAGACCAATGTATTGAGCGGTGGCGAAAAAGTGCGTTGCATGATCAGCAAGATGATGCTGCAGAACCCGAATGTGTTGATACTGGATGAACCCACCAACCACCTTGACCTGGAAAGCATCATTTCTTTTAACGATAATATGGTTGCTTATCCAAGTAATGTGTTATTCACCACACACGATCACCAGTTCATGCAAACCGTGGCCAACCGCATCATTGAACTTACACCAAAGGGAATGATAGACAGGTTGATGGTTTATGATGAGTATCTTGAAGATGAGAGGGTGAAGGCGATGAGGGAAGAATTATACAGTTAATTATTATAAATGCTGAATTTTAAATTTTGAATGACAAATACAACTGATGCCGTATTAATTCAAAATTTAAAATTTAAAATTCAAAATAAGTTGTCAGGAAACAGGCTCATATCATTCATCGATCTCTTCTACCCACCATTTAAGAGATTCATGCCGGAGCAGACATTCCGTTATGCAGCCTGCGGCGGAGCCAATACCTTTTTGGGGCTTGCGCTTTTTAAGATATTACTGGTGTTTGTATTTAAGTTTGAGAATGTAGAGTTGGGATTTTATGCACTCAAGCCGCACAATGCCGCACTCTTCATTTCCTTTTGCGTAAATTTTGTTGTTGGATTTATATTGATGAAGTACGTGGTGTTTGTAGATTCCAATTTAAAAGGGAGGATACAATTATTCCGTTACGGGCTATCATTTCTTTTCAATCTTACTCTCAACTATTTTATACTTAAAGTTTTTGTAGAAGTATTTGGCTGGTGGCCATTCCTCAGCCAGTGTATTACTACGGCGATCATTATTACCATCAGCTATCTCAGTCAAAAGCATTTTACTTTTAAAACGAAAGGATAACTACGAAACTGTCATCCTGAGCGATAGCGAAGGATCTCATCCTGCTTATCAGAATTCCAAATACGTAGAATGAGATGCTTCGTTCCTCAGCATGACAGTTCTAATGGAGTACTCGTTCCTGATTCCTAATTCCCAATTCCTAATTTCTTATAGTCTTCTCTCACCGGTGTAAACACATCTATCACTTTACAGGCAGTAACAGCAACCGCCCCATGCAATGTATTGGAAGGAATTAAAGCACCCATGCC
This sequence comes from Chitinophagaceae bacterium, assembly GCA_031387825.1. Classification (GTDB taxonomy): domain Bacteria; phylum Bacteroidota; class Bacteroidia; order Chitinophagales; family Chitinophagaceae; genus Ferruginibacter. The sequence continues at coordinate 19,802 of JANNDO010000030.1, read as the reverse complement.
CGGTAACAGCATTTGCTTTTCTCCATCCAGTGTAAATTCCATTTGCCCTTCCAGTACATAGGTCCATTGCTCATGCGGATGGCTGTGTATGGGTGCAATTGTTCCTTCTGCTAAACTTACGCAGCCAAAAGTTACCCCGGCGCTATGCTCCATGGCACTTTGTATGCCGGGGAAGATTGTTGCTTTGTTCTTTGTATTGTAGTTGATAAAAGCCATATGAAGATTTTAGTGAGCCAAATGTAATCAATGAGTTACACTATATATTAACCTCCATGACATTTTTGCACTTTTTCTCCCATGGCACAATCATTGTCATTTCTCCAGTAATCAAATTAAAATTTATATCATGGGAAAGATAATAGGAATTGACTTAGGAACCACCAACAGTTGCGTTTCCGTAATGGAAGGTAACGAACCGGTGGTAATAGCTAACGAAGAAGGGCGCCGCACAACCCCGTCGGTAGTGGCTTTCCTTAAAAATGGCGAACGCAAAGTGGGTGATCCTGCCAAGCGCCAGGCCATTACCAATAGCCACAACACCATCAGCAGTGTGAAGCGTTTTATGGGCCGCCGTTTCGACGAAGTGACGGAAGAAATAAGCCACTGGAGCTATAAAGTGGTAAAAGGTGACAATAATACTGTTCGTATTGACATAGATGGCAGGCAATATACCCCACAGGAAATAAGCGCCATGGTACTGCAAAAAATGAAGAAAACCGCCGAAGATTACCTTGGCCAGGAAGTGACAGATGCGGTGATTACCGTACCTGCTTATTTCAACGATGCACAGCGCCAGGCAACCAAAGAAGCCGGTGAAATTGCAGGGCTTAATGTTCGTCGTATTGTGAACGAACCAACAGCCGCAGCGCTTGCTTATGGATTAGATAAGGGTGGAAAAGATCATAAAATTGCTGTATTCGATTTGGGTGGTGGAACTTTTGATATTTCTGTTCTGGAATTGGGCGATGGTGTGTTTGAAGTAAAATCTACCAATGGCGATACCCACCTTGGTGGTGATGATTTTGATAAAGTGATCATGGACTGGCTGGCCGATGAATTCAAGAAAGATGAAGCCATTGACCTGCGTAAAGACCCGATGGCATTGCAGCGTTTGAAAGAAGCAGCAGAAAAAGCAAAGGTTGAACTTTCTTCCAGCACCGAAACAGAAATAAACCTGCCGTATGTAACGGCGGTTGATGGAGTGCCCAAACACTTAGTGAAAAAACTGACCCGTGCAAAATTTGAAGCGCTTGCCGATAATTTATTTGCCCGTTGCCTGAAGCCCTGCGAAGCGGCATTGAAAGATGCCGGCATGACCGCATCTGAAATTGAGGAAGTGATAATGGTGGGTGGAAGCAGCCGTATACCTAAAGTGCTGGAACTGGTTGAAAAATTCTTTGGTAAAAAACCAAACCGTGGTGTTAACCCCGATGAGGTTGTTGCCGTGGGTGCAGCCATACAGGGTGCGGTATTGAGTGGCGATATTAAAGACGTGTTGTTACTTGATGTTACCCCGCTTTCTTTAGGTATTGAAACCATGGGTGGTGTAATGACAAGATTGATCGACAGCAATACTACCATACCAACAAAAAAATCAGAAGTGTTCTCTACCGCCAGCGATAACCAGCCCGGTGTACAGATACATGTACTGCAGGGCGAGCGGCCGATGAGCAGCCAGAACAAAAGCCTCGGCACTTTTAATTTAGACGGCATACCGCCTGCTCCACGTGGTGTACCGCAGGTAGAAGTAACCTTTGATATTGATGCCAACGGTATCTTACACGTTACCGCAAAAGACAAGGGCACAGGTAAAGAACAAAAGATACGCATTGAAGCAGGCAGTGGTTTAAGCAAGGAGGAAATTGAAAAGATGAAGAACGATGCAAAAGCCAATGAAGCAAGCGATAAAGCAGAAAAAGAAAGGGTTGAAAAAATTAACCAGGCCGACAGCCTGATATTCCAGACAGAAAAACAACTGAAGGAATACGGCGAAAAGATACCTGCCGATAAGAAAGGCGCTATTGAAAGTTCTTTAACCAAATTAAAAGAAGCACACAAAGCACAGGACCTTGCACAGATTGATGCAGCCAGTGCAGAAATGAATGCAGCATGGACAGCCGCCAGTGAAGATATGTATAAGGCTACACAGGAAGGCGCAGGTGCTCAACAAGCCCAACCCGGACCTGATACCGGAGCTGATGGCCAGCGACAACACTGTGAAAGTAAAGTGGAGGATGTGCCTTTTGAGGAAGTGAAGTAACCGTCATTGCGAGGAGGAACGACGAAGCAATCTCCCAATATAGTCACGTAGAGTGAGTGTAAGGGAATTATACCTCATATTGAAGCCAGGCTTACCGAAAGGTGAGTGCTGGCTTTTTTATTTTAAACTAAAACTATTTATGCAAGAACTTACTTATATACTAGGAGCTGGAGCAAGTTTCCAATCAATTCCTGTAGTTAAATCTTTTTCAAATAGGTTTAAAGAATTTTTGGATTGGATTGATATAGGGGTTATTAAGGGAATAGATTTTTCGTCTGAAGAGAAACAAAAGTTTGGTATTCTTCATAATTTAGGTGAAGACTTACATCAATCATTTAGGTCACACCAATCATTCGATACTTATTTTAAAAAATTATTTCATACCGGTCAAAATGATAAAATAAGTCAAGGTAAAAAAGTCTTAAACCTATATTTCACATGGGAGCATTTATCTAAACCTACAGCAAGACCAGACTACTATGATGAAGACACTTTCTGGAAGCAGTCATCCATTGATAAAAGATACGATGCATTAATTGCTGGTTTGCTTAAACCATTAGCAGATAAAAAGGAGCCATATTGTAAGATAAATTTTATTACATGGAACTATGACTTAAATCTTCTAATGAGCCTCAAGAATTATTTTTTACCTGAAGCAAGTATTGGTGAATTTTTTAAACAAATTGATAGAAAATACACTTGGGAGATTGAAGATAAAATTTGTGTTATTAATATGAATGGTTTTTTCTATAGCTCAAATTTTTCTGGTCTTATAAACTTAAACCAATCAACTATTCATGATATTATTTATGATAAAATAAAAGATCAAAACTACTTAGAGCTTAAAGTAACAGATGGTTTTCTGGGATATGGTGATAACTCTGATAGAGATGCAGAATCTATAAAATTTGCTTGGGAAACAAAAAACTTTAATTCTGCAATTGCTAAAAATAAAATTGGTGAATCGAAAAATATTGTTATTATCGGCTATACTTTTCCTCTCTATAATAGATCGATAGACTTAGAATACTTTTATAATGATGTGTTATATGGAAAAAGGTTGATTCTGCAAGATCCCAACTCTTTAGAATTGGAGAGTGATGTAATTGAAAATTTTTCACTAAAACCTCAAAATTTTAAGGGGTCAGAAATTGTTACCAAGGTAAATTGCGATAATTTTTTTATACCTAATGATATTTTTCAATAAGGTATCTCCGCCTTGGATCGTGTCACACGAGCTTTTTTTGTATATTTAGTATAAAGGGGGCAGGAAATTTGATATAGGACCTCCTCCAAGAATTACCCAAAAACAGCAAAAATGAAAAAAATATTACTGCTAGCTACTGTTGCCGTTTCATTTATTTCTTGTTCAATGAAAATAATTCCAGTTAAAGGTAATTACCCACAACCCCCAATTCAAATAACCACCCAAAAAACTTTTGATGACGTCTGGGACAAACTTGTGGATCTATTCGCACAAAATGGATTTAGCATTAAAATTATAGATAGGAGCAGCGGATTATTAATAGCGGGTAGTACAAATATGCCTGCTACCTATGAGGATAAAAACTTTAAGCTGGTAGATCCTAATGCATTTATAGTCGTTCCTAAATATTATGATCAAGGAACCCAAAAGTACTTCCCTGTAACGAAAGTAGGTGCTGGCCCATATGCGACTAAAGAATACCTAGAAAAGACAGACCGTGTATCGGCAGAATGGAATGTAAGAATTAAGAAATCTGATTCTGGAACATTAATTAATGTCAATCTTGTTAATTTATCTTATACTATTGTTTATGATAAAACCCCTCAAATGAAGCCCTTGACAGAGTATAAATCAACTGGCGTATTTGAAAAATTGATCATTGATTTAATTACAAAGTAAAAGAAACTACACAACCCCTACAGGTATGCAGTGCAGGTAAAATGAGCTGTAGTATCTATTCCCGAAATTTATTTATTAACCGCTTTCTTTAAAATAAATAAAGTGTCGCCATTGGTAGCAACATCCTTACTTTTTATCAAGTAAACTGTATTGCTATCGATAGGGCTTTTAAGGACAGTATAACTGTGAGGAGATAGTGGCTCCAGCTTTTCCAAATGCTGTTCTTCTTTTTCGGGGTGTATATCATGATACACATGGTCTGCAACTTTCAGACCACCTGCAACACCTGCAAAACATGCAACGCCTATTAGTGTGTTTCGAACAAGCCGAACCCAACGACTGCCACGCTCATTGTTATACTCTCCTTCCATAGTTTTTAATTTTAAGTAAGATAATAAATAGATTATAAAAAAAACTTCTTTCCTGCTCTCTCTATAAAATGCCCCTCATCTGGCCCCCCAACTGGCGCAAGTGTTCCCAACCCAAATCATTAAATCATAAAAGTACAGTTTACGGGATCACTTGATGCCGTTTAATTCTGCCGGACTGTGTCTGAAATTAGGAATACAAATTGCTTTTTGCTGCTGTTGGTATTCTTCCTTTCTGTGAGTACCGATGTATGATCTCAAGCCAATAGTAAGTTGTTATCCATGCACGAATTTATAAAACCGGTCTAGACAGAATTCCCTTTAAGCCTGTCTGTGGATTGGTGTAACCAATGATTAGATTCACATGACATGCCCCTCGTGCTTTAGTAATTATCTTGAAGTGGAATGACTTTGACATGCCTTGTGGAATTTCAAAATCCTTATATTTTGGTTTGATCGAAGCAGCTATTGGGCCATTATCCAATTCCAGATCTTTCAAAGGGATTTTTTCATTAACATCAATAACTGTGTTTAGTGAAGGGTATGCATTGCAAAAGCCTTCGACTTTAATCGAAAAAATCCGGATTGTTACTGGCTCTTCTATAAAATTTGTGACTGTAAAAAAAACTTCAGCTCCACTCCACTTTGCATCTAAATTAAATGTTGGATTCTCGGAATTAATAGGAGGAACAGGGCGCTTATTTTTTGAGAGTTTTGGTTTGTCCGAAACGGTAGTATCTTTTTTAGAAATACTATCGGGAATTGCGTCAACCTGTTCAACTATAAGTTGGGGATCTTTTTTTTTCTTCTTCTTGAACCTGTGCAAACTGGGACGAAATTTTAATGAACATTTCTTCGGCCTGTTTTTGGGCTGATTCAGATTTCAGAGTGCCGTCATGTAGCGCCTTCCAGATATTGCAAGTGCCGGTCCGTTGTTTGATATACGCCTCATAAAATTCCTGTGAAACCTTTATTTTTTGCTTACTGGTACTGTTGATCGTATTGCGTAGTGAACTTTCAAAATCTGCTTTTACATTCATGTCGCCTGAGCCTTTTAAAACCTGTGAGGCGTCTGCCTTTGCAGATGTCGCGATCTTACCAGCGAGTTCAATTACTTCCTTAGAATCATACCCACTGGAGACCTCCATCCAATCTAATCTTTCCATTGGGCAATCGCCAGTCCACGGACTTGCATTCTTGTTTTTACATGAAACTAAAAAAAAGGATAGTATTAAAAAGTTTCTGAGAAGGAGTTTAGTCACTGGCATTTTTTATTTAAATATAGTAAAATTTGTATAAATTTTCGCAGCTGTTGGTCTTCGCCCCAATCCCCCCCAAAAACTCCGCCGCTGTTGGTGTTCCGTAGCCCACCGACAACCAGCAGGGTATTTCGCCGCCGTATGTGTTCCCATTCATCTCTTGCCCCCGTCTGGGCTTTGACCAACGGGCAGCATACTTCATAAATAAAAATTAAATGCAGTTCAATTTAAATCGCCGTTGGTCGGGAGACCAGACGGCGGCAGTTCAGGGTGCACAACCAGCTAATCACAAAGCCTTGCCGCCGTAGGTAGTTGCCCCTTCTCTTCACCGCTGTTGGTCTTCGCCTCAATCCTCGCCGTCGTCTGGTCTTATGCCTCACGACGAATTTTCCCCAGGTATTATTCATTTAAGTATATTTATGAATTGACTGTAATAATATGAGGTTACTGATATTTTTATCTTTTCTTTTTTACTTAATTGCTTGTACTAACAGACAAGGCGACAAAACCGGTAACGCTAAAACTCTCAAGGCTGATACGGTTTTAAAGCACGACACTATTTATATTAAAACTGATAATAACTGGCAAGACGGTTTTGGTTTAACAAATGAGCCGGAGAGGGATTCTGTATGGGGTAAACCCGTAAAATTTTATATTGACAATCCAAAATGTTCGGCGATAGCAATAGATTTTTACCTGGGACAATTCAGACCAACTGACAATAATACCACGGCAGCTTTACTTGAGCTTGTGACAACGGATGATAAAAATTTACGGCCGTTCTATCGTTGGTGTTTAAATAAAACAATACAGATACAGGATGGAGCATTGGGAGAATATACGGGAGTTCCTGCAAGGAGATATGCCGAGAAATTTCCCAGGGAATTCTTTGAGTACATGGACTCCGACACAACAAACGAAAAATACAATGATTGGGTAAGCTCTATTTCTTATAGTGGCTTTTACGACATTGACGATTACAAAAAATCTGCTGACATAAGAAACAGGATGACCAAAAAGATGAAGCAGAATTGTAAAAGCTGCAATGCCCAAATGAATGAACGAATAGATAAATTGGCAAAGGATTGCTTTCCGTAAATAATTCTTCGCATCAATCTCCGCCGTCGTTTGATCTTATGACCAGAACTCTTGCCCCCGTCTGGGCTTTGACCAACGGGCAGCATACTTCATAAATAAAAATTAAATGCAGTTCAATTTAAATCGCCGTTGGTCGGGAGACCAGACGGCGGCAGTTCAGGGTACACAGCCAGCTAATCACAAAGCCTAGTGGAGGCGATATTTTGGTAACAATATGTAGCCTTCCCTGATCTTTAATTCCGTCTGCCTCTCCAATTAATTTCCACCAACCCTTGCCGCCGTAGGTAGTTGCCCCCGTCTGGGCTTTGACCAACGGGCAGCATACTTCATAAATAAAAATTAAATGCAGTTCAACTTAAATCGCCGTTGGTCGGGAGACCAGACGGCGGCAGTTCAGGGTACACAGCCAGCTAATCACAAAGCCTCGTGGAGGCGATATTTTGGTAACAATATGTAGCCTTCCCTGATTATTAATTCCGTCTGCCCCGCCAATTAATTTCCACCAACCCTGTTGATCTCGTCTGATGCTCCGCCTTCAGACCGGTTCACCGGTTTCATCGTTTTGCCAAACCGCCAGCTAAAACTCAGCCGCACAACCCTTGAATCCCATTTTATTGTAAAAGGTTCATACGAATTCTCAAAAGTGGAATAGCCGGAATAGTTTTGGAAATAAGTGAGATCGCGGATACTCAGTCTCAATGTTCCTTTCTTCTTCAGTATTTGTTTGCCAACACCAATATTCAGTTCGCCCTGTGGCTCAAGCCATTCCTGCAGGTCTATCTGGCTCTTCGTTTGGTAATATCCGCTGAGTTCAAAACTCCATCCTTTTTTAAGCTGGAACTGGTTATTAATACTGATGTTCAGCTGGTTCACCCTCGCTGTAAAAGGAGCACATACCACACCTTTTATCAGCTTATGATTGTATACAGCTACTGCCGTAAGGTTCCACCATTTGGTAATGGGCTTTTGAAAGGTTTCTGTAATGCCGAAATTCTGAAAAGAACCCACATTTCCCCGGGTATAAATGATGATGTTATTATTTACATTACTGCTGCTGGAGTCAATGATGAATATCTGCGAAAAATAATCTTTGAGATAACTGTAGGAGATCTCCGTAGTAAGCATTTGCTTATACGTGTGGGCTATTGAAAAATTCCAGGTGTACTGCGGTTTGATGAACGGGTTGCCGGCTTCGTATGTGTATTTATTCAGGATGGTCTGGAAAGGGTTCAGGTGTTGGAACTGGGGCCTGTCGATCCTTTTTCCTGCCCGGATCGTGATCGTGTTATTACTGTCGAGCTGATAAGAGACGAACGCAGTAGGGAATATACTTCCATAATTCCTTTTGAAAGCAGAATCCCTTACAACAGCATTACCCAGCTGGTGGGCTTTGTAGTGTGTAAATTCATAACGAAGTCCACCCTGCCAATGCCATTTGCCTTTTTCTGCATCAACACTTGCATAGGCAGCACTGATGGTTTCATTATATAAAAAATGGTTGCTGCGGCTCAGGTCTTGCTGCCATGGGTTGTTGTTGAAGGCAAAATAATAATCGGCAAGATTATCTGTTTTGTTGATCGCCGTTTTTAAGCCGGTTTCCAGCAGGAATTTTTTATATCGTTTGCTATAATCAGCTTTTGCCGAAAAGATATTTAGTTTAGAAGGAATATTTCCTTTTGTAGCTTCGATATCGCTACCCTGGGCCACTAACTGGGTTTGGTATTGTTGATCGCCATTGATAGTAAAATTTACATAGTCAAGGTCAACTGTAATTTCGCTGCCATCATTGATCTTGAACTTACCATTTACATTCACGCCGCCTCTTTTAAACTTGCGGTTGTTTTCACCCCAGGTATTAATTGAAGAATCAATTTTGTACTGAGGGTCCATCCAGTTGATAGAACTGGTACTATTCGCTTTCCTGTTGAAGATACCCCCGGTAAATACAAGTCCCAATGTGGTGTTCTTGTTAAGAAAAAGATCGACACCCGTTTTAATATTATGTCCTGTGTTCGAGCTCCTGTTAAAATTGGGTTGTTCCAGTAAAACAGAATCTTCGTTTTTGGTATTTACATATTTCCTTAGTGTCCACAAATCCATCTTATCTCTGCCGGAGCGCATGCCATAATTGATGAACCAGTTTGTTTTTCCATTCCGGTAATTCAGGTTGAGCGAATTACCCGTTTTGGTAAAGATGCCCTGTCCCAAACTTAAATTCATCGAGCCGTTGAAGCCCTTCACCCTATTAGCTTTCATTTTGATGTTGATGATACCTGCATTTCCTGAGGCATCATATTTGGCCCCGGGGTTTTCTATAAGTTCTACCACATCTACCAGTGAAGCAGGGATTCCCGAAAGATAAGCCTGTAGGTCTGCACCGCTTAGCTGGGTAGGCTTGCCATCTATTAAAACCGTTACTGCGGGTTTCCCCTTCATGATAATGGATCCGTCTTTTGACACAGTTATACCGGGCGATTTTTCCAATACATCCATAACCGAAGCTCCTGCATTTGAAATAGTGGCTTCGGGGTTTATTACTGTTTTATCAGGAAGGAACTGGATGGCGGGCTTTTTTGAAACAACCGTGACTTCATTCAGCAAACTGCTCCTGGATCTCAGTGTGATGATATAAACAAATGTATTTTTGTTTCCGAGGTCGATCAATGGGCTATATGCATCATCATATCCTGTTTGGCTGGCCCTAACCAGGTATTTACCGGGATCAAGATCCGTAAATTCGAAAATGCCGGTTTTGCCGGCAGCACCTGAACGAATAACCAGGGAATCGGAGTTCAGTAAATAAACTGTAGAACCCGGGAGTCTATTTTTCTGTTCATTCGCCACAGTGATCCGGATATTCCGCTTATCCTGACCCTGGGCAAAAATACAGGTATAGGAAAACATTAAAACAAGGGGTAAGATGATCTTGCGCATTGGCTATACGATGATCAACGAAACTATTACGGATAATTAAGAATCAAGCCCTCTTTTATTTCAATGGCAATTAACCTGTATGAAATAATGGAAATAGCACACCTGGTAAGTGCTCTGCAGGATCACCTGATGCCTTTTATTCCTGCCTGACTGTGTCCGAAACTTACATTGCCGGCAGGTTTGCAAAACTGTTATAAGTCTTTACCTTTATCACTACGCTGTAAAAATAAATTTTCAAATGATCTCAGTTAAAAGAGCAACGGTAGAAGATCACCGGCCAATAGTTGCGATTGGGAAAGTAGCAGTAGCAGAAGCTCACCGGGAAAGCACTTCAGCAGAAAATCTGAATGAGTATCTGGAGAAGAATTATAATGATCATGCGATCAGGGAAGAGCTTGCTGAGCCAAATAATATTTACCACATTATTCATTACAACGGGAGCCCGGTGGGGTTTTCTAAAATTATTTTAAATGTAAAGGAACCTGGTATTAAGGCAGAAAATGTAACCAAACTGGACCGGATCTATTTGCTAAAAGAATTTTACGGTTTGAAATTAGGCCTTGAACTTTTGAATTTCAATATCGGGGTGGCAAGAAAAAATAAACAATCGGGTATATGGTTATATACCTGGATAGGAAATAGCAGGGCAATTGATTTTTATGGTAAGACAGGTTTTACCATTATAGGGAGTCATAAATTTTATGTGACTGAAACTTACTATAACCTGAACCATCTCATGTTTCTTGATCTGGGTGAGACCTCTGCCCCGGTTGCTGTCTCCACGAACCAAAATCAATGAATAAGAAATGATCCGTGTAGCGAAACCATGGCGGGATATTTTGCAGCTGTTGGTCTTCGCTCAAATCTCCGCTATTGTTGCTTAATGGCGCCAAAATTTTTCATCGTCCTCAACTTGTTTTTTTTCGGGAACTTTTTTTTCAGGCTCTTTTTGCTCAGCTTTCTTTTCGGCTGGCTTTTGTTCTGTTTTAGATTGATCGGGTTTTGGTTCAGGGTCGGGTTGTCTTGGATGTCCTGGCATGATCTTTTTTTTAGTTGTTAAAAAAATTGACAGTACAGGGTTTTTCAAAATCATGTCTGTCAAATACAATATTAAAGTAAGATAAAATCAACATAATTAAAATTTTCTTTCGCTTCGCCGCAGTTGGCATTACGTAAGCCTGCTCTCCGCCGTCGTCTTCCTCCCGTCAACGTTTTCAAATAACAAACGCAACGTCTTGGCCATCACACAAACCATAGGAGAAACGTTGCTAAGAATAGGGTTAGTGTTTTTGGTATTATGGGTTTGCACGGGGGCAACTACGAATGGATAACTTTAGTAATTTTATTTGCCAAATTGTAAAGCGATGGATGATCTGGAAAAACTTATAATAAATATTGAACTGCATTCGGCAGAAGGGATCAGGTACTGTTTTGCCAATGGTATTGATGCAAACGATAGTTACAACGGCCTGCCGCTTATTTATGAACTGCTGGGTGAATATACCCGCAGCCCCAAATTTAAAGATTGTGTAAAAGCATTTGTTGATCATGGCCTGCGCTTTGAAGATAATATTTTATTATCGGTATTACTTGATGATGCAGGGGCATTATACGGGCAACTAAAAGATGCTCCTGAATGCCTCAGCAAAAAATACAGCATGCGTTGTGCCTATACCTCGTTTTTTGAAGTATCACTTTTGCACATCTGCGCAGAGTTCAATCATGTAGCCTGTGCAAAAGTGCTGATGGAGTATGGTATGGATGTAAATGTAAGGGCGGGGGTTGATGAGGATGGTTTTGGCGGACAAACCCCTGTTTTTCATACTGTCAATCAAAATTCAAACCAGTCATTTGAAATGCTTGAATTCCTGCTTGCCCAAAAAGCAGACCTGAAAATAACTGTTGCCGGCCTTGTGTGGGGTAAAGGATACGACTGGGAAACACTTATTCCTGCAATAAACCCTGTAAGCTATGCTATGATAGGGCTTCTTCCGCAAATGCACCGGGATGAAACAACCATTTCGGGTATTGTTTCCTTATTATTGAAACACGGATACGGGATTGACTATGTTGCAGTAAATGTTCCGTGTAAATATCTGAAAACTGAATGACCAGGCCTCTTCCCAGCAATGTCCTGTCCATCACACAAACCATAAGAGAAGCGTTGCTAAGAATAGTATTTATTTTTAGTACCCTGCTGGTTGTTGGTGAATGCAAACGCTGCTTTGCTTACTGCACGAACACCAACAACGGCGAAGCATAAAATTTACCACTTACTGAATTTATTCTTTCTTTGTTTTTTGCATCGGCAGTTTTTCATCACGGCTCCATTCCTGCATGCTGCCATCGTACACTTTCATATTATAACCAAGCGAACGGCCTACTACATAATCCACACAGGCAGTTTGGCCAATAAAACAATACAACACTATTTCCTTGCTCTTATCGGGAGCCACGGCGGTAAAATTCTTTTCCAGTACGGCTGTTGGTTTAAGACTGTTGGTGGAGTCAACCATATCGGGGTAGGGTATATTGAGCGCCCCGGAAATATGCCCGTCCCTGGGGTTGCCGGTGGCATCACCATCATACCAGCGCTTCAGCCTTGCATCCACCACCACCTGCGATGTGGTGTTTAATGCACTTAATACATAATCCTTGTTTACCAACACGGGGTTAATCGTGGCCACATAATTTCCTTTTTTATAAACAGAGGCTTTGTTGGTAACGGGGTATCCTGCTTTTTTCCAGGCTTCAATGCCGCCATTTAAATAAGAAACTTTACCCTGCAGGCCAAAATATTCCAACGAGCAAAACATTCTTGATGTAATGGTAACATCCCCACCCTTATGGCATAAAACAATTTTTGAATTTTTGTTGATACCCAGGCCCTGTAACCGTTTGGTGGCTTCCTTCACATCAACGGGATTCATAGATGCTTCGGGTGTATCAGGCGCCAGCCAATCGGCCCATAAAAAACGGGAACCTTCAATATGCTCCCTGTCAAAATCGCCTTTAATTACAAAGCCTGTATATAAAATTACCAGGTTGGGGTCGTTTAAATTATCATGAACCCACTGGGGCGATACAATTACAGGTTGCTGTGCCTGTGCAGGAAAAAAATATAAAAAGACAATAATAGAGAAGAATGATCTTTTCATGGTGTGTAAGTTTAAACACAATTTATCATGCTATGGTTATAATAAAAAGCAGTTTATGATAAGCGGTGATAAAGTTTACTTTCTTTCCGGCAACGTCTCCGGCACGGGATGTTGTGTAAACGTTTTCAAATAACAAACGCAACGTCCTGGCCATCACACAAACCATAAGAGAGACGTTGCTAAGAATAGTATTTATTTTTAGGACGCTGCTGGTTGTTGGTGAATGCAAACGCTGCTTTGCTTACCGCACGAACACCAACAACGGCGAAGAGAACGTCCTGGCCATCACACAAACCATAAGAGAGGCGTTGCTGAGATTAGCCCGGCTTTTACCCCGATCTTTTTTCTTTTGCCGGTAACGGGCAATTTTTTATTTTTAACAAAAACAGGAATGGAAAATAAACCGGTAAAACAGGCATCGGGTGGCAATACCATTAAAAACATTGCGATAGGTGTGGTTACACCAGTGCTGGCAGCAACCATCATTTATTTTTTAGGCTTCAATACAAAAGACGACGGGAAAGCAGAGTTCAAAAGAAAAAAAGCAGCTACAGAAAAAGCATGGACATTATTTGTAGAGAATAAAGGTATTTTTTCTGCGGTGATGAAAGAGCTGGGTGGTTCCGCCGATATTGAACTGACCCGTACCAATATCAATCATGAGATCGATGTAACCGTTACCAACCTGGAGAGTATAAAGAAAGATGGTGATGCCGACCAGCGGGTGTATTCGTCTGTTGATCTTACTGCGCAACAGATAAAGGACATGAAACCGTTATTGAATAAATACCTGGATGATATGACTGCTTTTGCAGCAGGCAATCCTACCGAAGAACAAGGGATGGCCTACATCAAAAATCTGGGAGAAGATCTTAAACAGAAAATGGTACTGCTTAAAGCCAGAGATTCTTTACGGCTTAATACTTTTTATGAGGGACTTAATAAAGATTATGGTGTAACCCTGCCTGTCAATGCAGCAATACAGGGTGGAAAATAAATGTTTCGGTTTTTGTTCCGGTCCGTTTCACACCAAACCTTTATTATTTAGCAATCCTTGACTTCCACCATTTCAATGATCCTTCCCTTTGGCCCGGTTATAATTTTCCCATCTACCTGTTTCCAGAGTTGCTGCAGTTTGATGAGTAAAACTTTTGCTTCATCAAGGCTGTTCATTTCCAGTTCAACCATAACATAGTTGGGGTTATCAGTTTGCCGGAATATTTTGTAGCGTATCACCCCCGATTGTTTGCGCCCCATGGGGTCGCTGTCAAATACCTTTTTCCAGCCATCGTAATCAGGAACAGGATGTTCAATTTGCAGGACTATCATAGAGAATGATTTTAAGATCTGCTTATAAAGTTAATTATTTATCTTAAAATCATTTTCCTTCAGGTCAATATTGTATTTTTTGGCAAAGGTCTTTTGCGCATCCTGGAAATTCTTGTCGTAAAATGCTTCCCTGTCGGTAATTTTTTTTACAATTTCCTGCTGCTTTATATTTTTTTCTCCATTGTTTTTTTTTGTGTCGAAGATGACCCAAACCAATTGTTTATATTCATTTGCAGCAATGCCTGAATAAAAGGAAAATAAACTGATGGCATTTTTTTTCAGCGCTGTATCACCTTTAAAAGAGGCCAGCAGTTTTAACTGGTTAATTGATGAATCAACCTGGCTTACGATTGCCTTACGGGCCTCCTGTATTTCTGTTGTGTCGCTTGAATTGGTAAATATGCTGATAAATGATTTTATAGATTCACCGATCTTTATTTGTTCAGCAACAATAAAGTCGTTGTACTCAACTGCAGTTGAAAATGTTTTTACCTGTGCATAGCTACTGGTTGCTATTACAAAAAAGGAGAATAAAGAAAGTATCAGTTTCATAGTGGTGGTTTTTTAAAATGGTTTACTGTTTCATTTCAGCAGGTATTTCGCTTTGTTTTTTTACTTCAAAACTGGCAGCGCCCAGTTCTTTATCATTTTTTTTATTATATACAGTGATGGTAACCCGGCCGGGCTGGGTTAGCCTTGCAATAAACCTTCCTTCAACTGTGGTGATGATATTGCCCTTTGTTATCATCAGGTTTATATTGGCGGGGCTAACTCTTCTCACGTTAACGGTAATTTCATTGTCAATGCCGGCAAACAGTGTATTAGGCACTTTCGAATTCACTTCAAAGCCATCTTCATCAACTACAAAAGTTACCGGTTGTTTTCGGTATGCATTTACAGCTTTGCCATTTTGGAGGGCAGGTGTCCAGTTGCCTGACTTTTCAATTATCCTCACCACTTCATCTTCCATGCCATAACCAAAATTGGTTAGCGCTTTAATGCCTGATACGGTTCCGTCTTTACCCACCACAAACTGAACCACGGTTGTGTACTTACCAATGGGTGCATTATTATCTGCCGGAACAGCCGCTTTTAAATTTTTTACGAGAAAAATTTTCCATGCCGGGTCACCGCCAGGGAAAGAAGCTTCCACTTCTACTTCTGTAAACCTGGGCCAGTTTCCTTTAGCCGTATCAGGTGCAGTTTGTGAAAAGGAGCCTGTACTTATAAAGAAGAGGCTGAATATAAGGAACAGCATTTTTTTCATGAAGAAAATTTAATAGCTAAAACTAAAAAACTGTATTAATAAAGTGAATAACCGGTAAAGGGTAATTTCAACCTCAACTACTTTTTACCTCCCAGCTGCCGCAATTCCATATTCTCATACGTGTTTTTCTCCCCGGGATTTTTTGCCAGGTACAATAATGCTTTTGCCAGTGGTTCGGAGCCGATGATTTTACGTGGCCTAAACAATTCTATTAAAGGGAAAAAAGGGGTTACCAGTTTATATGCAAATGGCGCATTTTTATTTTTATGTTTTGGCCAGATGGCATCCGGCCGGGCAATGGTAATAATTTTTAATCCTGATTTCAAAAGTGCATTTTCAGTTTTGCCTTTCATTCTTGCAAACAACACTTTACTTTTTTCTGTACGGTCGGCGCCGTTGCCGCTTAAGAAAACAAAATGAAGGGAAGGGTTTACCGCAAGCATTGCTTTTGCGGCGGCAATAGCATAATCATAAGTGATAACGGCATATTGTTCTTTACTCACCTGCAATTGTGATATTCCTAAACACCATATACAGGCATCACAATTTCTGAAATGATCTTTAACATCTTCATACAATAAATAATCATCGTGAATTACGGTGGTAATTTTTGGATGTATCATTTCCAATGGCCGCCTTACCAAGGCAATTATCCGGGTTATGCTTTCGTCATTAATTGCCTGGCGTACCACTTCTGAGCCTGCCATACCCGTAGCGCCTGTTACAATGATCTTCATTTTTTTTAGAAAGGTAATAATTTTCAGGATTTCTGCCAATGTTTGCCTTCAATTGAATTACGCAACCCTTTTCCATATTTTATATATCTTCAATTCAAACTAAATAACCATGTACTTATATACATTTGTTTCAAAACCGATCCGTACCCTTATTCTTGCTTTAACATTTTTTAATTGTGCCATTGCCCAGGAAAACAAAGTTGCTCCCACATCGCAGGAATTGTATAACGAAATAGCCAGGATGGATAGCATCATTTTTGCGGCATTCAATACGCAGAACATGGCTAAGTTTCAGCCCATGTTTACCAAGGACCTTGAATGGTTCCAGGATAATGGGGGCCTGATACCTTATAAAACAGTCTTTGAGAACTTTGGTAATACCTTTAAAAAGGCATACAAATTAACGAGAGAACTGGTGCCGGGTAGTTTAGAAGTTCATCCTGTTAAAAATTATGGTGCTATTGAAATTGGTGTTCACCGGTTCCGCCATATAGAAAATGGAAAAGAGGAGATAGGTACTTTCAAATTCCTTATGATATGGCAGAAAAAAAATGATCTATGGAAGATATCCCGGGTGATCAGTTATGATCATTAAACTCATATTTAGAGTAAAAGCTGTTGCAATAAAAATCCATCACTTTGTCATTTTCATTTCTTTAATCCTGAAATTATTGATCTTTTTCAGCACGTAGAATTTTTTCTATACGGGAATTTCTGCGACTTATCCACATCGTTAATCAATTTGGTTCTATTACTTGCTTATTATTGAATCAAAAAAATATATTTGGTAATACTTTCTCCAACTAAAACTAAACTTATGTTTAAAAGAAAAATTTCCCTTTCTTTTTTCCTTGCATTTATTTCTGCTGTTTCATTTGCACAGGTATCGCAGGTTACCGAAAACCAGGCAGGCATATCAGCAAGGCTTCAATTTGAAATTGATAATACAAAAGATCCGGCTTTGGGCTATGTGCCCAAGGGAAGATTAGTACAGGCTTATCAATTCCGGCAGGATAGATTAAGGCAATTGGCAGCACAAAATACTGCGTCGCTATTTTCATGGACCGAACGTGGGCCAAATAGTGATGCTGTAGGCCCGAGTAATGGAAACACAAGGCCGGGCAATGGTAAAACATCGGGCAGGGTAAGGGCCATTTGGGAAGACCTTGGCGATGCAACCGGTAAAACTGTCTGGGTAGGTGGTATTGACGGAGGCTTATGGAAAACAAATGATATAACGGTAAGTCCTGCAACCTGGACACCCATCAATGATTTTTTTGGGAACCTTGCAGTAGGCAGTATTTGCCAGGACCCCTCTGATGTGAATATTATGTATTTTGGAACAGGTGAAAAAGCGATCAATGCAGATGCGGTAAGAGGAGCAGGCATCTGGAGAAGTACCGATCATGGTGTTACCTGGTCGGTTATGAGTGGCACTGCGAATTTCTGGAATGTGAGCAAGGTTGTTTGCGATGCCAGTGGAAATTTATATGTTGGTTGTAATTCAATCTCCAACACAGCAGGGTTACAACGCTATACAAAATCTTCAGGTACCTGGACAAATATCACACCTTCTGGCCTCGACCCAAGAGTACCGGACATTGAGTTGAGCAGCACGGGAAGATTACATGTTACTTGTGGTTATTATAATACATCAGCAGGCAGTGCAGGTTACCGGTATACCGATAATCCTGCAACAGTGACCAGTGGTGGATGGACATCTCCTGTTACATCTTATACCCCGGTTAATATAAATGTTGACCTCGCAAGTAACGGAAACACTTTGTATGCCCTGCCATCCAATTCAAGTTACCAGGTGGCTACTATATATAAGTCAACTGATGGTGGTGCCAACTGGGCAGCTACCGGAACCACACCTGCTTTTACGAGCGGGCAGGCATGGTATTGTATGGCCGTTGCCATTGATCCTTCTAATGCCAATAATGTAATAGTTGGAAGTCTCGATTGTTATAAAACAACAAATGGAGGTACCTCGTGGACAAAGATCTCTGAATGGGTTGGAACAACCGGGCAGTATGTACATGCCGACCAGCAGATAATTACATGGCGCAGCAATAACCAGGTGTTATTTGGTTGTGATGGAGGTGTACACTATTCTGCCAATGGGGGCACAACCATTACAGACAGAAATGAAGGCTTGCGTATAAAACAATTTTATGCAGTTGCCAATCATCCAACATCAACTAATTATTTTTTAGCAGGTGCACAGGATAATGGCGTACATCAGTTAAATAATGCAGGCCTGGGTGCTTCAGTAGAAGTTACAGGTGGTGATGGTGCTTTTGTACATATTGATCAGAACGAAGGACAATATCAATGGGGTTCCTATGTATACAATCAGTACAGGAGAAGTACAAACAGCGGCTCTTCCTGGTCATCAATAAATTATTCCAGTTCTGCCGGTAAATTTATTAACCCTACAGATTATGATGATGTAAATAATATTATGTATTGCAGCGGTAATGCAAATGCTTTTGTGCGCTGGAGCAATCCGCAAACCGGGAGCACTTTTACTTCTGTTACTATGAGTGGTTTAAATTCCGGCAGGGTTTCGGCTGTTAAGGTTTCGCCTTATACCAATCATACTGTATTTTTTGGCGGTGGTGGTAGTGGTATCACCCCTTCTTTAATTAAAGCTACAGCAGCCAATGCTACTCCAACATTCACCAGCATCATTGGTGCCGGCATGACAACAGCCAGTGCAAATATTTCCTGTATTGAATTGGGAACGGATGAACAGAATATTATTGTTGTTTATTCAAACTATGGTGTAAGTAATATTTGGGTAACCGGTAATGGAGGAACATCATGGACTGCAATTGATGGAAATTTACCTGATATGCCGGTACGTTGGGCAATGTTTTATCCGGGAGATAATACAAAAGCAATAATAGCAACTGAAACAGGTGTTTGGCAAACAGCATTGATCAATGGTGCTTCCACCACCTGGGATCCTGAAACAGGATTCCCTAATGTACGTACAGACATGTTGCAATACAGGGCAAGTGATGGTTTACTTTCTGCTGCAACACATGGCAGGGGCTTGTTTACTACTATAATCAGTGCAGCACCATCATGCGGTACAGTAACAGGTTTAACTACAAGTGCAATAACATATAATAGTGCATCAGTTAGCTGGACTGCTTTAAGCGGGGCATTGAATTATGATGTGGATTATAAATTAAATTCATCAGGCACATGGATCAATGCGGCTACAGCAACTACCAATCTTTCTGTTGCATTAAGCAGCTTAACTGCATCTTCATTATATGATTGGAGGGTAAGGGCAAATTGTACGGGTGCATCGGGCGCTTATGCACAGGCACAGTTTACAACGGCAGCAGCCCCAACCTGCGATGCACCAACAGGTTTAACTACAAGTGCAATAACCTATAACAGTGCATCCATTAGCTGGACAGCAGTAAGTGGAGCCGCTGATTACGATGTAGATTATAAATTAAATTCATCGGGTACGTGGATCAATGC
>JANNDO010000029.1:0-213558 GCA_031387825.1 Chitinophagaceae bacterium | reverse complement strand
AGCTATTCAAAAGATGCAATGTTGTTGTGACAACGGTCCATATTGCTGGTCAATGCGCAAAAGAAGTCCAGGATCGAATGGCATTACTGTGCCCGTTTCTATTTATTGACGAAGCTCATCTTATTTTCCAGGAAGCCAGTGAAGCATTATTACAACAAATAGAAACAATAATAAAATTAATACGCTCTAAAGGCATTGGTATTTTCTTTTGTACACAAAACCCCATGGATGTGCCTGCCAGTGTACTGGGTCAATTAGGGTTAAAAGTGCAACATGCTTTAAGGGCATTTACCGCTGCTGACCGAAAAGTAATTAAACAAACAGCACAAAACTATCCCGAAACTGCATTTTATAAAACAGAAGATTTAATTACACAATTAGGTATTGGTGAGGCACTGGTAACTATGTTAAATGAAAAAGGTATTCCCACGCCACTGGCACATGTAATGCTTTGTGCGCCACGCAGCCGCATGGATGTTTTAACAGATGCTGAAATTGAAACTATAACCGGCAAATCAAAATTAGTTGCCAAGTACAACAAAGCAATCGACAGTGAAAGTGCTTATGAAATATTAACAGCCAAATTGCAGGAAGCTGCGGAAAAAAATACAACTGAAGAAACAACTTCAACAAAAAAGTCCGGTAAAGAAGAGCCTTCTACTTTGGAAAAAATAACCAACAACACAGTTGTTAAAAGCATGGCCAGAACAGCAGGCAACACTATTGTAAGGTCACTTCTTGGAGCTTTAGGATTGGGCGGCAGGAGCCGCAGTGCTAAAAGCAAGGGATGGTTTTGACAGGAAGTTAAAGATTATTGATCAGTGCCGGTTTACAAGCCGGCACTTCGTATTTTTACAGCATGAGAAAATTGCAATCCTTTTTTAAACATCGTTTTGGTCCTTTACTTGTTTTAGCAATGATCATTTGTTCGCTGAGTTTTATTACAAGGGTTGTTTTATTGATAAAAAGCGGGCCAAACCTGGAGTTAACCGTATTTCGTTTCATTGGAATATTTATCATTGGTTTTTTTTACGACCTGGTGGTTTGGAGTTTCTTTGCCATTCCGGTTGCCTTGTATTGTTGGTTAATGAAAGATAGCTGGTATCAAAAAAAATGGCAACGGATACCGGTTTTCATTTTATTCTTTATCATAGTACTGATACTTGTTGTTAATGTTGGCGGCGAAATCATTTTCTGGGATGAGTTTAATGTACGGTATAATTTTATTGCAGTTGATTACCTGATCTACACCACCGAAGTACTAGGTAACATTTGGGAATCGTACAATATTCCCTTAATTGCTGTGGCTGTTGTATTTGCTGTTGCGGTAATTCTGTTTTTAGCCGGGAAAAAAATTATCGCTTCTCAGGAAAACAGCATGCGTTTTGGAAAACGCAGCCTCTTTTTTTTAGGTTTCATGCTAATACCGGCTGCCGGTTATTTCCTGGTAAATAACCGGTTCAAGAACAGCAGCAACAATAATTATGTAAATGAACTGGGCGGTAATGGTATTTATGAGTTTGGTTCAGCTTTCTGGAACAATGAAATTGATTACAATAAATTTTATGCAACCCGTAATGATACAGCCAATTTTAAAATATTACGAAACATGTTGCAGGCAACGAATGCAGTATTTACTACCGATCCATTAAGTATTGAGCGGCAGATAAAAAGTGACAGTCCCGAACATAAATGGAATATAATACTTATTAGTGTGGAAAGTTTAAGTGGTGATTATATGAAGAGGTTTGGAAATACAGAAAACATTACGCCGTTTTTAGATTCACTTATTCCGCATGGTTTATGGTTTGACCGGTTTTATGCAACAGGTACAAGAACAGTAAGGGGCCTGGAAGCTTTATCACTTGCAATTCCGCCAACACCCGGCCAATCCATTGTGCGCCGGCCTGATAATGCGGATATGTTCACCATGGGCAGCGTATTAAAGTCAAAAGGATACGATGTGAATTATATATATGGCGGCAACTCTTTTTTTGATAATATGGGCAAGTTTTTCAGCAACAGCAGTTATACCGTTTTGGATGAAAGGGATATACCAGACAGTTTAGTGCATCTTACTACGGCCTGGGGTGTGGATGACGAGGCAGCATTTAATTTTACCCTGCAGCAATGCGATAGAAACTATAATACCGGAAAACCGTTCTTTAATCATATCATGACGGTGAGTAACCATCGCCCTTATATTTACCCGGAAGGAAGAATTGATATTTCGCCATCACACCAATCCATCCAGGGGGCTGTAAAGTATACCGATTATGCCATCAATAAATTTATTAAAGACGCCCAAAAAAGGCCCTGGTTCAATAATACCATTTTTGTAATAGTTGCCGATCATTGTGCAAAAAGTGCCGGAAAAACCGATCTGCCAGTGAATCGTTATCATATTCCCTGTATCATTTATGCTCCGCAATTAGTTAAACCTGCAGTTGAGGATCGGCTGATTAGTCAAATTGACCTGGCTCCAACTATTTTAGGATTAATGAATCTGAATTACACCAGCCGTTTTTTTGGGTATGATATCTACCATATGGTGGCCGGAAAAGAACGGGCTTTCATAAGCACCTACCAGGATATGGGCTATATCAAGGATGGCAAACTGGTGATTTTGTCTCCCCAACAGCAGGTAAAACAATATAAGCCTGATTTTCTGACTGGAATGAATAATCCAACCTCAAGCTCAGATAGTCTCATTAATGAAGCTATTGCCTGGTACCAGGGGGCAAGTTTTTTGTATAGATCGGGGTGGTATAGAAGTGTAAAATAAATAGTCTAAATTTACTAAGTATTTGATTATCAGTATAAAGATGGTTACTTATTGCCGGGATTTTGTACTTTTTACTCACCCTATTCCTCCCTCTATTTTGAAAATACCTCATAAAAATGTTGCATAATCCTAAAAAGCCCATTATCTTCGTCTCGGTTTTTCATAGGATATTGGATTTTAAAGCGGGACTAGATTTCTATCTTGGTCCCTTTTTTATTTTATAGACCTCCAATAGCTATACAATGCTGATATTTCCCTCTTTATCCGCCAGTATCTTTTTCTCTGCCTGCAGGTAATCAATTACTTTCCAGACCTTTTCTTTCTTTATTCTTTTTAACGAAGCCAGGATGTTCTCAATTGAAACCGGTGTTTGTTTTGTGAGTTCGAGGATCTGTGTACTAATGCTATTGAATTCTTCAGTTGAGATATAGATAACCTGTTCGTTGATACAGTTATCACAGATGCCACAGTTATTTATATTGGTATCGGTAAAATATCCGGCAATATGCTTACTGCGACAACCGGTAGGTTTTTTTATATAATTGATCATGGCATTCACCCGCTCTTCAAAATTCTGTTTACGTTTTAGATAACCTGCTGCATTAATGGTATAGTTATCGGCATACATCCTGTTTTGTAAAAGGGTGATCTGTGGTTTATCTTTTTGGGGAGTGTAACTGATAATTCCAAAGTCATTCAACTTTTTTAATTCCTTTTTTAAGCTGCCGGTATCAGCCTGTAAAAACTTTGCCAGTTGGGTTTCATAGATGGTAGCCGGAAAATCGAAGATGCCTTCATAGGAACGTAACAACCCTTTTAAAAGAGGTTCCAGGCCCGGATGCTGATTTTCAAAGTCATTCAGTTCTTCCTTGCTGCTGGTAAATACTATTGTAGATGGTTTAAAAAAGACTTCATTAAAACTGATGATATCTTCCTGTTCCAAAGCTTTTATGGCATATGTAGCAGTAAGTATATTCAATTTAAATGCAGTTGAAAAAGAAGCAATGTCAAAATCGTAACTGATCCCTTCACCTGTGCCTGCCGGAATTTGCAATTGATTCATCAAAGAGATATAAACCTGCTTTATATCTTCTTCTTCTGGAAAACGGATATTGGTTTGTTCCTGTAAATTTTCCAACTCTTTGTTGTTGTAAAGCAACACAGCATAAGCTCTTTTTCCATCCCTGCCTGCCCGGCCGGCTTCCTGGTAATAATTTTCAAGACAGTCGGGTACATCATAATGCACAACTACCCTTACATCGGGTTTATCAATGCCCATTCCAAAGGCACTGGTGCAAACGATCACCCGTGTTTTATTGCTGATCCAGTTTTCCTGTTTTTTATTCCTGTCTTCATTATTTAACCCGGCATGATAATAATCTGCATTTATATTATTAAGTAAAAGCAGATCGGATATTTCTTTTGTATGCTTCCTGCTTTTACAATAAACTATAGCTGTGCCCCGAACATTTTTTAAAATCTCTAATAACTTATTTTGTTTGGAAGCCACATTAAAAACACTATAAGAAAGATTATTGCGTTCAAAAGACTGCAGGAAACGCTGATGTGTATTTGTAAAAAGAAGTTTATCACAAATATCATCCTGTACAATTTTTGTTGCGGAAGCGGTGAGTGCCAAAACCGGGACATTGGGCAACTGTTCCCTCAGGCCTGCAATACGCATATAAGGTGGCCGGAAATCATAGCCCCATTGTGAAATGCAATGAGCTTCATCCACCGCCAGTAAATTAATATGCATCGCAGGCAGGTATTCTAAAAATAAATTTGTTTCCAGCCTTTCAGGGGATACATACAGGAATTTATAATTACCATAAGCGGCATTTTGTAATATCTTTTTTATTTCTAAAAAACTCATGCCGGAATAAATGGCTAAAGAGGGAATTCCTTTTTGTTTTAGATTTTCTACCTGGTCTTTCATTAAAGCAATAAGCGGACTGATCACCAGGCAAATTCCTTCTTTTGCCAAAGCAGGTACCTGGAAACAAACAGATTTTCCTCCGCCTGTTGGTAACAGGGCCAGTACATCTTTTCCTTCCAGCACCGAATTGATAATATCTTCCTGCAAAGGCCTGAACCTGTCAAAACCCCAATACGCTTTTAAAATTTCATGAATACTCACCAGGATAAATTGTGGCTTGAAATTAAACCACTTTCCTGTAATTCAGCCTTATTGAATTTGCTGCAAGCACCACATCACTGAAGCCCATCGCCAAGGCCGCAATGCCAGGTTGTAGCAGGCCAATAGCAGCAATAGGTATGGCAACTATATTATAAATAAAAGCCCAGAAAAGATTTCCTTTAATCGTGTTGAAAGTATGTTTGCCCAGGCCTAATGCCAATGGCAAATGCTGAATGCCCTTGTTCATTAAAACAACCTGTGCAGTTTGCACAGCCAATTGTGTTGCTTCGCTCATGGAAATGCCAATTGTTGCTTTGGCAAGCGCAGGCGCATCATTAATACCATCACCAACCATGGCCACAGGCGCTTCAGTATTTAGTTGTTCAACGATCTGTAGTTTTTCTTCCGGTGTTTTTTCAGCATACACTTTATCAATACCCAAAGCGTCTGCAACTTTTTTGCTCCTTTCCAGGCTATCGCCACTTAATAAAACGGTTTGTATGTTTTTTGAATGCAGGTAACTGACCACTTCTTTAGCCTCCGTTCTTAATTCATCTTCCATATCAAACCAACCAGCCAGTTTTTCATTTTGCAATAAATAAGCGGTATGAGAAGTATCAGCTGTTTGCGTTGCAGCAATTTTATATGAACCCAACTTCCAGTTATTACCTGCGGCATCTTCTGCTTTCATACCCAGGCCTTTTATCTCTTCAATTTTTTTCCATTGGATGGGATTGGTAATTTTCCAGTCATCAATAATTGTTTTTGCAATGGGATGATTGGAATATTTTTCCATTGAAAAAATAACCTGTTTGAATTCTTCCTCTGGCAATACCAATGATTTAAAATTGGTAACCCGGAAATTTCCTTTTGTCAATGTTCCTGTTTTATCAAAAACAACAGTCCTGATATTTTTAAATAATTCCAGGCTTTTTGCATTGCGGAACAAGATACCGTTTTTAGCAGCTCTTCCCAATCCAACTGCAATCGCAGCAGGAGTTGCCAGCCCCATGGCACAGGGGCAACTTATAACCAATACTGCGATGCTTCTCATTAAAGAACCGGTTGCACTGATATCAAATGCAAAATAATTAAGCAGGAAAGTAATTACTGATATTCCAATTACAACAGGAACAAATACGGCACTGATCTTATCTGCCAGTTGTTGAATAGGTGGCTTTTCGCCCTGTGCCTGCTTTACCAGCGTTAATATGTTGCTTAGTACTGTGTCTTTACCTACAGCAGTCACCTGTGCTTTTACGGTTCCATCAGTTACCAGGCTGCCACCAATCAGTGCCCCTTTTTTTTCTTTGTGAACAGGTTTGCTTTCGCCCGTTAATAAAGCTTCATTTACATAAACATCGCCCCATAAAATTTTACAATCAATTGGAACCTGTTCGCCTGTTTTTATTAAGATAAGATCGCCAACATGCAGCTTTGTATTCTCAACCGGGAAAATTAACTCTTTATGGTCTTCATCAAAAGCGATCATATTGGCCATTACTTTTTGCTGGCCAGCCAGTTTGTTCAATTCCTTTTGTGTTGTCTCTACTGATTTATGCTCTACCCATTCACCTAAAAAAACGAGGGTGATAATGGTGGCTGTTGTTTCATAAAAAATAAAATCCATGCCCAGGTTGCCAATGGTGCCTATCAGACTGTAAACAAATGCGGCAAAAGCACCCAGGGCAATTAATACATTCATGTTGGGAATGCCATGACGTAAACTTTTAACAGCACTGACGCCAAAATAGCCCATACCCACAATAAAAACCGGGATACAAATTATCAGCTGTATCCAGGGGTTCATTAAAAAGTGAATATGCCAGGGAAGCATGTGCAACATTAAAACCAAAGTAAAAGGCATGCAAAAGAGAAAACGCTGGAGATGGTTATAGAAAAGGTTTGTGAGCTGGAATTTGGAATTTGGAATTGGTTGTACCGGGTCTTCTGAAACTACTTTATATCCCAGGTCTGCAATACCTTTTGTTAACTCTTCTTTTGATTTATTGCCATTCGTTTCAAAACTCACATCACCACCAATAAAATTCACTTTCACTTCCTTTTGCCCTTCTTTTTGCAGGTACCGGGTAATGGTCAATGCACAATTTGTGCAATCCATACCGTCAACCTTCCATTCAACTTTTTCCATTGTACAAAATTATTCTATGAAATAGTTATCCAATTACTAATGAAGGAAAATATCTTTGCAACATGGAGGTAAATTTTACACTGGAACAAATACAGGATGCAGCATTAAAGCTACTATCTGTTTCGGCAAATTATAAAGTGTTTGCATTGCATGGAGAAATGGGTGCAGGCAAAACCACTTTCATACATGCATTCTGTGAGGCAATGGGTGTTACTGATACCATTACAAGCCCTACCTTCTCAATCATCAATCAATATAAAACAGTAAAAGGGCAAACTGTTTACCACATGGACCTGTACAGGATAAAGGATGAAAACGAAGCCATTAATGCCGGTGTGGAAGATTGCCTGTACTCGGGTAACCTGTGCCTGGTGGAATGGCCGGAGAAGGCCCCGGGTATTTTTCCTGACGATACCTTACATATCACTATAACTTCTGTTGATGATAATACCAGAAAGCTGAAAATTAATTTGTAATTTGTAGTCTTACAAAATAAGTTTATGGCTTCATCAAAACCATTTGTATCCTCTGCATTTACATACGAAACACTGGAAGAAACCCTCGATATAAAACCAAAGAGTGCCGAGTTGTTCATTGGTATTCCCAAAGAAACTTCATTCAGTGAGAACCGGATTGCACTTACGCCGGAAGCAGTAGGTGTGTTGGTGGCAAATGGCCACCGGGTAATTGTGGAAACTAAAGCTGGTATTGGTTCCAGCTACACAGACACAGATTACAGCGAGGCAGGCGCAAAAATTGCTTACGACAGGAAAGAAGTATATGAAAGCGATATACTGGTAAAAAGTGCACCGGTGAGTGAAAGTGAATGTGAATTGCTGAAATACCACCAGTATATTATTTCGCCGATTCACTTAGCTGTAATGAAAAGTGATATACTGCAGAAGATGATGGACAAGAAGATCACGGCACTTAGTTTTGAGAACCTTAAAGATGAAACAGGGCATAACCCCATTGTAAGAAGTATGAGTGAAATTGCCGGCAGCGCTGTAATGCTGATTGCAGGGCAATACCTCAGCAATGCCAACAATGGTAAAGGTGTTTTGGTAGGAGGCATCAGTGGTATACCGCCAACAAAAGTTATCATCATTGGTGCTGGTATTGTAGGTGAATATGCAGCCAGAACAGCTTTGGCAATGGGCGCCAGTGTGAAAGTATTTGATAATGATATTTACCGGTTAAAGCGGCTGCAGAATAATATTGGCGTACGTATGTGGACGAGTGTGCTTGAACCCAAGATATTATCAAAACAATTAAAAACCTGTGATGTGGCCGTGGGTGCATTGAGCAGTAATGCGGGCAGAACCCCGGTGGTGGTTACCGAAGAGATGGTGAGCAATATGCGGCCGGGTACTGTTATTGTGGATGTAAGTATTGACCGGGGCGGTTGTTTTGAAACCAGCGAAGTGACCACACATGAAAGGCCGGTTTTTAAAAAATATGATGTGATACATTATGGTGTGCCCAATATACCCAGTGGTTTTGCCCGTACCGCAAGCCAGGCTATAAGTAATGTACTGATGCCGTTATTGCTGGAAACAGCTGCCGAAGGTGGTGTTGATAAACTCATCTGGTATAAAATAAATATCCGCAGCGGCATTTATTTATTTAAAGGAAGCCTTACCAATTTTTACCTGAGTGAAAGGTTTGACCTGAAATTTACTGATTTGAATTTGTTGATAGCGAGTAAGAGATAAATCGCAGAATAAAAAGATGATAATGATTACACTGATTTATACTTCCCAATCTCAATCACCTCCTCACAAAAATCGTATTCCTGTTTAACATTGCTGCTTACAATTACCAGTTTATCTTTTGTGTAGTTATTGATGAGTGTGTGGTATAATGCAATACCATCAGCATCCAGGTTAGTTGTAGGTTCATCAAGTAATAAAACCGGAGTATCGCTGAAGAATGCCTGTGCAAGTTTTAAGCGTTGTTTCATTCCGCTGCTGAAATAACGAAGCTGTTTGTTGACCGCACTTTCCAGTCCAACAATTTTTAAAATATCTTCAGTACTTGCTGATGGTAATAAGGGTTTGAATTTTGAATGAAACTCCAGCATTTCTTTTGCGGTCATTTCTTCAATCAGTTCAAGATATGGTGCGGCGATGGAAATATATGTGTAATGTTGTTCGTTGTTCAGCTTTGCTAAAACTCCGTTGGATAAATTCGTTGTTTGTTGGCCGTTCTTATATTCTATTACCCCTTCATTGTGCAGGATGGCTCCTGCAATAACCTGTAGCAGGGTTGATTTACCTGAACCATTGGGCCCGGTAATGGCATATTTTTTCGCCGGTTCAAATTGATAGGTACAGCGGCGGAATATCCACTCCCGGTTAAAACGCTTGCCCACATTATTTAAAGAGATAGTCATTGAGTGATAAGTGATTGCTCAATAAAGGTATGCCGTATAAGTGAGGTTATTTTTTGGGTTTTATTAAAACCAAAAAAATAACAAAATCATATTTACAACAATGCTGATAAGGGTTACATTGCCGGTTATATAAAATCATTCATCGTCAGAACTTCCTTTGGTAAAACGTTTAATTATACCCCGGCCGCTTTCACGGATAAAAGTTACAATTTCATCCCTTTCATCTGTTGCAGGTAATTCTTCTTCAATAAAATTAAGCGCCTGTGAGGTATTCATTCCTTTGTTATAGATCATCCGGTAGATATCAAGTATCTGGTTGATCCTGTCCAAAGAAAATCCTTTGCGTTTTAATCCAACTGAATTTACTCCGGCATAACTAAGCGGAGTTCGGCCGGCTTTAATATAAGGTGGTACGTCTTTACTTACCAGCGAACCACCGGCAATAAAAGCATACTGCCCAATTTGCACGAACTGGTGTACTGCACACATACCGGCCAATATTGAATTATCACCCATTACCACATGGCCGGCCATTTGTGTATTATTGCTCATGATGCAATTATTGCCCACAATACAGTCGTGTGCAATATGGCTGTATGCCATGATCAGGCAATTGTTGCCAACCTTTGTTGTCCACCTGTCTTTACTGCCACGGTTCACCGTTACAAACTCACGGATGGTAGTATTATCTCCAATCTCCACAGTTGTTTGTTCACCTTCATATTTTAAATCTTGTGGGATCGCTGCAATTACAGCTCCGGGAAAAATGCGGCAGTTCTTACCAATTCTTGCACCTTCCATGATGGTTACATTGCTGCCTATCCATGTGCCTTCACCAATTTCTACATTTTGATGAATAACACTGAAAGGATCAACCTTAACGTTGGTTGCCAGTTTTGCATTTGGATGTATGTATGTATGCGGATGGATCATTCGGATGTTTATTGGTTAATTGGGTTTATTTTCTTTTTACTAATTGTGCAGTTAAATCGGCTTCGGTACATAATTTATTACCTACGTAAACACTTCCTTTCATTACACATATTCCCCGGCGAATGGGTTCAGTTAATTCCATTTTTAAGATAAGTGTATCGCCGGGCACTACTTTTTGTTTGAATTTACAATTATCAATTTTCAAAAAGTAAGTATCATATTGTCCATCGGGCATTGAATTTATACAAAGCAGCCCCCCGGTTTGCGCCAGCGCCTCTACCTGCAAAACCCCTGGCATTACCGGGTTTCCGGGAAAGTGGCCCTGGAAAAAATATTCATTAAAAGTAACATTCTTAACACCCACGATCTGTGTATCTGAAAGTTCAATGATCTTATCAACCATGATAAAAGGAAAACGGTGCGGTAATGTTTTTTCAATTTGCTGTTGTGTATATACTGGCTCCCGGTTAGGATCGTAGATCGGAATATCACGGGTGTGTTTATTCTTTTTGATGTACTGTTTTATTTTTTTTGCAAACTCTACATTGCTGCTGTGGCCGGGCCGGTTGGCAATAATATGTGCTTTAATAGGATAACCGATGAGAGCCAGGTCGCCTATAACATCTAATAGTTTATGGCGGGCAGGTTCATTGGAAAAACGAAGTTCCAGGTTATTTAAATAACCTTCACTTTTTACTTCTACTTTTTTCCGGCCGAAAGCTTTTGCAAGCCTGCTCATTTCTTCATCGGTAACCGGTTTATCAACCACCACAATTGCATTATTGATATCGCCGCCTTTTACCAGGTTATTATCAAGCAGCATTTCAAGTTCATGTAGAAAACAAAATGTGCGACAGGGGGCGATCTCTGTTTGAAACTCTTTCATTGTTTTCAAACTGGCATGTTGTGTTCCCAATACAGGGCTGTTAAAATCTATTAGCGTAGTCAGTTGATAATTGATTGCAGGTAATGCAGTCATCTCCACTTTCTTCACGTCATCAAAATATGAGATATTGGTATCAATGGTGTACCAAATTTTTGCAGCGTCCTGTTCCAATACACCGGTGCTTTCAATGATGTCCACAAATGGTTCACTGCTGCCATCAATGATCGGTATCTCAGGTCCATTTAATTCAATCAAACAATTATCTATGCCCATACCAACCAGGGCAGCCAGTATATGTTCTACGGTACTTACTTTAGCATCTCCTTTTTCCAAAGTTGTACCCCTGGAAGTATCAGTAACCAAATCACAATCTGCTTTAATGATTGGCATTCCGGGGAGGTCGGTACGTTGGAACTGGTAACCCAATCCGGGGTTGGTCGGTTTCAATGTCATATCCACATTTATACCCGAATGAAGCCCTGTTCCTGAAATACTTACAGCCTTAACTAATGTATGTTGTTTATCTGGATTGAAATTTTTATCCATGAGCGCTGATAAATTTTGTTGGCAAAGATATTTAAAATATACTGCCCGTAATATTTATGCAGAATGAGCCGATAATGTGGTTAAAACTGGATCTGGAAGCTTCCAAAAATACCAAACTGATTTCGTTTGCCTGCATAAACCGGCGAAGGAGAAACCCTCCAGACAAAATCGAGGCGGAGTACCTTAAGGATATTATCTATACCTGTGCCGATCTCCACGTAACTCTTACCATTTAATGTTTTAAATGCAGGTATCTTATTATTTGCAGCATCTAAGAAATAATTGATAGCACTGTTCCCGTTGCTTAAAGAACCCCAGAGTGTTTTTACATTCCAGAACTGCCGCCATTTTAATTTACGGGTAATGGGTATAAAACGGAACAGGCCCGAACCAATATTGTGTTCTACATTAACACCTGCATATTTATCACTGAGATATTCAAAACGGTTCATGAGGTTGTATGAATTACGGTTGTAATAATAAAGGTCGTTACCCGGGTGATTCTCTAAATTGGTGAATGGAACTGCACCGGTTATTTGGCCTGCATAAACTTTATAAGACAATGTACCGTATGGGGATATTTTCATAAAATCTTTTATCAATGCGGAGTACTTGGTGTAATTATATGCACTGTTGAATACACCAGATATGCCTTTGGCAAGCATCACTTCCACAACCGGATATTTTGTACCTAATGAATACCTGTTATAATCAGTTTCAATAAAGCGCTCCAGATAAGCAAAGCGCAATTTTAACGCTACTTCAAAATTAACTAAAGGCGTGCCGCTGCTCACCGTATAATTTGTTTTTGCCGGTAAGTTCAGCAGTGGGGTGTATTGCCTGTGTGCAACAAACCATTCTGTGGAAAAACCTTTACTCAGTTCATTAAATACTTCAAAGCTCAGGTCCTTAACCTGTATAAATTTCCTGGTGGTATTAGGTTTTCTGATGGCTAAAGAAAAAATATTATCCTGGCTGACTTCGCCAACCTGGCTGATGCCGTTATCTACATCGTTGGAATAAGCAAGGTGCAGGCGGATACGCCTGGGGTCTCTTTTTATTATCCAGAATGCTTCTGCTTTGCCTTTTAATTTTTCATCTCTTGTGCCATAAGCTAAATATCCGTGCAGGTAAATATTTTTATTAAAGCCGGTATTGGTTCCAAGGTCAAATCTAAAACGAGTGCCTTCCCATTGGTTTCCGCTTATCCAGTTAAACCAGGGCCCGATCTCAAAATTGCCGACATTCCTGTAACCCCCTCCTAAAAATTTTAAATTTCGTTGCAGCTTTTGATACTTAGGCATGGCCAGTAACTTATCAATGGTGGTATAAATTGCTTTTTCATTTTTGGATAAGGTATCATGGCGCAATGTATTCCACGTGGAATCAGATTTAAGGGCCACCCCCTTTTCTGTTTTTACTACTTCTTCAATATGCTGTTCTTTAAAAGCATTGGTTAAAGAATCACTGTTGATGATGATATTTTTATACGAAGTGGTCTTTCGCCCAATGAGGGTAATTGAATTTTTACCCAGCAACCTGAAATCGGCAAAGAATTTATCACGGTTTAAAAAGATAACAGAATCATTGAGTGGCAGATATTCCTGGAATACACTGATGCGGTCAATATAATTGATATTGGCATCCTTACCGAGGTAAAGGGTGATTTTTGTTATCTGGAAAGTTCTTTCAGTAACCCAGGCATCACCTTCAAAAGTATTTTCCCCGATCCGTTTTGGGCGGAATACGAAATGAAATATTTTTTTTCCACTTACTAACTGGGTGTCTGGTACTGTAAAGTTGTAGTAAAAATCGCCTCTGTCATTAAAAGGACTGATAAAGTCTTTATCCATCACATTCACAAAATTGCTGTAGATACTTACGTTCTGATCCATTACACCAAGCAGGCGGCTGAAACTTTCGTTTTTAAATCCCTTGGTATTACTGGCCTTGATATTTTCATAAATTTTTTTAGGATTGTTTTGATAGGCATAGTCACTCAGGCTTTCTGTAAGATAGGCTGGCAAAAAAGGTACAGCTTCTGAAGTGCTGTCTATATTATCGAAAATAAATCCGAAGGATTTTAATATAAAATTCTTTCTGGCTTTATCTGCATTAAAATTCTTGATATCTATTTCCAGTTTATTATAGGCTTCATAACCAAAATTTTTAAGATCATACCTGTTGTACTGTTTCTTTTTACTCATTATTTTTTTCCATAAAAACAGGCCTTTATTAACGTTCGACCTTACTACCACTTCATTATTCAGTCCACCACGTTGTAACTGGATATTCAGTGGCTTATTATCCTGTAGCTGGGTTACGGGTATTTTATAGAGGTCGTACCCGATATAGCTTACAACTAATGTGTCTTTGGTAAAATTGTTGAAGTAAAAGGTGAAATTTCCTGAGCTGTCCGATGTTTTGCCGGCCTTTAATTTTGAAAAATAAACAGAAGCATAACTAACCGGTTCTTTGGTATGCCCGTCAATTATTTTTCCGGCGATGGTTATGCTTTGACCAATGGTTGCAGGCGTTATAAATAAAATAAGTAAAAATGTTATGATGTATCGGTTCAAAATAATTTTTTATAATTTGGGTAAGGTGTTATAAAGCAATAAAGGTATTTTATTTTTTAAGGTAACAGGCTAATCAAAATGTTAAGAGTTGCTCTTTGTCAGTAAGATGACAATGGGGACAGGAATTAATAATTATTTCGTTGCCATCATTTCTTTTAATTTCTTTTCGAGTTCAAGTATTCTTTTTTCCAGTTCGGGTAAATTTCTTGCAGTTGCCTGGCTGCGTATAGCTGCAGAGTATTCGTATGCCGGAGAACCTGTAACTGCTGTATTGGGTATTTTTAATGATTTACCTAAACCGCTTTGAGCATTTATTTTACAACCATCTGCAATTTGTAAATGCCCTGCTATCCCCGCCTGCCCGCCAATCATTACACCATTGCCGATTTTAGTACTGCCGCTAATGCCTGCAAGAGCGGCTATAACTGAATTATTACCTACTTCTACATTATGGGCAATCTGCACAAGGTTATCCACCTTAGCTCCTGATTTTATTAATGTACTGCCAATGGTTGCCCTGTCAATTGTTGTATTAGCGCCAATTTCTACACTGTCTTCAACAACAACGTTACCTATCTGTGGTATTTTTTTTAGTGTTCCGTCTGCCTGTGGCGCAAACCCGAATCCATCACTGCCAATAACTGTACCGGCATGTATAGTTACATTTTTTCCTATGATGCAGTCATGGTAAATTTTTACACCAGGATGGATAATGGTATTTTCTCCTACCTGAACATTATTTCCTAAATATACATTGGGATAGATCTTTGCTCCATCAGCAACTATCACTTTTTCGCCCACGTAAACAAAGGCTCCTATAAAAACATTTTCACCAATTTTTGCGGTTGCATTAATATAAACAGGTTGCTGTATCCCTTTTAATTGCTGTTGTTGTATTTGCTGGTACTTATCTAAAAGTATAGCAAATGCAGAATAAGCATCAGGCACTTTTATTAAAGTTGCACTAATAGGTTCTTTTAATTCCTGTGCTTCGTTAATGATAATGATGGAAGCTTCGGAGCTGTATAAAAATTTTTCGTACTTGGGATTGGCTAAAAAAGTCAACTGGCCTGACTGTGCTTCTTCAATTTTACCAAAAGAAGTCACAGCTTCATCAGCATTGCCTTCCACCCGGCCGTTGATCATCATTGCTATTTGTGCTGCTGTAAATTGCATATGAAACTATCTTGGATAACAAATGTAATATTTTTTAACCTTGCCCATCAGGTTTTCATTTATCAGGGCATTATCCACTTCTGAAATGTCTTTTACGGCACCGTTTTTAAACAGGATATGAATGTGTTCTTCCTCCAGATTGTACGTGCTGCTGGCTACTTCGCCGCTAAAAACAAGCCAGCCTGCTTCTTCTTTGTTCAAATTTAATTTAACACAGGTTTCGGCAATTTTTTCCTGCACCCGTTTTGTATCAACCGGGTTTCCAAAATACTGAACTTTCAGCAATTGCCGGTTAATAATCCCCTTACATAAACCGGATAATATTTTGTCTTCATGATTACACCAGCCTTTTATTGCTGCCAAAACATCATAATCATCCAGGTTACAGAATTCTTCCAGGGTAACTGTTTGGATGGGTTGGTTGATAAAATTATTTAAAGGAAGCTGAGTTGTTGCTTTTAAATACTTTGCTCTTTTAATGATACGCTTAAGCATTTGTTCGGCACATAAAACGGTTTTATGCAGGTAAACCTGCCAGTACATGAGCCGGCGTGCTACTAAAAATTTTTCAATGGAGTAAATCCCTTTTTCTTCCACCATTAATTCGCCGTTATGTACAATGAGCATTTTTAATATCCGGTCATAACCGATCACACCTTCATTTACTCCTGAAAAAAAACTATCCCGGGTTAAGTAATCCAACCGGTCCACATCAAGCTGGCCGCTGATGAGTTGGTAAAGAAATTTCTTTGGATACTGGTCCGTAAAAATTTGCAAAGCAAGTTCCAGTTGCCCGTTAAACTGTTTATTCAGTTCTTTCATGATCAGCAAAGAAATTTCTTCATGATGCATACCTTCAATCAGTACATGCTCAAGGGCATGACTGAATGGGCCGTGGCCGGTGTCGTGCAGCAGGATGGCAATTTTTACTGCCTGTTCTTCGGCAGGGGTAATTGCTGTGCCTTTGTTTTTTAATTCATTAAGTGCATTGCTCATTAAATGATAAGCGCCCAATGCATGGTGCAGCCTGCTGTGTACTGCACCGGGATAAACAAGATTGGCCATAGCCATTTGGTTGATCCGGCGCAAACGCTGAAAATATGGATGAGCAATGACCTGGTTTATCAATTCATCATCAATAGTAATAAAGCCATAAACCGGGTCGTTAATTATTTTTCTGAAAGGCATTAAATGGTTTTGTGTTATGTGTTTTTCTGTTTTGAGTTAAAGGTGTAATAGTATTTGTTAAAAGATGCACAAAGCTAAATAAAGTGCTTCAGCATTGACATAAAAAATTAAATTTGTAACTATTGTGAAGTTGTTCAACTTTAATCCATATCTTCTTCGCCTAAGTAAAAGTTCAACATAGGTATGCCATGCAATCGAGGCTCTTCTTTCCTTTTACTAAAAGAAAAGAAGAACAGGACAAGTTCACAACGATGTTTAACAGCATTGCTGGAGCTGGTAACAAAAAACATATAACGCAAAACTTTAAACAGCAATTATGAGTGTAGCTAAAATACTTTGGGTAGATGATGAAATAGACAGCCTTACATCGCAGGTTATGTTTTTGGAAAATAAGGGATACGAAGTGCAAACCAAAACAAATGGTTTTGATGCGGTGGAATATGTAAAAGATAATATTGTGGATGTGGTGCTGCTGGATGAGACTATGCCCGGCATTACCGGCCTGCAAACCCTGCAGCAGATAAAAGAGGTGAACAGTAATTTACCCGTGGTTTTAATTACTAAGAATGAGGCGGAGAATTTAATGGATGAAGCTATCGGCTCACAAATAAGTGATTATTTAATCAAGCCTGTTAACCCAAACCAGGTATGGTTGAGTTTGAAAAAAATCATCGATAATAAAAGATTGGTTGCTGAAAAAACTACATCAGCATATCAACAGGAATTCCGGAGTTTGTTTACGGCATTGAACAGTAACCCGGATTATAATGAATGGATGGAATTATACCGTAAGCTGGTTTATTGGGAGCTGGAGATGAAAAAGAGTGATAGTCCAGAAATGCAGGAAGTTTTTCAAACACAAAAGAGTGAGGCCAATACAGAGTTTTTCAAATTCGTATCTAAAAATTATGCGTTGTGGGTAAATCCTAAAAGTGCCGATGCCCCGATAATGAGCCACAATCTCATGAAATTTAAAGTATTTCCGCATTTGGAAAAAGGTACCCCGCTGTTCTTTGTGTTGATAGATAATTTAAGGTTTGACCAATGGAAAACCATACAACCTATTTTTGCAGAGAGTTTCCGCATTCACGAAGAAGAAACTTTTTATGCTATTCTCCCTACGGCTACCCAGTACGCCCGTAATGCCATATTTGCCGGTATGATGCCGGTTGATATTGAAAAGCAATTTCCAATACAGTGGAAAAATGATGATGAGGAAGGCGGAAAAAATATGTTTGAAGAAGAGTTTTTTAAAACGCAACTGAAAAAACTGGGTAAAGCAGATCTTAAATATTCCTATACCAAGATCACCAATAATAATGACGGGCAAAAACTGGTAGATAATATACATAACATGATGGCCAATGATATCAATATCATCGTATATAATTTTGTAGATATGCTGAGCCATGCCCGTACAGAAATGGAAGTGCTGAAAGAACTGGCTGGTGATGAAACGAGCTACCGCAGTATTACAGAAAGCTGGTTTGAACATTCGCCCCTGCACCAGGCCCTTAAAAAAATTGCAGATAAAAAATTAACAATGATTGTAGCAACTGATCATGGAAGTGTGAGGGTAAAAACACCGGCAAAAGTTATTGGCGATAAACAAACAACAGCCAACCTGCGCTATAAACATGGCCGCAATTTAAATTATGAAGCCAGGGATGTGTTGGCTTTCAGGGATCCCAGGGAAGCCGGGCTGCCTGTGCCCAATGTAAATTCTTCTTTCATCTTTGCAAAGAGCGACCTGTATTTATGCTATCCCAATAATTATAACCACTTTGCAAATTATTATCGTAATACATTTCAGCATGGTGGTATAAGCCTCGAAGAGATGATAGTGCCGGTGATAAGGATGACGAATAAGTAAAAATCGCAGATTGAACCGATTTAATGATTTCGCAGGTTTTTTATTAACGAATGTGGAGAAACTTATTTTTTATTCAGTTGTGATTGGAGGAAGTTGCATTCATATTAAAAACTATAAAAGTCCCTTTAGGGATTTAGGCTATGAAATACACACAACACAATTTAGATAAGATAGAAAAGATCGCTGAAGAATCCGGTTATGTTATCCGGTATGAAAGGGGCACTTTTCAAAGTGGCTATTGCATATTACAGGATAAGAAAGTAGTAGTGCTGAATAAATTCTTTCAAACCGAAGGCAGGATAAATACCCTCATAGACCTGATGCCCCAATTAGAGATCAACTTTGATACACTTACACACGAAAGTCAGAAAATGTATGACGATGTGATGAGTGTTGGTAGCGTTAAGTAAATGGGAATTTGTAATTGGGAATTGGGTGTACAGCATACAAACTCAAAGCTTACTTCTCTTTTAAAAAGTTAGATTTTTTAAATTATTGAAATGCTTCCCCAATTCCAAATCCCTAATTCCCAATTCCTTATTTTTGCCCCGTGCAATGCCCCCCTTTAAAAATAACATTCCTGGGTACCGGTACCAGCAGCGGCGTACCAATGATTGGTTGTGATTGTGAAGTATGCACCTCTCCTGATAAAAAAGACAAACGCTTACGCTCCAGCATTTTGGTTGAAAGCAATACTACTACAATAGTTATTGATACCACACCGGATTTCAGGTACCAGATGCTTAGGGCCAACGTAAAAAAACTGGATGCTGTTTTATTTACACATCCACACAAAGACCATGTGGCCGGGCTTGATGATGTAAGGGCTTACAATTATTTTCAGAAAAAACCGATGGAAGTTTATACCAATTCTCTTACAGAAGAAACCATAAAAAGGGAATTTGCCTATGCTTTTTCAGATAAAAAATATCCTGGTATTCCCAGTATCAATTTAAATACAATTGATGATGCTCCGTTCATTATTGGCGATATTCCTGTTATACCGGTGCTGGTATGGCATTTAAAAATGCCTGTACTCGGTTTCAGGTTTGGTCACTTTACGTATATAACTGATGCCAACAGGATAGATGCTGAAGAAAGGGAAAAAATAACCGGAAGCCAGGCCATAGTGCTTAATGCACTGCGTAATGAAAAACATATTTCCCATTTTACACTGGATGAAGCAGTTGAGATGGTGCAACAGCTGCAGGTGCCCACAGCGTATTTTACACATATCAGCCACCAGTTGGGCAGGCACACCGATGTAAATAAAGACCTCCCCCAGGGAATTGAACTGGCTTATGATGGATTAGAATTTAGGTTTTAGTACTATCCTTTTGAGTTGCCTGAAATCATATTATTAATAAATAGCCATATTCGGCATATTATCGGCAAGCATGATGCTGTGAATATCGGATTGACGTAAGATGAATTGGAGCTAAAGTTTGATTTATAATGTAGCCATTTATTCTTTGATAACGATTCCCTTCAAATAAAGAACATGTAATTTTCTCTTGCTGTTTGTATTTACAACCAAACTTTTAATAACGTAACCAGTATCATTGCCGGCAGAAAAAGTGACTTTAATAATGCCTTCTTTAGTTGGTAAACATTCTGTGGAATCGTAGAATACTTTTGTACAGCCACAAGATAGCCCGATGTCATTTATCTTAAGATTGCTACTACCAGAATTTTTATAATGAAAAATCGCAACAATAGAATCACCTGTGTGTATTTGACCTAAATTAACAGTGTCATTTGTAAACGATATTTCAGGATATTTATGCTGTTTGGTGTTATTACAGGATGATAGAATTATCAATAAGCATAAGAATTTTTTTTGGCTGATTATTGGGATAAGCATTTTTTAATTTCATTTACTGTTTTGTTAATATATAATAGGTCGCTATTTTTTGTAAATCCTTCCTCTTTGTATTGGATCCTTCCTTTTTTATCTAGTAAATAAGAAGTAGGGAAGTTTGTAATTTTATAAGCATTTGTAAGTATTCCAGCACTGTCATACACTGATAATATCTTATTACTATTGAAATTATAAGTATTAAATTCTTCAAAAGAATTGATATTACCAGGATTAACAGCCAATATCAGGAATGAGGAGTCTTTTTTGAATTCATCCCCAATCTTCCTCAAAGATTCTTCCTTTAACTTACAGGGCAAGCATCCCTTAAACCAGAAGTCAATCAATATCACTTTATTCGCCTTGGAATCTAAATTCACAAGTTTAGCTTGTTTATCGAATAATTTTAAAGAATTCACTAGGGAATCAGAAAAGAAAAGTGAGCCAGACAAATTAACAGTTCTATTTTTATTGTAATTAATAATAGGCCCGATGTAAAATGACAATAGTAAAACTAACAAATAAACTGAAGTTAAAGCGATTAGCTTCTGTAAAATGTTTACTTTATCATAAACCCAAAAGAATAAAAAAATGCAGGATACAACTAAGGTTTCGGATACTAAATGAAGCCAAGCTTTTTGGTTGATTAAGATACCAACAATTTGAAGTAAGAAAAAACCGAATAGAATATACGGAAGGGAAAATTTTCTAAACTTGTACTTTATTAGTAGAAGAAATAATAAAGTAATGCAAAAGGCCACATTTAGTGTTATAAATAAATCTTGGAATTTCCTGCAAAAAGCAACAGAAATATTTAATGCTAACCCAAAAACTATTGCAAGTATTATATTGAGCTTGTTGATCATAATTGAAATGATGCAAGTTCAGCAGTAACTTCAGTTACTGCTGAACTTGCTGTAAAGAATTTGGTTCACATAATATAGGCGAACATCTGACCTAACTTGTCCTCATAGACCAGCGCCGCATCTACCATCACATGACTGTAACCAAAGCCAGCCACATCCTGTACTACTTGTTCCGCAGTTATTCATGTTTTTGTAACAATGAATACTAGAGCCTTCGCAAAAATCATGCTCATAGTTGCAGTTGCAGGAATTTCCACCTGGATCAACATTTGATGTTTCCGGCTCGTTAAGCGTTCCAAAAATTTTAAAAATCTCCTCTTTACTGAAACTCTTTGTAATAGTATAAATGAGTTCGGTCATTTGTTGGGTGGCTAAAAAATCCTGCCCACTTTCTTTAGTTATAAAAACTTCTGCATCAATAGTTTTTTTGAACTTAGTTACTAAAC
This sequence comes from Chitinophagaceae bacterium, assembly GCA_031387825.1. Taxonomy (GTDB): domain Bacteria; phylum Bacteroidota; class Bacteroidia; order Chitinophagales; family Chitinophagaceae; genus Ferruginibacter. Next base: position 191,735 of record JANNDO010000029.1, on the reverse strand, counting down.
TTCTTTGATGTTCAGGCAACGACTTGGATCTCAAAAATAACGCTAAGTGCTGTCTCCACGCTTCTGCTTTTTGATCTGCAGATAATAGAGTGTATGCTACCTTTTGTGATTGTAAATTCTTAATTCCAGCTATTTCTGCTAAGATAGACCTGTTAGTTAAATTATTTTCTCTCCATTCGTTGTCAGTATATAAACCGTCATTTGATTTTGTACACCCAATTAAAATAATGACAGCCAAAGCAGTGCAAAATTTTACCTGTTTCATACTTTTAAATTTTAGTTGTGAAAAAATTAGAGAGGGGGGTATTCTCTTTTTATGGGGGACTATGGTTTAGTAAAGCCAAATTCATAGATTTGATTCCAAATTAAGGATAATTATCCCTACTATGCAAATTTAATTTCTTCTCCCTTTGGTATGTGCCAAAAAAGGAAAGGAAAAAATATTACCGTAATGAATTGTTTTTAAAAGAAATCGGTTTGCGTATCAGGCAGTTGCGCATACAAAGGGGCATGTCGCAGGAAAGTTTGGCTTTTGAATGTGATTATGCCGACTTTTCACAGATTAACCGGATTGAACTTGGCAAAGTAAATTTCTCCATTTCATACCTGAAGCTTATTGCAGAAAAACTGGATGTGTCTATTACCGAGTTGCTGGACTTCACCCAGTAAAATATTCCCGCTTTAGGGTATTGCAGGTGAATCATCAAAGCAATACTTTGTTTGTCCTAAACAGCAGCATGTTAAAGGACTTTTTATCCGGCTATCTTAATTTTACTCAAAAAGAAAGATGGGGAATTATTATCCTGCTTTTTTTGATTACCCTTACTCTTTTAATTCCTTTCTTCTTCTCTTATTTTATTTCGCAAAAGAAAAATGATCACCAGCAGTTTGAAAAGGAAATTGCAGCGCTTAAAATAAAACAGCAGGATAGTGCAGACAGGTTTGTGAAAAGGGATTTTGATGAAAACAATTACCAGCCATCAGAAAAAAATTATTACAACAATCGGATCAAGGGCGAATTATTTTATTTTGATCCTAACACTTTGTCAGCAGATGGATGGAAAAGACTTGGTATAAGAGAGAAGACAATACACACTATTCAAAATTATTTATCGAAGGGAGGTAAATTTTATAAACCCGAAGATATTGGTAAGATATGGGGATTACATGAAGATGAAATTAGCAGGCTGGTGCCTTATGTAAGAATTGGCCAAAAGGCTGCTGATAATTTTGCTGATTCAAAAAATACGGAGGGTAATAAAGCCTTTGACAAACCAAAATATACCGTAACAACTGTTGATATTAATTCCGCAGATACTTCGGCTTTTATTACCCTGCCGGGCATTGGCAGTAAGTTGGCAAACCGTATCATCACATTCAGGGATAAATTAGGAGGCTTTTATAAAGTGGAGCAGGTGGCAGAAACCTATGCACTGCCTGATTCCACTTTTCAAAAGATAAAAGACAAACTGGTGATCAACAACCCGTCGGTCAAAAAAATAAACATCAACACGGCTACCATTGATGAATTGAAAGCCCATCCTTATATCAGGTACAATATGGCAAATGCCATAGTTCAGTATAGAAGTCAACATGGTGATTTTATCTCTGTTAGTGACCTGAAAAAAATAATGATGATCACTGATGAGATATACAATAAGGCCGAACCCTATCTTTTCGTTCGCTAACAGACTAACAATTATTAGTATTTTAAAATTCCCTATTTTGCAGCCTCAACGATTGTTTGCTATATGAATTTTAAAACTAATGAACTTACCGAGCAGGTAGCTCAAACTGCCCGTGATTTTGCCAACCAGCATATTAGGCCGTATTTAATGGATTGGGACGAAAGCCAGGAATTTCCGGTGCACATTTTTAAAGAGATGGGCAAATTGGGTTTAATGGGGGTTTTGGTACCTGAAGAATATGGTGGCAGTGGTATGGGCTATTACGAATATAATGCTGTGATACAGGAAGTGTCAAAGGTCTGTGGCTCTATAGGTTTATCGCTAGCGGCACATAATTCACTTTGCACTGGTCATATTTTAACCTTTGGCAACGAAGAACAAAAGAAAAAGTATTTACCCAAACTTGCCATAGCCGAGCATATTGGTGCATGGGGTTTAACAGAAGCAAACACCGGAAGCGATGCAGGTAATATGAAGACCACTGCTGTTAAAGATGGTAATGATTGGATAATAAACGGAACCAAGAACTGGATCACCCATGGAAAAAGCGGCGATATCGCTGTTGTGATCTGCAGGACAGGTGAGCCAAGAGCAAAAGATAACGCAACAGCATTTGTTGTGGAAAGAGGAACAGCAGGGTTTAGCGCCGGCAAAAAAGAAAACAAATTGGGTATGAGGGCAAGTGAAACTGCAGAGATGATATTTGATAATTGCCGTATACCTGATGCAAACAGGTTGGGTAAGATCGGGGAGGGGTTTAAACAAAGTATGAAAGTATTAGATGGAGGAAGAATATCAATTGCAGCCTTAGGACTGGGTATTGCAAAAGGTGCTTATGAAGCTGCATTGCAATATTCAAAAGAACGCCACCAGTTTGATAAACCCATCGCCAATTTCCAGGGCATTAGTTTTAAACTGGCTGATATGGCAACAGAAATTGAAGCCGCTGATCTTTTAATAAAACAGGCCTGCGATTTAAAGATGAGGGGCTTGCCCATGACCAAAGAAGCGGCAATGGCCAAATATTATTCCAGCGAAGTGTCGGTAAGGGTGAGTACAGATGCTGTACAGATATTTGGTGGATACGGATATACCAAAGATTTTCCGGTAGAAAAATTTTACAGGGATAGTAAACTTTGTACCATTGGTGAAGGAACCAGTGAAGTACAGAAGCTGGTTATCAGCAGGGAAGTGTTGAGATAATTAAGAGCCGACACAATTTTAACCTTCATTAATCGTTTTTTTGAATAATATGGAAAAAATGAAAATCTTTTATTGCTTTGTAATTTTGCTGGTAATGATCAGCTGTAACAGCAGCAATGGAGGCCAGCCCGAAAAAAAAATAAATCCAAATATTGATGCTGCAGGATTGTTTGCGATGAATTGTGCATCATGTCATAAATGTGATATGGATTTTACCGGGCCTTCATTAAAAGGTGTTGCATCAAGATGGAAAAATCAGGAATTGATGTATGAGTTTATCAGGAACCCGATGGGTGTCATTCAAAAAGACGCTTATGCAGCAGCGCTACAAAAAAAGTATAACGCTATTATGACGCCCTCCACACTAACTAATGAACAGATCGATGCAGTGTTGGATTATTGTAATAATTCAGGCGGGCAATAAAATCATATTCCTTCTTCGTCGGCCCTGCCCGAAGATGCAAACATATTATCTACGGCCCCGCCCAGCATTGGAAATTTTTCCTTTACAAAATCTTTAATGGTTTCCAATGCCTTCATAGCCTGGTCTTCATTGATACCGGCGTTTTCTTTTAAGCGGTTAATTAATTCCTGCATAGTCTTCTTATTTTGAATGTTGAATTATAAATTTTAAATGAAGAAGCGATTCAATTCAACATTTAAAATTCAAAATATAAAATTGTTATTCCGTATCATATCTATCCACCCGTTCAATACCCGACATTGACGTGAGCCTGTTCACCAATTCATCAAGCTCTTCTTTATCGTGAACAAAGATTTTTACATTGCCCTCAAATATCCCTTCCTTTGCTTCAATGGTCATGGCCGAAATATTGAATTTTAGTTCGCCGCTGATAAGGTTGGTTATTTTATGAATGACACCCACATCATCAAGGCCAATTATGCGTAAACCGGTAAGAAATGAGATCTCTTTATTTTTTGCCCATTTTGTTTTTACAACACGATGTCCGTAATTAGCCAATAGTCTTGCTGCATTAGGGCAATTGGTACGATGAATTTTCAGCCCTTCGCCTGTGGTTACAAATCCAAACACATCATCACCGGGTATAGGTTTACAGCAATTAGCTAAAGTGTATTGTATTTTGTCGCTGCTTTCGCCGAAAATAATAAGCTCGGCATCTTTCTTATCATAGTTTTTAAAAGCAATTTCCTTTTCCTGTTTTTCTTCTGTTGCCGGCTTAGCCACTTTGGGTGGCACAAGTTTATCACCATGAAGAGTAAATTCTTTTAATTCCTTGAGGTCAATCTTTTTTATCGCAATTTCATAAAGCAGATCAAGCGATGAACCCGTTTTATAAAAATTCGCAAGTTCTTCAAGATTGCTCTGGCTCATGGCAGCACCCATGCCTTCAAGCTTTCGTTGTAATGTATACTTTCCTTCTTCTGCAGTATTTCTTTTTTCTTCTTTTAAAGTGTCTTTGATCTTTGTTTTTGCCTTACTGGTCACTACAAAATTCAACCACTCTATATTGGGTTTTTGTTTAGCACTGGTAATGATCTCTATCTGGTCGCCGCTGCGTAATTTATGACTGATGGGTACCAGCTTATGATTTACTTTGGCGCCTATACATTTACTGCCAACAGCAGTATGCACGCCAAATGCAAAGTCTAAAGCTGATGCGCCGATGGGCAACATTTTTACTTCCCCTTTGGGTGTGTACACATAAATTTCCTCGGCAAGAAAAGAAGTTTTAAAATCCTGTAAAAAATCAATTGAGCTCCCGTCCTGGTTACTTAATGCTTCCCTTATCTGGTGAAACCATTTATCAAAGCGGCTTTCATCATCCTTGCCTTCTTTGTATTTCCAGTGTGCAGCCAGGCCCTTCTCGGCAATTTCATTCATACGCTTTGTTCGTATCTGCACTTCCACCCATTTACCATGTGGCCCCATTACCGTAGTATGCAACGCTTCGTAACCATTACTTTTAGGATTACTTAGCCAGTCTCTTAAGCGTTCAGGAGAGGGGGTGTATTCATCTGTAATAATGCTATAGACCTTCCAGCAATCTTCTTTTTCTTTTTCCACGGCAGAATTTACCAATATGCGGATGGCAAACAGATCATATACTTCTTCAAAGCTCACCCCTTTCTTTTTCATCTTGTTCCAGATGGAGTGAATGCTTTTGGGTCGGCCATAGATCTCAAAATCAAATCCGGCTTTGTCTAATTTTTCTTTTAATGGCCTTACAAAATCATTGATATATTTTGTTCTTTCTCTCTTGGTATCATTTAATTTTTGGGCAATGTATTTGTAAGTATCCGGTTCCATGTATTTCATGGCCAGGTCTTCCATCTCTGTTTTAATGGTGTATAAACCCATGCGGTGAGCAAGGGGGGCATACACGTAAACTGTTTCACTGGATATTTTTAACTGCTTTTCCCTTTTCATGCTTCCGAGCGTACGCATATTGTGTAAGCGGTCGGCAAGCTTTATTAATATTACCCTGGGGTCATCAGTAAGGGTTAACAATATTTTTTTAAAGTTCTCGGCCTGTTGGGTACTGTTGGTGTCCATTACAGTACTGATCTTGGTAAGGCCATCAACAATTTTAGTGACTTCAACACCAAATTCCCGTTGAATATCCTGCAAAGTGATATCTGTATCTTCCACCGTATCATGCAATAAGGCACAAATAGTGCTTCGGATACCTAATCCTATTTCTTCAACGCAAATTTTAGCTACAGCTATGGGGTGAAGTATATAAGGCTCACCGCTCTTGCGCCGCATGGTTTCATGAGCTTCTGCAGCCATTTCAAAAGCTGTACGTAGTAATTCCTTATCGCCGGGCTTAAGTTTTGATTTTAATACCCTTAAAAGCCCACGGTAATGCCGCAGAATCTCTTTCTTTTCCTCCTCTTCGTTAAGATTGTATTTTGGTATATCAACCGTCGTCTCCATATGTTACAAACGAATTTACGTAAACAAATCTGTTTTCTGTTTTGTTGAAATGCCTTACTTTTGCAACCCTTTTGGGGATGTGTTCCCGCTTTAGGCGGAAGCAAACTCAATAAGAAGCGGATGTGGTCTCGCCTTGGGCGAGAGCAGACGCACCAGTAGCGGATGTGGCGAAATTGGCAGACGCACCAGACTTAGGATCTGGCGCCGCAAGGCATGTAGGTTCGACCCCTATCATCCGCACAAACCGAATGCTGAACAAGGAACAAGGAATCATGAACTTCAAAATTCGATATTCCTTGTTCCTTGTTCGATATTTAAAAGATAAATTATAATTCAATGGCAACAGTAGTTAGAGAAAATATCGGGTTATTACACGATAAACTGGTCGTAAAACTGAGTAAGAATGATTACTATCCTTCTTTTGATAAAAAACTAAAGGAATATAGTAAAACAGCAAATATTCCGGGTTTTAGAAAGGGGATGGTGCCTGCCGGAATGATCAGGAAAATGTATGGCAGCTCAATTTTTACAGATGAAATTTTAAAATCAGTGGAGAAAGAATTGTATAGCTGGCTGAATAATGAAAGGCCTGAAATTTTTGGCCAACCCTTGCCATTGCAAAGCGACCTGAGCAAAATGGATATTAATAATCCTTCAGATTATGAATTTGGTTTTGAAATAGGCCTGAAACCAGAATATACATTAGCTGATATCACCCAGGCAAAAGTTACCCTGCATAAAGTGAAAGCAACTGATGCGATGGTTGCCGAAGAAATTAACCGGATGCAGATCAAAGGAGGTAAAATGACCGAACCGGAGGTAATAAACAATGAAGAGAACGTATTGAACATCCTTTTTAAAGAAGCTGATAAAGATGGTAATGTTGTTGAAGGTGGGGCAAGTAAAGAGAATTCTGTAATTCTGAAATACTTTACAAGTGCTGTACAGAAAAAATTCATGGACAAAAAAAATGGCGAAGTTGTTACTGTACAACTGAGCAAGGCTTTTGATGAAGATAAACTGGCCATGATCTTACAGGACCTGGGTTTTGATAAGGATGATAAAGAAGCAGCTAAAAAATATTTTAACCTGGAAGTGGTAAAGATCGGGTTGGTGGAAAAGCGTGAACTGACTGAGGATTTTTTTAAGGAGATATACCCGGCGAAGGAAATTAAGACGGAAGAAGAATTAAGGACAGCTATTAAAGAAGAAATTGAAAATTACTGGCAGGGCCAGAGCCGCAATCAATTACAGGACCAGTTGTATCACTACCTGATTGATGAAACCAAAATGGAATTCCCCGCGGAATTTTTAAAACGCTGGTTGCAGACCGGTGGAGAACAGGCAAAGACTGCAGAACAGGTTGAGACAGAATTTCCGGCATTCAATAACCAGTTAAAATGGACACTGATAAGCGATAAATTAATTAAAGAAAATAAACTGGAAGTAGGTAATGAAGAATTGAGAGAATATATGAAAATGGAGATCATGCGGTATTTTGGTTCTATGAACCTGGGAGAAGATACCAGCTGGATTGAAAGTTATATTGACCGGATGATGAAAGATGAAAAGCAGGTTGACAGCAGCTATCGCCGTTTGATTACTGATAAATTGTTTAACTGGATTGAAGGACAGGCAAAGGCAAAAGAGAAAGAAGTGACTGTAGAAGAGCTGAATGCGATGCAGCACCATCATTAATATTAAAAGAGAATAAAAAATGCCCCTCAAAACTCTGGAGCATTTTTATAGCTTTATCTCCTCATCACTATCATCAAAAAAGTGAAACTGGGTCAAATGATAATTGGAATTGGCTTTCAGTTTGATGCGTTGCCTATATTTACGCCGCCATTTAGAAAGCTTTGAGAAGAAGATACCTTTGGTAAGATATGAGTGTAAAATAGGGTGCATCTCCACCGTTAAGCCTTTATGCCTTTGCATGATCAGATAACTGAGGTTTTTTTCTATTTCATCTTCTAAAATAAGTGTAGAAGATATTTTCCCGGTGCCATTGCAACTCGGACAAACTTCAGTGGTATTGATATTCATTTCGGGCTTCATGCGCTGCCGGGTAATTTGCATCAGGCCAAATTTGCTGATCGCCAGCACGGCATGTTTAGCCCTGTCTGGCCGCATGAAGTTATCCATAGCATCGGCGAGTTTCTTCTTGTTCTCCATCAACTTCATATCAATAAAATCAACAACAATAATGCCTCCCAGATCTCTCAACCGCATTTGCCTTGCAATCTCTTCAGCTGCTTCCAGGTTAGTTTCCAGGGCATTTTGTTCCTGGTTATTGCTTACACTTTTGTAACCGCTGTTTACGTCAATTACATGTAAAGCTTCGGTATGTTCTACTATTAAATATGCACCACTTGGCAGATTAACCGTTTTTCCAAAAGCTGCTTTTACCTGTTTAGTAATGCCAAAGCTGTCAAAAATTGGTGAACCGTTATTATAATGAGAAACAATATCAGCTTTGTCGGGAGCAATACGCTGAATATAAGTTTTTGTATCGCTGTAAATATTTTTATCGTTTACAACTATTTTATTGAAGTCTTCATTTAACAGATCCCTGAGTATGCTGGTTGTTTTCCCCTGTTCACTTAAAATTTTTGCCGGTGGTGTAGCTCCTTTTAAATTGGTTTGAATTGTTTTCCAGGTTGCCACAAGACTTAACAGATCTTCATGAAGTTCAGCAGTGTGCTTCCCTTCTGCTGCAGTCCTTACAATTACTCCTAAATTTTTGGGTTTGATGGCTTCGATGATCTTGTGTAATCTTTTTCTCTCGTCAGAAGAGTGAATTTTACGGGAAATGGCAATGATATCATTAAAGGGGGTAACAACAACAAAACGGCCAGGTAAAGACAATTCACAGCTAAGACGTGGACCCTTGGCAGCTATGGGTTCTTTTAATATCTGAACCAGAACATTAGGGCGGCCATTCAATACCTCAGCGATCTTACCCGTTTTCACGATCTCAGGTTCTACTTTAAATTTTGCGAAATCGGCACCATACTCAGACTTGTCATTTATGGCTTCATTTGTAAACTTTAGAATGGAACGAACATAAGGGCTGAGATCTGTGTAATGCAGAAAAGCATCTTTTTCAAAACCAACATCTATAAAGGCAGCATTAAGGCCAGGGATTAATTTTTTTACTTTTCCAAGATACAGGTCTCCCACGCCAAAACTGGCATCCGCTTTTTCACTGTGCAGCTCCACCAGCTTTTTATCTTCAAGCAGGGCAATTTCAACCCCCTGCGGTGCAGCATTTATAATCAGTTCCTTGGTCAAGCGTAAATTTTTGGTAAGACCATTACATCATGGAAGGAAAACATAAACAGCATACATCATCACCTAAACATAAGTTGTAATGAATGCAGATAGATGTGAGTCCCGATTGGGAATCGGGACACCGGTAAGAAAACGATTATTTCTTCTTATGACGGTTCTTTCTTAAACGTTTTTTACGCTTGTGTGTTGCAATTTTATGACGTTTTCTCTTTTTACCACAAGGCATAACTAGTCTTTTTTTGTTTAAAATAATTTTTTAAAAATATGTAAACCGGATATTAGCCCGGCGTATTATCTTAATGATTTGATCCTTTCATCAACTTCCTGGCTGTAATGTGGATCATTTGCCAGTCTTTTACTTATCAAATACCATTTTACTGCTTCCGTTTTATCACCTTTTGCAGCATATGCATCTGCTAAAAACGCTATTGCTTCCAGGTTGTCAGGTTGAGCAGTAACTACTTTTTGTAAACGCTCAATAGCTTTGTCATATTGCCCCGAGACATATCCCCCAACCCCAAGCATCATTTGAGCTTTCATGTTGGCAGAATCTTTTCGAACCACTGCCAGCAGTTGCTGAATACCCTTCATCGTCTCTTCGGGCTTTCCAAACCTCCCTTTCCCAAATACGTAGCAACTTCCCAGGCCAACTTTCAAATCATCGTTATTTGGGTTAAGTTCTATCGCTTTTTCAAATAAGGCTATTGCCTGTTCTGCTTTCCAATTTAATTTTGCCTCATCCTGTTCCCCACGAAGGTTCCCTAAAATTAATTGGGCAGCAAAGGTGAGGTTTTTTTCTGACTTATCCAATTTAGCGGCCTCTGATAAATAATAAACATAGGGCTCAAAAGAACGAATGCTGTCTTTCCAAAAATCGGCTAACCTGGTATTTGCAACAATTTGCTGGCTTGAAATATCACCACGTATTACACTGTTTTCTAATTTACCCAAATTAATAGCCTGTGCAGCAGTTAAATGCTGCTTTTCCTGCTTAATAAACTGTTCGATACTGAAAACTTTAACCTCTGAAGTTGAAGAAATAGGGGTATTGCTTTTATGAGCAACAGTTCGCCCAAAATAAAAGAGTAAGATTACAGCTATAAGTCCGCTGAGTATAAATAGTAATTGTTTTTTCACCTGCTGAATTTAGCCCCGCCAATCATTGTGGGGTGGCAAAGGTACATCACTCTTCGCTGTCGTCAACCTCTTTTTCAGTAGTCTCTTTAACATTTTTAGAGGATTTTATTTCCAGCATAAATTCTTTTGCTGGTTTAAAAGCAGGAATAAAGTGTTCAGGTATTTCGACCGCAATATTTTTCTTAATATTCCGACCAATCTTGGCAGCTCTTTTTTTGGTTATAAAACTACCAAAACCACGGATATAAATATTTTCACCGGCAGCAAGTGAATTCTTAACTGCTTTAAACATAGTTTCTAAAGTAACCAGAACATCTACTTTTGGAATGCCGGTTTTATCAGAAATTTGATTAATGAGGTCGGCTTTTCTCATGTTGATTATTTTTAATAATATTAATGATTAGAAAAATACAACAAAAATTTCGAATTTTCCAAATAAGTTGATGATTATCAGGTACTTTGTACAAAAATAATAACTATGGTCAATTATTTTTTACTCTTGTAACTCATTGATAATTAGATATATACAGCCTGATTACCATTCTAAAAAACTGGAATAAGAATTTAACCGCAGTAATAATATGGATAATAATAGCCGCAAAAAATATTTTACAAAAACACTTTTATCCTGGAATAAAAAGGCTAATGAGCGGAAAATGCCATGGAAAGGAGAAACTGATCCTTATAAAATATGGTTGAGTGAGATCATTTTACAACAAACAAGAGTTGAACAGGGATGGCATTACTATAACCGGTTCATTGTTGCTTATCCTACAGTAGATAAATTAGCCAAAGCCCCCGAAGAAAAAATATTTAAGTTGTGGGAAGGCCTTGGTTACTATACCCGATGTAAAAACCTGATTGAAACGGCCAGGTTTATTTCAAAAGAAAAGAACGGTAAGTTTCCTGGTGATTATCAGGAGATTTTGGCCTTAAAAGGAGTTGGGCCATATACAGCAGCAGCTATTGCTTCCTTTGCTTTTAATTTGCCTTATGCTGTGATTGATGGAAATGTTTTTAGAATCCTGTCACGTTTTTTTGGAATAGCTGAACCTATTGATAGTACAAAGGGAAAAAAGATATTTGAAGCAATTGCTGATGAATTATTAGATAAAAAGACACCGGGTATATATAACCAGGCAATTATGGATTTTGGTGCAGTTGTCTGCAAACCCAAAAAACCAATGTGCAATGTATGTATGCTAAAAGAAAGCTGTGTGGCAAGATTACAAAGCATAACAGATAAACTTCCTGTAAAAAACACCAGGATCGTCAAAAGGTCAAGATGGTTTTATTATTTTATTATTGAGCATAATAATAAATTCTATGTTCATAAAAGGGCTGCAGGAGATATTTGGGAGAACCTATATGAATTTGTTTTACTGGAAACAAAAAAAATAATGACTGTTAATAAAATAAAAGGATCACATGAGTTTAAAGAAATGATGGGGAAGAATAAAATTGAAATAAAAGCAGTTTCAAAATCATACCGGCAGCAATTGACTCATCAAACTATACAGGGCAGGTTTTTTCGCCTGAAAGCGAAAAATGAGATTTCATCAAAGATGTATAAGGCAGTAACCCTTAAAGAATTAAAAAAACTCCCCTTTCCCAAATTCATTACGGGCTATTTAGCAGAAAATGAGGTTAAGGCATTTGAAAGATAAAAATGTATCTTTAAATTTGTTGTAACGCAATACGAATCAACAATTGAGCCCTAAATCGAATTTTATGAGAGGCGTAAACAAGGTAATGCTGATCGGTAATCTGGGTAAAGATCCAGATATGCAGTTCCTGGAAGGAAATATAGGGGTTGCAAAATTTTCTTTGGCTACCACAGAAACCTATAAAGACAGGAGCGGAAAATTGATTTCACAAACCGAATGGCACACGGTTGTGCTTTGGAGGGGTTTAGCTGAGCTGGCACAAAAATATTTACATAAAGGGAGCCTTGTTTATATTGAAGGCCGCCTGAAAACACGTAGTTGGGAAGATAAAGAAGGAAACAAAAAATTTGCTACTGAAATTGTTGGCGATAACCTGATCATGCTGGATAAAAAAAGTGATGGCACCCATGTTTCACAGGGAATGGAGGGATTGGATGGGCCGGATAGTGACACAGATATGCCCCCGGCAGATGATGGTTCAGAAAGATTGCCATTTTAATTACTTGTACTACGAAGCTTTTGCGGAGTAGTAATAAACGTATTCTTATTTGAATCTTTAAAGATATCAAATAACAGAATATATTTTTTTACATAAACTCATTGTTTTGGATTACCATTCGGTTCATGAATTTGTAAATATTTTTACCTTCCCACTTTTGGCAATAACTCCTGCTGCAGCTACCGTACTTATATTTTTAGTGGTGCTTCTTTTTATGTTATCCTTTTTACTGGCAGGTTCCGAAATAGCTTTTTTCTCTCTTACTTTCAAGGATATTAATATGCTTCGGACAAAAAAGCAGCCGGCTTATCGCCGTATTGTTAATTTGCTTGATCATCCAAAAACCTTACTGGCCTCCATGCTGATAAGCAACAGTTTTGTAAACATCGGCATCATTTTAATTTCAAATATTTTAATTGATGGCTGGATCGCTGCACTGCATTTAAGTTTTTGGCCCATCTTTTTAATTAAAGTAGGCTCTGTTACATTCTTATTGCTGTTATTTGGAGAAGTGTTGCCAAAAGTATGGGCAACACATCATAAGATCTGGTTTGCGGCCACAGCATCTCTTATCGTTGAAATATTCAGCAGCATTTTTTACCGGTTCAGCAAACGCATGGTACGTTTCAGCGACAGGATAGAAAAGAAATTTTCTTCAGAAAATTCTTCAACCATGGACCGGAGCCATCTCGATTATGCTATTGACCTCTTACCTGAACATGAAGCCACCACTGAAGAAAAATCAATTTTAAAAGGGATAAGAAAATTCGGAAATACTACCGTAAAACAAGTGATGCGTACCAGGCTGGATGTAAGCGGGGTTGATGTGAATTTAAATTTTGCAGAAACTATAAAGAAGATTGAAGAACTGCATTATTCCCGTTTGCCGGTGTACCGCAATAACCTGGATGAAGTGGTTGGGATGCTGCACACAAAAGATATTCTTCCGTACATTAATGAGCCTGCTGATTTTGACTGGCATACCTTATTGCGGCAACCTTATTTTGTACATGAACACAAACTGATAGAAGATCTGCTGCAGGAATTCCGGAACAGGCGGATGCATTTTGCTATAGTAGTAGATGAATTCGGAGGTACTTCGGGCATTGTTACTTTGGAAGATGTGATGGAAGAAATTATTGGTGAAATAAAAGATGAATTTGATGATGAAGAAAGCGGCAATAAAAAACTTGATGACCATAACTATATTTTTGAAGGCAAGACAATGATCAACGATGTGTGCAAAGGAATGGGTTTGCCAGCAGATACTTTTGATACTGTACGTGGAGAAAGTGATTCACTTGCAGGATTGGTATTGGAAATTGCGGGAGAATTTCCTCAGGTAAATGAAGAATTAATAAGCGGCGATTTTGCTTTTATCCCGCTGGAAATAAATAAAAACAGGATAGATAAAGTAAAGATCACTATTACTGCTAAAACTGATAATCCTGAATAAAATATCACAATGAAAATCCGATTTTTAAAATCCAGATGTCTTTTTCCTTGTCCTGTTTTACTTATAACCTGTTGCCTGTTGTTTGCAGGATGCAATTCAAATTATACTTCTAAAAAAAGAGGGTACTATAGAATAGATTTCCCGGAGAGGAAATATGTAAGTTTTCAAAAAGAAGGCTTCCCATATACGTTTGAGTATCCGGCTTATGCACAGGTAATAAAAGACAGTACCTATTTTGACCAGGACCCCCAAAATCCATACTGGATAAATATTGATTTCCCAAAATTCGGTGGCAGGATATTCCTGAGTTATAAAGCTATCGGTGGCAAGTCTACATATAAAGTAAAACAGGCAGATGGTTCTTATAAAGATTCTCTTGGCACGAATGTGTTTGATAAGATGGTCAATGATGCCTTTAAACTTACCAATAAGAATGAATCTGTTGCTTCTTCAATAAAAGACAGCTTATTTCACACACAAAATGGAATTACCGGTGTCTTTTTCCGGGTAGGTGGCAATGCTGCCACAGCAAAGCAGTTTTTTATGAGTGATACAACAAAGAACTTTTTCCGGGGAGCATTGTACTTTGACGTTACGCCCAATGCAGATTCTTTAAGGCCAGTCCAGGATTTTCTGCAAAAAGATATTGATCATCTCATCAGTACTTTTAAATGGGCGAATAAATAGATCTCTTCCCTGTACAATTTCAGCTTATAAACCCTGTGCTTTCACTATTTTTGTATTCTATGATTGCGATAGATAATATCCTTGTCAGTGATGAAGTTATTAAAGAACAATTTGTTTGCGACCTCTCCAAATGTAAAGGAGCCTGCTGTGTGGATGGTGATGCAGGTGCCCCTTTGCAAAAAGATGAGCTGGATAAAATAAATGCTGTTTATGATACTGTGTTACCTTATTTAAATGCTGAAAGTAAAAAAGAACTGGAAAGACAAGGCCGGTATGTATATGATAAAGAGTATGGCTGGGTAACGCCAACTATTGAAAGTAAGGTTTGTGTGTATGGTATTAAAGATGCTGCAGGTATTGTGAAATGCGGAATTGAGCAAGCTTATATTGATGGAAAGATAAAATGGAAAAAGCCAATCAGCTGTCACTTATTCCCGGTTATCACAAAAAACAGTAAGCACAGTGATAATGTTTATGTGAACTATGAACCAAGAGAAGATAATTGCAAAGCAGCCTGTGCATTGGGCAAAAAATTAAAAGTTCCGGTTTATGTTTTTTTAAAAGAAGCCCTTGTTCGCAAATTTGGACAAAAGTTTTATGACGCTTTGGAAGCCACTGCAAAACATCTAACTGCAAAAACCTAAAAATACTTTTGATTATTATAAATTATGAAGAAGAATACTTTATTACTAATTACTAATTACTTATTACTAATTACTTTTTTCTCCTGCTCGGTAAACAAAGCAAAAAATGACGATAGCTTAAAAAAGTATTTTGATGAGAATAAGGTTGATGGCTGTTTTACCATGCTTAATAATGCAGATGGCAAAATAACGGTTTATAATATGAAACTGGACACACAGCGTTTCACTCCTGCCTCAACATTTAAAATTGTTAACTCATTAATTGGCCTGCAAACGGGGAGGATCACAGATGAAAAGATGGTAATTAAATGGGATAACATAAAAAGATGGAATAACGACTGGAATAAGGATATGGATATGACGGAAGCATTTAAAGTTAGCAGTGTGCCTTATTACCAGGAAGTGGCAAGACGTATCGGAAAAGATACCATGCAGCAATGGATTGACAGTATTGGCTATGGCAATAAAAATATCAGCGGCCCTATTGATTCATTCTGGCTGAATGGCAACTTGAAAATATCCCCCGATGAGCAACTGGGGCTCGTTAAAAAATTATACTTTGACCTGCTTCCTTTCAGAAAAAGTACCCAGCAGTTGGTAAGAGATGTAATGCTGCAGGAAAATAATACAGCATACAAATTGAGTTATAAAACCGGCTGGGGATTTGGCGAAGATGGAAACAGTATCGGATGGATTGTCGGCTGGATCGAAGAAAACAAGCATGTTTATTTTTTCGTAACATTTGTAAAAGCCCCGGATAAAGACACAGATATAAAGACTGTGCGAATGAACATCACAAAATCGATCCTGAAACAATATGGATTTTTTGAAGGGAAGAAATAAATTTTCTTATGTATAAAACCAGATACTTTAACAATTTCCTTCCCCGTTGATTTATTAATTTGCCATGCAAATGTTCCGTTTCCAACATATAGAGTATTTATTTGCATTGACAGCAATTCCAGTGGTTATATTACTTTATTTTTTTGTGTTAAGATGGAAGAAAAAAACAATTAAGAAGATCGGAGATGAACGGCTGGTGAAAGAAATGATCAAAAATTATTCTCCACAAAAATTTGCGCTAAAATTTATACTGATACTGGCCGCATTTACTTTGGGAGTATTTGCCATCGCAAATCTCCGTTCTCCAAAAGGAATGGAAAAAGTGAACCGGAATGGAATTGATATCATGATCGCCCTGGACGTAAGTAAAAGTATGCTGGCGCAGGATGTAAAGCCAAACCGGTTAGACAGGGCAAAGCAGGCCTTGGGTAAACTGATTGATAATTTAGATAATGACAGGATCGGTATCGTGGTATTTGCAGGCAGGGCTTATCTGCAAATGCCTTTAACCGGTGATCATGGTGCTGCAAAAATGTATCTCTCATCTGCCTCAACCGAAATTGTACCTACACAGGGTACTGTTATTGCCGACGCATTAAAAATGTGTTATTCCTCCTTTAATTCAAAAGAAAAAAAATATAAAGCAGTTGTACTGATCAGCGATGGAGAAGATCATGATGAAGGCGCTTTGAAGATTGCAGAGCAAATGACCGGGGAAGGGATCGTTATTAATACAGTTGGTATTGGTTCTCCGCAAGGGTCAAATATAATTGATGAGCTGACCGGCGAAGTAAAGAAAGATAACAATGGTGCTACAATCATTACTAAATTAAATGAAGAAGAACTAAAGAAAATTGCTGAAAAAGGGAATGGAACTTACCAGCTATTTACCAACACAGATGATCTTGTAACTAAATTAAATACGCAGTTGGGAAGCATGGACCAGCGGGCAGTTACTGAAGATTCTTTAGTTAATTACAAAAATTACTTTCCTTATTTTTTAGCACTCGCTTTATTATTATTGATTATTGAATTATTTGTTTCAGAAAGAAAGCGAAATGCCAATATGAAATTGGCAACTGGCAAAAGTATTACTGTATTGCATTCTGTTTTATCTATTGCGATTTGCCTGTTGCCTGTTTTTTCCCTGGCTCAAAATGAAAAGGCATTAATTAAAAAAGGAAATGAAGCCTATGAAAAAAAGGAATATGATAATGCTATAAACAACTATCAAAAGGCCGCAGAAAAAAGCCCGGCTAATTCAACAGCGCAATATAATTTAGGAAATGCCCTGTATAAGAATAACAAAACTGATGAAGCAATTAAAGCTTATGAAAATGCTTTATCAAACACCAACTCAAAAGATGACAGATCAAAAACATTTTATAACAAGGGGGTAGTATTGCAGAATAATAAAAAGTTGCCTGAGTGTATTGATGCCTATAAAAATGCGCTGAAATTAAATCCGCAGGATGAAGATGCCCGGCAAAACCTTCAAAAAGCATTGCTGCAGCAAAAGCAGGAACAACAAAAAGAAAATAAAGAACAGAACAAGCCTAAAGAAGATAAAAAGAAAAAGGACCAACAGAAACCAAAGGAAGAAGAAAAAAAAGAGCAACCCAAACCACAGCCATCCAAACTAACTAAACAGGATGCCGAAGAAAAACTGAAAGCCTTGCTGCAGCAGGAAAAAAAACTACAGGATAAGATGAGGAGGATCAATACTTCTTCCTCTGCAAAGCCGGAAAAGGATTGGTAAAGTTTCAGCATCTTTACAATTAAAATAGCCCGAAAATGAAATTCATCAATTTACTTATTGTTTTCTTATCGCTTGCCATCCTGTCTTCCTGTGTAGATACGGAAGAGTATATTGTTATCAACGCAGATAACAGCGGCAGCTATACTTATACCATGGACCTGGGAAAAATGATGGCCATGATAAGCCAGATGGGTGGAGAAAATAATAAAGACAGGCAATTAGATAAGCTGGATTCCCTTATTCATCTTAATGACCTGGTTTTTTCGGCAAATGAACTGACTGCTGCGGAAAAGGAATTGTACAAAAATGCTACAGTGAGAATTAAGACTGACAAAACAAATGCGGAAATGAAAATAATAATGTTTTGTCCCTTTAAATCCATTGATCAGTTACCCGAAATAAAAGACAGCCTGTTTTTGGTACTGAATAAAATAAAGGCATTTGAAAAAATAACCGGTAAGGAAGAAGAGATCGCTAACATATCGGAGGAAGATAAAAATTCACAAAAAACATTAACACCGGCTTCAGGCTACTATAAATTTAAAGCAGTGCCGGGTATGATCGAGAGCAGTGTGATTGATCCGGAGGGCATAAAAAATGCAATCTCTTCCGACTCAACAATAATGATGATGCAACAAATGATAAGCATGATGGGTGAACCAACGTATAAAACGACCATTACAACTGCTAAAGAAATTAAGTCATACACAGGAAATGGCGCCCTGCTTGCCCCGGATAAAAGATCAGTAACCTTTATCAGTACGTTTTCGGAAATGCTGGAGTACCCGGGTAAGCTGGCATATAAAATTGAATATTGAGACAGCTAAATAATATTGAACATGATTGGTTACCCCTGCTTTTATTGTTAATTTTACAGTAACTTATTTATCATGCAGTTTTACAGTGAATCCCTGACCTCATACAAGCGTCTTAAAACAAGAGAAGTAAAAGTAGGTAACCTGCTTTTAGGCAATAATCACCCCATCCGTGTGCAAACCATGACCACTACCGACACGATGGATACACTTGCCACTGTAGAACAGTCTATTCGTTGCATTGAAGCCGGCGCCGAACTGGTCCGTATTACAGCACCGTCAAAAAATGAAGCAGAAAATTTACAGAACATAAAAGATGAGTTAAGAAAAAGAGGATATGATACGCCATTGGTCGCTGATATTCATTTTACACCTAATGCAGCTGAGATTGCTGCAAGGATCGTGGAAAAGGTAAGAGTGAATCCGGGCAATTATGTAGACAAGAAAAAATTTGAGCAGATAGAATACACAGATGCAGAATATGCAGAAGAAATTGAAAGGATAAGAGATCGTTTTACGCCACTGGTAAAAATTTGTAAGGAATATGGAACGGCCATGCGTATTGGTACCAATCATGGGAGCTTGAGCGACCGTATCATGAGCCGCTACGGCGATACGGCAATGGGCATGGTGGAAAGCGCTATGGAATTTTTGCGAATAGCAAGAGCTGAAGATTATCATAACATCGTACTAAGCATGAAGAGCAGTAATCCACAGGTGATGGTGCAGGCCTATCGCTTGCTCATCAATCACATGATGGAAGAGTTTAAAGAATGTTACCCTTTACATTTGGGTGTAACAGAAGCAGGAGACGGAGAAGATGGAAGAATAAAATCGGCGATAGGTATTGGAACATTACTGGAAGATGGAATAGGAGATACCATTCGTGTTTCACTGACTGAAGACCCTGAACTGGAAATTCCGGTATGTAAGGACATTGTTAAACGCTATACCCCCCCAACCCCCCAAAGGGGGGATTTAAAAGTCCCTGCTGATTTAAAGTTGCCCTACTCACCATTTGAATATAACCGAAGAGAAACTTTTGAAGTAAGTAATATCGGTGCTAAGCATGTTCCGGTGGTGATAGCTGATTTTAGTAAATATGAAAAAATAACTCCTGAAGATTTACAGTATATTGGATACACGTATGATGCAGCAACAGATAAATGGAATATCGGCGATGCAGCTGCAGATTATATTTTTTTCAATCAACCTCTTGATTTTGACTTGCCGGGTACTTTAAAAGTTATACTTTATCATCAACCCTGGCTTACAGCTTCAGATAAAACCAAGTATGTTCCCATTTTAGATGCTGATCAGTATTTAAATGATGGCCTGAAAAAATCATCGCATTTGAATTTTATAATGATTGATTGTTATTCTGAAGGATGCCCTGAACAACATTTGGAAAAATTATTTTCAAAATTAAGGGAAGATAATACTGCAGTAATTTGTTTAAGCTCTACTAATAAAAATGCAATGCAAAGCATTCGTAGGATGTTTGTAGAGTTGATGAATAACAATATTAAAAACCCTGCCATCATTATTTCCGACAGCACCGATGTAACAATTGATGAAAGCCTGATTCACTATTCTATTGAATCCGGAGGTTTATTGCTGGATGGTTTTTGCGATGGTGTTTGTTTTGGCCATCATTTTGGCAATAATAAAATTGAACCAAAGACCAGGTTATTAAACTCAATTGCCTTTGGTATTTTGCAGGCAACAAGAACAAGAATTTCAAAAACAGAATATATCAGTTGCCCGAGTTGTGGAAGAACATTATTTGACCTGCAGGAAACCACGGCGAAGATCCGTGCTGTTACCAATCATTTAAAAGGAGTGAAAATCGCTATTATGGGCTGTATTGTAAATGGCCCGGGCGAAATGGCCGATGCAGATTTTGGATATGTAGGCAGTGGCCCCGGAAAGATCACTTTATATCGTGGTAAAGAAGTAGTGAAACGAAATGTGCCCAGTGAAGTAGCTGTTGATGAACTCATCAACCTGTTGAAAGAAAATGAGGCCTGGGTGGAAAATAAAATAGCTGCTGTATAACGGCAGCTATTTAAAAAAATTACTCTTTATACTTATTGCATTCCTAACTGATTCATCAAAAAGGTCATCTGCATCGTACGGTTATCAATAATTTGCTGGGTTTGTTGCCCGGTGCCATGCCCGCTGTTATAATCTATCCAAAGCATTACGGGATTTTTTTGACCGGCATTATTTTGCAGTGCAGCTACAAATTTCTTGGCATGCAATGGATCAACCCTGCTGTCGTAAGCCCCGGCTGTAACTAACATATTGGGTACGCATACACCCAGCTTTACATTTTGATAGGGTGAATATTTAAGCAACCAGGAATAATCAGCTTCATTATCAGCACTGCCATATTCCGGTATCCAGTAACGGGCAATCAAAAATTTATGGTAACGAACCATATCCAATAAAGGCACAGCACAAAGAACAGCTTTGAACAGATCAGGCCTTTGTGTAACCATTGCCCCCATCAGCAAACCGCCATTACTGCCGCCGGATATTGCTAACCTGTTTTTATTGGTATATTTTTCTTTGATCGCCCATTCTGCTGCAGAAATAAAATCATCAAAACAGTTTTGTTTATTTTGCAGCATGGCTCCTTCATGCCATTTCTCGCCATACTCATCACCGCCCCTTATGCCGGGCTCCAGTACCACACCACCCCTGTTGATGAAAGATGCATAAGTGCCTACAAAACCAACCCCTATACCGGAGTTAAACCCACCATAACCGGTAAGAATGGTAGGGTTATTACCGTCCAGCTTTACATCTTTACGGTGTATAACTTTTATAGGAACCCTTGTGCCATCTTTAGAAGTATAAAATTTAATACTGCCTGTAATATTTTTTGTGTCCACCGGCAGCTCTCTGAAAAAATAAAGTTTCCACTTAAAATCATTGGCACTTGCCACAAAGGTTTTTGCAGGTGTGGTAAAAGATACTATTGTCAGGTATACCAGGTCTTCTTCCCTGTCATAGCTGAAGCTGCTGATATTGCCCGTCTCCGGCATGGGCACATCTTTTATATACTTACCATTAAAATCAAAAATCCTTAACCTGCTTACAATATCTTTTTTATCCTGCACAATGATATTGTGTTTCGTCACACTGTAATCTTCCATTACGGTAGTACTCTCAGGTATCAATACTTTCCAGTTTTTGCTGTCGGGATTCTTTGTATCACCTACCAGCAATTTAAAGTTGGGTGCATTATCATTGGTCAGGATGTAAAGCTTATCAGCAATAGCTTCGGGATATGCACGGTATTTTGCACTGATGTAAATAATTTTTCCGGTATCCATGGTTCCGGTCTTTTTTACACGGAGCGTATTACTGTAAAAATCACTTTCACCAAAAAAAGTTACATCGCTGTACCGGTTATCATAAATGTAAAAACTGTTCTTTGCATCTTTGGGAGCACCCAAAAAAATGTCATTCTTTTTATCGTCACCAATTTTATGCAGGTAGGTTGGCAGTGGCAATTGTTTATCAATTAATTCTTTATTGCGTAAAGTAATATAACCATGTTGCTGGTCCTTGGTCCAGTTAAAACCCCATACGCCCTCAAGGGGTGGATATAGTTCCTTACCGGTTTTTGTATCAATAAAATATACCGTATTTATTTCTGAACCGCTTTTTTGAATACTGAAGGCACAGATATCCCCATTGTATGAATAGTTTGAACCGGATAAAGCAGTTTTGCCAGACGTGTCATAAGCAACAGGATCAAAGATCAATTTCTTTTCGCCATTCTCTGAAATGGAATAAATCTTATTTTGTTTGTCACCTTTTCTTTTAATGCTTTGAAATTTATGTTTGCCAATAGTGCTTACCGGCCCTTCATAATCCAGGTCAATAATGGCTGCCAATTCTTCCCGTAAACCTTTGATCGGCTTTTGCGTTTCACTCATATACTTTAAAGTATAATCATGCTGGGATTTGGTCCATGTTTTTACTGATTCGTTGTCTTTATCTTCCAGCCACCGGTAATTATCTGTAAGGTACATGCCATGCAGGGTATCTGTTACCGGGATGGCTGGAGTTGCAGGAGGGTTGAATTTAACCTGCCCTAAACAAAGAGAAGAAATGCTGATAGCAGTTAAAATGACAAATAGTTTTTTCATATAATCTATCTTTGATGATTTAGGGCCAAGTTAGAAAAAATTAACTTTACCGGTTCAAATATTTATCAGGTAATATGCAAACAGATTTTCTCGTAATAGGCAGTGGAATAGCAGGGCTGACCTATGCTTTAAAAGTAGCTCAGTATTACCCGGATAAGGCTGTAACCATTCTCACCAAAACACAAAGTGATGAAACCAATACAAAATATGCCCAGGGGGGTATTGCGGGTGTGATGGATTTTGATCATGACAGTTTTCAAAAGCATATTGACGATACATTGATTGCCGGTGATGGGCTTTGCAATAAGCACATTGTTGAAATTGTGGTAAAGGAAGGTGTAGAGCGTATTGAAGAGATCATAGAATGGGGAGCCCGGTTTGATAAAGAAAGCGATGGCGATTTTAAACTGGGTAAAGAAGGAGGCCATAGCGAATTCCGTATACTTCACCATAAGGATGTTACCGGGAAAGAAATGGAAAGAGCATTACTTGCCGCCATTGCAAAGCAAAAGAACATACAACTCATCAGCCATTGCTTTGTACTCGATATCATCACACAGCATCACCTGGGTTATCTAATTACAAAATCAACACCCGATGTAGAGTGTTATGGTGTATATGTTTTAAACCAGGGAACCAATAAAATTGAAAAAATACTTTCAAAAATAACCATGCTGGCATCTGGAGGTAATGGACAGGTATATAGGTCTACAACTAATCCCGCCATTGCAACAGGAGATGGAGTAGCTATGGTTTACCGGGCAAAGGGAAGAATTGAAAATATGGAATTTATACAGTTTCATCCTACTTCATTATATGAACCGGGTATCAGGGGACAAAATTTTTTGATAACAGAAGCAGTGAGGGGAGATGGAGGAATCTTACGTAATCATGCCGGAGAAGCATTTATGGAACGCTATGATAGCAGGAAAGACCTGGCACCAAGGGATATTGTTGCCAGGGCAATAGATAATGAAATGAAAGTAGCAGGTACTGAGAATGTTTTTTTGGATTGCAGGCATTTCAGCAAAGAAAAATTTATTGAGCATTTTCCGAATATTTATGAAAAGTGTTTGAGTATTGGAATTGATATCACAAAGAACATGATACCTGTTGCACCAGCTGCACATTACAGTTGTGGTGGTATTAAAACCGATGAGCATGGGCGAACATCCATTAACAACTTATATGCAGCAGGAGAATGCGCCAGTACTGGCTTGCATGGCGCCAACCGCCTGGCCAGTAACTCATTACTGGAAGCAATGGTATTTGCACACAGGGCATATAAAGATTCTGTTGAAAAAACTGAACTCCTTGCAGTTCCTTCTTTAGGGGGTGGTGTTCCTGATTGGAAAGCTGACGGCACCAATGCTCCTAAAGAAATGATCTTAATAACACAAAGTGTAAAAGAATTAAAATTATTGATGAGTGATTATGTGGGTATCGTTCGTAACAATGAGCGGTTGCACCGGGCAATGAAACGGCTTGACCTTTTATTTGCCGAAACAGAAGCGCTGTACCAAAAAACAATTGTATCGCCACAACTTTGTGAGCTGCGGAACATGATAACAGTTGCTTACCTGATTGTAAAGAGTGCTGAGTTCAGGCAGGAAAGCCGGGGGCTGCATTTTAATACTGATTTTCCAAACAAATCAGAAAGGGTACAAAACATTGTTTTGTAATAACAAGCACTCCCATTGCTGGTTTCGTATACCTGTTTGCCTTAGTAACTGCCGGGATCAGGCTTATCTGCGTACCTTCACCACCCGTGCAGCACTTTAACCATCTTAAAATTCGATATCATGTATTATATCATTTACGGATTTCTTTTTCTTATTTCCCTGTTGCCATTCCCGGTTATGTATTTTATCAGCGACGGAATTTATTTTTTCCTGTACTATGTTTTTGGTTACAGGAAGGAAACCGTACTAGGTAACCTCAGAATAGCATTTCCTGAAAAACCAGATGCAGAACTTAGAAGGATCCGTAAACAGTTTTATCATAACCTTTCAGACACTTTTGTTGAAATAATAAAATTAATTTCCATGAGTGATAAAACATTCATGAAAAGATGTAAAGGCGATTTTACTGTAGTTAATGAACTTGCCCAAAAAGGAAAAAATATACAACTTCATGCCGGGCACCAGTTTAACTGGGAGTATGGCAGTTTGTTGATGTCAAAATCAATCAAAATAATCCCTACTTATGCAGTTTATACTCCAATTACAAACAAGGCAATGGAAAAACTGTTTTTAAGAATACGGGAAAGGTATGGTACTAAATTTATTAAGTCTACCGAGTTTAAAGAAAAGCGGGAAGAGATATTTAAAGAAAGATTTGTTTTCTTTTTAGGGGCAGATCAAAACCCGGGGAATCCGGCTACAGGTTATTGGCAAAATTATTTCAGCAAACCTGCACCTTTTATAACCGGCCCTGAAGTAGGAGGGATTAAAAATGATGCAGCCATAGTTTTTGTTCGTTCCAGGATAATTAAAAGAGGCCACTATGTTTGTGAGTGCACATTAATTACTGAAAATGCAGCAACAACTTCTTCCGGAGAGATCACCAGGGCTTTCAGGGATTTTCTCGAAAAAATTATAAGAGAAGAGCCACATAATTATTTATGGACTCACCGCCGCTGGAAATGGGATTATAAAGAAGAGTATAATGCAAACTGGATCGATAGTGCCGGGGCGTAAAACAAGGGAGAAAATGAAATACCCGGGTATATAAATGAACCCGGGCTTATCATTTAGCCTCCTGTAATTTGTATATTTCTTACTGCACTGTATCTTTGTGCGCAAAAAAATACAAACCGGCCGCATGTATTATTTAATTTACGTACTGGCTTATCTGCTTTCATTACTGCCATTGCGGGCTCTTTATATACTAAGTGACCTGATCTCATTTTTCCTTTTCAGGGTTTTTGGTTACAGGCGTAAAGTGATAGAGAGTAACCTGCTCATTGCATTTCCGGAAAAGACCGTAGAGGAAAGAAGATCGGTCGCAAGAAAATTCCACCGCAACTTCACCGATTCATTCATTGAAACTATAAAGAGCTTATCGGCACCAAAAAGTTTTTATGACAGACATTGCAATACTGACTTTTCAGTATTTGATGCGTTGGCGGCAGAGAACAAAAGCTGCCAGTTCCATGCCTGTCACCAGTTTAACTGGGAATGGATAAGCCTGTATTGGTCAATACATTTTAAACAACCGCTGGCCGTTGTGTATATGCCCATCAGCAGCAAACCACTCGACAAACTTCTTTATAAACTCCGAACCAGGTTCGGGGCAATCTATTTATCCGCTACCAGCAAGAGTGCACTTCTTTCCCTGAGAAAAAAAACACACTGCCTTGTATTGATCGCAGACCAAAAGCCTGCAAGCGCAGGTTCCAGTTACTGGCTCAATTTTTTTGCAAAACCCACACCCTTCATTACCGGCCCGGAAAAAAATGCAGTACTGAAAAAATGTCCCGTTGTGTTTGGACGTGCATTCAAAACAGGACGGGGTAAATACAAAAGCGAACTTACTCTTGCCTGTACGGATGCTTCTTTATTGAAGCCCGGCGAACTTACAGTGATGTACCGGGACTTTATTGAGGAAACGATCAGGTCTGCTCCGGATATGTATTTATGGAGCCACAAACGTTTCAAGTTTGATTGGGAAGAAGGTTACAGGCATTTATGGATTGACCGAAAGCCAATCTGAATTTTCGGGCACACATGTACCTTTTTCGCTTTCAATAAAAAAGCCCCGATCCATTGAATCGGGGCGGTACGAACTGACCCAGATGATTAATTTACTTTTCTGCAATAACGATGAGGAAGCTGTTTTGCAGGTGATACATATCTTCTGTTAAATGATAAGGCTGTAATGCACCGGCAATTGTTTTCTGTATTTGTTTTTCACTGGCATAATTCATTGCAGCAGCAGCAGGGCCTGTGCCCATAAAACTTTTTATTCCTTCTTCCGTTGAATGATAAAGGAACGGACAAGCTACCCTTGTTTTATAGATCACCTTAAGGTCAATGGCCTCACAAATATTTTCGATCTTTCCATCTTCGGATAAGGCGAAAGGGCCTGGTGTGCCAGGAGGAGGCGGTGGTAACAAAGAGCCAATAGCTTTTAACACATTTGTTCCATCGCTGTATTCAGGTTTATCCCATATGCCGATAACCAATTTGCCGCCCGGCTTTAAAACCCGTTTTGCTTCGGCGAGGGCATTCGTGAAATTTCCGGCATACTGAAAAGAGTTGAACCCGGTAACCACGTCGAAACTATTTGCTATAAATGGTAATGCCTCCAGGTCTTCCTCTAAAAAATTGTTTTGCGGATTTCTTTCTCTTGCTACTTCCAGTAATCCGGGGGCCGCATCCATGGCCACAACCTGTGCTCCTGAAGCAATGGCCATATGGCTGAATAAACCGGAACCGCACCCGGCATCCAATAGCATAGTTTCCTCATTAAGTCGGACATTGTCTAATACTTTTTTGTACAACGGTACAAAGAATGGTTCAAAATATGTTGACCAATACTGTGGAGCAACGCTCCATAATTTTCCCTGAATTTGTTTTGTGCTCATTTGATAAATTTTTAAGTGTTATGAATTTTATTTATAGAGGCGTTTATAGGTATTGAACTTTGCGCTTAATGTTTATTTGAAAATATTTTCTGCTACTTTTCTTCCCACGGTATTTCCATCTTCAATGCTTGGTTTGTAATGGATGCCGCCGTAAAAACGGGACAGACCGGCTTCCAGGCCAATGGCACCCCTAAGAAGAATAATTTTATCTTACAATATTAAACGGTGCAGGAGACCACTCCGCTTGCCAATAGTTCAACCAGGTTTGCTGCGGTTACAATTTTAGCCCCGTCAATAAGGTCGGCATCGGTAATACCCCGTGGCTTTGTGCAGGCGCCGCAGGCCCATATTTTCCCGCCATTTGCAATAAAAGAATCCATAATCTCCTTTAAGGGAGTAAACCCTTCTTTTTTTACCTGTTCAGCATAACCTTTAGTGACTAGCCAAACTCCTTCGGCAGTAAGAAAAATAGTCGCTTGCTGATCTGCGGTTACAGCAACATTTCCAACAACGAAAGGAAGAATAGCTCTTTCTGCCTCTTCTTTCCCGTGTGTGCAATGAAATAATAGTGTTTGTGACATAATTTTTTGTTTTAAAGTGATTTTTTTTGAATATAAAATAGTGTCTCTGTCTGGTTGATTTCTTTTGTTTCAAGGAGTGTATGCCCTGTCAACCGGCACCAGGCGGGAACCCCTTCCCGTGATGCCGGGTCATCATTATAAACCATGAGCACTTCACTGCCCAGCATAGATGAAATGGCCTGTTTAATATTTGGTGTAAGATTTACGCAGGCCATACCTGAAGCTTTTAGTTCTTTATCAGCATTCATAATTAAAGATTTTTTAAAGGTTTAGAATATCCGGTTCCTCTTTAGTTTTAATTTTTATTTTTTCTGCAATCAGGGAAATGCTTTTCACGCCATAGTCTTTTGAAGCGCCTTGTGCTGATTTAGAAATAAAGCCATACGCATCATTATTCCTGACCATAAGAATTTCCATGCCGGCATTCTCAATAGCGCTGCGGTAATCATCCTGCTGTGCTGCACCACCTATGCAGGCCGCCCATAGCGTAGCATTACAAACTATATGTTCAGGTAATTGTTTTTCAGTAACAATGTCGGCAATTACCAATCTTCCTCCGGGCTTCAGCACCCGTGCAGCTTCTGCAAATACTTTTTCTTTATGGGTACTAAGATTGATAACACCGTTGCTGATCACAACATCAAAACCCGCATCTTCAAAAGGAAGCATTTCAATGCGGGTATTGTGAAAGGAAACGGTTTCAAATTCATTTTCCTTTCGCAGTTGCTCTGACTTTTTTAATTGTTCGTCCGTAATATCTGCACCGTAAACATGCCCGGCGCTGCCGGCTTTTAATGCGGCAACAAAAACATCCAATCCCGAACCGCTTCCCAGGTCAAGCACATGTTCCCCTTCTTTAATATTTGCCAAATCAAAATAGTATCCTACACCGGCAAATGAATCAATGGCGGCAGCGGGAATGCGGTCCAGGTCTTTTTTTTCGTATCCCAGTTTTTCGGCAAGTGCCCGGCCCATTTCAAAATGATAGTCGCCATTGGGATAAAGCGCAACATCGGTGTACATTTTTTTTATTTTCTGCTCCAGTTCAGAAGCATCAACTTTTTTAGCGGGTGTTTGCATTTTTATTTTTTTTAATTGTTCAATAAAAAAATCCGAAAGTGCCCTACATCATAAGGCCTGCACAGCAAATGATGAGGTATAAGATGAAATATTTCAGTGTCATAATTTTTTTTACTGTTTTTAGAAAAGCCCAGTCTTTTACAACAGGGGCTTTTAGAAAACCGCCACTGCTAATCAAATCTGTTTTTCTTTTACCTGTATTAATTTTTAAAAATATTTTCCGCTACTTTTCTTCCCACCGTATTTCCATCTTCAATGCTTGGTTTGTAATGGATGCCGCCATAAAAGCGGGACAAGCCAGCTTCCAGGCCAATGGCGCCATACGAAGGATAGTTTCTCGGGGCCATCCCCATATAATCATAGGTATGGTCGGTGAATGGCTTGTTTTTGCCAAACAATTCCTCCATCACCGTTGCTGATGCTACAGACAATGCTGCATGATTAGAAATATATTCCGGGTGCGGCGGCGTGCCGATAAAGGATGACCATGTTGTGTAGCCCATTACTTCACGGATATAAGTAACCGGACGTACCGTGAGGTATTGATACTTTGTCTGGAAGCAACGAATCAGCACATCATTCAAAGCTGTACCGGTAAGTGCATAAGCCAGTGCTGCAAGTTCCAATGAACTGTTTTTCTCTTTTATCACCTGCTGCAGTATGCTAACCCAGTGGCCGGGTGATGTAACACCGGGTACATCTCTCCAGAATATAGCCATTGCCTTTTGGTCGTCTGTCAGCGTAAGCGATGCATCATAAACTTCTTTTACCATTTGGTAAAAAGGAGATTCAGTACTGGTTGAGTAAGAAGTGAGACCGTTTACTGATGTGTTGCTGATAGAACCTGTAATAATTGTTCTGTTATTGCCCCAATAAGGTGTTGAAGGAGCAGCGAATGCAGGAGCTGTTGGTTTCCACAAACCCGTACCCACTTGTACAGTATAAGGGGCACTTGCATTTTTGTATCCATCTGTTTCTGCCCAGTTATAAACTGCAGCAGCAACTGATTTACCAAAGCTTTCCGAATTAGTGATAACAACGACCGGTTCTTTAGTCAGAAATTCCTGTTTTAAAACAGCCTCCAAAGAATCAATAGCTGCTTTATCTGCTGCATTGGCATTGGGGAACATAGCCCTGTTTATCGCAGCCAGCGCTGCATTGGCATTAGCAGGCAGATAATAATCTTTCTTATGCCCGGCAACGGGAAGGCCGGTTAAGCCATTCCATTTTTCACTCCATTTTTTATTCGTACCGGTCAGTCCGGGTTTAAGCGATTCAAAAGCCGCCACGCCGCTATAAGCAAAATGCCTGGAGAAAGCCTGGTTGGGAATACCGGTGGCATTACGCATCAACCTCAATTGAAGCGTCATCCATTTATCCAATACTTCCGAATCATACATTGAAGCCTGGGCATTGGTATCAATAACCGCCTGGTTGTTCTTTTTGCATGAGCCGAAAAGAATGATCAAGGTTACGGCAGCAAAAATTAAAAGGTTAAAAGAATGTTTCATTTTGAATGTTGTTGTCATGGCTATACTTTTTTGTTTTTAAAGATTTTGATTATTTGTTAAGGATTTTTTTTTGTGAACCTGTAAATAGCAGTGTATTTTACCTCAACTGTTTCTGCAGCGCTTGTTGGTAAAACATCCGGAGCCTTGCCACCGACAGTTGCAATACGTTGTATGTAGGCAACATTGGCAAAGATCCCGGTAGGCACCTTGTCTGCTTTGGGCATCAGCAGTAACCAGTCAATACTGTTTGCAGTAGGACTTGTTACTGTTTTAGCAGGCGTGAAATGTTGCCCATAAATTGAATCTGTTGGCGACAAGGCCCAGTTGGGTCCTGTTCCATGCGTACCCACTATTCTGTTAGATGCATCATAGAGGTTCGCCTGCGGGGCAACAAATACCCATTCATAGGTACCCGGAGCGCCGGATTTTTGCTGTGCTTTGTATTTTTGCACACCCTCGGCAAAATAAGTGGCTACTCTTGTGTTGCCACCCGGTGCGTTGGCAGGCAGATCGACTGCAGCAGGGATCTCAAGGTTTTCGCTTTCTGAGATACGCCGTGCCAGCGAATCAGTAATTGTGCTTTTTTCTTTTTTGCATGCTGTAATTGCCAGGATACCCATGCAAAGACTGATAAGAATTGTTTTGTTTTTCATTGTTTTGTTTTTTTTGATTAGGGTGCAAACGTAGAATAACCGGTGATTGCTTTAGGCTGTATTCTTCCAAACGGCTGCCTTTTTTTTCCCTTCGGATAAGCCGTTAAATTTTTTTTTATGGCCGTGGTTTTTCCATTTACATCATATACCGGTTAAACGGCAGCAATGAATTTCCCAACGGCGATAGGGGTGGCATGAAGTCTTTTGTACAGGTATTTTTGAAGGGTAAGTTGCTATCTTTAGTCAATGAAAAAATAGTTTCGTTGATGAACAGGTTGCGTATATTATTTTTCTTCCTTTATTTGTTTCCTGCCGGATTTATTTCTGCACAGGATCTTTCGGGGACTAAGTTTACCATGTACACAACAACAAATGGCCTCTCGGATAATACGATCACCGGCATAGCCCAGGATTCGGCAGGATATCTTTGGCTCTCGAGCCTTTCAGGTATAAACCGATACGACGGAAGCCGGTTCAAACAATACCATAGTGTAAGCGACAGCCTTTCTCCGCCATCAGAAGAGTTTCTTGGCATGACAAGACTGGATAAGGACCGATTGGCATTTTTTGCTTCCGGCCTCCATATCATCAACACCCGTACAGGCGAAACGCATAATATCTTCATCCCGTACCACGACAGGCAGTATCAATACAAATTCAATATGATGATGGGGGCATTGGGAGAAAGCAATGGAGATATTTATATACTCAGCAGATCGGGGTTTTATCATTTTGATAAAAACTATGCCCTGTTGTCAAGGTTTGATTTTTATAAAGGAGAAAAAGTAGCCTCCGAACATTTTGTTTTTGGACGGGAGTTATTGCGGCTGGATAAAAAAAGATTGCTTATCACTTCCATTGATGGTTTATACCTGTATGACAAAGAAAAGAGACAGTTAAAGAAGATGACGAAGGAGGATAGCCCGTTATTGGCAGAGTTTCTTAGTTATACAAATGCAGGATCACGGTTTTTTGAAATAAGCCCCGGCAATTTATTTGTACTTAAAATGACAAGCGATACACTGGTTTATATTAATACAGAGAAAAACATAAAGCAGGTTTCCCGTTTGCCCTTTCGGGAGCTGAAAACTGAATTTTCATGGCGATCAAAACTGGCTAAAGCAAGTGACACTTCTTTTTATATTACCGGGCAATATTCTGGTTTTTATAAGATGCGGTTTTACCCTGAGTCGGGTGCTGTAAAATTATTTGCTGAAAAATATTTTCCTTCATACCAATGCAACGCACTGATAGTGGATAAAGACAAGAATTTATGGATGGCCACCAGCAAGGGGTTGCTCAGGCAGGATAATATGCGTTATGATGTGGAGACAGCAAATATTCCTGCAGAGATGGAGAACGAATTTCCAGGCATTCGCATACATGCCATTGAGATGTCGAGGAGTAAACTATACGCCGGAACAAGGGCCGGCGGCGGGTTGCTCATATTTGACAAAGAGAGCATGAAATTTGAAAAACAGGTTATACTGAAAAATGAACCTCTTGGCCATCATGTTTACAGGATAGTGCCGATTGGCTCTTCTACTTTCATGTTGGGAACGGGTGGACATTTATTTCTTTATGATGAAATGACAGGGAAAGAAACAAAGTTAATGCCACCCGGTTGGGAAAACAATGACTGGACAAATGAATTGTTCAAAGACAGCCGGGAAAATATATGGATCGGTGCAAGGAATATTTATAAATACAACAGCACTGCAGGAAATTTTTCGATGTCTCCGGTCTCTCATTCCATGCCGATACTTCCCTTTGCATTTGCGGAAGATACTTCCGGGTATATATGGGTAGGAGGACATGGTATAACACGGTACAATGCCGCCCGGAATATTTTCGACAGGAGTATTGATTCTTTCCCCTACATAAAAATGCCCGACAAGCAGATATCTGCCATGATCATAGACAAACAGAATAATATCTGGTTTGGGAGCATCAATAATGGCCTCATCAGTTACGACATTGCTAAAGGAACATTTCGGCATTTTACAAGAAGCAGCGGATTGCCTGATGATAATATTGCATCGCTAAAGATAATAGGTCCAAAACTGTGGATATCATGTTACTCAGGTATTGCCTGTATGGACCTTCAATCGCTGCAGATAAAGCGGTTTGGTAAAGATGAAGGAATGCCGGAAATGCCTGTTATGAAAGGATCTAAATTCTGTTACGATAGTGCTCAACAAAAACTTTACCTGGCATTTTATACATCCATCGTAAGGTTCAATCCTTTTGAAATGACCGGCCTTAGTGCAAAGCCATCAGTATTTGCAGAGAACGTGAAAATCAACGGACAAAAAAATATATATCTTCCACAAACCAGCATCACTACTTCCTGGCTGCATAATGATTTTACCATCACCATCGGCAGCATTAATTTCTACGACGGCCAGAG
Source organism: Chitinophagaceae bacterium (assembly GCA_031387825.1). Lineage (GTDB taxonomy): Bacteria > Bacteroidota > Bacteroidia > Chitinophagales > Chitinophagaceae > Ferruginibacter. The sequence goes on along the minus strand of JANNDO010000029.1, from coordinate 158,134 downwards.
CCAGGGTTATGCTTACCGCATTTTCCATAACGAAACCACCCCCTGGCAGCAACTGGGTAACCAGTCTTCATTCAATGTCTCGAACCTTGCGCCCGGGGAATACAGGATACAATTCAAAGTGTATTCACTCAACAACCTTTGGCCTGAGCAGGTAAAGGAAATAAGCATTGAGGTTTTGCCGCCTTTCTGGAAAAAGCCATGGTTTATAACTGTAATGCTGCTACTGGCCCTGAGCCTGCTGTATGCACTTATTAAATGGAGAACAGGGTTGGTAAGGAAAAAAGAAATGGAAAAAACGCAGGTACAGAAACTGAAAGCGGAGGATTATAAGAACAGGTATGAATTGGAACAGATCAGTAATTATTTTTCTTCTTCTCTGGCCGACAAAAAAACTGCCGACCAGGTATTGTGGGACGTGGCTGGCCACCTGATAGGCCAGATGAACTATGTAGATTGCATGATCTATTTATGGAATGAAGACAAAACAAAGATGATTCAGAAAGCGGCCTATGGTCCTAAGGGAAAACCGGAATATATTTCCTCGCTGGTTTTTGATGTACTCCCCGGTCAGGGTGTTGTAGGCCATGTGATGGAAACCATGCAACCTGTACTGATAAGAGATACAAGAACCGATAGCCGCTACAGGATGGATGAAGCTTTCCGCCTGAGTGAGATATGTGTCCCTATCATTCACAACAATGAGCTTTTAGGTGTTATAGACTCAGAGCACCACGAGGCAGATTATTTCACTGAAAGAGATATACAGATATTGACTACTATTGGCACTTTGATCGGGAATAAATTAAAACAACTTGAATCGGAAGAAACACTGGAAGTAAAGCAGCAGGAACTGGTCAACATCAATGAACAACTTGCTGAAGCAAAATTGTCTGCCCTGCAGGCACAAATGAATCCACATTTTGTATTCAATGCGCTTAACAGCATCAAGCGAATGATACTGGATGGTGATAATGAAAAGGCATCCCGTTACCTGAGTAAATTTGCCCTGATGATCCGCATGACATTGAATCATTCAAAAGAGACATTCGTTACCCTCCAGGAAAATGTTGAATACCTGCGAACTTATCTTGAAATGGAACAATTACGTTTCGACAGTTCATTTGACTGGAACATCTTTGTGGCTGCTGATATGGAAGCAGAAGAAGCACTTATTCCTTCATTGATGATACAGCCGCTTGTTGAAAATGCCATCTGGCACGGATTACTCCCATCAACAAAAAATAAAAAACTCAGTATTAGGTTTATCCGGCAAGGGGATAACATTATTTGCAGCATCGAAGACAATGGAATTGGTTTCAGGAAAAGCATTAATCAAAAAGAGCAAAGCAAAGAAGTTCATCATTCTGTTGGACTTGATAATCTCCGGAAAAGGATAAAAATACTAAACGAAAAATTTGAAACAGCCTGCAGTGTGACCATAAAAGACCTCGAAGATGAACAACCTGGCGAAACCGGAACAAGGGTAACCCTGCAGTTTAAGATCATTAATACCTAAAAGTTATGAAAGCTATTTTGATAGACGACGAACCAGACGGAGTAAAAACATTACAGAAGATGCTGACACTTCATTGCCCGATGGTGCAGGTAGCTGCAACATGTACCAACGCACTGGATGCCCGCCAGCAGATAGAACTGCAGAAACCGGATGTAATTTTTCTGGATATTCAGATGCCGGGAAAGAGCGGAATAGAAATGATAAGTGAGTTAGATAACAGGGATTTTGAGATCATATTTGTTACGGCCCACAATGAATATTTACTGCAGGCCCTGCAGTATAGCGCTGCTGATTATTTACTGAAGCCTGTTGATGAAGACCGTTTGATAGAGGCGGTGCAAAGAGCGGAAAAAAGGATGCAGGATGATAAAAAAGAAGAACTAACGGAAACACTTTTATATAATATTGGCAAAGCCGGACAACCATCTGATATGCGGCTTTGCCTGCCCACAATGAAAGGGTTCATTATCCTGAGACTTGATGATATTGTTTATTGTGAAGCAGAGAGAAGCTATACTGTTTTTCACCTGGAAGATAAGAAGACAGTTACCGTTTCTAAACCATTACTCGAATATGAAAGTATGCTGGATGATACCAGTTTTTTCAGGGTGCATAAATCTTTTTTGGTCAACCTTCGTCATGTAAGAGAATACCAGCGTGGTGAAGGTGGTATTGTGATCATGAGCAATAATGCTGAAATAGAAGTAAGCCGCCGGAAGAAGGAACAGTTCCTGCTGAAAATAAAAGAAGTATTCAAACACTGAGGGGTTAGTTCAGTACACTGGTTTCTTTTTCAATCTTGATGTTTTCCTGTTGTTTAATTTTCCTCCATCCGCCTAAAACATTTCTCAGGTTGTGCACTCCCTGGCGTTTTAATAGAGAGGCTGCGATAACACTCCTGTACCCACCCTCGCAATGAATATATAAATTCTGGTTCTCTTCAAAATGGGCAAGATTAGCCAGGTCGTTCATTTCATTCAGCGGGAGAAGTTGAGCATCCTTTACATGTCCGTCTGCGTATTCTGTTTCTCTTCTCACATCAACCACCAACAGGTTAGTGTCATGCAGGATATCCATTGCCAGTTCATCAGGTTCCACATCAATGATCATATCAATCGGTTCACCGGATTTCGCCCATGCCTCAACCCCACCGTTAAGATATCCTTGTATCTTATCAAATCCAACCCGGGACAAACGTATAATGGTCTCTTCTTCTTTACCCGGTTCTGTTACAATGATCATAGGTTTATCAAATGGTAATATGCTTCCGGCCCATTCAGCAAAGCGGCCTTCCAGCCCGATAGAAATACTGCCTGGAACAAATCCTTTGGTGAAGAGGGTAGCATTGCGGGTATCCAGTATATAAATATCCTCACCCTGCATTTTCTTAAAATCCGCTATGGATAAGGGGGTTAATCCTTTTTGCTTTACGGCATCAAGGCTTTCATATCCCTGCATATTTATTTTTGCATTGATGGCAAAATATTTTGGTGCAATGGCCAATCCATCAGTAACTGCTGCAATAAATTCTTCTTTGCTTTGCGGTTGCAATGCGTAATTATTTTTCTTTTGTTCACCAATAGTGCTGAAAGTTTCGGGCCCCATGTTTTTTCCGCAGCTACTGCCGGCCCCATGTGCAGGATAAACCAGCACATCATCTGCAAGCGGAAGGATCTTATTTTGAATGGTATCATACATGATGCCGGCAAGTTCTGCACTGCTCATATTTCCACTGCTTAGATCAGGGCGCCCCACATCTCCTACAAATAAAGTATCGCCTGTAAAAATTGCATGAGGTTTTTCATTTTCATCTCTAAGTAAATAACAAGAGCTTTCTAACGTATGCCCGGGTGTATGCAATACCTGGATACTGATCTTCCCAAGTTTAAATACCTCATTGTCTTTGCTGTTATAAACTTTATAGTCGGTTATTGCACCCGGACCATAAATAATAGGTGCACCCGTTTGTTTACTCAGGTCTATATGGCCACTTACAAAGTCGGCATGAAAATGTGTTTCGAAAATATATTTGATGCCTGCATTCCGTTCTTTGGCCAGCTTGATGTATTCATCAGTATCTCTTAACGGGTCAATTATGGCAACCTCCCCTTCGCTTTCAATATAATAGGCGGCTTCACTCAGGCAGCCGGTGTATAATTGCTTTATGAACATGGTTGAATGATTTGGTGGATCGATTTAATGGTGCAAGTTAAAAATAAAAAAGCGTTCCGGCAATTGCCGGAACGCTGTAAAACTTATCATTTCAGGAAAATTTAACCAACCAGGTCTTTTACAAACTGGCTTATTTCATCAATACGTTTGTAATTAATGGTATAGAAAATAAATTTTCCGTCACGTTCGGTATTTACAATACCTGCTTTACGTAAAATAGCCAGGTGTTGTGATGCTACAGACTGTTCTAAACGTAAGCGAACATAAATTTCTGTAACAGTGATCTTTTTTTCCTCTTCAATTAATTTAAGCAATTGCTGGCGAAGCTTATGATTTAATGCACGTAATACCAATGCTGCCTTTTTAAGTGCATTGTAATCCACATTAATTGAGGAGCTCGTTAAAGGTTTTGCAGGGGATAATTCGTCCTGCCCAAGTGTTTGAGACACAACTGTCATAAGGATAAAATTTTAAATATGCTTGAACAATGGTTGAACATTACAAATATACTAATAATTGTTTATGCAACTGATATACGTTTATATAAGAATAACGTTTTTTTATGCATTATTATTTTATGATTTGATAACTGTTTGAAATTCTTTTAGATAGAAAGGCTCACTATAAGCCAGTTCCGTAAAATTCCTGTCAAAATAAAGCCCGTTTGAGTATTTACTCATTGCTTCAGGCAATATTGATATGTCTTCAAAAAGTGCGTTTACACTTTTACAAATCCGTTTCCATTTTTCAAAACCACTTCCTGAAAAGAGAATTTTATTTTGTAACAGCTGGTTTGCGAAAGAAGATTCATCAAGAACTACTGCCGATGACGTCATACAAATGGTAAGGTCTTTATTATAAATTGCAGTAAATACTTCCATACGCCTGGCATCTATCATCGGACAAAATAAAACAGGTTCACCGTTACCGGAAAAAAAATGAATTGCTGAAAGTGCAAGAACTTCCAGTGTATTCATTGTGATCAATGGTATTTTTAAAGCATAGCATAAACCTTTGGCACTTGCCATACCGACCCTTAAACCCGTATATGAACCTGGGCCTGCTATAACTGCTACGGCACTTATGTCCGCCAATTTTACACCGGTAATTATTGTTAACTCTTTTATTGCAGACTGCAGGAATGACGCATGCTCTTTCTGCGATCCGCTGTAAACGGCATGCAATATCAATCCGTCTTTTGCAAAACTTACATGAGCTTTTTCAGTAGCCGTATCTATATTTAAAATGATACTCATTAATTATTTTACTTCATCAATTAATAATGCGGCAGGTTGATAACGTTTGTCAGTTGAGCTTAATTTTTGAAGAAGGTCTAAAACATTCTTTTTGCCAATAAGATCAACCCATTCAAAAGGCCCATAAGGATAGTTGGTACCAAGCTTCATAGCTGTATCAATTTCAGTTTTACCACTTACTTTGTCATCCAACGCATAATAGGCTTCATTAATGATCATGGAAATTATTCTTGCAGCAATAAAACCCGGTTCATCTGCCACAACATTAATTTTTATACCCAGCTTTTCAAAAAGAGTCTTAATATTCTCATTAACTGTACCTGCTATTTCCCAGGCAGGCCTTTGCAGAAAACCAGCCCATCCGTTCATGCGTAAAACATTAGCCGGGGCTTTTAAATCTGCCAGGGTATGTATTACGGCGTTAATAAAAACCGGCTTTCCAATTGAGGTAAACCCGGGTAATATAAGATTGTCTTTTAAATTAAAGAAAGCATCAGCTTCATTATTTGCGATAAAATCTTTACAGTCATCAACACGTTGCCATTCAATTTCAGGCCTGGAGCCTGTCAGTTCATTCCATTGATCATCCGTTGCTGACACAACAATTTTCATAATTAACTTTTTGCAAAAATAGGTGGTTGAGAAAAGATATATTTGCAATTCTGTAAATAAACTTTAATTATGAAAAAAATAATCAACACCCCCCATGCACCGGCTCCAATTGGCCCCTATAACCAGGCCGTATTAAGCGGTGATATGCTGTTTATATCAGGACAAATAGCATTAATACCGGGCACTTCTGACCTTGCAAATGCTGATATTAATACTGAAGCCAACCAGGTAATGAAAAATCTTAAGGCCATACTTTCAGAAGCCGGAATGGATTTTAATAATGTGGTAAAAACAACAATATTTTTGAGTGATATGAGTTTATTTGGAGAGGTGAATGAAATTTACGGTAGTTATTTCACATCAGATTATCCAGCAAGGGAAACAGTTGCTGTAAAAGGACTTCCTAAAAATGTTAATGTAGAAATCAGTATGATCGCTTTAAAATGAACACAGAAAAATTAGTAATTATAACTGCAAAAGTTCATGAAGTATTAAATGAAAGTTTGCAAAAAAAAGGATTTACAATCCTGTATCTCCCCAAGGTCACTTATGAAGAACTATATCAGCTTATAGATGAAGCTGAAGGGGTTATTGTAACTACAAGGATAAAAATTGATAAGGCAATATTAGATCGGGCTTCAAAGTTGAAATGGATTGGCAGAATGGGTAGTGGTATGGAATTGATTGATGTGGCTTATGCTCAAGGCAAAGGGATTAAATGCATAAGCAGCCCCGAGGGGAACCGCAATTCAGTTGCTGAACATGCATTGGGTATGCTGCTGAATCTGTCACATAAGATCAGCAGCAGTTTTGATGAGATAAAAAAAGGGAAATGGATACGGGATGAGAACCGGGGTACAGAATTAAGCGGTAAAACAATTGGTATAATTGGCTTTGGAAATACGGGCAGTATTTTTGCAAAACTGCTTTCTTCTTTTAATGTAACCGTTTTGGCATATGATAAATATAAGTACGATTTTGGCCAGAGTTACATAAAAGAAGCCAATCTTGAACAGATTTGCCGGTATGCAGATGTGGTAAGTTTTCATGTGCCGTTTACTAATGAAACAAAACATATGGCTGATGAGGCTTTTTTCAATGCTATGCAACAAAGGCCTTTTATACTTAATACATCCAGGGGTGGCGTCGTAAAAACCCATGCATTAATCGGGGCTTTGCAGCAAAATATTATTGCCGGAGCGGCGTTAGATGTATTGGAGAATGAGAAGCCGGAGAGCTTTTCAGCAAAAGAAAAGGAGGAAATGGATTTTCTTACCGGGCATTCAAATGTGTTGCTTACACCACATATTGCAGGCTATTCTGCAGAAGCTTTTTATAAAATGAGTGCAGTAATCATAGAAAAGCTCGAAATATAAAAATTTTGCTACTTTTGTAATACATGCAACGCCTTAGGCTATCTGAGGCGTTGTATTTTTTTTGTTTGCTTAAATTGAATTTTATGAATGCAACCAATTATGTGACTAAGGAGACATTTGAAAGACTTAAGGTAGAATTACAGCATATGAAAGGTGTGGACAGGCCGGCTGCAAGCCATGCTATTGCTGAAGCAAGGGAAAAGGGTGACCTGAAAGAGAATGCAGAATATGATGCTGCTAAAGAAGCGCAAGGAATGCTGGAAGCCAAGATAAAACACCTGGAAGGGGTTATTGCTAATGCACGTATCCTGGATGAAAGTAATATTGATACCAGCAAAGTATCTATACTCACCAAGGTTACACTGACTAATTTATCTACAAAAAAGAAGGTTACCTATAAAATTGTTTCAGAAAATGAAGCTAACCTGAAAGATGGAAAGATTTCTGTTACTTCTCCAATAGGGCATAGCCTTTTGGGAAAAGCTATTGGAGATATAGTGGATGTACAGGTACCTGCAGGTGTACTTAAATTTCAAATTGAAAATATCGAACTGTAATTAATCCCAAAATATTTTAACCCATCCACCAGCTGACGGATGGGTTTTTTTATGGCGTATCTTTAGTAAAAATTTTTTTATGACAATCTTTTCCAGGATCATTGCCGGAGAAATCCCATCACATAAAATTGCTGAAAGCGAAAAATTTATTGCTTTTTTAGATATTGAGCCATTAGTAAAAGGTCATGTTTTAGTGGTACCTAAAGTAGAAGTAGATAAGATATTTGATGTGCCTGATGATTACCTGGCCGAGATGCTGGTTTTTGCCAAACCCATTGCTCATGCCATTGAAAAAGCTTTTAACTGCAACCGTTGCGGTATTAGTGTAATTGGCCTGGAAGTACCGCATGCACACATGCATTTAATTCCCATCAATTCATCAAACGATTTGAATTTTACCAAATCAAAACTTAAATGTTCTCCGGATGAATTAAAGTTAGTCCGGGAAAAATTACTTGCCCACCTTTAAATTACTTTACCTGCAGCCGGAAACCAACACCATGAATTGTTTCCAGCACAATATTGGGATCGGCTTTAAAATGTTTTCGAAGTTTTGTAATGAATACATCCATACTTCTTCCCAGGAAATAATCATCCTTTCCCCATACATTCAGCAGAACTTCCTCTCTTTTTAAAACTTTATTTTCATGCCGGGCAAAAAACCTGAGCAGGTCAGATTCTTTTTGGGTAAGTGTAATAGCTTCGGTTCCGGTGTAAATCTTTAATTCATTAAAAACAAATTTCAATTTACCTAACTGGTAAACCTCCACAGTATCAGCCTGTAGTTTTTTGGTGCGTCTTAAAAAAACTTCCATACGCAGTATCAATTCTTCAACACTGAACGGTTTGGTTATATAATCATCTGCACCCGATTGAAAACCCTTCAGTTTATCTTCCTGCATACTTTTTGCCGTTAAAAAAATGATAGGAACAACATCGGTAAGCTGCCTTATCTTTTTTGCCAGGGAAAATCCATCCCGTACCGGCATATTTATATCCAGCAGGCAGATATCAAATTCTTTCTTTTGAAATTGCTGCCAGGCTACCTCTCCATCAGGGCAATGAGTCACTTCAAAGCCAATATCCTGCAACGAATCTTTGATTACAAATCCTAATGACAGATCATCTTCAGCCAGTAACACTTTTCCTTTTGACATAAAACTGTTTTAGTTGCGGGGCAATTTAATTGTAAATGTGCTTCCTTTTCCAAGGTCACTTTCCACTTCAATTTCCCCGTTGTGTGTATCAATAACCTTTTTTACAAAATTCAGGCCCAAACCAAACCCTTTATGGGTATGTAATTCGCCATCAGTTATCCGGTAAAAGCGGTCAAATATCTTCTTCTGATGTTCTTTTGCAATTCCAATTCCATTGTCTTTTACTGAAATGCAAAAATCATTGCCCTTCATAGAGGTCGATATATAAATTTCGGGGGATACTGAATATTTGATGGCGTTCTCTATCAGGTTTATTATGCTTAATCTTAAATAAGCTTTATCCGCATAGATAATCGTATCAGGCAGGGCAAAGGTTGTTTTAAGCTTTGCATTTTTCTGTTCGATCAGTGGCTGCAGATCATTAATGGCTTCCTCAATCAATATATTGGTATCAAAATTTTCTTTTTCCAGCGGCAGGCTGCTACGGTCGGTATAAGCTATTTCCAAAAGACGCTGTACCTGCCCCTGCAGGTGTGATGTCTGTTCATTTATGATACCGGCATAATTTTTCAGCCTGTCTGGCTTTTCGATGATATTATTTTGTTGTAAAACTTCTGCAGCAATTTTAATAACTGCCAGCGGGGTCTTAAATTCATGGGTAAAATTATTTACAAAGTCTTTTTGGGTCTCGTTAAAAAATTTTTGCCGGTACAGGTAAAAAATACTGGCGCCAAAGCCGATCAATACCAGCAGTAATAATCCGCTTGAAGCTATCCAGAATATCATCTGCTTGATAATATACTGTCCACGATGTGGGAAAAACAAAAGGATATAAGAATAATCTTTTTTAATTAATGGCAGGTTGCTTTCTTTACTGGCGGCATGATATGCATCCGGCAGATCAATATATTGTTCCTCCACATATTTATTTTGTTCTGTACTGTAAATACCGGCCCTGCAATCGGTATACACATCAAAATCGGTAAACTCAGCTTTTAAATTTAACCATAGGCTGTCGAGATTGGGGCTGCAATCAATCTTAAAAATATAGGTGTCGGGATTTGGGTTATCAATTTTTTTTTGCACGTTGTCAGACACATCATTAACCAGTTGCATATCAGAATAAAGGCCACGTATACTTTTTGATACATTGATGTTAAACTGCTTTTCTTCGTACAAATACACTTTCTGCAACCAGATAAGCTGGATGGCAATGATTATGGTAATCAGTACTGTACTTGTTAATATTACCAACCGCAATGTTTTTGACCGTATCACCATTACTATTAAGCCTTGTATGAGTTTATGAAATTAATGAGAGTGCTGTTAACTTTTGTTAAATGCAGGTTAAGCAAAACATTATGATTTTCCTCCGTATTACTTTTTAATTTTACCCGGGTTCTTTGCAATAAAATCTTTCCATCCATTTACCTTATCTGCCTTTCCGGGTAAATTGGTTTTTTGCTGAAAATGATGACAAACAGCTACTGCCAGTGCATCGGTGGCATCATAGTGTTTCGGGTCTTCTTTAAAAGTTAAAATCTGTTGAAGCATTTTCATCACCTGTTCTTTTGCTGCATTTCCATTTCCGGTTATTGACTGCTTTACTTTTTTTGGAGAGTATTCTGTTACTTCAAGTCCATGCCTCATAGCAGCCGCAATGGCTACACCCTGTGCCCTGCCAAGTTTAAGCATGCTTTGTACATTTTTACCAAAAAAAGGCGCTTCAATGGCAAAAGTATCGGGCTGATATTTTGTAATGAGGCCGCTAACAGTGTTAAAAATGAGCTGTAATTTTTTGTAACTGTCTTTTACTTTTCCGGGTTGTAACACCCCCATTTCCAGTAACGAAATTTTATTACCCTGTACCTTTACCAATCCATAGCCCATAATAATAGTGCCCGGATCAATACCTAATATTATACTTGTTTTGTTTTGCAAGACGTTATTTTTTTTAATCTTACTACTTCGCTCAGCAGCTATGTAGTACTTAGTAATAATTGAGTAACATTGTGTATTGAACAAAAGTATCAAAATATTCCTCAAGTGGTTTGTTGGCCCCTTACTGGCAGCCTGGTTATTCTATTCATTATACCAGCAGGTAAAGAACCAACCCGATATTGATACTTCCATTGCGCTGATTAAAGCAATGCCTTTTGGCAGGGATGCCTGGAAGTTCTGGCTGGTCATCATACTGGTATTTGTAAACTGGGGAATAGAAGCCAGGAAATGGCAATTATTGATGAAAACAATTCAACCCTTGTCTTTCAGTAAGGCTTTTAAATCTGTTTTATGTGGCGTAACGCTGTCTTTGAATACCCCGAACCGCATAGGAGAATACGGTGGCAGGATACTTTTTGTAAAGGAAGGTAACCGCATTAAAGCAATATCTGTTTCCATTGCAGGGGGTATGGCACAATTAATAATAACCATGCTGATGGGATGCCTTGGCTTAACCTACCTGCTTTTTACTATGGATGCTTCGGGTAGTTTAATGGGAATATCTGTTTTTTGGCTGCGTATATTTTTGTACGGCAGTATTTTTGGAACTATTGTTTTTTTATTTTTCTTTTTCAGGCTGAGCTGGCTGATCAGGCTGATAGAAAAACTACCTTACGCCAATAGATTTTCTAAATACATTAACGTATTGGAAACATTTGATGCGAAAATTTTGTTAAGGTTACTTTCTTTATCCTTCTTCAGGTACATTGTTTTCGTTTTACAATACATCTTTATGCTGCAGTTGCTGCAGGTTGAGAATAATTTTTGGCCGGGATTTTGGTTAGTGAGCGTAATGTTCTGGATATTGGCTATCATTCCGTCATTTGCCATTGCTGAACTGGGGATAAGGGGCACTATTGCCAAAACTTTATTTTCATACGGTAACAATATTAATACCATCGGGATATTAACAGTAACATTCGGGATCTGGTTTGTAAACCTTTTCATACCTGCCCTTATCGGCAGTTTATTAATTTTAGGAATTAAAATAAAGAAAGAGAAATGATCAGGAACGCTAAAATGATTTTATTGGTTACAGGGCTATGCTGCCTGAGTTTTAGATCGGGCTATGATGAACTTTGCGGGTTAAAAAACACAGCTTTTAAACCTGATGAAGAAGTAAGGATGAAAGTTTTTTACAGCACATTGGGTATGTATATTGGCGCCGGCGAAGCTGTTTTTACAACCACGCTGGAACGGTTTAACGGGAAACCGGTTTATCATTTTATCGGAGACGGTAAAACCTATCCTGCTTTCGATAATTTTTTTAAAGTAAGGGATCGCTATGAAAGTTATGTGGACACTACTACTTTACTGCCTTTGAAATTTGTACGCAATATTGATGAAGGGGGCTACAAAAAATATAATAACGTAACCTTTAACCAAAATGCCAATATTGCAGTTAGTACCAATGGAGTTATTAAAATAACAGATTGTATGCAGGATGTGGTTAGCATGGTTTATTGTGCAAGGAATATAAATTTTGATAAATACAAAATAGGCGATAAAATACCTTTTGATATGTTTCTTGATGATGAGGTGTTTCATCTGTATATCCGCTATCTAGGAAAAGAAAAAATTAAAACACGGTATGGCAGGTTTAATGCCATTAAAATAAGGCCGCTGTTAATTAAAGGAACGATTTTTGAGGGAGGGGAAAAAATGACTGCCTGGCTTAGCGATGATGCCAATCATTTATTATTAAGGGCCGAAAGCCCGATTGCAGTGGGAAGCATTAAAGTAGATATGATGTCGTATAAAAACCTGCGCTACCCTTTAACTGCTTTTACCGGGATCAGGTGATCTTATAAGTCACTTAATTTAAAAACATCTTTCTCTCTTATCCCCTTTTCTGTCATCTGCAGGTTACAGCATTCATTTTTCGGATCATGCTCAAAAAATAATACATAATCGTTTAGCCGGGCTTCAGTAAGAAAATATTTTTTTTCATTCAGTGTAGTAAGCGGAAACATATCATAAGCCATTACATAAGGCAAAGGAATATGTGCAACTGAAGGTAGCAGGTCAGCCATGTACACAATTGTTTTTCCTTTGTAATTTATTTTAGGCAACATCATAGCATCAGTGTGGCCGTTTACCGTATAAAAAGAAAGGTCAGTCGTGAGTTGTGAGTCGTGAGTAGGAATAGTATTTTTATTTGCTGAGTCTAAATTCACGCCTGACGATTCATGACTCACATCTAAGAATTTCAATTGCCCGCTTTCCTGTATAGGTAAAATATTTTCTTTTAAAAAACTGGCTTTCTCCCTTGCATTGGGTTCTGTTGCCCATTTCCAGTGCCTTTCATTGCTCCAGTAAGTGGCATTTTTAAAAGCGGGAATAAGTTTATCTCCATCTCTCTTAATACTTCCACCACAATGGTCAAAGTGCATGTGTGTTAAAAAAACATCGGTTATATCATCTTTGATAAAACCATGATTGGCAAGCGATTTATCTAAAGTGTCATCTCCATGTAAATAATAATGGCCAAAGAATTTTGCATCCTGTTTATCACCCATGCCATTATCTACCAGAATTAATTTTCCTTCATCTTCTATCAGTAAACAGCGAAGGGCCCAACTGCACATATTGTTTTCATCAGCAGGGTTTAGCTTGTTCCAGATACTTTTGGGAACCACGCCAAACATGGCGCCGCCATCTAATTTAAAATAACCGGTGTTGATGGTATATAATTTCATGCTTGTTCTTCCTGTTGTTTTTTTAATGCTGTAAATAAGATCAGTAAACCAATAATAAAGAAACTTCCCAATGCCAGTACAGAGCCCCTTTGAGATCCTGTTAATTCAGTAATGTAACCAAAACTGAACATGCCTATAACCACGGCTACTTTTTCTGTAACATCATAAAAACTAAAAAAAGAAGCCGTGTCTTTTGTTTCAGGCATTAGTTTACTGTAGGTGCTTCTGCTTAAGGACTGTATGCCACCCATCACGAACCCAACACAGGCGCCCAAAATGTAAAACTGCACAATGGCATGTTTAGGTACGAAATAAGCGGCTATGCAAATTAATACCCAAACGAAAATTACAATCATTAAAGCTTTAAAATTACCAATGCGCCCTGATAATTTACTGATCAAATAAGCTCCGGGTATTGCTACCAGCTGTATAAGTAAAATGGCAATGATGAGATTTGCAACCGGAATTTCCAGCTCGCTTTTTCCGTAAAGTGTAGCCGCAAGCATAACTGTTTGTACCCCCATGTTGTAAAAGAAAAATGCACCTAAAAATCTTTTAATAACGGGCATTTGTTTCAATTGCTTCCATACTTTGATCAACTCTTTATAACCATCGGTAATAATATTATTTTGAGAAGCGGTATTACCGGCTGCAATTGGTTTAGGTAACCTGAACAGCGAAAAATACCCAAACACAATCCACCATACACCTACCAGTAAAAAAGAAATACGTGAACCTTCTCCCTCGGTTATGCCAAACCAGGCATACTTCATTACAAACACAAAACAAATAACCTGGAGTATCACGCTGCCCACATAGCCATAAGCAAAGCCCCTGGCACTCACCCTGTCCCTGTCTTCCGGTGCTGCAATTTCCGGGAGAAAGGAATTACTGAATACATAACTGCTCCAAAAACAAATGCAGGCTAATATCATACAACCTATGCCGATCCAAAGTGTATGCAGGTCCTTAAAGAAGTACAGGGCGGCGCAGGCTATACTTCCCAACGTAAAAAAGAAAGCCATAAATTGTTTTTTATTACCCCTGTAATCTGCAATAGAAGTAAGCAGGGGCAATATCAACGCCACTATTAATAATGCAAACCCAAGGGCATAATTATATAATGAAGTGTTTACAAACTCCCTGCCCATGAAATGAACGTACGATACACCATCAGATGTTGTCCGTTCGGCAGTCATCGCTTCGTAATATGCAGGAAAAATAGTTGAAGTAATAACCAGGTTATAAACTGAGTTGGCCCAGTCGAACATTGCCCATCCATTGATAACTTTCCTGGAAGCTGTTTGCATGGTAGTTTTTTTAAGTTACCTGAAAATAGTAAATATCGTTGTAATAGCTGCAAAAAACAACCCCTGCTCTTGTTGCAGGGGTTTGCGAATGAATATATGAGCAGTTAGTAATGGCTTATTTAGCAGAATCAGTAATGGGTTTGGCATAACCCAGGTTCCTGAATGTTTCCAGCCGGTTATTTGTCAGATGAATCGTTACCGGTGCTTTATCAAAAACCTTTTCGGAAATAAAAGCTCCAAACAATAAAAAATTATTTTCAGTACCCTCTGTTAGTTTGGCCGCATCTACCACAAAATTCAGGTTAAAAGTATCTTTGATTTTGATAAGCTGTACAGTAGATTCAATACTATCCTGGAAATATTCCTGTTCTTTAAGATAGTTGGCTAATTTTTTTACAAGTGCCTCATCTACTCCATCGCCTTTATAATATACATTGTGTTTTTTATCTAGCTTATATTCCTTGCCATATTGCTGGCAACCGGTTAAGCCTGCAGCAAATAGTGAAATGAATAACAGGAATTTTAGTGCTTTCATAATCGTTGATTTGACCACATAGATAATAACAAATCCTCGGCAATAAAATACCCGGAGCTGGGTATTTTTACCGGCTGATATATCCTGTGAAGATCAATATAAGCAATATAATACCCACAACAATCCTGTAATAGCCCCAAACTTTAAAGCCATGTTTCTTTAAAAAGCCAATGAAGAATTTAATGGCAAGCAAAGCAACAATAAAAGCTACCACGTTGCCAATGGCCAGTTGTTTTATTTCGTTGGATGAAAAACCGCCATAGTCTTTATAATACTTTAATAGTTTATAGCCTGTGGCTGCCAGCATAGTGGGCACGGCAAGGAAGAAGGAAAATTCAGCAGCAGCATTCCTGGTTAATTTTTGCTGCATACCCCCAATGATGGATGCAGCGCTGCGGCTTACACCCGGTATCATGGCCAGGCATTGCCAAACACCAATTAAAATGGATTTCGAAAATGAAATATCTTTTTCTGAATGGATGGTATGCTCTTTAAAAACATTATCAATGAAAATAAGGATGATACCACCGGCCAGCATGGAAATGGCAATGGTAAGGGAACTCTCAAGCAATGCATCAATTTTTTTTGAAAAAAGAAATCCTAATATCAGAGCAGGCACCACAGCAGCGGCAAGTTTTGCATAAAACTGCCAGTTTTTAAAATCAGTAAATTTTTTCCAGTATAAAACCACCACGGCTAAAATGGCGCCCAGTTGAATGGCTACCGTAAAAACTTTACTAAAATCATTTTCTGTAAGGTTCAGCAGTTTTTCTGTGATGATCATGTGGCCGGTGGAAGAAATGGGTAAAAATTCCGTCAACCCTTCCACGATGGCAATAATGATGCTTTGAATGGTATTCATTTACCTGGGTTTAAAAATAAAAAAGCGAAGGTATAATCTCCGCTGTTAATTCTTAATCGTTAATTTATAATTCTTAATTGGATTTTGATTTTTTCATGATCGCAAAGATCTCAATAACAAAACCAACAATGAGCAATAGTGGTGCAATGGTGATGCGGGTGGTGCTGTACACTTCATTGTCGTTAAAAACTTTCGGGTCGGCACTTTTACCGCCTGACATTAAAAAGAAACCCAGTGCCAATACGCCCAGGCCAATAAGCATCCACATATAATTTTCTTTTCCAAATAAAGGATTAGCAGTATTGCCTGCCTGAACTTGTTTTTTTTCTTTGCTCATGAATTTATAATTGAAGCTGCAAATTAATATAAATCATCCAATTTCATCCGCAGGTATTTAATTACCGAGCGGTGCGTACTTATAAGGGTGATGCTGATACCTAAAAGAATAATGACCAAAAATAAAAGTATCATACTCCCATTGTCATGCAGAACTTTAAAACTTGGCGCCAGAGATTCGATCAGCAATATGGTAAACCAGATAGCGATAATGGCAATTATTGAAGCTACAAACCCATTAATGATGGCCCTTATATTAATAGGCCGGGCAATAAATCCCCGGGTTGCACCAACCATCTGCATGGTCTTTATTAAAAACCGGTTGCTGTACATGGCTAAACGGATGGTATTGTCAATTGAAAAAACGACCAGCACGGTTAATATGATGGCCGCTATTAAAAATATGTAAGCTGCCGTTTTTACAAACTTACTTACCTGGCTGATGGTTTCTGTGGGGAACTGGAATTCTTTGATCAGCCCGGGAAAACGGTTCAAAAGGTCAATGGAAAGTGCATCAAGGCTGTCCTTGTGTACATAGTTTGCCTTCACATAAAAATCAACACTTTCCGGAAGCGGATTTTCGTCAAGGAATTTTTTCCAGGTGGTATCATTATCCCTGTTCCACTTTTCAATGGCCATCTCTTTGGTAACATGTTCTACTCCTTTTGAAAAAGGGTAAGCGATAATATAGTTTTTAAGGCTGTCGATATTTTTTTTAGGAGCGTTGGGGTTAAGCCAGGCATGAACCTGTATACTTTCCTTTACATAATCACCCGTTTTACGAAGATTTAAAAAGAACCAGCCAACAATGCCAAATAAAAATAATACCAGCGAAACACCAATGATGGCGTATGCATAAGTTGGTTTACCTCTTTTGCTGCTTGCTTTTCCGAACTGGGCCATATTTTAATTTATTTGGAGTTAGTAAGATCCTGGTTTTTCATGAGCCGCAAAAATAAAGGTTTTTACCTGCTTTGCCGTATTTTTGCTCTCTTCAAAACGATTGCCTGCCTGATTTATTTTTATAAATGGATGTGTTGTTGTGTGAATGGAGATTAAATAACTTTTCATTCACATTTTACGGAAAGATTGAGTAAAGCCGTGGAGACAGCAGGGTAAAAAATAGTCAATATAAATCGACAATATTAAATAAATAATGGAATACGATTTTAAAAAGATTGAACAGGACTGGCAAAAGAAATGGAAAGACGCTAAAGCTTATGCAGTAAGTAATGATTCTGCCAGGCCAAAGTACTATGTACTGGATATGTTTCCTTACCCGAGCGGCGCAGGCCTGCATGTGGGGCATCCGCTGGGATATATAGCCAGCGATATTTACAGCCGTTACAAAAGGTTAAAGGGATTTAATGTTTTGCACCCTATGGGCTTTGATAGTTTTGGTTTACCTGCCGAACAATATGCTTTGGAGACAGGCCAGCACCCGGCAACCACTACCGAAAAAAATATTGCCACGTTCAAATCGCAGCTGGATAAAATTGGTTTTTGTTATGACTGGGACAGAGAAGTAAAAACCAGCGATCCGGAGTTTTATAAATGGACGCAATGGTTATTTCTTAAACTGTTCAACAGTTATTTCTGCAATACACAACAAAAGGCAAGGCCAATTGATGACCTCATAAAAAAATATGCAACACAAGGTGCTAAAGATTTTACAGCCCAACAATGGAATGCTTTTTCAAAAAAAGAGCAGGCCGACATTTTAATGAAACGCCGCCTTGCATTTTCTGCCTATGGAGAAGTGAATTGGTGTGAAGCACTGGGAACTGTTTTAGCAAATGATGAAGTGGTGAACGGAGTAAGTGAAAGAGGAGGCTACCCGGTTGAGAAAAAGAAAATGCGGCAATGGTTCTTACGCATAACTGCTTATGCCGATCGTTTGCTGGATGGATTGGAAAAAGTTGACTTCAGCGAATCCATGAAAGAAATGCAGCGCAACTGGATTGGGAAGAGCGAGGGAGCGGAGATAGATTTTGACCTCACCCCCAACCCCTCTCCTTCAGGAGAGGGGAGCAGCGCCTTAAAGTTGAAAGTTTATACTACAAGGCCCGATACTATTTTTGGTGCCGACTTTATGGTTGTGGCCCCTGAGCATGAGATAGTTTCTCAAATAACATCTGCTGCTCAAAAAGAAGAGATAGAAAAATATTTAAGCTATGTAAAAAGCCGCAGCGAAAGAGAACGTTTGGCTGAGGCAAAAACAATTACCGGTTGCTTTACCGGTGCCTATGCCATTAATCCTTTTGACAAAAGAGAGATTCCCATCTGGATTGCAGAGTACGTGCTGGCAGGTTATGGTACCGGCGCCATTATGGCTGTGCCTTGCGGTGATCAAAGGGATTTTGCTTTTGCAAAACATTTCAAAATTCCTATCACCAATATTATAGGCAGCCATTATAATGGCGAAGAAGCAAACCCAACAAAAGAAGCTGTTCTTGAAAATTCAGGATTCTTAAATGGATTGCTGATGAAAGATGCCATTGGAGTAGCGGTAAATAAAATAGAAGCGCTTGGTATTGGAAAGCGAAAAGTTAATTACCGTATGAGGGATGCAGGCTTCAGCCGCCAGCGCTATTGGGGCGAACCATTCCCCATTGTTTGGAAAAACGAAGTGGCGATACCGCTTGATGAAAAAGACCTGCCACTTGAATTACCGCATGTAGATAAATACGGGCCTGGCCCAAATGGAGAAGGGCCATTGGCAAATTTAACTGATTGGGTTGACCTCACCCCCAACCCCTCTCCGAAGGAGAGGGGAGCGAAAGACCCTGCTCCTTATGGTTACATTAATAGTACTGCAGAAGAATGGAAAAAGACTTTGCAGTTTGCAAAGCAAAACAGAAAAGATGCAACAGCAGCAGAAGATATTATCTGGCAGGAGATCAGGAATAGAAATATTGCCGGATTCAAATTTCGTCGGCAGCATCCCATTGCCGGTTATATTCCCGACTTTGTTTGTTTAGAAAAAAAACTGATCATAGAAATAGATGGCGGCTATCACAATGAAGCCGAACAGGCCGCTTTTGATAAAGCAAGAGAGCAATGGTTGGCAGAACAAGGTTTTACAATGATCAGGTTTACCAATGATGCAGTAAATAATTCGTCAAAAGCTGTTTTAAAAGATATTGAACAGGCACTCCTGAATAAAGAAACTGTTTCAGAAACGGAAGGGTCTAACCCCCCTCTCCCTTGGAGAGGGGTCGGGGGTGAGGTCAGACGTGAAACCAGCACCATGCCCGGCTATGCAGGCAGCAGCTGGTATTTTTTACGCTACATGGATCCGCATAACGACAAAACCTTTTGCGACCGTAAAGTAAGTGATTACTGGAACCAGGTTGACCTATATATAGGTGGCACCGAACACGCGGTTGGTCATTTATTATACAGCCGTATGTGGACGAAAGTGATGTACGATCTGGGAATGATCGGTTTTGATGAGCCGTATAAGAAGTTGCTGAACCAGGGGATGATACAGGGGAGTAGTAGGTTTGTGTATAAAGTAGTTGAGCTATTTTCAAAAGACAGTAACTGGCCTCTAGTAAATTATAATGCCCCATCATTGTTTATTTCTACAGGATATTATAAAAGTCTTGAAGAAAATATAGAAAAAAACAGGCTCAAGGAGAATGATGAAATATTTTCTTTGATAAAGAATGCCATCAAAAAGAGCGATCTCCCTGACATAATAATTTTGGATGCAAAAATTGTAGAGAGCCATGTTGACGTAAACATTGTTAATGGATTAGAGTTGAATATTGATAAGTTTAAAACGGATTGGAAAAATGGTGAATATGCCAATGCAGAATTTATTTTGGAAGATGGTAAATACATCTGTGGTGTTGAAACGGAGAAAATGTCCAAGTCAAAATACAATACTGTTGACCCAACTGATTTATGTGAAAAATATGGAGCGGATACTTTTAGAATGTATGAAATGTTCCTCGGCCCGGTAGAAGCCAGCAAACCCTGGGATACCAAGGGTATTGAGGGTGTGCATCGTTTTTTAAGAAAATTGTGGAGGTTATTCTTCGATGATATAAAAAGAAAAATCTGGAATGAAGAGAAAGCAAATGATGCTGAATTAAAAATACTTCACCGCACCATCAAAAAAATTGAAGAAGATACCGAACGTTTTTCTTTCAATACAGCCGTAAGTACATTTATGATCTGTGTAAATGACCTTGCCGATATCAAATGCCATAAGAAAGAAATTTTAGAAAAGCTGTTGATATTACTAGCGCCTTATGCACCGCATATAAGTGAAGAGCTCTATCAACAATTGAACTCTTTACAAGTCTCCCCCACGGGGGGAGATTTAGAGGGGGCTTCTGTCCTGGATGCTACTTATCCTGTTTTTGATGGCAGGTATTTGGTAGAAACTTCAAAGGAATACCCCATTTCAGTTAATGGTAAACTTCGTACTAATATTAATATATCCCTGGATGCCGGGCCGGAGGAAGTGGAGAAGATAGTGCTGGCTAATGAGGTCATCCAAAAATGGCTGGACGGGAAACCGCCTAAAAAGGTCATTTTTGTTAAGGGTAAAATGGTGAATGTGGTGCTTTAAAATGGCCCCCGAAAAAAATACCTTGATTTATAAAATAATGGTGCCTATATTTACGGTGTTAAGTCAATCCTTATTGCTCACTATCCGTTGAATTACAACCCTTCCTTCTGAAAATTTACACTTAAATGACCCTGTGGGTTTTGTTAAACAAACCTGCTGATTTGTTTATAATCAAGAGCCATGATCAGGCAATTAAAAGGCTTTAGATTATTTATTTTTTTGGTTTTAATAAAAAAACCTCGACAAGGTTATTTTTTAATTGAAAAAAAGCCTACTTTTATTTTTTAATGGATATTCAAAACTCCTGTATCTGATCGTTAAAACAGGAACTGCTAACAACAACAAATGCTTATGGTATATTTTTTTACAACTTTACATACTTACTGTTTTAACTTCTCAAAGAAAAAATCTCCACTCATTCTTTCTTTCTTAAATGTTTTTACTGCTATAACATCATTAATATATTTTTTATGAACTACAAATCTAAAACAACCATAATTATGAGAAAAACTCTCCTTTTAATTATCTCGTTTTTTTGTGCTTTCGTCAGTACGGCACAAACGAACGATGCTGAAAAAAATGCCGCACTGCAATTAGTAAGTGCAAACAGGGCAGCCATTGGCTTAAGTGCCGATGACCTGAACAACCTGGTGGTTTCAACGTCTTATGTAGATAAGACGATTGGAGTAAGGTATGTTTACCTGCAGCAAACCTACAGGGATATACCTGTATATAACCAGATACATGTACTGGCATTTAAAGACAACAAACTTGCAGTTGCTTCCGGCGGAAGGATTGCTGAATTTGACAAAAAAGTAAATGTTGTTTCAGGAATTCCAGGTGTATCAGCAGAGAGTGCTGTTCTATCTGCATTAAGAAACAAAGGGTTTACTGCTTCTGGAAACATAGTAGCTATAAACACTACAGACAATGGCCGTAGAGTTGAGTTTGGTAAACTGGGAGTTTCCCGGGAGAACATTACAACTCAATTAATGTGGTCTGCTATGGAAGATGGCTCTTACAGGTTGGCCTGGCAGGTTTATTTTATTCCAACTACAACATCCGACTACTGGATGCTTCGTGTGGATGCTACCAACAACCGTATAATTGGTACCGACAATTTAACTGTGTCTTGTAACTGGGATGATCCCAATCACATTTACCAGTTTGGGATAAACCATAATCACAATACTGAATTAGCTAAAACTAATTTTCTTTTTGATTTTAAAACCCTTGCAAATTTAAAACCTGAAGTTAAACAGCCTGCTGAAAAGCCGCTTGGCCCAACAACAGTAGCTAATGCTTCTTACAGGGTTGTTCCATTGCCTTACGAGGCGCCTACATTTATGCCGGGTACTTTCCCTGGCACTGCCCCGGGTAACAGTACTGTGGTAAATAACCCATGGACTGCTGCCAGCGCAAATGCTGTTACATTAAACTGGCATAGTGATGCAGTTGCTACCGATTATAATTACACCCGCGGTAATAATAACTGGGCTTATTTTGATATTCCAAATACCAATACGCCTGATGCGGTACGTGCGTCTACTTCTACCACGCCGTTACCAACCCTGACGTTTGTGTATGGTAATGCACCTGATTATAATCTGGATCCTGTTACAAATACCGATAACCAGAAATTTAATGTTACCAACTTGTTTTACTATAATAATATAATACACGACGTTTTGTATGCTTATGGTTTTGATGAACCGGGTGGTAATTTCCAGTCTAACAATTTAGGCAGAGGCGGTAATGGTAATGACCATGTATTTGCCGAAGCCCAGGATGCAGGAGGTACAAATAACGCAAACTTTTCTACTCCGGCTGATGGTGGTAATCCAAGGATGCAGATGTATATATGGACACAGACCGCGGTTAGAAGGGATGGAGATGTTGATAACGGGATTATTGCCCATGAATTTGGTCATGGTGTAAGTAACCGTTTGTTTGGTGGCCCCCTTAATGTTAACTGTGTAAGCAACGGTGAGCACCAGGGAGAAGGTATCAGTGATTATATCGCCTTAATGCTTACTCAGCTATGGGCTACCTCAAACACAAACTCCGGTTTGATCGGAAGAGGTATTGGCACCTATGCTTTGGGCCAGGCAACTACCGGTATAGGTATTCGTAGCCAACGTTACAGTACCGATATGGCTATTAATAATAAAGTTTACCAGGCCGTATTACCAGCTGCTGTGCATGATAGAGGCGAATTCTGGTGTGCAGCTGCATGGGAAGCTACCTGGGCAATTATCCAGCAATCGGGCACTGTCGCACCGGATATTTATTTTAATGGTACCAGCACTGCAGGTAATCACGTGGCGTACAGAATTGCAATACAGGCTATGAAATTAGCGCCATGCGGTTCAGGTTTTATTGATCATAGAGATGGATGGTTAAAGGCTGATACTTTATTGTATGGCGGAACTTATTCATGTGCTATCTGGAGAGCTTTTGCTAAAAGAGGTATGGGTTTCTTTGCATCACAGGGATCTCCAAACAGTGCAAGTGACCAGATTCCTGACTTTACACCTAAGTCTTATGTAGGTATAACTGCCAGTGCACCAACTATACCAGATGGTCAAAACCTGACTTATACAAATACTGTTACTACTTGTAGCGGTGTAGCTATAGCTGGTTACTCTTTACAATCAACCGTGCCACTTAATGTTACCTTTGTTAGTGCGACAAATGGTGGTGTATATAATGGTGCTACAAGAGTAATTACCTGGCCGATAAACCAGGCTGCAACGTCTTCTGTTATTTATCAGTTTACAGTAACAGTAGGACCCGGTTCTTTCCCAGGTAATGTGGTTATGCCGGCTTGTTTATATGATAACTCTGCAACACCTAAGTTATTTAATTGTGCATCTGTAACTACTCCAATCACACCAATATTGGCTGGTTGCCCTACTATAGGTACACAATCAACAAGTACCCAGGTTTGTGTTAATACTCTTGCTACATTCAACATTACAGCTACATCGGCTGATCCAATTACTTATCTGTGGCAGGTAAGCACTACAGGTGCTGGTGGCCCATGGGTAAACTTAACTAATGTGGCTCCATATAGTGGTGTTGCAACTAATACATTAACTATTAATCCGGCAGCAATTGGATTGAATGGTAATTATTATCGTTGCTTTACAACAACTCCTACTTGTCCGCTTGGTATTTCAACAAACCCAGCTTTGTTATCAGTAGTTGCGGCTTCAATTGGTGGAACAATAACGCCGTTGAACACGTCTGTTTGCGGTGTTACCAATACAGGTACATTAACTTTATCCGGCCACACCGGTAATATCGTTCGTTGGGAATCTGCAACAGTTCTTGCAGGCCCTTATACACCTATTGCCAATACAACAACAACCCTTACGTTTAATAATTTAACACAAACAACATATTATCGTGCTGTTATTCAGGTTACAGGTTGTGCTGCAGTAAATTCAGCAACAGCTACCGTAACATTTATCGCTTCATCAGCAATAATTATTACATCAGATGTAGGTACTACACTATGCCAGGGCGATCCTGCCTTGTTAACTGCAGTAGTAGGGCCTACGTTTACAAACTTTGCAAACCCTGCTGTTATCACAATTCCTTCAGTTGGTACTGGTACTCCTTATCCTTCTAACATTGTTGTTGCAGGTATGCCTGTTACAGGTGTTAGTGTTGCAACTGTAAGACTGGTTGGTATAAATCATACGTGGGGTAATGATATTGATATCTTATTACAAAGCCCTACGGGAGTGAATGTGGTATTGATGTCTGATATCGGAGGTACTGTAGCAGTTCCGAATGCTACTTATACTTTCAGTGATGCAGGCCAGGCTTTAAATGCTGGTGCAGCAAATCCAACAGGTACTTATAAACCAACAAATCCGGATGCTCCGGATACATGGGTAGCTCCTGGTCCTGGTGCTATATCACAAACAAATCCTGCATTAACAATGTTTGGATCAGTTGCTGATGTAAATGGTACATGGAAATTATTTGTTGTGGATGATGTGGGTGGCGATCAGGGTTCAATTAACGGTGGATGGGATATTACATTCTCAGTTCCGGGTGGACCAATTGTAGGAGGTACTTTCTTATGGACACCTGCTACCGGTTTAAATTCTACAACAATTAACCCTGTTGCAGCATCTCCTGCAACTACTACAACTTATACTGTTACTCATAATAATGGTTCCGGTTGTATAAGACAAGCTTCAATAACGCTTACAGTAAATCAGCGTCCGGTTGTAACTGCACAACCTGCAAACACAACTGTTTGTTCAGGTTTACCAGCAACATTTACAGTTGGTGGTACAGGTACTGGCCTTACCTACCAATGGCAGGTAAGTACTGCAGGTGCCGGTGGCCCTTATGTTGACCTGGCCAATGGTAATCCTTATGCAGGTGTTAACACAGCTACATTAACTGTTAGCCCTTCTTCAGTAGCTTTGAATGGTTATTATTACCGTTGCAGACTGGGTGGTTCATGTGCTCCATTCAATCCTCCAACAAACGTTTCAAACGGAGCTCTTTTAACAGTTAATGCATTACCAACTGTTACCGTATCTCCAACAGGCCCTGTATGTGGCGGTGTTGCCGGTATCAATGGTACAGCCTTAACAGCTAGTGGCGCTAACACTTATGTTTGGAGCCCTGTTACAGGATTATATACCAATGCAACTGCTATAACTCCTTATACAGGTACTAACCTGGCTACAGTTTATGCAGCTCCTACAGCATTGACTGTATATACTGTTACCGGTACAGCTACAGGAACAGGTTGCTCTAATACAGCATCGGTGATAGTAAACTATACACCACCTGCACCAACTGTAGTACCAGCATCTGTTACTATGTGTTTGGGTGATCCGGCTGTAAAACTGAAGAGTTCTTCTTCACAAACATTCACAGCTTCATTTGCATCAGGCGCTGTAAACATTACAATACCTGACGGGCCGACAATTCCACCGGTTCCAACTTCATACCCTGCTGTTGTTTCTAATATTACAGCTTCAGGTATCCCTGCAGGTGCAACTGTTGCCAATGTAAGAGCCAGGTTCAATATTACCCATGCTTATGTGAGCGACCTTGTAATTGCATTGAAAGCTCCAAATGGACAAATTATTAACCTTTGTGCTTTAGCAAACTTCGCTAACCCTGCAGGTGCTAATTTTACCAATACGACTATCAGCTCTGCTGGTACTGCGCCACTTACAGCACCTTATACAGGTACATACAGGGCAGATCTTGCAGGCGCTACATTTAATGCATTAGGCTTTACATGGCCTGGTGGTCCTACAGGTTATGTTCCAACATCTAACCTGTGGAATAGTTTGTATTCAACACCTAATGGTGTTTGGTCAGTAGGCTTGTATGATGCAGGTGCTCCTGATGGCGGTGTATTTAATAGCTGGTCACTGGAGATAGATTATATAATTGGAGTACCAGCTACCCCAGCCGTATGGACTCCTATAACCGGATTATTCTCTGATGCTGCTGCAACTACAGCATATGTGGCAGGTACAGAAGTAGATTCAGTTTGGACAAGACCAACTCCAAGTGGTGTTTATACATACCAGGCAAGAGTTAAGAGTTTGTCACCTCCTCCTGCAAATCCTGCTTCACCAACTGCAGGTGGTAACGGACAGGCATTAGTTACATTTAACATTCAAAATAATAATGGAACTGCTTACAATTTTAATTCCATTTCAAGCAGATGTCTGAATACTGGTCCAATGAATGCCAGGATATTTTATAAATTGACTCCGATAGCTGGTCTCCCTGGCGCAATAAATGCAGCCAACGGATGGATCCAGTTTGGAGCAGGTGCCAGTGTTTCTACTGCTGGTGCTGTTCATACACTTTTATCTGGCTTAACACTTTCTATTCCTGCGAACACTACTTATGGTATTGCTATCGAAGGGTTAACCGCTGCTAATGCTGCAAATATTGCGTATACAAACGGAGCTGGTATAGTAACCTATACAGATGGAGGATGTTCAATTATCACTGGTGGCAACGTTGGCTACGGTGGTGTTGCGGCGCCGGGTGCTCCAACATTTAATCCGCGTAATTTTAATGGTAGTGTTAGTTTATCTGCCGCCAATGTAGCTCAGTGTACATCACCTGCAAGGAATGTTGTTGTAACAGTTAATCAACCGCTCACAATAACTACTCAACCTGCTCCACAGGCTATCTGTACTGATAAAGTTGCTACTTTCTCAGTAGCAGTAAGTGGTACTGGTCCTTATACCTACCAATGGCAGGTTAGTACTGATGGTGGAAATACCTATGGTAACGTTACCAATACTGGTGTTTACAGTGGTGCTACTACAGCAACATTAACCATTACTGCCCCTCCGGTGACAATGAGTGGTTATATCTACCGCTGCAATATTACAGGAGCTGCACCTTGTCCTGGTATAACATCATTCTTCAGGATACTTACAGTTTATCCTTTACCAACAATAGTAATTAGTGCTAATCCTACTAAACTGTTGCCAGGTATGAGGACCATCCTGAATTCAACTGTTAGTCCTAATGCTGCCAATCCAAATGGTGGTTACGTATGGCTAAGAGATGGAGTTGCAGTAACAAGTACAAGCACTGGTATTATATCAGGTGTGGGTACTGGTTCTATGACCATTGATGTTGATGGAATGGGTAGTTACCAGTTAAGGGTTACAGATGTTAACGGATGTACCAATCTTTCCAACAAACTAGATATTACAGATTCTGTAAGCGGTAAGTGTTTCATCTATCCTAATCCAAGCCCTGGTAAGTTCCAGGTTAGATATTACAGTGCACCAAACAATGTGTTGCCAAGAGGAATATCTGTTTTTGATGCCAAAGGTGACAGGGTGTTAACTCAATCTTACATTATAGGAAGACCTTACGACAGAATGGATGTTGATCTGAGGAAATTTGGAAAAGGTTTGTACTGGGTTGAAATTATGGATGTGAATGGTGTCCGTATAACCATGTGTAGAGTGGTAATTCAATAAGACTAACTAATACTTAGTTATATAGTCCTCCCGCCCTGCGGGGGGACTTTTTTTTATGATTGACATTTAATTTAAAGATAATCCTACCTTCAATAAATGATTAATGAACTTGAAAATACCCTGAAAAAAAGCAGGCCTGACTTTCACCCTGTTGTTGATTTTTACCCCGATAAAGAAAAACTGTTTCATTTTGATTTCACATCGGCCAATACAGAATTAAAGGCTTCTGATATTTCGGACACGGATATGTTTTCTCAATACATAAGCAGTAAATTAAAAACCACGGATTCAAAATATGGTATTGGCGGATATAACGAAAGCAGGACACTTTATAAAAGAAGTGAACTTTTTAAAGGTGAAGAAGAAAGATCAGTACACCTTGGAATAGATATATGGGGGCCTGCCGGAACAAAGGTATATGCCCCTTTAGGTGGTGTAGTGCACAGCTTTGCTTTTAACGATAATTTTGGTGACTATGGAGCTACTGTTATTTTGCTGCATCAACTGGACAGGATAACCTTTCATACACTTTACGGGCATTTAAGTTTGAATGACATAGCCCGGCTAAGTGAGGGTTCATATGTAATCCGGGGAGAGGTAATCGGGCATTTTGGTGAAGTAAATGAAAACGGTAATTGGCCGCCTCACCTGCACTTTCAGATCATTAAAGATATGAGAGTAATGATGGGTGATTATCCGGGTGTGTGTACTTTATCTGAAAGGGAAAAATATTTAGCTAATTGCCCTGATGCAGACCTGGTACTTAACATGATGAAATATTTAAGATAAATTATAATTTATATAAACCTAATTCGTTTAAAATTGTTTAATAACCCGGCTACAAGTAGCTAAAAACAGTAACTTTACACCGGAAATACAAAAAATGGAAATAAAAGCCGGCAAATTATTAAGTGAGATCAATAATCCTGATGATTTAAAAAAACTAAGCAGGGAACAATTACACCAGGTTTGTGATGAACTACGTCAGTATATTATTGATGTAGTAAGTGTTTATGGAGGCCATTTTGGCGCCAGTCTTGGTGTGGTTGAATTGAGTGTGGCATTACATTACGTCTTTAATACCCCGGATGACCAATTGGTGTGGGATGTAGGACACCAGGCCTATGGCCATAAGATCCTTACCGGTAGGCGGGATAATTTTTCAACCAATAGAAAATACAACGGCCTGAGTGGTTTTCCTAAACGTAGCGAAAGCGAATACGATACATTTGGTGTCGGCCATTCTTCTACTTCTATATCTGCAGCCCTTGGCATGGCAATGGCTTCTCATTATAAAGGAGAAAATGAAAGACAGCACATTGCCATTATTGGAGATGGGGCCTTGACTGCAGGACTTGCCTTTGAAGCTATGAATCATGCCGGGATAGAAAAAAGCAATGTGCTGATTATTCTGAATGATAATTGCATGAGCATTGATCCGAATGTAGGTGCATTAAAAGAATATTTAACTGATATTACCACTTCTCATACTTACAATGACCTAAGAGATAATGTGTGGAAAGCATTGGGCAAATTACCGGTGGGAAAAAAATTCAGCAGGGGGATGGCCAGTAAACTGGAGGCAAGTTTAAAAGGTATGGTAAGCCAAAGCAGTAATTTGTTTGAGGCGCTTCAGTTACGTTATTTTGGCCCTATTGACGGACATAATATTACCAAGCTGGTAGATACATTAAAAGATCTGAAAGATATACCAGGTCCGAAACTTTTACATATAAAAACAGTGAAAGGGAAAGGGTACGACCTGGCAGAAAAAGATCAAACCAAATGGCATGCACCCGGATTGTTTGATAAAGTAACCGGCGAGATACAGAAAAAGAAATTTGATATTCCACAACCCCCAAAATACCAGGATGTTTTTGGTCATACTATTATTGAACTGGCTGAAAGAAATAATAAGATATTTGGTATCACACCAGCCATGCCCAGTGGATCTTCATTAAAATTTATGATGGATAAGATGCCTGAGAGAGCATTTGATGTGGGCATTTGCGAACAGCATGCCGTTACTTTAAGTGCAGGAATGGCTACACAGGGAATGAAAGTATTCTGCAACATTTATTCTTCTTTTATGCAGCGGGCTTACGATATGGTGATACACGACGTGGCTATCCAAAAACTTCCTGTGATATTCTGCCTCGACAGGGCAGGGCTGGTAGGAGAAGACGGGCCTACTCATCACGGATGTTATGATATTGCTTATATGCGCTGCATTCCAAACATGATTGTTAGTGCACCCATGAATGAAGCTGAATTAAGGAACCTGATGTA
The DNA here is from genome assembly GCA_031387825.1 of Chitinophagaceae bacterium. Taxonomy (GTDB): domain Bacteria; phylum Bacteroidota; class Bacteroidia; order Chitinophagales; family Chitinophagaceae; genus Ferruginibacter. The sequence goes on along the minus strand of JANNDO010000029.1, from coordinate 127,867 downwards.
TACGGCACAGCTGGACTCTACTAAAAATCCTTTTGTGATACGTTATCCAAGAGGAGAAGGTGTGATGCCGGAATGGAAAACGGAGATGAAGGAGATAAAGATTGGTACCGGAAGAAAGATCAGGGACGGTAAAGACATCGCCATTTTATCTTTTGGCCACCCGGGTAATTTTGCAGCTGCTGCAATAAGAGATGTGAAAGCCGAAGGTATTAACCCGGCGCATTATGATATGCGGTTTGTGAAGCCGCTGGATGAAGAAATGCTTCATGAGGTTTTTAGCAAATTCAATAAAGTAATAACCATAGAAGACGGAACCATTGTGGGAGGATTTGGCAGCGCCGTTCTGGAATTTATGAATGAACATGGTTACAAAGCCGACGTAAAGATCATGGGTATCCCGGACAGGTTGGTGGAACACGGAACACCTAAACAACTATACGATGAAATTGGTATTGATGCCAATGGTATTGCAGGCATGCTGAGGACAATGTCTGAAACAAAGGTTACCGTTAAATAAAACTTCCTTAATTATTTTTATAGCTGCGCCCAAAGCGTGGCTTTTGTTTTATTTAACAGGACCATAAAAATTTTATGGAAACAGAGCCGTTAGGTGTCTATGCCTTCAAAGAACCTGATGAACCTTTTCCGGCGGATATTTATTGCCAACTTTGTATTACTTGTAGCCATATCTTCCTTTGGTTATTTCTTTTGGTATAAACCGGTCTTCAACAAACGCTCTTCCGGAAGATCTTTGATATTTAAAAATGAATTATGGCCTCCCAGCAGGGAAGTACTTTCCAGGCTAAGGCTGAAAGCTTCGTCAGCAAAGGGTTACATCAAGGCTATGGGTTTCAATGCCAACTATTGTTTTTTGCTCGATATGCATATTTACCCCGGTCAAAAAAGGTTCTTTGTATATAATCTTAAAAAGGATTCTGTTGAACAGGCAGGCCTTGTTACTCATGGCAGCGGTTCTCAGGCTTCTGGTAACCTGGTGTTTTCAAACAAGCCCAATAGTAACTGTACCTCTTTGGGTAGGTATAAAATAGGCAAGCCCTATAATGGAACTTTTGGACTTGCCTATAAATTGTATGGACTGGATGAATCGAATGACAACGCATTCGAACGTTATGTGGTTCTGCATGGCCACGAATGTGTGCCTGATGAAGAAGTATATCCTTTGCCTATCTGCCTGAGTCTTGGTTGTCCCACTGTATCACCGCCTTTTTTAACCATGCTCAAGGGGTATATCGACCAAAGTAATACCCCTGTCTTGCTTTGGATATACTATTGAACTTAGTTCATCGGGATCTCGATGGCCAGCAGTTCTGCGTCTTCAGTTGCTTTAATGGTAAAGTTGTCTGTTTCAGAAATTCCTAAAGCATCTCTTTTATTTAGTTGTTGTCCATCTACCTGTACAGAGCCATTGATGACCACTAAAAACACTCCATTTCCTTTTAAAGCTGTAGAATAGGAAATTTCTTTTCCGGCATCCAGGTCGGTTAATGAAAACCTTGCATCCTGGTTTATCCATAAAGCGTTGTCAGAATCGATGGGTGAAACTACGGTCTGCCATTTATTTTGCCGATCATTTATATCGAAGGCTTTTTGGTCATACCTCGGTTTAATATTCCTTTCTTTAGGAAAGACCCAAACCTGGAATAAGGTAACCGGATCCGTTGATGATGCATTGAATTCTGAATGCTGTACCCCGGTTCCAGCACTCATGATCTGGATATCGCCAGCTTTAATTATTCCATTTCCGCCCGTACTGTCTTTGTGTTGCAATGCACCTGTTAAGGGAATAGTAACAATTTCCATATTGTCGTGCGGATGTGTAGGAAAGCCACCCCCACCAGCAACAAAATCATCATTAAGAACCCTTAGTAATCCAAAATGCACTTTCCCAGGATCATGATATTGGGCAAAGCTGAAATAATAGTTTGGCTTTAACCAGCCATAATCTGCCGAACCCCTGTCGGCTGCCTTAAATAATATTGTCTTCATTATCTTAGTTTTAAAATTCAATGTTTAAACATCAAATATAATACCAAACCTTCACCTGACAAAATAGCAAAAAAAATCCCCGTTTAAGGGGTGTGGACTTAGTTAAGGGCTGCAATCTCTTCGCCGGGCAAAAGTCCTTGAATATCATCCTCCCGGTTTTCATTCCATTCAATAATAAAATTATTCCTGCCTTCGCCTGTAAGTAAACTCATAAACCGCTGTTGAACCAGCTCCAGCAGGGATAGGAATAAGAAGATGGCATGTATGCGGTTTTCACATACATCAAATATTTTTTCAAAAGAAACTGTTTTTTCGGTACGGCAAATATCCAGCATATATTCACGGCTCCCCTCCATTGTATAATTGTATTGTACAACCGTGTGTACCGGCCTGTTCCTGCGCTCCTGTAATTTAAAGACCACTTTTTCGAAAGCCTTCATCAATTTAAAAAGAGTAACCGTCTGTATTTCTGTACCTTCTCCGGCTTCTTCACCAATCTGCGAAATTTCCTTCTGCAGATTTCCACGTTTTACCATTAAAAGCCTCAACGCTTCCATCTCTGCCATTTTTGTAGCTGCTTCCTTAAACCTTTTATATTCCAGTATTTTATTGATGAGTTCCTGTCTTGGATCGATCTCATTGCCTTCCGCATCAAGCTCTTTTCTTGGCAAAAGCATTTTAGCTTTTATGCGCATGAGGGTACTGATGAATAAAATAAATTCACTGCTTAACTCAATGTTCAGTTTTTCAGTGCTGTGGATAAAGTCTAAAAAATCGTTAGTGATTTTTGTGATAGGGATATTATAAATATCCAGCTCATCTCTTTCAATAAAAAACAGGAGCAGATCAAAAGGCCCTTCAAATTGTTCTAATTTGATCTGGTAAGTCGTACTATTCACTTTAAATTATCTTGATTATTTTAATAAAAAAATCTCCCCGCTAAAGGGAACAGCAAATGTATTGATTTGTTGAGACAGTTATGTTGCCGATACAGGGTTCATTTTGCAATGTGGAAAAACAGCAATCTGCCTGACCGGACTAGAGTTTCAATGTAAGCCCAATGCCAAGTACTTCTTTCAATTGTGTCTTTTTTAAAATATCATCATCATAAACGATATCTACGCTGATATTGGTAGCCAGCCATCTGTTAAACTTCAGACTCAACAGGTTTGTAAAAAAAACGTCCACATTTTCGGGATTTCTTTTATAATTGCTGAAAAGGTCAAGCCTGCCCGTATATGAGGCCCATTTGGTAAATGCCTTTGCAAATTTGGCTGTGGCAAAAGCTCCCAATTCAGTATAAGATTTCCTGTTGGCCGGTACGCCAAATTTATCGGCTGTATAAAAATCATTATCGCTTTTTAACAGGAAGCGGGTTGTTATAGGCGAAACAAAAAGTGAGAAACTCTTATCGGGTCTGTAATCTATACCTGCAGAAATGATGATCTTACCAGGCGTAAGAAAACTGGAGATCTTGTTATTAGCTGTATCCGTGTAATTGTATCCGGTCAGGGCCTGGGTATTAAAATTTACCAGCATGGCTGTATACCATTTTTTTGAAAGCTCATAGCCATATTTGGTTGTAATGTCAATCCTGTCATCGGTTTTCCGGAATTGACCAAAACTGGAGGCATTTTGAAACCCCAGGGCAATATCAAAATAATTATTCCAGGAATTCCTGCCTTTTTTATAATTGAGGTTATAATTAAAAAGTGTAGCTACACCAAGTGTATTTTGTTCGCCACCGCTTACCCAGTTTCTTAAAGCGCCCTGTTGAACATTAATGATAAAAGTACCTGCCTTTTGCCATCCGTCTTTTTCGGGTAGTTTCAATTCTTTAAAAGCTACTTTCTGAAATTCTCTTACGGAGGGGTCTTGTGCCTGTACTGAAAATGAAATGGTTGCTGTTATAAAAACAGTAACTAAGGGTTTTATCATGGCGCAAAAATAAATAAAAAAGCATTGTTTGACAATTTGCAAACAATGCTTTTTTTATACCGTGTTGTTAAAATTATTTCTTTAAACTATCCCTTATCTCCATCAATAAAGTGTCAGTTGAAGATGGGCCAGCCGGTGCTTCTTCCCGTTTTTTCTTCATTTTGTTGATCGATTTAATTACCAGGAACATGACGAAAGCTACAATAATGAAATTGATAATGGCAGTTAAAAAATCGCCCCATTTAACAGCAACCGCTTCCGTAAGGACTTTGCCGGTGGCGTCGGTTACCGCTTCTTTAAGAACATACATGTTTTTGCTAAGGTCAGCGCCACCAATCATTCCAATCAATGGCGAAACAATTCCGTCGGTAAAAGAAGAAATTACTTTGCCAAAGGCACCGCCCATTACAAAAGCAACAGCAATATCAACCAGGCTGCCCTGCATGGCGAAATCTTTAAATTCTTTAATAAATCCCATGATGTTAGTTTTTAAAATTAAAAATTTGTTTGTGAGATCAGGTTAGAAATATAAATCTAATGTATTTCTGTTATTATTACAACTGTGCATTATATTAAAAATAAAAGAATAATTATTTAAGAGGCTGTTCTTTTTAAATTAAATACTTCACCTTTGCGGCAATTTTATACATTTTGAATAAAGGCTTTTTAAACTGGTTTATATTTATTATCCTTTCCATTATATGGGGCAGCAGCTTCATTATGATGAAAGAAGGGCTGCTTCATTTAACAGCCTACCAGGTAGCGGCTCTCCGCATTGTTTTTTCAGGTATTGTTTTGTTGCCCTCTGCTATTAAGCATTTTAAGCAGGTGCCACGCAATAAACTGTTTGTAATTTTCATGGCGGGTGTATTGGGTAGTTTGTTGCCGGCCTTTTTATTTTGTATTGCCGAAGAAGGTATTGACAGCGCCCTGGCAGGTACACTCAATTCTTTAACTCCAATCTTTGTTATAATAACCGGAGCCTTGTTCTTTAACAGCAAAACATCGGGTAATAAAATACTGGGCATTTTTATCGCCTTTATGGGCAGTATATTGCTATTGCTAAGCAAGGGGCATATGCAGGAAAGCCAAAACATGCTGTATGTCTCTTTTATTGTATTGGCCACCATCTGTTACGGGATCAATGTAAATATGGTACATAAATATTTGCCTGATATCGGATCAATTCAAATTGCAGCGATTGCGCTTTCCCTGAATGCGATTCCTGCTTTGATCATTCTTGTTTTTACAGGTTATTTCAATTTGCCATTAACTGATTCAGGAATTTTATATTCCACAGGCCATGCAGCATTATTAGGCATATTCGGTACTGCTATTGCCTCCATTATTTTTTATGTATTGATAAAACGTGCTGGTGCAGTTTTTTCTTCCATGGTCACTTACGGAATACCAATTATTGCAAATTGCTGGGGGATTATTTATGGAGAAGAAGTTGGATGGAAACAATTTGCCTGCCTGCTATTGATCTTAACCGGCGTCTATGTGGCCAATCGTAAATCCTCTGCATAAAATTTTACTGGTACTTATTAATCTGACTCGGAAAAAGCAATATTCTTTTCCCTGAGGAAGTCTTTGATCCTGTCAACATGAACGCAGATGCCTACGTGTAAGAATGGGCTATTGGAAACTTTATCTTTCTTGCCGTTATTTATTATTTCAAAATTCTTCATGTCAAAACCAAGATGTAAATGGTTGGTGGCAAACTGCATCCCGTAAATATTTCCAGCTGAATCAAAAAGTGGTCCGCCGCTTTGACCCCTGAGGCCCGGAGTACTCATTTCTATTCCTGTAATACCACTATCCAGTTGAGTTGCAACAAACCTGGTTACAATACCATCAATTGGAAAAGACGGTGAATTTGGGTTTCCGGTAGTCGTCCATTCAATATCATCTGCATCAGGGTTATGTTTAAAATTATTGAACTCCGGAAATGGAAAGCCGATCCTGCATAAAGACCTGCCTTGTTTTATTTTATTACTGTCTTTAATAAATGAAGCATGGGCGTTGTAGAATTTTTTATTAAATCCCTTAAATTCTAAAATGGCCAGATCGAGTGTGGGGTGTGCATGGCAGGTAATCTCCCTGATCGTATCAAAACAATTCAGAAAATTATATTTTAACTGAACAGTAGTTTCGGGCAGGTATTTATATTTTAATTCAAGCCCCTGTACATTTCTTTTGTATTTGCCATCATTAGGAATAATATTTCTTTCTGCTTTAAATTTTACAAAATGCTGGTTAATATGATCTGCTGCCGGTATCAAATCCATAACATGCTTGCAGGTAATGGCAACCCCATTATTATTTACAAAAAAGAAAGTAGAACTTCCGGGAAGTATTAACCCGCTATATGTTCTGGAAATGCTGTGTAGCGGACGGGTAAACTGCAAAACTTTTTCTATGGCCTGTTCAAACATATCTTAATTTAAGTCTTTAATTATAAGAGCAGAAATTTTTTTAATTGTAACCTTCGAATTGCAAGGTTATTAAACAGCCATTATCTCTTTTTCTTTTGCTGCCAAATGTTTTTCTATCAGCAAAATATATTTGTCAGTAGTTTCCTGCGCTTCTTTCTCTGCGTCTTTACTTATATCCTCACTTAATCCATCTTTCTGCAGTTTCTTGATAGCTTCAATACCATCCCTGCGGATATTTCTTACGGCTACTTTTGCATGTTCACCTTCAGTATTACATCGTTTTACCAGTTCTTTTCTTCTTTCTTCAGTTAAAGGAGGTAGAAATAAACGGATCACATTACCATCGTTCTGAGGATTAATTCCAATATTAGCCATTGTTATTGCCCTTTCAATAGCCTGCAGCATATTTTTTTCCCAGGGCTGAACTGAAATGGTACGGGCATCCAGCACAGAAATATTTGCAATCTGGTTAATTGCTGTAGGGTTGCCATAATAATCTGCCATGATACCATCCAGCATTGTAGGGTTAGCCTTACCTGCCCGTATTTTAACCAATTCCGCCTCCAGGTGATTCAGCGCTTTAAACATGGATGCTTCCGTGTCTTTTATGATCTTATTTATTTCTTCAGACATAATTACTCTTATTAATTGGCAGCAAAGCTATAAAAAACTACTGTTATTTAGCGATCGGGCATAAATAAGCCGTTAATGGTTTAATAAATGAAAATTCTGTAAGATAAAAACGAAAGCAGTAAAGTGAATAAAAGTCAATCCGCTTCTACAGCCTCTGAAGCAAGGTTGAGCATTTTGTGAGATTTAAGTATCCCGGCATTTGCAATACTCTCATTAACTGCACTTTTATTTTTAGGGCGGCTGTAATAAATAATACCAATAAAAATAAATGCAGATAATAAAAGAATGCCCAAAACTGTAGTAGTGCCTAAACCACGGAGGAAAAATGCCATGGCTATGAATGTGATATTAACCGTTACGCAGGTAAATGTTACCATACGATGACTTAAACCAAGGTCGAGTAAAAAATGATGAACATGGGTCCTGTCGGGACTAAAAGGCGAACGCCTGTCAAGGATACGTAACCCAAATACACGAAGTGTATCAAACAATGGGATCATTAAAATAGAAAATCCTATTGCCGGTGCAGCCTCAATCGGAAAGTTCGAAACAGGGTTGCCGGCAACGTTTATGAACTTTATTACTAAGATTGAATTCACTAATCCTAACAGGAGTGAACCCGTGTCGCCCATGAATATTTTAGCAGGCGAAAAATTGTAAATTAAAAAACCAATAGTACTTCCTGCTAATGCAAAAGCCATAACAGCATAAGTTAACTGCCCGGCATAAAAAAAGTATGCACCAAAAACCAGGGTGGTTAGCAGTCCGAGGCTGCCAGCCAGTCCATCAACCCCATCAATAAGGTTAAAAGAATTGGTAATTACTATAATGGTGAATATTGATAAAACGATACTGGCTATACGGGGTATTTCGTAAATACCCAAAAAGCCATGCATGTTGGTGATTTGTATACCGCCAAATTTTATAATAATGCCTGCCGCAATTAACTGTCCGATAAATTTCTTGCTGGCTGATAAAACCAATATATCATCCTTAATACCCAGGAAAAAAATAACCGTGGTGGCAGCAGCAAAATATTGAAGTTCTGAAGTAATACCAGACGGAACGCCCATTAAAGTGGCAATAATAAAACCGGCAAATATGCCCAATCCGCCTAACGTAGGGATAACATTCTTATGAACTTTTCGCTCATCCGGCTCATCAAACAACTTTTTGTCTTTAGCAACCTGTATAATAACAGGGATGGCAAAAAAGGTAATCAAAAAAGCCAGTGCAGCACTAAGTAAGATATTATCCATTCTGTAAGTTTAAATCTTTCATCAGGTAAGATATTGTGCAAAAGTATAAAATATGTTTCGAGGATAAAAACCTAAAACAATTTAATTAGACACAATTTTCTATAAAAGAGTTGCCTGATTATTTTACGGGAAATTTACTACCTAAAATTGGCTTTTCCCGATATTGGTATGCAAATAACGCATAAATTATAAACTTATTATTAACTATTAAAGGCCAGGAGCTATTTTACTTTGTATTTGAAGCGATTTTGAAGTAGGTTTGCAACTTTTCCCGGTTTTAAGGTTCAATTCATCCGGATTTGTGCGCTATATGGCCGTTTTAATAAAAGATAATTGATTTTTTATGAGTGATTTAAAAGATATTGCTACCCAGATCCGCAGGGATATTGTACGTATGGTTCATGCTGTGCAAAGCGGCCACCCGGGCGGCTCTTTAGGTTGTACAGAATACTTTACTGCGCTATATTTTAATGTAATGAAGCATGACCCTAAATTTAATATGGATGGGGTAGGCGAAGATTTGTTTTTTTTGAGTAACGGCCATATTTCCCCGGTCTTTTACAGCTCCCTTGCCCGCAGTGGTTATTTTCCCGTAAAGGAATTAAATACTTTCAGAAAAATAGATAGTCGTTTACAGGGCCATCCTACTACACATGAACATTTACCAGGTGTTAGAATTGCCAGTGGCTCATTGGGACAGGGTATGAGTGTTGCTGCCGGAGCCGCTTTAGCAAAAAAACTAAACAACGATAATAATATTGTTTATTCCCTTCACGGAGATGGAGAACTGGATGAAGGACAGAACTGGGAGGCCATTATGTTTGCGGCACATAAGAAAGTTGACAACCTGATTGCAACTATCGACTGGAATGGGCAACAGATTGACGGCCCTACAAAATCAGTAATGGCCCTGGATAGCCTTAAGGCAAAATTTGAAGCCTTTAACTGGCAGGTACTGGAAATGGATGGTAATGATATGGACGCTGTTGTTGCCGGTTTACTTAAAGCAAAAACATTTGTTGGTAAAGGGAAGCCCATTGTAATATTGATGAAGACCGAAATGGGTAAAGGAATTGACTTTATGGAAGGCAGCCATGAATGGCATGGCATTGCTCCAAACGATGAACAATTACAAAAAGCATTGGCTCAATTACCCGAAACTTTGGGAGACTATTGATCGCAGATTATATTGGTTAAACTTGATTTCGCTGATTAATAAAAGCTGATATCTGCGAAATCGATTCCAATCTGGGAAAATCAGCGATTCATCTTAATTCAAAACTTTGCCTGCTTGCTTTTCGTGCCGGAAACCAGGCAGCTGTAAAAGCAATCACTGTTGCAGTTGCAGCTACTAATAAAAGATCAGTGATTATTAGTTTCACGGGAAAATAATCTAATAAAAAAGACCCCCCTTCTAACTTAATCAGTTTAAATTTTAATTGCAGTAAACAAATTATAACTGCCATTAAAATACCAATTATTGTTCCTATACCTCCCAACAATAAGCCCTCACTTAAAAATATTTTCAGGATACTCCCTTCACAGGTGCCCATACTTTGTAATACATTAATGTCTTTTCTTTTTTCAAGTACCAGCATGGTGAGGGCACTTACCATGTTAAACGCTGCAATGATAAGGATTAAAGTAAGCACTCCATAAATAGCCCACTTTTCCAGTTTCATGGTATTATATAGGCTGGTATTTTGTTCAAATTTGGTTTGAACTTTATAGTTGTTGCCTAGGAGTGATGTGATTTTTTTTTTCTCTTCGAGAGGATCTGCTTTTGCCTTAAGTTTTATTTCTACAGCGCTGTATTCATCTGCAGCAAATCCCATTTGTTGTTTTACAAATCCAATATTGGTAATGGCATATTTATCATCAAATTCCTGCTGAATAGTAAATGAACCTGATGGTTTAATATAACCCTCACTTAAAGATTGCAACGGATCATTATTCAGGTTGTTTTTTTTAGGTAGAATAACGATTAAAGAATCAGCCGGCAGGGCTGCATCAACATTTACAGCAGCTGCGTTCTGAATACCTGAGCCGGTAATAATATAAGGTTCATCAGTTGTGCCGGTAAAGTATTTGCCCCGGTTTGTTTTAGCGGCAACACCACTGACTTTCGGATAATTATCATCAACACCTTTCAGATAAATAACGGTTTGGGCATCATGATTTTTCAGTAAAGCTTTTTCTTCGGCGATCAAAGAAATGTTTTCTACAGCTGGCAGATTTTTTAGAGCAGTAATTTGTTCTGTAGTAAGTGTACATGTTTTTCCTTTTGCAGGAACAACTTTTACATCGGTATAAAAAGAAGAGTATAAAGATTTTACCAGGCCTTCAAATCCATTAAAAACGCTCAGTACAAGTACCTGGCAGCAGGTTGCAAAAGCAATAACGCCTACTGTAACCCATGCAATGATGTTTATGGCATTGGCACTTTTTTTTGCTTTAAAATATCTCCATGCAAAGGTCAGGTACAAGGTTACAGGTTGATTGGTGAATGAGTTGATAGTTCAATTAGTTACTTGCCTTCCTCATCTTTTTTTATTTCTTTAAAGATCTGCTCCATTTTATCTACATAATCCAGCGTGTCATCAATATAAAAAGTAAGGATGGGCATACTTCTTAACTGGTGCCTTACCCTTGCTGTCAGTTCTTTTTTTATTTCCCAGCTCCTTTCTTCAATTTTTTTCAGTGCGGCAAAAGTATCTGTTACTTTAAAAAAACTGAGATAGATCCTTACTTCATAAAGATCGGGGGTGACTTTTACGGAGGATATAGAAACCATTCCGCCATCCATCATAGATAATCCCAGGCGCTGAAAAATATCGCTCAGTTCCTTATTAAGCAATCCAGCCACCTGTTTCTGTCTTTTACCTTCTACCATTATGTTTACGCTTTAAACGCTGTAAAATTAGTTACTTTGCTGTTTATATACAGATTTATTACAGATGAAGAAATATTCAAGGGTTTTCAGGTATCTCGGTCATTATAAACCTTCCATAGCATGGTATTTTATAAGTATCCTATTTTCCATTGTTTTTTCCATTGTTTCTATTGGGATGTTGCTGCCATTTATGCAATTGATCTTTGATGTGCAGCAGGTATCTGTTCCAAAATCATCCGGCAATTTTTTAATGAAGTGGATAAATGAGAATGTGTATGATCTTATTTACACAGGCAATAAGCAGCATGACCTGGGTATAGTTTGTATTCTCATCATTATTTTTATTGCACTTAAAAACCTTTTTCTTTATTTATCATACCGGGCAATGGGGCCAGTTAAGAATGGCATTGTAAACCGTTTCCGGCTGGAGCTTTATAATAAGATACTGCAGTTACCCATCGGTTATTTTACCGAAAAAAGAAAAGGCGATCTGATGAGCCGGGTTACCAATGATGTTGGTGAAATAGAAGGCTCTGTGGTAGGCACACTTGAAGGATGGGTGAGAGATCCGCTTACTATCCTCATCAATCTTTTTGTGCTTTTTTCCATTAGCCCTAAACTTACTTTTTTTATCCTGCTCTGCATTCCGGTTATGGGTTTAGTTATTGGAAGGTTGAGTCGTTCTCTTAAAAAACAATCGAGTGTTGTAGCACATAAAAATGGAGAGAGTATTTCAATCATTGAAGAAACACTGGGTGGACTTAGGGTAATAAAAGCATTTAATGTAGAAGGCCTGTTACGGAACAAATTCTTAAAAACCAATACAGAATTACTCCATGCAAGAAATAGTATAGGCTTTCGCCGTGACCTTGCTTCACCAACCAGTGAAATGATGGGGGTGGCAATATTCGCCGGTATACTCTGGTTTGGCGGAAGGTTGGTATTGAACAATGAATTGGGTTTAACGGGAGCCTTGTTTCTTACTTACATGGGCTTGTTCTACAATATTATTGATCCGGCTAAATCTATTTCCACCGCTTTCAGCAATATGCAAAAAGGCTCTTCAGCTATTGAGCGTATTGAGGAAATACTGAATGCACCGGTAACAGTGGATGCTAATGTGAATGGCAAAAAAATAGGATCTTTTAATGATTCTATCGAATTCAGAAATGTAGGTTTTATGTATGATGATGTAGTGATTCTTAAAAACATAAACCTTAAAGTTGAAAAAGGAAAAACAGTTGCATTGGTTGGCAGCAGTGGCGCAGGTAAAAGTACATTGGCCGACCTGGTGCCACGCTTTCACGATGTAAGCAGTGGAGAATTATTAATTGATGGTGTTAATATTAAAGATTACTCCTTGCATTCATTACGGAATTTAATGAGCATTGTTACACAGGAACCCATTTTATTTAATGACACTATTGCCAATAACATTGCACTGGGTATGAATGATCCTAAACCCGAAGAGATAGAAGCCGCTGCAAAAATTGCCAATGCCCATAATTTTATTATTCAGAAAGAACAAGGGTATCATACCAACATTGGTGACCGGGGTGGTAAGCTTAGTGGTGGTGAACGCCAGCGAATGACCATTGCCAGGGCCGTACTTAAAAACCCTCCGATATTGATCCTTGATGAAGCTACATCATCTTTAGATACCGAAAGCGAAAGACTGGTACAGGATGCTATTAATAACCTGATGAACAACCGTACATCAATTGTTATTGCCCATCGGTTAAGTACTATCCGTCATGCTGATGAAATTATTGTTTTACAATTTGGGGAGATTGTAGAAAGAGGAACACATGATTCCTTAATTGCACAAAACGGCTTTTATAAAAGATTGGTGGATATGCAGGAGGTGAGATAAATTATTACGCTCCTTCAATCAGACCCACTGCATTTCCCCATGGATCAATAACTGTTGCTACTTTTATTCCACCGCCAACATCAGAAGTGTCATATAAAACAGTTGCTCCCTGGTTCACTAATTTCTTAATACAGATTTCAATTTCATCCACTTCCCAATGAGAAACTGTCTGGTTGCCGATAACAACTGTTTCATCCTGTGGATGCAAACCTAATTCACAACCATTAAAATCAAAACCTACATAAAAGGGTTCATCAAAATAAGGTTGGTTGCCGGTTAGATTGATGTACCATTCTTTTGCCTTTTGCAGATCGGGCACATAATAAATAACGGTTCTTAATTTTTTAAACATAGAGGTTTATTTTTGCCACAAAGTTTCACAAAGAAACACAAAGGCTCACAAAGTCTTTATAAAAAAGGAGAACGATTTCTCATTCTCCATTACTAATTTTAAATTCTTAATTATTAATTACTTCACTACCCCCATCTTAGCTTCGATGCTAAGTGTAGCGTGTGGCACGGCACGTAAACGGGCTTTATCAATCAAGCGTCCGGTTACACGGCAGATACCATAGGTCTTATTTTCAATACGCATTATGGCTTTTTCCAGGTGATCAATAAAAGTGATCTGGCGACTTGCCATCTGGCTCAATTGCTCCCTTTCCATACTCATACTGCCATCTTCCATTGTCATATAACGGGCATCATCATTGTCGCCACCCATTTCATCTTTACGGGTAATTAATCCCTGTAAATAAGACAATTCTTTTTTAGCAGATTCCAGCTTGCGTTGAATAAGTTCCCTGAATTCATTCAGGTCAGCATCGCTGTAACGAACTATTGGTGCACCCAGGTCATGTACCGGTTGATCCAATACCGATTTGGTAAAATCAGGTTGGTATTTACGGGATGTTTTGGTATTGATCTTTGGAAGAACAACCGGTTTTGCAGGTATGATCTTGATGTCTTTTGCTTTTACCGGGCCTGATACTCTTACAGGTAATTTTTTTACCGGTTCAGGCTTAGCTGCCGGTTTCTTTAATTCAATCTTCTTTTTCATAGGTTTTATGACCGCTTTTTTTAATATTGCTTTTGCAACTGGTTTAACAGGTTTCTTTATCACTTTCTTAGGGGCTGGCTTGGCAGATTTACCAGCAGGTTTTTTTGAGACCGGCTTCTTGGCAACTGCCTTTTTAGGGGCCGATTTCTTAGCAGGAGCAGATTTTTTAACTGGTTTTACAGCTTTTTTTGCAGCTGGTTTAGCCGCTTTCTTTTTTGTTGCCATACTATTATCCTTTTTTAAGTACGTTCACTTTTAATGAGACATCATTCACTTCTATTTCTATGCCTTTATCTAAAATGGGTAAAAATGCAAGCGAATCAGCCAGAATTTCGGCGCAAATATAGCCTTTATATTGAATTAATGAAGGTTGTAGCCCCCCATTTTCAGATACGGTAACATCTATACGGTCAGTAAGGTTGAAACCACTGTCTTTACGTATATTTTGAATACGATTTACGAATTCCCTCGCATCCCCCTCTTTTTTTAAATCATCGGTAATTGTAATGTCTAAGGCCACCGTTAATGAGCCTTTTACTGCCACTTCATAGCCCGGGATCTCATCAGTAGATATTTCCAGGTCATCGGCAGTTATAATAATGGGTTCCTCATTCCTTATTTCAAACCCGGGATTGAGGGGGTAATCAGCTTCCAGTACTTTATCAATTGTGGTATTATCAAATTTGCCGATCTCCTCAGCTGCCCATTTCATTTTAGGGCCCAACTTTTTACCCAGGGTTTTAAAATTGGCTTTTGCCTTCTTTTTTATAAAATCATTTTCAGCACCTAACACATCCACTTCTTTAATATTGGTCTCTGCTTTTATGATCTCCTCTACCTTTTTTATCCTGGAAGCCATCGTTGCATCCATTGCCGGAATAAAAACTTTTTGTAGGGGTTGCCTTACTTTAAGATTTACTTTTTTACGCAGTGATAAGATCAAAGAAGATATATCCTGTGCCAGTTGCATTCTTTTTTCAAGATCGAGATCAATTACCGACTCATCAGCCTTTGGAAAATCGGTATGATGTACCGAATCATTTGTAAAGCGGCTGGAAACATTATTTAAATTGGTAAATAACCAATCAGCAAAAAAAGGAGAAACTGGCGCCATTAATTTACTCAATGTTTCCAAACATTCGTACAGGGTTTGATAAGCACAAATTTTATCATGCTCATATTCTCCTTTCCAAAACCTGCGGCGGCAAAGTCTTACATACCAATTGCTCAAATGAGCATCTACAAAATCTTCAATGGCACGGCCTGCCTGTGTTGGTTCATACTCATCAAAATTTTGTTGAGTTGTTTTTATTAATGTATTTAATGAAGACAATATCCACTGGTCAATTTCCGGCCTGTCTTTTACCGGGATGTACTTTTCTTTAAAAATAAAACCATCCACGTTTGCGTACAAAGCAAAAAACTGGTAAGTATTATATAAGGTGCCGAAAAATTTTCGCTGCACTTCTTTAATGCCTTCCACATCAAACTTTAAACTATCCCATGGCGATGCATTGGTGATGAGGTACCAACGGGTGGCATCGGCCCCGAAAGTACTTAGGGTAACAAATGGGTCAACCACATTGCCCAGGCGCTTACTCATTTTGTTGCCACTCTTATCCAGCACAAAGCCATTACTTACTACTGTTTTGTAGGCAACGCTGTCGAACAACAATACAGCTAAAGCATGCAGTGTGTAAAACCAGCCCCTTGTCTGGTCAACGCCTTCTGCAATAAAATCAGCAGGAAAATTTTGTTTAAATGTTTCTTTATTCTCAAACGGAAAATGCCATTGGGCATAGGGCATAGCACCGCTGTCGAACCAAACATCAATCAGATCGGCTACACGTTTCATTGGTTTACCTGAAGGGCTTACTAATGTAATTTCATCTACATAAGGTTTGTGCAGGTCTAAAATGCCTTCGTGTAAATAATGCTTGTTGGTTTCGCCACCTAACACTTCAGCGGCTTTTCTTATTTCGGTGTTTAATTCTTCAATAGAGCCGATGCATTTTTCTTCATCTCCATCTTCTGTTTTCCAGATGGGAAGCGGCGTGCCCCAATATCGGCTGCGGCTTAAATTCCAGTCAACCATATTCTCCAGCCAGTTGCCAAAGCGGCCCGTGCCTGTACTTGCAGGTTTCCAGTTGATGGTCTTATTCAGCTCTACCATCCTGTCTTTTACGGCTGTGGTTTTAATGAACCATGCATCCAAAGGATAATAAATAATGGGTTTATCAGTACGCCAGCAATGCGGATAATTGTGTTCGTATTTTTCTACTTTAAATGCCCGGTTCTCTTTTTTAAGTTTAACGGCAATATCAACATTCACATCCACATAATCTTTTTCATCCTTGTAATTCTTTACATAGCGGTTACTGAATTCACCAACGCCTTCTACAAATTTTCCCTGCTTATCAACGAGGGTTAAAATACCTAAATTATTTTTTTGTCCCACTCTAAAGTCATCTGCACCAAAAGCCGGAGCAGTGTGAACAATACCGGTACCATCTTCGGTGGTAACAAATCCTTTTTCATTTACATCACTATCTGGAATTATTCTAAAAGGGGATGCATCAGGAGTTATTTCCTTTATTTTTTCTAAAGTATTTGCTTCGAAAGGCAAAAGTTGTTCATATGTACAACCAACTAGTTCTTGCCCGCTGTAATGCCCCAATACTTTCCAAGGTATTATTTTTGCTTCAGCTGTGTAACTATCAAAATCTCCATCCTGGATTTCTGGCTTAAAATACTTTTTTATAAGATCATCAGCTAGAATAACATTTATAGGTAAATGTGTATAAGGATTAAATGTTTTTACCAATGCATACTTAATACTTCTTCCAACAGTCAAACCTAAGTTTGAAGGTAATGTCCAAGGTGTAGTTGTCCATGCCAAAATGAAAATTTCAGATGACTTCAGACTATGAGCACTCCATTCGTCTTCAACTATTTTCAACATCGGAGCATAAACACCTTTACTACCATACTTGGCCATTATTTCCGCAGTTGTCATTCCTGATGTATCAACACCATCTATATTTTGATTATAATCTCCCTTCAGTTTAAACATGACTGTCGCACTCGTATCCTTCACATCTTTATAAGTTCCCGGCTGGTTTAATTCATGAGAAGATAGCCCTGTACCGGCAGCTGGAGAATAGGGTTGAATGCTCACACTCTCATACAAATAAGCTTTCTTATACAATTCACTCAGGCACCACCAAAGTGTTTCAACATAATTATTTTCAAATGTTACATAGGGATTATTCAGATCAACCCAATAACCCATTTTTTGGGTGATATCATCCCACTTATCTTTAAACCGCATCACCACTTCACGACACTTCTTATTATAATCTTCAACCGATATCTTAATGCCAATATCTTCTTTACTGATGCCCAATTCTTTTTCAACTCCTAATTCAATGGGCAGGCCATGAGTATCCCATCCGCCTTTGCGTTTTACCTGGAAACCCTGCATGGTTTTATAGCGGCAAACCAGGTCTTTAAGTGTTCTTGAAATAACATGGTGAATACCGGGCATACCATTGGCGCTTGGGGGGCCCTCATAAAAAACAAAAGGCGTATTTCCTTCCCTAAGCGCAACACTTTTTTCAAAAGTGCTTTCATTTTTCCACTTCGCCAATATCTCTTCGCTGATGGATGGAAGGTTAAGTTGCTGATATTCTGTGTATTTAACACTCATATGATTATTTCTTCAAACTAAAGGTTTAATAAGTGTGCAAAGGTAGGAAAATAGAGGGGTTCAATAATAGAGGTGTTCTGATGGTAAGAGGAATAAATACTGTGATTTTTTAAGTATTTGTACGATTAAGAAATTTTGAATTATCGTGAAAGCGGCAATGATATTAACTTTCAGCGGTAGTTATCCACAGTTTGGGGTATTTGGCATAGTATTGGCTTTTATGTATGCGATACTCAAATTCAATATTTATTCGAAAATAATATGATTAAGACTTTTGCTGGTTTAGGGTTTTATTAGGGTAAAAGACGGGAATAGTCTTATTCCCGTCTTACTTTAAATATTTCACTAATGCCGGTTAATTTGTCCCGTTTTAAAAATTCAATCCTAGTGTTGCTGAGTTGCGTAAGTATCCATTGAAACCACCAAACAATATCTGACCACAAACAGATTTATTAAAGAATTGCAACAAAATAGGTAACACCCCCAAATGAAACGGCATCCGCTAACCACGGATGCCTATTTTTTTATGCCTATTCTTTTATTGCTTGGCAGCTACATCTTTAGAGCTGTTTAAAAACATATCTATATACGTTTTGATCTTTGTATCTAATTCCGCAACAGGTATTTTTCCTGCTTCATGATCTTTGGCCTGGGCTATCAAATATTCATGTAGTACCTTATCATTTACTTTTGTTTCTAATTTAATGATCAGGATATTGGCAATTTTTTCTTCCCAGATGTTTCTAACTTTTTCCCGGTAAAATTTATTTTTCACCCACCATATTTTTGCCGCTGCACATTTCGTGTCGTCTCTTTTTACATAACTGTTGATACCTTTTTCTTCTACTACTAATTTATCAATGCCGTTCCCCCTGATAATTTTTTTATTATCCTGGCTATGGAGATAACCACTGTCATTTTTTATTCTGTTTAAAAGATTATAATCACTCCTTACTGAGTATTCACGGCTTGGTAATGGGGCATCGGTAGTGCTTTACCAAAAATTTTGTCCATTCGCAAATATCCATTCACTGGCACCCTGGTAACGGGGTTCATCACTAACTTCCCGGATAGATTGCGTCCATTTGTCTTTTGTAAGGCCCATTACAAACTTGGCCTGCCAGTTTCTTCATCATAGTTTTATATTTTGATGGCAAAAGAAAACATTATAATCTTATTGAACTTACGGATTTGGTAAATGCATTTACGGATAAAGAAAAAACTGTTTCGTTTCTGAAACAGCTTTATGTGATCAAAAGGATTCTGTAATTATTTTATTAATGCATATTTGAACTCAGGCTTACCCCTTGTGCCACCGTCGGTACCCACACCCATGGCGAGACATTTGAATTTATAATAGTTACCATCAGAGTCTTTGATTATGTAAAAACGATCAGTTCTTGCGCCGGTGGCCGGTTGGGTACTTCTCCAGTTGCTGCCAATTGCCCATCGGTTATTTGCCAATGTAGTAATGGCAACACTGTCTTTATTAAATACAGTAAATGCGGCAGATGCAGTAGCAGCATCTGCATAAATCTTTGTTGCTACTGATACACCGGATAAGTGATTTACAGCAATCAGATCAGAAAAATTGTAAGGTACCTGGCCTGCTCCAAAATTGGTTTCAAAAACTGAGTATGTCCAAACCAGGTCCCATTTTTCTTTTTCGGGTTGTGCATCCACAATGCCGTTTTCGAAAGAAAGAAATTTAAAATGATAAAAAGCATCTTTTGGTATTTGTAATATTTTAAAAACAGTTTCCTGGATTCCTGCATATTGTAAAGTATAGCCGCCACTTGTGTTACGCAATACTCTTAATTTTATCCATGGCCTGGCTGCAATACCCCCGCCAGTACCCCGGTTTAATATAATTACTTTGTTATCCGCATCTGTTGACGATACTGCCGGTATAACTGTTTTAGTTAAATCGCCTGCCACATTATCAAACCAGGCTAATTGCCCGGGTAATGGATTGGTTTGACTGGTAGCTAACGTTAAACCGATCGTATCTGCAGCCCCAACTGTTGTAAGATCATTTTGTGTTAAAACTTTTGCACCGGCACTTGTGGTATTATTCAGTATCACTCTAAAGTCTGACCCGCAATAAAAACCCAGGTCCCATCCGGAACGGAGAGTTGTTGATTGTTTATCTGCAGATAGATCGAGATAAACAGAATTGCCTGCAGCGCTTCCTGGCTCAGTTCCGGCAATCCCATTAAACTGTATCTGTGCGCCGGTTGAAGGTGGAACGATAATTACAGGGTCAGTATCTTTTTTACACGCTGTAAATGTACTGACCGCTATTGTTGCTATTAGTAAGTTTTGTAAACGCATTGTAATTGTGCTTTTGTTTTGATTAGTAATAAATTATTTTTTACTCCATTGAAGATTTAAACCAATAAAATAACTGCGGCCATAACCAATGGCTCTTATCCCTCCGCTATTATGTATGCCTGATGAAACAGCAGTATTTGTTACATTATTAACATCAAAGAGGTTTTTTACACCAATTGTAGTGCTGATATATTTATTGATAATTGTGGTAGCTGTAATATCAGCAAGGTTATAAGCAGATGTCTTTGTAAGTATGATGGCAGGTTGGTTATTTACTGTTCCGGTTGTAAAAGCCGGTTTTGTTCCAATAAATTTATAAAAGAAGCCCAGGGATGTTTTGATCCTGCTGAAGTTATAAATGATATTGGAATTGATCTCCGGTGTCCATAAAAAATTACGGCCGTCTTCTTTGATATAATTTTTTTCTTCGTAGATACTTGCCGAATAAGCTGAGTAAACAAAGCCAAGTGATGCTTCAAGATTTTTTAAAATGATCCTGCTGTCAAGTGTTGCGCCAATGGTTTTTGATTTATCAATATTATAATAACTGTATTCATTTGCATTGACAGGATTTTGAACGAGATTTATCTGGTTATTGAAATCATTATAAAAACCACTAAATGTTGTGTTGAATTTAATTGTTTTTAAATTATTGGGAGACCAGCTTAAAGAACCATTAAAACTGTTGGATTGTTCTGCTTTTAGATTTGGGTTACCAACTAGATTATGATTGGCATCTATAAAAACAAAATACAATTCACGCAATGCGGGAGAACGGAAACCATAGCCATACGAAAGGCGCAGGCTTAATTCATTATTTAATTTGAATTTAGTGTTAAGTGATGGAATTACCGGCGGTGCATCATACACTGAATTTTTTATGAAACGTAAACCGGGCCTGATATTAATGGCTGCAGTTGGTTTAATCTCTGATGAAATAAATAATGCATAATCAGTTATTGTTTTATTGCCGGCTATTCTTTCGCCGCTTGCATTTTCACTGTTGATATCAATGCCCGGTTGTAATGAAACTTTGTTGGAAAGTTGATAACTAACTGTATTTCGGAATATAAAATTAGTAAGCTTTGACAAATCCTGCTCACCGGCAAGCGGACTTAGCTCATCTGTATTTTTCTGAAAATCATGGAAACTGGTTTTTGTTTTGCGTTTATAACCGGTATAAGCTGCAATACTTGCTAATTGCAGTTTGCTGCTGAGACGAAAATCTCCCTGTAACTGTTGCATATAACGATCAGTAATATATTTTTGATCTTTTGCCCTGTAATTCTGGCTAATTGGCCCCCTGCTTGTAATAGTTTCATTCAACCCATCAAGCCGGTAATATACATTGAATTTGTTGTTGCTGTACCCAAGTTTAACATTACCCAGCCATTGCTCTTTTGGTTTCCAGTCTTTATTTCTTCCATATGCATCGCCACCAAAACCATCCGCATCATTATGTGTTCCGCCAATAAGTAATCCCCAATTATTTCTTTTATAATTAATACTGATGTTTTGTGTATGCACACCTTTATAACTAAAAGGATGATATTCTTTGCCGGCAGTTTCTTCCTGTGTTTTTGCAGTAACCGAAAAATTATTTTTTACATGTTTTTTGGTGATGATATTGATTACGCCTGCCAGTGCATCCGAACCATAGGATACAGACATGGGGCCTTCTACAATTTCAATACGGTCAATACTGTTTATATCTACCTGGTTAAGGCTTTCCCGGGTATCACCCCGATCTGCCAGGGGCACACCATCCAATAAAATTTTAACATTGCGGCCGCTCATGCCCATCAGCTGAACATCAGTTGTACCCAAAGTATTGTCGTTACTGAATCTAAAACCCAATTGATTGTTTAGTACCTGTTGTACGTTTGTGGCACCACTTAAACGGATTCGTTCATTGTTAATTATACGAACCTGGTAAACGGATTTTTTTAAGGATTGTGGTTTGTATTGACCGGTAATAATTACTTCTTCAAGATTTTTTACTCTAGCGCTATCCTGCTGGGCGAATAAAGGTTTTGTGCTCAATACTACAATAAGTATCGTGATGATTCTGCTGATTTTTTTCATGTATTTGATTTGTGAATTCAAGAAAGATTTATTTTTTGCTGCTGTTTTGGCCATTTGCAAACACAAAGTTGGTTATGCAACGCTGCAGAATTATCATGGATTTGTCAATATGTTAAATACATGTTGTAAATCATATTGTTTTACCAAATGATGACATAACAACTGATCAATATCAAAAAAGCTGCTGACGAAAATCAGCAGCTGTTAATAAAGCAGAAAGAAAAATTATTTTTTAAAATTTTGCACCAACAGAAACAAAGAACGTTCTTCCATCAGCAGGCAAGGCACCAGGACCCGGGTATCCACCTGCACGGCGGGTAAAATATTTTTCATTGCGCAGGTTATTGATACCAGCTTTAACATTCAGCTTGTTTGAAAACTTATATACCGCTGTTAAATCAACAACTGTATAGGAGGGAATCAATCCGTTCTGTGCATTGGCAGTTGGAGTAGCCGTATTGTTTGCATCTGAATAAGATTCATCAACATAACTTAACTGGCCGGTTAATGACAGGTTGTTATAAGAAAGCGTCATACCCGTGCGAATGATATTTTCCGGAGCGTTTTCCACTTTTTTATTTTTAAGGTTTGTTTCCACTAACTGGTTGTTGCTGTTTTTTGTGATCAGCTTCAGGTTGCCGTATTTGGCATCGGTGTAACTGTAACTCACAAATACACTTGCATCGGCTTTGTTTATTTTATTACTGAAGGCCTTTACAGGGCTGAATTCAACCAATCCTTCAAAACCTTTGCTGCTGCTGTTGCCCACATTTGTCCGGTAATTATAAAAACTGCCGTCGATCCGTTGCTGCACAATACTGCCAATGCGGTTATTGTATTTTAAATAATAGATACCTGCATCAAAGAATAAATAACTTTTTATTTTTCCCCTGAATCCCAGGTCAGCATTGTAACCTTTTGCATCTTTGAGATCCTGGTCAATAATATCGGTTGTTGGGGGTGCAGTAAGATCGGCAAACTGTACCGGCCTGTATGCCTGGGTAATATTTGCATAGATCTCAGTATTCTTGCTGGTATGAAATTCAGCCCCGATTCCTGCTATAATAAATCCTCTCGATTTTTTCTGATCCTGTAAAATAATTTCGATGCCGGCGTTGCTAAATCCATTTCTGCCGCCAGCATTACCGGTAATATATTCATAACGAATGCCGGGGATTACCAATAAGTTTTTAGTAACATGAATAATATTTTCTGCAAATGCAGCCACATTGGTTGTTTTAAAGTCAATATCCCTGCTCCAGATACCGTCAGAAACAGACATATCGTAATCACTGCCTGTTGTGCCTTTGCCATCGGCGGCATAGCGATAGGTAGAGCCTTTGTAGAAGCGTACCCCGGCAGAAAATGTTTGTTTTGTGTTGAAAAATTGGTAATCGGCAATAAACCGGGCTTCCATGCCGTAATTACGGTACTCATCTGCATTTACATTTCTTGTATTGTATTGATTTGTAGAAGTATTTAAGGTATCACCTACTACAATACCTCCCGAAGGGAAGTATCCAACACTGTTCCTGTCGCCAAAAATGCCGAAGAGTTTTACATTCAGCCTTGCTTTTTCACTGAACTCATAATTGGCAATAGCAGCAGCTATTGTCCAGCTAATATCAAACCAGTTACGGCTGCGGAAGCTTGACGTTACCTCCTGTTTAATTTGCGTATCATGTAATCCACCCGGTTGCTGGCTTCGGATACGAGAACGCATTAACTCAGTTGTTACCGAGAATTTCTTGTTGATCCTATAAGTTAAAGTACCAAAACCCGAGTTGGTAAAGTATTCACTGTTCTTGCGGTAACCGTTTGCATTGCGGTGATCGAAGAATCCATAGTAGTGAAACTTTTCTGTTTCGCCTCCGATGGCATTGTAACTGTTGAATAAGCCATTGCTGCCAACAGTTTGCTGGGTTTCAAACTCAAACTTTTTATTGATCTCACTGCCGTTGCGTAAAATATAATTTACCAGTCCGCCAAACTGCGGGCCGTACTGCAAGGCGCCCTGGCCTCTTACAATTTCAATACGCTGTACGGCCTGCAGTTGAGGGTTATAATATGCCTCGGGGTACCCAAAGGGATCTGCAGCAATGTCATAACCATTCTGACGAACATTAAATTCCCAGCTGCGGTTAGGACTTAACCCTCTTGCCGCCAAACCTATTTGAATACCGCTACCATCACTCTCCCAAATATGCATGCCGGGCACTTTGGCAACGATCTGCCGCATATTGTTGGTTACGACATTGCCTTTTACATTATCTAAAACGATCAATGCATTTTTTTTGCCTGCGTAGATGGATGTGCCCACCACTTCAGGCATTTGCTGAACGTCACTTTTGCTGTAACGTCCAACCACGGTTACATCCGGTAAGTATTTATGATTTGGTTGTAATGTGTCTTTTTGAATGTTGTTTTTATCCTGGGCTGCTATTGACAGACTTAAACCCATTAATAAAATGGAGAAGTTGAATCTTTTGTACATGTATCTTTTTTTGACTGCAAAAGTGCAGGCAAATAAAAAGAATCAGTTCAGTAATCGGGAAAAGGATTTACATAAAAGGGAAAACTAACGCAGCAACAACTCACAAGGCTTGATACCCGTGTGTTTTTTAAACGCAGTACTAAAATGAGAGATGGAAGAATATCCCAGCAACAATGAAACTTCTGTTACGCTTAAACCTTTATCATACAACAAATATTTAGCATGTTCCATCCGCTGGCTTTGATAAAAATCAAAAATAGTGGTACCAAAAATTTCTTTAAATCCTTTCTTTAGGTAACATTCATTAATGGCCACTTTGCGGCTGAGTGCCTTGATGGTGATAGGTTCGCCGATATGCTGCAATAATACTTCACGTGCTTTAATTATCTTTTCCCTATCCTCGGTATTCTGTAAAAACTTGCAGGTGAACTCAATCTCTTTATCTTCCCCCAACATACAATCCATACTATATAATAACAGTATCTGGGTTTGTGCATTAATGAAAATATTCTCCCTTGTATCTGTATAGGTATGATTCAACAATGCTTCAATAGCTGTTCTTGTCTTACCACATAATGGCAATTGTTTTGAGAAGGATGTCTTGTGTTTAAATGAAAGTACATCTTCTGTTAAACCTGTTTGAGAACTATTATTGGTAAACTGTGTTAAATAGGCAGGCTTAAAACTAAAACTTACAACATCCACGCTATCCACTTTTTCAATACAGCTTTTTGAACTGTTGAATTTACAAAAATCACATTCTGTTTGCTTTTGCCGGCAATACACATTACCACTCACACAAAATTTCAGTTCCAGGTAATTGGCCACGGGGTTATTTTTTTCAACATGGTAAATTAATATGCCTGTGTCATCAATACTCCATTGGGGCTGTTTGCGATAGCGCTTAATGGAATAGTGCACCGAACCCGGAACTGTACGGTCAACATGCAACAGCACATCCATATCCTCGTGAAGGAGTGGCTGTTTATAGGCAATACTTAATATGTCCGGTTGATAATTCATTGAAAAATTTCAATACAAAGGTAAGAAGAATCATTTAATGTTTAAACGTTTAAAAAGATTAAATTATCTACCATTAAAAGCAACAGTTATCATTTTTAAAATAGGAAAACTGTGCAAAAAAACAAGGCAAAATAAACCCTTAATTATTGCCTGGAACCCCTGCTTTTTTGTACATTTGCATGAATCTGAAATTTGCTAATTTTAAAGAGATTTAGAACGAATTTATGAGTACAGAAACAGCAGTTGTTCCAACCCCCGCTACCAATGGTTATGGTGCCGACAGTATCCAGGTTTTAGAAGGTTTAGAAGCGGTTCGTAAGCGGCCAGCCATGTACATTGGCGACATTGGTGTTAAGGGTCTGCACCACCTGGTTTATGAAGTAGTAGATAATTCAATAGATGAGGCTCTTGCAGGCTATTGTAAAAACATTACGGTAACCATTAATGAAGATAATTCTATTACTGTGGAAGATGATGGCCGTGGTATTCCTACAGGTATGCATACCAAAGAAAACAGAAGTGCCCTGGAAGTTGTAATGACAGTTCTTCATGCAGGAGGAAAATTTGATAAAGATTCTTATAAAGTGTCTGGCGGTTTACATGGTGTGGGCGTAAGTTGTGTAAATGCACTGAGTAGTAAATTACATGTTACAGTAAACAGGGATGGTAAATCATTTGAACAGGAATATGCAAAAGGTATTCCCCAATACCCGGTAAGAGAAACAGGTAAATCCAGCACACACGGAACCACTGTTCAGTTTTGGCCCGATACATCCATTTTTATTACCAGTGTATACAACCGGGAAATATTAGAAGCCCGTTTAAGAGAACTATCTTTTTTAAACAGAAAAATAACCATCAACATTAGTGACCTGAGAGAGAAAGATGATGATGGAAAAAACTATACCAAAACTTTTTACAGCGAAGGTGGAATTGTGGAGTTTGTAGAAATGCTGGATAAAAATGCCAATCGCAATGCTTTGTTACCAACTGTAATTTATTGTGATGGGCATGATGCTATTAGTAATGTGATGGTAGAAGTGGCCATGATTTATAACACCGGTTACCAGGAACATCTTTTCAGCTATGTAAATAATATCAATACTATTGAAGGTGGTACGCATGTTGCAGGCTTTCGCCGTTCAATAACAAGGGTATTTAAAAGCTATGGTGAAAGAGAAGGTATGTTTGAAAAAGCCAAAGTGGAAATTGAAGGTGATGATTTCAGGGAAGGATTGAGCGCTATTATTTCGGTTAAGGTTCCTGAACCACAGTTTGAAGGACAAACCAAAACCAAGTTGGGTAATAATGAAGTGATGGGAGTGGTGGATACTACTTTAAGCCGTGTGTTAACTGCATACTTAGAAGAAAACCCAAAGAATGCAAAAACCATTATACAAAAAGTAATATTAGCAGCACAGGCAAGGGCAGCAGCGAAAAAGGCCAGGGAAATGGTGCAGCGTAAAAGTGTTTTAACAGGCGGAGGATTACCGGGTAAACTGGCAGATTGCAGTGATAAAGATCCAAACCGTTGTGAGTTATACTTAGTGGAAGGAGATTCGGCAGGTGGAACAGCCAAACAGGGTCGTGACAGAAGCTACCAGGCTATACTTCCATTGCGTGGTAAAATTTTGAATGTAGAAAAAGCAATGGAGCATAAAATTTATGATAACGAGGAGATACGGAATATGTTCACAGCTTTGGGAGTAAAGATTGGTACACCTGAAGACCCGAAAGCCTTAGATCTTTCCAAACTACGTTATCATAAACTGATCATCATGACGGATGCCGACGTGGATGGAAGTCATATCGCTACATTAATACTGACATTCATATTCCGTTATATGAAAGAAATGGTAGAGCAGGGATATGTTTTTATTGCCCAGCCTCCTTTATATCTTATTAAAAAAGGAAAGGAACAGGCCTATGCATGGAATGATGAAGAACGTAAGGCACTTATCGCTCAATTCGGACAGGGAAAAGATGAAAGTGTAAACACACAGCGTTACAAAGGTTTGGGTGAAATGAATGCAGAGCAATTATGGGAAACAACTATGAACCCGGCCACCCGTACTTTAAAGCAAGTTACAATTGAAAGTTCAGCAGAAGCAGACAGGGTGTTTAGTATGTTGATGGGAGATGAGGTTCCGCCACGTAGGGAGTTCATAGAAACCCATGCTAAATATGCCAAGATTGACGTGTAAAAACTGCTTTTTTCAAGCTAAAACAGCTTTTTTTTAAACTTTTTATTAATATCTTATACAACAAAAACCGGGGGCCATTAGCTCCCGGTTTTTTTATTGAGTTTTTCAACAATTTTTATATCCGGATCATTTATTTAAAAAGCTCAGAACCTTTGCCGAAGAAGGATTTCCGCTTATTTGAGTTCTGCCTCTCAGCTATTATGCTGATACAAATACAAGGATTCAATGCTTTTAAACAAGCTTAACGGAGCCTTAAATTACAGGCGTATTTCAAGCTGTTTTCAAGCTAAAACGGGCCGGGCATTTTTGCAAAAACCAATATTTTCACTAGCTTGTAACCTGTTCTTAGCAGGTATTCTCCTCAAGAAGGCTACCTGCAACCCATATTTACTAACCATAAATTCTAAAAAATGAGTAACATGATCAAAGCCTACTGCATGAAAACAAAGGAAAAAAACGTTCCTATGCAGGATGCAGTAATAACTAAAACTTCCCGTGGCGGTTATATGGCACAGGGTAACGACGGAAAGGGTAATAAAATGACCACTATGCTTAGCGAGGCCAGCGCTTTAAAGGCTGTTTCTGACGGGGTGGCAAAAAAAGCCTGGTAAGGGCCTCAACCGTATAAAATTATTCTTGGCCATTCACCAACAGGTGAATGGCCTTTTTTGTTTAAGGGTAGATTAATTTTCAAAAACAATCCCGCCATACAATGACCCAAATGAAAAAAATAACTGCTTTCCTAGTATTGAATAGTATCGTATTGTTTGGGACCGCCCAACCTGGTATTTACTCTGCCCTTACTATACCCGATTCATTAATGAAGGATGCCAATATTGTGATCAGGGATGAAAAGATAAGGTTTGCAATTAAAGACATTAATACTGCAAAGTATGAAGTGAACAGGGTGGTTACCGTGCTGAATGAACAGGGAAAGGACTACCTGTATTTTTATTTCCAGGCTGATAAGTTTCATTCGCTTGATGAAGCAGAAATAAAAGTTTATAATGCTTCAGGAGTGAAAAAGAATACCTACTCAAAAAAAGAAATGTCCTCACTTAATTATGGTGATGGCCTTGTTCCCGAAGGCAAAGTCACCTATCTGAATATAAATGCCCCATCATATCCGGTTACAGTCGAATTCAACTTCAGTATAAAATTTAAAGGTATATTGGGATTCCCCGGGTATAAAATACAGTCTTCATGGTATTCTGTGCAGCATTCTGTTTTCGATGTGGAGGTTCCGGCAAGTTTGGGAGTTCGCTACAAATTGATGAACACCGATAATCAGCCACTGATAACACATGACGGAAGTAAAGACATTCTTCACTGGGAAACAAGGAACCTGCCCGTACTCAGATTTGAAAAACATAGCGGTACGGCAGAAGATAATTTGCCGCAGGTATTACTGGCCCCGAATAAATTTCAACTGGACGACTATGAAGGCGATATGACCAGCTGGAAAAATTTTGGAAACTGGATTAATGATCTGTACTCAAAGACAACAGGATTGCCGGAAGAAAAGAAACTATTTTACCAGGGTCTTGTAAAAAATGCTGTATCCGATAAAGAAAAAGCGCAAATACTATATTCATACATGCAGAATAATATGCGTTATGTGAGCATCCAATTAGGTATTGGTGGCTTCCGGCCCTTTCCTGCAAGTTTTGTAGATGATAAAAAATATGGTGATTGCAAAGCATTGAGCAACTATTTAAAATCGGCATTGGATGCTGTTGGCGTAAAGGCGAGTATTGTGATCATACAGGGTGGAATAAACCCCCATAATGTTTTTGAAGATTTTCCGGCCAATTATTTCAATCATGCAATACTATGTATTCCGCAGGCGAAAGATACCATCTGGCTTGAATGCACCAGTACAACACTGCCTTTTGCAGAACTTGGCCCGTTTACCGAAAACCGCAAGGCAATGATGGTTACTGATAATGGAGGCGTATTGGTCAATACCCCGGTGAGCAATTATAAGAACAATACTGAAAGTATAAATACAGTAATTGAAGTAAATGCAGATGGGGGTGCGAAAGTAAATGCGCTATGTATATTGAAGGGAGATGAACGGGATAATTTACTGATGCGTTTTCATGATCTGAAAGATGATGAAAAGCGGAAATATTTTATTGCAGAAAAAGAATGGAAGCAGCCTGATTCTTTTAATATAAACACTTCACTCAATAAAAATAATCCTTACGTGGTTAACGCTAAGATGGACTATGACAAGATCTATTCATTTAATGCAGGCTCAAAACTTTTTTTTGAACCAAGGCTCTATCCCATTTTTGACGAAGAAATTCCCGAGTATGAAAAAAGGATGAGAGACTATTATTTTACCTGTCCATATCAGTCTTTTGATACTACAGTATATAAATTCCCACAGGGATATACTTTGGAAACCATACCCAAAAACAAATCAGTGAGTAAATCCTTTGCACAATATACCTGTACTTATATATGGGATGCAACTGCCCGTACGCTGAGTTCAGTTGCCCTGCTTCAAATAAAAGAACGTGTTATTAAAGCTGCCGACTATACAAAGCTCGTTGATTTTAAAAAACAGGTGTTGGCCAGTGTGAATGAAAAAATTGTGATGAAAAAAGAATAAAGGCCTGCCTGGATAATAAATTTATTGCTTGTTTGTACGTTGCAGATGCTACCGATTCAACCAATATCCCCGTTTTAACCGGCTGCGGTATCATTAATTAGATTTAATTTTATGATGTTACTCCCGCAGCGATGAAAAAATATATTTCTTTACTGGTATTTCTGTTTTTTTACCAAAACCTTTTGGCCCAATACACTGTAAATGGCAATGCTGCACGAATTTCCTGTAATGAATACAGGCTTACAGATCCCCTGAATTTCCAAACCGGCTCAGTCTGGAATAATATTAAAATAGACCTCACCCAATCTTTCGATTTTAATTTCGATGTTTTTTTAGGAAGTAATAACAGCCCCGGGGCTGATGGAATTGCTTTTGTGTTGCAGCCAATTAGTACCAGTGTGGGTACTGCCGGCAGTGGACTGGGTTACCAGGGTATTACACCTGCAGTTGGTGTGACTATTGATACTTATCAAAATAGTTCTCCGGATAATGATCCCACTTACGACCATATTGCATACCAGTTAAATGGTGACTTAAACCATAGCAGTACAAACAATATTGCAGGCCCGGTTACAGCAATAAATGGAAATGATAATATTGAGGACGGCAACTGGCATTCGCTGCACATTATTTGGAATGCAGCAACCAAAACCTTAGCTACTTATGTAGACGGCAGTTTAAGGTTAACAGCTGTAAAGGATTTTGTAACAGATATTTTTTCGGGAAACCCGTTGGTTTACTGGGGATTTACCGGAAGTACCGGTGGAGAAAATAATTACCAGGGTTTTAAAACGGCTTTAAATCCTTCTTTTCATTTTGCACCCAACCAAAAAAGATGTGTGAATGAACCCATCACATTTTATGATTCAACCATAAGCTTTACACTGCTGGCAAAATTCTGGTGGGATTTTGGTGATGGTAGTGCTATTGATTCAGTTAATTTAAACCCGGTACATACTTATACTGTAGCCGGTGATTTAGCTGTTATACAAAGAGTGCGGGGCGCTGATGGTTGCGAAGCCACCAATACACAGATTGTAAGGATTGGCAGTAAACCGGTGGCAAAATTTGGTTATAATAATATCTGCATCCCAATGCCTCCCTATCCATCAGCAAGTTTTCATGATTCATCTTATGCAACTGTTGGAACTGTGAATAACTGGTACTGGGATTTTGATAACGGGCAAACATCAATTCTTCCAAGTCCCACAACAAATTATACTACCAGTGGCGATAAACATATTAAGCTGGCTGTTAAAACTTTGGAAGGTTGCGAATCTGATACTCTATTCAAGATTGTGCACATATTTACTCCACCTGTATTAGATTTCGCTTTTACCGATTCTGTTTGTCTTGGTTCTCCTACCAATTTTTTTGGAATAGTAGTTTCAACTAATGATCCTATTACTGATTGGCGGTGGAATTATGGAGATGGAAGCCCTTTTGATACAACTCAAAACACGACACATCAATTTGCTAATCCGGGTAATCACACTGTAGTATTTATTGCTACATCAACAGGAAGTTCAGAATGCCAGTCTTTGAAAGTTAAAAATGTTTTTGTTGTAAATAAGCCAACAGCAGATTTTAAAAATAATACCATCTGCCAATCCTTTTCAATTATATTAACCGATTCATCTTATACATCTGATGACACGCCGGTCACACAATGGTGGTGGGACCTGGGTAATGGGCAATTCTCAACCCAGCAAAATCCATCGGTAATATATAATAATTCCGGCCCAGTCACCATTAAACATGTTGTTACAAACTCAAGGGGTTGTATTTCTGATACGCTAATTCAAACCATCAATGTATCAACAAAACCTATAGCCAATTTTGGATACAGCAATCTGCTTTGTACCGGTTTGCCTGTGCAGTTTAAAGATTCAACAGTTGTTACCGGAGGCGTTGCCAGTCAATGGAGCTGGATCTACAATGGAACGGTGTGGAGTACGCAACAAAACCCAAGCCGCACATTTGCTTCGGGCCCCCAAACTGTTAAACTGGTTACCATAAGCAATTCAGGTTGTGTAAGTGATACAGCAGTTAAAACTTTTTTTATCAGCCCTGGCCCGGATGTAAGTTTCGCTTTTAATAATGCTTGCAAAAACAGCGTGGTGAATTTTACTGCAGTTGATAACTCTGCTACAGTAACGAACTGGAAATGGACTTTTGGAGATGGAGCTATAGCAAACTCAAAAGATACTCAACATATTTATACTGCCGGCGGAACTTACCGGGTAAAATTATACGCATCAACAGCCAGTGGCTGCTACAGTGATTCTTTGCAAAGAGATATCATTATTTACAGCACCAACGCTTTTGCCGGTAATGATACCATCACTGCATCCGGTCGCCCTTTACAATTACAGGCAAGTGGAGGTATCAGTTATGAATGGAGCCCAACAACCGGTCTCAATAACCCGTTCATTGCAAACCCCATTGCTGTTTTAACAGGTACACAAACCTATACCTATACAGTAAGAGCCTATACTCCGCAGGGCTGCGAAAGTTTTGATGATATTACCATACAGGTTTACCAGGCACCGGAAATTTTTCTACCCAATGCTTTTACACCAAACGGCGATGGATTGAATGATGTGTACAAAGGCAAGCCGATCGGCATCAAAGATTTTAAATACCTGAAAATTTTTAACCGTTTCGGGCAACAGGTTTTTTATACAACCAATTATCAAAATGGTTGGGATGGGACCTTGAAAGGTAAAAAACAAAACAGCGGGGTATATGTTGTTATTGCAAGCGGTGTAGATTACAGGGGGCTTGTTATTGATCGACAAGGCACTGTGATGTTGATCAGGTAAACTCTAGGTAATGCTCTTTTTCATTTTATCTAAAAATGAAAATAATTCATTCATCGTTTTTATATCCTCCACAACCAATATTCCATTTTTGCCCACCTGTTTTAATTTTCCTTTATTAGTACCTGTCTGTAAAAATTGCAGGATGCCATTAAAAGTTTCACTTTGGAAATAAGGGGAATCGGGATTGCTCACAAAGAAACATTTGAGGACTTCATTCTTTAAAAACATTTTTTCAAAACCTAGCTCTACTGCAATTTTCCGGCAACGGACTGTAGTGAAGAGATCTTCTACCTGCTCAGGTATTGGTCCAAAACGATCGGTCATTTCTGTATGAAAATCCAAAAGGTCTTTTTCTGTTTCACAATTATCTAACCTGCTGTAAAGCGATAATCTTTCAGTGATACTTTCTACGTAACTGTCGGGTATTAATATTTCAAGGTCTGTATCTATACTGCAGTCGGTCACAAAATCATCCTGCTGTTGTATCTCTGCTTTAAATAGTTCTTTAAATTCAGAGCGTTTTAATTCCCTGATTGCTTCATCTAAAATTTTCTGGTACATTTCAAAACCAATTTCTGCAATGAAACCACTCTGTTCTCCGCCAAGCATATTACCTGCACCACGAATGTCCAAATCCCTCATGGCAATTTGAAAACCGCTGCCTAAATCACTGTATTGTTCCAGTGTATTCAAACGCTTGCGGCTATCAACGGGTAATGTACTCATGGGTGGCGCAAATAAATAACAGAATGCTTTTTTATTGCTGCGGCCAACCCTTCCTCTTAACTGGTGCAGGTCACTTAAACCAAATTGATGGGCATTGTTTACAATGATGGTATTGACGTTTGGAATATCCACACCGCTCTCTACGATGTTGGTACAAACCAGCACATCGTATTTTTTATCCATAAAATCGAGAATGGTATCTTCCAACTGGTCTCCATCCATCTGGCCATGTGCATAAGCAATGCTTATATCCGGGCAAAGGCCCTGGATCAATCCTTTCATCTCTGCCAAACCATTAACCCGGTTATGAATGAAGAAAACCTGTCCGCCCCTTTCTGTTTCATAATAAATAATGTCACGGATAGCATCTTCATTAAATACCATCACTTCGGTTTGTATCGGCTGACGGTTGGGTGGAGGCGTATTGATGATACTGAGATCTCTTGCACCCATCAAACTGAATTGAAGTGTTCTTGGGATGGGTGTTGCGGTTAAGGTCAGGGAATCAACAGTTGTTCTTAGTTGTTTTAATTTTTCTTTTGCAGCTACACCAAATTTTTGTTCTTCATCAATTATCATTAACCCAAGGTCTTTAAATTTTACTTCTTTGTTGAGTAATGCATGTGTACCAATGATGATATCAATTTTTCCTTCGGCTACTTTTTGTAAGGTTTCTTTTTTTTCTTTGGTTGATTTGAAGCGATTAATAAAATCTACAGTTACCGGAAAATCTTTCAACCGGTCGCCAAATGTTTTGTAGTGTTGGTAAGCCAGGATGGTTGTGGGTACTAATACCGCAGCCTGCTTCCCATCGCAGCAACTTTTAAATGCAGCCCTTATTGCAATTTCTGTTTTACCAAATCCAACATCACCGCAAACCAAACGATCCATGGGCGATGGTTTTTCCATATCCCTTTTCACATCTTCGGTTGCCTTGCCCTGGTCAGGCGTGTCTTCATAAATAAAACTGGCTTCCAGTTCGGTTTGCATATAATTATCGGGACTGTGGGCAAAACCTTCCTGGCTTTTGCGCTGGGCATACAGTTTTATAAGATCGGTTGCGATATCTTTTACCTGCCTCTTGGTTTTATCCTTAAGCCTGTTCCATACATCGCTGCCCAGTTTATTCATCTTGGGCACCGTTCCTTCCTTGCCGCTGTACTTGCTGATCTTGTGTAGCGAAGAAATATTTACATACAACAGGTCACCATCTTTATATTGAATGCGAACAGCTTCCTGCATTTTACCATTGGCTTCAATCTTTTGTAAACCGCTGTACACACCCACTCCATGGTCAATATGTGTTACATAATCGCCGGGTTGTAACTCTCTCAGCATTTTTAAAGTAAGCGCTTTGTTCTTGCTGAATGCCTGCTTTACCTTGTATTTGTGATAGCGCTGAAATATCTGGTGATCGGTGTAACAAACTGTTTGCAGGTCATCATCAATGAATCCTTCATGAATAGAAGTAGGAACTGGAATGACATTAATTTCTGCTTTCAGGTCAGTAAAAATTACATGGAGCCTCTCTAACTGTTTGGGATTTTCGGCAAACAAATAGATGTTGTATTTTTTTGCTTCATATTCTTTTAAATTTTTTATCAGCAGATCAAACTGGCGGTTGAAAGCGGGTTGTTCTTTAGTGCTGAAAAGAATCGTTTCTTGTTTCTTGTTGATTGTTTCTTGTTTCTCGTTTGCGAAGAACGTTTTTTTACCAAATTCAATAATGTGGCGTTTTTTTACTTCTGTTTCAAGAGTATCAGCCGTTATAAAATCAACTTCGGTAAACTCTTTAAATAATTGATCGTTTTCAACTTCTTCAGTAGGGTGGTTGTTATTTAAACGAGAAACGAGAAACGATTCGGCCTCTTGTTCTATTTTTTCTTTGATGAAGGCCCAATCTTTTGTCCATACCACTGTATTCTCCGGTAAAAATTCCAAAAGAGAAACTTTTTCTCCATCATCAAATTGCGTTTCAACATTTGGAATAATACTTACCTGCAATAATTTCCTTTCACTCAATTGTGTTTCCGGATCAAAGATTCGGATGCTATCCACTTCATTGCCAAACAACTCAACCCGGTAAGGTTTTTCATTTCCAAAAGAATAAATATCCAGGATGCCGCCCCTTACGGCAAACTGACCGGGTTCATATACGAAATCGGTTCGTTTAAAACCATGGCCAATAAACTTTTCGTAAATGCCGTTGGGGTCAATGGTATCACCCTGTTTTATAGAAATAATATTTGCAGATAGTGTTTTTGGCAAAACTACTTTTTCAAACAGGGCTTCGGGGTGAGTGATAATGGCTCCAACCCGGCTATTACCAAAAGGATTTGAGAAACGGGTGAGGCATTCGGTCCTTAACATTACATGGCTGGAGTTAAGCAGCCGGTAGTTCTTTTTATTCTTAAAAGAAGAGGGAAAATAAAAAAGATTCAATGCACCGGTGATATTCTCCAGTGTGTTGTGGAAATAAGCAGCTTCTTCAGCATCCCTTAAAATTATTAAGTGATTTAGCTGAGCAGTTGAAGAATGATTAAAAACAGCTGAAATAACGAATGGTGCAGCGCTTCCGTGCAGGCCTGTAAGCTGAATTTGTCGGGGTTGTGATACAGTGATCCTGTCCACTATTTTAAAACAGCGGGGGTCAATTGCGTACTCTTTCAACAACATGTCCAGGTTCATCAGGAGGGCAAAGATAAGCGGAATAAAAAATCAACGTATATTCTATATTAAATTGCAATACAGAAGGCAACAAAATCGTTATCTGCATTGTCTTATACTTGGTTTTACGAATATTTTAAAAAAAAGCTTATTTCTGCTAAAAATCCAACAGTTATTCAGGCGATGAAAAAATGCTGCTTATTCTTTTTTACTGCACTTCTTTTATTTATTTCCATTACAGTATTTGGTCAGGATACCGATTTGCCCGTTCGCTTTAAGGCGGGTAATTTTATCACAGGCAATAATATTCAACGCCAGGCCTTTCAACAGAATAATTTAGAGCACTCTTTGTTTAATAACAGCTATTATGTGTTGGTTCAGTTTTCTGCACTGCCATCTTCTGAAATAAAACGATCATTAAAAAATACCGGGCTGGAATTGGGTTCATATTATCCGGGTAATGCTTACCTGGCAACTATAAAAAAAGATTTTGATTTTACGCAAGCCGGAACTTTCCCGATCATATCTATTAACCACCTGCCGCCTTTTTATAAAATAGACCCTGCAGCAGGTTCATACAAAACAGATAATAGCTCAACCACAGAAAAAGTATTTGCAGTAAGTTTCTTTCCATCAATAGGTAAAGAAACTGTAATCCGGGAATTACAAAGAATCGGTGCTGTGCCCGTCAATTCAAAATTTAATTTAGCAGACGTTGTTTTTATCAGGCCTGAAAATATTAATTCGGTTGCAGCATTACCATTTATAAGTAATATAAACCTGCAATCGCTTACCGATAAAACTTTAAATTATAAAGCAGTTGGTTTGCATGCAGTAAGCGCTTTGCATTCTGCATCGGGAAGAAATTTAACCGGCAAAGGAGCGACTGTAGGTATTGGCGATAACTCAGAAATTACAACCACCCATATTGATTTTAACGACAGGGTAATTAACCGGGTACCGTTCCCGGTAAGTTTTCACGGTGTGCATGTGTCTGGTACAGTTGCCGGTGCCGGATTATTAGATCCTAAATATAATGGCATGGGGCCAAGGGCAACAATTGTAAGTCAATGGTTGAGTGATATTGTTACCAACACACCAACCTATGCTACAGATAACAATATGACGGCGACCAATAATTCATACACCGCAGCAGATGACAGTTGTGCAGGTACAGGTAGTTATGATGCATTGAGTAATTATACCGATAACCAGATGAAGGATTATCAGAATGTTTTGCATGTATTTTCTGCCGGCAATGATGGCAGTTATACCTGCTCGCCTTACCCGGCATTTTTTGCAACTGTTAAAACCGGTTATCAATCTGCAAAAAATGTTTTAACTGTTGGAGCAATGAACCAGCAGGACTATACGATCGCTTTTTTCAGCAGCCGTGGCCCTGTGAAGGACGGAAGAATAAAACCTGAAATTGTAGCCAGCGGGTATAATGTATATTCAACTGCACATATTTTCCGGTATGGTTTTAATAGTGGCACCAGCATGTCGGGCCCGATGGTGGCAGGAGCAACAACATTGCTTAATGAACAATACCGTAAATCAAATGGTAATGCGATTCCCAAAGCATCACTGGTAAAAGCACTCTTATGCAATACTGCCGAAGACCTGGGTAACCCCGGGCCGGATTTTACTTTTGGGTTTGGAATGATGAATGTGAGAAGAGCGGTGGAAACAATTGAAAACAATCGTTTCATCATCAGTAATGCAACACCATCCTTAAATACCATAGCCGTACCTGCCGGTGTAAGGCGTTTAAAAGTAATGCTCTATTGGGCAGATACAGCTGCTGCACCAAATGCAGCCAGTACTTTGATCAATGACCTGGATCTTACGGTTACCGCTCCCGGGCCGGTTACACACCTGCCATTGATTTTAGATGCAACAGCTGCTAATGTAAATGCAAATGCAACTGAAGCTGTGGACAGGGTAAATAATATTGAACAGGTAGTAATCGATAACCCTGCAGCAGGTAATTATAATATCAATGTAACGGCATTTGCATTGCCTTATGGTCCGCAGGAATACGTAATTACTTACCAGATGGATATGAACGGCGTTACTGTTGAATACCCATTTGGCGGAGAAAAATTAGTGCCTGGAGAAACGGAGACCATCCGCTGGACCGCTTACGGAGATGAAGCAAATACGTTCACACTTGAATATTTTGATGGAACATCCTGGAATACTATCCATAATAATGTTGCTGCATCTGCACGATCATATGATTGGGTAGTTCCCTCAACAGTGAGTGATCATTATTTAGTAAGAGTGAGCAGGAATGCATCTCCATATACCGATCAAAGTGATTATGATTTTACTGTGTTCGGCCAGCCTGTGCTACCAGCTCCTGCATCATTGGTCATTCCCTGCGAAGGGTTTGCTCAACTAAGCTGGCCTGCTGTTACCGGTGCAACATCTTATGATATTTGGCAACAGAAGGGGGATTCAATGGCAATCATTGATAATACAACGGCTTTAAGTTATTTGCTGTCGGGACTAAACAGTACAACCACTTATTGGTTTGCAGTAAGTGCAAAGAATGGATCAATTAACGGGCGGCGATCAGTTGCTAAATCTGCCTTGCCAGCTGCAGGAGTATGTACCTTATCTAACTTTGATAATAATTTTAAAGCAGTATCCATTGATTCTCCGGTTACCAAAAGACAATTCACTTCTTCGGTATTGACCGCAGCAGAACAAATAAAACTTACCATTAAAAATTTAGATAATGCTGCATCAACAGGAAGTTATGATCTTTATTATCAGGTCAACAGCAACCCGGCTGTGATGGAATCCAGTTCTACCGTAATAAATTCACTGGCTACTTATCAATATACTTTTACAACCACTGCCGATTTTTCTGCAGCGGGTGTTTATACCATTAAAGCCTGGGTAAAAAGATCACTTGATACACAGGTTTTAGATGATACTGTTTCAGTAACAATAAAAAACCTGGCCAACCCGGTTCTTACATTACCACTTACTGATGGGTTTGAATCTGCAACAGTAAAAGATTATACAGCAAATACAACCGGATTGGATGGTGATGACAGGGTTGATTTTAAAACAAATACAACAAGGGGCCGTGCCCGTACATCAATAAATACAGGCTTTCCATTAAATGGAACAAGGGCTGTTACTTTAGATCAGTTCTTATATAATGCAGCTTTAACTACCGATAGTTTATTGATGACTTATAATCTGAACAGTTATACCAGTGGCAATCAACTGCGGATAGATTTTTATTATAAGAACCATGGGCAGGATAATAATCCAAACAATAAAGTATGGATCCGTGGCAGCGATACAAAGGCATGGGTTCCTGCTTATGACCTTATTGCAAACCAGGGAGCATTGGGACAATGGAAACATGCTGTTATCAATGTGAATGATGTGCTGGATACGGTTTTACCTGCACAACCGATCAGTACCAGTTTTCAAATCAAGTTTGGCGAGCAGGGAAATACATCAGCCAATATCGCAAATCCAATAGTTGACCAGGATGACGGTTATACTTTTGATGATGTAACCGTTAAAGAGGCAGCCAATGACATAGGTATGTACAGTATTGTTTCTCCATCCATCACCGGATGCGGAACTTATGGAAACCAAACCATTTCTGTTAAAATAAAAAATTACAGCGGCAGTACATTTACCAATGTGCCGGTTTATTACCGTGTTAACGGAGGAACACCTGTTATGGAAACCATTGCTTCATTATCTCCGGGTATATCCACTCATAATTTTGCTGCGCCTGAAAATCTTTTAGTTAATACAGATTACAGTTTTGATTTTTGGGTGAACGAATCAACCGATACTTATCATCTTAATGACAGTATTTTAAATTATACTTTTCATACGAGCATTGTAATAAATACATTTCCTTATCTGGAAGGATTTGAAAGCAATAATGGAAGTTGGTACAGCAATGGATCAAACAACAGCTGGGAGTGGGGTACACCGGCAAAAACTATTATTAATAAAGCAGCCAATGGCAATAAGGCGTGGGTAACTTCATTAACGGGTAATTATAAGAATAATGAAATGTCCTATTTGTATTCACCCTGTTTTGACCTTAGCGGAATGACACAACCTGTTCTGTCATTCAGCCATATTTTTCAATTGGAAGATGGAACACCTGCAGATTTTAACTGGATAGAATATTCAGATAACGGAGGTGTTACCTGGAGCCGTTTGGGATCGAATGGAGTAGGAACAAACTGGTTCAATGACCCGACAGGAAAAAAACAATGGCGTACTTCTTTAACCACCTGGCATGTTGCCAGCAGCGATATTCCAACTACAGGAACTAATGTCCGTTTCCGTTTTATAATGTCAAGCGATCTTGGATATAACCTGGAGGGTGTTGGAATTGATGACATTCATATTTTTGATAAGAAACTTATATACAGCAGCAGCACATCGGTAACAGGAATTACCCTAACTGTCAACGGTTCCGGCTGGATACATTTTAATGCCCCCGATGGAAAAAGGGTTGCATCAATAAACCCAAACACTTTTGATCTTGGCAGCACAACAGTTAATGTATATCCATATACAGGAACTGTCAGGATAAGCAGCAGCCAGTATTATTTAAACCGGAATATTGTTATCCGGCCTGCTACACAACCCGGAGGTTATGTTTCTGTACGTTTTTATTTTACCGATGTTGAGGCAAAAAGTTTATTAGCAGCCACAGGATGTGGTTCATGCAGTAAGCCTAAAGACCCTTATGAGTTGGGTGTAACAAAATACAGTGGTACAGCTGCAGAAGAAAACGGAACATTGGCTGATAATGCCAGTGGAGTCTACACATATATATTACCAGCCAATACAGAGATCATCCCTTATGATAATGGCTACTATGCCGAGTTCCCGGTAAACAGTTTCAGTGAATTCTGGTTGAATAACGGTGGTATAAACGGAAACGTACCACTTCCGGTGAACCTGGTTTCTTTTGAAGCTATAAAACAAACCGGTAAAGTTTTACTGCATTGGGTTACAGAGAATGAAATAAGTACCAATACCTATTTAGTGGAAAGAAGTGCTGATGGAATTAACTACCTCGGTATCGGAAATGTAACAGCCTATAATAATATAGGTACAAATAATTATTATTTAAATGACCTGCAGCCTCTACCGGGGCTAAACTACTATCGTTTAAAAATGATTGACCGTAATGGTTCATTCCGGTATTCGCCGGTAAGAAAAATTAATTTTAGTAATACTGCAGATGATATAACCATTTATCCCAATCCGGTTATCAATTCCAGGATATTCATTGCTTCTTCAGCAAATTGCTATACAGCTGTAATATATGATGCGGCAGGAAAAACAATCAGAACCTTTACATTGCATGGAAGAAACAATTCACTTGACCTGGCAGCCATTGCAAAAGGAATTTACCAGCTTAAAATTTTTACCGGTAATGCTGTACACACAGAGAAGATATTGATCCAATAATCATTACTTTATTTGTTTATAGCTTCTGTATTTTAATTTTACAGAAGCTTTTTTATTTTATTTCTTTGTAACTTACCGCAAACATTGCTGATGGCACTTCAACCCTGGCGTACCGGAAAAGTTATCCGGATAGAAAATGAAACAACTGATACAAGAAAGTACTGGATCGAAGTGCCTGAATTACCTTCTTTCGACTTTACTCCCGGCCAGTTTGTAACCCTTGACCTGCCCATTCATGAAAAAATAAACAAACGCTGGCGCAGTTATTCCATCTCTTCGTGGCCCGACGGGACCAATGTATTTGAATTGGTGATTGTGCTGGATGAAAGAGGTGCAGGCACAACTTATCTTTTTGAAAACATAATTGTTGGTTCAGAACTTACTTTTCGTGGGCCACAGGGAGTATTTACATTAAAAGAGCCAATAGAAAAAGATCTCTTTTTCATCTGTACAGGTACTGGTATTGCGCCTTTCCGCAGTATGATCAATCATATTAAAAATCAGAATATCCCACATAAAAATATAACACTTGTCTTCGGGTGCCGTACAAAAAATACATTATTGTATTATGAAGAAATGAAAAAGCTGCAGGAAGCCGTTCCGGGGTTTAATTATATTCCTACACTTTCAAGAGAAGCGTGGGAAGGAAGGTCGGGGTATGTACATCCCATTTATGAAGAACTATGTGCGGACAGAAAACCCGCTA
This sequence comes from Chitinophagaceae bacterium, assembly GCA_031387825.1. Lineage (GTDB taxonomy): Bacteria > Bacteroidota > Bacteroidia > Chitinophagales > Chitinophagaceae > Ferruginibacter. Next base: position 84,892 of record JANNDO010000029.1, on the reverse strand, counting down.
ACTTTTTTTTATGCGGATGGAAAGGGATGATAGATGAAGCAAAAAAAAGAATTGGGGATATGGGCTACGATAAAAAGGAGATCCATGTGGAGATATATGGCTGATTTTAAATTTTTTTTATCATCATCAAAAATCATGACTAAAATCATTCGGAATAATGACAAATACTACCCTTGCCTGCAAGTTTGCTGAAGTCTTTTTTTCATTATCTTGTATCATCAAAAATCTTTCATTCATTAATTGAATTTCTATGGGTGCATCTTCCATGATCGTTTTGATAATTGCCGGGCTTGCTTTTTCAGTCATTGCTATTTTAGTTGCCGGCCTGGTGACCAAAGGAACAAAAAATGCACAGAAAGCAGAACCTTATGAATGCGGTATTCCCACTATCGGCAAAACCTGGGTACAATTAAATGTGGGCTATTATTTATTTGCCCTGATATTTCTGATTTTTGATGTGGAGCTGATATTTATTTTTCCCTGGGCAGTAGTTGCTAAAAATGTGGGATGGGTTGCTTTCGCAGAGATCGTCATTTTCTTTTTCATTTTATTTATGGGATTTTTATATGCACATAAAAAAGGTGCGCTCAAATGGATGTAATACCCCCTCCGTCCCCTGAAGGGGAACTGACTATGGAGTAGATAGGAGCGAATTAAAAAATACAATAATTAATGAACGACACATCAAATAATTCAGAGACTTTCCAAGCTCCCCCTTCAGGGGGCGGGGGGGGTACTTTTCCGGGACAGGTACATGAAACGCCTGGAGGAGGCATTGTATTAAGTAAGTTGGATGATGTCATTAACTGGGCAAGATCGAATTCATTATGGCCGCTCACATTTGCTACCAGTTGCTGTGGTATTGAAATGATGGCTGTTGCTTCTGCCAAATATGATTTCTCCCGTTTTGGTTTTGAAGTGGCCCGTGCTTCTCCAAGGCAGGCAGATGTGATCATCATCGCCGGAACTATCGTTAATAAAATGGGCCCGGTCTTAAAAAGATTATACGACCAGATGGCCGACCCTAAATATGTGATTGCCATGGGAGCCTGTGCCATAAGCGGGGGACCTTTTTTTTATAATACTTATTCCGTTGTAAAAGGAGCTGATCATATTATACCAGTAGATGTGTATGTGGCAGGTTGCCCGCCAAGGCCTGAGGCATTGTTACATGCGCTGATATCATTGCAGGAAAAAATAAAACAAGGCTTAACAAGAGAACAACTAAAGTCGGGTATATAATATTATGGTAACTGAAGTATTAAAAACCAAAATAACCGAACTGCATGCTAGCGCTGCTTTTGAAGAAGCTGGTGAGTGGCTTAATATCAATGTTGACGCAAAAGACTGGTTCCCACTTGCTCAACAACTGCGTAATGATTCAACATTGCAATTTGATTATCTTTTCTGCTTAACATGTGTTGACTGGAAAACGCATCTTGGCATGGTGTATCACCTCACCTCAACAGAATTCCGTCATAATATTGTAGTAAAATCAATACTGGATATTAATAAACCAGAGATAGAAACGGTGAGTTCTGTCTGGAAAACGGCAGAATTTCATGAAAGGGAAGTATATGAAATGTTTGGCGTTAATTTTTTAAACCATCCCGATCTGAGGTTATTGATATTGCCCGATGGATGGGAAGGAAAGAATCCCATGCGGAAAGATTTTGAAGACCCGGTAAATATGATAAAGTTATAAGGCCCCCTCAATCCCCCAAGGGGGAAAAGAAAACAAGAGAATAATGTATAGAAATACTGAAATAATTAGTGAAGGTTCTCAAAGCCCCTCCTTTGGAGGGGTTGGGGAGGCTGGTGATCTCATCATCAATGTAGGACCCCAGCATCCTGCAACGCATGGTGTATTGCACCTGGTGATCACATTGAATGGAGAGACGATCAAAAAAGTTGAACCGCATCTCGGTTATATACATCGTTCCATTGAAAAAATGTGTGAGAGTTTAACCTACCGGCAATTCATTTATGTTACCAGCCGCATGGATTATCTTTCTTCTCATATCAATAACCAGGCTTGTGCTTTAGTTATTGAAAAAGGAATGCAGATTGAAGTACCGGAAAGAGCGCAGGTGATAAGGGTTATTATGGCCGAGTTGACAAGAATTGCTTCGCATGAATTATGGTGGGGAGCCATGGCGATGGATATTGGTGCTTTCACCCCGTTTTTTCATGCATTCAGGGAAAGAGAAACCATCAATGATATTATGGAAGAAACATGTGGAGCAAGATTAACGATGAATTATATGGTGCCGGGTGGAGTGATGCAGGAACTACATCCGGATTTTCAAAGAAAGGTAAAAGAATTCATTGCGCTTTTTAAAAGAAAAGTACATGAGTATGATGAAATGGTGACCGGTAATATTATTTTTCAAAACCGAATGAAGGGGGTCGGATTTCTTTCCAAAGAAGATGCTATCTCTTTTGGCTGTACCGGCCCAACAGGAAGAGGCAGCGGTGTTGCCTGTGATATAAGAAAACTCTATCCTTACGATGTATATAATAAAGTACAGTTCGATGAAATTATAGAAACAGGAGGTGATTCACTTGCCCGTTATATGGTCCGGATAAGAGAACTGCACCAGTCCATAAGAATAATCGAACAACTGATTGATAATATTCCTGAAGGTGATTTCCAGGCAAAGACAAAAGCCGTGCTGAAATTACCCAAAGGAGAATTTTATACAAGGGTGGAAACAGCAAGGGGAGAATTTGGTGTATATATAGTAAGTGAAGGTGGAACAACGCCATACCGGATAAAATTCCGTTCACCCGGATTTTCCAACCTTTCTGCTTTGGATACAATGGCAAGAGGAGAAAAATTAGGAGACCTGGTAGCGATGATGGGAACGTTGGACCTGGTAATACCGGATATTGACAGATAGACCCCCTCCGCCCCCTGAAGGGGGAACTTGGGTAGGTATTAATTATAAAAATAAAAACAATCAAAGCCCCTTTAGGGGTTTGGGGTATGTGGAGCTTAACTAACATAACAACTAACATTCAAAACTGGTTGAACCAAACATTCAATCCAACCTGGGCATTGATCTTTGAAATGGTCATTGCAGGCATTGCTGTGATAAGTTTATTTGCGATACTTGGGTTGATATTGGTGTTAATGGAAAGAAAAGTTTCTGCATGGATGCAGATCAGGCTGGGGCCAAACCGTGTTGGGCCAAAAGGAATTTTACAATCATTTGCAGATACCTTGAAATTACTGGTCAAAGAGGGATTAACACCCGGAGGTGCAGATAAATTTTTATTCAACCTTGCACCAATCATTGCATTGGTTGTTGCTATGTTATTAATGGCACCCATTGCTTTTGCAAAAGATTTTCAAATGTGGAACCTGAATATAGGGGTATTATACGTGTCTGCTGTTTCATCCATCATGGTCATCAGTATCCTGATGGCTGGCTGGGCAAGTAACAATAAATATTCTTTGATGGGAGCTATGCGTAGCGGCGCACAAATTGTGAGTTATGAATTATCTGCAGGGTTATCCATTCTTACAATAGTTGTATTAACAGGCAGTCTTAATATTTCAGACATCATTTATTCGCAGGCAGATGGTTGGTGGATATTCAAAGGACATATCCCGGTGATTATTTCATTTGTAATTTTTATCATTGCTGTAACAGCAGAAACCAACCGGGCTCCTTTTGATCTTGCCGAAGCAGAATCAGAATTAACCGCAGGATTTCATACCGAATATTCAGGAATGAAATTCGCTTTGTTTTTTTTAGCAGAGTATGTGAATGTGTTTATTGTATGTGCCATTGGCGCAACTTTATTCTTAGGCGGATGGATGCCCTTACACATCGGCAACTGGCATGGGTTTAATAATGTAATGGATTACATTCCGTCCAGCATCTGGTTTTTCGGAAAAACGTTTTTCCTGATATTTGTGATCATGTGGTTCCGGTGGACATTCCCCCGTTTGCGTATTGACCAGTTATTAAATTTAGAATGGAAATATTTATTGCCCATCAGTATGTTTAATTTATTATTGGTAACGGCAATTGCAATTTTGAAATGGCATTTTTGACCCCCCAGCCCCCTGAAGGGGGAGTGTTGCGAAGATTGTGTTGTAAATATTACACAGGTATTGAACTAATAAAATTGTAGCGTTATAATATGAGTGATGATTTAAAAAATAAAGACTCCAAAACTCCCCCTTCAGGGGGTTGGGGGGTGCAGTATTTTAAAGATGTTTTCAGCGGAATAAAGTCACTGCTAGTGGGTATGCGGCGTACAGGTTATTATTTTACGCATCATAAAGAGATCATTACTCAACAGTATCCCGATAACAGGGAAACACTCAACCTGCCCGAAAGGTTTAAAGGTGAAGTAGTGATGCTGCATGATGAAAATAATGAACATGCCTGTACCGGATGTACAGCCTGCGAACTGGCCTGCCCGAATGCAACGATTAAAATTGTAACAAAATTTGATGTTACACCGGAAGGCAAAAAGAAAAAAGCACTGGACAAATTTGTTTATCACCTGGAATTATGTACGATGTGTAACCTCTGTATCATCGCTTGCCCGACAGACGCCATTAAAATGGCACAGACATTTGAACATAGTGTTTTCAATAGAGCTGACTTAACTAAAATTTTAAATAAACCCGATTCAAAGATCAGGGAAGGTATAGAGTAATGAGTGGATCAACGATCATATTTTACTTACTGGCTGCACTTACTTTAGTGAGTGGGTTGCTTGCTGTTACCACCAGGATGATCTTTCGTGCTGCTATTTATTTATTGTTTTCCTTAATAGGGATTGCCGGAATTTATTTCTGGCTGCAATACGAATTTATTGCTGCCGTACAGATTGTAGTATATGTTGGAGGTATTGTGGTGCTTATCATTTTTTCTATTTTCTTAACACAGCAGGCTGGTGAGCAATTACCTAAACAGAAAATGGGAAGGCAGTTATTTTCTGCATTGGCAGCATTTTGTGGATTGGCCTTGGTAATGTTGCAACTGGTGCAACATGTATTTGTTTCAACAGGCAATACAGCAATAGAACCAAGTGTAACTAATATTGGAATTCAAATGCTTAGTGTAGATAATAATGGTTATGCATTGCCATTTGAAGTAGTGAGTATATTATTACTGGCTGCACTAATTGGATGTATTGTAATAGCATTAAAAACTAAATCCGAAACAGTATGATAGAACCGGGGTTATATCATATGCTGTTTATCAGTACTGCACTGTTCTTCATCGGTGTGTATGGCTTTTTCACCCGGAGAAACCTGGTGACTATGCTGATGAGCGTGGAGTTGATACTGAACAGTGTGAACCTGAATTTTATTGCTTTCAATAAATATTTATGGCCCGACAGGCTGGATGGGGTTTTCTTTACCATATTCATTATTGCCATTGCAGCAGCAGAAGCGGCAGTAGCAATAGCGATCATTATAAATTTATATCGTAGCCATAGATCTATTGATGTAGAAAATACAGAAGAACTGAAATATTAAAACCTCACCCCAACCCCTCTCCTGCGAGAGAGGGGACTGGAAGAGTGGAGCGAATGATCTATTAATGTTGAGAAATGAAAAAATATTGACTTGTTAGTACCAAATTTAAAATTATAAAATAAATGCCCGGCCTCCCTCTCATTAAGGAGAGGGAATGAGGGTGAGGTCAAATGCCCAACGCAACATACATAGCGCTCATTCCCTTACTGCCACTGGCAGGATTCTTATTGCTTGGAATGTTTGGAAGAAAATATTTTAAGAATACTTCAGGCATTATAGGTACAACATTGCTACTGATCTCAACAGTGCTTGCATTATATACGGCTTATGGTTACTTTTTTGAGTACGGAAAAGTTGGCGGGATTTATCAGAAGCTTGTTCCGCTTAAATATACCTGGTTAGAATTTTCCAAAGGAGTTTCTATTGATATGGGAATTATCATTGACCCTATTTCTGTAATGATGCTGGTAGTAGTAACCTTTGTTTCCCTGATGGTGCATATTTATAGCCTCGGGTATATGAAAGGTGAAGAAAGGTTCCCCACCTATTATGCTTTTCTTGGTTTATTTACTTTTTCCATGCTGGGCCTGGTTGTTTCTTCCAATATTTTCCAGATATATATTTTCTGGGAGCTGGTAGGTGTTTCCTCTTTTTTATTGATCGGTTATTATTATGATAAACCAAGTGCAGTAGCTGCCTGTAAAAAAGCTTTTATTGTAACAAGATTTGCAGATGTTGGATTTTTGATCGGCATATTGGTTCTTTCTTTTTATTCCGGAACATTGGATTTTAATACACTGATTGAAAGATTAACATCAGCAGAATCGAATGAATTTAAAACTGCAGTAGCTGCTTCTTTTATGGGTATTTCCGCATTAACCTGGGGGCTGGTGTTGGTTTTTATTGGAGGCGCCGGAAAAAGCGCCATGTTCCCTTTGCACATCTGGTTACCCGATGCCATGGAAGGCCCTACACCCGTTTCCGCATTGATACATGCGGCTACCATGGTGGTAGCAGGTGTCTTTTTAGTAGCAAGATTATTTCCTGTGTTTGCGATCTCATCACCAGGTGCATTGAGTATTGTTGGTTATGTAGGCGCCATCTCTGCATTGATTGCTGCTGTGATCGCCTGCACACAAACGGATATTAAAAGAGTGCTGGCCTATTCCACCATGAGCCAGATAGGGTATATGATGTTTGCATTAGGTGTTTCTAAATATGGTGGCGAAGATGGGTTAGGTTATACAGCTTCCATGTTTCATTTGTTTACACATGCCATGTTTAAAGCATTGCTGTTCCTTGGTGCAGGTGCAGTAATTCATTTTATCCATAGCAACGAAATGAAAGACATGGGTGGGTTAAGAAAATTCTTGCCCGTTACACATATCACTTTTTTAATTGCATGCCTTGCCATTGCCGGTGTACCACCCTTTGCAGGATTCTTCAGTAAGGAAGAAATTTTATTGGCAGCATACCAACATAATCAAACCATTTACTGGGTAGCATTGATCACTTCGGGCTTAACAGCTTTTTATATGTTCCGTTTGTATTTCAGTATTTTTTGGGGAACGGATGCAACCCCCTCTCCTCAAGGAGAGGGTCGGGGTGAGGTCCATCACGGTGAAGGAGGGTTTGCCATGATGATGCCTTTAGTTCTTTTAGCGCTTGGTGCTGCAGCAGCTGGTTTTATCCCTTTCGGACATTTTATAAGCTCCGACGGAACAAGACTGGAAACTGAATTTCATTTGCAATTCTCCATACTTCCTGTTGCATTGGGATTGTCAGGTATTTTAATTGCCATGTGGATGTATAAAAAGCAAAGCGATAAACCAGATAAGATCGCTGCATCATTGAGTGGATTGTACAAAGCGGCCTATAATAAATTTTATATTGATGAGGTCTATATGTTCATCACCCAAAAAATAATTTTCAATTTAATTGGAAGGCCTGCTGCATGGTTCGATAAAAATATAGTAGACGGTTTGATGAATGCAACAGGAAATACAACACAATGGATATCGGAAAATATAAAAACATTTCAATCTGGTAAAGTACAGCAATATGCCATTTACTTTTTGGTGGGTGTAATAGGGCTGGCCTTGCTGTTTATTTACGTATGGAAATAAGATAATGAACAAATAAATAATGAACAAGAAACAAGGAATTTCGAATATTGAAGTGCAGACTTCCGGTCATCATTCTGCATTCCTTGTTCCTTGTTCGGTATTCGTATGAACCTATCGTTATTGATATTATTGCCATTACTGACCGCAATAGCCATATTGCTGATGCGGAATGCAAACCAGGTCAAATGGGTTGCATTGGCTGGCTCTGCCATTCAGTTTGTACTGGCTTTTGTATTGTTGTTTACTTTTCGCAATGAACGGGCGGCGGGTAATACTGCACAAATGTTATTTGAACTGCAATACAACTGGTTCCCCGCATGGCATATCAGTTTTCATTTGGGTGTAGATGGCATTTCTGTGGCAATGATCTTATTAACTGCTTTTGTTGTTATTGCCGGTGTACTGGTCTCCTGGAACGTAACAAAAATGACAAAGGAATTTTATTTCTTACTCATTCTCTTAAGCCTTGGAGCTTATGGTTTCTTTATTTCTCTTGACCTCTTCATTTTATTTTTCTTTTTGGAAATAGCAGTTATTCCAAAATATTTGCTCATTGGTATCTGGGGAAGCGGCAAAAAAGAATACAGTGCAAATAAACTGGCGTTGATGCTGATGGGTGGATCTGCATTGGTTTTGGTTGGCATGCTTGGCATTTATTTTACCGGGGGGGGTAGTTTTGATCTCTTACAATTATCAAAGCTGAATATTCCCTTACAAACACAAATGATCTGTTTTCCTTTGTTGTTTGTAGGCTTTGGTGTGTTTACAGCCTTATTCCCATTTCATACCTGGGTACCCGATGGCCACTCCTCTGCACCAACTGCGGGGTCAATGTTTCTTGCAGGCATCTCCATGAAACTGGGTGGCTATGGTTGTTTACGGGTTGCAACTTATATTATGCCAGAGGGTGCAAAGGAATATGCAACCATCATTATTGTACTTTCTGTAATTGCAATTTTATACGGCGCCTTCGCTACTATGATGCAGAAGGATCTGAAATATATCAATGCTTATTCATCGGTTAGTCACTGCGGATTTGTTTTATTGGGCATTGGCATGTTGACCAAAACATCAATGACTGGTGCTGTTATGCAAATGGTTTCTCATGGTTTAATGACAGCCCTTTTCTTTGCCGTTATAGGCATGATATACGAACGTACGCATACCCGGCAGGTAAGTGAAATGGGAGGGTTGTTGAAACGGATGCCTTTTATTGCAACGGTATTATTTATTGTTGGTTTGTGTTCTCTTGGTTTACCGGGCCTGAGTGGTTTTGTTGCGGAGATGACGGTATTCATGGGCTCATGGGAACATCCGGATACATTCAGGAGAGTGGCAACAATTCTTGCCTGTCTTTCTATTGTAGTAACAGCCGTTTATATTTTAAGGGCGGTTGCAAAAACAGCCATGGGGCCAATAAAGGATGAATTTAAAAATTTAACGGATGCAACATGGAATGAGAAACTTGCCGCATTGATATTGATTGCCGGTATCCTGGCCATTGGTACAGCGCCTTTCTGGCTGAATGACCTGGTAAGCCCGGCGGCGGAAGTGATTATGAATAAAATTGGTAAATAATAAAATAATGAACAAAGAACAAGGAATTTCGAATGATGATCGGAATTACCAACTTCAAGATTCAATATTCCTTGTTCCTTGTTCGATATTCAAATAAAAGTATGCTGAATGATTTTTTGATATTGATGAAGCCTGAATTGATAATAACTTTTATCATTTTCCTGCTCCTGTTTATTAAATTGGGCAAGGGGCTGAAGAATGAATCCATGCTGTTGCTGATACAGGTTTTGTTATTGCTGAATTTTATTACAGGCTTCTTTTCCAACAAAGAAGGAACCTTGTTTGACGGGATGTATCAGACCACAGCCATGATTGCCCTGCAGAAAAATATTTTAAACCTGGGTGTTTATCTCATCTCATTATTATTTGCCGGTTGGTTTAAAAAGTCGAAACACATGCCGGAATTTTTTATGCTGATGTTATCTGCTTTGTTGGGCATGTTCTTCCTGATTTCCAGTGGCAACCTGCTGATGTTTTTTCTCTCCCTGGAACTGGCTACCATACCGGTTGCAGCGATGGCCAACTTTGATCTTGATAAAAAAAGATCTTCAGAAGCCGCTATGAAAATGATCCTGACTTCAGCTTTTTCTTCAGGCATTTTATTATTTGGTATCTCCCTGATCTATGGTGCAACAGGAACCATCAGTTTTTCAGAGCTGCCTCAACAGCTGAATGGAAGCCCGCTACAGGTCTTGGCATTGGTGTTTTTATTTTCAGCTTTTGCTTTTAAATTATCCATTGTCCCTTTCCATTTATGGACAGCAGATGTGTATGAAGGATCGCCAATAGCGACAACCTCTTTTCTTTCGGTTATATCAAAGGGGGCTATTGCATTTATTTTCATGGCAACTTTATACAAGGTATTTCAGCCCATGTATGAAGTATGGTATAACATGGTGATGATCTTATCCATTGCCACCATGGTCATCGGAAACCTCTTTGCTTTACGGCAGCAGAACATAAAACGCTTTCTGGCATTTTCATCTATTGCACAGGTTGGTTTTATTTTAGTGGGCATCAGCAGCAATGCCGTTGAAGGAACTTCTTCAGTTGTTTACTTTATTTTGATCTATATATTTTCAAACCTGGCGGCCTTTGGTGTGGCTGCGGCTATTTCAACACAATCCAATAAAGAAAATATTGATGATTATAAAGGATTGTATAAAACCAATCCTTTCCTGGGCTGGGTATTGGCACTGGCATTATTTTCACTGGCAGGTATCCCGCCCACAGCAGGCTTTTTCGGTAAATTATTTTTACTTACCGCCGGGGCATCTAAAGGCAGCTATTTCTTTATTACCATTGCAGCGCTGAATATGATCGTTTCTCTATATTATTATTTAAGGGTGATACGTGCAGTCTTTATGGAAAAGAATGAGCAACCAATAGAAAAAATACAAATTGATCTTTCTGCAAAACTCGGATTGACGATTTGTGCAGCTGGTATCGTATTGGTAGGTTTGCTGAGCTGGATATATGATTATATTCAATCCCTAAGCTGATTTATTTTAAATTATAAATTTTAAATGTTGAATGAGAGCTATTTTAATTCAAAATTTATAATTCAACATTCAAAATAATAGAAGAAGATGGCCATTAATAAAAATCACGAATTTGAAGAACTGGATGGCGTTAAATGCGGCATTGTAGAAAAGAATGTGTCGCAGGAAAGGGTTGCTTTTTTAAAAAAATTACTTGAGTACAATCATTTTACCGTAGTTGTTGTTCCATCTCCTCCACCAAAAGTAGCCGCAGCACCTGTTATAAAAACAGAAGAAGCTGAAACAGTGGCTCCTCCTCCTGCTGAACCAGCACCTGTTGTACCGGAGACATTTACAATTGGTGTTACAGATTATACATTTAATACCATTAATGCCATTTTTGGAAGGTTACTTAAAATACCCAACGGACATGTTGTTACATTGGCCTACTGGCAACAGAAAGAAACAATGAGCCATGATGAAATACCTTATTACGAAAAGAACAATCAATCTTAAAAATAAATTATGAACCCACAAAAGAGAAGCCTTGTAATTACTGCAATAGCCATACTGTTACTTACTATGAATTTCAGCAGGATGAAAGGTACAGAATGTATACGCTCTATTCATATAGTTACGTTGGTAACTTTGGGTGCAGCAATTGGGGTACTGCTGATGAACATTATTTTGCTGATCAAAAACAGGAAAAGTTAGTTGATCTTTTCGAGTACAAGTTTTTTTACTTCACTGATAGCAATTCTTTCCTGTGTCATTGTATCTCTGTAACGGATGGTAACTGTATTATCTTCTTTGGTCTGGTGATCAATAGTTACGCAAAACGGTGTGCCAATGGCATCCATCCTGCGGTATCTTTTTCCAATGGCATCCTTCTCTTCGTAAAAACAATGAAACAATTGTTTGCATTCGTTCATTAATTCTTTGGCAATTTCAGGCAGCCCGTCTTTTTTCAATAACGGAAGTATGGCAAGTTTTGTGGGAGCAATTTTTGCAGGAATTCTAAGTACCACACGACTGTCTTCCGTGCCGTCTTCCTTATTCCATTTTTCTTCTGCATAGGCAAGGCTGATTATAGTAAGAAATAAGCGGTCCAGGCCAACAGAAGTTTCTACAACGTATGGAACATAGTTCCCGTAAGGTTTTCCGGCTTCGTTGAGATCATTATCAAAATACTGAATTTTCTTTTTGCTGTATTCCTGGTGTTGTTTCAGGTCAAAATCAGTTCGGCTGTGTATACCTTCCAGTTCCTTCCATCCAAAAGGAAATTCAAATTCTATATCAAGCGCTGCATCGGCGTAATGGGCCAGTTTTACATGGTTATGAAAGCGTAATTTTTCTACAGGAATGCCTAAACTCTCATGCCATTTTTTTCTTTCTTCCTTCCAATAGTTATACCATTCCATCTGTGTGCCCGGGCGAATGAAGAACTGCATTTCCATCTGTTCAAATTCTCTCATTCTGAAAATAAACTGCCTTGCAACAATCTCGTTTCTGAATGCCTTGCCTGTTTGTGCAATACCAAAAGGAATTTTCATCCTTCCTGTTTTCTGCACATTTAAAAAATTTACAAAAATACCCTGGGCAGTTTCAGGCCGCAGGTAAACAATATTATCATCGGGATTATCAGAAGCCACAGCGCCGAATTCTGTTTTAAACATCAGGTTGAACTGGCGAACGTCGGTCCAGTTAGCTGTTTTACTGATGGCGCATTTTATATTATTGTCCTCGATCAGTTTTTTTAATCCTGTATAATCATCTTTTGCTAAAAGCGAATCCATAGCTGCAATGAGTTCGTCAGCTTCTCCCTTGCGGCTTGCAGCTTGCAGCTCTTCAGCGTACCCTTCAATCAAATGATCAACCCTGTATCTTTTGTTACTGTCTTTATTGTCAATCATCGGGTCACTGAAATTATCAACGTGGCCACTGGCTTTCCAGGTAGTGGGGTGCATAAAGATGGCAGCGTCAATACCCACAATATTGTCATTCAATTGTGTCATGCTCTTCCACCAGTAATCCCGTATGTTCTTTTTAAGCTGGGCACCGTTCTGGCCATAATCATATACCGCTGCCAGACCATCATAAATCTCAGATGACTGGAAAATATAACCGTATTCCTTACAATGGGAGATAAGCTCTGCAAAGTTGTTTTGTTCGTTTGCCATGGGCGCAAAGATAAGCAGTGCAGGCGTACTTTTAAGCAGCAGGAGGTAAATACTATTTCAGTTTATTATTTTGCTGATATCTTTTTATAACTCTCAGATTCTTCTCTTCTGAATTCTTTTGCAATGCCTGTATTCCCTGGTACATTTTATCATTATCAACCAGGAATTGATAAAGTCTCTCTCCGGGAGATTTTGCAAGCCAGATTTCTAGCTGCAGGTCTTTGATATGTTTTGGGGTATCATTCATTAAGTAAATTAAAGGTATTTAATTTCAGGGTATTTATCCATTCATAAATATATGTCCGGTCAAGTTCCGGTAGCAAAGAAAGCGCCTTTATGTCTTCCATTTGCACAGCGCTTTGCAATTCCTGGACCCATATTAATTTAGATAATAGCAAATCTTCAGGAGAAACAATGTATAATTTCATGTCAAGAAAATAAATCAGCTGCTTTCTCGAAAATTCTTTCAGCCTGTAAGGCTCGTCTTTTAAAATTACAAAGTCGGCTTTATAACCGCTCTTATGATCAATGATATTAAACATTCCTTTTTGGTTTATTGCCTGCCTCGCCGACTCTTCATTGCAATAATAGCCTTCATTAAATTGTTTCATAAGATTTGATACATCGGGTAGTTTCAAATGAACAATAAAATCAAAGTCTCTTGTAAAACGGGGTACGGTATATGTACTCATGGCTACACTTCCTGACAGCATGTACGGGATTTTATTACTGTCAAAAAAATGGATCAATATCTTTAAAAAATCAAGCATGCTGTAAGATAACCTTATTTCAGCTTTTTATTTTGCTGATGCCTTTCCCTGTCTCTCAAATTCTTCTTCTCAAAATTCTTCTGCAATGCCTCCGTAAGATCTACACCTGTTTGATTGGCGAGACAAATGAGTACCCATAACACGTCGGCCATTTCATCGCTGAGTTCTTTTCCTTTATCCGTTTCTTTAAAAGACTGTTCGCCATACTTTCTAACCATTAATCTTGAAAGTTCACCAACTTCTTCCATTAATATGCCAAGGTTAGTGAGTTCATTGAAATATTTTACGCCAACAGTTTTTATCCATTGATCAACCTGTTGCTGTGCTTCATTTAAAGTAATGTTTTGCATATAATAAATATAATTAAAAGAGTGGACTAAAGTCCCTAAAACATACTCATCATTTGCCCGGCCCTTAAGGGCCGGGCAAATGAAATTAAAAACTTCCGGGGCTTTAGCCCATTATTCTTTATTCTTTGTATCAATAATGATTGTTACCGGCCCGTCGTTTAAAAGTGAAACCTTCATATCGGCACCAAATTCACCTGTAAATATTTTTTTGCCTAAATCATTCTCAAGTTGCACAATCATTTTTTCATATAGCGGTATGGCAATATCCGGTTTGCTTGCTTTGATATAAGAAGGCCGGTTCCCTTTTTTTGTAGAGGCATGTAATGTGAACTGACTTACCAGCAGGATATCACCACCCATATCCTTTACAGAAATATTCGGTACTTTATTTTCATCATCAAAAATGCGGAGGTTTACTATTTTGTTACTGAGCCATTCAATATCTTCATGGGTATCTGCATCTTCAATACCCATTAAAACAAGCAACCCTGTTTTAATTTCAGACTTTACTTTATTATTAACAGTTACACTGGCTTGTGTAACTCTTTGTATTACTGCTTTCATGTGCTAAAGGTAGCAAAGCAATTATAATTCACTGTACCCTTGATGCAAGCAACAAAAATATTGCACCTAATGGTAAAGGCAGCCAGAAAAAATCATACAGCTCACTTAAGTGACTGCTGTTTTTTCCAACTGTGTACATAACAATAGCGGCAATTATGCAGATAAATGCAAGGATTGTGTATGTTTTTTTCTTATTCATGTTTTTGTTTTTTTATAAAGCTACGCTGCAGAGTTTATGAATGCAAGTAAGCTTTGATTTATTGTAGCTGTGTAAACGAAAAAATAAATAAAATACTGCAATAATTCCTTTTTCATTTTCATTCTGCCTTCATTTTTTGAAACAAAAATCTTAAGAAACAGTATATTATTAAAAGCGCATTAATTTACTTCGGAAAATACGGTTTACAGGCCCTGAAAAATATAGAATGCAGTAAAATCAACCCATTGAAGTTTTACTGGGAATTCCAAGATTTTATTTGAATTTTTTTTTAATGAAGTGGGGAAAAATAAGCAAATGCAATACCCGTTTGCGTCTTCAAAATTATCCACCTTTTTTTCCACAAGTGTTAATATTTAACGGTTTGTTTGTTCAACCGTAACAAATACTTTCGTTTGCTTAACAATTACTTAACCCTCCAACTTAGAAGTTTTAGTATGTCAGAAAAAATCCAATCTGCTAATGGACTGCAGTTCTCCCGTCAGTTTACTAAAGATGACGTTAGTCCATTCGATATGTTTGAATACGATTATCGAACCTCAGTAATTAAAAATCCAACAGGCGAAGTTGTTTTTCAAATGGACAATGTTGAAGTTCCAAAATTATGGAGCCAGATCGCTACGGATATTTTAGCACAAAAATATTTTCGAAAGGCCGGTGTTCCGAAAGAAGACGGAACAACAGGAAGAGAGACGACGGTTAAACAGGTTGCACATCGTTTGGCTCATTGCTGGAGAGTGTGGGGCGAACGCTATGATTATTTTGCAACTCCAAATGATGCACAAATTTTTTATGATGAATTGGTGTATTCCATTTTAAACCAGGCCTGCGTACCCAATAGTCCGCAATGGTTTAATACAGGGTTACATGAAGTATATGGCATTACCGGAAAGCCACAGGGACATTATTATGTTGATGCCAAAGACGGCCAGCTAAAAAAATCGGAGAACGCATACGAACGTCCGCAACCACACGCCTGTTTTATATTAAGTGTTAATGACGATCTCGTTAATGACGGTGGCATCATGGACCTCTGGGTTAGGGAAGCAAGAATTTTTAAATATGGAAGTGGTGTGGGTACCAACTTCAGCAGCATACGTGGCGAAGGAGAAAAATTGAGTGGCGGTGGTACATCAAGTGGGTTAATGAGTTTCCTGAAAATTGGTGACCGTGCAGCAGGTGCAATAAAAAGCGGTGGAACAACAAGAAGGGCTGCTAAAATGGTTTGCCTTGATCTTGATCACCCCGAAATTGAAAATTTCATCAACTGGAAAGTTGGGGAAGAAGATAAAGTAGCTGCATTAATTGCTGCAGGCTATCCAAGCGATTATGAAGGGGAGGCGTACAGAACAGTAAGCGGACAAAACAGTAATAACTCTATACGCATACCAAATTCTTTCTTCAATGTGTTGGATGAAGATGGTGAGTGGGAACTTAAAGGAAGAAGTGATGGAAGGGTAATGAAGAAAGTGCAGGCAAAAAAATTATGGGAACAGATCACTTATGCTGCATGGCGTTGTGCTGACCCGGGTACACAATATGATACTACTATTAACGAATGGCATACCTGTCCTGAAGGTGGACCGATAAGAGCATCTAACCCATGCAGCGAATATATGTTCCTCGATAACACGGCTTGTAATTTAGCCAGTGTAAATCTTCGCCGTTTCTTTAATGAGAGTAACAACACATTTAATGTAGAAGGCTTTGAACATACCTGCCGTTTGTGGACTGTAGTGTTGGAGATCTCTGTTTTAATGGCTCAGTTCCCTTCAAAAGAAGTTGCACAACTTTCTTATGACTACCGGACGCTTGGTTTAGGTTTTGCCAATCTCGGTTCTATGTTAATGGTAAGTGGTATTGCGTATGACAGCGAAGAAGCAAGAGGAATTGCTGGTGCAATAACTGCGATCATGACGGGGGTATCTTACACAACATCAGCAGAGCTTGCAAGCATTCTTGGTCCATTTGATAAGTACGAAGAAAATAAAGAGCACATGCTACGGGTAATGCGTAACCACCGGGCTGCTGCTTATGATGCAACCGATGCATACGAAGGCATTGAAATAAAACCACAAGGTATTAATGCAAAATATTGTCCGGATTATTTATTGAAAGCTGCCACCAGGGCATGGGATGATGCAGTGCAGATGGGAGAGAAGTACGGCTACCGCAATGCGCAAACAACTGTAATTGCACCAACCGGCACAATCGGCCTGGTAATGGATTGCGATACTACCGGTGTGGAGCCGGATTTTGCATTGGTGAAGTTTAAAAAATTAAGCGGCGGCGGTTACTTTAAAATTATCAACCAAAGTGTACCACAGGCATTGCGTAATTTAAAATATACTGAAAAAGAAATTGAAGAGATAGTTGCCTATGCAAAAGGACATGCTTCTTTGGATAAGTCTCCATTCATTAATACCAAAGTATTATTGGAAAAGGGCTTCACCAATGAAGACATTGATAAACTGAATGCGGCATTAGGTGCAGCATTTGAGATCGGATTTGTTTTCAATGTATATACTTTGGGAGAAACCTGCCTGGAACGCCTTGGATTCAAGCCCGATCAATATGGTGATTATAACTGGAGTTTACTGGAAGCTTTAGGATTCAGTGATGAAGAAATTGAAGCGGCTAATATATATATATGTGGCACCATGACTGTGGAGGGAGCCCCGTATTTAAAAGATGAACACCTTTCGGTTTTTGATTGTGCTAATAAATGTGGGCAAATTGGTGAACGCTATATACATGCACACGGGCATATTCGCATGATGGGAGCCGCACAACCTTTCTTAAGCGGTGCTATTTCAAAAACCATCAACCTGCCTAATGAAGCCACACAGGCAGAGATCGCAGATTCTTACAGACTGAGTTGGGAGCTGGGTTTAAAAGCCTGTGCTTTATACCGTGATGGTTCTAAATTATCGCAACCGTTAAGTAACAAGAGCGATAAGAAAAAGAAACTGGACGAAGCGATCAGTGAAGAGAATGCCGCTGCATTGGCCGCTGATATTTCTACCATGGTTGACATGGGCAAACTAACCATTGACGACCTGCTGGATGAAATGAACAAGCGTGTGCAGAACAGTGCTGATACAACATTGAAACGCCAGCTGGCAATGATCGTTGAAAGAAGGGCATTACCGGCCAAGCGTCGTGGCTTTACACAAAAAGCAAAAATAAACGGGCAGGCATTGTTCCTGCGTACCGGCGAATATAATGACGGAACATTAGGAGAGATCTTTATCGATATGGCCAAGGAAGGCGCTACCATGCGCAGTATGCTCAACTGTTTTGCCATTGCCATTTCCATTGGCCTGCAATATGGTGTACCTTTGGAAGAGTATGTTGAGAAATTTGTTTTCACCCGCTTTGAGCCAAGCGGTATGGTTGATCATCCCAATATCAAGAGTGCCACTTCCATCATTGATTTCATCTTCCGTTCATTGGCTTATGAATATTTAGGAAGAAATGATCTGGTTCACGTACTGGATACGCCTGAAGTACAAAATCTGGGTAATGCAGAATGGGACCAGGCAACACCAACCATCGGTGAGCGCAAACCCGAGTTAAGTGAAGTAAGGGTGATCGGCACATCAGGAGGTGGACAATCCTCGCCGGTAAAAGCACACCGCACTGCCCATAAAAAAGCAGAGAATGGAATGGATGCTGTAAATGCAGCTGCTAAAAGCATGCAAAGCGATGCACCGGCCTGTAATACCTGCGGACACATTACAGTACGCAGCGGCACCTGTTATAAGTGTTTGAATTGCGGTAACAGCATGGGCTGCAGTTAATAAGGTTTGATTAAGCACGAACATAAAGAGAGCGCCACTTAATTTGAGTGGCGTTTTTCTGCATTAAAATAAAATTACCTGCTGGTGGGTATTGCTGAAGTTTTAATTGTTCGGATATTTGATTAATTAAAACTTAATAACATGAAATTTTATATACCTGTTCTTTTTTTATTGATAAGTTTTTCATCAGTAGCACAGGATTATAAAATGGAAGGCAATGAAGTTAAGATTGAAAAGCAAATCTTATTTGAAACCGGCAGCGATAAACTAAAGCCTGAAAGCACTGCCGCATTGGAAATAATAAAGCAGTACCTGGCTGATAAATCTTACATCAGCCTGTTGCGTATAGAATGTCATACAGATAATTCAGGCAATACGAGCCAGTCGCTTACCGAAAAAAGGGCATTAGCCATTTGTAAAAAATTAGTTGAAATGGGTGTTGATTGCAAACGCTTAATTGCTGTGGGTTTTGGCAGTACCAAGCCTGTTGCAGATAACAGTACACCCGATGGCAAAGCTCAAAACCGCCGGGAAAGTTTTTTTAATGCGACCTTGAGGGGGCATTTGATTGGTGGTATGCCTGGTGATGGTGGCGGCCAAATTGCCGGCGATGTCTGTAACTGATATTGAGCACTTATCTTTGCCCGATGACTTCAGAATTTTTCACCTACAACAAACCAAAAGTAATCCAGGCACTGCGTTATCATTTTATTACCCGTAAGGAAATTAAGATAATGATGATACTGGTAAATGTTTTTGCCATTCTATCAGCCGGGTTATTTTTTTTTAAGAAGATATCGCCCTATGCTTTTTTATTAAGCTCTTCTTTATGGTTTATGCTGATGATCGTTTTTTGGTTCTTATTGCCTTATATGGTTTACCGCAAAGCCGATACATTTAAAGACCGCTTCAGGGCATTATTATCAGATAACGAATTCAGGATTGAGAATGACCGTGGGGGCAGAAGCTGGGGCTGGGCAGAATTCAGCACCTGGATAGAGAGCCCTCATTTTTTTCACCTTTATTTTAACAGCCGCTCTTTTTTTATTGTACCCAAAGAAGCATTTGAAGGTGATGCCGTGAACGAGGCAAGAAAAATACTTAAGACGAAAATTGTAAAGTAAACAGGGTTATAGACTTTTCTCCATTACATAATGCGGTATGGTTACTTCTATAAATTCATCTCCAACAGGTTTGTATCCTAATTTTTCGTAAAATCCCATAACTGTTTTACGGGCATGCATTACCAGTTTCTTATATCCTTTATCTCTTGCTACTATTTCGGCAAAATTCATCATACTGGCACCAATACCTTTACCCTGCAGGTTGTTTTGTACGGCCATTTGCCTTAACCGCAAACACTTGTCATCCATCTTTGTCATCAGGCAGCAAGCCAGCATTTCATCATCATCAAAAGCGCCAATTAAAATATCTTCTTTCTCCTTTGCCAATTCATCGGGATTAAAAGAAAGCCCGAGGGGTTGACGCAAAATATCATTCCTGAGTTTTACCATTTGCAGGTATTCCTTAGAGCCGTGGTCTATTTGTTTTAAGGCCATAACGGGTTAAGTTTTGATAAAGGGTTAAGTTCTGTCTGAAGTTAGGATAACAATATACAAATTTTTTGCTACACGCTATCCGGGTAAGAAAACTGACCCGGCATAAATTGACCTGTAAAACCTGCTTGCAAAAAGGAAACAGAAGGCCTGAACCCTGGCCCCCAATCCCATGCTTTTTAATGCTGATTAAGCCTTATTTACCGGCTAATATCTATTTCTTTGTATTTACCTCAAAATGTATATTTTTGCAACCAATACAAACTAAATTTTACTATCATGTCAGACATTGCAACAAGAGTAAAGAAAATAATTGTTGACAAATTAGGAGTAGATGAAGCAGAGGTAACCCCGGAAGCTTCTTTTACCAACGATTTAGGTGCCGATAGCTTGGACACCGTTGAACTTATTATGGAATTTGAAAAAGAGTTTAATATTTCTATTCCGGATGAGCAGGCCGAAACCATTACTACGGTTGGTCAGGCCAATGCATACTTAGAAGAACATGCTAAGTAATTAATTTAATTATCACAGGCAAATTTTATGGCTTTAAAACGAGTTGTAGTTACCGGATTGGGTGCACTAACACCGTTGGGCAAAACTGTCGAAGAATACTGGCAGGGGTTGGCTAATGGCGTTAGTGGCTGTGATCATATCAAACAATTCGACTGCAGTAAATTTAAAACCAGGTTTGCCTGTGAGGTTAAAGACTTTGAACCTACCGCTTATTTAGACCGCAAAGAAGCCCGTAAAATTGACCGCTTTACCCAGTTTGCCCTGGTATCCAGCGATGAAGCAATAAAGGATGCAGGTATTAACCGGGATAACGTTGATGTGGACAGGGTAGGTGTTATTTTTGCCAGTGGTATTGGCGGCATCACAACTTTTTATGAAGAAGTGAGCAACTTTGCCTTAGGTGATGGAACCCCCCGGTACAACCCTTTTTTTATTCCCAAAATGATATTGGATATTGCCGCCGGGCAAATATCTATGCGTCATGGATTTCGTGGCCCAAACTATGCAGTTGTTAGCGCCTGTGCAAGCAGTACCAATGCCATTATTGATGCTTTTGATACTATTCGTCTGGGTAAAGCCGATATTATTGTTACAGGAGGAAGCGAAGCTGTTATTAGTTCGCCGGGTGTTGGTGGATTTAATGCTATGAAAGCGCTGAGTGAAAGGAATGACAGCCCGTCAACTGCAAGCCGCCCTTTTGATAAGGACAGGGATGGTTTTGTGATGGGAGAAGGTGCCGGTGTTTTGGTTTTGGAAAACTTAGAACATGCACTTGCCCGTGGAGCAAAAATATATTGCGAAGTTGCCGGCGGCGGCGCAACCGCAGATGCACATCATATCACTGCTCCTCATCCGGAAGGATTGGGTGCAAAAAATGTTATGAATGCCGCTTTAAAAGATGCCGGTATGAAACCCGGGGATATTGATTATATAAATGTTCACGGGACATCAACACCCCTGGGAGATTTAGCCGAAACAAAGGCCATATTAAGTGTTTTTGGTGATCATGCTTATAATCTTAACATCAGCTCTACAAAAAGCATGACGGGACATTGCCTTGGTGCTGCAGGCGTTCTGGAAGCACTGGCTTGTATCATGGCTGTTACAAAAGATATCGTTCCTCCAACTATTAATCACTTCACTGATGATCCTGAACTGGATCCGAAATTAAATTTCACTTTTAACAAGGCGCAGCATCGTACAGTTAATGCAGCACTAAGCAATACATTTGGTTTTGGCGGACATAATGCTTCTGTAATTGTAAAAAAATACGTTGCCTGATTTTTCAGCCAGGTAATCCCTTCTTCTGTTTTTTGTTAACATTATTTGCCTGGCAGAAATTCCTTAATTTTATTTTGACCTAATAAGAGTAATTTCACGCAAACAATTTATTTATTCGTTTTGCAATTCATCAAAAATTTTTTTAAAAGCCAGGCCCATAACAGGGAGTTTAAAAAGCAACTTAATAATGTACTTGGGTTTACGCCGGGAGATATTGCCTTGTATAAAACGGCACTCAGTCACCGCAGTGTAAGGGAAGGTGCCGATGAAAACAATGAGCGGCTTGAATTTTTAGGTGATGCGGTTTTAAGTTCAATAGTAGCTCACTACCTGTTCAGGAAATATCCATACAAAGGCGAAGGTTTTTTAACAGAGATGAGAAGTAAAATGGTGAACCGTCAAAAGTTGAATGATATTGCTTTAAAGATGGGGCTTAAAAAAATTACCTTTTACAACAAGTATGATAATGCGTTAAAAATTTCGCAGATATTCGGAAATACACTGGAGGCACTTATAGGGGCCGTTTACTTAGATAAAGGTTATGCAGGCACTCATAACTGGGTGGAGAAGTACATCATTATGCCACACATGTTTATTGATGACCTGGAGGTAATTGAGATCAATATCAAAAATAAATTATACGGCTGGGCAAATAAGAACGGAAAATCACTGGAGTTTGAAACGCTGGATGAAAAATTTGAAAATGGGCGAAGGTTATTTACCATTGGCGCAACTGTTGATGGCGAATTGATTGCCGAAGCAAAAGGCTTTAATAAAAAAGATGCCAGCCAGATTGCTGCACAATTAGCCGTTGATAAATTAGGATTATAGAAAACATTGTTTCTTGTTACTTGTTACTCGTTCATTTAATTCAGGCCTTTTGAGTTAACAAATACAGTCTTAAAATTTATGCAACGAGAAACGACTAACTATGAACAAGAAACAAGAAACGATGACTTTTGGAATCTTAGGAAGTGGAAGCTGGGGTACGGCCATAGCAAAAATTTTAACCGATAACGGAAATACTATTTATTGGTGGAACCGCAGTGAAACCGCAATCAAACATATACTTGCCCGCCATCATAATCCGCAATATTTATCAACCGCCCATTTCGATACAGCAAAACTTAAACTTACTACTGATCCTGCTGAGGTAATAAAGCACAGCGATTGTGTGGTGATTGCCATACCTTCTGCTTATACAGACAGTGCATTGGCTGGATTAGACAAAAATATTTTTGCAGGAAAAAAGATCATTTCGGCTATAAAAGGAATTTTGCCAGAACAGAATTTACTGCTCAATGAATACCTGAAAAAAGAATTCAGTTTTGAGCTTAGTAATTATTTTGCCGTACTTGGCCCATGCCATGCTGAAGAAGTGGCAGCAGAAAAATTATCTTATCTCACTTTCACCGGTATAGATGAAAAGGCAACACATGAAATAGCTACCTGTTTTAAAACTGATTATTTAAATACGGTTGAAAACAACGATATCTTTGGCGTTCAGTACGCCGCCGTATTGAAAAATATTTATGCAGTTGGATCGGGCATAGCACACGGGCTTGATTACGGGGATAATTTTTTAAGTGTACTTATTGCCAACAGCGCCGATGAAATGGCCGGTTTTTTAAGAGGACTTGGTGTACAAAATATCCAGGTAGGTTCTATAGATCATCACCAACCCCCAACCCAAAACACAAAACTCCAGACAAATTATGCAGCTTCCGTTTACCTTGGCGACCTGTTGGTTACCTGTTACTCCCTGCACAGCCGAAACCGGGCTTTTGGCAATATGATTGGCAAAGGATATTCCGTAAAAGCAGCACAACTGGAGATGAGCATGGTTGCCGAAGGTTATAATGCCAGCAAGTGTATGCATATTATCAATCAGCGTATTAAGGCTGATATGCCTATTGCCGAAACCGTCTATAAAATTTTATGGGAAAACCTCCCGGCTGCCGATGGATTTAACACAATTGAGCAGGCATTAGTATAAAAATGTTCTAACTTTATTGTAGAAAATAAGCAATGCCTTTATCATTTTCAAATATCAGCGCTTCAGCCATAATTTTTATGGTGCTTTGCTTAACTGTTGTTGAGGTGGTTAAGTATTTGAAAAAGCAATTGCACCATTCAAAAAAACAGGTCGGAAGCAATTCCATCTGCAAATAGTTTACCTTCTTTAGTTAAGATTATTCTTCCGCTCTCAGTTTTTAGTTTGCCTGTACTTTCATATTTGCTACTCTCCATTTGAATCCTGTTACTTCTCTCTTTACCAAATTTTTCTTTCACATGATCCAAATCCAAACCTTGTATAGTTCTCAGCGATGTCATAATATATTCATTCAGCTGTTGCGTTTTGGTAAGTGTTTCTTCTTCAAAAGGAATAATACCTTTTTGTAAAGATTGAATGTATAAAGCGTTGTTGGCAATATTCCATCTTCTGCGCCTGCCATCAAATGCATGAGCAGCAGGTCCAAATGCATAGTAAGATTCTCCTGCCCAATAACTACTGTTGTGTTTACTTCTTAAACCGGGTTTTGCAAAATTGCTGATCTCGTAATGTTCATAGCCCGCCTGTTCCATCCAATCCATCAGTATTAAAAATTGACGGGCCTGTTTTTCAGCATCAACCGGCTCTTTTTTATGCAAAGCTATCATTTTGTCAAGAGCAGTTTTTGGTTCAACCGTTAAAGCATAGCAGGAAATATGAGGAATATTTTTTTCAATAACTATTTCCACATTTCTTTTCCAGTCATCATCACTTAATAAGGGTGAACCATAGATCAGGTCAACAGAAAAATTAGTAAAACCTGCCTCCTTTATTTTATCAATACATATCAAAGACTCAGCTGCAGTATGAGCCCTGTTCATCCATTTTAATTCTTCCTCTAAAAAACTTTGTATGCCTACGCTCAGGCGATTAATACCAACCGATCTCCACTCCTGTAATTTTAACTCGGTTA
Source organism: Chitinophagaceae bacterium (assembly GCA_031387825.1). Lineage (GTDB taxonomy): Bacteria > Bacteroidota > Bacteroidia > Chitinophagales > Chitinophagaceae > Ferruginibacter. Next base: position 59,995 of record JANNDO010000029.1, on the reverse strand, counting down.
TATCATCAGGATTGGCTTCCAGCGTTACTTCTATACCACCTGCAAAAACAAACCTCTTTTTCAGTGCTGCAAAAAGTAATTGCAAATCATTTGAGTCAAGTATACTGGGTGTGCCTCCACCAAAATAAAGTGTAGAAATAATCTCTTTATTCTTCTTTGTTTCAATATGCGCATCACCCTTCTCCTTAAGGCGAAGGGACGGGGATAAGGTTATTTCTTTCACAATTGCTTTCACCATCTTTTCTTTTTGCGCCATAGAAGTTGAAAAATGGAAATTGCAATAATGACAAGCCTGCTTGCAAAAAGGAATATGAATATAAATGCCCGGCAAAGATTTATGATTTAAGTCCCGGTAAGTGTCGGGATAATATTTTAGATTTGGTTATTAATGACTCCCGTTAAATTAATACGTCGTGAAATTCTGATTCCTGTATTGCTGTGTACGGGCATTCTATTGTCTGCCTTAATTTGCCAGGCCCAGTCAGCCAGGCCCGCACTTTATCAATTACAACTTCAATTTGTAGACAAAGATAGTTCCTTTAATCCGCAGCCTTTAAAATTGCAAACAGGTTTTGCAAACCGGACTTTATGTAACACTTATATTCAAAGCCTTCCAACATTATTAAGTTCCATGGGTTATCCTACTGCATCTGTAGATAGTATTATTGAGAAAGAAAATTTTACAACCATACATTTATTTTTAGGCAAACAATATCAATGGATAAAATTAATTCCTACTGGGATTGAAAAGGCGGCTATGGATGAAAGCAGGTTCAGGGAAAAGGATTATGCAGGAAAACTCCTGAATATTCAGCAACTTCTATCGCTTCAGCAACGGGTATTAAATTATTATGAAAAGAATGGCTATCCTTTTGCCGAAATATTTTTAGATAGCATCCGCCTGGATGAAGAAAAAATGGAAGCATTATTAAGATCAAAAAGGGGGCCTTTATATCATATTGACAGTATAAGGATATTAGGCAAAGCAAAAATCTCCAAAAAATTTCTACAGCATTACCTAGCCATACCAAACGGTAGTTTATATAATAAAGAGAAACTTGAACAGGTAAGTAAAAGGATGCTGGAGCTTCCGTACTTACAGGAACTGCAGCCAAGCGATATAACTATGTTAGGTTCCGGTTCTATTCTCAACCTTTATCTTGCCCCCAGGCGAAGCAGCCAGGTAAATTTTTTGATAGGTTTTCTGCCGAGTGCAAGTCAAACCGGCAAATTGCAATTAACTGCTGATGTAAACCTGGATTTGAAAAATGCATTAAACAATGGCGAAACCATTTTACTTACCTGGCAGCAGTTGCAGGCTAAATCTCCCCGGTTGAATTTAGGTTATCAGCAACCTTATATCTTCAATTCCAATTTTGGTATCGATTTTAAATTCGACTTGTTTAAAAAAGATTCGACCTTTTTACAGGTTAATGCATTGCTGGGCCTCCAGTATCTTTTGTCAGTCAATCAATCAGGAAAAATATTTGTTCAATGGCAAAACAGTTTTTTATTGGGTACAGGTGTTGATACCAACCAGGTAAAAGCAACTAAAAAACTGCCACCTAATATTGATGTAACGGCAGTTAATATAGGTTTGGATTATGACTGGAACAAGACCGATTACCGCCTGAATCCCCGTACAGGTAATGAACTAAAGATCACTGCGGCAGTGGGAATAAAAAATATCAAAAAGAATAATGAGATACTGAATATTAAAGACCCTTTGTTTAATTATGCAAGCCTGTATGATTCTGTAAAAGCAAAGTCTTACCAATTCAGGGTAAAACTTTCAGCAGCACATTATTTTCCGGTGGGTAAACAGGCAACAGTAAAAACTGCTTTTAATGGCGGGGCGTTTATCAGTCCTAATATTTTCCGAAATGAACTTTTCCAGATAGGGGGTTATAAATTGTTGCGTGGGTTTAGTGAAGAAAGTATTTATGCCACACAATATGCAGTGTTAACTGCAGAGTACCGGTACAGGCTTGCCCTTAATTCATTTATGTTTGGATTTGTTGATGGTGGCTGGGTAAGAAATAAATACCAGTCGATAGATCTGAAAAATAATTTTATTGGTGCAGGGTTAGGACTTGCGTTTGAAACCAGGTTTGGGTTACTAAATATCAGTTATGCAGCCGGCAGGCGTGATGATATTAAGTTTAATCTGCGTGGAGCATCAAAAATACATTTTGGGTATGTTAATTACTTTTAAAAATCCGACTTACAGCATCTATTTTTGCAGTTAAAGTAAATTATTAGTGAAGCAGGTTTTTTTCTCCTTATTTTTTATTGTTGTTTTTTCTGTCTCTTTATGTGCACAAAATACAGATTCGGCCATTGTAAAAACCGATTCTTTGCAAAGCACATTAACTGACTCTTTGAAGTTACCTGTAGTGACTGATACAATGAAAAATGCAGTATCAATAAGACCTGCTTTTAAGTTTCAGAATAAATTATTAAATACTGATGCCACACCGGTTTCAGTTTCTGTTCGGTTTAAAAAAGAGAAGGATAAGGATTCTCTGTTTTACCTGGTCACTGGTATTGTATTGCTCCTGGCATTTTGTAAATATCTCTACGGCCGTTATTTTACAAATCTGTTTCGTGTTTTTTTTAATACATCACTGCGGCAGAGCCAGTTGACCGATCAGTTATTGCAGGCAAAATTACCTTCGCTGGTTTTTAATGTTTTTTTCGTCATTAGTGGGGGCATGTATGTATATATCCTTTTACTGCATTACAGGATAATAGATGAAGAAAATAAATGGTTGATGATCCTTTCCAGTATCACATTGCTTGGGATAATTTATTTTGTAAAATTCTGCACACTGAAATTTACTGGATGGATCACCGGGCTTACAGACATCACCAATATATATGTCTTTATCATTTTTTTGATAAATAAGATCATAGGTATCTTCCTGGTGCCTTTCGTGGTCATCTTATCGTTTTCAGATATTGAAATTGTAAAAATTGCGGTTATTATTTCTCTAATGAGCATTGGAATATTCATGTTATTACGATTTTTCAGGTCGTATGGCCTGTTGCAAAACCAGTTAAAAATCAGCAGGTTTCATTTCATCCTGTATATAGCCGGGATAGAATTATTACCACTTTTATTGATTTACAAGGGTTTAATGGTTTATTTAAGTAAAAACCTTTAATTTTGCAAAACCATTGCAGAACTTATTATGGTTAAAAACGGTTCAACACAGGCTGTTATCCCAGCCAAACCAGTTAAAAAGATACTTATTACCCAACCAAAGCCGGATGGCGACAAGTCTCCGTATTTTGATCTGGCTAAAAAGTATAGCCTCAACTTAGATTTTCACCCCTTTATTGTTGTAGATGGTATATCTGCCAAAGATTTTCGTAAGCAAAAGATAGATATTGCCGGTTATACAGCTGTGGTCTTTACCAGCCGTAATGCCATCGATCATTTCTTTCGTATTTGCGATGAAATGAAGATCAGTGTTTCGCAGGAAACAAAATACTTCTGTATTGCCGAGGCAGTAGCGCTTTATCTTCAAAAATTTATTTTATACCGTAAGCGGAAGGTTTTTTATGGTGCCGATGGTACTAATAAGAGTTTATTTGATGTAATAAATAAACACAAGGATAATGAGAAGTTCCTGTATCCCTGTTCCGAATCTTTTGATAGCGAAATAACCAACTGGCTGAAATCAAATAATTGTGGATATGCCACCCCGGTTCTTTATCGTATTATCAGTAATGATATTACAGAAGTAATGGCAAGAGATTATGATGTTATTTGCTTTTTTACCCCTGGTGGCGTAAAAAGCCTGCTGGAAAACTTCCCGAAATTCAAACAGAATGGAACCAGGATTGGAGCTTTTGGAGCCAATACATTTAAAGCAGCAGAAGATGCCGGCTTGGTTTTAGATATTAAAGCTCCTCAACCCCAGGCGCCAAGTATGGTAAGTGCTTTAGAACTTTACCTTTCTTCTGTCAAAAAGAAATAATTACAAAACACAGTAAATAAATATCCACCATTTGTGGATGTTTTCATTTATAAAACTTCCATTCAGTTATTAGAATGATATTTGTGTTTTAAAACATCATGTCAAATAATCCAGCATCAGGTAAACACAGTAACAGGTTAATTAATGAAAGTAGTCCGTACCTGTTGCAACATGCCAATAACCCTGTAGATTGGTACCCCTGGGGCGACGAAGCATTACAAAAAGCAAGATCAGAAAATAAAATAATACTCATAAGCATTGGCTATTCGGCATGTCACTGGTGCCATGTAATGGAAAAGGAAAGTTTTGAAGATGAAGCTGTGGCTAAACTGATGAATGAGCATTTTGTCAATATAAAAATAGACAGGGAGGAAAGGCCGGATCTTGATCATATTTATATGGATGCTGTGCAGGCTATGACCGGTAGCGGGGGCTGGCCACTGAATGTTTTTCTTACTCCTGAAACCAGACCATTTTACGGAGGTACTTATTTTCCACCGGTAAAAGCTTATAACCGTTCTTCCTGGACCGATGTTTTAACTGGAGTTAAACAGGCATGGATCGAAAGAAAAGATGAAATAAAAGGCCAGGCCGAAAATCTGACAGAACACTTGCAAAAGGCCAATAGTTTTGGCCAACTGCAAAAAAAAGGGGGTTCTGGCTTATCAGAAGAGTTGTCTTTAAAAGAGCAGGCAGATCTGATATTTCAAAATATCATGAAGGCCGCTGACACAGAGTGGGGAGGTTTTGGCAAGGCCCCGAAATTTCCTCAAACCTCTACTATTCAGTACCTGTTACAGTACTATCATTTCACAAAAAATGAAAAAGCATTACAACAGGCCAGGCTTTCTATTGATAAGATGTTAACAGGCGGCATATATGATCATGTAGGTGGGGGAATGGCCAGGTATAGTACCGATACAGAATGGCTGGCTCCACACTTTGAAAAAATGCTTTATGACAATGCCCTTTTGATAAATATACTATGCGATGTCTTTCAGATAACAAAAGATAAAGCATATGAAAAAGCAATCAGAAAAACGATCAGATTTGTAGAAAATGAATTACTAAATCCTGGTGGTGGATTTTATTCTGCATTGGATGCCGACTCAGAAGGGGTGGAGGGCAAATATTATGTTTGGAGTAAAAAGGAAATAGATGAACTTCTAAACGGAGATTCTGATTTTTTTTGTGATTTTTTTAACATTTCTGAAACAGGTAATTGGGAGGGAAAAAACATTCTGAGGGTTTTAAAAAAGGTAGAACAATTTGCTGCAGAAAAGAACTCAGACGCTGAAATAATTAAAGCCAAAATAGATGCCTCCCTTCAGGTTTTATTTGTAAAAAGAAACACCAGGATCAGGCCTTTACTGGATGATAAAATTTTATTAGGATGGAATGCATTAATGATAACAGCTTTATGTAAAGCTGCCACCGCTTTAAATGACAGGAACTATAAAATTCTTGCTGAAAAATCCTTTGCTTTTATTTGGAATAATTTAAAAAAGCAGGGAGAAGATACAGGCTTTTATCATACTTATAAAAATAAAATTGCCCGATATCCCGCCTTTCTAGATGACTACGCTTATCTTATACAATCCTGCATTTTCCTGCAGGAGATCACTTCTGATCATAATTACTTAATCCGGGCAAAGCAACTATCCATGCATGTTTTAGAGAATTTTATGGAAGAAGGCACAGGGTATTTTTTCTTTACAAACAAAATCCAAAATGATGTGATTGTACGCAAAAAAGAAGTGTATGACGGTGCCACCCCTTCAGGCAATAGTATTATGGCTGACAATCTGTTTTATTTATCGATTGTATTTGATAATATGAAATGGAAAGCACATGCTGAAAAGGCGCTTGATAGTTTAAAAACAGCAGTTGTAAGCTACCCAACCTCTTTTGCCAATTGGGCAGCTTTAATACTAAGACAGTTATATGGGGTAAATGAAATAGTGATAACCGGCCCCGGATATGAGGAGAACCGCAATTCATTATTAACCCACTATATACCCAATAAACTGGTTCAATGTAGTGGATTTGAGAACACGGAATTTCCGTTACTGAAGGGCAAAAATTATCAGTCTAACAGCCTCATTTACCTCTGCAAAAACTATCGGTGCCTGCCTCCTGTTGAAAATGTTGATAATCTGTTTAAACTATTAGAAAATTCAGCTAGCCCGTAAGCTTACATACACAATATTTGGAATTTTCCGGCGTTTACACTTTTCAGGGGTCCAAATTTGTTCAAAAAATTATTTTAGAATCAACCATAAAACGATGATAATTCAAAATAATCATTACATTTGCTCCATACCCTCAAAGTTAAAAACAATGAATTACAGGCTGTTCTATCTAATAGCTGTTTCAGCTATCGTATCTTTGTCTACCAGTTGCAAAAAATCTGGTAGTAAATCGGGTGGTTATGCAACCGATAAAGGACAACTCATCGGGGTTGCCCCTTCCTCTAAATGGAGCCTTCCAAAACCTCCCGGTATGGTTTACATTCCACCAGGAACATTTCATATGGGTTCAAGTGATGAGGACATGAGTTATGCCCTTACTGCAAGAAACAAATCTGTTTCAATCAGTGGTTTTTGGATGGATGCTACTGAAATTACCAATAATGAGTATCGCCAGTTCACAAACTGGGTTAGAGATTCAATTGGAGCCAAGTTGATGGGTTTCGTTAAGCAAGGCACTGATGGTAATGAATATATTGATTGGCAAAAAGCAAGAACAATTAAATGGGGCGATAAGGCAACTATGGAAAAAGTAGATGCTATTATTGTTACGCCGGATAACCGTCTTTTTGGAAAAAAGGAATTAGATGCTAATAAAATAGTCTACCAGTCGGAGACATTTGATTATAAAGCTGCTGCTCAAAATAAAGACGCAACTATTCCCCGTTCTAAATTTATTATAAAATCAGCAGTACCGGTTTATCCCGATTCACTTTGCTGGGTTAGAGATTTTGCTTATTCATACAATGAGCCAATGTCTAAAAAATATTTTAATCACCCTGCTTTTGGTAATTATCCGGTGGTAGGTGTAAATTGGAAACAGGCAACTGCCTTTTGCGAATGGAGGACACATTACCTGAATTCTTATTTGACCTCTAAAAAAAGAGCAGCAGAATCTGATTTTAGATTACCTACTGAGGCAGAGTGGGAATATGCTGCCAGAGGCGGACGTTCGCAAGCAGACTACCCATGGGGAGGATATTATTTAAGAAATAAGAAAGGCTGCCTTTTAGCAAACTTTAAACCTGGACGTGGTAATTACCCGGAAGATGGGGGATTTTATACAGTACGTGCTGATGCCTATTGGCCAAACGATTTTGGATTGTACAATATGGCAGGTAATGTTGCAGAGTGGACCTCTTCTTTATTTTATGAAGGAGCTTACAGTTTCCAACATGATATGAATCCTGATATTCGTTATAGTGCCAAAGAAACGGACAAACCTCGTGATAAGCGTAAAGTGTTAAGGGGCGGAAGCTGGAAAGATGTTGGATATTTTTTAAGGACCGGTACACGTGCTTATGAGTATCAGGATACGGCCAAATCATATATCGGCTTTCGTTGTGTGATTGACTTACCACCGGCTCCTAAAAAGGGCAAAAAATAAACCATTTTCAAAACTAAGAACTATTTGAGAGAAGGTACCTGTGAAAAATGTACACAGGTACTTTATAAATTTTTGTAATTAAACTTTAAATAACCCCAGTTAAAACTTAAATTTTTCAATCATGCCTCACAACAAAAGAACCTTTTTAACCCTAATTGATGTAGCTGTTAGTGCTGGTGCCGCAGTAATTATATTTGCTGCCTGGGCAAAACTTACACACCAATCATACGCTGATATGATGTTAACAATCGGAATGTGGACAGAGACCGCTATCTTTTTGGTTTATGCCATTGTAGAGTGGGTAAAACCAAAGCACCATGAGGAAGATGATGAACCGGCAGATGTAGTCGAGAATCCTTCATTACAATCAATGGATAAGATGCTGCTACAGGCAGATATTACACCAACCAATCTTAAAAAACTGGGTGAGGGTTTCCAAAAACTGCAAAGCACAGTGGGTAATATGCATGAGATCGGGGATGTAGTTAAATCTACCGGCGATTTGAATAATAAAACAAAAGAGGCTACTACCGCATTAGGAAGTATGACCACTGCTTTTGCCAGCAGTGCGGCTACCATGGGTACCTTCAGTAATGCTGCTGACAGTGCAAAAGGTTTTCATGAGCAGGTACAGGTGCTAACTAAAAACCTGGGTTCATTAAACACTATTTATGAATTGGAGTTAAAAGAAAGTAATAACCACCTGAAATCTCTTAATACATTCTATGGCAAGTTGGCCGAGGCAAGTACAACAATGATGGGAACAGTGGAAGATGCAGGCAGAGCTAAAGAACAGATCGGTGTATTGGCAAATAACCTCGGTAAGCTTAATTCAGTATATGGAAATATGCTGAGTGCTATGCAGGGCCGCTCTTAAGGGTTACTTGTTTTGTAAACTCAAGGAAGAATTGAAACCAATTAAAACTAAACAATCGTAAATCTAAAATATTATGGCTTTACCTAGAGAGCCCCGGCAAAAGATGATCAACATCATGTATTTGGTGTTGACTGCTATCCTGGCGCTGAACGTTTCAGCGGAAGTAATCAATGCGTTTAAAACGGTTGATAAAAGCTTAACAGATTCAAATACCAATATTGAAAAAAGTAATGGAACCTTATTTCAATCTCTTGCTGACAAATTAAGTAATGCAGAGACTAAAGAAAAGGCTTTGATCTGGGTTCCCAAAGCCAACCAGGCCAAACAACTTTCGGATGCCTTATATAATTATATCGAGGGGCTAAAATCACAGGTTAAAAAAGAAGCAGATCTGAAAGTTGATAAAAACGGAACTCCTGTTCTTGACGAAAATGGCCAGGAAGATTTTAAGCTTGACTACCTAGAAGCTTCTACCAGGATATTTGAAAAGAACGGAGAAGGAAAAGTACTTTACCAAAAGCTTACCGATTACAGAACATCTATGCTTGCCTTAGATTCTTCTATTGATAAAACAACCTTCCCTGTTAATTTAGCTATCCCTGCTTCACATTCCGGAAATGCGAAAACAGGAAATCCTGTTACAGACTGGACAGCGAGCTATTTTCATATGACGCCCGCTATAGCAGCTTTAACCATGTTGAGCAAGGTTCAGAATAACATTAAGAATGCGGAGAACCAGGTAGTGACCTATTGCCACAACCAGATAGGTGCAGTAAAATTGATCTTTAATAAATTTCAGCCCATCGCTTCGGGTAGTTCAACTTACCTGATGCCCGGACAGGAAATGGTAGTTACAGCTGGTGTTGGTGCATTTAATGATGCTGCCAGGCCGGTTATTTCTATTGATGGTAACCCTACTCCATTAAATGAAAATGGTGTAGCCGAAAGAAAGTTTAACGTATCAGGATCAGGAAATAGAAAAGTTCATGTCTCTATTTCATATACAAAACCTGATGGCACTAAAGATGTTTTGGAAAAAGATATTGATTATACAGTAGGTATACCAGGCGGAGCTGCTGTTATGCTGGATAAGATGAATGTATTTTATATTGGTGTGGATAATCCAATCACTATTTCATCTGGTTCAGGTTGGGACAAAACTACTGTATCTATCACCGGCGGAACAATAACTGGTTCCGGTTCAAACAGAGTAATTACAGTTACCACACCAGGAACTGCCAGCATTACAGTAACAGCAGATGGTAAATCAAGCAAATTTGATTTTCGTGTTAAAGTGGTTCCTGATCCTGTTTTTAAAGTAGCATCAGGTAAACCAAGGATGCCATCAATAGAGGTTAAAAGCCAGCAAACCTGCAGGGCAGAACTTGAAAAATTTGATTTTGATACCAGGTTTAGTGTTGTAAGTGCTACTGTCTATTTTTCTGGTGCTAATTTTCCAAATGTGGCTACTGCTGCTATAAACAGTAACAGTTTAGCACCTTTAAGTTCATTTTTATCACGATGTGGCCCTGGCTCAGTGGTTACATTCGACAATATTAAAGTAACAGGCCCGGGAGGCCAAAGAGTAATTGAAGGAAGATCATTTGCCCTATATTAATAATTTATAAAGATTAGCTATGAAAAAGCGTTTGGTAAAATTTCTGTTATTAGCAATATGTTTATGCATGTTTGCAGGCGTTGCTGATGCACAAAAGAAAAAAACAACAACCACGAAACGGGCTGCAACAAAGCGGACTACTACACGTAAGACTGCAAAGTCAAAGACCAAGGCAACAATTAAACCTACTGTAGCTGTAACAGATACTTTAAAAACTATAGCTGCCGTAGTAGCGCCACCCCCAATGAATGATAGTTTACCTGTTCCTGTTATCAAAAAATCACTGAGGCCTGATGAAGCAGTAGAAACAACGATGTTAAAAGACAGAACACCATTACCGTATGAAAATTTACGTGCTGACGATGCTATGTACCGGCATAAAATATGGAGAGAAATTGATACCAGGGAAAAAATAAACCTGCCGTTTCAATATTCTGCAAATGAAAATAACGGTAACCAACGTTTCATTTCAATCTTGCTAAAAGCTATTGATGATAGTGTTGTGACTGTTTTTAACAGTATTGATGACAGGTTTACTACCCCGATGACAAAAAGTGAAGTTGCCAGGGCTATTGGTGGAGACTCTGTAGCTGTTCCTATTTACGATACACTTGGTAATCTGACTAGTACTATATATAAAAGAGCGGAAATAAATCTGGATTCTTTTTATAGGTTTAGAATTAAGGAAGAAGTAATTTTTGATAAAGAGAGTTCCCGTTTATTCTGGAGGATTTTAGGAATAGCCCCGGTTAAGGATGTCATCACTTCAATGGGTGTTAATCTTGGGCCAACAGAATTATTCTGGGTTTATTACCCCGATATGCGACCGGTATTTGCCAAGTACGAAGTTTATAATGGTAAAAATTATGGGGCCCGAATGAGTTGGGAAGACCTCTTTGAAAGCAGAATGTTCTATGGCCGCATCATAAAAAGTACTATTGATAATCCCTATGATAGATTTATCAGGAATTATCCAGGTTTAAATGAAAAAGGAATACTGCAATTATTGGAAGGCGAGAATATTAAGGAGAAGATATTTAATTATGAACAGGATTTGTGGAGTTACTAATAATCACTGTTTATACATACTTTAAAAAGCCCCCGGATTTATCCGGGGGCTTTTTAATTATTACATAATCTTTGATACTTTTTAAAAAATCATCAAATTTTTAAAATACCCGAAATAGGGTATTGTTTATAAAGAATGGTTAAGTTACCTTCGTCTTGGTTTTTCATAGGATATTGGATTTTAAACGGGGCTGGGTTTCTACCCAGGCCCCTTTTTATTATAGAAATGATCTTTTATCCTTCAAAGTGTCTTATAATTAATCCAGCCTTAGCACTGCCAATTAATTCAGCAATATCTTCCCTGGTCTTAGTCCTGATATTTTTGACAGACCTGAATTCTTTTAACAGCAAACCGGCTGTTGCTTTTCCAATACCCTTTATTTGTTCCAATTCGTTTTTAAAAGTGCCTTTGCTCCTGAGATTTCTATGAAAAGTGATCCCATAATTATGTACTTCATCCCTTATACGTCTTATCAGTTTCAGGCTTTCACTATCCCAGGGCAGTTTTACTGACTGGGTATCGCCCGGAAAAAATATTTCTTCTTCATTTTTGGCCAGCCCTACTACTGAGGTTGTACCAGGTATATGCAAGACACTAATACTTTGCATGGCGGCACTTAACTGGCCTTTCCCTCCATCAATTATTACAAGTTGTGGCAGAGGTTGATTTTCATCCAGTAATCGTTTATAACGTCGATAAACTACTTCTGTCATAGAGGCAAAATCATTGATACCACTTACCGTTTTTATTTTAAAGCGTCTATAATCAGGTTTACTGGGCTGCCCATTTTTAAAACATACAACTGCAGAAACAGGGTAACTACCCTGGAAATTTGAATTGTCAAAACATTCTATATGCAAGGGTAATGCAGGCAGTTGAAGATCTTTTTGCAATTGCTGCAGTACCTTCATCTTCTCATCATCAGTTTTTTCTTCCAGGTTCAGCATCTTCTTTTTCTTCAACTCTTCCCGGAAATAGTTCACATTTTTTTCGGAGAGATCCAATAATTTTTTCTTGTCCCCGGTCCTGGGGATCGTGATCATAATATCTTGTTCAGGAAATTCAATGGCAAATGGCACTATTATTTCATGAGCTGTACTTCCAAAACTGCTCCTGATTTGTGCTGCAGCAAAAGCCAACACTTCAGCGGCAGTTTCTTTCAGTTTCTTTTCCAGCATTATTGTTTTTGTTAGAACGATTGTTCCGGCATTAATGGCCAGGTAATTTACATAGGCGATATTCCCGTCTTCCAGTATAGAAAACACATCCACAGTTCCTATCCTGGTATTTACCACGGTTGATCTTGCCTGGTAATTTTTAAGGTGTTCAATTTTGGCTTTATACTGTGCAGCTTTTTCGAATTCCATTTTCCCGACATGCTCCTGCATTTCTTTTTTAAAGTGCTGCATGACAGGTGAAAGGTTTCCTTTTAGCACATTGACCAGTTGTTTTAATTCCTCATTGTAATTTTCAACCGTTTGCAGGCCTTCACAAGGACCTTTGCAATTACCCAGATGATACTCGAGGCAAACTTTGAATTTCCCCTTTTTTATATTGCTTTCAGATAAATTTAATTTGCAGGTTCGTAATAGTATTGTACGCTTAATGAAATCCAGTAATTCCCTTACTTTTTCTACAGAAGTATAAGGCCCGAGATATTGTGAGCCATCGTTGATCTTTCTCCTGGTAAAAAATACCCGGGGAAAACTTTCATTTTTGATAACAATGTAGGGATAGGTTTTTCCATCCTTTAAACTGATATTAAACCTGGGTTGAAACTCTTTTATAAGTGTATTCTCCAGCAGAAAGGCGTCCTGCTCGTTATTTACGATGGTAAATTCAATGTGATGGATCCTTTGAACCAGTTCATATGTTTTGTTGGTTGTAAAAGTTTTTGAAAAATAGGAACTCACTCTTTTGCGCAGGTGTTTGGCTTTCCCTACATATAATAATTCATTGGCCTTATCATAATATTTATAAATACCCGGCTGTGTGGGAATAGTAGAGGCTATAGCCGAAAATTCTTTTTGTGTCATTGTTATTAAAAATCCCAGGTAATTTTTTCTTCTTTTTCAACAGAAGATACCCCGTTTTGGTCAGTAGTGATGGTGGTAATCTTACACCATTTTCCGCTTTGCCAGGTTAATTGCAACATTTTGGTTTTGTTGATGTCTTTAACCATGTATATTCTTTTTACCTTACCCCTTTCCGGATCAATGTATACATCCCAATGTTTCAGGGTCATTGTATCGGGAAGAGGCCCATTTGCATCATAAGTAAACGTATAAGTGCCGATAGATTGATCAAGAAAACTCTTTTCTATAAAAAGGGAAACAAGGTTAACAGAATCAATTTCAGGCTGTAAAAATTCTTTTACAGCCTCTTCAATCTCTTCTATTTTCAGCCATACAGAATCAGTATGATTTTTTATGGTAGTATATTTTAAAGGATTTATCCCTCTTTTCCTGAGGTCATACAACTCACCTTTTATATAGGACGTAACCGGAAAGAAACTTTGTCTTTTAGGGACCTCTTTTTCATTTTTAGTTGCTGCAGAATCTGACGGATTATTGCAAGAGGCTAAAACAGCTATACCTATGATCAGTGTATGAAAGGTTTTCATCCTTCAAAATTAAATGTAAACAACGGTATTGCAAAACAAGGTAATTATACAATGCAAAGGTTTAGTAACCTCTTATAGGAATTAAAAAAGCAGCAATGTTAATTGCTGCTTAAAACATTTATATAAAATTCATATAGATCAGAATCCTTTAATAATACCTATCTTAAGCCCTACCGCATAAGGTTTTTCAATCAGGGCTACATTTTTCCGGTAAGTTGAATATACCTGGTAGCGAACCTGGGGGCCCACCTGCAGGCTGTAAGCTCCCAGTTTATAATTCATATATGTTTCGAAGCCCAGGTTCAGGTTCCAATTGCTGATGGAAGAGGGATCTGATACATAACTCTTGAGATCGGATGAAATAAGATGAGCTTTACCCCCAAAAATATAAGTAGGTTGAACAGAAGCCCCGGCAAACCATTCTACGTTCTTAGTACTTGACAATTTATATGCAAGGCCAACCGGTATAGAAATTTGATATGTCCTGTTATGTATAAGAACAGGCTGAAGGGCAGAAGAATTATAAGCGTTAGATATGGTTGATGTTCTGGAAGCAAGGTATGAATAACCTGTACTTGGATCATTAAGTAATAGGGTGGTTAATACCGGGTGATTGGTTTGATCGGCATTAATACTATAATTCGTATAATTAAATTGAATACCGGTTTTAAGTCTCAAATTTTTTGCAAATGCATAAGACAACCCGATACCACTTTCAACTCCCAAACCTGGTTTTTGACTTATAAATTTATTGATGTCGCCGGTTGTCGCAAAAGGTGTGGCAGAACCTTTTGAATCGGTAGTTAATTTACGGTAGTTTACAGCAGGAGTTGCATAAAATTCAAAAGTTAATTTGTCTTTCCATTTGTTACCCCCTGGTTTATTTTGCAGGGCATAATTTTCTATCCAGGCCTTTTCTTCGGGTGATAATGATTTACCGTTAGTATTAATATCTTTTTTTGCAATTAAGTTTTTATTATCGGTATTCAGTTTATCAGATGTTGATGAGTTTACAGGGATGGTAGTCCCTGTCGCCTTATTAAGCTTATTTTCGTCATCACCTGTAAAATCTTTCTCATCATTTTTATTATTACCAGAAGCAACTGAAGCCTTTGTTATAACTTTTTTATTAACATTAGCTACATCATTAAAAACCTGATTTGTTTTAATATAAGCATCAATTGTCTGAATAATATCTTTGCCGGTATTTTCAGTTGTTTGAAAAAAAGCTTTATCTGAATTTAGTAAAGTTGAATTCTCAATCGGAAATTTTTCATCTTCCTGGCTATTTTTCGCTACTGTACCTACTGTATTGGGGTCAACATTACTTACATCTGAATAAGTCAATAATTCTGATTCAGTTGTAGTAAATGCTTTAGCAATATACTCTGAGCCTGTGTTTGGTAATTGCCGTTGCTTAGTATTATTTGCAACAGTCGTTTTTAGTGTTCCTGCTTTTTGTGTGCTGTGTAAATCATTAATATGCTCAGTATTTTTTAAAAACTGATTGGTAATGCTGTTATCACTTGTATTTAAATATCCGGTAAGAAGTAAAGTTATAATTAACAGCATGCTCATAGCTGCGGAAGGCCACCTGCGGCTGGGGTGCAGGTTGTTGTAAATGCTGTGCCAAACCCGTTTTGAAGGGTACATTCTGAACTGGTCAGCTTTCTCCTTTAACAGTTGCTCAAATTCATCGCTATAAAAGTCTCTATCCATTTTTATAAAAACATAATAGTTATTGGTACATTCGAAATTTACATTCAACTAACTTGGCGAAACGGCTCCGTAGAAATCCGTTCTTTTTCTTTGCTTTTGAATAATTTTTTTCCTGATCAATATTTCTTCCAGCATAGCTTTAGCCCTGGTATACTGGCTTCGGCTTGTGCTTTCTTCAATGTCCAGCATACCGGCAATTTCCTTGTGTGAATACCCTTCAATTGCATAAAGGTTCAGTACGGTTTTATAGCCTAAAGGCAAAGTTCTTATACACTCAACAACCTGTTTTGCCTGCATGATAGATGGAATCATATCTTCCTTTACATGAACACTGGTTGCATGAATGATGTCTACACTATCAGCAAATTTTTTATTCTTCTTCAAAATATTAATACAGGTATGCACAACAATTCTTCTTATCCATCCTTCTAAAGCACCTTCGTTCCTGTATTGGTGTATTTGTGTAAAAACTTTAATAAAGCCTTCCTGCAACATATCTTCTGCATCCTCACGATTTTTAGCAAAGCGGTAGCATACTCCCAGCATCCTGGGGCTAAATCGGTTATATAATGCCTCTTGTGCAGCAGCATTATTCCTGATACATCCGGTTAGCATTAGCTCTTCCGTCATATTTTACGCTTAGTTTACCCTATAAATATAGACAAAATACTTTTGACTATTGCTGCTTATATATTGAAAAACGCCAAAATGTTAACATTTTGGCGCTCTTTTTGGCTTATTTTTACAAAATTTCGACATTTTGCCCTTAAAGAAAATTTACCAGTTTGCCCGTAAGGCAATAAGGAAACTTCTTCCTCCGGCAGAAAATCCTGATGCAAAATAGCGATAATTTCTGTCCAGCATATTCTCCACACCCACTTGAACCTGTAAGCACTTTGTAATGTTCACATTTCCTTTCCAGTTCACGGTCATCCAGGAAGGCATACCATCTGCTGTTGCATATTGTGCATTATCTTCCCCATCTGCATTATACTGGTCCAAACGTTTCCAGCCATTATACAACAGGAACAATTCTGTATTGAAGACCTTATGCTTATAGCTAAGGCTTGTTTTTCCCATCAACGGGGGAATATGATCTAATGGTTTGCTGGATACATTACGGTTTACCAGGGAATAAGTACCATTAGCCTGTTTTTCATAAACAGCAGAAGTTTTGGAAGGATCTGTTTTAAAACTTCCTTTAGTGAGAGACAATGTGCTGTTGAACGAAAGCCCTTTATAAATATCTGCATCAATACCAAAACTAAAGCCATACAAATTGGCTTTGCTTACATTCTGACTGGCCAATACCTGGCTTTTTTCACCATTGTACTCAATAGAGTCCTGCCCGTTTAATTTGAAAGGTGCTTTCAGTATTGCATTTCTGAACAAGGTATAGAAACCTGTCAGCTCCACACTTACCCTGTTTGCGATACGCTGATTTATGCTCAGATCAAAATTATAAGTGTACTCCGGTTTTATATTGGAATTGGGCACCACCACCTGTCTGGCAGCCGTGCTTGATTCAAAGATCTTTGCCTGGTCATCAATATTGGGCGCCCTGAAACCTGAGGCCACAGAGGCTTTGATGGTTGTGCTTTGTATAGGGTTATAAACAATACCAAGGTTACCCGTTATTGCAAAACTGTTCTGTTTAACAGAAGTTTCAGGCAGGCTAAAAAATGAATTGTCAACCACATTACTCTGCAGGTTGATTGACTGAAAACGAATACCGTCATTTAAGACCAGTTTTTTATTTTTGAACTTATAAAGATGTTGGGCAAATAATCCAAAATTATTCATTTTGTTCTTGCCATCGGGGTAACGGGTAGCAATTTTAGTGACAGCGCCTGTTGTTAAGTGCGTTCTTTCAGCTCTTGATTTCACATCATTGAACTGTGCATCAGTTCCAACGGTCAGTTCACTGTTTCCTATGTCTTTTCTGCCTGTTACGGAAATACCGAACACTTTTACTTTTTCTACCTGCCTGTCAAATCTGTCATAACGTTTAAATTCCCTGGTTTGCCTGCTCTCTTCAATATCCTGGTAATTAATATTAACCTTCAATGCATTCAGGAAACCCAGTTTGTTTGCACTTAATTCATATGCGCCCATGATCCTTTTTTGAGGACCGTAGAACCATTCAGCATAACGAAGCGTTGTTCCGATAGGCGCACCAAAGTTCCTGATATCCTGTAAGCGATCATAACGGGGTACATCATTGGTATTAGACAATTGAAAATTGAGTATATGAGAGATATTATCATTCTGTTTGAATAACAATTTCTGGATGATATCCCATTGTTTGTAACCTGAGAATTTCTGAACCCTGTCATCTTTATTAACCACAACAGAATCGATGCCGTTGATACGATCTACATAATTACTTCTTCTTCCGAAGTCGGGATATTTGTCGGAGTATTTGCTTCCCATCTTCATGTCACCAAAATAGCTGTAGTTGTACGACTGGAACCAGGCAAATTTTTTCCCGCCCAGGCTTGCATCGGCATGTATTGTCTTTTCATTATTAGTGCTGCTGTAGCGGGCAAACGCAGTTCCGGTTGTAAGGAATTTTTTATTTCCGGATAGTACCGGCGATTTGGTGACCAGGTGAACAATACCTCCAAGTGCATCGCTGCCGTAAATGGTAGAAGAGGGGCCATACATTACTTCCACACGGCTAAGTGAATTCTGATCGGTTGAGATCACATTCTGGAGGTGGCCACTACGGTAAATGGCGTTATTCATTCTTATGCCATCAATCACCAGTAAAACACGACTGGCTTCAAACCCCCGCAAAACCGGGCTGCTGCCACCCTGCTGGCTCTTTTGCACAAACACCTTACCCGTATTGATCAGCAGGTCGCCGGTATTTTGTGCATTCGTGCCCGCAATTGTTTTAGCATTTATCACATCGATCTTCTGCGCAATATTCCTTTGTTTTTCTGCAAAGTTGCTGGCCGAAATAACGACCTCTTCCAGGCTGATCTCTTTTTTTGCAGTGTCAGTAACTGCTTTGACCTTTTGAGAAAACCCATTAGTGGCAATAGCTGAAAATGCCAGTAGCATAAATATTTTATTCATAAAAGTAATTTTGGATAAATAGAAATAACCGAACCCGCCGTATCATATTACAGCAGGTCAATTATCATTTTGTTGAAGGAAAGATCTATACTGCCGGTGGGTGAGTAATATCGCTTACGGGGAAAGAAGGTATTTTCTCTGTGTAGGTGAAATATTCTTTTGAAAGCGGCTGCCAGCTTATTTGTAGATGTCCGGTAGCTGGTTCATTATAATAAGGGGTCAGCAAAAAATTAATGATAGTTATGAATGGGGAAGGCTTGTTTTTGTCTTTTGCTACCCTGTTAAGTTGATCATAAAGACCGTCTTCTTCTTTATCAAAAAAGCCGGTAAGGATCATCTTGTTGTTTTTCTTTTCAAAATGCTTAATATCAAACAACTTTCCGGCTACTAAGACCTCCTTTCCTTTTTTTACCCAGTGGATATTTTCTGCAGCTATAGTGATCGTTTGAAGTTGTTCTTTTTCTAACCTTTCCTTTCGGTGAAACTGAATGATCTTTTGTTTTACCAGGATACCTATTGTAAAAACAAGAGGCATTGCAATAAGCAACACTAATCCAACAGCAGATATTTTCCGGAAACCATGGCGCATAAAATAAAAGAAGACAAAGTTAGTACTTATTTCTTTCGGACTAAGCTGTCAATTGGGTAGTGGGCTTTCATTGTATCCCTCACAGCGGTTACCCAGTTAGCAAGGATAAGTTTCTGTGGATCACTTAATTTAGCGTCCTTGTGTATCCATAAATAGGAATCGAGCGGCATCTCGTTTTTTTTAACCAACTCATTTATTTCCTCCAGTTTTTTATATTGTCTTCTTAACCTGTATGAAGCAAATTCTGAAAAATTCAGGTCGTTTTTACCATCTTGTATATGACTGTTTAGCCACCAGGCAACTGGTTGAACTTCGGCATACCAGGGATAGGCTGTGTTGTTGCTATGACAATCGTAACAACTTGTTTTAAGAACGGATTGTACATCCTGTGGCACTGCATACAAAGTGGTTATATCATTTTTACCGATGCCTTCGGCTTTATTTTTTGTTGGCCTGAAAAACTGAATGACGATAAAGGCAAGCAATAATACCTGGAAAAGACGCTTAAAGATTTTTTTGAGCATAAGTTTATTTTTTATCAATTAATATTTTGCCCGTCATTTCTTTCGGTACCGGTAGTTTCATCATCGTTAAAATAGTTGGTGCAATGTCTCCCAATTTTCCGGCATTCACAGAACCCTTCCAGTCTTTGTCAATAATAAAGAGTGGAACTAAATTTAACGTGTGTGCAGTATTAGGTGTTCCGTCTTCATTAATAGCATAATCAGCATTACCATGATCGGCGGTTAAAAAAACAGTGTACCCATTTTGTAAAGCAGCTGTAACAACTTTTTCTACACAATAGTCAACTGTTTCCACAGCTTTTATTATTGCATCCCATACGCCTGTATGCCCCACCATGTCTGCATTTGCATAGTTAAGGCAAATAAAGTCAGCCGTTTTATTATTGATCTCTGAAACGATTGCTTCAGTTACTCCATTTGCACTCATCTCCGGTTGCAGATCGTAAGTAGCAACTTTGGGAGAAGGGATCATAATTCTTTTTTCACCTTCAAAAGGCACTTCTCTTCCGCCACTGAAAAAGAAACTTACATGTGGGTATTTTTCTGTTTCAGCGATCCGGATCTGGGTTTTGTTGTTTTGCGCTAAAATTCCGCCCAATGTATTTTTTAGGTCATCATTTTCAAAAACAACGTTCACTTTTTTGAATTTATGATCATACTGCGTCATAGTAGTATAATGTAAATCCATTTTTTGCATACCAAAACCGGGCATATCAATTTGAGTAAGTACTTCAGTAATTTCCCTGCAACGATCAGTTCTGAAATTAAAACAAATGACCACATCTTCATTTTTGATCTTGACGTTTGGTATTGTTTTGTTGATGATCGGTTTTATAAACTCATCGGTAACCCCATTTTCATAAGAACTTTTTACAGCGGCTAAAATATCACTGCTGCTTTCTCCAACTCCATTCACCAAAGCGTCGTAAGCTATTCTCACTCTTTCCCAACGTTTGTCCCTGTCCATGGCATAATATCTTCCTGTTATAGTGCAAATACTTCCTGTTGTTTTGTCAAGATGACCTTGCAGATCAGTTAAAAAACCTAGTCCGCTTTTTGGGTCGGTATCCCGGCCATCAGTGAAAGCATGAATAGAAACATCTTTTAAACCCTCACCAGCACATAAGCTGGTTAATGCTTTTATGTGATTAATATGTGAATGAACACCTCCATCGCTAACCAAACCGATCAGGTGCAGGGTTTTATTGTTTTGTTTGGCAAAACGTATTGCCGTTAATAGCGATTCATTTTTTGCAAATTCACCGCTGCGGATGGCAACATTAATGCGTTGCAATTCCTGGTAAACAATGCGGCCTGCACCCAAATTAAGGTGGCCTACTTCACTATTTCCCATCTGGCCTTCTGGCAGTCCAACGGCTTCACCACAGGTTACCAGGGTTGTATTAGGATATTTTGCATATAAAGAACCCACAAAAGGAGTTTTAGCATTTTGTATGGCATCACTTTTTTTAGTTTTACCCAATCCCCATCCATCCATAATAATCAGTATAACTTTCTTATCTTCCATTTGATAAAACTAAAATATTTGTAGCTAAATGCAATTGATAATTGTTTTTTGGGTATAAATTCAGTTGTTTTCCTGCA
Organism: Chitinophagaceae bacterium; assembly: GCA_031387825.1. GTDB lineage: Bacteria > Bacteroidota > Bacteroidia > Chitinophagales > Chitinophagaceae > Ferruginibacter. The sequence goes on along the minus strand of JANNDO010000029.1, from coordinate 38,665 downwards.
ATTTTAACAGGGCTTGGCACGTTTTTAGTAAAATTACAGGGTGATAAAAACCTTAAAAATATGAAACGATTTTTTACACTTTTGGCAGTTGGTACATTGTTCAGTTCTTTTATATTTTTTTCAAGTATTGACGAAGTGATCAGTGCAATGAAAACAGGAAATTCATCGGAAATAGCCAGGTTTTTTGATAATACGGTTGAGATAAATATGCCTGAAAAAAACAACAGCTACAGCAAAAGCCAGGCTGAACTCGTTCTAAAAGATTTTTTTACAACTAATACAGTAAAAGGTTTTGAAATAATACATAAAGGAGAAAATTCGGGATCGCAGTATTGTATTGGTACTTTAATAACTAAAAACGGTTCTTTCAGAACAACTATTTTTATGAAACAAAAAGGAGATAAACAGGTATTACAGGAGATAACTTTTGAGAACAAATAAACTCACAATAAAAACAATTTACACAAACCCCGATTTTTCGGGGTTTTGTTTTTGTGTTCTTCTTAGCTTTGTTGTTATGGATTTTAATCAACAGTTAGCGTTACTTATAAAAAATGCATTGGCAGAAGATATTGGTGATGGTGACCATTCTACCCTTTCATCAATTTCCACAGAAGTAGAAGGGAAGGCAGTTTTAAAGATAAAAGAAGATGGCATATTGGCTGGTATACAGGTGGCTGAAAAAATTTTCAGGCATATGCAGCCGGATATTGTTTTTACAGCGTATAAAAAAGACGGTGAAGAAATGAAGTTTGGAGAAATTGCTTTTGAAGTAAAGGCAAAAGTACATACCATATTGCAATGCGAAAGATTGGTTTTAAATTGTATGCAACGCATGAGCGGTATTGCCACACTTACTAAAAAATATGTTGACAAACTAAAAGGATACAAAACACAATTGCTTGATACCCGTAAAACGACACCTAACTTCAGGCTTTTGGAAAAAGAAGCTGTACGGATTGGCGGAGGAGTAAACCACCGCTTTGGATTATATGATATGATCATGCTGAAGGATAACCATATTGATTATTGTGGGGGTATTGAAAAGGCTATAGAAAAAGCCTACGCTTATGTTCAACAAAAAAAGCCAGGATTAAAAATTGAAGTGGAAACGAGAAACCTGGAAGATGTAAAAAAAGTAATGGCAGCAGGAAAAGTAAACCGCATTATGCTGGATAATTTTTTGCCAGAACAAATTACTGAAGCATTAAAGATAATTGGAGGTAGATACGAAACTGAGGCAAGCGGAGGGATCAACATTAATAATATAGAAGTTTATGCAGCTGCCGGTGTAGATTATATTTCCAGTGGCGCTGTTATTCACCAGGCCAGGAGCCTGGATCTGAGTTTAAAAGCTGTTATCATTTAAATCATGGCAAAGAAAAAAATCCAATCATTGGGTGGGCTGGTTTATTCAACCGACCCTGATTTTAAATTACCCGATGAAAATTTTGAAGATCAGGAAACCCCGGAGCCTTCTCTGCAACAATTAACTATACGCCTGGACACAAAACACCGGGCAGGTAAAGCCGTAACATTGATTGAAGGATTTGCCGGTACAAACACTGACCTGGATGAACTCGGAAAAAAATTAAAGACATATTGTGGCACAGGCGGCTCTGTAAAAGATGGCGAAATCATTATCCAGGGTGATAACCGGGATAAAGTTTTACAATGGCTGCAAAAGAATGGATATAGATCAGCTAAAAAAAGATAAACAGGTTTTAAATACTATTTCGAAGGATTATCTGCAATGCTTAAAGCCCCGCTAGGACATTTTTTTACCTGTTCAATAATTCTTTGTGTTTCGGCTTTACTCATGTCTATCCATGGCTTTCTGCGGGGATCAAATACTTCAGCAAGGCCTTTAAAACAAATCCCGGAGTGGATACAAACATCGGGCTTCCATATAACAGTTATTTCTCCATTGTTGTAGTGATGTGTTTTAAGTGGCATAATACTATATTTTAACATTCAGACGTTATGTAATTTACAATAAAAAGACTTTTTTATTGTTACTTTTGCAGCAAACCCGGAATATGATCTCTAAAATATCAGAGGGTATAACCATTAGTGTGGAAACATACTATCAACCTGACTACAGTAACCCTGTTAACAGTGAATTTATGTTTGCCTACCAGATAACAATTAAAAATAATAATGCTTTCCCGGTAAAACTTTTACGCAGGCACTGGCATATTTACGATAGTAATGGCAGTTTACGTGAAGTTGAAGGTGAAGGTGTTGTGGGTGTACAGCCACAAATTAACCCGGGCGAATCATATCAGTATATCAGTGGTTGCAATCTTCGTTCCGAAATAGGAAAGATGTATGGTACATATCTCATGGAAAATATCAATAATAAAAAAACATTTGATGTAGCCATTCCCGCTTTTGAAATGTGTGCCCCGTTTAAACTGAACTGATTTAACCTTTTGCTACGGTTTTTTGACTTATCTTTATCTATCAGCATGATGGTCATTTTTAATCGGTTCCCCTTGCTAAACTACATGATCCATTCCTGAAGAATTATTCTAATAAAGCGAGTAAGATATTATGGCAAAAGTTACATTTTCTAACAGCAACAATGATTTTTATCAAAGTGTAAAAGCTTCGGTGGAGGAGTATTTTACACAAAATAAAATTAAAAAAACAGGTGATTGGAGACTTTTTAGTAAGACCATTATTTTAGTTGGTTCTGCTATTGCCATGTACCTGGTATTAATGCTGGTTAATGTAAATCCCATTGTTGCTTTAACTTTATGTGCTTTGATGGGTTTTGTATTTGCTTCTATTGGGTTTAGTGTAATGCACGATGCCAATCATGGCAGTTACTCTGCCAAACCGAGGCTTAATGACTTTCTGGGCTTAAGTGCAAATGCATTAGGCGCCAGTTCTTTTTTCTGGAAACAAAAACATAATATCATTCATCATACGTACACTAATGTTGATGGTATTGATGATGATATTGCAAAAAGCCCGATCATTCGTCATTGCGAATCTCAAAAATGGGTTCCGGCGCATAAAGTGCAGCATTTGTATTTACTTCCTGTTTATGCTTTGTCTTCTATTTTCTGGATATTTATTATGGACTTCACCAAATATTTTACCCGTAAAATATTTACTACAGAAGCCTGGAAGATGTCTACAAAGAATCATGTGATTTTCTGGACAACAAAAGTATTATATCTCACATTTTATATTGCGTTACCAATAATGGTTTGGGGATTTTTGCCTTGGGTAGCAGGCTTTTTTATGTTAAATGCGGTAATGGGATTAACCTTATCACTGGTCTTTCAATTGGCACATGTAGTAGAGAATACCGAGTTTGAACATGTTCCATTAGATACCACAAAGCATATTGAACTGGCATGGGCAGAGCATCAAATGAAAACCACCGCAAATTTTGCCATGGGCAATAAGGTCATCTCCTGGTTTGTTGGCGGATTAAATTACCAGATCGAACATCATCTTTTCCCCCGGGTTAGCCATGTGCATTACCCCGTTATCAGCAAGATCGTAATTGAAAAATGTAAAGAATTTAATTTGCCTTATAACAAGTATGATACTATGTCTGAAGCAGTGGCTTCACATTTCAGGGTAATGAAATACCTGGGTAAAAAACCTGAAATAGCCCTTGAGCAAATAAAGGCTGCATAGATCTTATGGTTTATATTTTGTCTGCTGAAAAATTAATTCAGCATCTGCCACCATTAATTGCTGCAAACTGTATTTCGGATTCTTCTGCATAAACTTTTTTACGATCTGCCAACCGGCAAAGCTGCCTATATTGCCAGGTGAGGCTTCTCCAAGCTCCTGTGTTTTCGGACTTTCACCAATATAATTTTTAATGATATTGTTGTCTATCGTTTGTAAAAAACTATTTTGAACAAACAGGTCCCATATTGCAACTTCATGTTCATATACGGCTTTTAACTGCTCTTTGCTATAACCGATCAGTTTATATTCTTCAGCACCAGGTACAAGTTTACTAAGTAAAAAAAGACGCTTTCCTTTTTCAACCATCTGCTGCACCAGCGGCCTGTCTTCCATTTTTTCAGGATACAGATCTGATACAATAGTCTTCATGCAGTTTACAGCAATGTAATCAGGTTCAAAACGATTGCTGATATACCCAGGGTAGGTTTGCTGCACCAGTTCTGATTTATACAACGAATAGTTTTTTCCTACATGATGATGCAGGCCAACAATGATCGCATCCTCTGAAAGAATATCTCCATAACCATCCAAAGGGCCTATATAAGTAATTATCTTTTTTGGCTCCCTATAATCCGGAAAATAAAATTTCACATACTGCAGGCCCTTTTTTATTTCTTTTTCATAAGGGGAAAAATCTTTAAAAACAGTTTGTACGGTATCATATACCGGCCTGTATGCTTTAATAAACCCCCGTACATAATTTGAAGTAGTATCTACAGGCCATTTAGGATCGCAGTTTAAAATAGTAGCCAGGAAATTTTCACCGAAAGAGGGATATTTTGCCTGCAATACATCCAGGTTGGTTGCAAAATTTAAGGTATCCAGTTTAAATAAGTCCTGCTCAAAACGCATAGTACCCAGTTCAATTTTAATATGGGATACATTGGGTACTTTATCGCTGCTGCTGCAGGAGAACAAAAAAAAACTTACTAAAATTGCTGTTGAGATACGCCTCATGTGTATAATGCTTTTGAATGATTTAACTTTGCAAAGAAATAGAATAATTCCTAACTATAAAGTTAAAGCCGGTTAACGGCTTCGTGGTATGAAAATCTTCCTGGCACAACAGAACTATCACATTGGAAATTTTGAGAGTAATACGCAAAAAATTATTTGCGCTATAGACGAGGCAAAACTCCAGGGTGGCGACCTGATTATATTCAGCGAATTAAGTGTTTGTGGTTATGCCCCCAGGGATTTCCTGGAGTTTGACGATTTCATCTGTAAAAGTTATGCCGCTATTGATGAGATAAAACAACATGCAGATACTATTGGTGTTTTGATAGGTGCCCCGGACAGGAACCCTGTTAAAGAAGGAAAAGATCTGTTTAATGCAGCATTCCTGCTGTACGAAAAAGAAGTAAAAGGGATTGCACATAAAACCTGCCTGCCAAACTATGATGTGTTTGATGAGTACCGCTATTTTGAACCTGCTTACGAATGGAATGTAATGGAATTTAAAGGGAAGAAACTGGCAGTAACCATTTGTGAGGACATCTGGAACCTTGGCGATAATCCCATGTACCGCATTTGCCCTATGGATGAATTGATGAAGCAGCAACCGGATGTGATGATCAATTTATCGGCATCACCATTTGATTATACACACGATGAAGACCGCAAAGCAACCATTAAAGCAAATGTTACAAAGTATAAACTGCCTATGTTTTATTGTAATGCTGTTGGTAGCCAGACCGAGATTGTTTTTGATGGCACTTCTTTAATATTTGATAAGAATGCAAATTTATGTGGCCAGCTTCCTGCTTTTCAATCATCACTTCAATCTTTTGTTTTGAATGATGATGGCACCATTGATGCGCCGGTAATTGAGCATTCAGAAAGAGTACCCGATAAAGAATTAAACCCAACAGGGCTGGATGAAAACCTGAATATTGCCATGGTACATGATGCCATTGTAATGGGCATTAAGGATTATTTTTTTAAAATGGGCTTTACCAGGGCCATAATCGGCAGTAGTGGCGGCATTGACAGCGCAGTTACATTGGTACTTGCCTGTACAGCCTTAGGAAAAGAGAATGTGAGAGCTGTTCTGATGCCTTCGCAATATTCCACCGGTCATTCTGTAAATGATGCAGAGCAGTTGAGTTTGAATTTGGGGAATCCATATGATATTATCCCTATCGAAAATATTTACAATAGTTTTTTAGAAGAACTTAAACCGGTTTTTAATGGAATGCCATTCAGCATAGCTGAAGAAAATATACAGAGCCGCACAAGAGGGAATGTATTGATGTCTATTGCCAATAAGTTTGGATATATTTTATTGAATACTTCAAATAAAAGTGAACTGGCAACTGGTTATGGGACCCTCTATGGCGATATGGCCGGTGGTATCGGCGTGTTGGGCGATTGTTACAAGTTGCAAGTGTACGCTTTGGCAAAGTATATTAACCGGGGTAAAGAGATCATTCCAAACAATATCATTACCAAAGCGCCCAGTGCAGAACTCAGGCCCGGACAAAAAGATTCTGATTCATTACCTGACTATGCAATACTTGATAAAATTCTCTACCAATATATTGAAAGAAGACAAGGCCCTAAAGAAATTAAAATCCAGGGTTTTGATGCTGCATTGGTTGACCGGGTGTTGAAGATGGTAAACATCAATGAATACAAACGCAACCAGTTTTGCCCAATCATCCGTATCTCACCAAAAGCATTTGGTGTGGGGAGAAGGATGCCGATCGTGGGGAAGTATCTTAGTTGAATTTACCCTGGTTCCCGGTTATTGTTTATTCATCTGTTCAACTACCGTTCCCTGTGATGATACCGCCTTCCAATCTTCCCCTCTCTTTATCCATACATCATAAAACCTCATTCGCTTTTCTATAGGCCTGCCTTTGTCTTTTTTATAGGAATGGGTGACAAGGGCAACCACGGCTGTATTATCATATACATTTACAACCGGGTCTTCAAATTTTATGGAGTCCAGGAAGATACTGTCCTTACGCATGGCGCTGATATTATCATACATGCCTTTTAATGCCTGTTGTTTGTCGGAAATATGGTCAGTTGAAATATCAATGAACGATGGATCCATCAGTGCAGAGATGTAAGCAGTATCCAGGACAAACTCTGCCTCCAGCCATTTTCGTTCTAAAGTGAGTATTTCTTCTTTTGTTTTATTTGCTGAGGTTCCGGAAGGATCATTCGGTTTATTCCGATCGGTTGGCGAGCAGGCAAATAAGAAATACAGCATTATAAACAATAGCATTCTCATAACTCAGTTTTATATCTTCTCTACCTTCACCGCTGTTCCATAAGCCAATACTTCCGTTACCCCATTCATTACTTCATTGGCATCATAGCGCATATTAATGATGGCGCTGGCATCACGTTCATTGGCATGCTGTATCATTAACTGGTAAGCTTCCTCCCTTGTTTTTTCACATAGCTCGGAGTAAATAGAGATCTGTCCGCCAAACAAGGTTTGAAATCCACCGGCAATATTGCCAAATATGCTCCGGCTGCGAACTGTAATACCACGTACGATACCAAGATGACTGGTGATCCGGTATCCCTCCAGGGTATTTGATGTTGTTATTAATTGTTGATCTACCATGGTTATATTTTTGTTTGAAGTTAGTGCCATTTTAACAAAGTTTTTCCCCATTCATAAAAACGGCAAAATATTTGTTGGCGCATAGTTCGTATTTTGCAAGATAAAATAACATAATAGCAGTTTAATAATAAAATTATGGCTCAAACTTCCGAAGATATCCGTTTGCTGAACGAAAAAATTGGTCATGCATCCGGGTTTGTTACACGTATTAATAATGAATTAAGTAAAGTGATCGTTGGCCAGCAGGGGATGATAGAGCGGCTACTCATCGGCTTGCTAAGCAATGGCCACGTATTGCTGGAAGGTGTGCCGGGCCTGGCAAAAACATTGTCCATAAAATCACTGGCACAGGCTGTACATGCCAATTTCAGCCGTATACAATTTACGCCTGACCTATTGCCGGCTGATGTGGTTGGTACCATGATCTATAACCAGGCAAAGAATGAATTTATGGTTCGTAAAGGCCCCATCTTTTCAAATTTTATTTTAGCCGATGAAATTAACAGGGCACCGGCAAAAGTACAAAGTGCATTACTGGAAGCCATGCAGGAAAGACAGGTAACGATCGGGGAAACTACTTATAAACTTGAAGAACCTTTTTTAGTGCTTGCTACGCAGAACCCAATTGAACAGGAGGGAACCTATCCATTGCCTGAAGCACAGGTTGACAGGTTTATGCTTAAAGTTGTGGTGGATTATCCAAGTAAAACAGAAGAACAACTTATCATTCGTCAAAATACACTGGGGTTGAGCTTTCTACCAATAAATCCTGTAGCATCAACCAGTGAAATCTTAACAGCAAAAGAATTGGTACGCCAGGTTTATCTTGACGAAAAAGTAGAGAATTATATTTTGGATATTGTTTTTGCCACCCGTTTCCCCGATAAATATAACCTTCCTAAACTTACGCCATTGATCAGTTTTGGAGGATCACCAAGGGCAAGTATAAATCTTGCACTGGCATCAAAAGCTTATGCATTTTTAAATAACCGGGCTTATGTTATCCCTGAAGATGTAAGAAGTATTTGTAAAGATGTATTGCGCCACCGTATTGGATTGACCTATGAAGCAGAAGCTGAGAACGTAAATGTTGAACAAATAATAAACGAGATATTGAGGGTAGTGAATGTGCCTTAAAGATGTTACTTGTTGCTTGTTTCCCGTTGTTGAAAATTTAAAGAATCTCAACGAGAGACAAGCGACGAGTAACAAGTAACAAGTAACAATAAACAATTGATGTTAACAACAGAAGAAATATTAAAAAAAGTCCGTGAGCTTGAAATAAAAAGCAAGAAGATAACTACGCATTTATTTACGGGGGAGTACCATTCTGCATTTAAGGGAAAGGGAATGAGTTTCAGGGAGGTGAGGGAATATTACGCCGGTGATGATGTTCGTTTTATAGACTGGAATGTGAGCGCAAGATTCAGCCATCCATTTACCAAGGTTTTTGAAGAAGAAAGAGAACTTACAGTAATGCTTTTAATTGATACCAGCGCCAGTAATTTATTTGGAACAGTTGCCAGGCAAAAAAAGGATCTGATAGTAGAAATGGCTGCTGTACTCACTTTTAGTGCTATCAATAACAATGATAAAGTTGGGGTGATTTTCTTCAGTGATAAAATAGAAAAATACATCCCACCAAAGAAAGGAAGACAACATGCCCTATACATAGTTAGGGAATTACTTACTGTGGAAGCTAAGAAAAAAGGAACTGACCTTGATTCTGCTATTAAATTTTTCAGCAGGGCAGTAAAACAAAGAAGCATTGCTTTTATATTAAGTGATTTTTTAGCAACAGGCTATGATGATGATCTTAAAGTAATAGGAAATAAACATGATGTCATTGGCATAAGAGTATATGATAAAATGGATATGCAGCTGCCCGATGCCGGGTTGCTGCAGGTGCAGGATGCAGAAAAAAATGAGAGTAGATGGATAGACAGCAGTAATGCTTTGGTAAGATACAATTATCAACAACACTTTATGCAGCAAAGTGAATTAAGCAAAAATTATTTCAGGAAAGCAGGAGCTGAGCTGTTACATGTGCGAACAGATGACGACTATGTGAAAATATTGCAGAAGTTTTTTATTAAAAGGATATGACCCAAAAGAACGTTGGTGGTTGGCCGTATGTCCGTTGGTTGTTTGCAGAGGATCAAATCTGATTTTAAATGAAGGTCGGACAACGGCCAACAAACAAAGGTCAACGAATTAGCGACCAAATTAATAATGGAAAAGAATTAATGGTGATAAGCAAAATAAATTGGAAAGTATACTGCATTGGAATAACTACCTGTTTTTCTTTTTATACACAAATTTGTTTTAGCCAGACCATTCAGACGATTACAGATAAAAAAGATATTTTAATTGGAGAACAGATCCGGCTTAAAATAAAGGCCGTGTTTCCTTCGGGGTCTTACCAATTGAACAAATGGCTTACCCTGCCTGATTCTATTCCGCATTTTGATATTGTAGAAACGGGTAAGCTTGATACCATAGCTTATAAAGACAGCTCAAATACTTTTGAACAAACAATTGTTCTTACCGGTTTTGACTCAGGCAAATGGGTGTTTCCTTCATTAGCTGTTGAACTTTCAAATGGAGCTGGCCAGGCTGTTCAAAAACTTCAAACCGATTCATTTATTGTTAATGTTTCTTATTCTCCACCCGACAGTACTAACCAACTTAGGGATATTAAACCCATCATTAAAGTTTCTGTTACTGATTATACATGGTATTATATTGCCGGCGGCATTGTTTTATTGCTGCTTATTATTTTGTTACTGTACAGGTACTTTAAAAAGAACAGGAAATTAAAACCGGCCGGACCCATATCCAGGCTCAGCCCTTATGATGAAGCGATGGGGGAAATTAAAAAACTGGCTCAATATGATCTGCAAAATGCTGAAGCAGCTAAGATATATCACACAAAGCTTTCAGATATTTTTAAGAGATATCTTGGCCGTAAACAAAATAAGAACCTGGCTAACAGCACTACCAGCGACCTGTTGATAAATATGGCTAACAGTAATTTTATCCAGGAAAATATTTCTACACTGGCAACTGCATTACGAAGCAATGATGCAGTAAAATTTGCAAAATATATTCCTATGGCTGCAGAAAGTGTGGACTGCCTGCAAAAAATAAAAGAAACAATTAATTTGATCGAACACATAACACAAAACCCTAAATAAAATTGCTTTTTGACTATTTTAAAAATATAGATTTTGGCCAGCCCTGGTTTTTTGTTTTACTGGTTTTAATACCGGTACTTATTTTTTGGTATGCATCAAAGAACAATAAACAACAGGGGGTATTCCTTATTTCAGATTCTTCAGCGCCAGGCCTGTCATCCTGGAGAACCAGTTTCCGGCATCTGCCTTTTGTTTTAAGATTATTAGCTATCCTATTTATCGTTACTGCACTTGCCAGGCCGCAGACAAAATTTGAAGAACAAAATGTTGAAGGCGAAGGGGTGGATATTGTATTGTGTATAGATGTGAGCGGAAGCATGACAGCACAGGACCTTACGCCAAACCGGCTGGAAGCAGCAAAAAATGTAGCTATTGATTTTGTAAATAAACGGCTTACCGACCGTATAGCTATTGTTATTTTTTCAGGCGAAAGCTTTACACAGTGTCCACTTACTACCGATCACCGGGTATTGGTATCAGCTATCGAAAATATCCGGAACGGGTTATTAGAGGATGGTACAGCCATTGGCTCAGGCCTGGGTACCAGTGTTGACCGGTTACGTACAAGTAAATCCAAAAGCAAGGTTATTATTCTATTAACTGATGGTGAAAATAACGGGGGATTGATAGATCCGGAAACGGCTAAAGAAATTGCGAAAGCCTTTCAGATAAAAGTATATACCATTGGTGTTGGTACTGATGGGTATGCTCCACAACCGGTAAATACACCCATGGGTGTTGTTATGCAAAACGGAAAAGTTTCCATTGATGAAAAGTTGTTGAAAGAGATCGCTTCTCAAACAGGGGGTAAATATTTCAGGGCCAAGGATAATGAGGGACTTATGGGTATCTATGATGAAATAAATAAGCTGGAAAAATCAAAGGTTGAAATTTCAAACCGTACCCGGTACACTGAAAAATTCTTTCCCTTTATTATGGCAGCCCTGGCATTGCTTTTCCTGGAACTCTTATTGCGGTTTACCCTATTCCGGAAATTCCCTTAATTAGTGTAATTGGTTTTAATTCCTGAAATTCGTGCCGATGAACGCAACAGTATATAAAAGCACCGGGAGCTGGTACATTGTAAAAGATGATGCAGGCAAACAATACAATGCCCGTATGTTAGGAAAGTTTAAAATAGATGGGCTTACCAGCACCAACCCGGTCGCAGTTGGAGATATTGTAAAAATTGAAATGGAAAATGAACTGGAAGGCTCTGTTACCATTACAGAAATAGCAGACCGTAAAAATTACATCACCCGTGTATCTCCTGGCAATAAACACCAGCATCATATCATTGCCTCTAATTTAGACCAGTCTCTTTTATTCGCCACACTCAAAGATCCAAAAACATCACAAGGTTTTATTGACCGGTTCCTGATAACATCAGAAGCTTATCATATTCCTTCTGTGATTGTATTTAATAAAGCAGACCTGTATAAAAAAAAGGAAGAAGAAAAATTTGCCCTGGTAAAAGGCATCTATGAAACTATTGGTTATAAAGTTTTATTGATGAGCATTGAAACAGGAGAAGGGGTAGAGGAAGTAAAGACATTGCTGAAGGATAAAGTTACTTTATTGAGCGGACATTCAGGAGTGGGTAAATCAACTTTTATAAATGTTGTTTTCCCCGACATGAAATTAAAAACGCAGGACGTAAGTGGCTGGAGCGGTAAAGGATTACATACAACAACATTTGCCGAAATGTTTGATCTTCCTTTTGGCGGAAAAATTATTGATACACCGGGAATAAGAGAACTTGGGTTGGTAGATATTCCAAAACAGGAGCTGTCGCATTACTTTCCCGAAATGAGGGCTTTAATTAATGACTGCAAGTTTAATAACTGTATGCACCTGAACGAACCAGGTTGTGCTGTAAAAACTGCGGTGGAAGAAGGAACCGTTCACATGGACCGCTATATAAGCTACTGCAATATCCTGGAGACGATCGATGAAAAAAAATATTGATCAATATACCCTGTGCTCCAGAAAATGGGCAACTTCCATAACCACATTGTTGTTCTTTGTAAGATTTTTTTTCTGCTGCGGATAAATACTAACCCCGTTAAAAATATTATAGTGCAGGGTTAAAAACTGCCCACGGTACTGAAAATCCCAGTCCAGTGTTTCAGCATCATCAATTTGATTAAGGAATTTTACTTTCAGGTCTTTTGCCAGGGTATTAGCAATAGCGTAGAATTTTGAAATGCCGCAATTGTCGTCAATAACTGCCTCGGTACAGCCATTGGTGGTTTTCAGTTCGTAGCACATAGAGGTATGGGTTTTAGATTAAAATATTGGGTAACTAACTTTCAGGCAAAAGATAAACATCATTACTGCTCAATTGCTTTTCTCCCACCTTTATATTTTGCTTTCTTTTCTGCTTCAATTGCTTTTTTATCGCCTGCCAGTATTTTTTCAGCGCCTACATTTCTTCCATTTGTCGGGCAGCCATATTTATCTTTTTTTCTAAACAGGTTGGTTATAAAGCACCCGCTTAATAAGAAAGATGCAATTACAAAAGTTAATAGTATCTTTTTCATGTTTTAAAGATAGATATTTTTCTGCCCAATTGTCAAACCTTATTTAGCATCACCAGCCTCTTTAAACCACTCACTATACATCACATAATTATCGGCAATCCTGTTAATTTCTCCGCTGATCATCTCCTGGCTTATTTCCTTCACTTTTTTGGCAGGCACTCCTGCATAAATACTCCCGGGTTCAATTTGGGTGTTTTCTAACACTACCGCACCCGCCGCTATTATGCTGTTACTGCCCACTACTGCATTATCCATCACAATGGCCCCCATGCCTATGAGCACATTATCCTCTATAACGCACCCATGTACAATCGCATTGTGTCCAATACTCACATTATTTCCAATAATTGTGCCTGCTTTTTTATAGGTGCAGTGGATTATAGCCCCATCCTGTACATTTACCTTGTTGCCCATGCGGATAATATTCACATCTCCCCTTAAAACAGCATTAAACCAGATGCTGCAATAATCACCCATCACCACGTCGCCAACTATGGTAGCATTGGGGGCGATATAGCAGTCATTTCCAAAGGTTGGCAGTATTCCTTTTACAGGAAGAATTACAGGCATGATCTTGATTTTATTCTATAAGTGTAATGCTAAATTAACGCAGAATTAATCAAAAAGAAATTCCAAAGAATACATATGATTGTAATTTTTTACCCTGGTCGCTGTACATAGCGCTTAATTCCAGTGGCCCGATGGGAGTTCTATAGGCAAAAGTCAGGGCATAACCAGTCAATGCTGTTTTGCTTGATGTATTATTGGCCCTGGTCACAAAATCTTTCAATAGTCCATTTATACGCCCGATAAAATAAATATTATTTAATGGGTTATACCGTAAGCCCATTTGCAGAGATACAACACTGGAAGAATTTACCGTTGCTTCCTGCAGGCCGGCAAACCTTACCTGGTTACGAAAACTTCCATTGATGCCTCCTATAAAAAAATTGTTAAGTACATTGGGCTGCCTGGTAAAATTAATACCAGCCTGCATTTCGGAAAAGTATGCAAACTTTGAATTTAAGGAAGCAAATAAGGAACCATCAAAAACCAGGCGGCTGTAATTATCAAAATTTAAATTGGATGGAATTACCGCTATTCCGTTTTGAAATTGTGTAAGGTTAGGCTTTTGACTATACACATGCCCAAACTCAGTGTTTATTTTAACACCCTTTGTTGGATAGAATATCTGGTTGAGGCTGTTATATTTTAAATAGACATAACTTTTCAGATCAGTGAACCTTCCTTTTACTTCAGATACTGATTTAATGGAAGGATTGTAATGCAGATATTCAAAAGCAGTGCCTATGCCTGCAGCCACTTTATTGTTTCCACTGTTCTGAAAGTTTAAAAATATTTTAGAATAATTCTGTTTGTAAGAACCGTCTACTTTTAAATTCTGAAATGAATTCAGTTCGAAGTTATCGAGGCGGAAACCTGTGATGAAAGCAATACTTTTTGTTCTGCCCAGGTATTGAAAATGCTCAGCTTCCAATTGTATACTTTCACCCAACGAAACAGAAACCATGCTCCTGGAATTTGGGATAAAAAGGTTACGGCTGCTCATATTCAGGTTTACATTAATACCCCTGAAACGGGTATAATACAAACCGGCTTTTAAATAAGTGCTTGGGTTTTCATCAACATTAAAAATTATCCTTGCTGTATCTTTTGTAACTGGTTCAAGAGTATAAGTAATGTTGCTGTAATAACGGGAGCCAAATGCCCGTCGGATACTTTTGCTGATTTGTGCGGCTGTATAAAACCGGTGATCATCAAAATTCATCAGGTGTACAAAAAATTGAATTGAAGTTTTAACCAATCCGTTTACTTTATACCCGGTAATAAAAAGCGGCTTTTTGTTGATTGGTTCTGCAGTTTTTGTGGTCTCAATGCCCAGGCTGTTAATACTGTCTGCCAGTTTTTTAAATTGAGGATAATAGGCACGACCTGTTTCCAGCCCTGCTTTAATTAATTCTTTACTGCTTCCAAAACTGCCCGTATTATACTGCTCCATGGGCATGTGTATATAAATATCCGTTAATGGGATCTCTTCCTTAAAATCGCCTGCTTCTTTAAAAAAAGCCATTTGCAGCAGAACATCTACCGGGTTCCTTATCTTATCAATTTTAGAAAGTCCCGTGGTTACACTGCTGCCAATAACAATATCGGCTCCCATTTCTTTTACATTTTTTACCGGAAAATTTCTTACCAACCCACCATCAACTAATTTTTTACCATCCCGGTTTATAGCCGAAAAAACCGAAGGGATTGCCATGGTTGCCCTTAATGCAGTTATCAGGTTTCCGGTATCCATCACTACCAGGTCACCTGTTTCCAGGTCGGTTGCCATACATTTGAACGGGATGGGCAAAAGATCAAAGTCGCGGACATTATAAACATGAAAAAACAGTTCAGAAAATTTTACATTGAGTTCCTGGCCGTTTATCAATCCTGTTTGAAGGCGTACCTTATTATTAATAAAGGGTAGTTCAATTGCAAAGCGGCTGTATTGCTCTTTTTCTTCCATGGAAAGTGACTGCAGCGAAATATTATTGGAGAACAATACATCCCAGTCAATTACTTTTACTATTTCTTCAATTTCCTTACCACTGTATCCAACCGCATATAAAGCGCCCATAATGGCTCCCATACTGGTTCCGGTAATATAATCCACTTTTAACCCGGCACTGTCAATTGCTTTTAAAATACCGATATGGGCCAGGCCTTTTGCACCACCGCCACTTAGTGTAAGGCCGATTTTTGGGCGTGAATTTTTCTCCTGGGCTGATAAGTGCAAGGTTAAACAGGAACAAAAAAGAAGGGTAAGAAATGATTTCATCAATGTATTCATTATAAAAATGCCAGGATGATATTAATTGTACAAGTTACGTACAAACTGCTTTTATATTTACAGTTAATAGTTAATTATTTCCTTTAGAACGGTACCCTAAATTGAAAAGTATGATTCCCTGCTTTATTTTTCCCATACCGTTACCTTTGTTTATAATTATTTTAAGCAATCATGACCAACCGCCAGCTTTTCCTGAACCATGTAGGCCAAACTTCGGCCTCACCGCTTTGCCTGGAGATTGTGAGAGCAGCCGGATGTAAATTATACGACGTGAATGGAAAGGAATATATTGATCTTATTGGCGGCATCAGTGTTTGCAATGTTGGTCACCGCCACCCAAAAGTTATTGAAGCTATAAAAAAGCAGTTGGATGATTATATGCACATAATGGTGTATGGCGAGCTGGTTCAAAATCCACAGGTGCAATACGCCAGATCATTAACAGCGCATTTGCCCCCGTCACTCAATTCGGTTTTCTTCACTGCATCGGGCAGTGAAGCAACAGAAGGAGCAATGAAACTGGCAAAAAGGTTTTCGAGTCGTACACAGATCATCTCTTTTAAAAACTCTTACCACGGCAGCACACAGGGTGCATTAAGTGTAATGGGCAGCGAATACCGGCAACAGGCATTTCGCCCTTTATTGCCTGATGTGCTTCAACTAAATTATAATTCAGTTGAAGACCTTGAAAATATTACCGAACGAACAGCCTGTGTAATTGCTGAAACCATACAGGCAGAAGCAGGTGTTTTGGTTCCACAAAACGATTGGCTAAAAGCGCTGCGAAAAAAATGTGATGCAACCGGCACTTTATTAATACTGGATGAGATACAATGTGGCTTTGGCCGTAACGGAACGCTCTGGGCTTTTGAACAATTCGGAATTGTACCCGATATTTTATTATTAGGCAAGGCCTTGGGTGGAGGAATGCCGCTTGGAGCTTTTGTTGCTGATAAAAAAATAATGGATTCTCTCACACATGACCCCGTACTGGGGCATATCAATACTTTTGGAGGCCACCCGGTTTGTTGTGCTGCAGGCCTTGCTGCATTAAATGTTTTGCTTGATGAAAAATTAATTGGTTCAGTTCAGCAAAATGAAAAATTATTTGTTTCACTATTACAGCATCCCAAAATTAAAGCTGTAAGAAGTTGTGGGTTGATGATAGCTGTGGAGTTTGATAGTTTTGAGTTGAATAAAAAGATTATTGATGTGTTGATTGATCAAGGTGTTTTTACCGACTGGTTCCTGTTTGCGTCAAACTGCATGCGTATTGTACCACCACTGACAATTACTGAAGAAGAAATTAATATAGCCTCTGGGAAAATTAAGGGAGTGTTGGAAAAATTATAAAACAGGTAAAACTATTTTTTTTCTATTATTTCATAAGTTTCAATTTGTTTAGTATCTGATATGTTAGCTGTTCTTTTGTAAAATATCCTGGATAACCATCCACTGGAAATGGAGTAAACAAATTCATTAGTATCGCTAATTTCCATACCATCAATATCTTTTTTATTTACTTCCGCATCTTTACGGGAAGAACCAGCCAATCGTTTTAATAAATCAACAATGATAGGCCCAGCTTTTTCTTTGTCAATTGTTTGATTTAAGCTTACGTTACAATAATCATTCTTGAGATTTAGTTCATTAAGCTTTTTGGTGATTTTTGCAGGAAACGGAGCGCCTCCCGTGATATTTGGCAATTCTGTTTCAATTATTTCTCCCATTATGCCGTATTCAACCCCATACGGTGAGTGATAAAGCTGGATTTCCCTGATTAATACTGCTTCAATATTTTCTTTAGATTGAAACATTGCCTTAACCTGGTTTAAGGCATCAGTAATTGTATTATTTTCTTGTTTACTGCTTATTGCCTGTTCAATTGTGCTAAAAGCGAAATCTCTCACCTCTTTCCAATTTAAAAGCTCTGAAAATGATCCTACATCATCGGTTTTATACAAAATCTTTAGCCCTTCCATAATAGTATTCACTCCGACTAAGGATTGTTCATTAACATCTGAAGATCTAAAATTTTTATATACCCATTCAATAGTGAAGCTATTTACTGTTGAGTCAATGATTTTTATATGTGCTTCATAGGTAACTGATGTTTTTGATTTTAATTTTGCTGAATCATATTTTTCTTTCCCACGGGTAATTTGCAAAACCCTGTGCTCACCATTCTTCCAAAATGCAATGCAGGTTGCAGATGTATCTGTAACCCTGTTTTGTGCAATACTGTTGTAATTGGAAATTAATAACAGTAAAAAGGTTGAGAGTTTGAATAGAGCTTTCATAGGTTTTACTTTATTTAAAAATTACATCATTATTGCGGATGATAAACCCGCTCTGCATTTTTATAGACCTCTGTTTTATCCAGTGTCATTTTTTTGGTTTGTTGTTTTAGGTACATCTCCACCTGGTCGTCAAAATGTTTATTACCGGGTTTTGCACTTGCACCGTACATGTTTATAGTTTCAATTTTAGGTAAACCTTCTTTGGCAAACCTTACAAACATGATAAGCCCATCGCCACCAACTGATTTTAATTTGCCATTTGCATAAGGCTCCGTCCATTGTGGCGATAACAGGTCGGGAAAGCCACCCAGCGGCCATTCTTTATCTCCTCTTACTAATTTTTGAATATCGCCCAATGTAATATCTGTTTTACCGAAATTGGTTTGCATGTAACCGTTTACATAGGTAAAAGTTTCTACGGCTTCCTGTTTGGTAATTGACCGGGGTGCCTGGCCCAACAAAGCTTTTTTCAGGTACTCATAAGTTAATAAAAAAATAGCAGCGCCTTTACTTGTTGCATCACCATGCCTATCCCAATTCTTAAAAGTTGTAATTACTGGTGCTAATGCCGGGTATTCATTTTCATTAAGTAAGAACATCGAATCGAGTTTGTAAGAATATTGCATAAATGAAGGTAGTTGTTTATCAAATTTTATCTGCCTGAACTTTTCATAATCCAGTTTTTGGTCCTGTGGGAACAATTCTAAAAAACGCACACTCCGGTTAAGGTGATATAATTCCCAGCCATCTGATTTTGCAAAAGCAGCCGGGTTTAAATTGTCGGTAGTAGCTGTTGCTAAAAAAGGAGAGTGGTTGGTGTTGAATAAAAATCCGCTTTTGGGATTGATGTACTGTGGTAATTCTTTTTCGGACCTGAATTGTGTCCACAAAGTTTTAGACGTATTACCGGGCAATGTTTTTTTCCAATTGTAATTAGCTGTAGCATTTCTTACCGGCATTAACGCATTGCTGATGTAAAAGATGGAATCGTACCTGTCGGCATACATGATATTGAACATGCTCAGCTCCTGCCTGCTTATTGCCGCATAAAACTCTGTAAAGTTTTTTGCTTTGTTCATCTGGTACCATTGGTCAAGTACACCGATCTTCATATTTGCACCAAGCCGCATGGAAAAGAAACCCTGTTTGTTCTTCATTGTTGCGCCATACTTGCTCCAGTAAATTTTTCTTTTTACATTAATGGGGATGCCTTTTATTTTAAGTTTGATGGTCTTTACTTCAAGATCGATCCATTGCCCGTCAAATTTATACTGCAGGGGATTGTTGGGATTCATCTCCAGTTGATATTCATCTAAACGGTCGCAATAATTCACCGTATGTGCCCAACCTAAGTTTTCATTTACTCCATGTAAAATACAGGGACCACCTGCAAGCAGGCCACCGGTAACATTCAATCCTTCTTCGCTGCAGATATGTGCTTCGTAAAAAGCCTGCGGGCCGGTATTGGGCTGGTGTGCATTGATCAAAAGAAAGGCTTCGCCGGTAGTTGTTTTGGATGAACTCACAGCAGCAGAGTTACTGCCCTTCATATTTAATTCAGGTGCTTCCCATTCCTTGTTATTAAATATCCTGAACAAAGCCTGGTCGGCGCCATTAAAAATGGTAAGTGCAAAAACAGAAGAGGAAACATATTCTTTTACTGTTACAGGAAATATTTTTTTGTTAAGCACTTCATAGGGATGTTTTTTTGCATAGTCATTAAATCCCTGTACATAGCCATCAATTAATTTTAAAAATGCGGGGGTAAGCGTATTCCATTTTTCTTCGGTAATTTCTTTGCAGCGGAAGAGTGCAAATGCATAATCACCAGCTGCTCCTTTTTTGCCCTGCACACCTGCCATAAGGTTTTTTGCAGGCAAAATCACTTCCTGCATACTTTTAAAATCATCTTCTGCCTCGGCCCACGCAAGACCATAAGCAACTTCTGCATCTGTTTTTGCAAAAATGTGAGGTACGCCAAATGAATCCCTTACGATATCAATTTTGGCAGGGTTGATTGCTTTTTGCGAAAAGCTGTTGAGGAAAGGGAAAAATGCAATGAGAATAGTTAGACTTTTATTCATTTTTTATGTTGGTCGGAAGCCGTTGAGTTTTAGTGTTCAATAAAGATATGTAGTAAAAGAGTGTCCTTCAACTTTGTTCAGGATAAACTGCCACTTGAACTGGGTAAAGATTTAAAGCCCGGCCAAAAATAATTTGCAAAAATCAAAAGCAATGAGTTACTTTGTATTTCAAAGTGCTTTTTATGGGAGAACAACAACAACCTTTAGAAGACCTGCAACACATCAAACAGATGATGGAACGCAGCAGCCGTTTTATCAGCCTTAGTGGCCTTAGTGGGATTTCGGCCGGTATTTGTGCATTGGTGGGGGCCTGGTTTGCCAATGATGTTATTGTACAAAATGGCGGCCCATCCGGTTACCGGGAATTGGTTACCCGTGGCCTTGAAGTTTCATCCCTGCAGGATTTTATGGGGCATAGGTTATTCCAGATCGCTTTGTACACTTTTTTTGCTGCACTTTTTTCGGCAATTCTTTTTACCTGGCTTCGCAGTAAAAAAAATAATGTTCCTATGTGGGGTTACACATCCAGGCGGTTGCTTATTAATGTATCGGTGCCTATGATCGCAGGGGGTATCTATTTATTTAAGCAGATGCAGTTTGGTAATTATGGATTGATTGCACCGGGATGTTTAATTTTTTATGGCCTGGCATTGGTAAATGCAAGTAAATATACTTTGGGCGAAGTAAGGTATTTGGGTTACTGCCAGATATTGCTTGGTATTATCAATTGCTGGTTTGTTGGTTATGGCCTTTATTTCTGGGCTGTTGGCTTTGGTTTGTTACATATCATTTATGGCTGTGTAATGTGGTACACCTATGAAAGAAATAAAAAGATGTAGGCATGAGTTTAATTGAAAACCTTAATAAAATTTTTGACAGCCGTATCCGCCTGGGCATAATGAGTGCCCTGATGGTGAATAAGGAGGTAAATTTTAATGAGCTGAAAGAACTGCTGAATATAACTGATGGTAACCTGGCCAGCCATTTAAAAACACTGGAGGAAAGCGATTTTGTAAAAGTACAGAAAGGTTTTATCGGCCGGAAATCCAATACTACTTACTCCATTACCAGGGCAGGTGAAAAAGCTTTTAAGACACATTTAACAGCATTGGAGAAAATGATCGGCACGGTGAAATAAATTTTTTTATACTTTTACTTTGAAATACAAAGTACTTTTAAAAATATAAAATAACAACATGGAAACTCAACCAACGCTAAGCTTCTGGCAAAAAAATAAACTGATACTGAAATCTTTTTTCATCGGATTTCTCGTACTGGCCTTGCTTATTCCCACCTTTCTTATCATGTACCTCGTAACTGAACGCAAAGACCGCAAACAGGAAGTGACCAAAGAGATAAGTAACAAATGGTCTGCCGCACAAACCATAACCGGCCCGTTTTTAATCATCCCTTATTATGAAACTGACATTAATGTACAGGTAAAAAAATACCTGTACATACTTCCTGAACTGCTGGATATTAAGGGAAATATTGAACCGGAAATAAGATACCGCAGTATTTATAAAGTACCTGTATATACGGCAAGGCCATTACTACTGAAAGGGAAGTTCTCAAAAAATTTACTCAACTCAGTAAACGTAAATCCTGCATTGATCAGGTGGAATGAAGCAAAGCTTTGCGTTGGAATTACTGACCTTAAGGGGGTTAAAGAGCAGGCCATCAAATGGAATGATCAGTTGCTTGCCATGGAATCGGGGATGCCGGAAAGCAGTATTGCAGAGCAGGGCATTAGCACTTCATTGGTTCTTGATTCGTCATTCTTAACTGCAGAAAATAATTTTTCCATTCAGTTGAACCTCCAGGGCTCTGAGAAATTATATTTTACACCGATGGGCAACAGTACAACTGTGCATTTAACTTCCCCGTGGAATAACCCTGCCTTTGATGGAAAATATTTGCCCGATACAGAGAAGGTCAATAAAAATAATTTTGAAGCCGATTGGAAAATATCACAGTTTAACCGGGATTTTCCGAAACTGTTCACTAATACCAGTAATATAAAATATTCAGTTGCAGCAAGCGCTTTTGGTGTAATACTGCTTTCGCCTTTTGATGCATATGCACAAACCATGCGTTCCCTAAAATATGCCATACTTATTATTGCACTTACGTTTTTTGCTTATTTCTTTACAGAAATATTTCAACGAAGGCCTGTGCACCCGCTTCAATATATTTTGATTGGTATGGCGCTGGTGGTTTTTTATACCTTACTGCTCTCTATTTCGGAGTATATACTTTTTCCAATGGCTTACCTGGCAGCATCATCTGCCACCGTTATTTTATTAAGCTGGTATACATACAGCATTTTTAAAAAGAAGAGCACCACTGCCATTTTTGCTTTGTTGCTTTCTGTTTTGTACCTGTTCATTTATGTATTGATACAGATGCAGGATAATGCCCTCTTGTTTGGAAGTATTGGCTTGTTTGTATTGCTGGCACTGGCTATGTACTTAAGCAGAAAAATAGACTGGTATAGAGTTGACAATAAAACGACGACAGCATGAGCATATATTCATTCATAAAAAAATGCAGATCAGCAATGCTTGTTTACCTGACCCATAAAATGGCATTGCCCGTACTGCAGCTTATAAGAAAACCCGTAGTGTTTCCTTATTCTGTGGAAGAACTGAAAAATTTTCCTGAAGGGACATTAGGCAATGAGCTGGTGAATTTTTTAGAAACAAAAAAACTTCAGCTTCTTCCTTATTATGCCAGGCATGATATAAAACACATTTTACTGGACTATGACACTACAGATGAAGGGGAGGGCTGTCTTCAATGTTTTATGTTGGGAAACAGGCATATTTCTTTCCCGGTAATTGCCACGGTAATTTATGGCTTTGTTACCATGCCTGAATATTGGCCAGCTTTTAAAAAAGCATTTGAGAGGGGGAGGAAATGCAGGCCAATAGAAGATTGGAAATGGTTCGAAATACTGATTGAAAAAACCGATGACCTTAAAAATAAAATGTAATGAAAGCGAAAAATTATTTTTCCAGGATACAGATCTGTAAGGTCTATTTTGAATTTCTATTTATTTCACTATTAAAAAGAAGATCATGAAACAAATCTGGTTTAAAAGAGCAGGATGGATTTATATTCCTGTGCATCCTTTAGGATTTTTGGTTACACTGCTGGCCATTGCTTTTATGGTGCCGGTAGTAATTGCTGCAGACAGAAGCGCCCATTCAGTAACAGATGAACTTTATGAAATTTTTATATTTGCCACCTGTACCGCTTTTTGGTGGAAATGGGTAGCGGAAAAAACAAGCAGCAGGTAAATGAAAATGATTAGATCTTTTTCTTTTGCCTGGAACGGACTAAAAATTTGTTTTGCCTCTGAAACTAATTTTAGAATTCATTTACTGGCTGCTATCGTTTCACTA
Organism: Chitinophagaceae bacterium; assembly: GCA_031387825.1. Taxonomy (GTDB): domain Bacteria; phylum Bacteroidota; class Bacteroidia; order Chitinophagales; family Chitinophagaceae; genus Ferruginibacter. The sequence continues at coordinate 14,974 of JANNDO010000029.1, read as the reverse complement.
TTGCTTGGTGCCGTACTCAATATCTCTGTTGCAGAATGGCTGGTAATACTGTTTTGTATTGCTTTTGTTACATCTATGGAAATGATGAATACGGCCCTTGAAAAATTATGTGATTTGGTACATAAAGATGTTCATCCGGGAATTAAAGCTGTAAAAGATATTGCAGCAGGGGCAGTGTTACTTTCTGCATCCTTTAGTTTAATAGCCGGGACCGTTATTTTTTTACCGAAAATAATTCTGTATTTAAAATCATTTTAAAATTGAATAAGGCATTCTCATTTGAAAAAGTATTACTGGCATTTTGTGCATTTATCGGCTTGCTGTTATTGGTACGTATCTTATTCTCTGGTCAATTGAATTATTTGTTTTTAGTATGGAATATCTTTCTTGCCTGGATACCATTTTTTATCAGCAGTTCATTTGAGCACATTAATAATAAAAGTAAATGGAAACAGTTTTTTATTTTCTGCTGCTGGCTTGTATTTTTTCCAAATGCTTTATATATAATTACTGATCTTATTCACCTCGAACTGAAAAGTACAGTACCCAAGTGGTTTGATGCAATACTTTTATTTTCATCTTCCGTGGTCGGTTTGATGATGGCTTTTATCTCCCTGTACCGGGTTGAAAAATACCTGCATAAACTCTTCGGAAGAAAAATAGTGACAGCATTAATTATAATGATTTTATTTCTCGGCTCTTTTGGGGTTTACCTGGGCAGGTTCCTCCGCTGGAATAGTTGGGATATTATCAGTAATCCCTTTCAGCTGATCTTATCTGTCGGGTATCGTATCTTTTTTCCGCTCGATCATTTACAAACCTGGGGAGTCACAATTATATTCACCATTCTTTTTTATTTATTGTATTCTTCTATAAAAAAATTGCCCGGCTATTTAAGCCAGGCAAATATTTAAAAATTTGTTCACCGGAATTTAGAAATCCAGGCCCAGGGCAAAATACATAATGGGTTTCCCTTTAAAGAAACCTGTCATGGGCCAGCCTGCATCAAATTTTACAAAATAACCAAGCAGGGTACTTCTTGCGCCAAAACCATATCCCGCAGCAAAGGGGCCAACCCCGCCTGCTTTTACTCTTACAGTAACGGGCCCTGGCTGGCCGTTAGGCAAAGGATCATTATAAGATATAGTAGGCCTTTTAAGTTTAGTGTAAGCACCATTCCAGGCAGATCCAAAATCAAAGAACTGTATGATCTGAAAGTTGCGTAAAAAGGAATTGTTGATAGGCCTGTCAAAAATGGTTGAAAATACAGGTAACCTGAACTCACTGTTTATTACCACGGCATTATTTCCATTAGCCACGTTTTGAATATACCCCCTCATGTTTACAGCCACACTCTGAAATGCATAATCCACATCTGCTGCCGGAGGGTTGTTGGTATTAAAATATCTCTCTTTTATCACCGTGTTGGTATTGGGGTCAACAACCTGGTTTTCCCTGAACATTAACCATCCGTCAACACCACCCAAATAGTAGATCATTTTTTGGTTGCCCCAGCTAAAATCACCTGCTACCCTTCCGGCCCAGATAAAGTTGCGGAGTATGGGATAATAATACCGGGCATCAAAACCAAAATTAAATGTGGTTGGACCATCGGCAAACTGTACTTTATTTACCTGCCTGTTCCAGTCAATAAAAAATTTATAACGCAAACCATTCCAGATATTCATGGTTGGGTTTAAAGTATTGTCATATACATACTCTAAGTGCGTTACAGAAAAAAGTGTTTTTTGATCTGGTTCCACCAGGCTGTTCGGGTCGCCTGCAGCAAACACAACCTTATCTGAGCGGATACCTGTTGACAAACGTATGCTCTTGCTCACATCAAACGGGTAAGCAACATTTACCTGGTATAAATTGGTATAGCTTCTTCCTAAAAAATTACCAAACTGATCACCGGCCTGTTGTACGTTCCGGTAATAAGTAAGCCCCCAGTCAATTCTTCTTTTATAATTCTGATAACTCATCAGCCACTCATTATCTTTTAAATTGGTTGATATTTTATAACCACCGGTTATTTTTACATCTTCCAGTAATTCGGTTGTACCCAGGCGTATAAGGCCATTAAGCGGTGTCCCCGAATTTAGCATAATAGGCCCGGCGCCTCCGCCATAAGCCTGGTAACGGTTTATTAATACCCCGCTGTTAAAACCGGCAGAACCATAGTCAACCGAAAATTTTGGCGGCTTGTATTTATATTGTTTTATTGTTTTTAAAACTTCATATTTAGCTACGGTTACATTTTGATCTTTGCCTGTAGCATTGCTGTCTTTTTTTTCATTGGCAAATTCTGTTTGAAAAAAATCATCCTGCTTTTTTGCAGTGTCTGCACCCGGAGCCAGGGGTTTGATTTTTCTCAAAACACTGGTATCAATATATTCGCCCATTAATTTTTTCATGTATTCAGTAGGCTGTGCGGTAATATTCCTGCGCCGGAGTGTGTTCTCATCTATCTTTAATTTGTACAGAATCTTTTCATCGCTCTGCCGGGTTACTTCACTAACCTGGTTATTATCTCCTGCAATACGGGTTTCGCCTAAAGTGCTTTGATAATTGCTTAACGGAAAAGTATAGGCCGAGTCATTGGAAACAGAAACCACTGCAACTGAATCAATATCCGTTTTCTTAAATACTTTTAATACGCTGTCAACTTCTTTTTCAGACGGATTACGTAAGATCTCATCACCTATTAATACCAGTGTATCAAGCCCTGCTTTTTTTGTAGTAAAAAATCCTGCATACCTGTTGCCTACACCGTTCTCATCACTTACAAACGTAAAATGACTTTCGTTGTACTGCATGGGAAAACGGGCATTACCATATTTTAAATCAGATAGCTGGGTGATCTGGTTCAACTCAGGCTTATCTCCAAAATTGGTAATTAAAAAAACATTGTAGCGGTTATCGCTGGGCAGAACAGTATCTCCGCTTTTTGCTGCAGGGTTTGGCCTGTTGCTGGAAAAGATGATGCCTGTTTTATTTGGAAATGCTACAAAAGATGCATCCAGGTCATCGTACACATCATTGGTGATCTGCTTTACTTTTTCATTTTGAATTTCGAGGGAATAAATATCAGTGTGGCCATTCTTTACTGCAGTAAGTAAAAGTGTATTACTGTTCAGCATATATTTCATATCCTGTACCTGGTCAAACTGTTTGGTAAGGTCTATTTTATATTGCTTCATCCTGGTGATGATATCGTAAACAAACAATTGCAGTTTTCCTTCTTTTACATAGAGCACAGATATCCTCGTGCCCTTGGGGTCCCAGGCCATGATCGGGTAATTGGGATTTATTTCGCTTTGATAACTGCGTACGCCATATTTAAGTAAGGTCTTGTTTACAAAATCATCATTGTAAATGACCCGTACAATACCTTTCTTAAATTGTGTTACCACATAAGAATTATTGCGTTTGTTTGGATTAACATTAAACCGGAAATAATCCTTCCGGGGGCTTATGTCAAAGCCTTCAATATAATTTCCTTTGGGATAGGGTTTTCTTTTAGCAATGTCTTTATAATACTTGTCATCCTGGTATTCCATGAATTCAGCCAGTACATCTTTGAATTTCTGCTTGCAAACCTGCAGGCAGGCTTTATTTAAATTCTTGTATACCGTTGCCAGGTATAACAGGTAGGTAACATTTTCTTTTTTATACTTCTCTTCAATAAAAAACCAAAAAGCATGCCCGGCAATTTTAGGTTTTTCAAAAGCAAACTTTGTAAACTTGCTGTAGTTACCGCTTAGTATTTCGCTTTTCAGTTCATCATCTAATTCTGTGCTCCAGTTTTGGGCCAGGTAAGAAATATAGCCAGTGGTTAGCCACTTAGGCAGATCAAGCAGGGCCTGGTTACCGGCAAATTCACCAAAATCATCTCCAAATAAACGGTTCTCAGTTAATATCTGGGCAATACCTGAGCGTACCTGGTAACGCAATTTTTGGTGGTCAGCTTCAAAATAAACCACCATCTTATTGTTTACAAGTTTAGTGCCGCCTGAATTTTGCCAGTCTATATCCAAACCAATATTGCTTTGCAGCATATCGGCATACTCATTATATAAAATAATGTTTGCACGCCTTTGTAAACTGTATTCTGCAGCAGCTTCTATCTGGGCTAATTCTTTTTCGGCGCTTTGGGCAATGAATTTAGCAAGCTCTTCACCATTTTGATAATAATAAACATTGAAATTTTTACTCTGGTAATATTTCCACTTGAATTTTTTATACTGAACCCTGTTCTTCCCAAACTCCACACTGTTTACCTGAGCCACAGCAAAATAAGAACCGATCATAAGGAAAAAGGAAATTAGAGATATTCTGCTGAACTTTGTCATACTTAAAAATTGATATTGAGTATTAAAATTACTTGTTTCGGGTTAATCATTAAAAAACAATTTACGTTGCCTTATGTTAAAAATTAAACCTTTTATTTTCAGTCCTATTCAGGAAAATACGTATTTACTGTATAACGAGTTTAAAGATTGTGTGATAATTGACCCCGGTTGCTACTTTCCCGAAGAAAAGGATGAGCTGAAAGCCTTTATTACACAGAGCGGATTAATGCCCCGGATGCTGCTTAATACCCATTGCCACCTGGATCATGTGTTTGGTAATAGATTCATAGCCGAAACATATGACCTTACGCTTCAATTGCATGAAAAAGAAAAGCATATGCTGGATATTGCCCCTGCCTCCGGCCTGATGTATGACATGCCTTTTGAAAACTACGCAGGTAAGTTTATTTACCTGAAAGAAGGGGATACGGTGCTTTTAGGGGAAGATGAGTTGAAAGTAATTGAGGCTCCGGGCCATTCTCCCGGCCATATTTGTTTTTACTGTGCCAGGCAGGACTTTATCATCAGCGGTGATGTGTTATTTAACCGCAGCATTGGGCGAACGGACCTTCCGGGGGGTAACCACCAGCTTCTCTTAAAGAACATCAGGGAGAAATTATTTGTGCTACCCGATGAAACTATTGTATACAGCGGGCATGGAACGGAAACAACTATTGGAGAGGAGAAGAAGTACAATCCTTTTTTAAACGGATTGGCATAATTCTATCAATACGCCATTTGTTCCTTTGGGGTGAAGAAAGCAGACTAATTTATTGTCTGCCCCCTTTTTCGGTTTGTCGCTTAGCAGGATAAATCCTTCGGCCTGCAGGCGTTTCATTTCTGTGTTAATATCAGCCACTTCAAAAGCAATATGGTGCAGGCCTTCGCCTTTCCGTTCAATAAATTTGGCAATTATCCCATTTTGGTCCGTGCTTTCCAGCAGTTCAACTTTAGTTTCACCGGTCTTAAAAAAAGCAGTATTTACTTTTTCACTTTCAACCATTTCTGTCTTGTAGCACTGACTATTCAGCAGTTTTTCAAACAGAGGAACGGATATTGCAAGCTCTTTAACAGCAATGCCGATATGTTCTACTTTTTGCATAAAAAATAATTGTTCAAACCCACAGGTTTACGAGATTGGTAAAATGAATGTTAACCTCGATTTTATACGCTAAAGTAGAACCTTTTGCAGTAAATTTGCGTTATTACGGACAGAAACTAAACAGTTGGATTTTATGTTGAAATTGCCTATCTACTTAGATAATAATGCGACCACACCAATGGACCCACGTGTGCTGGAAGCAATGACCCCATATTTTTTAGAGCATTTTGGTAATGCCGCCAGCCGTAATCATCCTTTTGGATGGCAGGCTGAGGAAGCAGTAGATTATGCCCGGGAGCAGGTAGCAAAATTGATTGGTGCAGACCCTAAGGAAATAATTTTTACTTCTGGCGCTACCGAAGGAGATAATCTTGCAATAAAAGGCGTGTATGAAATGTATGCCAGTAAAGGCAATCATATCATCACTGCAACAACAGAACATAAAGCTGTTTTAGATACCTGCAAGCATATAGAAAAAATTGGAGGAGAAGTAACTTATTTACAGGTAAAACCTGATGGACTAATTGATCTGAAAGAACTGGAAGCTGCCATAAAACCAACAACCATTCTTATTGCCATCATGTATGCCAATAATGAAATTGGTGTGGTGATGCCTATAAAAGAAATAAGCGCCATTGCCCGTAAGCATGGGGTATTATTATTTACAGATGCTACACAGGCTGTTGGAAAAATTCCGGTTGATGTGAACAAAGATGGTATTGACCTGATGGCTTTCACTGCACACAAAATGTACGGGCCAAAAGGTGTTGGTGCTTTGTATGTACGCCGTAAAAACCCAAGGGTGAAAGTAACCGCTCAAATGGATGGTGGCGGCCACGAACGTGGTATGCGTAGCGGAACATTAAACGTACCGGGTATTGTTGGCTTTGGTAAAGCGTGTGAAATATGCATGCAGGATATGGAAGAAGATACCAAACGAATCAGCAAACTGAGAGACCATCTTGAAACAGAATTATTAAAACTGGAAGAAGCTTATGTTAACGGTAGCCGGGAACATCGGCTGCCACATGTAGCCAATATTTCTTTTAAACATGTTGAGGGGGAAGGGCTGCTGATGGGCTTCAATAAAAATATTGCGTTAAGTAGCGGATCGGCTTGTACATCAGCCTCTTTGGAACCAAGCTATGTGTTAAAGGCGCTGGGCCTTGGTGATGACCTGGCACACTCTTCACTGCGTTTTGGATTGGGAAGATTTACAACAGAAGAGCAAATTGACTATACCATTAAGGCAATAAGCGATACGGTTTTGAAGTTAAGAGAAATGAGCCCGCTCTGGGAGATGTATAAAGAAGGAATAGATTTGAGTACGATCGAATGGGCGGCACACTAAAACTATTTTGAATTTTAAATGCTAAATTTTAAATGAGGCATTTATTAATTCAAAATTTATAATTCAAAATTTAAAATAATAATATCATGTCATATTCAGAAAAAGTAATCGACCACTACCAGAACCCCAAAAATGTGGGTACGCTGGATAAAAGCGCTAAGAATGTTGGTACAGGCTTAGTTGGTGCACCGGAGTGTGGTGATGTAATGCGTCTCCAGATAGAGGTTGATGATACCACCGGGATGATAACCGATGCTAAATTTAAAACCTTTGGATGCGGCTCTGCCATTGCTTCTTCTTCATTGGCTACGGAGTGGCTGAAAGGAAAAAGTGTGGATGATGCTCTGAAGATAGATAATATGGATATCGTAGAAGAATTAAATCTCCCGCCTGTAAAAATACATTGCAGTGTTTTGGCAGAAGATGCTATTAAAGCGGCTATCAACGACTATCGTGTTAAGAACGGCCTTGAAGCAATTAAGTTTGAAGAAAGTGTAGTTCATTAATATTTTAAATGTTGAATTATTGGTTTTTATTTAAAATTTAGAATTCAAAATTTAAAATGATTAAGAATGGTAGCAACAGATAACAGCATATTTATTAGCGATAAGGCAAAAGACAAAGTCATCAGGTTGATGGATGAAGCAGGCCTTGGTAAGGATACTTCCTATTTTTTACGGGTTGGTGTTGTGGGCGGAGGTTGCAGCGGCCTTAGCTATAAAATGGATTTTGATAACGAGGTAAAACCCATGGACCAGGTATTTGAGGATAAAGGAATAAAAATAGTTTGTGACCTGAAAAGTTTTTTATACCTCGTTAATACTGAGTTGGAATTCAGTGATGGATTGAATGGTAAGGGATTTTATTTCAACAACCCCAATGCCAGCCGCAGTTGCGGATGCGGAGAAAGTTTTGCGGTATAATAGTTTTAAAAAATAATTTGAAGCCTCCCGAATTCAGGAGGCTTTTTCATTATATAATTACTTTATTGTTTAACCGGCACCTGGGGAGGTTGCGGTGGCAAAGGTGGAGCCGCAGGTTTATTCTTTGCGACTTTGGCTGGGGGTGCAGGGGGCGGCGGCGGAATTTCCTTAACCTCTGCAGCCTGGGGTGGATCAGGGGGTAGTGGTGGTATTTCTTTCAATTCTTTGGGAGGAGGTGGTGGCACAGGTTTACTTGATTTTGTTTTTTGGGCTATTATATGTGAGGAAATAGTACATACAATAAGCAGGAGCATCATTTTTTTCATAAATAAATTTTTACTGAGACCCACCTGCATCATTATTCCATAAAAAAGTCCTGTCATTTTTTTGACAGGACTTTGAGCAGTTGGTTTCGGGACAACAACTTAATATGAATCTTTAACCGATTATTTGTCAGAAGCCAATCGTTTAATGAGAAAAAATGATCAAAGACTCCCTCTGAAATAATTGGGCCGAACTGTAGTTGTCAGTTGTTTAACAACCTGCCCGCTGCCTATGACAAGGCCTCTTATTGAAATGCTGCATTAAGGTGATAAGTTTCTTTGCAATGGTTTTTCAGGGTCAGGTTCATTTATTGTAGTTAATAAGAGCCTAAAAAAAGATATATGTGGCCTAAGTAAGCAGTTATGACTATGTGATAACGGGTTAAGTATTAAATTGCAGCAATTTTAAAAGTATATGTGGAGCATTTGTAAAAAAGAACTTCAACAGTTTTTCAGTAATCTTACCGGGTACATTACTATTATTTTATTCTTATTGGTGAATGGTATCTTTTTATTCGTGTTAAATGATAGTAACATTTTTGATTTTGGTTATGCTTCTTTAGATAAATTTTTTGAACTGGCTCCCTGGATATTGCTTTTCCTTGTACCTGCTGTTACCATGCGTACCCTGGCCGATGAATTTAAAGGAGGCACATTTGAAATTCTGCAAACCCGTCCATTGACCAAATGGCAAATTGTTTTGGGTAAATATCTTTCTATACTTATTGTATTGCTGTTTGTAATTATTCCTACTATCATTTATATTATTACCATCAAGGCATTAAGTGCACAGGGAGGAATAGATAGTGGAGGAATTTTAGGAAGTTATATTGGTTTGTTCTTATTGGCTGCAGTTTTTGCAGCAATAGGGCTTTGCTGCAGTGGATTTACCAATAATGCAGTTGTTGCTTTCCTCATCAGCGCCTTTGCCTGCCTCATCTTGTATTTTGGGTTTAATGCCTTGAGCAGGCTTCCGTTTTTTGCAAATGGAGTGGATTATTATATTGAAATGCTTGGCATTGATTTTCATTACCGGAGTATCAGCCGTGGGGTAATGGATAGCAGGGACATGGTCTATTTTGCCAGCATCATTTTTCTTTTCCTGCTGATTACCGTAAAAAATCTATATAAAAAATAACCTCACCCCATCCGTCTCCTGCAGGAGAGGGTGGAGCGAAGAACTTAGCGATAATGAATTTGATGATAAAAAAAATATGGAACAGCAAGCTTTGGTTATTGATAACTATTATAGCCCTGGTTGCTTTCAACTGGCTGGCATCACTGTATCATACCCGGATAGATTTTACCAATGAGAAACGGTTTACGCTTTCGGCTGCCACAAAAAAAGTATTGAAAAAAATAGATGACGTAGTACAGGTAGATGTTTTTTTGAAAGGTGATTTTCCAAGTGGGTTTAAAAAACTAGCCAACAGCACCGGGGAGGTCTTGCAGGAGTTTAAAGAAGTGGCCGGCAAAAAATTACAGTACAGGTTTATCAGCCCCGAAGAAAATGTGGAAGGAACAGATATTAAATGGGCCGATACATTGGGAGCACTGGGTTTTTACCCGATCAACCTTACATCACAGGTTAAAGCCGGGCAACAGCAGCAAAATATTTATCCTGTTGCTTTTGTTCATTATAAAGAGCAGGTAATGCCGGTAATGCTTTACCAGGGAAAAACGAAGGCAATTACATATCCGGAAATTAACAGCGCTGAAGCGATGATGGAATTTAATTTCATAAGCGCCGTTGATAAGCTTTTACAAAAAAGTAAACCTGTTGTTGGTTATTTAACAGGTAATGGCGAACCAACCGGGTATAATGTTGAAGACCTGGTGAAGAATACACTTCAACAGGAGTACCAGTTTTATACGATCAATCCAAATATACAACCGGTTATTCCGGAGGAATTCAGTGTGTTGTTTGTTGTTAAACCCACAGAACCTTTTTCCGACGAGGCCAAATTAAAACTTGACCAGTATGTGATGCATGGCGGCAAGATCTTATTCTTTATGGATAAATTAAATGCAGAACTGGATAGTTTGCAAAGTAAAAAAGGAGAAGTAGTTGCCTACGACAGGGAACTTGCATTGAATAATCTGTTGTTTAAATATGGTGTTAGGATCAATTCCGACCTGGTAATGGACCTTCAATGCGATTTTCTTCCCTTTGATGTAAGCGGAAATGGCCAGTTTGAATTATTGCCCTGGAATTATTTTCCGGTTTTTGAAACCAGGTCTGATCATATCATTAATAAGAATTTAGGATTTGTAAGCGGCCGGTTTGTAAACTCGATTGATACCGTAGAAGCCGAAGGTATCAAAAAAACAGTTTTATTAAGTTCATCAGCAAACTCAAGAACGGTTGCAACGCCGGCACTGATAAGTGTAAAAGAAAATATTGATGCTCCTGAAAATGAAAAGTTCAAAAAGGCAAATATCCCCATAGCTGTTTTGCTGGAAGGAAAATTCCAGTCTCTTTTCTCCAACCGCTTATCACAGTCTATGAATGATACCCTTCAAAAGTATGGCTCGGTTTTTTTGCAGCAATGTATTGCAGATAATAAAATGATCATTGTTGCCGATGGTGATATTGTTTTAAATTCTGTAATTAAAGGCAATCAGCCAATACCGATGGGTATGAACCCGTATACTTATGGATCGAAGCGTGAATTTACATTTGCCAATAAAGATTTTTTACAGAACTGTTTAGATTACCTTATCAATACTTCCGGCCTTTCCGAAGCAAAGGCAAAGGATTATACCTTACGTTTGCTGGATAAGAAAAAAGTGGATGAAGGGAAGACTACCTGGCAACTCATCAATATTATTGTACCAATACTCCTGGTATTTTTATTTGCAGTTATATACCAGTTCATAAGAAAACGAAAATATACAGGTAACCAAAATGGATAAAACGCAATTAATATACCTTGTTTTTACTGTTGTAATAATTGTTGCATTAATTTTTGACCTTGGTTTGCTAAGTAAAAAAAACCAGGTCATAAGTTTAAAAGCAGCTTTGACCCAAACTGTTTTCTGGGTTTTACTCTCGTTTATTTTTTGTGGCTTTATCTGGTACGAAAATACCGGGGGCAATGGTAAGGAAGATGCCATCTCCTATATTTCGGCTTATCTGCTGGAGTGGTCACTTTCCATTGATAATATCTTTGTATTTATTATTATCTTTTCCTTTTTTAAAGTGGAAGAAAAAAATTATTCAAGGGTATTGCTGCTTGGAATATTAATGGCAATTATCTTCAGGATAATTTTTATCGCCCTGGGAAGCGAACTGGTGGCCCGTTTTGACTGGGTGATGTATATTTTCGGAGTTTTTCTTTTGTACACCGGTATTAAAATGTTTGCCAGTAAACAGGAAGCTGAATTTAACCCGGAAAAAAACTGGGCTTATAGCCTGATGAGAAAATTTATGCGTATTACCAATGTAGAACCTAATGGGCGTTTTATCATTGTTCATAATAATAAGGCTTATTTTACCACTTTATCAATGGTAGTGGTCATGCTGGGGCTTATTGATATTGTTTTTGCGGTTGATTCGATCCCCGCTGTGTTTTCAATCATTCCCGACCCTAATAAAAAATTATTGATCTATTCATCCAATATTTTTGCAGTGTTGGGTTTACGGAGCCTTTTCTTTTTATTGCGGGGTGCAGCCAGTAAATTTGATTTCCTGCAGCAGGGTATTGCCATTGTATTATTTTTTATCGGTATAAAAATGCTCATCACAGAATGGGTGCATATACCGGTTTGGATATCTTTACTGGTGATCGTATTTTGTATTTCGGGCTCAATCTTTTATTCTATTTATCACAAACGTAAAGGTGTTCCGGAAGATATTAATGTGTAACTAAAGCAAACAAATATTTTTCTATTGTATACTGTTTCGCAAATAGCATCTGTCATTAAAGCAAAAACATTTTCTGAAAATGTGCATGTTGCTATTGAACATATCTTATTAGACAGCCGTAAATTATTATTCCCCGCTGCCTCCATATTTTTTGCATTAGATGGCCAAAGAAGAAAGGGCAGTTTATTTATACCTGAATTGTATCATAAAGGTGTTCGTTGTTTTGTGGTAGATGATATATTTACGGAAGCAGATGTACTGGATTTTCCCGATGCAGATTTTTTACAGGTACCCGATGTGTTGCAGGCACTGCAATTACTTACTTCCTTTCACCGGCAGCAGTTTAATTTACCGGTAATTGGTATTACGGGCAGTAATGGCAAGACCATGGTTAAAGAATGGTTGTACCAGTTGCTGCAAGGTGACTTTAATATTGTACGCAGTCCCAAAAGTTATAATTCACAAATTGGAGTGCCCTTAAGTGTGTGGCAGATAAATGCAGAACATACACTGGGTATTTTTGAAGCCGGTATTTCTCAACCCGATGAAATGCAAAAACTGGCGAAGATCATTGCACCAACAATTGGAGTTATTACCGGTATCGGGGAAGCACATGGCGAAGGTTTTTTAAATATCCGCCAAAAAATAAATGAAAAACTAAAGTTGTTTGTTAAAAGCGAATTACTGATCTATTGTGCCGATGACCCGGATATTAATGAGGCGGTAAATACTTTTAAAAATAATGTAAGGGCAGGTGATGAGTTTGAACTTTTTTCATGGAGTAAAAAGGAAACAGCAACACTTCAGATTATTTCTATTGAAACCGGTACTGCTCAAACTTCTATCAATGCCCAGTGGAAAGATACAACGGTAAATTTCAGTATTCCATTCACAGATGAGGCCTCAGTTGAAAATGCCATCACCTGTTGCTGTGTTTTATTGCACCTGGGAACTGCCATAGAAACCATTGTAGAACGTATGATGCAATTGCGTGCTGTTGAAATGAGACTGGAACTGAAACAGGGCATTAATAACTGCTCAGTTATTAATGATAGCTACAGTGCCGACATAAATTCACTGACCATTGCGCTTGATTTTTTGCAGCAACAGAAACAACATGCAAAGCGTACACTGATACTAAGCGATATTTTACAGTCAGGCAAAAGCAGCGGAGAACTTTACACAGGCGTAGCCGCCATTTTAGAACAAAAGAATATTAACCGCTTTATTGGAATAGGCCCGGAGATAACCAAACAAAAAAATGCTTTTCAGAATATAGCCGAAACTGCTTTCTTTTCTTCGTCGGCAGAGTTTAAGCAGCAGTTTCACAGCCAGCATTTCCATAACGAGACCATTTTATTAAAAGGTGCCCGGTTTTTTGAGTTCGAACAGATCAGTCATCTGCTGGAACAAAAAATTCATCAAACCGTTTTAGAAATTAACCTGAATGCTGTAACACATAATTTGAATGCTTACCAGCGGTTGCTTAACCCCGAGGTTAAGTTAATGGCAATGGTAAAAGCATTTAGTTATGGCAGTGGCAGTTTTGAAATAGCCAACCTGTTACAATTTCATAAAGTAGATTACCTGGCTGTGGCTTACGCCGATGAAGGTGTGGAGCTACGTAAGGCCGGTATCACCCTGCCCATCATGGTAATGAATGCCGAAGAAATAACTTTTGATGTATTGGTACAGTATAACCTGGAACCCGAATTATTTTCATTTGATATTTTAACCAATTTTGAAAATTATTTAAAACAATCGGGCATTAATAATTACCCGGTGCATATTAAGTTAGATACCGGTATGCGGCGCCTCGGCTTTGAACAAAAAGATATTGAAGATTTGTGCGGCAGGTTACAATCAACAGCAGTTTTTAAAATACAGTCTGTGTTCTCTCATTTGGCTGCCAGCGATTCTCCAAAGCATGATTCATTTACAGAAATGCAGGCAACTGCCTTTTTGGAGGGTTGCGAAAAAATTCAAGGCATAACGGCTTATCCTTTTCTCCGGCATATTGCCAATACAGCGGCCATACATCGGCATAAGAACCTGCAACTGGATATGGTTCGGCTTGGAATTGGTTTATATGGTGTTGATGCAGACCCTGCCATACAACAGCAATTGAAAAATGTGACTACATTAAAAACAACCATCTCTCAAATAAAAAAAATAAAGAAAGGCGAAAGCGTTGGCTATAGCCGCAAAGGAATGGCTGCAAAAAATTCAGTGATCGCAACAGTACGTATAGGCTATGCTGACGGGTATCCACGTTTACTAAGTAATGGAACAGGCAAAATGCTCGTGAACGGCAAACAGGCTCCGGTGATAGGGAATGTATGTATGGATATGACGATGCTGGACATAACCGGGGTTGACGCTAATGAAGGCGATGAAGTACTTGTTTTTGGAGAAGATTTACCCGTAAGTGAATTGGCAATGCTGGCTCAAAGTATCCCTTATGAAATATTAACGGGTATTTCGCAAAGGGTAAAAAGGGTATATTATGAAGAGTAGGTGTGGGAATCAGGAATCAGGAATTAGGAATTAGGAATTAGGATGGGCGTGTGGATGTAGCGGTTATAGCGACAAAGTCGTTGCGGGGGCGCACGAACCTACGGTTACTGACGTTGGCGGGTCTATTGATGGGCTTTGCGTTGCGGCTTTATCGGTTGGGCGCTGAGTCGCTTTGGTATGATGAAACGGTGAGTGTGGCGCTGGCGCAGAAGAGCATTCCCGATCTTATCCGCCATACGGCCGGCGATATTCACCCACCTGGCTATTATCTGTTGCTCCATTTCTGGCAGAGGCTTACCCACCCTACTCCGGCTTTTGGTTTAGAGTTCCTTTATGCATGGCCGAGTCTGGTTTGTGGCGCGCTTGTGATGGCACTGCTCTTTGCCATTGGTCGTCGGTTGTCTACCCCAACGCTTGCCCTCTTGGGCCTTTGGCTGACGGCTATCAACCCATATCACATCTGGTATAGTCAGGAAGTACGCATGTATACCTTGGGTGCGCTGCTTGGCCTGTTGTGTTTGTGGGCGACGCTGCA
>JANNDO010000015.1:0-135137 GCA_031387825.1 Chitinophagaceae bacterium | reverse complement strand
ATGTTCAATGCCCAGCAATGTGTCGGGTTCAGTTTTCCCCGGAGCAAAATAATATAACTCGTTTTTAAGTTGATTTATTTTTTGGCGGTAAGCTGCCAGTTCATTAAGCCAATGTACGCATTCGTCAATAAGTGTGCGGTGTTGTGTTTCGGTATACATGTGAATAAAATTTAGGTTTTATAAAAAATGAGACTATTTTTTTGCAAATGTTTTTATTGCAGAATAAAGGTCAATAACAGTCCGAAAAAAAATCCTGATATCGGTCATGGAATACAATAAGCCTAGTCATTTTCAGAGAGGCGGGAAAGGGATATAGTAGAATTGAATGGGGATAGCCTGCATGCCCTTTTAGCGGAACTGCAGGTATATACCAAATCTAACAAAAAAAATGTAAAAAAAATAAGGATATGGAAAAAATATGTTGAAGCAGTTACTGGCGGGTTGGGCGTTTACATGTACTTTCGAAAAAAAATTATCATGTGGACCTGCCCCAAATGCGAAAGGGAACTAAAAAATCCAAACCAGTGGCACAACTGTGTAAAAGTAAGTATTAACAGCCTTTTTGAAGGGAAGGCGGAAGAACTGCCCTTTGTTTTTGATAAACTGCTTGCAGAAATTACGGAATGGGAAAATGTTGCAGTAAGTGCCACCCAAAATTGTATTGTATTTGTCCACAACCAAACCTTCCTCGTCATCAGGCCAATGAAAAAGCAACTCGATCTGAAATTCTTTTCTGAAACAGAACTAGAAGAGCTACCGGTAATAAAAAGTATTTTTTATTCAGGAAGATATTCAAACCACATCAGGATAGCCGCATTAGATGAACTTACAAAAACGGTTTATACCCTGATAAAAAAATCGTACAAACTTTTATAAAATATATTTACTGATTTACTTTGCCTGACGAATTAAATAATCTTTTACATTTTCTGTACTGATTGTTTTGTAATTTTTATTTTATTTAATTAACATTCTGTTGATAAGTAAATACACAATCTATTAAATGCAAATCGTTACATTTGAGAAAGAGACAAGTTAGTTAGCAATTGTATTTTTATTGATCACTAACCGCTGCTATGTACAACCTGGTAAAATCAGCCTACAGAAACAGTGGCAAAAACTAAAATCCATTGACAGAAACGATCATTAATCTCGAAACCGTAAACCCTATCGAATTTTTTGGCGTAAACAACGGTAAGTTAGACATCCTAAAAAAGAAATTTCCCCTTTTAAAAATTCTCAGTCGTGGCACGCAGATAAAATTAAGCGGAGCCCCGGAACAAATTGAAGGCGCCAGGGAAAAAATCGATCTTATTCTCAGCTATTTAGAACGCAACGGCCACATGAGTGCCAATTATTATGAACAGATACTTGGTGGCGATGATGAACGGGTGGTTGACAATTTTGTTGACCGCAACCCCAATGATGTGTTGGTTTTTGGCCCCAACGGTAAAACGGTAAGGGCACGTACAGCCAACCAAAAAAGAATGGTAGAAGCCTGCGACAAAAATGATATTCTGTTTGCCATTGGCCCCGCTGGTACCGGTAAAACCTATACTGCCGTGGCTTTGGCAGTAAGGGCTTTAAAAAACAAATCGGTTAAAAAAATTATTTTAACCAGGCCTGCTGTGGAGGCCGGAGAAAGCCTGGGCTTTTTACCCGGCGATCTGAAGGAAAAGATTGACCCCTATTTGCGTCCGCTATACGATGCGCTGGACGATATGATACCGGCCGATAAACTGGGTTATTACATGAGCACCCGTACCATTGAGATTGCACCGCTGGCTTACATGCGTGGCCGCACATTAGACAATGCTTTTATTATACTGGATGAAGCGCAAAATACAAACGACCTGCAGATAAAAATGTTTTTAACCAGGATCGGTCCCAATGCCAAAGCCATCATCACGGGCGATCCCACACAAATTGATCTGCCCAAAAATCAGCAAAGCGGTTTGTTTAAAGCTACCCGCATTTTGAAAAATGTTGAAGGCATAGCCCATATTGAACTGGATGAAGAAGATGTGGTAAGGCACAGGCTGGTGAAACAGATCATTAAGGCGTATAATAAGGATGATGTAAAAACCACAGAGCAAAAAAAGACTCCTTAACCCATGTGATTCTGCTAACCCCTACTTTATGCCAGGCAGCTTTTTAGTTGCCTGGTTTTTTATTCATGAGAAAAGCGGGCATAAATATTAATTCGAAACAGGTTAAATAAAATTATTTTTGCCACTTAATTTAAAAGCGTTTATGAAAAAAATACTTATAGCCATTTGCATCATTACCGGCCTTGCCGCCTGCAAAAGTGAATCCGCCTCACCAATAGCCAGCATTGATGGCATGTTTGCCGCCATGAAAAGCGGTAATATAGACAGCATCAAAAAATTTGTCACCAGGTCTGATGCCAGTATGATGGAAGCAGCGGAAAAGATACTTACGGCCGTAAACCCTGGGGCCGTACAAAAGATCAAGGAAAAAATAATTACTGAATTCAAAGAGAGGGCGGGGAGTATAAAGTATGCATTAAAGAATGAAAAGATTGATGGGGATAATGCAACCGTTGATGCAGAAGTTACTGCTGAGGGGAAAACAACCTCCCATACTTTTGAACTGGTAAAGGAAGATGGTGTTTGGAAAATTGCATTATCAAAACCAGCCAATGATATGTTCAACAGCATGAAAGGGAATATGGGTGCAGAAAAACCGGACCTGAGAACAGGGCTTGAAAAATTACAGGGCATGGATAAAGATACCCTGAAAATGCTTTTGGATAAAGGAGTACAAGCGCTGGATTCACTGGGTGCAAAAACAAAAAAGAAAGAATAAAATCTGGATAACTAATCATGTAATCCCTGGAAAATAAAATTACATTTGATCTCTAAAACTTAAAATATTTATTTATGAAAAAATTGTTTGTTGCCGTATTAGCGTTCTCTGCAATTTACATCAGTGGTTGCAACAGTGGCGGTGGCGACCCAAAGACTGTTTTGTCCGCTTTCTTTGATGCCATGGGGAAAAAAGATTTTGCAGCAGCCAGGAAATTAGCCACAGCCGACAGTAAGAGCATGCTTGACATGATGGAACAGGGAATGAAAATGCATCCAAATGCGGCAGGAGACAAATCCCATGATCAATTTGATAAAAGCAAAATGGAAATGGCCGAAGCAAAAATTGACGGTGATAAAGCAACCGTTAATGTAAAAGAATTAAAGAGCGGCGAGTCAATTGATTTTGTTTTAAAGAAAGAAGGCGGAAGCTGGAAGGTAGCTATGGATATGGGTACCATGATGAACATAGGTATGCAAAAAATGAAAGAGAAAGGGATGGATGGTGCACTGGACAGCCTTACAAGTGGCCTGGAGCAGCTTAAGAACATAAATACAGATTCCCTAAAAGAGCTGATGAACAAGAGTATGCAGGTAATAGATTCCCTGAAAAGTAAAATGAAAACTAACTAACCCCCGAAATATAATGAAAGAAAGTATCTGCCTTTTGGTGGGTACTTTTTTTTGTATACCCGAAGATGTTTAACTTTAAGCATGATTAAGCATATCCTTTTTATAATAATACTGTCTGCAACCCTGCTTGCCTGCAACAATGAGGTCAAAAAAGAACCGGTTACAGATATTGAAGTGGCCACTGCATTCGTGAGGGATATACTGGATAATAAATTTAATGAGGCTGAACAATATCTTTTCAAAGATGAGACCAACGACCAGTATTTTGACAGGTTCAGGCAAAACTATAATGCACAGGACAAAGGCAAACTCGAAAAATATAAAGATGCTGACATTATTGTTAATGAAGTAAGTTATGTTACTGACACTGTTTGTATTTTTAATTACAGTAACAGTTATGCAAAAGATGTAAAGACCAAATTAAAGCTGGTTCGTATTAATAACAAGTGGCAGGTTGATCTTAAATATACTTTCTCCGGAAATTTATAAAACAAAATGGTCAAGAATTTATTACTGGTTGGTTTGGGTGGCGGTATGGGTTCTATGCTTCGCTATGGCACCGCTTTATTGATCAATACAAAAAATTTTCCCTGGGCCACCCTTGCAGTGAATATCATTGGCAGTTTTATCATCGGGGTAGTTTTTGCATTAACCCTCAAAGTCGATATCTTATCAGATAGCTGGAAATTATTTTTGGCAACCGGTATCTGTGGCGGCTTCACAACTTTTTCTGCATTCTCATTGGAGAATATGGGGCTGATGCAAAGCGGAAAATATGGCCTGGCAATCACCTATATTGGCTTAAGTGTTATCTTAGGCATTATCGCAACCTTTCTCGGATATCAATTAATAATTAAGAATTAAAAATGAAGAAGTCATAATATTGAACAAGGAACAAGGAATAACGAACAAGGAATTTTTAAACGTTAAACCTTAAACCTTTTAAACCTGTAAACCTGTAAACATGTATGTCCTTCATCCCTGGCATGGCGCTCATTACGGCGATAAAGCCCCACAAGTGGTTAATGGCCTTATTGAAATTCCGCAAGGCAGCAGGGCCAAATATGAGATAGATAAAAAAACAGGGCTGCTGAAACTCGACAGGGTTATTTATTCCTCCTTCCATTACCCTGTTAATTATGGTTTTGTTCCACAAACATTGGGACAGGATGGAGATCCACTTGACATTTTAGTGATGTGCAGCGAAAGCATTCAATCGCTCTGTCTGGTGGAAGCAACGGTTATTGGCAATATGCAGATGATTGACAATGGCGAAAAAGATGATAAGATCATTGCAGTAGCCACCAAAGATCCCGGCGTAAATTATATTACCAATGTAGATGAACTGCCAAAACATTTTATTGCTGTATTGCGGAATTATTTTGAACAATACAAAGTGCTTGAAAATAAAAAGGTGGAGATCGATGAGTTTCAAAATAAAGAGGCAGCTTATAAAGTTATTGAAGAAGCGATCGCATTTTATAAAACCCGGTTTCCGAAATGATCACTAAAAAGAAAGACATGGACATACAAACTATTCTCATCATCATCCTGGTGGGTATTGCAGCTGGTATATTAGGAGGCCTCGTAGGTGTTGGCGGCGGCATCATCATTGTGCCTTCACTGGTTTATTTTATTGGCTTTAGCCAGAAAACCGCACAGGGTACATCATTAGGTTTGATCATGCTGCCCGTCGGTATTTTAGGAGTATTAATGTATTATAAACAGGGGCATGTCGATTTCAGGGTTGTTGGCATACTGGCTATAGGATTTTTAGCCGGGAGCTATTTGGGAAGTAAAATAGCACTCAGCCTGCCCCAGGAGACTGTGAAAAAGATATTTGCCATACTTATGGTCCTCATCGCCATTAAAATGCTTTTTTTTGATAAGTCTAAAAAACAAGAAACAAAAAACAGTTCGGAGCAAAAGATAAGCAACCCGGTAAAAGAAACAATTTATAAAACCGGGGGAGGAAAAAGCGAATGATCAGAAATACCTGCGGATGATACGAAGCCTTTGTGTTCTTTGCCCGGTCTCTGCATGAACTATGCCTTCATTATCTATCTTATCAACCCTTACTTTACCTGCAGCATGGATGATCTCATTCGGGTTCAGCAAAATTCCTACATGAATAATGCGTCCTTCTTCATCATCAAAAAAAGCAAGGTCGCCGCAATGTGCCTGTTGTAAAAAACCAACCAGTTCCCCCTGAGTAGCCTGTTGCTGCGAATCCCTGAGCAAATGGATGTTTAAGAATTTATAGACTGATTGTGTGAGGCCGCTGCAATCAATACCAAAAACAGACTTACCGCCCCACAGGTAAGAAGTATTTAAAAATTTAAAAGCAAGTTGCTTTATTGTTTTAGCATCACGTTTTGCAGTAACGGGGTTCCATACCTTGCCGGAATAATGAACGGTATTCCGTCGCCAGAAAACATTTCCGTTTTTCATGGCCGTTAATGAACTTCCAAAAGGCACCCACATCTGGTGGCCATTATAATCAACCTGGTTTATCCAGTCGGCGGTAAAATCATTTTCTTCAAGGTAATATTGTGTATCATCTATTTCCTGGAAATGCGATAGCTGGCACCAGCCGGTATAGGCATCCAGTTTATTTACAACTTTCACCCATCCGTTCTTTTCAACAATGATAATGATGCAACATTCGCCAAATAATAACTGGCTTACCATTTCTGCTTTATGGTCCGGTTCAATTCGTACGGGTGCAATAGGTACACAACAAACAGCGTAGCTCATCTTTTCAGTTTCGGTATATCTAAATTATGGAAATTAAACTATGTTTACATCTTACAAAAAACAATTTTATTTATCCTGTTTTGAGCAGCAGCAAATATAACCATATCAGCGATGCCGAACTGCTACAGCGGTTTTATGCCGACCGTAATAATGAATGGCTGGGCATTATACTGGAACGGTATACTATGCTGCTGCTTGGTGTAAGCATGAAGTACCTGAAAAATGAAGAGGAAGCAAAAGATGCCGTACAACAGGTTTTTTTAAAAGCGATAAACGAGCTGCATAAATATAAAGTGGAGTATTTTAAAAGCTGGATCTACATGATAGCGAAGAACCACTGCCTGATGAAACTGAGAGATAAGGGCAGGTTTAGTGTTGAAATAGATGAACGCTCTATGAAAACAGCAGCCGAACCGGAAGAAAAGAATGTTTATATTGAAAAGGATAAAACCCTGAGCAACATGGCCGGTGCCCTGCAACAACTAAACAAAGAGCAGCAACTATGTGTAACTTTGTTTTATCTGGAAAAAAAAAGCTACCAGGAAATTACCGAACAAACCAGTTACAGTTTAATGCAGGTAAAGAGCCATATACAAAACGGGAAACGTAACTTAAAATTGATCATGGAACGAATGACTGAAAATGAGCGATGAACTAAAAGACATATTATCCAATTTAAATAAAGAAATAGAACAGGAAAAATTACTGGACTATTTGAATAAGAAACTGTCTGTACCCGAAGCCCACGAAGTGGAGAAGCAGATGGCTGATGATGAATTTATGAATGATGCAGTGGAAGGATTAGAAGATTTTAAAAATAAAAAAGACCTTTCGCTTTATGTGGAGGAGCTTAATCATGGGTTGAAAAAACAATTAGATAAAAGAAAAAAGCGTAAAGAGAAACGCAAACTACAGGAGCAACCCTGGCTCTATTTTACCATAGCCCTACTGTTGATATTGCTTGTTATTTGCTTTGTATTGGTGAAAAAATACCTGCAGGATAATTAAAGGTCAGGCAGCAATCGCCTGCCGCTGTACCAGTGCTACCATCGGCTCTTCTGAAGTAATAACAGCGCTGTGTGGAATATGTGGTGGAATAATAATGATGTCACCGGTATTGTAATGTTTCTTTGTTGCTCCAAAATACATATCGCAATGGCCTTTTAAGATCACGATAAATTCATAGTACGCATTATGTTCTTCTTCTTCATGCCCCTTTTTTGCCCAAACTATAAAATTGGTAACCACTTCTGTTGAGGGTAGATCAGCTGTTGTTAAATTATCAAAAGGCGCTGCCGGTTCTGTAATTTTATTTATATCGATCCATTTCTTAAGATCGCCTGCATCAGTATTTTCTTTTATGAGTGGAGGATATATTTTACCGGCTCCGCACTGTTGTTCATAAACCCTTAATAATACTTTTGTTTTAACTGAAGCCGCCGGTTCCATACCCTTTTCAAATGCATACATCACCAGTGAATCATTGATCTCAGCTAATTCTTCCCGTATTTCGGGATACTGCTTTACATATTGCTCCACTTCTACCCGCTCTGCTTTGGTAACAAGGCCAAGGCAATAAGATTCCAATATTCCTGATGCTATATAAACATTTGTGTTCATGCAGTGCAAAACTATAAAAAAGTCTCACGATAAACCGGGAAACTCAATAATTCATTCACAAGGTTTTTATTGCTTAACAAAACGCAGTACTCTTGATCTTTCGTCAGGAGTATTAGTATATACCTGGTAAGTACCCGCTGCAAGATTTGTTATATTGACAGGAATTGTATTAAAGCCCGCAGTTATGTTCGCTTTCCGTTTCTGTACCAGCCTGCCCTGCATATCTGTTATCACAATGTCTATCTGCATTTTTTGTGCAGCGCTTATATTCAGTTTAAAGTTGCTGTTCACAATTGGGTTGGGTACAATGTTGATGAGATCAAATCCTTTTGCTGCATTCAGTATTACGGCAATATTACTCCAGGTTATCTTACCATCCTTTTCAATCAACTTTATGCGGTAATAATTCAAACCCGGCAATGGCTGCATGTCTGTAAAACTAAAACCGGTTGCTGGTAATTCCATTAATACAGAATATATTCTTCCATCAACAGAACGTTCTGCAATAAAACGATCCATGGTTGAAATGTTAGCCACTGACCAGTTAAGAATAGTTTTTTCCTCTTGTTTTTGTGCATGGAGGGTGATTGGATTATTTGGCGCCAGTATGGCAGGAATATTTCCAATCACCATTAGTGCAGACGGGTTAAGAGCAAATGAACTTACAATTGTGTTAACCTGGTAATTTGTGGGGCCGCCCATCTGCGTAAGACCTGTATTTATCACATTCCACACACCGGTGTAAAAACCCTGCTCAACATTTGTAGTATAATTAAATAATGCATTCCCATCCCCGTTCGAATAATAGAAATTAACATTAACAGGGCCAGCTGGGTTAGCAGAAACACTAACTAACCATGTACGGTTTACCGCAGCAATTGGAAAGCGTATTGATGGATTGATCCCCACTTCAACCCTGGCACCATAGTTTATATTGTTGCCATTGGAAATTTCCAGTTGATTAATAGAAGTTGTGTTAGCTCCTATTGGAAAAAATACCGGCGTTGTGCCGATATTATTTATAACCAGTTTACCATTGGTATTGGTAACAATATGTGAAGTAGCGGAGCCTCCGCTTATAGTGCCTGTCAATGTTAAATTATTATTGCCCAACACAATCAATGCATTTGACAGCAAGGCAATGTTACCAGTAACAGATTTATCAGATAGCATGGTTACTGTTGTGGATGACCCGATATCCATTCCCGCCGTTGGTAATGTCAATGAACCGCTTCCTCCTAAAATTGCAGTATCGCCGTTGATAATAAATTTTCCTGAGGCTGCATCACTGGAAATAGTTCCTGTTCCAATTATTCCATTTCGGAAAATTTTTAACCCTGAATTTTGAAAAGTTACATTAGCATTAGCTTCAAACAAACCTTTTATAGTTAGATCATCGCTGCCACCCACAACCCCGGCGTTACTTGTAATTCTAAAAATGGGTATAGTAGCTGCATTCGCATTTGGGAAATAAGTTACCCCATTCGCCGAAAAAGATCCGGCCAATGTGTATTCAAGAATCGATGCATTGCTGTAGGTGAAATTAGATGCATTAACACCGATGCCGGCGCCCGTTAATCCACCAGCAGCTACCCTTAGTATACCACTGGGGCTTATAAATGCTGTAGCACCGGCAGAGAATGACGGGCCGCTACTATTTGCCAGTGTAAAAATTCCCCCGTTTTGCACAACAATATCAAAAGCGGAACCATTATTAACCGTTAATGTACCACCTGAATGCAATAAAACACCACCGCTTTCAATACTTACTTCATCCATATCCTGGTTTGTACTCACTGTAACTGTATGTATATTACTTATAGTGATGGCGCTGGCTAAATTATCGGGTATTAAAGTTGCAGCAAACCAGTTGCTGTTATCTGAAGATGACTCCCATGTTGCTAATGTACCCCAGTCGCCGGTTTGAAAAGAACGAAAAAAATCAGTTGGATTTGAAAGTGTTTTAGCCGTTTTTTTTGGAACAGGAGAGCCGATAATTTCCCCGGCAAACAGGTTGCCGGGGAAAATTAAAAAAGCAGGCAGAATTAATAAAAATACCGTTTTCATAATCTCCGATTAATATAAAAGGCCGTTATGGGTATGTTATGTCCGGGTAGTATGTAAATATAAATAAAATATATCAGTTCCCTATTCCACAAACAGGTAATAACAGGGCCCAAAACAGGCAATAATCAACCCCTTTATCCGTTTTTATAAGTGATGCACTGCCCGGCCAGCAAAAAACCTGGGCATAAAAGCAAAACCCGGGGTATTAAGGAAATATAGAAAGACCTGTCTCTGTTATTTAATTTGTTTCTGCCCTACCCCAAAATGCCCTTAACCATGAAACCATCTTTACCTTTAATAGGTATAAAGTATTCAGCACTTGTTGTTATACTCTGCTTTTCTGCAACATTTGGTTTTACAAAACCTGGTAATAAGCCCTCATTGCCTTGCATAAATAAACTATTTAATTCACCACCTGTGGCAGGCGATGACTATGCTCATTTATTGATCAATACAACCATTACGGAATCTTATATTCATAATGATATGGATCCTGATGGTGATTCACTCAGTATAAATGGTATTACCATTAATACAGCAGCACCCGCCGTTTTAATTGAAACGATCAGCACCGACCAGGGTGGCACAATCTCTTTTTATACTAATGGTCTTTATACATACACCCCACCTGTAAATTATGACGGGAACGACCAGGTCGTTTATCAAATATGTGATGTTACGTCAAGGCCGCTTTGTACAACGGCAACTATTTACTTCAATATACGTACGGGAGGTATTTTAGCCCTGGGTATTTCTTCATTCAGTGGTAAAAAAGCCGGGAAGGATATTTTTTTACAATGGACAACTACACAGGAAAACAACAGTGATCATTTTGAGATACAGCATAGTGCTGATAATACCGGTTTTTTAAAAATTGCTTCTATAGCAGCACAGGGCAACAGCAATACAACAGCCAGTTACAGTTTTGTACATTATGATCCGTCGGCCACAATTAATTATTACCGGGTTAAACTGATAAATAAAGATGGAAGCTTCTTATACAGTAAAGTAATTGCTGTAAAAACTGATGGCATTGGTGTGATGCTGCAAACAGTTTATCCCAACCCCTTCCGTGATAAACTTGAATTGGCAATCACTACAGATAACGCAAATATGATCAGCATACGCCTGTATGACATGAATGGGAAATTAGTTATAACCAGGGCAAAGCAAACAGTAAAGGGACTCAATGTAATTACCTTAAATGACCTGAACACACTGCAACCCGGCAACTATTTTATTGATATAAAAGGCAGCAACAATATTTTACAGGCAAAGCTTTTTAAGGCACAATAAGAAGCCTGAAAAAAATTATCCAGTCTTTTCTCTACTTGTTTAAGATCCCTTTCATTTGTATTTCTGCTTAATTCGGATTTATCTTAAACTCTTTCGGCGGCTCTGCTTCCATCAGGTTCTTTACAAAATAATCCCAGCGGCGGCGCATCATATAATAACTATCAGCTTTCGTGAAAAGAAAAGTTTTACAAGGCGTAGTTCTCTATCAAATAACATATCGCTCTCAGTTTGCGTTCGTCATTAGGGCCGTATACATTATTAACCGGAAATGATTTGTTATACAGGTTCTTTCCCAATCCATAGCTTTCTTTATCAAAAAAATAATAACTGGCCCCACCACTCAATTTTTTAAGATCAACTGTTCTTCCGGTTAATAATTGAACCTGGTATTCTTCGGGCACCTGGCTTGTATAATCAAAGGCTACAACATTGGGCCCAATTGCAGGCGCAGCGCCTGGCGCTATGATTCCTATTTTTTTCCCATCCTGCATTATTACCCGGCCGTTTACTAAACTAACCGGCCTGGTCCTGTCTCTTACTACCTGTTCCTTAAAATTACGGGTATCATCAAGATAGTCCACCACTGATCTTATTTGAGCCATAAAAGCCGGGCCGCCTGGATAAGACATTTTAAATCTCCGGTATGCAAATTCATTTAGTGTATTATTCCGTATCAGTTTATAGTCCTTCAAAATTTTACTCAGCACCAGCAGGAACGCTTCATCTTCAAGATAGATGGCCAGGGTATCTTTTACAGCAGGAAATGTAAGTTCGTAATAAAAAAAAGGTTTAAGTTCTGCAACAGGGGCATCAAATTTCATCACCTCGGCCTTTATCAATGTTTGATAATTCAGATTTAGAATTTCAATGTCATACCTTAATGGTGTTTTTGAAAGCTCCTTTGTATATAAAGCAACCGGTTTTTTGTCAAAGTATATCACAGAGTCGCTTATGAATATTTCCTGTGCAAATGAAAAAGAGGTTATGAAAATGGCAGTTACAAGTAGTATATTTTTTTTCATAAAAAATATTTACAATCTAAATCTATATAGAAAAGCCCGCCAATCAAAAAAGAAATTTTCTTTTAACAATGTTTTTATCTGTCCTTATTTCACTACGCAACCCGGCAGAACAGCATTTATTTCAATAATTCATCAATAATGGCCGGGAGTTTTTTTGATGAAGGAGCAGGTGCATTCATGTCTACCATTATAAAATTCCTGTCAATCAGCAAAATCCTGGGGATACCCACAATATTATAATTATCAAGTTTATTTCTGTTAATCAACCATTGGTAACCCCCCACTTTCCTGCTCATTACACTACCCTTCCACAAAGGAATATTATCATCAACAGATAGTGAGATAAATGCAATGCCGGGATTGTCCCTGTATTTTTCTTTTAAAGTTTCAAAGTGTGGCATCTCTTCCATACAAGGGCCACACCAGGTTGCCCACAGATCAACATAAATCACTTTGCCTTTAAGACTGCTGAGCGTTACGGCATTTCCATTTATATCTGTTGCTGTAAAATCGGCTGCTATATCACCCTTGCCAAATTTTAATAAAGTGGCCAGTGTTTTATTCAATGCATTTTTAAACTCCTGGGTTTTTATTGAGCCGATCTCTTTTGTAAAACTTTTCAGTGCCTGTTTATCACTTACCTTATTCATCTCTTCAATTATAGCAGTTGCCCTGATCCAGTCTTTGATTTTCTGCAGGTCGGCCGCACTACCGGGTTGATTGACCAGGCTATCAGCAAGGTCTCGATATACAACCACTTTTAATAATGAAGCATCAACAAACCCTTTTGAATATGATGCAACCAATGGCTGTATCAATGCCGCATATTCTTCGCCATATATTTTCATCTTTACCGAGTCCTTACGGATGGACCTTGGCCTGTAAAATGTAATTTGCGCATCCAGTAAACTATTAATGATATCTGCCCTTATTCTTCCTGTTTCAAGTTTTATAAACAAGGCAGATACCTGTGTTACACTATCTAACTGCTTTAACCGGTTAACACCTGCCTGTATAATATATTCAATGGTTTTTTGTGGAGTTTCCTGTGCCTTACTGCCGGCTTCAATGTACGATCCACCTTTTGGAAAAGGTGTAAAGCGCAAGAAGTTATTGGCCTGGCTCCCCTGCCCCTTAAATGTGGCAAGTGCTGGGTTATTATAATCTATAAAAACTGTAAGGTCATCTCCCGGGGTCAGGTATAAAATATTGCGGCCAATGCGGAAATAATTGGGAGCCTTTACTGGAAATTTTATTTGAAATTTTCCACTGCTGTCTTCCGGAATTATCAACCGTTCAGCGTTCGGTGGCAGCAGGTATTGAAACTCCGACATATCCTGCACTTCCACTTCATTGGTAAAATGGGCCAGTGTTCCGCTAAGTGTTACCGAGTATTTTTGTTGGGCATGTACAGTATGCACCCACAAACCCAGGAGGCAAATAATTATAATTCTCTTTTTCATAATAATGATTACTATAAATATACGGTTTCCGTTTCTTACTTTTTTGAATTTACCCGGGAGTTACAGCAAAGATGAGCCAGGGCATATAAGGTTATATGCACCACTCATCACAAAACCCCGGCATCCATACAAAGTTTCGGATCTGTTTTTTATCTTTAGGCATATAGAAATGAGAACACAGGCATTGATATTAATTTTTCCATTTGCAGTTTTCTTAATTGAAACTGCCAGTTTTATACCGGCAATGAAAGATGCCTGTACCATAGTAGCCGCAAAGAAAACCAGTTGCTGCATGAAAACAAAGGCTGCTGATCAATGCCACAACAAAAAAGCTGCTGACAAAAAAGATCCTGATAATAAGTGTACCAATAATCCCGATTGCACAACCTGCCCGGTTTGTTATACATTCATTTTTCAGCCGCAATATGAGTGGCCTGCACAACAATTTATTTTTACAAAAAAATATTCCCTTTTAAACACAAGTTATATCTCTTCTTATACCTCCAATGTGTGGAAGCCACCCAATGGCTTTTTTATTTTATAGAAAACACATTTAATTAATTTAAAAAAAACAGTATGAAAAAAATACTAATGCTGGCAATGGTATGTTCATTAGCAACAGGTGCATTTGCCAATAATCATAAGCCTAAAAAGCTAAAGAAAAGCAAACAATGCACACAACAAAACTGTAAACCTTCCGATTGCAAGCCAACCGGTTGCTGCACAGTATCAAATTGTGTGAAGGCATAAATACATGCTGGGCATTTATTGGAAACCCCGGCTAAATACCGGGGTTTTTATTTTCTTACTGATAACACAGCTTATTGTTGAACCGGCTCTCCTTCTTTTGCAGCCTTCATATCCCTCGTATTTTTTTGCACAGCAATGGCTGCAAATAAACTGAGTACAAAAGACATGGCATAAAAATCTTTTTCACTTTTTTCCAGTTCAGCATTCCATAAACCTACGGTAAGCAATACGATTGATAAAAGTGTGGTGAACCAGGCAATACCATAATACATGTTTGTAACCGGTATGCCCTCGAGCTGATCCCTTACCGCTTTTTGAACAGAAATAGCTGAAAAAAGCCCAAACATCAGTACTGTGAAATAATAACCCTTTTCATTCAGTTGCATTTCGGCATTCCATAACCCGATGATAAAAGCTATGGTGCCAACGAAGAAAGCAAACCAGGATGCAGCAATAAATGCAGCAGACGGTTGTTGAAATTGTTTTTGTTGCATAAAAATTTTTTTTATGAAACAAATCTATCAGCAACTTTTTACCGGGCTTTTGATAATTGTCAAAAACCAAAGAAGTAAATGTTAAAACTTACTGCGTATCCTGCTCAGTGTTTCCTGGCTTATCCCCAGGTAAGAAGCAATAAAGCCCAGGGGTACCCTTTCCAATATATGAGGTGTTTGCTGTAATAAATTTTCGTAGCGTTCGGTTGCATTTTTAAACTGGGCATTTACAAATCTTTCCTCAAGCCTAATGTAATATTTTTCATAGGCAATGCGTACCAGTCTTTCT
Source organism: Chitinophagaceae bacterium (assembly GCA_031387825.1). Classification (GTDB taxonomy): domain Bacteria; phylum Bacteroidota; class Bacteroidia; order Chitinophagales; family Chitinophagaceae; genus Ferruginibacter. The sequence goes on along the minus strand of JANNDO010000015.1, from coordinate 119,918 downwards.
ATCTCATGATATTGATTAAATAATGCTGTCAATCTCTCTTTTGAAATAGCCCATAAGATACTGCCCTCGATCAGCTGGATATTTTCCACTGCCATACTGCCGGTGATAAAACTGTAAAAGGAGGTTACAAAATCCTCTTCAAAACCAAACCAGTGCGTTACTTCTTTTCCATCCATATTATAATAACCTCTCAGTGCTCCTTTTTCTAAAAAATACAGGTGCCGGCAAACCCGTCCCTCAGTAAGCAGGTATTCATTTTTTGAAAGGGTTATTTGTTCAAAACAATCATGCAGGGTATTTTGAGCTTCATCACCCAGGGGATGGTACTTGTTTATGTGAGCAATTAGTTGTTGCATCTGTTGATTAACCTGATACTAAAGATAATGCCGCAAAACTATTCCGTTGCAGAAAATTAAAGGCCTTTTATTTTTCCAATGGCCCTTCCCAAAGTACCTGCTCAATCATCCATTTATCATCCTGTTTAGAAAGCATAATATAATCCACCCCCCACCATGCTGTTACTTTTGCTACAGCAATGGAATTCATCACATCAAGTACTTGTACTTTTTTAGGAGCATCAGCTTTGGCAAAATTCTTTTTTGCCATCACCCTTTTGGCATAATCAATCGCCTGCTGAAAGGTCATCTGTCCTTCAGATTCATACTTACCGGTATTCTTATTCTTCCAGTAACCGGATTTGTAAAGGCCTGGTTTTATACTTCGGATGAGTTTGCTGGTATCTCCTTCATAAAAGCCTTCAATATAATCCATGCAGGCGCTTTCTACTTTTGTACGGGCATCCTGTGCTGTTGCAAATTTGATGATAAGGCAAAGTAAGATAGTTGTGATGATTTTTTTCATGTTTGTAACTTTAGAAAATAAAAATATGGATTAACCGGGCAATTAGCCCGCCGTTCATATAAATATCACCATGTAAAGTGAACAAATAACTTTACCTTCCAACTACTAAAACTACCGCCATGCGTACACTCTTATCCTTCGTTTTATTGATCGCTGCGATAAGCACCGCTGCACAAAATTTAATATCCGGGGGCAAACTCAAGCCGGAACAGGCCATAATGGATATCCGGCATTACACAGTTGCACTGGATGTTGAGCCGGAACAAAAATCGATAAATGGCTATACCGAGATAGACCTTAATCTTTCGCAGTCTACCGCTATGCTGTTGTTTGATTTCTGGCATGGGCTAACCATCAGCCAGGTTTGGGTGAATAGTAAACAAACCCCATTTACCCATACCGAAGACGACCTGGTAAAAATTGCATTGCCGCAACAATTGCCTGTTGGAAAAGTAAAAGTGAAGATCGCCTATGGGGGTAAACCGGGCATAGCTGCAAGGCCGCCATGGACAGGCGGTTTTCAGTGGGAGAAAGACAGCAAGGGCAATCCCTGGATAGCTGTTACCTGCCAGGGCGAAGGCGCAAAAATTTATTTCCCCTGCAAAGACCATCCAAGTGATGAACCCAATGAAGGAGCAGATATGATCATTACGGTTCCTAAAGGATTGGTAGTGGCAGCACCGGGGCTCTTACAAAAAGTAACTACCAAAAAAGAAAAATCAACATACCATTACAAAACCAATTATACCATCAGTAATTATTGTATTGTTTTTAATGTGGCTAAATACAAAGTTGTAAAACGGATCTATACCACCTGTGATGGTAATAAAGTACCCATGGAATATTATGTGCTTGAAGAAAATTTTGACAAAGCAGAAAAGTTCTTAGACCTGTATGAACAGACCTGCCGCATACAGGAAAAATATTTTGGTGAATACCCCTGGGTAAAGGAAAGAATTGCTGCTTCGGAAACGCCGCACTTGGGCATGGAACACCAAACCAATATTGCATACGGAAATAAATACAAATACACCAAGGTAGGCAATAAAGACTTTGACTGGCTGCTTCATCATGAGTTCGGGCACGAATGGTGGGCCAATAAAGTAACCAACCGGGACTGGGGACATATGTGGATACAGGAAGGTATTTGTAGTTTTGGAGATGCACTTGCAACAAGAGACCTTGCCGGAGAAGATGCTTATTTAAAAAGAATGCAACAAACAGCGACGGCCACACAAAACCGGCTGCCGGTTGTACGGGGAGATGAAGTGGACTCTGACAGCGCTTACTACGGCGACATTTATGGCAAGGGCGCTTTCTTCATGCATACACTGAGATATGTGATGGGTGATGAAATTTTCTTTCCTACACTTAAAAAACTGGCCACCGCACCGCAATACACGTATGATAATACCGTGATGACTGCTGATGTGGAACAACTTTTTAGTGGTGCCTATGGAAAAAGTATGAAGCCTTTGTTTCAGCTCTTTTTATACACAACCGATAAACTGGAAATACATGTAAGAAAGACTGCCGATGATAAATACATTGTTAAACTGCTGAATATAGATATGCCCCTGCCTGTTAATTTTGTTACCGATGCCGGAGTACAAAGGATGACAGTTGATAAAAAAGGAATTACAGTAACAAGTAAAACAGCAATACAGGTTGATCCTGATGTTTTTTACCTGAAGAAACTGATATTGGAATAGATAAATTAATAAGCCGGAAGAGAAAGCCGTTATTTTATACCGATCCATTTTAAACAGACCGGTTTTCCAAGTTCTATTCTTTTTTAAGTATTGGTAAGCAGGCCTGTTTCTTTATCAACCCTAAATATTACACTTTCATCACTGTTTTGATTACTCACCAGTAAGAAATTTCCTGATGGATCAAAATTAAAATTACGGGGACTTCCAAATGTTGATTGATGGCTGATGAGCGCCAACCTGCCGTTTTTTGGGTTTATCCTGAATATGACGACCGTATTAGCCTTGGAACGGTTAGAAGCATACAAAAAATTTCCATCCGGCGAAATATGAATGTCTGCACTGCCTGCATCGCTGGTATCACCCACGGACATACTGCTGATGCGTTGTTTGGTTTTCAGTTACCGTTTTTATATTTAAAAGCTACCGCTGTTCCACTCAGTTCTTCGGGGAGGTACGTCTTTTTTATTTCAGGATGTTATACCGGGAATTTTACTCACCCACGTTCAGCTATACGCTAAAGTTAATCATTGATGTTGCTGATGTGCAAAACCTGTTTATAAAAACAATATAAAATTCAGGCAGAAAAATTTGTTTCTTAAAAAATACTATTACCTTACTTATAGTTACCCCCGCTACTACAAAAAAATCATTATCTCGCTACTACAAAAAAATCAAAATTCTTTTCCTGTTAATTTATATTAGAGCAGTTTAGCTCAGGCTATACTTTATAATATATTTCCAAAAACCTTTCCTGGTATTTTAATTCAATTATTAATTAACCCAACCAGCTCCTTTTATGAAAAGACCCCTCCTCATATTTATCTATTTCAATTCAAGCTGATCTTTTTTATGAATAGATTTTAAAAAAATATTTTTTAACCCCAAATCTTTTTTTATGATAAAAAATATAATCTCAAAATTGCTGATGCTAACATCATTATTGATGCTGGCTACTTTTATAAAAGCCCAGAATACAGAGCCTTTGCCTGTTGTGAACACCGAAGGCGAAAATATTTCCATGATCAAAGCCACCCAGAAACAGATTGACCTGGCAGCGAAGAAAAAAGCTGAGCTTATAAAAAATAATAAGGGAAATAATCTTCCATCAAATGTTTTTGGCGGAACTGATGTACTGGTGAATAACAACAATGGTTTTTTTACAACCTCCAGGTTTACCCAAAGCGAAACCAGTATGCTTGCCTTTGGCAATACTGTTGTTGTTGGTTTTAATGATGCCGGTTCTTTTCAAGCCGGAACCAATCATTTTACCGGTTATGCCCGCTCCACTGATGGTGGTGCTACATTCACAGATGGCGGCTCACTGCCAAACAGTACTAATGGCGACGCCGGTGACCCGGTATTGGCCAGGAATACTACAACCGGCAGAATTTATTTTTCAACACTTGGATTTACCAGCGGAAATGTTATACAGATGTTTCGTTCCGATGATAATGGTGTTACCTGGATGGCTCCTGTTAATGCTGCACCGGGTGGGTCCTCAGAAGATAAACAATGGATTACTGTTGATAATTTTGCCGGAGCAGGAAATGGTAATGTGTACATGTTATCACGCCGTTTTGGTGCCGGCCCCGGTATTTATTTTTTCAAATCAACAGATAATGGTGCAACTTTTGGCCCATCAGGTGGAACATCAATAGTATCTGGTTTCCAGGGAGCTTTTATTGAAGTAGGCCCCGATCATTCTGTATATGCTTTTTGGTGGAACGGTACAACACTTCAAATGCGTAAGTCAACAGACCAGGGAGCTACTTTTGCAGCAGCTGTTACAGTGGCAACGGGCCTTGTTGGCGGTACAAACGGAGATCTTGCTCTTACAGGTATCAGGCAGGGAACAGTAACCGCATCAGGATTCCGTTCCAGTGAATTTCCGCATGTTGCAGTGAACCCGGTAAGCGGGCATCTTTATGTTACTTTTCCAAATAACCCGGCGGGTATTGACAAAGCAGACATATTTATGGTAATGTCAACCGACGGTGGAGCTACATGGGGTGCAGCCGTGAAAGTAAATGATGATGCCACCACAACTGACCAATGGCAACCTACCATTGCGGTAACACCCGATGGTTTAAATCTTGGCATTTTTTATTACAGCCGGGAAGAAGATGCGGCTAATAATAATTTGTTCAAGTATCACGGCCGCCTTGCAACCATATCCGGTGCAACGGTAACATTCGGGGCAAGTTCTTCTATCAGTGATGTAGGGTCATTGCCCGAATTTGGACGTGATGCAGTTGTAAATTCTACCTACATGGGTGATTATAACCAGGCCATTGGTACGGCAAATGGTTTTTCATTAGTATGGTCCGATAACAGGGATGATTTGGCAGGTGGTGCCGGGCGCAAAGATCCCAATGTGTATTTTTCAAGCATTAATCTTTGTACGCCTCCTGTTATCACGGCACCAACAGTAACGCAGCCAACCTGTACCACTCCAACCGGCACCATTGTAGTTAATGCAACAGGAACAGGAGCATTAGAATACAGTCTTGATAATAGTGTTAGCTGGCAACCAGGTTCAACATTCTCCGGACTTGCACCAGGTAGTTATAATATTGCAGTTCGCTTAATTAGCACTCCTGCTTGTTCTGCCACTTATAGTGGAAACCCGGTTGTGATAAATCCGGTGGTTACATCTTTCACCTGCCCGGCAAACATCACCGAGAATATAACCGGTATTGGCTGCACCAAACAGATCACTACTCCTAATCCAACGGCCAATTGCTTTGTTATTACAAATCTTACATGGGCCCTTACAGGAGCCACTATCGGAAATTCACCTGCAACGGGTATATACTATGTGGGAACCAGGACATTCAGAGCCGGAACAACAACAGTAACTTATACAGCAACAAATGCTATCGGCTCTATCCTCACCTGTTCATTCACAGTTAAGGCATTGGAATCAATACCGCCGGAGATCCGTTGCCCGCTCGACAAGACTGTATATGCTGACCCTGGCGTATGTACAAAGGCTGTGGTAGTCCTTGGTACCCCAATAGTAAGTGATAATTGCGGCATAGCTTCGGTTACCAATAATGCTCCGGCTATTTATCAACCAGGTTCAAATTTTGTTACATGGACTGTAACAGATCATAGTGGTAATACCAGGACCTGTGTACAGGAAATATTTGTAGCAGATAATCAGAAACCAACCATAACCTGTCCTGCAAATATCATCCAAAGTACCGGGCCTGTTTGCGCAGCAACGCCGGTTAATACAGCAAACCCGGTTTTTTCTGATAACTGTGCTGTTGTTAAACTAACATGGGCAATGACAGGGGTTAGTTGGGGCACTTCACCTAATACAGGTATTAATTATGTTGGAGAAAGGAATTTTGCTACAGGCTTATCCCGTATTACTTATGCAGCAACAGATGCAGCAGGCAATACACAGACATGTACTTTTACAGTAACAGTAAAAGATAACACAGCCCCAACACTTACTTGTCCTGCAGATCAAACGCTGTGCAAGGTTGCCAATAACACTTATTCTATTCCGCTGCTGAGCGCAACAGATAATTGTGATATTGCCCTTACCAACTTTAAAGTAACCGGCGCAACAACAAGGTCTGGCTCGGGACTAAATGCCAGTGGTATATTTAACCTGGGAGTGTCAACAGTAGCATGGACAGTAAAAGATGTAGCTGGAAATGTATCAAACTGTTCTATATTGGTGAACGTTTTACCAACTACTCATCCTGGTTGTACAACTCCTGGATTTGTGGAACCGGTTACAGACCCGAAATTCACTGAAGTAACAGTTCAGGTACTTTCTATCAATGCCTGGCCAAATCCGGCTGATAACTTTTTTAACCTGAAAGTTAACAGCCCGGTTAAAGAAACGGTAGAGATAAGGATGTTTGATATGAAGGGTAAGTTATTGCAGCAGCAATCAGGTACTACAGATCAAACCTATCGTTTTGGTGAACATGCTTTATCGGGTATGTATATTATTGAAGCAAGACAGGCGGGTAAAACAGTAAGGACCAAAGTAGTGAAACAATAAGCTTCGTAAAAACCAAATTTTATCAGACCATCCGCAAATGCGGATGGTCTTTTTTATTAACTCTTTCGCAAAATGGTTTCACAAATGTGCTTTTCTTATGATCATACCTATAATTAAAGCTAAATTGATTCAGATGCCCCTGGTTATTTGCAGGAATATTCAGGGAATTCGTCTGGCCGCAGCTAAGCCAGGCAGGGCAACCGTTAATGCAACAGTTTACTTATGAATGATTGGTGAACACCAGGGAAATTTCTTTATTTTACAATAATCCATTTTAAACAAACCGGTTTTCCAACTTCTATTCTTTTTTGAGTATCGGTAAGCAGGCCTGTTACTTTATCAACCTTAAATATTACAATTTCATCACTGTTTTGATTGCCCACCAGTAAGAAATTTCCTGATGGATCAAAATTAAAATTACGGGGGGTTCTTCCAAATGTTGATTGATGGCCGATGATCGCCAACTTCCCGTTTTTTTGGTTTATCCTGAATATGGCGATCGTATTAGCATTGGAACGGTTAGAAGCATACAAAAAATTTCCATCCTGCGAAACATGAATGTCTGCACTGCCTGCATCGCTTGTATCACCCACGGGCATACTGCTGATACGTTGTTTGTTTTTCAGCTTACCATTTCTATATTTAAAAACTACCACTGTTCCACTCATCTCTTCTACCAGGTATGCATATTTATTTGAAGGATGAAAACAAAGATGCCTGGGTCCGGCGCCGGCAGTTGATTGGGCAAAAGGCTGTTTGGCAGGGCTAAGTTTTCCGGTAGTTGCATTAAAGGCATAGATCATTATTTTGTCAATGCCCAGGTCGGGTACAAAAAGAAAACGGTTATCTGCCGAAAATAAAGTGCAATGAACATGTGGCTTACTTTGTCTTTGTACATTGGGGACAGATCCTTCATGTTGAATTATAGTAGTGGCTGCACCCAGGCTACCATCGGCCTGCACAGGAAGTACAGATAAACTTCCGCTGCTATAATTTCCCGCCACAACCCAGCGCCCGGTTTTATCCACAGCTACATAACAGGGATGGTCGCCACCTGATGGCTGTTTGTTCATATAAGTAAGTATGCCTGTTTGTTTATTAAAAGAAAATGCAGCTACCTCTCCCCCCTTTCCATTAATAGCAGCATCTTCCTGTACAGCGTAAACAAATTGTTCATTAGGCGAAACCGACACAAAAGAAGGGTTGGAAATTTTTACATGGCTGATAGCAGTTGCTGAGCCAACATTGCTGTTGAACTGGTAAACATAAATACCTTCACTTTTACCCGTAGTATATGTACCAGTAACAAGATAATATTGCTGTTGTGCTGCTGAAACAGAAACAAGAAGAATAAAAAAACCTGATAAGTAAATTTTAAGTTTCATAATTGTAATTTACAACTCAAGGCTAAGATTAAAAAAACAACTTCAGGCTGGCCATAGTCACACAATACATTTACTGTTACCAGCATTGGCTTACTTATGATCGGTTGTTTTATACATGAACTTGCTTTTAATTTTACTATTAAAGACAGGTAATAATTATTTATTCATTACGGCCTTTGTTGTTGCTGCTGAAAAGTTATTTCAATGAATTCTGCCGGTCGCACAATGGCTATCAACACAGTTATTCTTAAAATATTATTCAGAATATCATCAGGTGTCATGGTCACACCCAAACCAACCTGTACGCTGTAAGCCTGTTTCGGCACAGATCCTGGCAATGCACCCTGCTTCCATAAATTGTACAGGAAATTATTGATCATATGCTGCAATGTTACCCAGGTACCCGAATCATTGGATTCAAATACATAAGCACGGGTTGCAAGTTTCAAAGATTGTTCTATCATGATGAATGTCCTGCGTACATTAATGTACCGCCAGTCCTGGCTGTTACCATCCAATGTCCTTCCTCCCCACACCAGCGTACCAATTCCGGGGAATGCACGGATAATATTTATAGATTTCCCACTAACCGGATCAACGTTCATGGATTGTTGTTCTTCATTCGAAATAATAATCTCCGGGGCTATTACATTAGACAAAGAAACATTAGCCGGGGATTTCCATACCCCCATTGAATTATCAACCAGTGTATAAATGCCAGCCATAGCTGCACCTGGTGGCAAAAGGTTTACCCTGTTTTTTAATGCACCCATTATTTGTTTATAAGTTGGACTCACTGACATTAATGATTGATGATTTTCTTTTTGTGCTGTTGCCGAAATGTTTTTTAAATTTTCAACAATAGCCCTTGCCTGCGTTTCACCTGCCGGGATCAGGCTGTCGAGTGTTGTATATTCATCTTCCAGGTTTGTATAATTAATTTCGCTATCATCTATCACTGATGTTATTAACCAGGGATAATAAGCAGCACCGTATTTTAAAGCATCCGAACCAATACTGTTCCTGAAAAGACTAATAGCATCATGTGTAGCAGTATCAGCCTGCCTGGCCACATCAAAAATGGCAAACCGGCTTTGTGTTTTATTGCAATGGGCTAAAACCTGTATATACAGATGGTAATAAGCAGGCTTACCCATGTCGTCCTTTAAAGCAACCACATCAGGCAACAGCACCAATGTAGGTTCCCATTCCTTTTCCAGGATATCAAAAACGTTGGGTATACTTTTTTCGGTATTTCCTGAATAATCTTCAGGAGAAATGCCCCTGCTCATCACATCATCGTAACTACCTACAGATACAATGTAACAATCCATTCCCCCGTTCAAATAAAAAAACCGGATAGCATTATAGAAATACAGTTCACTATTTTCGGCATGCTTAATATAGATATCTTCTCCATTCAATTTAAATGTTTGTGCATTTGAAACAGCTGCCCTGTTTAATACAAACCTGGGATGAAATGCTGCGCCAAACAGCTCAGCATATTCCCCCATCGAAGATATTTTTGTTGGAATAAATTTTAAACCCCTTCCATTTCTTTCCGCTTTTTCTGTATAACCTATAAAAACAGGTATTGCAGTTGCTACTGCTACAACTGAAGAAGGAAAAGCATTTTTTTCAACAATATAAACACCCGGGGTTTTATCATCTGGCATAAATGAAATTTATGAATACTAAAAAATAACCTGGCAGTAAGTTAAATCATAAAATACTAATTGTTTCCGGGAAATAAAAAAGACCATCCAATAAAGGATGGTCTTATAGTATTCGGTTTTACTGAAATTAATTCTTCACAACTTTGGTCCTGACTGTTTTACCAGCCTGTCTTACTTCAATAACATACATACCCGTTACCAAGTTGCTGCCCAAAATATACCTATCGCCGGGTGCACCTCTGTTAGTATGTACCAGTTTACCCGCCATATCAAACACCCTTATCTCTATCGCTTCTTTAGCCTGGCTATTTACTTTCAGGTTAAAAAAGTTTTGTGCCGGGTTAGGCCATGCAATTAATGAGAGCCCGGGGACAGTTGCTTCTGTTATCCGTTTACGATTAACACCCTGCAGGTTAGTTGGATTTGCAAATGGTTGGTTACAATCAGGATGAGTAGCTGGCAAAACAGTCACCAGTATAGAGCAGTTTGATACATTTCCGGCCACATCCTTAACTGTCCATGCAACAGTTGACACACCGAGGTTAAAAATACCACTTGCATTGGTACCTGAACCGGTTCTGTTTGTAACACCGGTTACTTTAAAGTCGGTTTTTGCAATATCACAATTATCAGTCTGAATCATAACCGGGATACTGTAAGAATTACCCGCCACTTTGCATAGTGTTTGATCTGTAGGACAAGTAAGAGTTGGAGCTGTGTTATCTTTTACTGTTACTGTAAAAGTACATGTCTGTGTATTGCCTGCTGCATCTGTTGCTGCATAAGTAATACGGGATAGGCCTGTAGCAAAATTCTTTTCTCCAACATAATTAATACCTATATTAGGTGAAGTGCCCCAGCTAACCCCTGTCATTGCCCATGTTAGTTTAACAACAGCACAGTTATCAGAAAAAAACGGGTTTGCTGTATTAACCAGCGTTGCTTCGCAAACAGGCCCGGTACTTTGGATGATGTTTGCAGGACAGGTTATGGTTGGTTTCTGATTATCTGCTACAAATATTTCCTGTACACAGGTCCTGGTATTACCACTATGATCTGTTACAGTCCATGTAACAAAGTTTGAACCGGGTTGATAAATAGCCGGAGCATTATTGGTTACAAACGCCACGCCGCAGTTATCACTTACTATTGGTGTACCAAGAGATACAACAGCACGGGTACAAACACCCGGATCAGCATTTACACTCTTATCAAGTGGGCAACGGATCTCAGGTGGCACTGTTTCTGTAACCTTAACTGTATATGAACAGGTTTTTACAATATTGGAAGCATCAGTAGCAGTATAAGTTACTGTTGTTGTCCCGGTCCTGAAGGTTTTAGTACCCACATAATTTATACCGGTTGCCGGTGAACTAAGTGTAGTTGCTCCGGTTAAAGCCCATGTAAGGGTAACAGGGTTACAATTATTACTAAAAACAGGATCAGGCGTAGTTACTGATTTAGTACAATTGATTCCGCTGCTCTCAATAATATTTGCAGGGCAGGTGAAAGTACAGCCGCTGCAGGTTGCGCAAACTGTTGTTTGATAATAAAGTCCGGCAACACAAAAGTTAATACAATCATTAACTGAGTTCACATTTAAAGCTGAATTGGTTTGTCCGCCGGCAACAGCTGTATTTACTTCAATGAAATTCCACCAGTTAAATACATATGGCGCAATGGTTCCGTTCATTGTTACTATAGTGTTATTGAGCTGCATGTCGCCAATCATGCAAAATGCTTTTGCACCCGTTGCATTTGAACAGGCAGTGAAACCTGATATTGTAGCGGAAATATTTCCTCCCGACAATTCAATAGCTCCATCATAAATGATCAATGAACCCCTCACTGCTGATGCAGGGTTGCTGTAGACGATAAATAAAGTTGCGCCGTCCACATCATTTGATGTGCCCGTTAATAGCCCACTGATAAGATAATTACCATTTCCTGAAACGGCACTTGTTACATCTGCCCTGTAAGTATGTGAGCCCTGGTAACCCCAGCATTTATCAGCAGCGCTTCCCACAAGGGCCATCGGGTAATTACCCGAAAGGTTTGATGTGTTTGTTACTGTTGCTGTCATGGCTGCTCCATTACCTGATGCATCGGCCCATAAATATGCCTGCTCAATTATTGCACCCGCCGGAATACCACTAATAGTAAATGTTGCAGGCTGTACAGCGCCACCAATTGGCGAACGCTGCCCAAGGCGTACAGATGCCTGTACATAATTCAGCCCGCATTTTTCAACGTTATAAACAGGCCCCAAAGTACCATTGCCAAACGAAGTATTTGGCTGGTTTTGTAATGGCACATTATAACCGTTCAGACCAGGTGTTTGTGCAAACATAGTTATGCAGAGCATAAGACCTGGAACAATGAGAACTATTTGTTGGATGATTTTTTTCATTATCAATTTTAACTGGTTAAAGAATTTTAAGGCAGGAAAAGGATTTTAAGAAATACACATAAGTTTACTGTATGCAATAAAACTATTACTGCCGGACATTGATCTTTGTAATACCGCAACAGATAAACCCTGTTGTGCACAAAAAACTGAAAGATTCTTTCATAAAAGCAGCAGCATGACCATACAGCGGCCGTAGCTAAAATGAAAACCATTGTAGTTTTTTTACAACATGCCTGAACAGTTACGTCATTAAATGATCGGTAAAAAAAGTAAGTGAAATTTTACCAGGGGTTGGATCGGAATATGAAGTAAGGTAGCGCAATTATTTAAAAAAAATAAAATTTTTTAAAAAAATTGCATCATTTTTTTTCAACAGGTTTTGTACATTATTTCATTGTGCTGATTTCTTAAGCACCTCTGAGCTTTTATTGAGAAAACAAAAAAGTCTTCCCGGGCTTTTTGAAATGCAAAAAAATGGTTTTGTATTGATATCATGGTATTACTAAATACCGGCTGAAGTAACTGTAAAAGAATAAAACAAAGTAATTAATAAACAGGGTAATGGAGTTTCCTGTATATGAAAACAATTTTATTTTAGGGTAAGGTGATATTAAACCCTGCAGCTTTACTATTTCTTGTTTCTATTTACTATTTGAATTTTGCGGCTGTAATTTCATTTTCGCTGCCGTTCTTTTGTAAATATTGTGCCAGGCTGCTTTCATTTGAAGGATTTACCTTTTTTAAATTTATATGCCCGGTAAGATCGCTGTATGCCCTTGAACGGTTGGTAACAAAAAGGCCATCGAGTGTTGTTTCATTATCATTGGCCACCAGGTCAAGTACATTTAACTGGAATACATTTTTATTTGCAGTACTGGGGTAGTTATTTTCTATCATGGCTGCATCCTGCATAACTATCTTTCCATCCTTTGCAATCCGTACATTGATCTTCTTTATACCGTAATACTTTTTTTCATCTATCAAAAACCAGGTTTGTGAATACCCGGTATACTTACCCCTGGTTTTAGTTATAAAAACTTCATAAGGTAATGATTGTTGGGTAGCATCGTTGAAGAGGGTTCCGGTCCAAAGGCCGGTAATATCCTGGCAATAAGCTACGGTAGAAATACAGATCGCTGCTATGGCGCTTACTAGGTGTTTCATAGGGATTAGGTGTTACGTTCAGCTTAAAACGTATTTTGGCCCCCTTTTATTTGAAAAACAGTGACTTTTTTTTGCTTTGGCAGCTCACAAAAGCTACGGGTACAAGGATCAAAAAAAATAGTTTACGCATACCGCAATAATATGCCTTAAAATATATTGAAATTATTGGCGGTTTTATTGCCTGAAAATTTGCCGGCCATTGTATCCACATATGTGGATGTTTTTTCTTACTGGCTACCGTTCAAACACATTATTTTTGCAGGAACTAACCATTAAACCGGAATGTCCAAGCTATCTTATTACAAAACTGTAGTAAAAAATATCTTTTTACTCTCCTTATTCCTGTTTCAAACCGTTGCTATAAAAGCCCAAAACAGGTTAGGCATACTTGCCGGGGGCGGAAAAACATCTTTGAATAAACTGCTGGCTACTTCAGACCCTTTTACCGGCTATTCATCCCGAACCTCATACTGGGGTGGTATTACGGCCAGTTTTCCTTTAGGCGCAAGCGGATTAAGTATATCAACTGCCGCAACCTATAATAAAAAAGGATATAACTATAGTTTTAAAAAGGATGCCGGTGCAAATAATACCCTTAAAGATTCCAGCTTTACACAAGACCTTAATTACATCGACGTAAACCTTCACTTGCTCAAGAAATTTTCTTTCGACCAAAAAACCGGGTTCTTTATTGGTGCAGGAGCGTCTTTGAGTGTATTTATGTCGGGAAACGAACAAATTACAATGAATTATTTTGGCAATACCGTTGCTTCCACCAAATCAACAAACAGCAAATTGGATGTGGGTAGCTCACCTGGCGCTTATAAAAGGGCCTTCCCCAGCTTTGTTGTATCTGCGGGCATGGAGATTGGCAGATTTTCGGTATGGCTGAATTATACAATGCCTTTAGATTATTATTACCTGGATAAAAGGAACCAGCTGCAACACCGGTTAAAGACATTTGGAGTAAGTGCCAGTTATGCCCTTTTTACCGGTAAACAAAAGGATAAAGAAAAGAAAGAGAAGAAAGAAAAAAATGAAGAAAAGAAACAAGACAACGAAAAGAAAGAAGAGAAGGTGAAGAATGGAGAAAAAGAGAAAAATGGAGAGAATGAGAAAAGCGGGGACAAAGAGAAAAAAGAAGAGAAAGTGAAAGAAGAAGAGAAGGTAAAGGAAGAAGCGAAAGCGAAGGAAGAAGCGAAGTTGAAGAATGGAAAGAAGGAGAAAAAAACGAAAAAAGAAAAGAAAGAGAAAGCAGAACTAACAAATGACCAGGTAATAAAAGACAGCTTAACTGATACCGATGGTGACGGAATTCCTGACATAAACGATAAGTGCCCCGGCCATAAAGGTATTGCCAAATATGGCGGCTGCCCTGTACCTGATGCAGATGGTGATGGCATTAATGATGATGATGATAAATGCCCGATGGTGGAAGGACCGCTTTCCAATAACGGATGCCCGTTATTCTCAGAATCCGGCCAGGTGTCCACAAAAGATACTATGAAGTGGATCATATATTTTGAGCAGGCTAAATCTGAGTTAAAAACAGAAGGCTTTATGGTATTGAATGAAGTGATAAAATTATTAAAGAACAACAAAAAACTGGTGGTACAGTTCAATGGGCATACTGATAATGCAGGTAGCGTAGAAGCTAACAGCATAAGGGCATTCAGCAGGGCAATGGTTTGCGTGGATTATGTAGCCAGTTACTTTATTGACAGGAAGAGGTTGACAGCCGCTGCATTCAGTAATAAAAAACCTGTAGCCGACCTGAATGACCGTTTACTGCAATGGAAGAACAGGCGTGTGGAAGTATGTGTGTATGAAAAGAATGATGAGTAAGCAGTAAGTTTTGGCCAGTGGTAAAAACCTTTTTAAAACCTATAAGGTCTGCAGCGCTGCTTTGTGTAATGGGAGTCCTTATAGCGTTTTGTCCAATTTTATTTCAAACACTATAAAAACCTACAAGGTCTGCAACGCTGCTTAACTGCCAGGCAGAACTTATAGGTTTTAACAATACTGACGTTAGTTAGCATTTAGTCAAAAGCAATACCCGGTGGCGGGTAAAGGGCGATTGTGAATATAAATAATTGCCGGCCTTCCTTCATCGCTTTATCAGCATACATAATTTTTGATTTGATGAATTTATCATCATTACAATCCGTACAGCTCAATATAACATCTTTATTCCCGAAATCAACTTTATCACTTGATTCGGGTAACACCAGCCCCGGGTTGGGTGCATCACCTCCGCAAAAGGCAATATTGTTTCTGTTCAATTCACGCAGGTCAAATAAAGGCATGCCTGCATAAATACCGCTCTTCAACAACCAGCTGTTCTCTGTATTCACCGAGTCCACACCCTCCAGGCTTTTTAATTTATGATGGCCACCTAATAACAGGCTACTGATCTTACGCCTGTTAAGCCCGTCTTTCCAGATAAAAATGACCTGCCGTTTTGTGTTGATAAGCAGCACCGAGCATTTAGCAAGATCATTCTTCCCAAAATAGTAGATATCTTTTTTCACATTCTTTGCGCCAAAATAATAAACAAGATATTCATGAGAGCTGAATTGAAGCAGGTCCTCGGCAAAATAAATTCCCTTATCAGCAGGTATTATTTTTTTAAAGAAACTAACCGAATACCAGGCCGTACCATCCTCCCACCTTACCGAAGCGTCTGCAGTTTGATCTTCGTGCTGGTATAAATAAGATGCTGCCCTCACCGTACTGTCTTTTTCATATTCACAATAAAATCCTTTTTTCTTTAAGTCGGCGATCATGCTCCTGTATTCTGTTGCTGAAGTGACCTGGTAGGTAAGTATGAATGTTTCTTTAAGAACAGATCTTATGAGTCTCCTGCCCGAAGTATCTACCTGCTTTTTTTTACCACCGAAGGAAGCAGCGCTATACTGGTAAGTTTTAACAAGTGTATCACCCAAATATTCTTCACCCGTAAAACGGTATTTCTTACTTATTAAAAAACTTTCTGCCTTTGCTGCCGGTAAAGACAGCATATCCATCAGCTTATCTGCTGACAGGTTCTGCCCCTTTGCCATGGCAGCAGCTGCTGTACAAAAAGATAAAAGCAGTAGTTTTTTCATCACTATGCCGGTTTAGGGTATCGGAAAAGATACTAATAAAATCTTTAAGTTATAAATTAACTGTGCTTTTTTCGGGAAATACCCAATGCAGGGTAGTCTTTTTATCGGGCCAACAGTTAATTTTAAATAAAAATAATCTCATGCGAATAAAACAATTCATGTTGTTTATTATTTTCCTTGTACTTACAACCATTAATGCAAAGGCCACTATACAGCCTGGCCAATCAACAAGCCCGAAACTGTTTGCTGATACTATATACATAAAGACATTAACCGGTAAGACCATTCCACTTGATGTTGTACCAAACGATTCAATAATTACTATTAAAAAGAAGATACAGGATAAAGAAGGCATACCAACTGAACAGCAAAGAATAATTTTCGCCGGAAAACAACTGGAGGATCATAAAATGCTGTCTGACTATAATATTCACAAGGGAGCAACTTTACACCTTGTACTCCGACTGAGGGGAGGTTAAAGTGAATTTATTTTTTCTGCCGCTTATCCATAAGGGATTGTTCAATTGCTGCTCCCTGGAAAATATCTTTTTCAAAGAATGCATCTTCAACAGCAATATTGGCTACAAACAGTTTCCTGTTTCTGCAGTCCATAGTATCGGCAAGTTTGGCAAGAGAATCGGGTTGAAGAATTTTCAACCGGCCCAGCGTTTTTTGTAACACTTCTTTCTTCAGGTCTGCCCCGTTGAAAAGAGACTCAATGGTAACCAGTACCAGGAGGGCATTCGCCCTGGGATAATCATCACCTTTGTCGAACGGATCTATAGCCGCCTGCCAGTCGTTAAGGGTATTGGTGGGTATTTCATTGATCCGCTGTTTATATTTTTCCGCCGAGGATTTATTATAATTACTATCCGTAAACAAGAAATCAAAATGCGGCAGGCGCCTGCCTATTTCGCTGCGGTCGATATCGTCACCATTTTTTTGAGAAAGAATCTGGGTCCATGAATCAATTATTTCATTGGAAAGGCCTCTTATTCTGCCCATTAAAAGTTCACGGTTAGCTTTATCATAATTAGCCAGCAGCATAAACAGGTTTGCCCTGTCGCTTGAACCATATGCATAAGCCCTTTCAATAAACGCTTTGTTGTTGATAGAAACGAGTTGCTGGGTAATATTTTTTTTAAGCCTGGTGACTGCTTCATTAATTTTTTCCTTTTTATTGTTGCCGCATCCGGCTAAGCAAACAATTAAAACGGGGAGAAGAAGGAGTTGTGTAATTTGCTTTTTCTGCATAGTGTTTTTTTATTGGTGAACGGGTTTGTTCCAGAGGCAAATCGTTTATTCAAGATATTGTATATACCGTAAAATCTCAAATATTTCTATTTCTCAGATGAGTCTCTTAATGATTTGTACAATGTCATACAGTACCCGGCCGTACTATGAAGTAACTTTCCTTATAATGGTGAGTCCTGCGGCTGACACACATAGCTCACCTGGGAAACTTAAACTTTAGAGGGAGGCCCGGGAGGAATAAAGGTGGAGTTTTCTAATTCTTATCAAAAAATGCTCTAACGTAATTTATTTTATTATTGGCATCAAAATGAATTTCGACAAATTCATCAAAACATTTCTTCTCATCAAAACATTGCCTTCCCTTAACTATTGCCCTGTTCCCGCCAGGATTCAATATAACCTGGATTGGGTCCGTAATAAAAAAATTATCAGCTTTATATTTTGCCCAATATTGTTTATCACTGGCTGTAATTGTTGTTTTTGAAATATTTTTCAGATTTTTAAAGTAACTTATTACGGTGTCAGCATAAAGTGATTCAGCTGAGTCTGCTTTATGTTCATTTCTAAATCCGAAATATTTTGTGACTATTGAAATTAAACTGTCTTGCTTTGATATGGCTTTATAAGCAGAATCTTTAATTTCTGTTAAAGACTTATTATCTTTTATTGCTTTTTCTTTTTCACTATTACTTTTATTTACTGACAAAACGGTATACAAAAGGAATAAAATAGCTAAAAAAATTATAACTGAAGTAACTATCAAAGTCCTTCTCCTTTTTTTAATTTCTATTTGCTTTGCTTTTTTTATAAAGTCTTCCGGGTCTAAATTTTGCAGCATATGCGTTATTTTTTGAAAAGATAGTTTTGTAAAGATGTTTCAAATTGCTCCTGCCTTTTTGAATCCTCTTTATATATCTCTATATTACTTTTAAAAGCATTATACAGATTGATGTTCTCTTTCTTATTTAAAAATTCCTTAAAGGAGAATCCGCTAAAAGAAGTAATGATAGTACCGCCTGAAGAAATTATTGTTTTTACAGTAGTGTTTTCAAAAAACAACTGTCCGCTGGTTGCAAGTAATATGCCTAAAACTATGATCCCGATTGTATAATAAATATAGAGCCTTAGAGATGATCTTTGTAACTGGATCAGTTGATCTACTATTTTTAAGTTAGCGTCATACATGAAATGACTTTTAATTTATTTATCCACCTATTTTCAGAATGAGATGATTGATAGTTGAAGATAATAAAAAAATGTTGAACAATTTTCTCTGTATTATTTCTCAGGTGAGTTTCTGTAATGGTTTGTGCAATGGCATACAGAACCCGCTTTGCTACGAAGCAACTTTCCTTATAACGGCGGGTCTCCTGCGGCTGACACACATGGCATAGGCAAAGACATGCCTGAGAAACTGAGAAAAAAAATAACAGGGTTCACAGATTTTCTGTACCTTAAAAGAAAATTTTTTATGAAAAAGATATTATTAAACTACAGCTTATGTCTCGTACTTTCATCGTTTTTATTTTCAAGCCATACCACCGCACAGGTTATGAGCAATGACGATTTTAAAAACCTGATGACAGCCGAATGGCAAAGGGCAAAAGTCTACACACAGGAATATTTGAATACCATGCCTGCAGATAAATATTCCTTTAAAGCAGTGGACAGCTTGCGCAGCTTTGCACAGCAGATGTTGCACCTTGCCACCGCCAATGTATTCCTGATGGCGCAGGCAACTGACCAGGCACCCACTTCATGGGCAAGTTTTGGGCTTGAAAAAAGAACCTCTGCCCAAAGCAGGGATTCTGTGATGTACTTTGTAAATGCCAGCTATGATTATGCTATGGATGCCGTAAAGAAAAGCGATCCTGCCAGGTGGAAAGAGGACAAAGAAATATTCGGTTTTAAAACAACCAAGTTTGCATTAATGTGGAAGACCTTTGAACACCAGACGCATCACCGTGGCCAAACCACTATTTATATAAGAGAACTTAATATCATTCCGCCTCAGGAAAAATTGTTCTGAGTGGGAGATCATTTTTCAAACGAGTTTCTGCAATGGCTTATGGTAAGGCATGCAGGACTCGCCTGGGAATCTATTCAGCAGATCCCTCATGCCCCTGGATGATAGAAATATTCAGCATTATCAAAATCCGTGTTCATATGTGCAGTATCAGTGTCGTTTTTTCTTAGCAACATCTCTCATGCGATTTGTATTGAGATGATGACGTTGTGTATGTTACATGAATTCTTCTCAGTAGCTTCCCTAGCAAGGGAAGTTACTGAGAAGAAAGTACACTTGTGCCCGAGGGGCATCACATCTACAATTTCACAAACTTCTTAGTTTGATGTACACCATCTTGCTGCTTGATGATTGCCATGTAAGTTCCCGGTGGAAGCATGCTGACATCGATAGTGACGGTAACCCGGTTAACGATATCAACCGGAGGTAATACAAGCCTGCCTGTTATATCGGTTATATCCACCTGCTTCCATTTTTTTTCTAACCGGATAGAATCCAGTCTTATAAAATTATGAGCGGGGTTGGGACGTAAATAAATAGAGATAGAAGTGGGTGATACCAATGAAGCTACCTGCGAAACGGAATACTGTATACACGAACCTTTCACTGCTTTTACCCTATATGTACCAGCATTTGCAACAGTATATGTTGTACCAGTTGCGACGGGTATCACATTGGACCAGTTGCTGTTATTCAAGACCTGCCAGGTATATGTAGCGGCCACATCCGGGTTAGTGATGGTTAAAACCTGGTTACTAAATGTAATAACTGGAACTGCCAATTGTTGCACCTGCATGATGATAGTATTACTTACTACCATATAAGGAGAGCCGCAGCCACTTGTGCCGGTCATCACAGCTTTCACCTGGTCGTTATTTGAAAGGTTAGCAGCGCTGAAAACAGTATTATTTGTACCGGCATTTATACCGTTCACCTGCCATTGGTAAAAAGGTGCTGTTCCCCCGTTAACGGGCACCGCGGTAAAATTAACAGTTGTTCCCTGGCAAATGCCTGTACCGTTGGCAGTAATATTAACAGATGCAGTTGTGGATGTTGGATAATGAACAACAAACGACGGACTTGTAACAACAGTTGTTGTTACGCAAGTTGCATTGCTTGTCATTACAACTGTTACCACATCATTTTCATTCAACGAAGAAGACGTAAATGCTGGGCTGTTTGTACCAACATTGACTCCATTCACTTTCCATTGATAAGAAGGTGCTGTTCCGCCATTGACAGGATTTGCTGTAAAGCTGATCGACGTTCCAGGGCATCCGATAGTTGTGGATGTAATAGCAACGGACGCAATATTTGACGTTGAATAATGCACAACAAATCCCGGACTTGTTGCAATGGGCGTTGTTGCACAGGCTGAGTTGCTCGTCATTACAACAGTTACCACATCATTTTCATTGAGCGTTGCTGATGTAAAGGTCGGGCTGTTTGTACCAACATTACTTCCATTCACTTTCCATTGGTAAGACGGTGTGGTTCCTCCGTTAACAGGATTAGCCGTAAATGTAATAGACGTACCCACACAACCGACTGCTGTGCTGGTTATACTTACAGCAGGTGTTGATACTGTATTTATTGTTTGTGTAACTGCATTGCTGGTAACCGGGCTGTTGGTGACACAGCTTAATGAGCTGGTCATTACCACAGTTATTGCATCATTATTATTAAATGTTGTTGATCCAAATGTGGGGGAATTTACCCCGGCATTCGTCCCGTTTACTTTCCACTGGTAGGTGGGAGTTTGACCTCCGTTTACCGGGATGGCCGTATAAATTACCAGGTTGCCTGCACATGCAGGGTTGGCTGATGAACTGATGCTTACAGCTGAAGTAAGTGCTGAGCTCACATGCATCAAGATGGAATTGCTGGTTACAGTTTGCGTGCTTACGCAGGGATTATTAATAGTAATCACTACTTTCACCGTATCATTGTTTGCAAGGCTGCTTGTTGTGAACACTGAACTGTTGGTGCCTGCATTACTGCTATTCACTTTCCATTGATATACGGTATTGCCGTTAGCTCCTGTTACATAGGCATTGAATGTAACGGGTGATCCTGTACAAATAGTAGTATCAGTAGCTGTGATGGTAGCTGTAGGATTGGCCGCTCCGCCATTGCCCAGCTCATAAGGGCCCATATCTACGGTCGTATTTTGTATGCGTGTACTATCAAGTATATCGAGCGGAATATTCTGCACCCAGGTATTGCTTCCTTTATTCAATGTATTACTGCAGGCAGTTGGCCGCAGGCCGTCATCAGGTGTCATCCATATATTATCCGGGCCGGGGCCGTTGTTAATATCCTGCAATGAAACACCTCCATTGCCTATGTTTCCCCACCCACTTCCGCTTTGATTACCTGGTAAAGCAGAATAGTCAAGATTTTGAAAAGGTATGGTTTCCTGCTGGGCATTTCCGTTTATCCAGTTAAAATCATTGTTCAGGTAAGAAGGATTCCCTCCCAAAACAGTATTGCCCACAAATATTGAATTAAAAACGAAGGTATTCAGCGTAAGCGTAGTAAAAGGGTTAGAAGCGCTAATGGCAACACCCGGAAAGGGAGAAATGTTGTTATTCTGTGCAAAAATGCAATTCACAACGGTTACATAGGGTTGATTAGTAAAACGGAATCCAGCGCCGGTGGACCCCTCATTTCTATATAAGACCAGGTCTTCAAAATGATAATTGTTCTGGTATGAGATCACCCCGTTTCCGAAAATGGTTCCGGCACTACCCCTGTTGGCAGTGAAAACCGAATTCCTGATGGTGACTGGCGGGCCCCATGCAAAGCCCCCAACTACCGCATAATCATCGTTGGTATAAAAGCCTCCGCCATCCTGCGCATTGTTATTGCTGATAACAGATTTGTGAATGTTGATAGTTGATCCCCGATAATATATACCACCTCCGGTACTACCATAGTTATTACGTAAGGTAACTTTATTCAGTGTTAATGACTTATTTGCTACAGCGTGTATTCCACCTCCCTGTAAGAACTGGTTATTTCCTCCCCCGGGAGTAAGGGGTCCGTTTGCATTGCCGCGTTCAACGATGATACCGTCAAGTAATACTGCAGTATCCGGGCAGTGTACGACCATAACATTATAAGAATTGTCTGTGGAGTCATTGACTGAACCGATATCACCGCTTAATATTGTTGGGTTAGCATTAATATTTCTATCCTGGTCGCCGGGATTGCCCGTGTCGGGATAACCACCTAAAATAACAACACCGCCGTACACATTGAAACTTGAATCACGGGCAGTGATCGCCGGTTTATATTTCCCCTTTGCAATTTTTATCGTATCAGCACAATTATTCTGTACCGCTTTTTGCAGGTTATTATAAGCACTGCCCCAATTGAGCCCGTTTCCACCCGGTGCAGCAGTTTCCTTTACATAAAAAGCTTTATCGGTTGTTGCATTGGCCTGCACTTCGTAAGCGCCGATATCGATCGTGCCGTTATAGATCCTGTTCACTCCAAGTATATCCAGGCTTTCGGGGTTCAGGCTATTGTTACCTGCATTGATCGCCGGCGAACAGGTACAGGGCTTCATCCCATCATCGACAGAATATAAAAGCTTATCCAAACCTTCAGGATAGCTCAGGTCCGTCAACCTCGGATTGATACCGACAGTTGAATTGGTTAGCGCAGTTGCTGACTGTTTAAATAAAATAGAGTTGCGGATATCACAGACAGCCGTGTTATTATTATTGGCCGTTAAAACATCGTTATTGATTAGAAGCATTTGCGCATTGAATCCATAACGCCAGAGAATACTGTTATACAATTTCAATGTGTCGCCGCCGCCTGTTTGTATAACAGAATTACCGGTAGTTACATCGGTTATAATAGTAGAATTAATAACCGTATTACTGGAATTTCCGGAGCCCGACAAAAACTGGCCTTGCGCCGAAGAACCTGTGGCGGAATTAAGATGCCCTACAGAATTGATGAGCTTTAATTTACCTGCGTTATTGTATAGAGCCCCGCCATTAGACCCTGCACGGCAATTTTTAAATACAGAATTTTTTATTAAAGTGTTGCTGTTCTCATTTGCGATGGCACCGCCATAGAAGGAAACGGTTGAATTATAAAACCTGCATTTATCTATGAGTACATCGGAACCCCCGTTATTGTAAATGATCCCGCCACCGAAATTCTTGGCATAGACCGAATCAAGGAATACAGAATTAAAAATGACCGGGTTAGAAGCAGCATTCTGTATGCTTCTTCCCTGGGTTTTTATGAACTGGCTGTTTTGTATACGGGTATAACTGTACTGGTTAAGAACGGCATCATGAGCAGCCCTGGAAAAGGTACAGCTATCGATGATTCCGCCCGAACCTTCAAATGTAAATCTTGCGCCGATGTTCGTTGTATTTGCAGCGGTGGTATCTCTTCCTATAAAAGAACGGATAAACTTAGGTTCACTTCCACTGCGGATATAAACGGCCCGTATCCCGTCATATTGATTTGCCTGGTTGTACCCGTTATAAAATGTACAATTGTAAAATTTCGGTTTGCTCAGGTCGGTAATATATAAAAGATAGCTCGCCTGGTTGGTAAGTCCGTTCAGTTTTATCTTTTCAAAATAGGGAGCGCTTTTAAAAGCAACCTTCACGGTGGCAAAATTTTCATAGAAAACCGGTGAAGCGGAATTGATGATCTCAAAACCGATCATCCTCGCCGTGCTGTCATTATTATTGGAAAGTACAACGGTCCGGCATTTCAGGTTGTTGTTGATATTACCATCTAATACAGACGGGTACAATTGTGTATTTATGTCATTATTGGTGGGTATGCCAAAATCGGGATAACCACCAATGACCACCCGGTGATTGATCATCGTGAAGCTGGCACCCTCATCAGAAAGTGAAACAGGATAAATGCCTTTTGCAACTTTTATCGTATCAGAACATTCATAAAATGCTGACTGAAGATCTGTAAATGCATTCTGCCAGCTGGTACCATTGTTTAACCCCGTTGCATTCTTTTTTACATAGATCACAGCTGGCACACTGCCTATAGCTTCCTGCACTTCATAGGCGCCCATGTCAACGATACTGTTCTTGATACGTAAAGTTCCGGCAATATCTGTGCTTATTCCTGCAACAAAACTATTATTCCCTGCATTGATCGCCGGGCTGCAGGGATTCAACAGCCGCAAGCCATCATCGGTTGTAAAATATTTTCCGTCTGCACCCGAAACATTTGCTGTATCTGTAAACTTCGGATCTCTGCCAAAGAAACCCGGAGCAGATACATTATATACCTCCGTCAGCGTATTGTTAACCGTTATTGAGGAATAAACATCTTTTATAAATTCTGCAGTATCGACCGTATAATTAATTCCATTGCGATAAAATATTGAATTCTGTACGGTCAGGCTGCTGGTATCATGAATGGAACTGTAGCCATAGTTCTTAAACCCGGTGCAATTGATCAATTTGACCGTCGCGTTAGACTGGTTGATTACCAAAGAAGCCTTGTTCTTTGCAATTACTGAATTAACAAGTGTAATATTTGACTTTGCAGAAAAATAAAATACAGCGCCGCCCGCTAAATTGCTTTCTGTCTGGTTACCTTCAAAGAAACTATTGAAAATAGTTGCCGTTGAATTAACAGCATTAAAGGCAGACCCGTTATTGTAATTAGCATAAAAATTATTTCGCACCACAGAGTTCTTAATGGTGCCCGTGGCTCCCGTAAGATATACCGCTCCTTTATCAATTCCACCTGAGCCATTATTATAACTTCTTTCTATAATGAAGCCATCTACCATAAACCCTTTCGCATTGATGGCCTGCAGGATAATCCTGCAATTATCTGCTGAATCATTTGCAATTCCGATCTCACCACTCATTTTAGTTTGATAATTACCCGGGTTGCGATCTGCATCCGTAGGGTTTCCCGTGTCAGGATATCCACCCATAATAATTACGGAATCTTTCAGGTTGAAATTGTTCAACACAGCTGTGCCGGGGGTATAAGTCCCTTTTGCAACTTTGATCGTATCACTCTTTGTCAGTAAAGCAAAAGGCGTTGCAAGTGAAGTGAAAGCATTTGCCCAACTTGTTCCGTCATTGGAGCCTGTTGCTGCCTGTTTCACATAGTAACAGAATTTATTCGCTGTAGGGCTTGCAACATTCAGGATGATCTTGTAGTCTTCGGTTTCACCTGTAAAGACGGAAGAACATGAACTAAATACAGAAGAACTACCGGCGATCACACGCATGCCGGTTTCTCCCGGGTTTACATTGAAAGGAATATTGATATTGCTGCTGAAGCTGCCATTGGTAGTGACCCCCGAAGTCTTCTCAGATTCTTCGAAGTTACCGTTGCGGTTGAAGTCAATATACACCGAAACATATTTTGGGACTGATGTTGCCGGCCTTATCTTCAGGTAGATGGGCAGGTTGGTACCATTGTTCACGGTTGTGCTGATGTTGGTATAATTAGAATAACCGCCAGCGCCGCATCCCGAAGCATTGTGTATGGTATTGAAACTAACCGAATCGATACCATAAGTAGTGCAGTTGGAAGACTGCGGAACACAATAGCAATTAAAAATATTGGTGGTGGTTACCAGTATAGAATTGGAAACCGAGCTCTGTGCAGATGCAAGGCAGGTATCGGTTAGCCTGTACCAGGTATTGACATTAGCACTCGTTGTGAGTGGGTTCACCAGGTAACCTGTATTGTTTATATTGACCCAGTTAACATTATCAGTTGACTTCTGCCAGGCATACCGCATCTGGGCCTGGTAGATGGTTGGATTAGTTGCCGTGATCGTAAAATTGTTATTAGGGCATACCTGGCTGATGGCACTGATGGTACCGGCAGACACAACGCCACTACAAATGGGCGCATCCCCGACTGTTATTTTGTAATCCTCTGTTTCTCCACTTTGCCCGGCAGACGTGCAGGATTCATCCCAGGTGATGGTACCGAATACCCTTAGTTTTAAACGCAGCCTTGTTTCTCCGGTTAATGCTGAGGCGGGTACCAATATCTGGGAAGTATTTGCCGTTGAACTGTAATATGGCCCATTCATTGCAAATTCACTTTGCTCAAAAACACCGTTGTGATTCCAGTCTGCCCAAACACCAACCGTATATGGATAAAAATTACTTGGATTATTGATCGTATGCTGTGCATAAATCAGCTGGTCCCGATATACGTTTGCATTGCCCACAGAAGTAAAATTGCCGTAACCATTAGGCGAGCAGGTACTGGTATTATTGATAGTGGAAGTAAGGATTGTAACATTGGTAAAATTCAGGTTACTACCACCACAACCAACGGGTGGCGGTGTACAATAACAGTTTAAATAGGAATTAATATTTACCAGCAAAACATTACTAACAGCATTGGCGCTGGAAATTAAACAGGTATCTGCAAGGCGATAATAAGTTGGTACGGTTTGGCTTACCTGTATGGAAGACTGGTAGGTATAGCCATTGTTGATATTCGTCCAGTTTATATTGTCTGTTGATCTTTGCCAGGCATATCTTATTCCTACCGCATTCAGCGTTGCTCCGGTATTGTTAATGGTAAACAATGCATTGCTGCAAATGCTGCTGACAGCTGAACTGACCGTTCCCGCCGAAACGGTATTACAGTTGGCCAGGTTCAGGTCTGTAAAAGTTACGTCATCAACCAATGAACCTATATTATTGATAGCGGTTGAATAATCATGAAACCCGATATAGTAAGTACCGGTTTGTTCACAAACGATCGTGTCGATCACCAGGTTGAACATGCCGGTTACTGTAAATGAACTATGCAGCACCTTCGGCTGGCTGAACATATCGGGATTGGTTCCCATAGTTACCCTAAAAAGGGTATTACTACTGGTTTTTTCATAATATTTTAATTCATAGTATTTACCCGCAACCAGGTTAAGTGGCTGGGTGAATAACCAGGCATTTGAATTGGCACCATTGGAAAAACAGGCCGCTGAATAAGTACCGCTGTTTTTATCCCACCAATATTGCTGCCAGCTGTTACTGCCGGCAGTATAATTTTGGGTTGACCAGCCGGTAGGAGGAAAACTGTTTTCGAAGCCCTCGGTAAAAATTACCTGGCTTTTAACAGCATTGCTGATCGCCATTGAAAAAATGAGGACAAAAACTAAACTCAAACACTTGCTGAAACAGGGTTTTGTAGTACGGTACATGCTAAAGGCTTATCATACAAAAATAGCCTTTATTTGGATTCGGGTAAAATGAATTTGGAAACTTTGCCCTGGCTTCTGTCGCAAGGAACTGTTTGATCTCCATTATGGGTATACCGGGAGCTATAATGACTAATATCTGCGTCTAATCTATATCGAATCATAGGGCTATAAATTCGATACCAATTCAACACTCGTGGTACCAAAATAGTGTGTTGATAATGTGATGGCAGAACTGATCCCTTCAACTTTGCATTGTAAATATTAATGTTTGTGGCGGCAACACTTTCGCCAGAGGAGGAATACTTACAAGGGCGATCGACCTTTTACCTCTTCATTTCCTTATTATTCTACCAGTACATTTTTTGTTTCTTTAAGCCCATCAAGCGAAAAAGTAATTGTATACATACCGGCAGGCAGGCTGCCCATGTGTATATGCCCGTTATTTACTCCCCGGTGAGCAGTCAGGTCAATATCCATAACATTTTTTCCACTGGCATCCCTTACCAGGGCTTTCATTTTGCCATCCTTGTCTGAATTAAACTGGAACATAAGATGGCCTATTTCACGACTTACAGGATTGGGACCTATTTGTGTAATGAGTTTTATGGCAGCCTGTGCATTACGAACGAGCTTTACATTTGACAAACTATATTTACCATCCACGTCTACTGTTTTAAGCATATAGTAAACATACCTTGCATTCATATCTGGCTTTACATCTTTATAACTGTAAGATTGGGGTATATTAGAATTTCCTATAGCGGTTACACGGCCCGATTCAGTATAGTTTTTACCATCGGTACTTTTTTCGAGTGAGAAATAAGCAACATTCTGTTCTGTAGCTGTTTGCCATATTGCTGTAATGACCCCGCCGGAATTAATTATGTCAAAACTTTTGAGTGTTACCGGCGCAACACCTGAGGCGGTGAAAGTGCCTACCATGCCGGTAAGGCCATCGGCACTGTGAACCTGGCAATAATACCGGTAGCTGCCTGCCGTGGTTACTGTATAGGAGTAAGATGTTGTTACACTACCCGGTGTACCACTGAATATATTTGCTGCTCCTGCCGGAACAAGTCCCAAAGGCGTTGAAGTGGCATTATGAAAATTACCCGGCAGAAAATTAAATTGTATCACATCTCCCACCACCACATTGGGGATATTGGCTGGCGAGAATTGGAAGTTGGTAACTGCTACTATAAATGTAGTGGCATTTGCGAAACCGGCTGTCACTAAAAATAAAAAGGCAATAGTAAAATTTTTCATTACACTGCTTTTGATGATAAATTAATTACTTAAGAAGAATTCAGTGGGGCTGTTCATCGGTAAATCGGTAAAAATATTCTCTCAGTTGCCCGGCAGGGAATTAAATTGACTATGCAATTTTTTCGGTAGTTGGGAGACCAGGTGCAGGAGTATGTTATTATACCAGATAGATCGTGGTGGAGAACACTTACCAGAAGGGGAAGACTTTGCATCGATCGCAGCATATATCTTCGCCGTCGTTGTGTGCCTGCCTGCCAGTAGGCAGGTTATTTATCAACATCGTATTACTTCTTATGCTATTCGTCAGTGGTCATAAGACGCAGCGTCTGCGGAGATTGTGGCGAAGACCAACAACTGCGAAGAAATGTAAACTTTATGTTAATTGAATGTTTAAACAATAATATTTTTGCCAACTGATGAACCAATTACTTATCTGTCTGTTTAATATGACAACTTAAACTAAAAGATATGAAAATTACAGTTTTAGCATTATTAACTATGCTCACTCTTGGTGCATCTGCACAAAAAGACAAAAAATGGCACTCCGGCAATATGACTCAGATACAGGGCATTGGAGTCAGTTTTCAGCAATTCAGCGGACTTAACAGCCGAATTGCAGCTAACCCGCAATACAAAACGGTACGGGATTACATGGGTACTATAAGCCTGGGTTCACGCATGATGAAGAATAATTTTATCTCCGACCTTACCATCACAGGAGCCAACAGCATGAGTGGCAACCGTAATAAAAAAAGCAGCAACCTTCGTTCACTGGCTGCCGGCTTCAGTATCGGTTATGATTTTATACCCTCCGAAAAACTAATGTTGTACCCGATGGTTGGTTTTGGCATTGAAGGTTTTCAGGCAAAATTTTATAAGGATAACTCAGCCGTTAATTTTAATGATGTACTCAATTCACCCAACACAAAAAATGCCCTTAGTGCCGTTAAATTCACCAACTCTTTTGCAACCTATAACCTGGGTGGTGGATTTAGTTTTAAACCGGCAAAATGTAACGGTACCATTGGTTTACAGGCCAGTTATACCGGCAGTTTCAGCAGCAAGGCGTGGAAAAGCAGCGACCGGCAGGAACTTGCCAATGCACCCGAAGACAGGTTGAGCCGTTTCCAGGTGGGATTGGTATTTACCAACATGATGAGTGGTCATAAAAAGTAAAAAAAAATAACAGCTTCAAAAGCACAATGCCATGGTTCGTATTATCACGAAACATGGCATTGTTGTTAATTTTTATTTTTCAGGTGAGTACCTGTAATGGCTTATGTAATGGCATTTAGGACTTGCCGTACCAATATGAGGCATTTATATATCTTTTAAAAAGCTGCCCGCCACCCAGGCTCATATACCAATAGATAATGCTTGTTGTTTATCGAAATGAAAGTGGGATTACTTCGTTTTTGAATGAATGTTTAAGAAGGAAACACTTTCGCAAGTTGGGGAAAAAAGTAAAGGCAAAACTTACTCTTCACGCAGCAATCCATCCACAACAGCATAAAATTCTTTTTTATAATCCTCATGATATTTACCGCTGCCAGGCCCGTAAAAGGTTCCTTTTATTTGCCGTACCATTCCTTTTCTATCT
Source organism: Chitinophagaceae bacterium (assembly GCA_031387825.1). Taxonomy (GTDB): domain Bacteria; phylum Bacteroidota; class Bacteroidia; order Chitinophagales; family Chitinophagaceae; genus Ferruginibacter. The sequence continues at coordinate 89,230 of JANNDO010000015.1, read as the reverse complement.
ATAAAAATGGTAGTGGGAAAAGATCGGATGGGTGTAAGTTGTGGTAATGTTTTTTCGGTTTTGCTGTCATCAGAAGCTGTAGCTCCGGTAATCAACATAGGGTATTGCACATTAAAAAGTTGTTGAAATTTTTGCAGGCTTTTTATTGATCGGTCCTGGTCGGTGGTATATTCATAGGCAAGGGCTATTATTTCCACTCCCCTGCTTTTATTTTTGTTGTAGTATTCATTCAGAAATTTTGTTTCATCCATACAATTAGGGCACCAGCTTCCCATAACCTGGATGATGACAACTTTATTCCGGTATCGCTCATCATTAATAGAAACCGGTTTCCCTTCAAGATCATTAAAAGAAAAATTCAGTTTGCTTTCCCCTTCCCGCAAACGGGTGGGTGCATCCTGCGAAGGCAATTGTATTTTTTCATTCTTTACGGCTACCCATGTTTCCTTTCCATTAAATCCGGAATAAAAAACACCTCCTGAAATATTTTTTGCATCGTCAACTTTTGCAGTAAAAGCATATGCATGTGCACCGTCAAATGTCGACAGCTTTAATGAATCTCCGGTTACAATACCTTCCAGGAAACGGTAATCACCGGACGGCGTTAAGAAAGTACCGGTCAATTTATCATTTTGCTGATGGAAGATGGCTACTGCTTTTCGCAAGGTTCCGTTGGCCCTGGTAATAGTCACATCCCATTTACCAGAAATGTTAGCTCTTGCTTTGCCCATTTTTTTTTCAAAGCGCAAACCCTGGTGAAGCAATGCATAGAAAGGCCAATATTGAAAAGCCCCGCCTGTTCCCTTATTCCATACTCCCTGCAAACTGCCATCCGGGTTTCTTTTTGATTTAAAATTGGATTCAAAAGCCGGCATGGAAAAATTAACCGAGTCGCTGGTAACTGAAACAGCAGTCACCTTTATTCTTTCTGCTGCATTCATAACATATAAAATTGTTTTGCCGTTTTCGGTTGCAGCTTTCAGGTTAAAAACAATAAGATTGCTGTCCTGTCGTACGAGGTATGCTTTCCAATTGGCGGGTAATGCTGTTTGTCCTGTTGCAATACCAGTATGCAACAAAAATCCGCAAATAATAAATAATTTTTTCATGCCGGCGGTTTAGTGGAATGTAAGTTCGGAAAAAAAATAATGGTAGTTGTACTTTCGACATAGTTCGTGTTTTCACGAACCCTCTCTTTGCTGGCGCAGATATGCAGCCTGGGTTATGTGTGTTGGCGTATCTGTGCCAATGTAATAGTTTTAAATTGTTGGATTGGGCTGGTTTTATATTGTAGCAGTATGAATGGACACAGATACGCTACGCTGCAATGCTAAGCTGCATATCTGCGCCAGTTGGCTTGCGTGTGTTATACGTTACAGGAACATCGGCGGAGTCAATTACCGCTGTAGTGAGTAATAAAGCCGAACTCATCAATAGCAAATTCATAGAATTTAGCCGAGGAATATTTATAGTCTTCAGGATTAGTTACCAAACCAGCCGCAAATGGATTTTGATGTATGTAATTCAGCTTTTGCATAAATGTACTTTCAGTAAATAATTCAACATTTAATGATTCCCGTTTCCAAACCTGGTGTTTCCTGTCGTGTTTATTCACCTTAATTTCCTCCAGTATTCCAGGTCTGGATTCTGCCAGTTTTTTCATTATCCTTTTTGCAGTGTATGTTGTAAACGATGTTTGTATTTGAGTAAGGGTATAATGTTGTAATGGCTGCCATATAATATGAACATGATTACTCATAATTACGAAAGCATTAACCTCTACCCTGTTTTCGCGGACTAAAAATTTAAGACAATCAACAACGATGTCTTTATACTCGTCATCCTTTAATAAGTTATTCCACTTTTGAATGGTAGCTGTAAAAAACTGCGGCCAGATTGTTGGGAATTTCATTTTATGAAATTAGAACGAATTTTCTTTTTTGGGAAACCACTCTTAAACTCTTGAGCTGCAGCCACCTGGGCTTTAACCAGCGGCGATTCGAATTGTGGGGTTTGTTATTTTTTTAAAACAGTTTGGACTCAGCAACGCCGTTGGTCGAAGCCCAGACGTCGGCAAGCAGTACGCCAGTTGGGTGGCTTACCTACGGCGGCAAGAAGGCAAAAAACATACTTGCGCCAGATGGGGAATAAATGTTATCGATAAATTTCATTCCATGACTTAATCGTCTTAGCCAGTTTTTCAATTTTTTTAAATAAGTTAGAATCTAATGGAGCTATGTCAGAAAGTGAACAATTAGAATTAGATACAAATTGAGCTATTTCTGCAGCAAGTTCCACTTTTGATTTGGTATGATTAGGGGCTGTTCTTTTCTTTTCAAAAAATTTTAAAGTTTTGTGTTTTGAAAAATACTTATCAAAATCTTTACCTTTATTCTTTATGAAATATTCTAGGTATGTCTCAAAAGTGCCATCATTTACCCAAAATAATAATCTGCCATCTTTACTTTCTCCATAATTATTTTCAAGGTTGATTTCATCATTATTAGCAAAATTCATTGACTCATAAATTAACCTTGCTTTATTCTGTCCTGTTTTATTGACAAATATTTGCCATTCACTAGGTCTCTTATCTTCATAGTTCTCATCCTTATCTAAAACAATTAAGTGATTGTGATTTAAGCTAGCTAACTTGATAATTTTATTTTCAAGTTCTTGTGAGTCAATATTATCCCAATTAAAGTCAGAAAATCCTGCATACTTCCAAATAGCTGTAGAAAGTGATTGAATACAATAATTATAATTTGAAAATAATTGTTTTTCTCCTTTATACAGGTTTAATAACATTTCAATATATATAGCATCACTAGGACCTTCCACCCAAATTATACCATTACTCAATAATAAATCACTGGTTTTAAAATCTAAATCTTTTAAAATATACCTTTGATCAAAATTTGAACTCACGGATTTTGCAAGAGCATGTTTTCCTAAATTTTCTCTATTTTCTACATGAATTAGCTGTGCATTTGGGTTGTGACTAAATAAATCAATAACAATATTAGAGTGAGTTGTAATAAAAAAGTAACTGCCGTTTTTTTCCGCATAATCCGAAATGAAACTGAAAAGTCGACGTTGTACAGATGGATGCAAGTTGTTTTCCAATTCTTCAAAACCAAATACAAAATTCTTCTTTTCATTATGGGTTAATTTAGGAGTTACAATTAAGTTAAGTAAAACCAATATTATTGTCTTTATCCCACTCCCCATCTTTGAAAGTGCCACCCAAGTACCATTTTTATATTTAAAATAGATTTCACCATATGATCCCTGTCTATTTTGGTCATTGGCTTCCTCTTGAATAGAAATATCTGAAAATTCAATATCTGGCTTAGTAATTTCATTAAGACACCCTAGAAGTTCTTCTTTAATTACATTCTGATCATAACCTTGTATTGAAAGATATCTCCATATTATATTAGTAGCACCTTTACCATTCTGATGCAAAACCTCTTTAATTTGAAATGTTTCTTTTTCAATATCTCTGTCTGCATTTATCCTTGCAAATGTTCTTTTAAAATGATTATATAAATAAAACCTAAACTCGCCGGCAAATTGCCCAAAGCAAGCTTGTAAATCTGTAATGAAATTAAATTCCCCATCTTTCAGAATAGTGAGCTTAATACTTTCTGTTTTTCCATAATTGGATATATGCGTTTTAATATGTTCTGTCCATCCATTATAATCAGTACTACTTTGGCTGTTTGCATAATTAGTGCCAACTACCTTTATAATTTCGGAATCTAATTTAAAGTCGACTGTGCAAGTTGTAAAACCATTTGCAGGATTAAGAAGCCCTCCCTTTGGATTAAATGTAAATTCTATTAAATCAATCAATGAACTTTTTCCTGAATTATTTTTTCCAATAAGAATATTAATAGGATATATCTTTTCAAACCCTTGTTCTTCTTCGCCAAAACATTTATAATACTTTACCTTAATTGAAGCATCTATAACCATAACATTAATTTAATAAATCTGTACTTTATCATCATTCAACTTTCAGGCTTTACTCTTGAAAATTGTTTCGGTTTACACCCCAATCTTCTTATTCACCAACCCAAGTATCTCCGTTTCCAAAGCGATGGTTTTGTTTTCGATGGCAGCGCCACGGGCAATGATATCGGATACAAAAGTTTTATCGTCGTAGCTGCTGGCATTAATGCGTACGTTCATGTAAGCACCCATTACTGCACTGCGGGCACAGAGAGCGCCAACACCTGCATCGGTAACAGAGTTGGGGTTGCCATTTATTACCATGGCTTTTATTACTTCCATGCTTGCATAAGCGGCTTCCATTACCTTAAAAGGTATTTCAATGGCATACTTTGTGGCGCCCTGTATGGCTTTTGTTCTTGCTGCTTTTTCTTCGGGTGTGGTCTTCGGTAATCCAAATGCCTGCATAATTTTATTAAAGGCTGCGGTATCGGCATCAACCAGTTTCACCAGTTCAGCTTTATACTTCTCCCCTTTCTCCGCCCAGTCGCTGAACTCTTTCCATCTTTCGTCCCAACCTTTTTTGTGGCTGCTTAAATTGGCAACCATGGTGCCGAGTGAAATACCCAACGCACCAATATATGCAGCAATGGAACCACCGCCGGGTGCAGGGCTTTCGCTGGCTGTTTCATCAGCAAAATCAGTAAGCGTCATATTTACCAGACGGCTGCTGTTTTTTTCGTTGAGCATATATTCTATAATTCTTTCTTCGGGTTTAAAGGCTGTAAGTTCGTCCAATCCCATGGATTTGATGGCGATCTTTATCAACTCTTTTTCACTCACACCGGTGCTGCGCTTTTGTTTTTCTAAAAAATATTTACCGGCATCGGTCATGGCTTTTAAAGGAATGAGCCCTACCAGTTCGCTGCCCGTTACTCTTATACCTCTCGCCGTTGCTTTATTGCATACTTCATCAAATGCTACATGCACGGGAGTGATATTGATATTGGTGAGGTTCATGGAAATTTGTGCCACGCCATATTCTTCAATGAACCAACCAATGGCTTTTACACTCTTTAAAGTACCGGGTTGGTTTATTTTCTTGCCGTCCTTTTCAATATTCCTTCCGGCTTCACGTACGTCGAAGGCAATGGCATTTGCACGGCGTGTGGATGTGGTATTGAGGTTTACATTATATGCCACCAAAAAATCCCTGGCGCCAATTACGGTGCCGCCACGTTTTGCATCAAACTCCGCCGGGCCAAAATCGGGTTTCCATTTTGGTTCTTTTATTTTTTTAAAGAAGCCTTCGTATTCGCCGGCACGTATCACCGATAAATTATTTCTAGTTGTATCGGGTTGTGCGGCTTCGTATAAATAAATGGGAAGTTTCAATTCTTCTCCTACCCTTTTTGCAAGCTGCTGTGCAAATATTGCGGTTTCTTCCATGGTTATGTTTGCAATGGGTATCAGCGGACAAACATCGGTGGCTCCCATGCGTGGGTGCTCTCCCTTGTGTTTGCTCATGTCAATAAGTTCTCCTGCTTTTTTTATGGCTTTGAATGCGGCTTCTATAACGGCGGCCGGGTTGCCTACCATGGTTACAACGGTGCGGTTGGTTGCTTTGCCGGGGTCAACGTTCAATAACCGAACCCCTTCCACCGATTCAATTTCATTGGTTATTTGTTTGATGAGGTTGAGGTCGTTGCCTTCGGAAAAGTTTGGGACACATTCGATAAGCTGCATGTTGGTTTTTGGGTTTAAAATTAAGGCAATTCCACAAAGATTCACAGAGTTTTGGAGAAACACAAAGCATCTCTGTGTTTCTTTTTTACTCTGTGAATCTTTGTGACACAATTCAAGATCATGCCCCTATATGATGAATATTTGCTGATATTATTTTAATAAACCGGATTTTTGCATTAAATAAAATAAATAATGATTCATCCATACAATTACGTAACTGCTAAAGAAGCCTTATCCATAATTCAGAGCGGAACGAGGGTATTTATACATGGCAGTGTATGCACCCCAACCTACCTGCTGAATGAGCTGGCAAAGGAAAGCAGCCGTTTAAAAAATGTGGAACTGGTTTCCATCACCCTGAAAGGTGAACTGGAACTTATTAAGCCGGAATACAACGACAGCTTTCACTTCAATTCTTTATTTGTATCGGCATCCATACGAAATGCAGTAGCTGAAGGCCGTGCCGACTTTATCCCTGTTTTTTTAAGTGATATACCTTACCTGTTTAAAAGTAAGTTACTGGAACTGGATACGGCCATTGTGCAGGTATCGCCACCGGACGGGCATGGGTATTGTTCCCTGGGTGTTTCGGTTGATATTGCCCGTGCAGCAGTTGACAGTGCAAAAAACATAATTGCCTTAGTGAATCTGCAAATGCCCCGTACCCACGGCGACGGCCTGATACATACCGACCGCTTTACTAAAATGGTATTCCACGATTCGCCTTTACCTGAAGAAAGTTACAGCAGCAAGGTTGGCGAAACAGAACTGATCATTGGTAAACATATTGCCGGTTTAATAGAAGATGGCAGCACACTGCAGATGGGCATTGGTACCATACCGGATGCAGTATTGTCGTTCTTAAGCAATCACAAAAACCTGGGGGTACATACCGAAATGCTCAGCGACGGCATTATTGACCTGGTGGAAAAAGATGTGATCAATAATAAATGCAAGATCAAACACCCGAACAAAACAATTACCTCCTTTGCCCTTGGCAGCCGAAAATTATATGATTATGTAAATGATAATTCTTCCTTTGGGTTTTTGGACATTGATTATGTAAACAATCCACATGTAATACGCCAGAACCCGAAAGTGATCGCTATCAACAGCGCCATTGAAGTGGATCTGACAGGGCAGGTTTGTGCCGACAGTATTGGCGAACTGCAATACAGCGGCATTGGCGGCCAGCTGGATTTTATGCGTGGGGCTGCTTTAAGCCCAGGTGGTAAACCCATCATTGCATTGAACAGCCGTACAGCTAAAGGTATTGCCAGGATCGTTCCGCATTTAAAGGAAGGGGCCGGTGTGGTAACAACCCGTGGACATGTGCATTATGTGGTTACCGAATATGGTGTGGCTTTTTTGTTTGGAAAAAATTTAAGGCAGCGGGCAAAGTCATTGATAGATATTGCTCATCCTGATGACCGGGAGATGCTGATGAAGTATTGTTATGAGCGGTTTAAAGTGTTTATTAAAGATTAAGGATATTTCACGCAAAGGCGCAAAGGAGCTAAGGCGCAAAATTGAACCAAAAAGAACACAAAGGCATTCACAAAGAGCACTAAGGTTTTCTTTGTGAACTTTGTGTTCTGGTCTTAGTGCCCTTTGTGGTTAAGAAATAAACTCCCCATTGATCATTACCTTATCAATCAAATTTGTTCCAAATGAATAAGGCAGGTACGCAATGGAAGGAATGGGCTTTGTAAAAATAAGGCTGGCTTTTTTGCCGATGGTTATGCTGCCGAGTTCTTTTTCAAGCTCCATGGCAAATGCCCCGTTGATGGTGACAGCATTGATGGCTTCTTCGGGCAGCATTTTCATCTGGATGCAGCTTAAGGCAATCACAAAGTTCATATTACCACTGGGTGATGAACCTGGGTTATAATCAGTTGCAAGAGCTATTGCACAATTATTATCTATTAATTTTCTGGCTGGCTGATAGCCCATGCGAAGGAAAAAAGCAGCAGTTGGCAACAGGGTACAAGCCCCCATCCATCTTCCCCCCGTGGGGGAAGTGCTTTGCGGAGATAGGATCGAAATGTCCTGTTCAGTTAAAGTTTCCAAATGGTCAAGTGAAACTGCATTTAGTTTTATTCCTGCTTCTATTCCACCAATAGAATTGAGTTGATTTACATGCAACTTGGGTTTTAATCCATAGCTCATTCCTGCTTTGCAAATGGTTTCCATCTCTTGCGGAGAAAAGAAACCGGTTTCGCAAAAGCAATCAATATAGTCGGCCAGTTTTTCTTTAGCAATTACCGGAAGCATTTCGTTAATGATGCTGTTAATATACCCTTGATGATTTTCTTTATAGGCAATTGGATAAGTATGTGCTCCAAGGAAAGTTGCTTTTATGCTTAGGTTAGATCTTTCTTTTAATTTTTTTATCACCCTTAGCATCTTCAACTCTCCTTCCACAGTTAAACCATAGCCGCTTTTTATTTCAATAGCGCCGGTGCCGAGTTTACTTACTTCTTCCAGTCTTGCCCATGCACTGTTGAAGAGTTCATCTTCGCCGGCTGCGTTTAATTTGTTTGCTGAATTTAAGATGCCACCACCTTTTGCAGCAATATCTGCATAGCTCAATCCTTTTATCTTATCAATGAATTCTTCTTCACGGCTTTTGGCAAATACTATATGTGTGTGGCTGTCGCACCAGGTTGGAAGAACAGTTTGATCCTGTGCGTCAATAATGTGTTTGGGTAACTGTGGAACTTTAAGTTCCAGTTCGTACATAGCGCCATATTCGGCTATGATGCCGTCTTCAATTAATACAAACGCATCGTCAATTACCGGAAGGTTTGCCAATGCAGTTCCACGCAGCAATTCATTTTGCTCCCTCATATTCACCAACTGTTTTATATGCTGTATCAATACTGATGACATGATCTATTTTTTTGTAAATGCCGACCTGCTCCTGATAAAATAATCCACCATATCGGTATATCTTATTTTCCTTTCGATATTTAAATTTGCCGGCCCAATGATCAATGTTTCCTGGAAATCGGCTGACCGGTATTTATCAACGCCTTCCCGTTCTATAATAATGCTCAACCTTACCCCCCGCCGCCTGATAGCCACAATTTCATATTCATTGCTGTCGAAACGCAGTTTGAGCCCGTCTTCAGAAATACGCATGCTATAGTTTTCAGCCGTTTGCTTTCCATCTGCACCGGTGTGAATGAATTTCAGTATCAGTGAATCCTTCATGCCAACAATTTCAAGGCTGCTTTTAAATGTAACCTGTGCTTTTTCATCTGTAAATACCATCGTGCCGGTCCAGTTACCTGCAAGGTCTTTAATGTCTTTGGCTGTTAAGCTTCCTCCTTCAATTTGTGCAATGGAAGAAAATGAAAGAAAGAAAAACAATATACCGAAGATGATCTTCATAAATTTATTTGTCCAGTGAAAAAGAATAAGGAACATCAACCGATGACGCACCCCAGGTAAGGCCCGGTTGGCTACCCAAATTTATTTTTAAGTTCCCGCCTTTTAAAACATCAAAATGGTCCAGCCAGTTCTTTGAATAAAAAATACCATTTCTTGTTACTGACTGTACATATTTATTCTGAGCGTTATTTTGCGGAGCTTCTATTACAAATTTTTTCCCGTTCTGTAAATTTAAAGTTAGTTTTTTAAAGAGTGGCGCTCCTATCACGTACTGGCTGCTGGTTGGACATACCGGGTAAAAACCCATCGCCGAAAAAACATACCAGGCACTTGTCTGGCCATTATCCTCATCACCGCAGTAACCATCGGGTGTTGCTTTATACAAACGATTCATTGTTTCCCTAGCCCAGTACTGTGTTTTCCAGGGCTGGCCTGCATAATTATATAAATAGATCATGTGCTGTATGGGTTGGTTGCCATGTGCATATTGCCCCATACCGGCGATCTGCATTTCACGTATCTCATGAATGGTCTCACCATAATAAGTATCATCAAATACCGGTGGCATGGTAAAAACAGAATCGAGCATTTTGCAAAACATGGGTTTGCCCCCCATCAGGTTTATCAATCCCTGCACATCATGAAAAACACTCCAGCTGTAATGCCAGCTGTTACCTTCGGTAAATGCATCCCCCCATTTAAAAGGATTGAATGGTGATTGAAATTTACCATCCTGGTTTTTTCCCCTCATCAATTTTGTTTCAAAATCAAACAGGTTGCGGTAATTCAAACAGCGCTTTGCATAAAGTTCTATTTCTTCTTTTGGTTTATTCAAAGCTTTAGCTAACTGGTAAATACTGAAATCATCGTAAGCATATTCTAATGTACGTGCCGCATTCTCATTGATCTTTACATCATAAGGAACATAACCCAACCTATTGTAATATTCCACACCTTTGCGGCCTAGGGCTTCCATCGGGCCTTCATTGTTGGCACCATGTACCAGTGCCTGGTAAAGCGTTTCAATATCGTAACCACGCAAGCCTTTTAAATATGCTTCGGCAACAACGGAGGCAGAGTTATTACCGATCATGATATTGGCATAACCGGGGCTGCTCCATTCGGGCAACCAGCCGCCTTCTTTATAATCGTTGATCAAACCTTCCTGCATTTCTTTATTTATAGAAGGATAAACCAGGTTGAGCAATGGGTACAAGGCACGGAAAGTATCCCAGAAACCGGTGCCCCCATACATATAGCCGGGCAAAATTTTTCCATTGTACGGACTGTAATGAACAGGTTTATTGTCAGCATCAAGTTCATATAATTTATTAGGGAACATCACCGTACGGTAAAGGCAGGAATAAAAAGTGCGCATTTGTTCATCAGTGCCTCCTTCTGCCTGCACGGCATTCAAAGTTTTTTCCCATTTATTTTTTACTGTTGCTTTAAGTTTTTCAAAACTGTCATTGCCCAGTTCTTTTAAATTTTGTTCGGCCTGTTCAAAACTGATAAAGGATGATGCTACACTGCAATTCACTTTTTCCCCTTTACGGGTTTTAAAACCAACTATAGCCAATGCATGTGAATTGGTTATTTCCATGGAGTCGATGAATGCACCTGCTTCACTTACTGTTTTTTCAAAAGCAAAGGCTTTATCAAAATAGATGACAAAATAGTTTTTAAAATTTGGCAGTTTGCCACGGCTGTACCGGGTGCTATAGCCAATGATCTTATTTTCTTCCGGAATGATCTTTACATAAGAGCCCCTGTTAAAAGCATCAATGATAAATGATGAACTGTCTGATTGCGGAAAAGTAAATTGAAACCTGGCGGCACGTTCGGTGGCTGTTAACTCAGTGGTGATATCCGCATCAGCTAAATATACTTTGTAATAATACGGCCTTGCTTCTTCTGCCTTGTGAGAGAACCAACTACCCCTTTGATCTTCCTTCCATTTCAATCCGCTGCTGGATGGCATGATAGAGAACTGTCCATAATCATTCATCCATGGCGATGGTTGATGTGTTTGTTTAAACCCTACAATTTTTTCGCCGCTATACATATATTGCCAGCCATCACCATTTTTGTTGGTTTGTGGCGTCCAGTAATTCATGCCCCATGGAGTGCCAATAGCGGGGTATGTATTACCATTGGAAAGATCGGGTTTAGAATAAGTACCCATCAATGTATTCACCAGGTCAACCTTAGCTGTATTTTGTGCCTGCAGCAGGATACAATTAAAACTAAAGATCAGCAGCAAGTTTATTTTTTTATTCATGCGATTTGTTATGCCTGTTTACAGATTTTCAAAAACTGATCTGGAAAATGATTCCAGTGAGGGGTCCCTGGCTCCCATTAAAAGTAAGACAGAATTACCGGATAAATGTGGCCTTACCATTTCTAAAAACCGGTTGCGGTCTTGTACAAAAAAAGCATTACTACCAAGGTCTTTAATATCATTGATGAGATCATTGGCGCTTATATCTTTTACTGCCGTACCGCCTGCATAAAATATTTCACTCATCCATATTTCATCCTGTGGCCTTAATACTGCAGCAATTTCTTTTACAAAATCATTCCGCAAAAATCTTGTTGGCCCATAGCCATGCGGCTGAAACCAGGCTACCACTTTTTCAGCCACTGGTTGACAGGCAGCAATGGCCGCAGCACATTTTACGGGGTTGTGTGCATAGTCATCAATTACCCAGATACCTTTTTTATTTCCCAATACCTGGTTGCGGCGGTAAATGCCTTCATAATTTTTTAATGAAGCGGCACAGGTTTCTAATTCCACTCCTAATTGATTGGCTACGGCAACAGCAGCTAAAGCATTTTCCATATTGTGCTTTCCAATACTATTTATTTTGAATTTTGAATTTTGAATTTTAAATTCAATACAAAAACCTTCTTGTGTAAAATCTTTTGCGATATAACCGGCTTCAAAATTTTCACCGGCTGAAAAATCCTGTTTTGCATTTTGAGAAAATTGTTTTGCCAATGCATTGGATTGGTTGACGATAAATTTTTTGCTGTTGTTTTTAAATATGCCGAAGATGCTCATCAGTTCATCTATTTCCTGGTGGTCTTTATCTATATTCAGCAATAGACCTATCTCCGGTTCGTATTGTACAATCGAGCCATCGCTTTCATCAGCTTCAATAACCAACCACTCCCCTGTTCCTACTTTTGCATTACCGATCTTTCCCTGTTTAATAATACTTACCAACCCGGCACCACTGATGATACTGGGTTGCAGGCCTGCATGATCCAGGATATCAAAAAGCATGGCACTGGTGGTGCTCTTACCCGATGTTCCTCCAACTGCAATTGTTTTTTTACTTTTTGCGATCAGGGCCAGCAGTTCAGACCGTTTGATGATGGGGATGTTCAGTTGCTTTGCTTTCTGCACTTCAAAAACAGTATCTTCTATGGCTGTTGAAACAACAACAAGATCGGTATCATTTGTTATACCATCGCCATTTTGAAGAAAACATTTTATTCCTTCAGCTTCTAATTTTTCTTTTGTGTCGTTGAATTCTCCTTCAATAAAATATCGGTCGCTACCGCTTACTTTTTTTTGTATGCCTGCCAGGTATTGTGCAATGGCACTCATACCTACACCGGCAACACCTATAAAAAAAACATTTTTAAAATCATGTATATCCCTGGTCATAGCGCTGGTTGTACTTTTTTTATATGCAATATTTTAAAAGCGATTACAAAACTTGTTGCCATCAGGATTGCACCCAGGAAAAAAGGAGCCCCCGGCAAATAGACCGGCGCATTACTATGCGTAAAATAAAAGAAGAGGTTATTCATCACAAACGGGCCGATAATAGCAGCCAAACTCATGGTACTGGTAATAGCGCCCTGCAATTCTCCCTGCGCATTGGGAGGCACTTTGCCCGCCATCACCGACTGCAGGGCTGGTTGTGCAATACCACCCAGGCAATAAGGAACAAGAAAAACAAACATCATCCAGCTTTGTGTAGCAAGGCCAAAGAGCAACATGCCTATGGCATAAAATGCCAACCCATAATAAAGGCTTCGTTCACTTCCAATTTTTGGATTGATGATACGGGTCAAACCGGCCTGAACCAATGCAACCAACACCCCAACTACAGCAAGAGAAATACCTACCATTTTTTCATTCCAATTAAAACGGTGAATGGTAAAATAATTCCAGTTACTCATGATGGCATGTGCAGCTATGTATAATAATAAGATACTTACGATGAGCGGCATCACAGAAGGAAATTTCATCAGTTGCGTTAAAGAACCAACCGGGTTTGCTCTTTTCCAGTTAAATGCTCTCCGGTTTTCTTTACTCAAAGATTCCGGTAATACAAAGTAACCATAGATCCAGTTTAGCAATGCCAGTGAAGCAGCGACATAAAAAGGAGCCCGCTCGCCAAAACTACTCAACACACCCCCCATTAAAGGACCGATGATAAATCCGAGGCCAAATGCCGCACCGATCATTCCAAAATTCTTTGCCCGGTTTTCGGCATTACTTATATCAGCAATGTATGCTGCAGCTGTGGTAAAACTGGAACCAGTTATTCCGGCAATTACCCTTCCAATAAATAACCAGCCATAAGTTGGCGCAAGTGCAAGAAATAAATAGTCAATTCCAAAACCAAATAAGGAGCAAAGCAAAACTGCCCTGCGACCGTATTTATCACTCAGGTTTCCAAGTATAGGTGCAAATACGAATTGTGTAATTGAATAGGCAACGGTAAGATAACTACCGTATTTGGCCGCTGTACTGATGTCAACATGTTTTAAACCGGAGATCAGCCCCGGCATTACCGGAATGATAATACCGAAACCTATCACATCAATAAGCAGTGTGATAAATATAAATCCTACAGCAGCATTATGTTTTGATGCCATAAATAAAATAAGTTCTTTTCAATTTTTGGTTAACCCTTTCTAAGCATTTTCGGTTTGCTAATGTAAAGGTAAATATTAAGCTAGCCACATAAAAAAAGAGCTCATTGCTGAGCCCTTATTGAAAGTTAGTTATTTAAAAATTACCATCTTCCACCACCACCACCACGGTTGTTAGAATAGCCACCACGGTTTCCACCGCTGTTGCTTCTTTCTGTTTTCTCTTTCGCTACCGAAACAGACATTGCTCTTCCTTCAACTTCTTTGTTGTTAAGGCCCAGCATTGCATCTTTTCCTTCTTCATCAGAAGGCATTTCAACAAAACCAAAACCACGTGACCTTCCGGTTTCCCTGTCTGTAATTACTTTGGCAGAAGAAACCTGTCCAAAGGTTGAAAAAAGTTCGTTTAACTCAGTATCACTGGTGTTAAAACTCAAATTCGAAACATAAATGTTCATAAAGATTAATAATTAATTTAAAATAATAAAATACCTGTGCAATAAAGAGAAAGCAGACTATAAAGACGAGAAAACTGTTACGTGGAGAAAACTTGTAAAAATTGAATCTATCCTGAACTGTGTGCTCACAGCATTAATGTACAGGGCAAAGTTATGCTAAGTAATCAAGAGTAACTAATAATATTTGAAATGAGCTTTTGTTGTTATTTGAAAGAATAAAAACGGGTAAAGAGGTCATATTGATGAAAAGAATCCCTTATCACTGGTTATCCTGGTGAAATAATTTACGGGTACCTGTAATAAGGGTAATATTTACTACGCTGCTTTTTTGCCCATGCCCATCACCATTGCTACAACCCCACCCACCACAGCAGTCATAACTGTTGAAGCTGCAACGTCTGCGGCCATAGCAGTTTTACTGATAACTGTTGATGTTGCATAAACCATACAATCATACCCAATGCCTATAAGCAACCCGAAAATTCCTGCAGTAATAAATCCACCTGCCAGTGAACTTACATTTGCTTTTAGCAAAACGTACGCTACAGCAAATCCCATAGCCAGGTTTCCGATGGCCAGGTAAAGAAAGTCAGGTTCCGTCCTCATTATATTACCTGCGGCACCTGTATGGCTTTCCATGAAACTGGTTAACAGCATTCCATAAATCAGCCAACCCAAAAGAAAGAATAGAACGCCGCCTGTAATTCCTCCGATGACCCATTTTTTAATGTCCATAAGTTAAGTTTTTGGTGAGGTTAAATTAAATGTCTTCCAAAATAATATTTAGTTTAACCAATTGCAAGCGGCCAATGGGTAATCATTTCCACATTTTAGCGAAAACTGTTAGTAACCCCGGTGTTAGATGGTTATTTATTATGTATGGGCTATCTTTTTGAAAAGGACCTGTCGAGTTGTTTGCCTGCAAAATATCCCACTGCTGCTCCAAGTACAGCTCCGGCAAGCATCCAGAGAGCGTTGTCAAAAGCGAAGAATGTTATTCCCATTCCAATGATTCCGCAGAATATAATGGCAATCAAAACAGCACTACGGTTCTTCTTCGCCTTTTCAGCATTAGCAGGTGGCTTATAATCGTGATGATTCTTTCTTTTTTTAGACCTCGGCATAATTTTTATTTTGAATGTACGAAAATTTTTATTGTTCGTTTTAAATTTATGAAAGAAGCTTTAATTCTTTTACGTAATCATATTGCAGGTCTTCATGCATGGTTGCAATGGACTTCAATATCTTTTTTAACTGGTTTTGATAGATGTTGTTTATTACCGGGTTTGTTTCAAACGGTATGCCCGATGCTTTAAGTATAGTACAAAAAAACAGCAATAACCTTACTTCTGCTTCAGCTGAACCCATGTACCGGATATATTTATTAGTGACCCGGAGTATTTTTCGTAAGCTTTTCTTTACAAAATATAAACTGGTTGTATTGATCTCATCAAACTGTTGCTGCATTTCCGTTTTAATGTTTTCGATATACGCGTTTTCATCAAATGCTTCAAACAGCAGGTAGGTAATCAGTTCCTTGTTTTCTTTTTTGAATTTAGCCAGCCGTACACATAATTCCACCAGCTGCACTTGTGAAGTATTATGTAATTCTGATTTAAGTTCATTGACAGAAGCTGCTTTCATTTAGCTAAAATAGCCCGTTTTAAAACATCTGTAAAAAGAACATTAAAATACTTACTTTCAACATTGAAAAAGACAGCTATGGCATCAAAACGAAAATTGCCTTCCCCCATAACCATTTTAATGGCTGTGATAGTAATTGCGGCGCTTGCTACTGTAATTATACCGGCAGGACAATACAGCAGACTTTCTTATACAGAAGGGAATTATTTTAAGCTTATCACAAAAGATGCTGAATCATCATTGCCCTTTACCCAACGTACACTGGATAGTCTGGATATTAAAATTTCGCTGGAGAAATTCAAGAGCGGTGCTATAAGAAAACCTGTTTCGGTTCCGGGAACTTATCAAACTATGAACAAAAAAGGGCAAGGCATTATTGAAATACTCCAGGCACCGATAAAAGGAATTTATGATTCTATTGATATTGTATTCTTTATCCTGATCATTGGTGGTTTTATGAATGTCTTTAATGAATCAGGCGCCATGGTAAGGGGATTGACTGCATTATCTTATAACATGAAAGGCAAAGAAGCCTGGTTAATCATCATTCTTACTTTTCTTTTTTCTTTTGCAGGCTCATCTTATGGAATGGCTGAAGAGACCCTGGTTTTTTATCCCGTTATGGTTCCTTTATTCCTGGCAGCGGGTTACGACCTGCTGGTTCCGGTTGCTGTAATTTTTGCAGGTGCCCAGGTCGGCTATCTATCTTCATTTACAAATCCTTTCTCTACCATAATAGCATCCAATGCCGCAGGTGTAAACTGGTCGGATGGGTTATATGAAAGGATCATCATTTTTATAATAACAACTGCTGTTACCATATGGTATATTGTCAGGTATGCTCAAAAAGTTAAAGCCAACCCGGCAGCTTCTTTAGTTTACAAAACAGATGGTGCAATTGTTTCGCTTTATCCTTCAATTAACACAGCCAGTATAACTGATAGTGATACTAAACTATCAGGCAAAACAAAATTATTATTACTCATCTTCCTGTTTACATTTTTAGGTATGATAGCCGGTGTGGTTTTATTAGACTGGTGGCTATTGGAAATGACAGCATTGTTTTTAACCTCTTCTATTTTAATTGCCATCATTCTTCGTTTAAAAGAATCTGTTTTTATCAAACACTTTATAACAGGTGCCGAGAGTTTATTAAGTGTAGCAATGATCGTAGGTGTTGCACGGGGTGTTACCGTAATTTTAAATGAAGGGCATATCAGCGATTCAATATTATTTTATTCGGCTAAACTTGCCGGTAGTATGCCGCCTGTCTTATTTATTATTATCATGCTTTTTCTTTACATGCTGTTTACTTTGTTTATTTCCTCCTCATCAGGTATGGCGGTACTTACAATGCCGATCATGGGGGCATTGGCAGTTTTGGTAAATGTGCCTGGAAGAGAAATTGTTAATGCCTATATCTTTGGAATGGGAATAATGGGTTTTATAACCCCTACAGGATTAATATTACCCTCGCTTGCATTGGTCAATGTAAGTTTTAAAGCCTGGTGGCGGTTCATCTATCCGCTTATTATTATGCTTATTATTATTTGTGCAGTTTGCCTGTCGGTGGGAATATTTTATAAATAGATGGCGGTTTAAAACAGCAACCCAGGCCTGTTAAGAAAGTGTTTTAAATATTTTACCAATCATCGTTCCGTTATAATATACCTGCATGGTATAATTTCCTTTTTGATATTGTGAGGCCTTTAAAGAAAAAAACAGCCGCTTGGGTTCTCCTTTTGAATAATTAAAATTCAATTTATACGAATAAAGTTTTTTGCCTTCAGGTGTATTAAATGAGCCCGATTCCCATTCAGAATTTTTTAAAATATTCCCATCAGGCTGCTGTACAACTACCACTACTTCAGCATTATTAAGTTGGCTGTTATTGTTTGTAACAGTAAAAGCGCCTACTAGTTTTTTGGTTTGTTCTGCAAAAAAAGTTTCTGATTCTTTATCATCGTTAACTGTTATTGCTGAAAGCTTCATTTCTGATGCCGTAAAAACATTATAACCACCAGGGTTATTCTTTTCAGTTGCAACATTATTTTCGCTGTTTGCCGGCTTCACATTCTTATCAGGGTTATTCTCTGTTTTTTTTACCTGGTCAAGGATATTACCCAGTTTTTTATTTTCTGTATCCACCACCTGGTTCTTTTCTTTCAGGTCATCAGCCTTGGTTTGTAATTCATCTATCTTCCGCTTTGCAATACTAAAATCAGCGTAATTATTATTACGCCTGTTTAAAATAGCTGTTATCTCATTACTTAGCCTGTAAAATTCACCCAGTTTAATATCCAGTTGTTTTTTTAGTGAATCTGAGTTAAGCAGGGTGGAATCAAGTTGGGCGTCTAATTTATACAGTGTTTCATTATATATTTTCTGAAGCGAATCCCTGATGCGGTTTGCCAGGGCGTTTGAATCTGTGATAACAATTTTTGCAGCTACCTTGAACTCATCATTTTTATTATAAAACCGATAACCCCAGGTCCATATTAAAACAAATGATACTAAAACCAATAATAATGATACGAGGAGTAATATTAATGACCTGGCATCTCTCATAGGTGAACAATATAGATTTTATGAATGTTTAAAGAGAGTATTGATATAAACATTAATTAGAAGAATTTTGGTTCACATAGGCAGTGATCCAACCTACGGCCCCATTTTTAACAAGGTAAAAACTCTTTTTTTCATAAACACTTTCAAACTGCCGCATGATCTTCAATAAGAGGCCGGTTCCTGCCATCAAAGCCCGTTGATCAAATACCTGGTTAACCCTTTTTACTTCTTTTTCAATTGCCGCCATATCCAGACTTTTATCATTTAAATTTTTTAAGATATTATAATCAGATAATGTGGCATAGTTCTTTAATAATTTTTCACTGAAATTCACTACTTCGTCATAGGTAACCGGCACCACCGAATTATTGATCAGTTCGGGATACATTAAAGTAGCAACTGACCAGGCAATACCTCCGCTGAAAGCTATATTATCAGTCATGGGATAAGAACCACTTTCATTAACAGCATATGCAATTTCCGTATTTTCTGCACCGGAAAGCACACGTTTTAACTGGGTACCAAAATTATCCAGGCTATTGTCTCCATCCAGGCGTTTTTCGGCAGCATTGCTGGTACTTTTTGTACCCCAGCTCAATTGAAAAAGTTTAAAATTTTTTGTATTCCCGTTTGGAAAATATCCGCCTTTGGTATTTCCGCTTCCTATATCAATTAAAAAAGTATTGTACCGCCTTGAATCAGGAACAATGCCAAGGTGAGAAAGACGGGCCTCTTCATGTACATCAATTACGCTTACTTTTCTTTCGGGATCATTAAAATTAAACCGGAATGCATTGATCAGCTGATCTACCCAGGTAAGTTTATTTTCTTTTACTGCCTGAATATTTACTCCGCTGCTTACTGCTGTAAAAACATGGTTGGCCGGAATCATGTAGTCTTTTATTGCCATGTCATATAACCTGTTCAATGCAGCAAGCGTAGCCTGGTAAGTTGGTTGTGTGAAAGAAATAAAATCGGTATTTACCGTGGTATCTTTCATTACACTAAATGCCCCGTTTTGCAGGGGCGATTTTTCAACTTCCACTAAACTCATTTTTACACCTTTTGAACCAACTTCAATACCGGCAAAAACTAATGAATTATTATATTTTTTTACATAAGTATTCTGAGCAGAAAGAAGAAAAATATTTAATACCAGGATGTATACGGTCAGGTAAAAGGGTTTTGTATAACTACACATGATTAGCCTCTAAATTTGGCTAAAATTACTAAAATAACAGATTGGCATTATCCGTATTACTTCATTGTGAAAAAAATGTGACAAACCCTTAGTAATCTGATGATGCCGGCCATTTTACTTTTGCGTTATTTTTTGAGAAAATAAGGCTTTAAAAGTGGGTGTTTATGCACTGATATTGCTGCAGTTTTTTTTGAAGAATGCTTGCACAAACAAATTATTATTTCTATCTTGCACCCGATCCTACACCTCTGACAATACTCCCCCCAAAAAATCAACTCTTTTCATCTATCCGGTATTTTACGAAAGCCTTCAATTAATTTTTTAATCAATTTTTAATCGTAGGTTATGAAAAAGTTCTATTCACCTGTTCTCACAGATGTGTTAACAGCTATTGGAATTATTGCCGGCTATTATGCTGCTATGGCACTAATTGCTTACCTGGCCTGGTAAAACAGACAATTTAAGAAGAAAGAATTAATTCCTTATGTAAACCTGGGTTTGCATAAGGAATTTTATTATTTAAAATGTAATGGTAACCTGAGGAAATATTTTTAGTTACAAAAGGTTCACTTTCTCCATAATGTCTCCTCCCCTGATATCGTCAATAATATCAATCTCATCAATAATTTTTCCGAAACAGGTATGAACCCCGTCAAGATGTTTTGTGTTTGACCTGTTATGACAAATAAAAAATTGTGAGCCGCCTGTATTTAGGCCCCGATGTGCCATGGACATAACACCACGGTCATGGATCTGTTTGGTACCCTTCAATTCACAGTTTATGGTATAGCCCGGTCCCCCCGAACCTGTACCCGTCGGGCAACCACCCTGTATCATAAAGTCAGGAATAACACGATGAAATGTAAGCCCGTTATAAAATCCTTCGGTGATCAATTTTTTAAAATTGGCAACAGCAATAGGTGCATCATCATCATATAATTCAAATTTCATTACTCCCTTTTTGGTATGAATTTCGCCCTGTGTTAGTTTTGCTTCACTCATTTTCTAAATCGTTTTGGTTAAAAATATTTTGCGAAAGTAACATTTAGATATGATTATAAATAATTGCACTCTATTTAGTGATAAGCGCTAATTTTAAATCAATTTATTTGCCAGCTGCTAATGAAAAAGAAAACCGGCCTGGTTTTGCCAATAATTGTTATTGCCCAGTTTCTGTGCACCTCTCTCTGGTTTGCCGGTAATGCTATTCTTACTGACCTGGCTAAATATCTTGATCTTACTGAGGCTGCATTGGGCCATATTACTTCGGCAGTTCAATCCGGATTTATTATTGGCACATTAACTTATGGTGCTTTAATGATAGCCGACCGTTTTTCACCATCCCGTGTTTTTTTTATAAGTGCAATTCTGGGTGCCTTATCAAATCTAAGTATTACTGTGGGGGAACAAAATATAACCAGTCTGTTAGTATTGCGTTTTTTAACGGGCTTTTTTTTAGCAGGAATTTACCCGGTAGGGATGAAAATTGCATCCGATCATTTTGAAAAAGGATTAGGAAAAGCACTTGGTTTTTTGGTGGGAGCCTTAGTGGTGGGTACTGCATTTCCACATTTACTTAAAAGCTTCACATCTGCACTGCCATGGAAAATGGTTTTAATCTCTACTTCGGGGTTATGTATTGTTGGCGGGATATTAATGTTGTTACTGGTTCCTGACGGACCCCATCAGAAAAAGGGGCAGTCTTTAAATTTTAAAGCCCTGTTCAGTATTTTTAAGAACTCCACTTTTCGTTCTGCTGCTTTTGGTTATTTTGGACACATGTGGGAGTTGTATACATTTTGGGCCTTTGTTCCCATCCTATTAATAACTTATAGGAATCTTCATCCTCATGAAAATTTCAATATCCCGGTTTTGTCTTTTTTAATAATTGCAGGTGGAGGCTTAGCCTGCATTGCAAGTGGTTATCTTTCACAACTGTTTGGAGTTAAAAAAACAGCTTTTATTGCTTTACTTTTATCGGGCTGTTGTTGTATTGCATCTCCCCTTGCTTTTTATCTTCCTGCAATTCCATTCCTTGCGTTTTTAATTTTTTGGGGATTGGCAGTAATTGCAGATTCACCTTTATTTTCTACGTTAGTGGCTCAAAGTGCAACTGCACAAATAAAAGGAACTTCTCTTACCATAGTTACCTGTATCGGTTTCTCTATAACCATTATCAGTATTGAATTGCTTAGCTATCTATCCAGGTTTGTTAATGGAAGGTTCATTTTTTTATTCCTGGCAATTGGGCCTTTGGCAGGCTTGGCTTATATGCTTAACTCAAGAAGAAAAGCCTGAAGTTTTTATTCTTTAGCGAGCAGATACTTTATTATACAAGTCAATAAACTGCTGCCCTACTTTCTTAAAATTATATTTAGCTGACGCTGTTTCAGCGATCTTATTTTTATCAAACTCATTTTTCTTCTTAACAAAAGCAATCAGTTTTTCAGCCAATGCAACAGGATCATTTCCTTTTACGTAAATTCCATTATTGCCTTCCTGAATTATCTCATGAAATACTTCAATATCACTGACCACCACAGGAATACCACAGGCATTGGCCTCTACCAACACACAGCCAAAAGTTTCATATCGGGAGTATAATACCAGTACATCCGATCGCTGCATTGCTTTTGCCAATTCGGGTTGTTGCACCTCTCCTTTTAAACTTACCTCTTTTTGCAGGCCCAGGTTAATGATCAGCTCACTCAGTACTACATTTGCAGGGCCAAATAGTTCCATTTTAAATGCCACATTATTTTGCTTTAATAACTGCATTGCCTGTAAAATGGCCCTGGTATTTTTTTGATAGTTCATGTTGGATACATGGATCAACTGAAGTTCATCATTAACCTGTTTTGGAGCAGGAAAAAAAATGGTTGTATCCACTACATTGGGTACCACAATATATTTAACAAAAGAAAAATGCTTTTGAATGGCTCTTCCCAAATGGTCTGAAACGACAGTTACAATGGTTGCACTTCTCATTATTTGTTGCAGCCAGTTCCGGTATAACGCTGGAAAATTTTCAATGCGTTCATCTGCTTCCGGTAAATAAACTGTGGAGTGTTCAGTTATGATAAAAGGGATGCCCCATTTCTTTTTTACCCATAAAGCAGCCAGGCCTGCTTTCAGCGCTACGTGTACATGTACACAATCGGGCTTACCTTTTGTATTAATGTACCTGGTAATAGCTTCCCTGTACAGGTGGTTATATTTTTGCTGAGAAAAGAATTTATCCAGTAGTTTAAAACCTGTTTGAATTGACTTATAGTAAATGATTTGTTCAATAAGATTACCGGTCACTTTTTCCTCAACAGCTGTTTTAGCTAACCGGTCTCTGCCCTTAACAACATAAATCACATGTACTTTACAAAAGCCAGACACAGCCTTAGCATGGCGCTGAATGAAATCACCATCAAAATTATCCGCCCGGTTTGGATACCAACTTGCTAACCAAAGTACATTTTTCAATAAAATATTATTTAGCCAGGATCATTACTGAATAACCACCCCATTTTTTTACACTCCAGTTTTTATTTATTGCAAAGGAAAAATTTCTAAGTGTTTTTTTAACCCATCGTTTAAAAGAACCTGCCGGCTCGATATCAACAACAGGCTTAGTATAAGCCCAATCTATTATTGTGTAGCCGGTATCCTGCAGCGCCCATTCAACCATTTCTTTTGTGAAATAATGAATATGCCCCACTGATTGGCGCTGTTGCTGCATCACATGAGGTTTCAATATTGTTCTCCCGGAGATGTCTAAAGGAATATGAAAAATAAAATAACGGGCCTTTGATTTTAATTTTCTGAGGAACCCATAATAATCATCAACATGTTCTATCACATCAATCACCAGTAATAGATCTGCAGATACCTCACTTTGTGCAAGCAGGTCCTTATTAAAGTATCCAACACGTTCTGTTGAATTCTTCAGAGCCAGTTCAATGGCCTGGGGTGAAATATCATATCCACTTAGTTTTTTTATGTTACTGTCTGCTTTGGCTAATTCAACCAGGTTAGCTCCTGCCCCACAACCCACTTCTATTACTTCTGCAGGTTGAATTTTATTTTTTTGGAGCAACTCATAAATAATAGCAACCTTCCAGGGAGCATCCTGAACATCCCATTCCGGATTATTTTTAAAGTATTCTCCGTTTATATAAATATCGTTACTGGAAACCTTCATGTTAGTTTTTAAAATAAGCTGAAACCATTTTTTTTACGTTTTGCCAGTCTGATATCTTAAAAATAAAGAAATCACTTACCTGTGTTTTATATTCTTTATTAAAGATCATCAAAATATAAACCTGGTATACAATGTACCCAATGCTGCTGATAAAAGCCGCCGCATTGATCCCATACATGGGTATAAAAATACTATCTCCAGCTATAATAACCACCAGTGCAAGTAATGAGCCGATGATATTTACTTTTATTTTATTCTTACCGGCATAATATGCCGTTAATGTAAACAAGCCTGATAAAGATAAAATGCCTGGTACCAGCAATAAAAAAGGTTGATACATTCCTGTAAAATCAGTACCAAAAACAAAAGGGAATAACCATTTGCCAATAAGCATCAACAGCAGGCAGGTCACAGCATATGCCCAAAAGATACTCCTCGACAACATTGTCAATAAACTATTCACCTTTTCTTTTTGTCCACCTGCTGTTAAAGGAAAAACAGCGCTGGCGAGGATTGTAGGAAGGATAAAAAACAGCTGTGCAAGTTTTGAAACCTGTACATAATTGCCCAGTTGCACTGCTGTACAATATTTTTCAACAAACCAGTAATCAATACGGTATAAAAGAAAGAAAATGATATTTGCCAGGTAAGCCATCATGCAATAACGAAATAATAAACGAAAATCCTGCATTGATAAAAACCTGGGTATCCTGATTGGCACATATTTTAAATAGAGTATGAATGCCAAACAAATTCCCTGCAGTAAAAAGGAACTAAAATAGATGTAGAAATAATTACCATCATTAATTGCAGGAATTATAGAATGGCCATTATAGGGCAGTAAAATGATGAGGATAACAGTACTGATAATATTTACCAGGTTAGGCAGCAGAAAATTATTTTTTGCATAAAATATTCCCGTACTATAAGCAATAAGCAGATCGCTGCAAATAACAGATATAGCAGAAACAAGCAAAAGTTGTTTGCTAATTCCTGCTGGGGAATCTTTAATAAAAAAAAGGACCAGGCAAAAAACAATAAACCCCATAATAAGTGACCATAGTACAGAAAAGCTAAACAGTTTATCTATTGCGATCTTTTCATTGGCGGCAAAGTAAGTGATCCCCGATTCGATACTAAAACTTACAAAGAGAGAGATAAAAGAATAAACACTCGTGATATAATAAATGGTTCCGCTTGTGGCTGCCTGGAAATGGCGTGCAATTAAAATATTAATAATAAAGACTGTAACATAATACAGGCCCCGCCACAATAAGCTTTGAAATAAGGTTCTACCTGCCTGCATACCGGTAAATGATGATGTTCGAAAAATAATCTGCGGTCAAAATCATATATTTGAGCAGGTCAAATTTAGCTGAATAGTCCAGTAAAAAATAAAAAACAATTGGCCGCTGGTTTATGGCATTACTGCGTAAGATAAATTCGAAAGCCAAAACAGAGATCAACACCGGTTTTGGAACAAACGCTTCTGATTATGGCGGACGCTTTGTAAATAAAGACGGTAACCCCAACATTGAAATCCGGGGAGTTGGTTTTTTAGAGCGTATCAGTTGGTATCATACGATGCTGGCCATGCCAAGATGGAAATTTCTTGTCATTCTTTTTTCTTTTTATATCCTTATCAACTTTGTTTTTGCATGTATCTATTATTTTGTTGGTGTAGAATATTTAAATGGTATTACAAGCCAATCTGATTTGGAAAAATTTGGTTCTGCCTATTTTTTCAGTGCACAAACATTTACAACTGTTGGTTATGGACATATAAGCCCCAAGGGATTTTTAACCAGTTCTATTGCTGCAACTGAAGCATTGGTAGGGTTACTTAGTTTTGCCATTGCCACCGGTCTATTTTATGGCCGGTTCAGTAAGCCTACTGCATATCTTAAGTTTTCAGACAATGCCCTCATTGCACCTTATAAAGACATTATAGCTTTAATGATAAGAGTAGCGCCTTATAAGAATACCACACTTACTGATGCGGAAGCAAAGGTTACCCTTGGAATGGTGATAGAAGAGAATGGGAAAATGGTCAACAAATTTTTTCCACTGGAACTGGAGTTTGACAGAGCCAATGCACTTACCCTTAACTGGACAATTGTTCATCCCATTACTGAAAACAGTCCGTTATATAATTTCACACCAGAAGATTATGCCAGTGCGAACGGAGAGATAATTATATTCATAAAAGCCTTCGACGATATGTTCAGTAATACAGTAGTTGACAGGAGTTCTTATACCATAAAGGAAGTGGTGGTAGGCGCTAAATTTGTTCCCATGTATCACCGGAATTCTACCGGTAAAAGAACTGTTCTTGATCTTGAAAAACTGAATGACTTTAATGAGGCGGATATCAGTTTTGCTTTTGCGAACAGTAAATCAGCTTCTTTATGATTTTCATTTTAAACTGTTAATAATAGCCGCAAAATCTGCTGCAACCAGGCTGGCTCCACCAACCAGTCCCCCATCCACATCGGGCTGACCAAATATATCTTTTGCATTATTGGCTTTTACACTTCCTCCATAAAGAATAGAAATGCTGTTTGCGACTCCTGCTCCATATTGTTTTGCCATCACACTCCTTATGTGTGCATGCATTTGTTGAGCCTGCTCATTGCTCGCTGTTTTTCCTGTGCCGATAGCCCAGATGGGTTCATAGGCAATTACAAAACCTGTCACCTGATCTGCCGTTAAATGAAACAGGCTTTCCTTTAATTGTGTTTCTACAACGCTGTTTTCATTTCCTGCTTCTCTGATAGCTAAAGGTTCTCCGCAGCAAAAAATGGGTTTCAATCCATTCTCTAAACAAATATTAATTTTTGCTGCAAGCATTGCATGGCTTTCATTAAAATATTCTCTGCGTTCGCTATGTCCCAGTATTACATAATCTACATTTATGCTTTTTAGCATTTCTGCACTTACTTCCCCGGTGTAGGCACCGCTTTTTTTATCATAACAGTTTTGGGCTGCAACAAAAGCTCCTTTCTTACCCGCTAATTTATTTTTTACATTGAGAAGGTATGGAAAGGGAACTCCAAAAACAGCTTCCTGGTTTTCTTTGAGTTCATGAGGTGTACTCATTAGTTCATTCATCAGTGATTCTGCCTGTGGCAGTGTTAAATTCATTTTCCAGTTTGCTGCAGCAATTTGTTTACGCATAGTTAGTCAGGTTTTAATATAGTTTGTAAATATCTGTCAAAATTTGTTTTTCGTCTTCAGTTATGGTTAATCCTTTTAATTTTTTCCAGTTGTCAATATCCAATAAAGCCTTATTCAGTTTATACTTTGTAATTCCATCGGCACCCCACGAAAAATTCGGAATTAGTTTGGGGGTAAGGCCGGGTGTAACCACGTTACAACAAACACCAACCACTGTACCCGTATTGAAAGAAGTGTTTATAGCTGCTTTTGAATAATCCCCCATCAACATACCTCCTTTGGTTCCGGCACTCATTTCTTTTTTATCAGCATCAACCCAGTACTTTACTTCACCGGCATTATTTTTTACATTACTGTTGGTAGTACCTGCCCCAAGATTACACCATTCCCCTAACACGCTATCTCCTAAATAACCATCGTGTGCTTTATTACTGAAGCCAAATAAAACAGAATTCTTTATCTCCCCACCTACAGTACAAAAAGGGCCCACCGTAGTAGCACCATATATTTTAGTACCCATTTTAACAACAGCTCCTTCACATATAGCTACCGGGCCTTTTAGCATACTGCCTTCCATTATCATCGCATTTTTTCCAATATAAACGGGGCCTTCGGTAGCATTTAAGATACAATGTTCAACCTTTGCCCCTGCTTCCATAAAGATATTAGCAGGGTTTACCAGTTTATTAGTTTTAGAAATGGGTTTAGTTTTTCGTTTTGCAGTTATTACTTCAAAATCTTCCCGTAAGGCCCAATCGTTTAACTGGAAAATTTGCCAGGGGTAACGAATCACTTTTAGATCTCCCCTGTAATCAATGGAGTGATTGATCTTTATTTTGTGTAGTCCCAAAACTTCTTTCTGCGAAAACTTATATGCCATTCCACCTTCCTTGCCTGATGAAAGAAATTCGCCATGCTGCAATTTCTTTATTTTACTGATGATCGGTTTTGTTGGCAATACATTGGCATGTATAAGCACATAATCATTTTTGCCAATACCTTTTTCTATTTTTATAGATTGTTTATTATCCAGGTAATGGTCTTCCCATTTATCTGCTGAAGAAATTTTTAAATGCAATTCCCATTTTTCACGGATGGTTAAAATGCCGATACGGATATCCTGTATATGACGGGTATAAGTAAAAGGATGGAGGTTCTCCGGTTTACAATATTCTTCTGTAAAGATTATCTTTTGCATGGGTAAAACTACTAAAAATAAAAATCCCCCCGGAGAACCGAAGGGACTTAAAGTATAGCCATGAAAAACAAACTTTAAATAAAGATAATGATCTAAATTAAATTATTTTGCCTTTTTTTCGTACCGCTTGTTGAATTTGTCAATACGTCCTGCTGTATCTACCAGTACATTTTTACCGGTATAGAAAGGGTGAGAAGTATTAGATATCTCCAGTTTAACTACCGGGTATTCTTTACCATCTTCATAAGTAACTGTTTCTTTTGATTCGGCTGTTGAACGGCTCAAAAACTGGGTTCCGTTACTCATGTCCTTAAAAACAACTAACCTGTAATTACCGGGGTGAATTCCTTGTTTCATAATTTGTTATCGTTTTGCGTACGGGTTTTGCCGTACAGTTATTCAAAGCTGCAAATTTAGGGCATTTTAGTGAACTTTCACAGTTGAAACATCAAAAATTTGCATATTTAGCTCTTCATGTTGATGAATTGAAGGGCAATATTGAGCCCCCAGCTCTTTGAAGCCTGGATAACTTCCTGCAGATCGTCAATTTTTTTACCCGTAACCCGTATAATATCGTCCATTATTGCTGCCTGAACCTTTAATCCGCTGTCTTTGATCAGCTTTACTATTTTTTTGGCATCTTCCTGTTTGATACCATTTCTTACTATAATTTCTTTTTTCACCACTTTTCCACTTTGAAAAGGTTCTTTGCTTAGGTCATAGATTTCGGCTGCAAGTCCCTGTTTCATACTCCGGCTTATCATCACATCAATGATCTGGCCAATCTTCATTTCACTATCGGCTTCCAGGTTTACTTTAAACTCTTTTTTATTCAGCTCAATAACTACGTGTGAGCCTTTAAAATCAAACCGGTTAGTGATTTCTTTGCTTACAGTATTGATTGCATTATCTAAGGTTTGCAGGTCTACTTTGCTAACAAGGTCAAATGATGGCATAGTTGTATTTTTTTCAAAAGTAAAAAACCTATCGCACAAAGGCGACAGGTTTTTACAAAAAGAACCACTTCTTTCTTTATTTATCCAAACTACTGCTTAGGCTTAATTACCGCTTTTAACCCGGTTCTGCTCATCACTTGCCCCACTTGTTCTTCTGCTGCTGGTTGCTTTCAGTTTACCTTTATTAAAACGATAAGTGAAGCTCAGGCTGACAGCACGGCTATCATTTACATTTTTAAAATTAGCATCCACTGTTCCGTATTTGCTGTACCCTTTAAAAACTCCTCCGGCAAAAATATCACGAACATTTAAACGAATGCTGCCTTTATTTTTCAATACCTGTTTGCTTAAACCAGCATTCACCTGTACAATTGGTTTAATGTAGATCACACCTTCCAGGCCTTTGCCACGGTAAAAACCACTCAATTCAGCTCCCCAGCCTTTGCCAAATTTAAATTGTTGCTGAACCTGTGTCATAAAAGTGGTTACCCCAATTGAAATATCATCGTTATTCACCTTTCCGGTAAAATGGTTATTGTAAACATTTGCATAGATATTTGCAGTCCACCATTTTGTAATAGATTTATTGGCACTAACAGCTAATCCAAATTGCTCTCTCTTTGCTATATTGGCTTTTTTGATAAAGGTTTCATTAGTTACATCATTTTGTTCAAGTACCTGCTGAATAATATTGTTGGTATTTGAATAGTTAAGCGTTGTGGTAAGGAAACCATTATAAGTATGGCTCAGTTCGATATTATGTGCAAACTGTGCACTTAAGTTTGGATTACCCTGTTCAAAAGTATATCTGTCAAGAAAATGAACAAAGGGGTTCATATCCTCGTAATCAGGTCTTTCAATCCTTCTGCCATAATTGATAACGAACTGATTTTTTTCGTTGGCTGTATATTGCAGGTAAACTGTTGGGAATAACTGAGAGTAAGTTCTTTTAAATTTAGTTTCTGTGTACACAAATTTGTTACTTACAGTATTATAAGTGTATCCTTTTGAAATTCCATTTGCATTTGTATTTTCTAAACGCAAACCAAACTGTGCACTCCATTTTTTTCCTAATGGCCTGCTGTAGTTTACATAAGCAGCATTAATATTTTCATCATAAATAAAATGATTACTGCGGCTACTGTCTAAAACAGAGTACCCGGTTTTTAAACTGTCGTATACTGCGTTGTTATCTGTTTTTACATAACTTGATTTAATTCCAGCTTCAAACTTTGCACCCTTTTTCAATGGAAGCGTATAATCAACCTTACCACTATATATCTTAATATTAGATGGCAATGTCCCATTCAATACATCAGGGGTCTGGGTAAGGTTACCTATGTTATCATAATAATAACTTGTAAGTGGCTGTT
Organism: Chitinophagaceae bacterium; assembly: GCA_031387825.1. Taxonomy (GTDB): domain Bacteria; phylum Bacteroidota; class Bacteroidia; order Chitinophagales; family Chitinophagaceae; genus Ferruginibacter. Next base: position 58,471 of record JANNDO010000015.1, on the reverse strand, counting down.
CGCTTGTTGATTTGTATTGGATATAATCCAGGTCTGCTGTAATCTCCTGCCCTGCCGAATCTAAGACAGTACGGAAGTTTACATTGCTGCTGAAATTCTTCCACTTTTCATTATTTTCAGTATAGGCGGCTGTCTTATTCGTCAACACATAATTAGGGTCATAAATAGATGTGTTTGTTGTGCTTTGCCATTTACTTGGATTATAAAATCCGTTCAATACCACACCCAATGTTGTTTTTTTGGAAAGCGTGAAATCAGCTCCGATCTTAGCATTGTAATAATGGCGCTGGTTTTCCATTTTTGATGTTTGATCAAAAATAGATTTGATCTCTTTGGTTGTTGCTTCACGGAAATTCCTTGTTATATAAAGATCTTCTCCCTTGTGGTTGCGGTTATAATTAAAATTAGAAAAGAAGTTTACTTTTTGATTACGGTAATTAAAGCTTACTGCTTCGTTAAAACGGGCATACCTGCCTTGTGTATAACCACTGGTTATACTACCGTTGTAGCCAAACTGTTTGTTCTTTTTGGTTTTGATGTTTATTACACCTGCATTACCCGCTGCATCATATTTTGCAGGAGGATTGGTCATGATCTCGATCTGGTCCAACTGTGCAGCGGTCATGTTACGTAACATGTTTGCCAGGTCTGGTCCGCTTAAATAACTGGGACGTCCGTCAAGATAAACGATCACACCCGACTTCCCTTTCAGACTTATATTTCCATCTTTATCAACAGAAATGCCCGGTGCTTTTTCTAATACTTCCAGGGCAGTATTACCTGCGCTTGTAATGGAAGCCTCTACATTAACAATGGTCCTGTCAAGCTTCCTTTCAATTAATGGTTTTTTTGCGGTTACCGACACCTCTTTTAAAGATTTCTCAGCAGGAACAAGCTGCAGAACACCAACATTCGCTGATAATTTATCGGCAGCAATTGTAAATGAAGTACTGTAAGATTTAGTATGCCCAACTGATGTTGCCAATACTAAATAATTACCGTCCTTTAAGTTTTCGAAGGAGAAGTTGCCGTCCTTATCGGTTACTGCAACTTTTACAAGACTGGAATCTTTTGCTCTTAAGAGCGAAACAGATGCGGCATCAATGATCTTCTGATTACCTCCATCCTTAATACTACCGGTTACTTTACCCCCGGTTTGGGCATAACTGCATATGGCGATGCTCATAGCAGCCAGCAGGCTGAAAAATTGTTTCATGGCTATACTTTTTGTTTTAAATGGCTATAAAATCTGTAGTTCTATACTTTAATAACTACTTCACAAAAGTAGGTACTTTGTTTTACATAGTACATTGTTTTATATTGAACGGTAAATTTCAAGGATATTTGGTCATATCCTTATATACGCACCCTTAGGAGGAAAAGTTACATTCAAATTCGAAGGGGAAAATATTCAGGCTGTAGCCTTAATTATCAACTGAACTCCGTCTTTTAACGATAATGATCAGGATAATCCCTGCTAAAACGAGTCCAGCAGAGATAATTTCAGCTTGGGTAGGGTGAAACCCAAATACAGGGTAGGTATTATTTACCCGGATCAATTCCACAGTAAATCGTTCCAGGCCATTTAAAATAAGGTAGATACCAAACATTACACCCGGCACTGTTATCCGCTTACGAATTGCCCAAAGGATAATAAATAACAGGGTGCATACAATGGTTTCGTAAAAAGGAGTAGGAAAAACAGGTTGCGGTAAAGCCCGGCAATGCTCATCCTTACACCCGGTTATTTTCACGCCATCCTTATTTACATTTTGTGGATAAGTATATGCAACCATCCAAACAGGTAAAAATGAAGGTGCTTTAAATGATCTGTGAGGAACTTTATCCAGGCTTTCGTATGTACGGTCTGTTACATAAATTATGCTATCCTTCCCCGGGCCAACCTTTTCTACAACACTACCATTGAGATAATAAGTGGAATTTTTTTCCAGGCTCTTTTGAAAATCACCCGGACCGGCTTCCACAACTTTACCGGTTGAATCAACTACATATGCACTGTTAAAAACACCCCAATCACCGTCACCGGAAACCTGGCATCCAATACGGCCAACTGCATAAGCAAGCAGCAATGCTAATCCGGCAGCATCAACCAGGTGAATGACTTTTATTCCTTTTTTTGATGCATACCAACAAATGGCAATGGCTGCCAAGATCAATCCCCCATAAAAAGTAAGTCCACTTGCCGAAAATATTCTTCCAACAGGGTCTTTAATAAATTCACTCCAGTTTTCCAGGTTATCAAACAACTTTGCACCAAGTATCCCGAAGATCAAACCAAGGATGATAATATCTCCCACCCTGTCATGTGGCCAGATGCGTACATTACGCCTTTCCGGTTCTTTTAATTTTTGTTTATTCTTATCCCTCCATTTCAGTATTGCCAATAATCCACCAAGCAACAGCCCTCCTAGAATATTTCCCTCACCAGAAAAAATATAGTCCTGAGGATTAACCCCTTCCGGTTTACTGAAGAAAAGCCCGAATATTTTATACCCGAAAATAAAACCAACCAGTGCATTAATGACCAGGTCACTAATAGAAGCAGGTTTGCCAACAATTATCATTTCTTCTCTCGGAGATAATAAGCCCAGCTTTTCCTTACGTTGTAATTCTTTACTTAATACAATGGCTGCAGTTACAAAACCCATAGCAACCATCAAACCGAATGTATTTAAAAAACTTAAAGCATTCCATTCAACTCCAAACAAGTCTTTACATACATAATATAAATTGGGATACATCGGCTAAGTTGGTATTTATAAAAAATAGGACTGCAATATATTCAATAAATCAACGTAATGAAAACAAAAAACCTCCTGCGTGAAGCAAGAGGTTTAAATAGAGCATTTACATTTATTTAATTGCAATATTGTTCAAAAGCACCGATCAGATTTTGTGCGATCATCTGGGCACTTCTGCCTTCGATATTATGGCGCTCAATAAAATGAACCAGTTTTCCATCTTTAAACAAAGCTATGGCCGGTGAAGATGGCGGGTAAGGCATCAAATGTTCCCTTAACTTATTTACAGCTTCAATATCAAAACCTGCAAAGCTGGTAGTTATATGATCAGGCTTTTTTGTAGTATTATGAACTGCCATCAAAACTCCCGGACGGGCTGTTCCTGCACTGCAACCGCAAACAGAGTTTATCATTACCAGTGTAGTGCCTTTTTCAGCAAGTTTATTTTCAACAGCTTCAGCAGTTAACAATTCAGAAAAGCCATTTTCTGTTAACTCTTCTTTCATTGGGATTACAATTTCTTCCGGATACATATTTCTCTTTTTATTTGATAATAAAGCAAAATTACGGAGTTCTTCTTAATAACATTGAAGCATTGCAATACATTTCCCAATCTCGAAATTGGTTTAAACGGAAATTATGGCATTGGCAATTCCTAATAACAGCCAGAATGGCTTCAAATTATTTTCGGTTTGGAAATATTGTCGCAAAAAATTGGGTTGGAACATCATTTGACGAATTGGTCTTGTAATCAAAAAACTTAAATCTTAAAAAATAATAGCTATGACACTTGTAAAAGTTAACAACCCGATCAACAAATCCTTTGATGGATTAATGAATGAATTATTTAATGAACTGCCTGCAACTTTTGGCAAGACAATGAGGGAAGATGTATTGAATTTTCCTCCGGTGAACATTGTTGAAAAAAATGATCTTTATCACATTGAGCTGGCTGCACCCGGAATGGACAAAGCTGATTTTAATGTAAAATTAGATGGCAGGATTTTAACTATCAGCACAGAGAAAAAGGAAGAAGTAAGATCTGAAAATGAAAAAATGATCCGGAAAGAATTCAGCTACAGGTCTTTTAAACGCAGCTTCACAGTTGATGAAAAGATTGATGCCACAAACATTACGGCAAAGTATGAAAACGGTATCTTAAAACTGGATCTTCCTAAAAAAGAAGAAGTTAAGAACGGAACTAAAGAAATTACGATTCAGTAAGGCAATAGTTTTTCATAATGAGTATACAGTTGGTTTGGCTGCCAAACAGGTAGCAACGGCCTTCCCAGTCTTGGAAAGGCTCTTTTTATTCACAGCCCTTTCGTCTCCTGGTGTCAATTAAGTATTGAATCTTCCAATCGTTATTTATTTTAACCAGCTGAAATGAATTAACACCGCAATGGCTGAAAGTACCATTAAAGTAAAATTTATAAGGTGTCCACACTATAGCTAAGGGGCCATCAATTTTTATCATGTCAAAAACTATGCGTTCGTCTGCAGCGCCCTTTGGTTGTTTGCTGACAAAATCTATAAAATCGGCAACGACTTCATTTTGTATAACCACATTACCTTCTTTACTCCTTCCTATAGTTTGCAAAATTGCACTATCAGCAAAAGTGCTTTTCAATAAAACAGCATCGCCTGTTTTCATTGCCTCAAATAATTTATTGACAACTGTTTTCACAGAATCTTCTGCCGACTGTGCATTAACTGCTATTGTGAAATTCAGCAGCAATAAAAAAACAAGCGATCTTTTCATAAAAAAATTTTTAATTATTTATACCCTAATATCTTTAACATGCTTTGTGCAGTTTGTTCTTTTGCATACACCCAGTCTGTCAATTTCCCATTCTTATCATGCCCAACAATAATATGCTTTGGTGAAGGTATCAGGCAATGCTTGATACCGCCATAACCGCTTATCTGGTCCTGGTATGCACCGGTATGAAAGAACCCAACATATAACGGCTCGCCATTACCAAGTTTGGGTAAAAACACTTCATTAATATGTTCTTCACTGTCGTAATAATCATGGCTATCGCAGGTTATGCCACCCAATACCACCCGGTGATATTCATTATCCCATTTATTGATTGGCAACATTAAAAATTTTTCGCCAATACCCCAGGTATCGGGCAATGTAGTTATAAAAGAAGAATCGATCATATACCAGGTTTCCTTATCATTCTGCATCTTCTGGCCAATCACACTATAAATATGGGCCATACTTTCTCCCACAGTATAACTTCCAAATTCAGTAAAGATATGTGGCATTGGAACCTTACTTCGTTTGCAGGCCAATTTTATATTGCGTACAATTTCATTGATCATGAACTGGTAATCGTACTCAAAACCCAGCGAATGTTTTATAGGAAATCCGCCACCGATATTTATTGAATCAAGTTCGGGACATATCTTTTTTAACTGGCAATACAGGTTAATTACTTTATTCAATTCACTCCAGTAATAAATATCATCTTTAATGCCTTTGTTTAAAAAGATGTGCAGCATTTTCAGCTGAAAGCGGTGCTCATTACCTTCTATTTTATCTACATAAAATTCAAGTATGTCCTTTGCACGGATACCCAGCCTTGAAGTATAAAATGGAAAATTCGGTTCTTCATCAGCAGCCACACGAATACCAAGGTTGAATGGAACCTTAACTGATTTTATATAAGCCCGCAGTTCATCTACATTATCTAAAATAGGAATCACATTTTTAAACCCGCTGTTTAGAAGCCCGGCGATCCTGGTGGTATATGGTTTTTGCTTATACCCATTGCAGATAACAAAAGTATCCTTGGTGATCTTTCTTTTAGCGTACAATTTTTTTACAATGTCAATATCATAAGCATAAGAGGTTTCGAGGTGAATTTCATTTTTCAATGCTTCCTCCACAATAAAAGAAAAGTGAGAACTCTTGGTGCAATAACAGTAATTATATTCTCCTTCGTACTTATGTTTTTTAAAAGCACTGGCAAACATTTTTTTTGCCTTATTGATCTGCATACCAATTTTAGGCAGGTAGGTAAGTTTTAATGGCGTACCATGTTTATCGATCAGCGCTTTAATATCGAGGTCGTTATATTGTAAATATTCATTCTTAACTTTAAAATCTTCCTGTGGAAAATTAAAGGTTTGATGCACCAGGTCGTTGTAGGTATTATCCATTTACTGTTCGCTTAATTGAAATGAAAGAATATTTTTACAAATGTAACAGAATCACTTTTTCTCAAAGTAAATTTCTTTGGCCGGTTTAATACTCCCTGCGCCAGAACACGCTGCTCCCTCTCCTCTGGGGTGAGGTAATAAAAAAACCGGTGCGAAATGATCACCCCGGTTTATATAAATTTAGCTGGTTTTTATTTTACTGACTCTACTAATTTCTTAAATGTTTCCGGCTCATTCATTGCCAGGTCGGCCAGCACCTTGCGGTTCAGGTCAATTTTCTTAACACTCAATTTATTAATGAATTCACTGTAGGTCATTCCCTCGGCCCTTACAGCTGCATTAATACGTGCAATCCACAAAGTACGGTATTCACGCTTTTTTAATTTACGGCCAACATAACTGTATGTTAAGCCTTTTTCCATTACGTTTTTAGCAACGGTATATACATTTTTACGCTTACCATAATATCCTTTGGCAGCTTTTAATATTCTTTTGCGGCGGGCCCTGCTGGCTACTGCATTTACTGAACGTGGCATATCTTAATTAGTTTAAAGTTAATGTTGAAATTTTCCGGGAAGCTTATTTCAGCCCCAATAATCTTTTTACAAAATGCATATTGGCATCACTAACCATACCATCTTTACGCATATTACGCTTGCGTTTTTTAGATTTTTTGGTTAAGATGTGACGTTTAAAAGCTTTTTGAAACATGATCTTACCTGAACCGGTAACTTTAAAGCGCTTCTTGGCGCTGCTGTTGGTTTTAACCTTTGGCATTACATAACTGTTTTTAGTTACTCCCTACTGGCGGTCTAAAAAGATAGACACTTGTTGAGCCTTGTGGGAAATGTCTGAAAAAGAGAGTTTTCTTTTTCGGGCGGCAAAGATAAGGGGAAACAGGCAGAATTGGACAGATTTTAGAGAACTTTTTTGGACCTAGCCTCAATTCCCTGATATAACATTGTTGCGTCGCACTCTTGTACGACATACCTTTCATGAGCTTTTATTGAAGCGGAGGTGCTTCATTAAGGAAGGAATCTCGGCTGACAGGGGTAAAAATCCCCTCAGTCATCAAAATGAATTACTTTATTCTTATAGTCAATTGTGATTTTCCCAAACCTATTTAAGGCACTTTGACCGAGCAATAAAGGTGCTTGTAAGGAATTTGAAATAGAAACCTTTACATTAGTAATAATTTTATTCCCAATTTGAAGCTCTTTTATGATAAATACTCTACTCTTTGCTATAGGGCCATCAGCAAATTTGTATGTTTCTGTGCCAATAAAATCTTTATCGGTGACCGTGCCTGTCCTTATTAATGTTAATGCAACATCGGCTGAAATGGATACATCAGAAGCTCCTGCATCAAAAATGAAATTAATTCTTAAAGTACGATTAATGATAATTGGAATTTCATAGATGCCGTTCTTTTCAATCATAGCGATTGAATTAATAGAAGGATTTGAACTTTGTGTATTGACAAGGCATTGTTCTTTAATTTTATCATAAGCTTTTCCTAAACCTAATTCTCCTGCTTTACTTAAATCTAAACATCCACTTTCTTTTTGCCCTGAATTTATTTTCGCAATCCCTCTATTGAAATAATAGTCTGCATAATTTGTATTAATTTCTATTGCCTTACTGTAGTCAGTTATAGCGCCTTTATAATCTTGTAAATTACTTTTTGCATCACCTGAGTTATTATAAGCATCAGCATAGTTAGGATTGATTTCTATTGCTTTGCCATAATCTGTTATTGCTCCTCGGTAATCTTGCAGATTATATTTTGCATTTCCTCTTTGGTTATAAGCATCGGCATTATTTGGATTAAGTTCTATGGTCCTGTTGTAGTCAGCAATAGCACCTTGATAATCTTCCAGATTCAATTTTCCATTTGCTCTACTGAAATAAGCTGATGCATTATTTGGGTTAAGCTCTATTGCTTTGCTGTATTCTATTATAGCACCTTTATAATCCTGTAGATCAAATTTTGCATTTCCTCTTTCGAAATAATTGTCTTTATTAGTACCCGTTAAATACATTGCTTTGTCATAATCTTCTATTGCTCCTTGAATATCTTTAAGCATACCTTTTGCCTCTCCTCTATTGCTATATGCATCTGAATAATTTGGATTAAGCTCTATTGCTTTATTGTAATCTTCAATAGCTCCACTGAAATCTTGTTTATAAAATTTTGCTTTCCCTCTATTATTATAAGCCTCCGCATCATTTGGATTAAGTGTTATTGCCTTATTATACTCATCAATACTCCTAATAGAACTCCTAATAGAATCTCGTAGATTATCTATTGCCGACGCTTTATCGCTATCTGCAAATGCTCCCAAATAGTCATTCAGATTAGCTTTTGCAACTCCCCTATTACTATAGGCCTTTGCATTGTTTGGGTCAAGTTCTATTGCCTTACTATGGTCAACTATAGCTCCACGATAATCTTTTAAATAAAATTTTGCACTTCCTCTATTATCAAATGCCTCACTATTCTTAGGATCAATATCTATCGATTTATTATAATCCTCTATAGCTCCAATATTGTCATTAAGAATAAGTTTTATATTTCCTCTTTTAAAATGAGCCTCCGCATCTTTTGGATTAAGTTCTATTGCTTTACTGTATTCTACTATAGCACCTTGATAGTCATTCAAAGTGAGATTTGCGTTTGCTTTTTTAAAATATTCTTCTCTTGTTTGACTATAGCAGTTTTGGAATGAAATAAAAGCAAGTAGTAAAAATATTTTTTTCATATTCTTAAATTATTCGATCAACCTTGGGTTGGCTGCAACTTCATGCTGCTTTAGCTTTCATGAGTTTAATTTTTTTTCAAAAAGTTCAGCTACTTTTTTGAGTTTATTTGCAAAATATTCATCTGAATTTGAAAACTCATCTATTGTCTCAATATATTTTTGATTTAACATAGCATTTTGAAAGTCACTTTCTTTTTTTATAATAGCACCTATAAATTTCTTTAGTATTTTAGTTAAGTCATTTAGTAAGTTTTGAAAAAGCGCACTATTTTGAGCTTCTTCATTTTTCAATTTATCGATATTTGAACCATATAGCTTTTCTAAAAACGTTTTTAAACCTGAAATACAAGAAAAACATTTAGTAAAATCAGAAGCGTCTTTATTGTGGGCAAACTGATTTCTAATTTCAGAAAGTTTTTCGAATTTTAATTTATCATTTTTATCAATAACATTAATATCAAGCAATAAATTAACCTTATTAGCGAAACTTAAGGACGAAGAACTATTACCGAATGATTTAGATTTTGAAATATCAATATCAAGTAACTTGCAAATTATTAAAGACAAATTGTACTCAAATAGAACTGATTCTTCAATAACAAAAGGACGGGCATCTACGTACATTTTCATATAGAGTAGTTTATTATTGTATCCATTGTTCTACAAGTCAATATCAAGTGAATCCCACAAAATTACCCCAAACACTTAGACAAAGGCTCGTGTCAGGAACCTTCTCCGTCTCAAAAAAGGCTTCATAAAGATATACAGTACAAGTGAGTGACACAACAATGTCCCCATGAAAAACAAAAGACGGTACAATAATCTACTCATCCATCCCTTCAGCCCCTTCCGCCGTTTTACTGGAATTTTTCAACATTTGATTGATGGTATCAATCTCCGCAGGCGTAAAATACCGCCATTTGCCGGGAGGTAGCCCGGTCAAAGTCATATTCATGATACGGGTGCGTTTCAGGCTTTCAACATTATAACCCAATGCCTCACACATACGGCGTATTTGCCGGTTGAGTCCCTGTGTAAGAATGATCTTAAACCGGTTGGGGCCTTCCTGTTTTACAAAACATTTTTGCGTAATGGTTCCCAAAATTCTTACTCCATTCCGCATTTTATTAATGAAGTCTGTTGTTATGGACTTATCAACCGAAACAATATATTCTTTTTCATGCTGATTGCCTGCCCGGAGAATTTTATTTACAATATCACCATCGTTGGTTAAAAATATCAATCCTTCGCTGCGCTTATCCAACCTGCCAATGGGGAATACCCTTGATTTGAAATTTACATAATCAATGATATTGGTCTTATCTTTTAAATCTGTTGTACATGTAACACCTTTAGGTTTATTAAGTGCCAGGTAAACGGCCACCTTCTTTTTTTTTATGGGCTCTCCATCAACCAAAACCACATCATGCTCCCCTACCCTGTTTCCTTTGGTTGCTTCCACTCCATTAATAGTAACACGAAGTTGTTCAATATATTTATCTGCTTCCCTCCGGGAGCAAAAGCCTGTTTCGCTGATGTATTTATTTAAGCTGATATCCATATTATCAATTGCAGCAATTGTAAAAATAAAAAAGGGAAGCAAGAACTCCCCTTAATTTTTTTATAGTGCAGGCTATTATAATTTATCTGCAGCCTGTTGTTTTCTTTTTGAAAGTTTGGCCTTGGGTGCAAACATCACTAACATCCTCTTTCCTTCCATTTTAGGCAATCCTTCCAAAGCTCCAACATCTTTCAGGCGATCGGCAAATTTCAATAATAACAATTCGCCTCTTTCTTTAAACATAATGGCACGGCCTTTAAATTGTACGTGTGCTTTAACTTTATCACCTTCGCCTAAAAATTTTTCGGCGTGTTTAACTTTAAATTCAAAGTCATGATCATCTGTATTGGGCGTAAAGCGTATCTCTTTAACCTCACTCGTCTTCGACTTTGCCTTCATTTCTTTCTTCTTCTTCTTCTCATCGTACAAAAATTTATTGTAATCGATGATCTTACAAACCGGCGGCTTGGCTCCGGGAGAAATTTCTACCAGATCTAATTCAAGTGACTGTGCAATTTTTTGTGCGTCTGGAGTGGAATAAACACCCGGTTCTAAGTTATCTCCAACCAATCGTACTTCCGGTACCCTTATCATGTGGTTGGTGCGGTGTTCCTGTTGTTGTTCTTTTTTAAAACGGGGATTAAACGTACCCCGGGGTCTTGGTGGAAATGACATTTACAATTTTTAGTTTACAATGTTGTTTTTTATAGTTGCCCGAAAACCGGGATCAATATACAATTAATCAGTCCTTCTTTCTTTTATTTCAGCCGTGATCTCACGTACAAATTCTTCAATTGCTTTTGCACCTGAATCTCCTTTACCCTGCCTGCGGATGGATGCTGTACCCTCATTCATCTCCTTTTCGCCTATCACAAGCATATAAGGCACTTTAGCCATTTCTGTATCCCTGATCTTCTTTCCTATCTTTTCATTCCTGTCATCAATCTCCACACGAATATCTGCATTTTTCAGCGTTTTCAAAATTGTATTTGCGTAATCCATAAATTTGTCGCTGATAGGCAGGATTTTAACCTGTAATGGGGCTAACCAGGTAGGGAATTTTCCGGCATAGTGTTCCAGTAAAAAACCAATGAATCTCTCGTGGGTACCCAGCGGCGCCCGATGAATGATCAATGGCACTTCGGGGTGATTATCCTGGTTGGTAAAGCTTAATTTAAAACTGCGGCCCTGTGCAAAGTCAACCTGGTTGGTTGCCAGGGTAAACTCACGGCCAATTGCACTCCATATCTGAACATCGATCTTAGGGCCATAAAAAGCGCCTTCACCTTTTACCTCAACAAATGGAACCCCGGTTTCAATTAATGTTTCTCTGACCATGGCTTCAGTTTCAAGCCAAAGCTCCGGCTCATTCACGTATTTCTGGCCTAATTTTTCAGGATCATGTAATGACAGGCGCATCTGGTATTTATCAACACCAAATATTTTGAAATACTTGACGTACATATCATTTACAGCCTTAAATTCCTGTGCAAACTGTTCTTTCGTACAATAAATATGAGCATCATTCATGTGCAGGCAACGCACCCTCATTAATCCAAACAGTTCACCACTTTGTTCGTATCTATAACATGTACCATACTCTGCTATTCTGTAGGGTAGATCTTTATAACTCTTTTGTTCAGCATCAAATATTTTATGATGGTGGGGGCAGTTCATTGCCCTTAAATAATATTTTTCTCCATCCATTTCCATTGGAGGAAACATACTATCTGCATAATAGGGTAAATGGCCGCTGGTGATATACATGCTCTCTTTTGCAATATGTGGTGTAACCACTCTTTTATAACCGGCTGCATTTTCAGTTTCCTTGGCTAGTTTTTCAAGTTCTTCAATAATGATGGTTCCATTCGGCATCCATAACACAAGCCCCGGGCCTACATTATCATCCATTGTAAAAATGCTTAGCTCTTTTCCCAGTTTACGATGATCTCTTTTCTTAGCTTCTTCAAGCATTGTCAAATACTCATCCAGTTCTTTTTGATTAGGGAAAGTAATACCATAGATCCTTGTAAGCTGTTTATTTTTTTCATTGCCTTTCCAGTAAGCGCCGGCAATACTGGTAAGCTTTATCGCTTTAATAAAGCCGGTATTGGGAATATGTGGACCACGGCACAGATCTGTAAATCCGCCCTGCGAATAAAAAGTAATTCCGCCATCAGTCAGTCCTTCTAATAAATCGAGTTTGTACTCATCTCCTTTATCGGCAAAATATTTTACTGCGTCCGTTTTAGATATTTCTTTCCTTGTATAATTATTATTTTGCTTTGCCAGTTCGTTCATCTTTTTCTCCAAAATGGCAAGGTCTTCTTCAGTGATCTTTTTATCTCCCAGGTCCATATCATAATAAAACCCTTTTTCAATAGCTGGACCTACCCAAAATTTTACACCTGGAAACATAGTTTCTACTGCCTCTGCCATCAAGTGAGCAGAAGAATGCCAAAAAGTAGATTTAGCATCTGCATCATCCCAGGTTAATAATTTTAAAGATGCATCCGCATTTATTGGCCTGGTTGCATCCCAAACCTCACCGTTTATATTGGCCGCTAAAACTTTTCTCGCCAAACCTTCACTGATGGATTTAGCTACATCCATTGCAGAACTACCCGGTTCGTATTCCTTTACTGCACCATCCGGTAATGTTATCTTTATCATATCTTTATTGAGCCTGTCTGTAACCAGGCAGGCTGCAAATTTAACGAAGTATTAGCTATGGAAAAATTAATCTAAAATATCTTTGTTGAGATAAAATAAAAGCTTGTTAGTGAAGATGAAAAAAAGTCTACCCTTATTTATACTATTCATTCTTTCCCTGCAATTATCTGCTCAAAATTTTACCGGGCAATGGAAAGGCCAGTTTACTGACAAAAGCACTTCTTTTGTCGGCTGGGGTGGCGACCGTTGTGATTATGTACTTGAAATAGAATGTAAAGGAAAAGATGTGACTGGTTATTCCTATACCTATTTTTCAGATGGCGGTAAGCGCTATTATACCATCTGCAAATTAAAAGGCACTTTAAACAAAGCCAGTAAATATATTGAGATCGTAGAAATTGAAAGAACGAAGACAAATGTACCCGTCAATATCCGCAACTGCTTTCAAATTCATAAGCTTACTTATTTTAAACAGGGAGATGAACAGACACTCGAAGGTAGTTGGGTACCTGCCCCCGATCAGCAAGGTGATTGTGGATTTGGAACTACGGTTTTGTCCCGGAGGGTCCTTCAAAAAAATCCATCCTATTACACCAGTCCAACTACAAAGGATAACAAGCCAAAAACAGCTGTACCCATTACAAAAGATAAACCCAAGCAGGCTACTCCTCCGCCCGTTGTTAAAACTAATCCTAAACCTACAACTACAAAGCCTGTTGTAACTGCAAAACCCAAACAACAAACTCCGCCCGTTGTAAAAAAAGAGCCAGGCAATAATTCTTTACCTCCAGCAAAATCTACTGAAGTTGCTAAAAAAGATATGCCTGATAAGGATTTGTCCCATTCACAAACTGTTAATACAGATGCTGCAGACAGAAAAGTGCAGGATACTAAATTTGAAAAGAGAAATAGTGATCTTATAAAAACAATTGAAATAGAAAATGAAACATTTACGGTGGATTTATATGATAATGGTGAAATAGACGGAGACAGTATTTCTTTATTCTTTAATGGCAAATTGGTATTATCTCATAAACGACTTGGCGACAAAGCCATTAGCTTAAAATTAAATGTAGATGAGACCAGGGATATAAATGAGTTAATAATGTACGCAGAAAATCTCGGATCGATTCCTCCAAATACAGCCCTGATGGTGGTTAATGACGGCAATAAAAGATATGAAACCCGTATTGCCTCCGACCTCCAAAAAAGCGGCGTGATCAGGTTTATCCACAAGCCAAAAAAAGGGCAATAATCGGGCAAATATTGCGTTATACAGCCATACCAATATCTGTTAGTAAATATGAAAACTCTTTTTACCCCCATTTTTATAATTGCCGGCCTGTTTTCAATTATTGTGACCTTTGGTTCATGTGCCAAAGCAGATCATAGTGCCGACCTGCCAAAAGAACAACAGGTAGTAGGTACATGGAGTATAAACAGGATCCAGCTTAAATTATATTCAGGCAGCATATTTTTAAAGGATACAATTTTGCTGCTAAAGCAACACCCTAATTATGTAAAATTTGATGCAAACGGCAGTTTTCAATACAAGTTTAATTCCGCTTTGCCTGATGAAGGCACATACCAGTTTGTCGGAAAAGATTCATTGATCTCGAACTCACTACCACAAAATTACAGGTGGAAGATGTTAACATTGACTAACGTTTTGTTTACTGTTGTCAATAAGGGAACAGATCCTGCATTTCCAGGACTAACAGTTGAAAGATACCAGACATTTGTACGCTAAAATTTTCTTTTGATATATGAAAGCATCAACCAGCCAGTTGATGCTTTTTTATTTTTAGAATTTCACATTCCAGGTTATAGCAGGGATAACTGGAAATAAAGAAACCTGTTTGGCCTGTATCTCAAGTGTACCATTAAAAGGATTACCTGTTTGATCGAAATAAATGAAATAAGGGTTTTTACGGTTGTATGTATTGTACACACTAAACACCCATTCACTCTTCCATTTACGCCGTTCATTTTTCTTTGGCGTAAGTATGGCAGCAAGATCAACCCTGTGATATGACGGTAAACGGTATTCATTGATACGGCTATACTCCTGTGTGAGAACGCCGCCTATAATATAAAAGCGTTGGGGTAATGTTGCCGAATTGCCTGAACCAAAAACAAAAGAACCGGAAAGTCTCCATTTTTTACTCAGTTCATAAATGGCAACAATGCTCATATCATTTCTGCGGTCGTATTTTGCCGGATATTTTTCGCCAAAATTCAAAGCCGGGAATTTACGCCAGGTCCAGCTTAAAGTATAACCTATCCAGCCTGTTAGTCTTCCTTTTGTTTTATTCACAAAAAATTCTGCTCCATAACTCCAACCCTTTCCAAAAGTGAACGAATTCTCTGTGTCTTCAATAGAATTTGGTGTGTAACCTTCTTTATACTCTATCTGGTTCTGCATGGTTTTGTAATACAATTCCACCGAGGTTTCATACATATTATCTTTAAAATTTTTAAACAACCCTGTAGCATACAGCCAGCTAACCTGTGGCCGTACTTTATAGGTACTGGGCACCCAGATATCTGTAGGCAATGTAGTACCAGCATTGCTTACCAGATGTATATATTGAAAATTTTTTGTTACTGAAGCTTTAACAGATGTTTCGTCATTGAGTGCATAGCGAATGGTAACCCGGGGTTCCAGGCCTCCATAAGTTTTTACACCATTCCCTTTTCCAAATACTGTACTGTCTGTCCTGTTTCCATTATCATCTGTTTGATAGATCTTATATGGCCCCACCTGCTGAAACCAGCTGTATCTTAATCCTGCATGAATTTTTATCTTTTCATTGATCTCCCAATCATCCTGTAAATAAAGAGCAGCTTCATGGCCGTATTTTATCTGTGCATTATTTGGTTTAAAAACAGTTGAGTCCTGTTTGCCACTTACAATAGAAGGAGTGAATTTGTGATACGTGTAAATACCCCCGAATTTTAATTTATGTCCTGTATAAGGATACAGATCAAAATCCTGTTTGAGACTTAAATCCCTTATACCAGAAGCTAATTTTAATTCAAAATCATTTTGCAGTGCATTAAATGTAAAATTATAGTCATTGTAAACTGCGGTAGTATTACCGAATAGCTTATTATTGAAGACATGGTTCCAACGTAAGGTACCGGTAGCATTTCCCCAGGGAATATTTATTTTTAAACTTTGTTTACCGTTTGCAAAATCAAAAACATCCCTTCCAAAATAACCACTCAGGTACAGCCTGTCCCTTTCAGAAAATTTATAATTTACTTTAGCATTCAGATCATAGAAGAAGTATCCACTACCATTAAACTGGCTTGTTTTCTTTATAAATGGTTTGGTCAACACATCAATGTAAGTTCTGCGCCCCGAAATAATAAATGATGATTTATTTTTTTTGATAGGCCCCTGGATGGAAAGCCTGGAAGCTATAACACCCAGGCCGGCATCTACCTGCCATTTTTGATTATTACCTTCTTTCATAGATACATCCAACACACTGGACAGGCGCCCGCCATACTGTGCAGGCATTCCACCCTTTATAAGAGTGACATTTTTTATTGCATCGGCATTAAAAATGGAAAAGAAACCAAACAGGTGGCCGGTATTATAAACCGGTGCATCATCCAGCAAAATTAAATTCTGATCGGGGCCGCCGCCACGAACATAAATACCCGCACTACCCTCACCTGCATTACGAACCCCCGGTAAAAATTGAATGGTTTTCAACAGGTCTACCTCGCCTAAAAATGCCGGGATAGATTTTATCTGTTCAATGGGTAAAGTAAATCGCCCCATTTGTGCATTCTTAACATTGGCATCTCTTTTTTTTGTGGTAACAATTACTTCCTGTGAGAGATTTATTTTGGGTAACACATCAAAGTTGAATTTGGTGTCAGCACTAAGGTATATTTCAAAAATTTTAGTCCTGTAACCAATGAAGGAACAGATCAAAGTATAATTACCGTCATCAAGTGTTATGGAATAAAAACCATATTGGTTACTATTAATACCTTTTGAGAGCCCTTTGACTGTAATGGTTGCGCCAATTAAGGTTTCGCCATTCAATGAATCTTTTACGAACCCGCTGATGGTATGTTTGTTTTGCGCCTGTGCAAATGAAGAACCCGGTAATAAAAGAAAAACAAAAAAGAATATTTTCATAGTTACTTAATCTTGAAAACAGATTTATGTATCAGGTAATTTATACAATATCAATAAAAAAATTACTGAGCCTTTATAGTATCTTTTATATCTCCACAATGCAACATACTGCCTTTGTATTCCGGGTGATTTTTTCCCAAATAGGGATTTATAATTTCTTTGGTATTACTTATCCAGTTAGCGCCTTTATCTTCACCAAAAGCCATTGGGCAGTTTTGCCAGTACATTTTTTCACCTTCATAGTTGATAGTTCTGAAGAAAGGATAAAGATTTTCTGAAACCATTCCAAAATCTTTTCTCATTTCCAGAATACTTGTTTGCTGCAATAAAGATGCTGCATTGCTTTTGATATTTGAGAAGTCACTATAAGCACTTTCATAAATATTAGTCGTATCCTTTTTTAATTCATTCAATGGAATGCTATCTAACAATTGTATAAATTTTACACAGTTTTCTTTGGCTTTTGCGGTATCTGCATCTACAAATGCAGTTTTCATATCAAAATATGCATTCATAGCAGTTGATACAGACTGATTGAATACCTCGGAATGTTTTTTTAAAGCAAGTGGTGGTGGTTTCGGGACACTATCTCTTCCACCTGCATTGCTGAACTTATACCAATAATAACCTGCAATTGACAGGATAAGAACCAATCCGGTTAAAACTGCTTTTTTCATACGCTTAGTTTTCTGCAAAGCTAACCACTCAACAAATAAATCAGCTGGATTAAGGAAAGATTTTTTGATATTATAACACTAATTACAATTTAAGGTTCGATTATCGTTATTTTTGCGCCTTACAAAATTCGATTTCAGATATTTTATATGCTTTTAGGATTACAAAACATAACTTTTGAATTTGGTGCCAGAACAATTGTGGAAGATGCAACCTGGCATATTCAGCCCAATGAACGGATCGGACTGATCGGGTATAACGGAACCGGTAAGTCTACCTTATTAAAAGTATTGACCGGACAATACCTGCCCAATAAAGGGACTGTTGAAAAAGGACGGGAAACCACCATCGGGTTTTTACACCAGGACCTGCTGAGTTTTGATACTGAAGATTCGATACTGGAAGTTGCCATGGGGGCTTTTGAAAGGGTAAAGGAGCTTGAAAAAGAAATTGAAACGATAGGCAAGCAACTTGAGATAACGGGAGATGAAATGCTTGCACATGATTATGCCGACCGTTTACATGAACTGGAAGTATTAGGCGGCTATACCATTCATCACAAAACAGAAGAGATTTTGCAGGGTTTAGGTTTTGCCAATGCCGATCTGCAAAAGCCTTATAAGCAATTTAGCGGCGGATGGAGAATGAGGGTCTTACTGGCAAAGATGATCCTGATGCATCCGGATGTTTTATTACTGGATGAACCTACAAACCACCTTGATCTGCCTAGTATTGAGTGGCTGGAAAAATATTTGCAGCATTATCCGGGTGCTGTGGTAATTGTTAGTCACGATCGTTACTTTTTAGACAGGATGGTAACCAAGGTTGTGGAACTATACCAGCAACAACTACATTTCTATACCGGCAATTATACTTTTTATGAAGCTGAAAAAGCACTTCGTGTTGATATACAGAAAAAGGCATTTGAAAATCAACAGGATTATATCCGGCAACAGGAAAGGTTTGTAGAGCGCTTTAAAGCCAAGGCCAGCAAGGCTGCGCAGGCACAGAGTATTGTAAAGCGCCTGGATAAACTGGAAAGAATTGAAGATGTTGAAATTGAAAGACCCAATATGCGTATCAATTTTTCGGTTGATAAACAGCCGGGCAGGATTTTATGTACACTGAAACATGTTTCCAAAAGTTTTGGTGATGTAAAAATTATTGAAAACACCGGGGCTGAAATTGATCGTGGCGACAAAATAGCATTGATTGGTGCCAATGGAAAAGGAAAATCAACTTTATTAAGAATTATTGCCGGTACAGAGCCATATACCGGTGACCGGGCATGGGGCCACAATGTAGATGACGCTTTTTATGCCCAACACCAACTGGAAGCATTAGACATCAACAATACTGTACTTGAAGAAATGAAAAGCAGCGGCAGCGGTAAAACTGATCTTGAATTAAGAAGTTTACTGGGTTGCTTTTTGTTTAGCGGTGATGATGTAGATAAAAAGATAAAAGTTTTAAGTGGAGGAGAAAAAGCAAGGGTAGCATTGGCAAAGACTATTGTAAGCAAAGCCAACTTTCTTTTACTGGATGAACCTACCAATCACCTGGATATACATTCTGTGGATCTGCTGATAGAAGCGTTGAATAAATATGAAGGCAGTATTGTGCTGGTGAGTCATGACCGGTATTTTATAAGCCAGATAGCTAATAAAATTTGGGAGATTGAAGAACATAAGTTACGGGAATTTAAAGGCACCTATAAAGAATGGGAAGACTGGAAAGCAAGAAGGGAAGCTGCGCAAAAAGCAACAGGCAACAGGCAGGAGTCAATAAGCAATAAACAACCTGCCGCAGACAATCAGCAACCATCTACAGCTAATAAGCTGCAAATTAAGAATAATAAGAAGCAGGAAACCGGAAACGTTATTGATAAAGAATTAAAAAAAGAATTGCAGAAGCAAAAAAATCTCTTTCAGCAATTAGAAGAAAAGATTGCGTCACTTAATAAAAAGAAAGTACAATTAGAAGCGGACCTGGCTTCTCCTGCTGTATATGGCGATAAAACAAAGTTCCTGGAAACCGAAGCTGCATACAAATTAAATGCTGATGATTTGCTGAATGCAAATACCGAATATGAGACTGTTTTTGATAAGCTGATGAAACTGGAAGAAAAAACGGGTTGATAATAATTTTACTTATAACAGTATTCATACACAAATAAAAATCCCCGGTTATTCCGGGGATTTTTAATATTTGAATTATCTATTTATTAATAATTTCTCAAAGTCATTTCTACTCTCCTGTTCTTGGAACGGCCTGCTGCAGTTTTATTATCAGCAACTGGTTTAGTTTCTCCGTAACCTGTAGAAGTAAGACGGCTTTCATCAACACCTTTACTAACCAGGTATGCTTTTACAGAAGCAGCCCTGTTATCAGATAATGTTTGATTGGTTTCATCTTTACCTACATCATCTGTATGACCATCAATAGCTACCTTGTAAGTTGGGTTTTCTTTCAGAATACTAACTACGTCATTCAATTTAGGATATGATTTAGTCAGTAATTTAGCACTACCCGTTGCAAAGAATACATTCTGGGCAGCTTTATTTACACGCTCAACTATTTTCTCATCAATTACCGGGCAACCAAAATTAGAAGCTGGTCCTTTTTCATTGATACACTTATCTTCTTCATCATTTACACCATCGCCGTCAGTATCAGGAATTGGACATCCCTGGTAACGTGAAAGACCTGGAACTGTTGGGCACTTATCAACTTCGTCATTGACACCATCTTTATCTGTATCAGGAATTGGACATCCCTGGTAACGGGCTAAACCGGCAACATCAGGACATTTATCATCTCCATCAGCAATACCATCGCCATCTCTGTCTGGGCAACCTTTCAAAGAAGCAAGACCTTTTACATCAGGACATTTATCATCCACATCCAATACACCATCTCCATCTCTGTCTTTCGGAGCCTCAACCACCGGTGGTGGTGGTGGTGGTGGAACAGCTTTTACTTTTTCACGTCCTATATTTTGAGCTAATCCAACTGAATAGAAAAGGTTATCGCCTAAAGTCTTTTTAGTTAATGTCCATTTATAATCCGCCTGAACAAATAAATACATGGTATTATTAAAATTTGCCTGAACGCCTAGGCCTGCAGGTAAAAAAGCTCCCCAATGACTGGAATAATATCCACCGCCAACACCCACTGACAAGTAGGGATTTAATAATGCATCATCTTTAAAAGGGCGAAAATGTAATGCAGGTTCAAGTTCAATGCCTATTTCCGTTTTTTGTGTTTCGCCATAATAAATGGCAGCATAATCACGGAACATAACATTAGCCTTTACAGAAAAATCAATTCGTGAAGAAAGCCCTTTTCCATAAGAAATAGAAAGGCCTTTATTCATATCTTTAATTTTGCTATAAACCTTTCCGGTAATCGGATCTTTTATGCCTAATGGAGCCTTAAAATCTGCCAGGTCAAAATGCAAACCGATTATTGGTCCTTTTTTAGCACCTGCCATCTTTTTAGTTTTTTGGGCAAAAGCACTTGTGGCTAAAAGAAATAATGCAAGAATTAGCGTTAGTTTTTGTTTCATAAACTTTAATTTTATTAAAATTTTTTATCTGAGTTATGTGCAAATATAATGTTAAATTAATGGAAAGGCAAAATTTGTAACTAAATTTATTTTGAGCCAAAATAGTTAAAATCAGACCTTTACCAGTTTCCATTTCCCTTTTCTGAATAGTATAATACTTACAATAGCCAGGACACTTTCGGCGATTCCAATAGCAATATAAACTCCGAGGGTGCCCATTTTTAAGTATTTCGACAATAAATAAGCAAGGGGTATTTGCAGCATCCAGAATACAAAAAGGTTAATATAGGTTGGTGTTTTTGAATCACCTGCTCCATTAAATGCCTGCGTTAATACCATTCCATAGGCGAAAAACATATAGCTAATGGCCAGAATATGCAGGCAAAGTGTACCCTCGGCTATTGCAAGCTCATTGCTTGTAAAAAACTTCATCAACATTTCCCCAAAAAAGAAAAATACCACTGCAACCAAAGCAAAAAAGCACAGGGCCAGGAATGCACTGCGCCAAACAGACTTTACGGCTCTTTCCGGTTGCCCTGCCCCAAGATTTTGCCCGGTAAGTGTTGCTGCAGCATTGGCAATGCCCCATGCAGGCAAAATAGTAAAAATGCATATTCGTATTGCCGTAAAATAGCCTGCCGTGGCCTCTACTCCCGATTCGGCAATGATCTTTGCCAGAAATATCCAGCTGCAACTACCGATAAGAAACTGGAACATACCACCTGAAGACGTATTGAGGATACTTTTTACCAGGTTCATTTTTATCCTGAACTGGTTTATTGTTAGTTTTATCAGGTCCTTGCCAGCAAATAAGTGATAAAGCTGGTAAACCACTCCACAACCTCTGCCAATAGTAGTGGCCACTGCCGCACCCATTAACCCCATTTTAGGGAATGGCCCATATCCCAGTATGAGCAAAGGGTCAAGAATAATATTAATTGCATTAGCTATCAGTAGTGCTTTCATTGCTATGGAAGCATCGCCAGCTCCACGAAAAATTCCATTGTTTACAAACAGCAGCATGATCACAACATTGCTTCCCATCATTAATTGGGTGAACCGGTAATTATCTTCTACTACCTGTTTATCAGCACCCATAAAGCCAAGTATTTCTTTTGGAAAAATAATTCCTATAAAACTGATGAGTACAGAAAAAGCAGCGGCAATAATGATTGCCTGTGCAGCAATTGCAGAAGCACTTTTAAAATCTTTCTCCCCCGCCCGTCGTGCTATCAATGCAGTAGCGCCCATGGCCAGTCCCCATGCAATGGAATATAAAATGGTAAGGGAAGATTCAGTCAATCCTACAACAGCAGCGGCTGCCGGGCTAACTTTGTTTACAAAAAATATATCTACTACAGCAAATAATGATTCGAGTGACATTTCAAGCACCATGGGTACTGCCAGTAAAAATATAGCCCGGTCAATACTACCTGTGGTAAAATCTTTTACATCGCCACGAATGGCCTGCATAAATAATTTGAAAATAGAAGTTTTAGTATTCTGATTTATTAATTCAGTCATTGTTGATAAAGTTATAATAGAAAAAATACTCCTGACAGGAGTTAATTTATACCGGGAAAGACTTAAAGAAAGAATGATATTCGTTTGCTATGCCGTTGGCAAAGTTCTTTAAGTTAGATCAGGACTTCATATTCGTAAAATTGAAAACTTCTTTGTGATCCGGATTGGATTCGAACCAATGACCCTCAGCTTAGAAGGCTGATGCTCTATCCAACTGAGCTACCGGACCGATTTTTTTGCAGCCGCAAAGCTAAGAAATTTTTACATTGCATTTAATCTCAATTACAAATGGACGTAAAAATTGAAGCATCCTGGAAGGAAGTTCTGAAAAATGAATTCACTAAACCTTACTTTCAGCAAATAGTTACTTTTTTAAAAACAGAAAAATCTGCAGGTAAAATTATTTATCCGCCTGGGCCACTTATTTTTAATGCTTTTAATCAAACGCCATTTGCAAAACTAAAAACCGTTATCCTGGGGCAAGACCCTTATCATGGCCCCGGCCAGGCCCACGGTTTAAGCTTTTCGGTTCCCAATGGTATCAAGCCACCGCCTTCGCTGGTAAATATTTTTAAGGAGATCCAGGAGGATATTGGAGTAGCTATGCCTTTACAATATGGTAATCTTACCAGGTGGGCAGAACAGGGAGTGCTTTTATTAAATGCTGCCCTCACAGTTAGAGCCAACGAACCTTTCAGCCACGCAAAGTTTGGATGGGCAGATTTTACAGATGCAGTTATTCAAAAAATTTCAGATGAAAAAAAAGGGATCATATTCCTGCTTTGGGGAAAGTTTGCACAGGACAAACAATTATTAATTGACGAAACAAAACATTTTGTCTTAAAAGCTGCCCACCCATCGCCCTTTTCGGCCGACAAAGGTTTTTTTGGCTGCAAACATTTTTCAAAAACAAATGAACTATTAACAAAACAGGGATCATCTCCCATTGACTGGAAACTGCTTACACCTTAGCTCACAAAGAAACATGAAAATCTTTATAAATATTTTTGGAAGGATCTGGGCTCTTTGGGCGTTGATCAGTTTTTTGATCACATTTTTGATCATTCTTCCGCCTTCAATGCTTGCTCATTTAATGAAAGACCCAAAAGGGCAAACCTATTTTATTTCTGTTTCAAAAGTATGGATGAATGTGTGGTTGTTTTTAGTTGGCTGCCCGGTTAAAGTAAGTGGCAAAGAGAATTTCAAAACAAACACGGCTTACATAGTTGTTTTTAATCACAATGCATTTTTAGATGTCCCTTTATCCGCTCCTTATGTTCCGGGTGCAAATAAAACCATTGCAAAAGCATCCTTTGCAAAAATCCCGCTGTTTGGTTTGTTTTACAAAAGAGGTTCGGTGCTGGTTGACAGAAAAGATGAGAAAAGCCGGAGCAAAAGTTTTGATACTATGAAAAAGGTTTTAGCAACCGGCATGCACATGTGTATATATCCCGAAGGGACAAGGAACAGGTCTGCTGAACCAATTAAACCCTTCTACGATGGTGCTTTCAGGCTTGCACTTTCAGCAAAAAAAGATATTATTCCCTGTGTGATCAGCGGAACAAAAAAAGCAATGCCAATCAATAAAAAATTCTTTCTGTTGCCTGTAAAATTAAAAATGCACTTTTTACCCGCAGTACCGTCGGCAGATACAAACGTAAAAGACCTGAAAGAAAAGATTTTTGATGTTATGATGAAGGAATACGTGAAAAGAAGGTAATGGGAAAATATTTACAGGTCATAAAAATACCTGCTGCGGTTAATTTTCAGATCTCTCAATAATCCCGACTTAGGGCTAATACTTATATTAAAGGACCGATACTTACCAACCGGAGAAATATTAATGGCCATTTGCCAGCAATGCATTTCCCTGGTAAGGTACATATTTATTAAACCAAGTTCCTTTTGAGTTATATTATACGATCCGTTTAATCCTATTTGCCATTTAGGGGTAAGATTTAATGATCCCGTCCAGTTTACATTTTGTGAAATTGAACCCTTATAACCTGTTCCAAAACCATTGGGACTACGATAATAGCTAAAAGCATAGGAGAAACTGATACTCCACGGAATATTAAAATTGGCAAATTCACCCGGGTTTTTGCTGATATAAGCGGCTTCCTGCTGATATTCATTTAACGGTAAACCGGAAATTGTATTAACCTGATTATTTTGCAGATTATTAACCGGCAATTTTTCATTTTTATCACCACCTTTAAACTGGGTTTGTAAAGCAATACTTGCGTTGGTAAGTTTACCCAATGCCAATATTTTTTTACGCCAGATAGATTTATCAATAAAATTTCCGACACTGTCGGTTAAATACGGCATAAAGCTGGCGTTTCCCGAAATACTGATCTTATCAAAAAGATTGGTTCTTAATGATACATTAATGGGTTCCAGTTTAAATGCTTTTTTTAAAAAATTATAATTACTGGTAATACTAAAGCCATCTATAAGTGTTATCTTTTTTATTGAGGCCTCGCCTGTATCTTTTTTATTGCGCACTTTCATTTGCAGGTTATTATCAATACCAAAATTCAGTCCCCCGTATTTACCCAGTCCAAAAGTTCCAAAAATACTTCGTTCATAAAATGAATAAGGCAAAACATGCCCAAAAGTATCAACCTGTGTGGTATACCAGGAAGCTTTGTTCATATCAGGTTTATAACTGGCCGAAAGTGTAGGCCTTATTTCATGCCTTATAGCCTGTACCCTGCTTTTCTTTTTAAAAGTGAACATTCCGAAAATACGGGTTGAAACACCCATACTAAAACTCATTTCCCTGGCTGTATAAAACCCTTTTCTTATAACAGTATCCAGTTTTTTATTAGCGCTGTCCCAGCTTCTGGTAAATTTTTCCTGGTACCATTTTTCAACGTAACTCACATTGGGTGCAAATTGAAAATTACCTACCTGCGGTAAGGATAAAGTAATGGGTACATTGTGGCTGGCACCCCATTGATACTTCTCAGTAAATTGTTTAAAGAAGTTACCTGATGTATCATAAAAAGAGGAAAGGCTTCTTATATTAGTGTTTAAAGCAACCCCAAGGTTCTCATACCATTTATAAGCCCCTATTACTTCCTTACGCCTAAATGGATATAAAGTGTTTACATTAAAACCAATATCAGGCAGGTTAATGTTTATTAATTTACTGTTGGTATTCTGGTTATGATTACCATTGATACTGATGTTAAATGGTTTATCCTTCCAGGTTTTTGAATAACTTATGGAAGAGTTTAACTGGTTTTGAAAATTACGTTGGGGATTGTTAGGAACCGAAGAATTATACCCACTGCTACCGGCATTTAAACTGGCATTAAAACTTACACCGGGCCTTGCTTTTGAATCAGAGCTATGCGTCCATTGAACGTTAAAAGCCCTGGCACCTGATTTATCCAGGTCTCGCAGATGTAATACATTGATTGTAAAATTTCCCTGGTAATGATAACGTTTATAATATCGTGGGCTAAGATTAACTGTCCAGCCACCATAAGAATAAATTGTACCCCGAACCACAGCATCCCACCGGTCACTTAATACCCTGTAATATCCCAATCCTTCCAATGCTAAACCAAGCTGCTCATTGGCGTTAAAAGAAGGAGCAAGTAAACCAGAATGTCTTCCCTGCCGCAAAGGGTAAATACCAAATGGCAGGTAAACAGGTATCGGCACGTTTTCAAATTCGGGATGCATGGGCCCGGTAAAAGCCATTTTTTTATTGATGAATTTTATTTTTTTGCTTACAAAAGCAAAATGTGGCGTATCTAAATTACAGGTGGTGAATCTTCCACGCAATGCATAAAAAACATCAGGGTCTGTTTTTTTTATTTTTTCTCCATAAACAAACATCTCCCCCTGCTGTGTATAGGTTCCTTTGGTAATTCCTTTACCGTTTTTCATATTGAATGTAATGGAATCACTTTTTGTTTTAAAATCGGCCTGGTTAAATTCGGGATAGGCAATTACATTTCCATTACTGTCTTTTACCAGGTAGGCGCTTACCAGGTTCGTCCGCTGGTCAAATTCAATACGCGGAGAAACAAGTTTATTGTCAATATAAGTAACCTGTGTCACTTTTCCGTACAGGATTATTTTTTTAGCCGGAATATCCATTACCATCGAATCATCGGCATGGTAAATAACCGGTGCATCTAAAGAGTCTTTGGAAGATTTAAAAGAAAAAGTATCTCTCTTCACTACAATAATTGTATCAGAAATCTGTTCTTTCTTTTTTGCTGAATCATTTTTTAAAGCTTTGTTGACGGATTCTGAATTTACAGGAACAGTATCGGTAGTTAAAGAACTGTGAAATTCCACTGCATTAAAACGATTGGACATACTGTACGACGTTATGATGAATAACAGCAGTACCGATGCCAATACCGATATGTATTTTGCCTTACCTTTGTTCAGATGGTTCATAGTAAAGATTGGCAAAAATAGCCATTAAGTGCCGATAGTTACCGGTAGAATTGTGAATAATTGTTTAATTACTAACCCCTTTTAAAACGTATGTATATTTCACTCTACAAAGTGCCCGTTTTATTTCTATTTGCTGCTTTTCATTTGTTAATATTAAATGATTCATTTGCACAGGCTCCAAAAAAAATTAAAACAATTGTGGTGGATGCCGGTCATGGAGGAACAAAAGATCCCGGCGCTACAGGCCAGTATGAAAATTCTTTACGTTCAAAAGAGAAAGACATAACATTGGCAATTTCATTAAAATTAATAGAAGAATTAAAAAAACAAATGCCCGATGTAAATATTGTTCCTACCCGTACAACTGATATTTACCAGGATCCGAGAGAAAAGGCAAGAATTGCAAACGAAGTTAAAGGCGATCTATTTTTATGTATTCATGCAGATAGTGGCCCTTTAAAAACAGGCAGGAGACAGATAGGGATGCACACAGTTACCCGTTACAAAATAACTTATACTGGAAAAGGTAAAAGAAAGAAAAAGAAATCAACCCCCTACCAGTCTGTAGAACCTCTTTATGAATATTTTAAAATCCCGCTTACCAGAAGCGGTACGAGCGTTTGGATATTTGCTGCACATAAAACCAGTGACAAATTAAAAGCGATAATGGATGGTGATGATAATTTTGAAATTGAATCAGACGGCATTGATACGGTGGAAAATAGTTTAGATTTTAATACACCTGAAAGAAGGACAATTGCAGCTATTTATGCAAAAAGATACCAGGAAAGAAGTGACCTGCTGGCCACTCTGGTAAATGATGAAGTGGACCAAACCGGCAGGCAGGCTTTAGGCGTAAGCCAGCGGCAAAAAGGGATATGGGTATTACAGGCAACCAATATGCCTGCTATTTTAATTGAAACCGGTTTTATTAATAACCCCGAAGATGAACGTTATCTGAACAGCGAAAAAGGGCAGCAGGAACTGGCGGAATCTATCACCAAAGCTGTTAAACGTTACAAAGAACAGGTAGAGGGTACAAATAATACACCTGGCACTACACCCCCCATTGTAAAGAATAACGAAGTAACAGCAGCACCTGTGCCTGAAAAGAGGCCGGTAAAAGATACAAAAGTATTAAAGGTTAAAAACAATACTATAAAAGTAAACCTGTATGATGATGGTGAAATTGATAACGATATAGTATCGGTTTATTTTAACAATACCATGGTAGTAGATAAAATAAGCCTGACAGCGAAGGCGTATTCCTTTACGCTTAACCTGGCAGAAGGAAAAACAAATGAACTGATCCTGTATGCAGATAACCTGGGAGACATTCCGCCAAATACTGCACTGATGGTGATTACAGATGGTGTAAGCCGTTATGAAGTCAGGTTATCTGCCGATCTGAAAAATAATGCATCGGTTAGGTTTGAATTAGAAAATAATAATTAAATTACCTTGGCTTCTGCCGCAAAAACTGCTTTAAAAGTCAGATATCTACGATGAAAATTTCAAACGAAACCAAAATAGGCGCACTTACTGCAATAGCCATTACTTTATTGGTATTGGGTTTTAATTTTTTAAAAGGGAAAACCTTTTTTGGAAAAAGCCATACACTCTATGCCAAATATACCAATGTGCAGGGCCTGGCCACTTCAAATTTGATCACCATCAATGGAATGCAGGTAGGTTCTGTTTACAGCATCAGCACCGATAAGAACATGAAGGAAATACTGGTGAGCCTGAATCTGACCAAAGATGTAAATATTCCGAAAAATTCAATAGCTACTATAAATACCGATCTGCTTGGCGTTAAAACTGTTGTCATAAAACTCGGCGACTCCAAAGAATACATCCCGAAAAATGATACCATTGCCACGGAGCCAACCACCGACATATTTAATGAGATACTGAGTAAGGTTGATCCTGTTTTTATCCAGGTAAAAAAAGCTGTCTCATCAATTGATTCAATTTTGTTCAGCGTTAACCGGATACTTGACCCGGCTGCAAAAAATAATATAGGGGCAACATTGGATCATCTGAACAAGACAACAGCCAATCTCATTACTGCTTCTGCATCATTGGATATTTTACTCAACACACAAACTGGTGCATTGGCTAAAACATTAAACAACCTCAACTCATTTACAGGCAACCTGGCCAGCAATAACGATAAGATAAACAGCCTGGTCAGTAATCTTGATAAAACCGCAACAACTCTTTCAAAATTAGACCTGGAGAAAACATTAACAACTTTAAACACTACCATCGGCGACCTGAAGACCACCATTGGAAAACTTAACAGTACATCGGGTACAGCTGGTTTGCTGTTGAACGACAGCAAGCTTTATAACAACCTTACTGCTACAGCCAATAAACTGAATTTACTGATAGACGATCTAAAGACAAACCCCAAACGGTATGTTAACATTTCGGTATTCGGCAAAAAAAATAAGAATGCCGGATTAACTGTGCCTTTGCCTGACACCGTAAATGCACCTTACCTCAAACAAAAATAATTTTATCATTCTGTTATAAAATAAAACCCCAATTTACAGGCTGAATTAAAACAGGACCATTGCGATTGAAATTTACCATCAGCAAATTTTTAATTTTCATTTTAGTTTCCTGCAGTTGTAAAGTTTCTGCACAGCAGATCATTAATGCATCAAATCCCGGCGACACAATCCGCATCATTAAAATTGTACAGGGTAAAAATTTACGGTTCAAAACGATCGATTCAGCAACTGTCCTGGAAACCATCGCCGGGGATGCTGTGCTGAAAGAGGGCCTTACTACATTTTCCTGCGATAGCGCAACCCACAACCGGAAAACAAATATTTTGGAAGCCTTTGGCAACATACACATCAATGACAATGACAGCATACACACTTATGCACAGTACCTGCGCTATGTTGGTGCTGACAGGATCGCTTATTTAAAAAAGAATGTGAAGCTTACTGATAAAAAAGGCACACTCTATACCGATGAGCTTGAATATAATTTAAGAACAGGTATCGCCACATATAAAGGCGGCGGCAGGATCACCAATGAAAGGACCATATTAACAAGTGAGGAAGGCGTTTACTATGCAGACACCAAGGATGTTTATTTTAAAAAGAATGTTCACCTTAAAGATCCTGACAGGGACATCTGGACAGACAGTTTGCTTTATAACCTTAAAACAAATATTGCAACCTTCATTGCCCAAACAAGAATTGTAGGTAAAGATGGAAGTATTATTAATACCAAATCTGGTACTTACAATCTGGAAACAGGCGAAGCCATTTTTACAGATGGGGCTTCTTTCAGCGATAGTACCCGATTTGGTTCTGCCAAAACAATTGCATTCGACAAAAAAAACAATACATTCCAGATGGAAGGCAATGCCAAATTAGTAGATAGTGTAAATCAGGTAACTGTTATTGGAGGGCAGATATTCGGGAACACCAAAGTAAATTCTTTCCTGGCTACACGCAAACCCGTGATGATCTTTTACCGGGATGGCGACAGCACATATATTGCAGCAGATACCCTTTTTTCAGGATTACGCAAATATGATAGTCTTGAAAGAAAAGTAATTACGCAAACTGATACTTTAAAAACAACAATGGTTGTAAAAGCAAATGATGCTGATACCTCCATCAGGTATTTCCTGGCTTTTCATCACGTTCGTATTTTCAATGATTCTTTACAGGCAGTAAGCGACAGTCTCCACTATTCCACCGCCGACTCCACCTTTAAATTATTTGGCGAACCCGTTGTATGGAACGATAAATCTCAGGTTACTGGTGATACCATTTATATGTATACCCAAAATCAAAAAGCAAAGCGGTTATATGTTTATTATAATGGTATGATCATAAACAAAGCCAATGATGCCATGTATAACCAGATCGCAGGGCGTACATTAAATGGGTATTTTGTGGACGGGAGTATAGATTATGTAAGAGTCAAGGGTTCTCCGGCCGAAAGTATTTTTTACCCACAGGATGATGACAGTGCCTACGTTGGAATGAACCGTAGCAGCGGCGATGTGATTGATATCTATTTTGTAAAAAAAGAACTGAATAAAGTGAAATTTGTAAATAATGTTGATGGCATATTATATCCCCTGCGCCAGATACCTGCAGATAAAAAAGAATTAAAGGGCTTTAAATGGCTTGATAAGCGCAGGCCTAAAAATAAATTGGAGTTATTTGAATAAAATATTTTGCCAATTGAATAACAGTAAAATAAAAAACACCAACAGATGCTGGTGTTTTTTATTTTATAAATTATTATAACTTAATTCTTCGATTTAGATGGCTTTGCCGCAGCTGCAGGTTTTACAACCGGTACAGCTTTAACCGGTTTTACATTATTAGTTACAGACTTTTCAGTCGCAGCAGCATCAACCAGCATTACATCAGGTATAGGCTTTTCAACAGTTTCAACTTTATACGAAATAGTTTCATCTGCCGGTCTTGCAACTGTAACTGCTTTATCCGGTTTTGCATTAGTAACTGTCTTTTCTTTAACTACGGGTTTAGCCGCACTTGCTTCGGCAGGTTTAGTTATTGCTGACTGGGCTGAAACAGCTACAGTAAATCCAATGCTAATACTTAATGTAATCAATATTTTTTTCATTGTTCAATGTTTAAGTTTAGGTAAATGTATTAAAACTCTTTGAAAACGGAACAGCTGGCCTCAATAATTTTGTTAACAGTAAAGTAATGCCTTTCTAACTAATAATTATCAAATGGTTACGAAAGTTTTGCCAGGGCAGTTTTGATCTTCCCAAACCCCTTTTCAATATTTTCCATACTGTTGGCAAAAGAGATACGGATACAATTGGGTTCCCCAAAAGCTTTGCCGGTGACTGTGGAAACATGCGCCTTATTCAATAAATACATGCATAGGTCATCGGCATTCTCAATCTTATCTTCCCCATCCAATTTACCAAAATATTTATTTACCACCGGGAAAACATAAAATGCCCCTTGTGGTTCACTACATTCTATCCCTGGCAGGTCCTTCAATAATTCCATCACTCTTTTTCTTCGCTTTGTAAATTCTTTCACCATTGCTGCAGTTGGTTTCATGTCGCCGGTAAGCGCAGTTATAGCCGCCCGCTGAGTAACAGCATTTACTCCACTGGTAATCTGTCCCTGTATTTTTTCACAGGCTTTAGCTACAGTTGCATGTGCAGCAATATAGCCCAGCCGCCAGCCGGTCATGGCATAACCTTTACTCAAACCATTAATGAGAATGACCCTGTCTTTTAAAAAATCGAATTGAGCAATGCTTTCATGCCTGCCCATCATCGCTTCAGCACCTTCATAATTGATGTATTCATATATCTCATCACTCATGATAAAAACATGGGGATGTTTTTTAAACACGGCCGCTAAACCATTCAGTTCTTCCTTTGAATAAACTGCCCCGGTTGGGTTACACGGAGATGAGAACATGAACAATTTTGTTTTTGCAGTTATTGCACCTTCCAGTTCATCGGGAGTTATTTTATAGCCGTTGCTAATAGATGTATTGACAAACTTCACTTCTCCCCCGGCCATTCTTACAATTTCGGAATAGGTTACCCAGTATGGAGTTGGAATAATTACTTCATCAGCTTTATCAACAATACTCATCACTGTATTGGCAATACTTTGTTTGGCACCGGTACTAACAATAACCTGGTCAGGTGTATAATCAAGGTTATTATCTCTTTTCAGTTTTGCACAAACAGCTTCTCTCAGATCAAGATAACCGGCAACAGGTGTGTAATGGCTGTAATTTTCATCAATTGCTTTTTTGGCTGCCGTTTTAATATGGTCTGGGGTATCAAAATCAGGTTCGCCCAAACTCAGATCGGTAATGTCAAAACCTTTTGCTCTTAATTCCCGGCCCAGTTTGGCCATTTTTAATGTTTCAGGTTCATTAAAGCGTTGCAGTAGTGATGATAATTGCATAACAGGTTTTTGGTGGCTGACAAAAATAACTATTTATCGTACGTAAAAGTAACGGCTGACAGGTCGGGCCTGATTTTATATTCTCTTTTCAATTCATAATCGTAAATAACCTGGCCAAGATTTTTCATAAACGGAAGGCCAATAGTTTTATAATCATATTTGTCATCATTCAATATTCCATCACTGTTGCAATAGATAAGGGCAGAAACAAAGAATTCGATCTTGTTTTTATGATCAACCACATAAGTTACATCAATCATGTGGCCATAGGCTTCTCCCGATTTATTAAATACCCTGACATTACCTGGCTGGTCACCTTTTCCGGCACCCAGTAATAAAAATTTACAGTAGGCAGGCCAATAGCTTGCCGTGTCGGCAGAATAAGGCGGGTAAACACTTTCCGTAGGATACTGGCTCATATATTTTAAAACAAACTGCCGGTCCTCATCCGTTATATTAAACCGTTGATTGGCTCTGACTTTATTGGGGAATACCAGGCTGATCATTATTTGATGCAGGTCTTCCAGGCTTATACGGTTCTTTTTTGAAAAATCCATTGCGCCATTGACCAGGACTTTTCCCCGGTAAAAACCATTACCCATACTATCTGTTCTTTGCACATATTTTTCATTATTTCTTTGTTCGTTCTGGCTGTACAGTACATTATTATTGCTGTCTAAAAATTTAATGGGATTAGTTCTTCTGTTTTCTTCCTGTGATAATAATATATCAAGCCGGTGCAGGAGCTGAACATCTTCATACCCCTTCTTATGCAATTCAACATTTATATATTCCTGACCTAAAAACTCATACAGCCTGTTAAAGGCATCATTATCACTAATCATCAATATCTTTTTAATGTAGTGTGCAATGTTTGGTTTGCCGGTTGCTGTGGTGGGATCATTATAAACAGCTGTTTGTCCACTAAAAGCAGTTTCAGTTACCATGGTTGTATTTCTATCAATACTTTTATCTTTTAACTCATTCAGCTTTTGTAGTGCCAGCAAAACTACCGGCAACTTCACAGTTGATGCCGGGTAAAAATACCTGGCTGCATTCACATTAAAATAATTGTGCTTCAGGGCCGGGATACCGTTTCTGCCTCTGTCTATCTGTGTATAAATGATCTGTACATTCCAGTCCTTTTGGTGGTTTAAAATACTGTCGAAATACTGTGGGTACTGTTTTAAAAGCGCTGCTAAAAATTCATCTGCCTTTATCGTATCAGCCGGAACAGCTGTAGTTATTGTAATGGGCTTATTATTCATACTCCGGCCATGCTTTGCACTGGTACAGGAAATGAAAATCACCAATGAAGCCACAAAATTAAAATATGTATTGTATTTCCAGGTCATACCATTGGTTTTCAGTGTAAAATGCGTAAAATTCTAAAATTAACAGCCAATAATAGTCAATCGGTTTTTCCCCTATCTTTGCACACTTCTAAAATTCAACGAAGAAGCTACTAAAAACGTTTATTATTATGAAACTAAAAGGTTTAGTTTGGTTTTTTACAATTGCACTTATTATCATTTCACTTTGGGAATTATCCTATACATGGGTGGTGCGTAATTACGAAAGTTCAGTAACTGCAAAAGCAGAAAAAATAGTGAGAACTGCTTCTCCGGGTTTGAAAGGCGACGAAAAAACTGTTGCGATAGAATTCAGGAAAAAACGTATTCTTGACAGTACTGCAGAAAAAAGCATTTATCCAATTTTTGGTACAACCTACAAACAATGTAAAGCCAATGAATTAAATCTTGGTTTGGACCTGCAGGGTGGTATCAGTGTTACTTTGGATGTTAGTCTTGTTGACCTGTTGAAATCTTTAAGTAATAATTCAAAAGACCCGCTTTTGCAGAATGCTCTAAGAACTGCTATAGCTCAGAAAACCAACAGCGATGCTGATTTTATAACCCTGTTCACCGATTCTTATATCAAACAAAACGGGCCTGGAAAATTAGCCTCTATATTTGCCGGAGCAGGTAAAGAAATAAAACCCAATGATAATGATGCAGCGGCTACAGCTAAATTAAAAACTATTGCAGGCGGCGCCATCAAAGAAACTTATAAGATACTGGTACGACGTATTGATAAATTTGGTGTGGCGCAGCCCAATATTAATTTTGATGAGAACAAAGGCATCATCAATGTTGAGTTGGCTGGTGTAACAGATATTGACAGGGTACGTAAATTATTACAGGCTTCTGCCCATCTTCAGTTCTGGGAAGTTTATCGTATAGATGAATTAGCTGCTTCTCTGAAGATCGCAGATGAGAACCTGCAGAATTACCTGAATGGAGTAACAGATACCGGCAAAGTTGATTCTCTAAAAAAATTACAGAACGTAAATCCGTTCTTCAGGGTTATAAATCCACAAAATCCGCAAACGGATAAAGCCGGAAAACAATACTTTTTATCAAATATTGGTAATGTGTCTTTACAGGATACAGGCGTGTTTTTTGAATACTTAAATAATGAAGTTATAAAAAATGCTATTCCTGCCGATTGTAAGTTTTTATTTGGCATTGAAGAGAAAGCAGAAAAAGGAAATCAAAGATTTTTCCCGCTATACGCTGTTAAAACACAGCCAGGTACCGACAAGGCTCCTCTTGAAGGAGAAGGCGTAGCTGAAGCCAGGCAGGACTTTGATGAAAAAGGACGCCCCGCTATTAAAATGGAAATGACCAGCACTGGTGCAAAAACCTGGGCAAGACTTACCACAAAAAATGTTAACCGCCCCATTGCCATTGCACTGGATGATATTGTTTATTCAGCGCCAAATGTAAATGGCCCGATTGAAGGTGGTAGTTCAGAGATTGCCGGAAATTTTACCGTTCAGGAAGCACAGGATCTTGCCAATATTTTAAAATCAGGAAAATTAGATGCCCCTGCAAAAATTGTTGCACAACAGGTTGTTGGACCTACACTGGGTAAAGAATCTGTAAGAGGTGGTGCAATGGCATTCGGTATATCATTCTTGGTGATATTTATTTTAATGCTGGTTTATTATAACACCGGTGGATGGGTTGCCAATATTGCTTTAATATTAAACCTGTTATTTACTATTGGTGTATTAACCGCAATGGGCTTTACATTAACTGCTGCAGGTATTGCCGGTTTGGTACTTACCATTGGTTTGGCAGTAGATACCAACGTAATTATTTTTGAAAGGATAAAAGAAGAGTTAACGAAGGGAAAGTCATATCAGCTTGCGGTCAATGATGGTTACAGACGTTCGCTTGCACCGGTAATTGATGCCCACGTAACATCTTTACTTACTGCAATTATTCTTGCTTATTTTGGTCTTGGCCCGGTTCTGGGTTTTGCCACTACACAAATCATCGGTATCCTGCTTTCTTTATTCTGCGGAATTTTGGTTTCCAGGTTAATTACCGATTTCTGGACAAACAAAAACCGCCACTTTAATTATTTTACGGCAATATCTAAAAGGATATTCAAACACGCCAGTTTTAAATTTATTGAGTTCAGGAAATATGCTTACGTTATTTCTGTTATTGTATTATTGTTGGGTATCGCATCTTTCTTCAATGGTTTTCATTTAGGTGTGGAATTTAAAGGAGGCCGCAGCTATACTGTCCAGTTCGACAGGCCAGTTATTACCGACGAAGTACGTGATGACCTTAAAGCTGCATTAGATGGAGATAACCCAACCATTAAAACAGTTGGTGATAACCGCCATTTGAATATTACCACCGCTTATTTAAAAGGAGTTGATAATGCCGATAGTGCTGTTATAGCCAGGCTGCATGTCGGACTTAAAAAAGTATTGCCTGCAAATCTTAGCCATGCTGAATTTACAAAAAAGAATATACAGGGTTATTCAGCCGTACAGCCAAGCATTTCAGATGACCTGAAGCGTGGCGCTGTTAAAGCAACCATTTTCGCCATATTGATCATCTTCATCTATATCTTCATCCGTTTCCGCGACTGGAGATATTCTATGGGAACGATCTTTACTTTATTGCATGACGTATTTGTAACACTTGCCGTTTTCTCTTTTTTCAAAAACATCGTACCCTTCCCGCTTGAAATTGACCAGCACTTTATTGCAGCGGTGTTAACGGTTATCGGTTTCTCGATGAATGATACCGTAATTGTATTTGACCGTATCAGGGAATACAGCCGGGATAAGAAAGGAGCAAGCAAGACAACTATTATAAACAGTGCGATTAATGATACCCTGAGCCGTACCATCATGACATCGCTTACGGTGTTCCTTACCATTCTGATATTGTTCATCTTTGGCGGTGAAGTAACACGTGGTTTTGCTTTTGCCATGTTGATAGGTGTTATCACGGGTACTTACTCTTCAATCTTTGTGGGTGCACCGGTACTGGTTGACTTTGCAAAGAGCAAACCTTTGGGAGCAGCTGATACTGTTGAGGTGAAAAAGAAATAGTTAAAAACATCTTATACTATAAGAGCCCGTCTAAAAACGGGCTCTTATTATTTCTTTAATGTTTCTGATTAATTACACTGCAAAACTTGTCCCACACCCGCAGGTTTTACTGGCATTAGGATTATTAAAAGTAAATCCCCTGGAGTTTAATCCTCCCTGCCAATCCACTTCCATCCCCATCAGGTAAATACCATGGGTCTTATCCATGATAACAGATATCCCGTCAATTTCAAAACTATCGTCTTTGTCGGTTTTAAAATCAAAACCCAAAACATAGGTCATACCGCTGCATCCACCACCCTTTACACCAATCCTTAAAAACTGGGTCTTATTAAAGTCCTGTTCATTCATCAGGCGTTTAATTTCCTCCTTGGCCGATGAAGTTAATGTGACCGGTATCGCTGTTGTAGTATCCATCTCCTTAACTTTTATACAAAATTATATAATAAACGCAATTTGCCTTTACGAATTGCGAAGTTCGTTTGTTTTGTCATTCGGAGGTACAGGGAATCTCATTTGCTTTACAAGAGATCATTCGCTATCGCTCAGGATGACAAAAGCGGGGGAATATCCCTTAATTTTGTTTCAAATTAATGAACTATGGATTTTTCTGCAGGTACAGTTCAAAATATAATCCTGGCCGCTATTTTTATGTTCTTTGTTACGATGGCATGGTTGTTGGCCGAATTCAAAGGCATGAAAGATGGGATACAGGAACGCCTGGGTATTAATAACGAAGTATTGAAATTACGCCTGCAGGCTTTGGAACGTTTTACCTTATATGCGGAAAGGTCTTCTTTAAAAAATTTGGTTAGCCGCACCCCTTCTTCGGGTATGACGGTTGTTGACATGCAGCTTACCTTACTGGATACTTTAAGGTCGGAGTATGAGTATAATGTTACACAGCAAATTTATATCAGTCCAGAAATGTGGAAAGCCATTGGTAATTTAAAAGACCAAAATATTTTCATCATTAACCAGATCGCTGCCACCCTGCCACCCCAGGCCAATGCTATTGAATTAAGTAAACGCCTTTTGGAATATGTGGCAAGCACCAATGCTGAACTTAATACGGTTGTATTAAGCGCCTTGCAGTTTGAAGCAAAAAAACTTTTATAATTATAAGAAATTGTTTTCCATTTTTCTAATGACCAACTATGCCTGCTGATAAAAAAATATTTACTGATTCGGGAATTGAGATAAAGCAACTGTATGATCAACCGGTAAACAGCAATGAACTGCCGGGAGAATTTCCTTTTACCCGTGGTGTGCAGCCCGATATGTATCGTGGCAAATTATGGACCATGCGGCAGTATGCAGGTTTCTCTACTGCCGAAGAAAGTAACCAACGTTATCATTATTTATTAAGCCAGGGAGTAAATGGTTTGAGTGTGGCATTTGATCTTCCTACACAGATCGGTTATGATAGTGACCATCCTTTAGCCGATGGTGAAGTTGGTAAAGTTGGCGTTGCAATAGACAGTTTGGAAGATATGGAAATTTTGTTCAGGGGAATTAAACTGGATGAAGTTTCAAGTTCCATGACGATCAATGCAAGCGGATTTATCCTTTTGGCTTTTTATGTAGCTCTGGCAAAAAAGCAGGGCACCGATCTGAAAAAAATAACCGGCACCATTCAAAACGATATTTTAAAAGAATATGCAGCAAGGGGAACCTATATCTATCCACCCAAAGCATCCATGCGTATCATCACTGATATATTTGAATGGTGTGCCAAAGAAGTTCCAAAGTGGAATACGATTTCCATCTCGGGTTATCATATTCGTGAAGCAGGAAGTACTGCTGTGCAGGAGATCGCTTTTACATTGAGCAATGGTAAAGCTTATGTGAAAGCCGCTTTGGAAAAAGGGCTGGACATTAATGTTTTTGGCAAACGGCTTTCTTTCTTTTTTAATGCCCACAATAATTTATTTGAAGAAGTGGCCAAATTCAGGGCTGCAAGGAGAATGTGGGCTTCGATAATGAAAGAACTAGGCGCAACTGACCCAAAAGCAATGATGCTTCGTTTTCATACACAAACAGGTGGAAGTACATTAACGGCGCAGCAACCTTTCAATAATATCAGCAGGGTAACGATACAAACATTGGCTGCTGTGCTGGGCGGCACACAGTCATTACATACAAATGGCTATGATGAAGCATTAAGCCTTCCTACTGAAGAAGCTGCAGCCATTGCATTACGCACCCAGCAGATCGTTGCGTTTGAAAGCGGCACTCCTGATACGGTTGATCCCCTGGCAGGAAGTTATTTTATTGAGTCGCTTACCGACGAAGTGGAAACAGCTGCATTGAAATTAGTAGAAAAGATTGATGCAATGGGTGGCAGTGTGGCAGCCATTGAGCAGGGTTTCATCCAGAATGAGATCGCAAAAAGTGCATACGAATATCAACGACAAATTGAAAGTGGTGAAAAGATCATTGTTGGTGTAAATAAATTTCAGACAGAAACAGGAGGTTCGATCCCTGTTTTTAAGATTGACGATAATGTTCAGCATATGCAGGTTGAAAAATTAAAGAAGCTGAAAGCAAAAAGAGATAATAAAAAAGTTGAGGCATGTTTAAAATCGCTTCACGAAAAAGCCACCGGTAATGAAAATCTTATGCCTGCAGTGGTAGAAGCCGTTGAGAATTACTGCACCCTGGGAGAGATAGCGGATGAATTGAGAAAAGTTTTTGGAGAATATAAATAAGTAAGCCTGGATTCTTATTCCGGCAAAAAAAAATCTCACCGCATAGCAGTGAGATTTATAAAAGTTCTGTATTGCTTATTGAATCACTACACGGTTTTTGTTCAGCCGTTTGCCATTCTGATCAAGCGCTTCGATCCAATAAATACCCTTGCCGTATGGCCGCAGGTCTATTTCTACTTTCTGGTACGGACTGGTTTGAGTATAGTTCCTGGTTATTACTATTTCCCCCCTGTTATTATACACCACCAGCGAACTTGGCAAAATATTATTTGCCGCACTATAGCTTCTTACCTGGAACCGGCCCGTGCTTGGGTTGGGGTAAACAAAAAGGTTTGTAGTAAATGCATGTGCAATGGTAATGATGTTTGATAGATTGCTGCAGCCATTAACATCGGTAACACTCAACTGGTATGCCCCCAGGCTATTTATATCTACTACAATTGTATCTGCAGTTGCACCCGGTACAATCACCCCGTCAAGATACCAGGTATAGGTCGCTGCCGGATTTGGTGTTACGGTTGAACGTATAATGGTCTCTTGCCCCGGAGCTATGATAATGGGATTTGCCGATATCACTACACTCGGTACGGGGTTGACAGTCAATAATGCCGCAGATGATGGGGCACCTGAACATCCCGATCCGCCATTTATTATTACTCTGAATAGATTACCGTTCATAGTAACCGGTGGTGCATTAACTAAAAGCGTATTGGTAAACACTTCGCTGAAGACTCCTCCATTAACAATATTATTGTAACTGGCGCCACCATTACTGCTTAACTGCCATTGATAAGTAAAAGGCCCGGTGCCAGTTACAATAACACTAAAACTTGCTGAATTGCCAATACAAACAGTTTGATTAACAGGTTGGGTGATGATAGTAGTGAACTGTCCAACTGTAACTACTACAGAACGTGGCGGTGATGTGCAAACAGGTGATGCTTCTGAAAATTGCACACTCCCAACAAAACCGCTCAAAGCTGTTGTTGGCGCAGCAGGGACATTTGTTCCGCTGTACCCAATATTTGTTCCGGTAATTAATTCACATCCTCCGTCGTTAAAAGAATAATTGCCCGGGTTTAGGACGCTATAAGCCAGATTTGGCACATTGCCTGATGTGGTAGCCTGTAAACATATACCATAAGTAACTCCTGCAGGAATTACCAGTTGCAAATTGGATATGAATGATTGAATTCCCGTGCCTGTGCCTGTAATATTGGCAAAGCCAAATTGATTCCAGCCATTGGCGGCTGATATTACACCCGGCAAACCGTTTACAGCAGATGTTTTATAATAAGCCGCTACTAAAGTTTGTGCAGCATTTGCGGTTTTGCTGTTGATCTGGAACAACCTGATAGGGAAAGGATGGTTATTCCTTAAATTAAAAGTAACAATGGCTGCAGCATTGTTGCTTACAAAGTTTGTTGTTGGTGTACATAATGGTACCGGAATCCCTTGTGTAGTTACCTGATAAGTATAAACACCAGCGGGTGTGGGCCTTGCCCACACTGAGTCTGTTGGTGCTCCTGCTACATATGGTATTGTAGAAGCTGCATCGAAAAATAACCCGGCTGCCGGAGACCATACGGCAGGGTTTGACGGAACTCCGACTGAGCATGAATAGCTAATTCCCAAACACCAGGAGGTTAAAGTACCCACATCTCCTGTAACTCCATCATAAAATCCAAGTGTCCAGTTTCCATTTACTGATCCAGCAAATAAACTATTCCAGTTTGTGGTTGTTGGCAGCATACCTGTTGGGCCAGCTGCGCCAAATCCTCCGGCGGATGTTGTTTGTGCATCAGCCTTAAAAGTGCCGGTATATGGATTGGCACCGGTACTTAAAGCAGTTACACCAACAGAACTGATAACAGTATTAACAAATCCTGTAGAACCAGTACCTCCTGTAGCACCGAGGTGATAATCAAGATTAAGAACTTGCCCATTGGGAGATTTTAAAACAAATACCATGTTTCCAATCCGGGGATGTGGCATGTTGATTGTTACAGTCATTGCCCCTATAGTACAAAGAGGTGAAATACCAGACACGGTAACACTGCTTGTAGCACCTGCCGGATTGTTATCTGGCACCGGAATACTTACTGTGCCAGAACAAAATTGTGTAAATCCTGTTCCCGAAGCGACTCTTAGTTTTACTGCAGGGTCACCCAGACACATATTAACCGAAGGCGGTATAATATTAGGCGCAGGAGGTGTATTATTTACTGTAGCTGTTCCGGTTTTAGCACAACCTGTTGCTGAAATAGTTCCGGTTACAGTGTATATTGTAGCGACAACTGGTGCTGCATAAACGGCGGGCATATTGCCGCCGGTATAAGGTGCTGTTGCGGTGCAATTTGTATATAAACCTGCCAAAGGTGACCAAATATAAAAATCAGCATTACCACTTGCCGTTAATGGGTTGCAGTTACCTCCTATGCCTGGTATTCCGCCACAACTGACAGTTGGGGTAACATTTACAACCGGCGACGGATTAACAGTAATGGTAAAGTTTATTGGTGTACCCGTACATGCTCCGGTAGATGGCGTTACCGCAATGGTTGCGGTTACTGCCGCTGCAGAAATATTTAAAGCTGTAAAAGAAGCTATATTACCTG
The DNA here is from genome assembly GCA_031387825.1 of Chitinophagaceae bacterium. Classification (GTDB taxonomy): domain Bacteria; phylum Bacteroidota; class Bacteroidia; order Chitinophagales; family Chitinophagaceae; genus Ferruginibacter. The sequence continues at coordinate 15,473 of JANNDO010000015.1, read as the reverse complement.
TACCGCTTGCTGCCAGGCCGATAGACGGCGTATTATTTATCCAGTTAAAAGTGGTAGCTGTGCCTGTAAAATTAATAGCAGTTGTTGCGATGTTATTACATAGAGTTTGGTTTGCAACCGGGTTTACATCGCATTGTGCATATGCGTTTGTGCCTATATGCAATATTAAAAAGAGTAACAGGCTGATACTAAAAAACTGTTTTTTAAAATTGCTATTTACATTATGTAGGCTGAAGTAGAGTTTATTCATGCAGTATTGTTTGGTGAAGAGATATTGTACCCTACTAAAATACCGATAATAAATCGGAATTCATAAATTTTCTCATCGCCTGCCAGTTGTTGTGAACAACTTGTTGCAGGTCAAATATTCCTTGCCAGCATGGGCAATCAAATAAAATGCAAAAGTTTATTTTCTATTCTTTTATTAATGGTAATTTGTGATTTCAATTAAGGTTATTACTATGTCGAAATCATTTTATTGTTCAGCACTGGTATTGCTTGTGTATGGTTTTCCTGTTTGTGCCCAGGATATGACTTCTGTTCTGGAGAGTAAATCAACAGCCCTTCAACCAAAATTAATGGAATGGAGAAGGCATCTTCACCAAAACCCCGAACTCGGCAACAGGGAAATTAAAACCGCTGCTTACATTGTTGAACAATTACAAGGCCTGGGCCTGGAAATTAAAACAGGTGTTGCCAAAACCGGTGTAGTAGCTGTTTTAAAAGGTGGAAAGCCGGGTCCCGTCATTGCGTTAAGAGCCGATATAGATGCACTGCCGGTAAAAGAAAGGGTAAATATCCCATATGCTTCAAAAGACAGCACCGATTACTCAGGACAAAAAGTTCCCGTCATGCATGCCTGTGGCCATGATGCACATACGGCCATGCTGATAGGAACTGCACAGGTTTTATCCTCCATGAAAAAAGATATTGCTGGCACTATAAAATTTATTTTTCAACCCTCAGAAGAGGGCCCGCCAACCGGTGAAGAAGGTGGCGCTCCCCTAATGGTAAAAGATGGTGTGATGGAAAATCCTAAAGTGGATGTGATATTCGGAATGCATATTGAATCATGGATACCTGCAGGTGATATTCAATACAAACCCGGTGCATTTATGGCATCTGCCCATCAGTTCATAGTTAATGTGAAGGGAAAATCATCTCATGGTTCCCAGCCCTGGCTGGGCATTGATCCTATCTCCATTTCTGCACAGATCATTGAAGGATTTCAAAACATTGTGAGCCGCCAGATGGATCTAACTAAAGCACCCGTTGTAATTACTGTTGCCAAATTCAACAGTGGAGTCCGGTTTAATATAATTCCTGAAGAAGCAATGCTTGAAGGAACGCTGCGGACATTAGACAGCAAAATGCTTGAAGATGTACAGGAAAGAATGAAACTTACCGCATCAAAGATCGCAGAAGCATCAAATGCCACTGCAACTGTACATTTCTTCGAAAAAACTTTAGTTACTTATAATGACCCGGGGCTTGTTGAAAAAATGTTACCCTCTTTACAAACAGCAGCCGGTAAATTAAATGTGCGGCCCATGAATTGGGTGACCGGTGCCGAAGATTTCAGTTACTATGGTACAAAAGCCCCGGCCTTCTTTTTTTATTTTGGCGGAATGCCAAGGGGAAATGATCCCAAACTTGCACCACCACATCATACACCCGATTTTATGATCGATGACAGCCGGTTATTTATTGGTGTGAAAACCTTTTGTCAATTGGTATTTGACTATCCGAAGACAATTAATAATTAAAAATATTTTTATGAAGAAGTTACTGCTCTTACTTTTTTCGTTTTGTTGCCTCTCAGTATTTGCTCAAAACAAAATGACGCCTGAATTGCTTTGGAAATTAGGTAGGGTTTCGGGCCTCGGTGTTTCCAAAGATGGAAAATATGTTTTGTATTCGGTATCCACACCCAATGCAGCAGACAATAAAAGCAGCAGGAAGACATATGCTGTTCCTGTAAATGGCGGAGAACCAATGCCGGTAAGTAATGCAGACAGTATGCTTAACAATGATAAGATTTCTTCCGATGGAAAATACCTGGTCAGCAATGCTGAAGTAAAAATAAAAAAGGTTACCGGCAAAGATTATTATAGCGATCTGCAAAAATCGAATGTGTATATTTTCGACAACCTGAATTACCGGCACTGGGATACTTATGAAGATGGAAAATTTGATCATGTAATGTTATCTCCAATGGTAAATGGCAAAGCAGGTGAAGCAAAAGATATTATGCCAGGCGAAGCTTATGATTGTCCACAGAAACCATTTGGTGGTGATGAAGATTATGTATGGAACCCCAACAGTAAAGAAATTGTGTATTGCACTAAAAAGAAATACGGAACAGCTTATGCAATCAGCACCAATACTGACCTGTTCTCTTATAATATTGAAACGGGTAAGACGACCAACCTTACAGAAGACATGATGGGTTATGACATCAATCCTTCTTTCAACAAAAAAGGCGAACTGGCCTGGTTAAGTATGAGGCGTGCCGGTTATGAAGCCGATAAGCAGGATATTATTGTGAGCAATGGCCTTACAAAGATGAATCTTACTGCCGACAGGGATGATATACATGTGGAAGGTTACCGGTGGAGTGATGATGACAGGTATATTTTTTTCTATGCACCTGTAAATGGTACCCTCCAATTATTTTCTGTTAATTATCCGGGACGTACTAAAATACGTCAACAGGTTAAACAGATAACCAAAGGTGATTTTGATGTGAATGGAATTGTCGGACAATCAGGCAATACCTTAATTGTATCCAGGACAGATATGAATCATGCTGCTGAATTATATACAGTAGATATTTCAACGGGCAACATGCAACAGCTTACCCATGTTAATGATGCCACCTATACAACCCTTTCAAAAAGTAAAACAGAAAGGCGTTTTGTAAAGACCACCGATGGAAAAGATATGTTGGTTTGGGTTATTTATCCACCTGATTTTGATCCTGCAAAAAAATACCCGGCATTATTATATTGCCAGGGTGGGCCACAATCACCATTAACACAGTTTTATTCCATGCGTTGGAATTTTCAACTGATGGCTGCCAATGGGTATGTTGTTGTTGCGCCAAACCGCAGAGGCATGCCGGGGCATGGTACAAAATGGAATGAAGATATAAGTAAAGATCATGGAGGCCAGGCTATGAATGATTATTTAAGTGCCATTGATGCGTTAAGCAAAGAAAGTTTTGTTGATAAAAACCGGTTGGGTTGTGTGGGTGCCAGTTACGGAGGCTATTCGGTGTTTATGTTAGCCGGTATGCATAAAAACCGATTTAAGACATTCATATCACACGATGGCATTTTCGATTTTAAAAGTATGTATGGCACCACTGAAGAACTTTGGTTTGTTGATTGGGATTATGGCGGCCCATACTGGGATAAGAAAAATGCAGCTGCACAAAGATCATATGCACAGTTCTCCCCCAGCAATTTCGTTGATAAATGGAATACCCCCATATTAATTTACCAGGGTGGTAAAGATTACCGGGTACCAATTGAGCAGGGCCAGCAGGCATTCCAGGCAGCACAACTGAGAGGTATAAAGAGTAAATTTATCTTATTGCCCGATCAAAACCATTGGGTACTTACTGCACAGGATGCCCTGGTATGGCAGCACGAATTCTATAAATGGCTGGAGGAAACATTGAAATAGATTTTTTAACGAATACAGGTGAAATACGGGTGTAAATAAAATATACCATTCATCAATTTTTTTTCTTTCCTGCAGTTAATTAAAATATTTTTGCTTGATTATTTTCAGAAAAATCTAAATGAGTTTAGTTAAGTCAATGATTTCATCCGTAACGCCTAAAATATTTATTAGTGTAGCCCTGTTTTTAGTACTACTGCCAGGTAAGTCCCATTCTCAGGGGATCATCAGGGGTAAAGTGATTGAAGAAGATTCAAACCCGGTACCCTTTGCATCCATCAAACTACTTAAACAGGTTTCAGGCAGTGTAACTGATACAGCGGGTAATTTTTCACTGCACGTTGGCCCATTAAGGGAAAATGATACACTGGTTATCTCTTCCGTAGGCTATGAAAGTTTGAGACCCCGGTTAGCAAAGCATTGAAAAATCATGAATTTACTTTAAAGGCTAATTCTAAAAACCTGGAAACAGTGGTAGTGAGAGCATTCAGCAAAGAAGACGTGGCCGGAGCAAAAATTGAAACAGTTGGTTACTTCAGGAGCTGGGATACCAAAAAAATCGGCGGTGAAATTGGCCGTGAGATAAACGTAGCCTATAAAGAATACCAGGTTGCCAAAGTAAGGTTTAAAATATACAGCAGTTGCGATACCAGCGTTATACGTTTACACATCAGGGAATTAGTGGATGGCCGCCCCGGCGAAGAATTGTTTACAGATTCTATTGCGCAAACAATTAATAATGCTGCCATCGCAGACAAAGCCTATGAATTTGATCTGAATAAATACAACATCATTTTATCGAAGGAGCACATTTTTGTAAGTTTTGAAGTGTTGAAAGGATCAAAAGCTGACAGCACAACCTGTTCCTTTGCTTTTGTAGGATCAGAACCGGGTATTTACCAATACAGATCAAGGTGGAATGATGGCTGGACCTCTACTAACGATTATACCATCTTTATGAAAGTATTTTTTAAACATGATTAGGTGCTTAATGCGTAAAATTAATCTCAAAATTTCCTTTGATCCTTTCTATTGAAAGATTGAAATATCCGAATCTTATAAATGACCGGTAGAAACACTGAAATGATAAACTACTCAGTAGTATTGTCATCATCTTCAGTATAATAACTCTCTATATAGCCTGTAAAGCTGGAGTGCTATAATGATAATGAATATGGTAAATGATGTGCAGATAAGCACCATCTCAATTTGTGTAAATTTAAATTCAGCAAAATTTGACGAACCGGTAAGGGATAAAATAATAAAACCAATGAAAGTGACTAAACCAGCCAGTCTCAATTTTGCTATAATCTTTTTCATATTACAAAACGTTTTATTAAAGTTAAGTAATTTAATGTGCAAAATCAACCTCAAAATTTCCTTTGATCCTTTCCATGGAGGGATTGAAATATCCGAATTTTAAATCGGGGAATTCTTCCCGTATAAGTTCCATCATTTGTTTAACCCCCATGCAATCTCCTGTATCTGTTACACCGATCTTTCCCAAATACCAGTCAGGGTCAATATTAAAATTGCGCCACTGAATCATACATAGATCAGTTTCCCTGATCAGCTTTCTCAATGCTTCATATTCCTCAATACTGTCCGTCATACCGGGGAAAACAAAATAGTTGATGCTCGTCCAGCCGCCATAACTACGCATGATCTTTAAACTTTCGAACAAATCTTCAAATGCATAATTATTGGGAAGGTAATAAGATGTATAAATGTTTTTACGGGCCGAATTGGTACTTACCCTCATACTGTTTAAACCAACTTCGCATAAAGCCTTAACCGCTTCAGGCATACTGCCATTGGTATTAATATTGATGCTTCCCCTTTGTGTATGTTTTCTTATTTCAATGATGGCTTCTCTTATTGTTTCCCACATCAATAATGGTTCTCCTTCGCAACCTTGTCCAAAACTTATTAAAGGAAAGGGTGCTGTTTGCAGGTGAGGCACAGTAAACTCAACAATTTCTTCAGCAGTTGGTTTAAAAGTTAACCTGTCCTGTGTGCTGATGATGGTTTCTTCTTCGGGTTGAAATGAGATACAGCCAATACAGTTTGCATTACATGCAGGCGAAACCGGAACAGGGCATTCCCATCTTCCTATCGCTAAATTTCTTGCAGCAGGACAGATATAGGTCATGCAGCAATTTTCCATCAAATGTTTTATTAAACGGTTGTGTGGGTATGCCGCCAATAAATTTTTCGTACCTGCTTCAATCAGTTCATCAACATAGCCTTCAGATTCCTGCCTTATGTCCTGTTCAATCCGAACAGCGGGAACATAAATTTTTTCATCCTGCCACCCCGCAGCTGTATAACAAAACAAGGGAAGTGTTGGCGCATTCTTTTCAGTTTCATATGCAGCCATGTATAAACCCGTATGCGCAGGTGGTATGAAAGCAGCAACAGCCCAGCCTTTTTCACAAAGCCGCATCTTTCCTGTTTTCACATCAATACCAATTCCACGGCGGCCCGGCAGTTCATATAAATTTCCACCGGTTGGCAGTTCTATCCATTCATCAGTGGGTATAGGCATTGCATCCCATCCACTGCGGCCGGTTGCATATAGTGAAGTATCTTCAAAAATATTTCCGGCTCCGTCTGAATATAATATGTATGGACTTTCGGTGAGCATGCGAATGTAAGTTAGTTTTTGTTTTGTAGATGCTGTTGGCAAAACAGGTTGAACTGTTCTTCATTAACGGCTTCATTCTCCTCTGCCAGCTCAGCCTGTATCATTTTGTTAGACAAAAGATCAATGGTAAGCAACCCATCTTTTAAGATCACATTATCCAATTTCTGCCAGGCATATTTTATTTTATTGAAAACCCTTTTCAAAACAACCCCATCTGCAGAAACGAACACCATGGTCTTTATGTTTTTAACAGTAGTTACCAATATAAATAGTAAAGCAATAATTATTGCAGCAAGCATACCCCCATTTCTTTCCCAAAAAACAAAACACAATAATGCCATTGAAATACCTAATGCATCTATCCAGCTCTTTTGCTTACGGAAGAAATAATATAGTATGCCAAAAATGGAAAGCAGCACAAAAAAAGCAGCCAGTTCTGCTTTTGTCTGATTGGCTCCGCCATTCATACCAAAGACACCTGCCACAACAATATGAAAGAAAAAAAGAAACCATATGAAAAGCCGGTAAGCCTTTTGTGTAGTATCCTGCAGAATAAAACGGTACTGCATCAGGCAGGATTTGATGCGATCATTAAATTGCACAACCTGAACAAACACCTTGCTCCTACATTTTCATCCCACTCATCCCGGCTTACACCCACTTCATTCAGATCGAAGCCAACCAGTTTGCGGCCACTATGAATAAGATTTTTAAAAAGATAAAATACCTGTTCAGTTTCAAAACCACCCTGTACCGGTGTGCCTGTGTGCGGACAAAGTTTTGGATCAAGCCCGTCAATATCAAAACTAATAAAAACTTTTTCGGGCAGGTGCCCTATCATTTCATCAACTATTTGCTTCCAGCTTTGGCCTTCATACTGGCGCTCTTTTATGTCCTTATCAAAATAAGTTATCACCCGGTTCTTATTGTGGCTGATATAATCAACTTCTTCCTCACAATAATCCCTTATACCTACCTGCAGTAATTTTTTCAACTCCGGTATCTCTTCCAATGCATTGTACATGATAGAAGCATGGGAATAGGTAAACCCTTCATAGCTTTTACGCAGGTCGCAGTGGGCATCAATCTGTAAAACTCCAAAGTCGCCATGTTTTTCGGCAATGGCTTTAAAATAACCTAATGGTGTACTATGATCTCCGCCTAATAACCCAACCAGTTTTCCCTTCTCCAGTAATTCTTTGGTTTGTTCAAATACCCAGTTGTTTAAAAATAGACTTCCTTCATTAATTTCTTTTTGCGATTTGCACATGAATTTATTATCGGCCACGATCTCTCCCTGCGCTATATAATTAATGTAGAGTTCAGCTTCTTTACGCAGGTAATCACTTTTCATCAACACTTTTTTATCGCAGGGCCGCATATAAAATCCCTGCTTCCATCCGTCCTGTACATCGGGATCAAAAAGGTCAACCTGCAAACTTGAATTAAAAATATGTTCCGGCGCTCTTGCTGTACCACCGGTATAACTTACAGTTACTTCCCAGGGAACCGGAAGTATTACTAGTCTTGCTTCATCTTCTGTAAAGGGTAAACCAAAAATATTATTGTTGGGGTTGCCAACCGAGTTGGGATCAAAATTAGAAAGATCAGTCATTGGTTTTATTTAATTGAAAAGGTTCTGCCCATTTGCGCCAGGGTAAAAACGCTGCAAAGATAAGCCACAGTTCGGCAAAGCAGGTATGCAATAAGCGGAAATTTATTACCTGAAAAAATAATAACCCCTTAGCCGGCCCTTTAGTATGTAGTTTGTCAAAAAAGCCGGTTAGTAACCTTCAGGCAAATAATTAAACAAATTGAAAAGATAAATCTTCAATTAAGTTACCTTTGCATAGAATTTTTTATCATGAAAAGAACACATATTATCATCCTGGTGGCTATTGCTGTACTGATTGTTACCCTGATTATATTTTCGGCCGGGGATTTTTCCACGTACGACACTATTAACTCTGCCAAAGCAAAGCCCGGTAAATACGTTCATCTTATAGCAAAACTGGACAAATCGCAACCCGTAGAATACGACCCGGTCAACAATCCTAATTATCTTTCCTTTTATGCCATTGACAGTTTGGGAGGTACAACCAAAGTTGTTTTTCATAACAGCAAACCAACCGACCTTGAAAAGAGTGAACGGATTGTAATGAAAGGGAAAATGCAGGCCGATCATTTTGAATGCCATGATATTTTGCTAAAATGCCCGAGTAAATACAAGGATGATAAGCAGGTGCTGGAGAAAACGATTAATACTGGGAATTAGGCAATATTGGAATTGGGAATTTGTAATTAGGAATTGGGTGCTAATTATTACTACTCAAAAATTAAATACAGAATGAATTATAAGGGATATAAAGATTTAGAGTGTTATATAAAAGCAAGGGAGCTTAGAATATTTATATCCGAATTAGCAAAAAAAATCCCTTCACACGAAAAATTTTTGTTAACCGCTCAGATAATTGATTGCTCAAGGTCAGTTTCAAGAAATATTGCAGAGGGTTACGGCAGATATACTTATTCAGACACAAGGAATTTTTTTATTATTGCCAGGGGATCAGTAACAGAAACCATGGAACAGTTATCAACTGCATTTGATGAAGGATACATAGCAGAAGAAGAATTCAAGACAGGAGAAGATAAATGTGAACTTGTTTTTAAATTAATTAACGGATACATTGCCTACTTAGACAAATCGAAAAAACAAAGACAGCAACAATCCATCCCAATTCCAAATTCCTAATTACTAATTCCTTAAAACATGCAATTTGAAGGCGAACACTTACTACCCGGACAAATAGGACATTTTTTTGTATTGCTTGCCTTCGTTGCATCAATCATTTCAACAATTGCATTTTTTACTGCCGGCCGAAAAACAGACCTTACTGAAAAAAGATCATGGCTGCGTTTTGCAAGGGCTGCGTTCATCACCCAGCTAATTTCTGCAGTAATTATTTTTGCCACCATCTTTTATATCTGCTCCCATCATTACTTTGAATACATGTATGCCTACAAGCATGCATCTAAAGAACTGGAATCAAAATATTTGCTGGCCTGTATCTGGGAAGGACAGGAAGGAAGTTTTTTATTGTGGACCATCTGGCATTGTGTGCTCGGCATCTTCATCATCTTAAAAAGTAAAGAATGGGAAGCGCCGGTAATGACAGTGATAAGCCTTGCCCAGTTTTTTTTACTGATGATGTTGCTGGGCCTCTATGTTTCAGATGTTCGCCTGGGTAGCAGCCCTTTTACACTGACAAGGAACGAAATTGCAGGGCCAATTTTCAGTCAGCCTAATTATTTGACCTTTATTAAAGATGGTGTTGGCTTAAATGTTTTATTGCGTAATTACTGGATGGTGATACACCCTCCTGTTTTATTTTTAGGCTTTGCATCAACTATAATTCCTTTTGCATATGCCTATGCAGGCTTACAAACAAAACGCTTTGGCGATTGGGTAAAACCTGCCCTGCCCTGGACATTGCTCAGCGCCTGTGTTTTAGGTGTTGGCATCATGATGGGAGGAAAATGGGCCTATGAATCTTTATCCTTTGGCGGCTATTGGGCATGGGACCCGGTTGAAAATGCTTCACTTGTTCCCTGGCTTATTTTAATTGCCGGTTTACATACCATGGTTATTTACAAAGCAACCGGGCATTCATTAAAAGCAAGCTATCTTTTTGCTTTTCTCACTTTTATTTTTATACTCTATTCTACTTTTCTGACAAGGACCGGAATATTAGGTGATACTTCGGTGCATGCTTTTACCGATGCAGGTAAAGCCATCAATATAATGATACTCCTCTTCCTGGGAGCATTTACGGTACTATCACTTACTTTATTTTTTGTGCACTTAAAAAAGATCCCTTCAGAACATAAGGAAGAAAGTATCAACTCCAGGGAGTTCTGGATGTTCATCGGTTCACTGGTTTTCTTTTTAGCGTCCATTTTTATTATTGCCAAAACATCAGTACCTGTTTACAATAATATTTTTGGCACCAGCATTGCGCCGCCTGAAAATGTGGAGGGTTCTTATAACAAAGTAATTGTGCTGGTTGCTATCATCATTGGTTTGCTGAGCGCCATTACCCAATATTTCAAATACAAAAAAACTGAACGGAATTATATCTTAAAAAAGATCGCCCCTCCTACCATAACAGCAGCCATCATTACTGCATTGCTTGCTGTTTTTTATCCGCTCACTTATTATAAAATGGGAGCCGGGTTTTTAGGTGCTGCTTACGTGGCCATGTTTGCGGCCATCTACTCTGTAGTTGCCAATGCCACTTATATATGGACAGGGCTGAATGGAAAACTGAAAGCCGCCGGTGGTTCTGTAGCCCATCTTGGTTTTGCGTTGATGCTGGCAGGTATTTTAATTTCTTCCAGTAATAAGGAAGTGATAAGCAGCAGCCGTGCAAACGGAATTAATTTACAGATCTCGGGCAAGGACCCCATGACCAAAGAAACAGATAACCCTTTGGAAAACCTGACCCTTATCCGCCAGGTTCCTGCTGCCATGGGACCTTATGAAGTTACTTACCTGAGAGATTCTTTCGGCCATGAAAAAGGAAGGCGCTTTTACGAACTGATGTTTCAAAGAAAAGACCCGGTATCAAAAAAAGTGACCGAACAATTTACTTTATGGCCCGATGTGTACCTCATGAAGGATAACAACATGAGCAGCAACCCCGATACCAAATCTTACCTGGGCAAAGATGTTTTCACATACATCTCCTATGCAATTAATAATAACAATAAACAGGAAGATACCGCTCAATTCAAAATAAAGGAACTGGCCGAAGGCGATACTGCTTTTTACAGTAATGGTATTATGATACTGAACAGGGTTGTAAGAAATCCGGATAATGAAAAGTATCATTTTAAACCAACCGATATTGCATTGATGGCTGATATTACGCTCATCAGTAAAGACAGTATGCACTACAATGCATCGCCTTTAATTCAGATAGACAAGCTTGGTGTAAATCAAATTGATGATACTGTATATGCACAAAACCTTTATCTGAAATTTGCAGGTGTTACGGATAATAAAAAAGTAAAGATCGGCATCAAAGAGTCTGATAAAATTATCGAGTACGTAACCCTCAAGGCCTATATATTCCCCTACATTAATCTGGTTTGGCTGGGCCTCATCATTATGGCCATTGGCCTTATTATGAGCGCCATTAAAAGAGCCGGGCTTTCGCCCCTGTATGCTGCGCTGGCTTTAGTTTTAACCGGGGCCGGGCTGTTCTACATGTTTCTTTTTGCAAACTAGGAGCCGGTATTATTTTTAACCTATACTGCAATAATCAGTGAACTTTAGGGTTACATTAAGCATCTAATTGTATTAATTATTGGTCTTAATAGTAAATTTACAATATGCCCCGGCTAAAAAGCCCCATATTAAAAAAAGCAAGTACCCTGCTGTTAGTAATTATACTGATGGCAAGCGGAAATGTTTTGTTTGCTCAAACGGGCATTAATGATACTATAAAAAGCTTCGCCATAATTTATAATGGAGACACCATTGAGGCCAAAACTTTATCAGACGTACAGGTTTACAGCAATTATGCCAACGGCAATATGTCGGCCCGTGCAAAATGGACAAGGTTGCGAAATGCCATTTATGTAACCTATCCTTATGCCATGAGGGCCGGCTGGGTAATGAATGATATAAATGCAAAACTGGCTTCGGTTACTGACAGGTCGGAAAGAAGAAAATATATAAAGACAAGAGAGAAAGAACTGAAAAAAGAATTTACCGATCCGCTTACCAATCTATCCATTTACCAGGGCAAAGTATTGATGAAACTCATCAACCGGGAAACCGGGAATAACTGCTATGAAATAATAAAAGAATACAAGGGCGGCTTAACAGCCCGTTTCTATCAAACAGTTGCCTTTTTCTTCAGCAGTAATTTAAAACAACCATACGATGCACAGGGGGAAGACCAGGAAATAGAGAAGATAGTGGCAGAAGTATGCAGGGTAAATGGGTACCAGTATAGTTCAAATCCGAGATGATGCAACGTTAAAGCCCCTGTTTTCCCCGGTTTCCCTTCTTTTACTGTTAATAACTCCATAATAGATACCGGTTGTACTTATTCTACAACTTAAATGAGGCAAATGCTTTAAATTGCACCCAGAAATTTTTTTAGCAAAAATGAAGTTAGATATACTTGCCTTTGGGGTTCATCCGGATGATGTGGAGTTAAGTTGCGCAGGGGTTTTACTGGTAGAAAAAAATAACGGCAAAAAAACGGGGATCATTGACTTAACGGGTGGTGAATTAGGCACAAGGGGAAATGCGGAAACCAGGAAGGCCGAAGCTGCTGATGCTGCAAAAATTTTGGGTGTGGATATAAGAGAGAATTTAAAAATGGCCGATGGCTTTTTTCAAAATGATGAAACCCACCAGCGAAAAATTATAACCACATTAAGAACCTATCAACCGGAGATCATTTTATGCAATGCACCTGAAGACCGCCACCCCGATCATGGACGTTCTTCTAATTTGGTATCAGATGCTGCATTTCTTTCCGGACTGATGAAAATTGAAACAAGGCTGGATGGCATTGACCAGGAAGCCTGGAGGCCCAAATACGTTTTCAGGTATATACAGGACAGGATGCTTAAACCGGATTTTGTTATTGATATAACAAGTGTGTTTGAACAGAAGATAGAGGCAATAAAAGCATACAAAACACAGTTTCATACTGGAGAAGCCGGGGGGCTGGAGACCTATATTTCTTCCCCTGATTTTTTAGACAGTGTGATTTACCGGCATAAGTGGTTTGGCAAGATGATCGGGGTAAAATATGCCGAAGGATTTATATCAGATAAAATGGTTGGTTTAAAAAATTTTGACAGCATTATAAAAGAAAATACTTAACTTAAAATTCAATTATTCGAGATGGTAACACCTAAATTTTTAAATGTAAAAGGCTCCACCTTTCACCAGGAACTAAAAAAGAGAGTAAGTAATTATTTTGCTGAAACCAGGAAACCTTCTACCGGTAATTTCGGCTTATACTTTAAAGCCGTATTGTTCTGGGTGGTTTATATAGCCCTGTATGTACATGTGGTTTTTTATACCCCCACCGCCTGGATCGCCATACTGGAATGTTTGTGTATGGGAGGCCTTACTGCAGCTATTGGTTTTAACGTGATGCATGATGGTGGCCATGGTAGTTTCAGCAACAGCAAATTCTGGAATAAAATTGCAGCATTCTCTGTTAATGCGCTGGGGGCCAGTGGCATTATGTGGAATAACAAGCACAATATCATTCACCATACCTATACCAATATTGATGGTGTGGATGATGACATTGAAATAAAGCCCCTGTTGCGGATGTGCCCTACACAAAAGAAGTATTTCATTCACCGTTTTCAGCATATTTATGTTTGGTTCTTATATACCCTCTTACTGTTGGTATGGGTTTTTCAATCTGATTACCGCAAGTATTTCAACAAAAAAGTGGGCAATGTTCCTATTAAAAAAATGAGCACTTTTGAGCACATCGCTTTCTGGATCGCCAAAGCAGGTTATGCCTTTATGATGATCGCAGTACCCATTTACCTGGTTGGCTTCTTACCATGGCTGGTGGGCTTTTTGATCATTTCCATGTTTGCAGGTTTTGTTTTAAGTATTGTTTTTCAACTGGCACATACCGTTGAGGATACGGCCTTCCCTACACCCAGTGAAGATATTAACAGAATTGAGAACGAGTGGGCCATACACCAGATAGAGACCACAGCGAACTTCGCTACAAAGAATAAACTCATTTCCTGGCTGGTAGGAGGATTGAATTTCCAGATAGAGCATCACCTCTTTCCTAAGATCTCTCATATCCACTACCCTGCCATCAGCAAGATCATTAAACAAACCTGCGAAGAGTACGGAGTGAAGTATATTGAATTCAGAAGGATGCGCCATGCTATTGTTTCGCATGCAACGCATCTTAAAAGAATGGGCAGGGCCTGACGAATATCGAACAAGGAACAAGGAATGTTGAATGCTGATTTTCAGGACGGCAAAAGTAAGGAATTCTTTCTTTGGTATTCATTAAGCATTGATTTTACACCGGTATTTTCACATAGCCTGTAAACTGAGAACTATGAACTTTCAAACTCTGAACTCCTATACCTATCTTTGCCCTCCAATTTTTGTACTATGAAGTGGATGAACATTTTGATCAAATACCGGCTTATGTTGGGTATTGTATTATTAGTATTGGCTGTATTTGTAAACTATCAAACCAGTTTCTGGCCTTCTTTTATCATATATCTTATTGCAGTTATTTTGATTGTGGGCCATTTTTTATTCGGACCCATGCGCCTGATACAAACAGCCATGGAAGAAGGTGATATGGACGCTGCAAAAAAAGTAGTGGCCGGTATCCAATTTCCGGGGTTACTCATCAAACCGGTACGTTCAGTATATTATACCATCAAAGGAAACCTGGATATGGTTGACCAGAACTTTGACAGTGCAGAAAAAAACATGAAGAAAAGCCTTGCTCTTGGTGGTGGCTCCATGACCAAACAGGCTGAAGGGCCCAATAAATTACAATTGGGTATGCTTTGTATGCAAAAAGGGAATATCAAAGAAGCCGAATCTTACATACGCCAGGCGATCAGGGCAGGTTTGCCTGATAATGAAAATAGCGCTGCTGCATACCTGCAGTTATGTTCCATCATGATGAACAAAAGAGAATTCCGTGCAGCCAAAGAATATTTTAGAAAAGCAAAGGGCTTTAAACCAACCACACCTCAGATCGTTGACCAGATTAAACAAATTGAAAAATATATTACCAGGATGCCTGGGTGATTTGAAGATTTGGTGATTTGAAGATTTGAAGATTTATTTTTGACCCGGATAAAATATTTATTAAGAAAGAAAATCAGCACATTTCCACATCACTAAATCTTCAAATTAACCAAATAACTCCTCCACTTTTTTATACCGGTAATCAAAGATCCCTTTCAATTGTTTCTTTACAAAAAGCATGTTAGCAATATCTCCCAAAAACCATAGTGGTAGTTTATAATGAATGATGTCTGTCATTTCAACAAATCCACCTGCTTCTTTAAAATGATGCTGATGATGCCACATACTGTATGG
>JANNDO010000009.1:0-136360 GCA_031387825.1 Chitinophagaceae bacterium | reverse complement strand
AGCCGCCGCAGTATATTTCCCGTCAGGGCACGGAGGCGGCGGAACGATGCAAGTGAGCTTAGTGCTGCATGGCGAAATGAGGGACGAATGAGCCATGTGCCAGGCATTGTGATCAGGGCAGCACTTAGCGAACGCAGCCGAAGTGGGGAAAGCACGGCGAGCAAATTATGGGCAGCGGGTGGACTGAGCAGGACTGAAATGAAATAGCGACGAACGGAGCGGAATGGAACCCAGTGAGCAGTGTTGTTGGCTTGCGAAAGGCATGTGCCAATTTGTGTGTTTGCTATTGTGCTTTGCTAAATGGGCCATGCCTTGAAGCAATTTGTTCAGCAGCGAACGAGGTGAAATGAAGCGGAAGAGAGGAGCGGTTGAATGAAGTGCTGCGAAGGACACAGGAGCTGCCGTGAGGAATGAGGAGGAACTGCAAGCAGCATGACAAACTGCGTAGCGAAGCGGAGCACCCGAAGGGCATTGCAGGTGCAGCAATACCATAAAAGTTTATAAACAGATTTATTGCTGCTGCTGCAATGGTTTGGCATGATTGCTTGCTGACGACGAATGACGAACACCTATTTACCGGGCCTACGGAGAAGGATGTATCAGGCAGATAGGTATTTCAATATGAAAAAGATTTTTTCAGTCATGAGTTATTAAAAAATTAAAAGAAAAAAGCCCCCTAAAAAGGAGGCTGACATGATGAAGTAAATGAATAACCTAACTGTGATGAAAAAACAAACACACCAGGTGAAACAAACCAGCAAGAAACCCAAATGCTGCCAACAAGCCAACGCTGAACAAGAACTGACATAACAATACATTTAAAATGAAAAAATAAAATAACTGCCTCCTGTCAGCATCCGGGTTTGTGGGTGGCAGTATAAATGATGGCTTTGTGCGGTGGGTTTTGTGTTTATGCTGCGCCGTCGAGCCATTGTGCCGGTGCTATCTTTGCAGTGTATTTTATTTTTTTAAATGGATTGTCAGTTATCAGCGATTGGATTGGCGACATGATGGTTTACTGGAGTGTTGGCGATGTAGAACAACTGGTTAAATGTCTAAAAGCTGTTTCTGTCTAATCTGATAAAAGCAAATAATAAATATCCATCAGTTATCTATGGCAAAAGTTATAAAGTTTGAAAAGTTTGAAGAATACTTTTCATTTAATGAGGACTTTCTTAACACAAATCCGTTGTTAAATTTTTTTTTAATTGAAACAATTAAAAAAGTTTTTCAAGGCAAAGCACCTCTTTATAAATTTTTCAATGTTACAAATGAGAACAGATATTATGTAGTTGTATTATTAGTGGAAGATGCCTGTTTATTGTATGCAGATAAATTTAACGATGAAATGATTTCATTATTATCGGAAGAGTTGGAATTTCATAAATTTAAGAGGTACAATTTTGCTGGATCGAAACAATTAATTGATGCTTTATTTAGCCTGAACAAAGCTACTTATAGCCTGAACAAACATCGGATTATTTATAAGTGTCAACAGGTGTCTCCACTTTTTACATATTCACCTGGCCAAATGCAAATGAGTGATCTAAATAGATTAAATGAGTTAACAACCTTCAGTGTAGCATTTTCAAAAGCCTATGATAATCAAGACAAGACCTTTGAAGAAATGAAACAAATAGTGTTTAGTGGAATAATGAATGATAATTTCTATCAATGGAATTACAAGAATAATATCTGTTCAGTAGCCCAAGCGATACATGGAGATTATGACTTTCCAGTAATAGGTCATCTATTTACTAACCCTGCTTTTCGAAATCAAGGATTTGGTTCGTCAATAGTCCATCGACTAACTAAGGGATTGCTCGAAGCAGGCAACGAAGTTTGCATGTTAGTAGCAGATGCAACAAATCCGGCATCCAATAAAGCTTTTATCAAGGTAGGATATGAAAAAATGGGTGAATACATAAGAGCCTATAAAGAAAGATAATTCTATATTTATCTTTTTACCAGATATTTTTTTCTTCAATGGAACAACCGAAGGCTCAGAAAAGCAATGTATTAATCATTATGTATTGGATTTAATAGTGAAATTGCAAAGTGTTCTAAGCTGACTAACTTTCTTCCGCCTTCCTCTTTATAGAACTTGAATTTCAACTTTTCCTTGATGTATTGATTAACTTCTTTTTGATGCCCTTTGAATGTTTCTTTGGAAAGTAATCCTTTTTCTATCCATTCCTTTTTAGTTTCATTTTTCAGTACTTCAAATACAAAGCCTAATTCTTTAAACTTCATACTAAGTAACTTCTTATTGAATGTATGGCTTCTAAAATCAGCAGCTAATTCCTGCATTCTTACTTTACCTGTTCTATTAGTTTTGCCTATATAAAGAATTTCAGTGTCATCAAAAATGATGTACAAGCCCTGGTAATCTATTTCACAAATTTGATTGTAAGTTAGAGTTGGCGAGGCGATTGTTTTTTTTAAAATGATAGATAGCTTTTGTGTATTTCTCTGAATAAGTTGATTCACTTTTTCAATTTTGTCTATGCTATTTTCCGCAAGCATAATAATTAAGTTGATAATTCATTAAAGAGTTGGGTTATTATAGTTCTTAAAATATTTGTCAATGGCTCTATGAGTAACCTTTGATATTCTTGGAAGTCTTTGCTTCCATGAAAAATGTTACATCTCACATAGTAACACACCTGTAGAATAGCCATTGCTTTATTTACATCATTTGTTGAACGAAGATTTTTAAGAATTTTTAAATCTTCATTACGTTGTCTTTGGCCATGATTAAGCTTAATATAAAATACTTCCTGATCAATAAGGTTTATTATGCCCTGTATATCTCCAGTATGTCCTTTTGCTTGTAAGTTTGAAAGTATATTGGCCCCCCCCTAAATACTGCACAACTAAATCAGTAGCGGCTTTATTATCATAGATTTGATTGGGTATTGCTATACCTTTTGTTATCAAAGCTGCTGGCACTTGATTGTACAAGTTATTATAAATAACAAATAAGGTCATGTACCTATCATAAACATTTGGAAGGTCATCGCCAATTATACTATCCACCTTTGCATTCCAGTTATTATAGTGATGTATGAAGTTTTGAGAAATCATATATGCAGTTTTTTTTATAAAAACCAAAGGTTATTCTTAGCATTATCAGGCAATTCATTTCCCTCCATGTATGGGGCTATTTCTGCAATCATCTCAGGGTATTTAACCGTCACTGGTAAACTTTGCTGTGCAAGACTTTTCCAGTACATGCGACTGAACTGGTAAACCTGGTCTATTAACTGATTAATTGTTGCTTCATTTTCCAATTGCTTTTTATCATTACAGTCAATTGAAAGTTTAATGGGAAAAGGGAAGCCATCTGTCGCATGAAAACTATTATTATTTTTATGACGGCTGCTATTGAAAAGCAGGTATTTTTTGTTGCCGATGTTGATGTATGTACCGCTATATGGCATCAAATTAAACCATTTATCATCGAAAGCAACAATGTCCTTTGCTTCTGTTTTGTTAATGGTTATTATGAATATCGGTAACGGTTTGGATAATTTTAACTCCTGCAAAGCTTTTTCAATTGGCTTTAATTCTTCTTCACTAAGGCGTTTGTAGAAATGAATAATTAACCGGGATGGCGAATCAAATTTTTCAGTGAACTCCCTGACTTTTGTTGCTATGCTGCCAGCCAACAAATTGGTTTCGTGACGCATGAAATAATCAAACTCGTTAAAGTGTCCTGAATTGTCAAAACTAATTGCACTGCTGACATATTGCACATCATCCGGGTGTTTGAAAGCACCTACACCGACTATCAATTCTTTTTGTATGGGTGTGGGTAACCGCCAGGGAATACCGCCGAGTTTAGCCAGAATTGTAACAGACATTGTAGTAAGGCTCCACTTAAAATTATCATTCGGTGCTTCAACAGTTGCTGGCTCAACAAACTGACAAGCTATGTCCCTATTAAGCAACAACTCCTTTACTTTAATGTAAACTCTTTCCTCCTGGCGTCTTGTTTCTTCCTTAGAAAACGGAGTGAGATAAATTGCTAAATATTTGACATCACTTGCCAATGAATGGGTTGGTGTATCAAAAAAATTCTGAATTTCAGGATATGGGTTTTCCCGGTTTTGAAAACAAATAGTCATGCTTTCATCAGTATGGAAGAGAATGCCAGCATAATCATAAAGCCCCCGGTAATGTGCAAGCCCCTTTTCAAAATATGTTTTCAACTTATCCTTTGTTGACTGGTCATCAACATGGTAAATAAAGAAAAGATGAATTTTCTTGTGGTCAGTACCTCTAAATGGTTTTAATTTTCTGAAATCAGATTTTGGCGTTCTTCCTATTTGATGATTACTAAATTCCAATTCATTGCTTTGATCTTCCACATAATGTATCAGGCTTTCCGGAACCGTGTAAAAATCATCAGCATGTAAAGGGATTAAATCTTTGAACTCTTGTTTGGAAAGGAAAAAATCTTTGAATATGTTTAATACTTCCAGATAGCTTTTGTAACGGTTGCCTTTAATAATTGGGTCAGGTTCAATTTTTAACGCTTTTGCCAAAGCAAAATTTAATGCAGGAAATACTTTTCGTAAATCAGCATTTGGCTCAGTATTCACATCATCAAACCGACAAACTGTATTTCCCTTAATAACCTTCTTAAACAGTGAAGGGGAAACCTGTCTTACTAAGGCTGGTATATCCTTTTTAAAAACCTTTGACTTGCCATCATACGAAACAAGCAGCTCCGGATAATCACTTACATTCCTGAACTGAACTTTTAATGAAAACTTGAGATAAATGTTAAACTGCTTGTTTGATAATTTAGCAGACTTAACCCAAACCTGATTTTGGCCTATGAATCCTTTGCGAACAATCTGATTTCTTATTTTTTGAAAATAATACCTGATCTGCCTGTTATAATATTTGCGAAGTAAATCTTCATTCTCTGTTTTGAATTGAATTGACAATGGAGTAAACCCTTCTTTTTCATAATCGAAAGTTGAGTAAATAAATTCTGTACCATCTTCTAAAATGCCCGGAAAAATTGATTCTATATTTTTAGGAAATAAGGTTTTGTGAATACGGCTACAAAAAGCATTTTCTACTTTACTGAAATAAAATGATAGATTGGCTTTCGGCCAATCGAATGTCAAGATGTTGAAGTATAGGTTTTGTTCTGTCATTGATACCCACTTAATGTTTTTTATTTACTTAATAAATATTGAACTAATTTTTAGTTATTCTCCCATTACTGCTTTTTGTAACAACATCTGGCTATTTCCATAAAATGGTGTATCTGTTTTTCCTAAGATGCTTTGAGGCAAGGTTGTCATTTCACTCAAGTTTTCCATCGGAACCAAAACCGTCTTTGCACCATTTTCTGAAAGTAATGTAACCTTGTCGGCAAAATTTAAAGCTCTTTCAACTGCACCACCAATTGATATATTACCCAATACTGCCAAACCTGGTTTGAGGTTCTTTTTATAAATGGAGGAAATAATGGCTACATATACGGCACACCCAATGCCACCGCTGATGTAAGCACCCATTAAGTTACTTACCTGAATATTCAAGTCATAGCCTGAAAGCGAATGTTGCTCATTCAATATGCTTTTTTCATTTGCACGGAGATAGTTGTAGGTGTTTTTGATATTCTCCCTGACTTCCTGACTATTTGTGCCGGTAACATTTACTTTACCGCTTCCCCGCAGTGTAACCACTTCAATTTTTACTAAAGAGTTGTTTTCGCCATCACTTGTGGCGGTATAGCATACACCCGGAGGGAGTGGATTGCTCTCAATTAAATGTGAACCTCTTTCTTCCGGCAGGCCAACAAATATTTCCTCTTGTGTTTCTTTGTCTATGTAGGAGAAATTGGTATCCCAAAACTCCATTCCACCAATACGTTTTAATTGTTCTTTCACTCTCCTTCTCATTTCCATTGCTATTACCATATACTCTTTAATATCTTCCTTATTAAATATGCCATCTGGATGAAGCAACTTGATGAAGCCTGAAACTGTTTTACGGACTGATTTAGAATCTCTTTGTTTTAGGTGTGAACCTAAAGTGAAATATTTATCAATTGCTTCGTAATAGGTTGTTTTCCTTTGTGATTTTAAAACTTCTGAAAAGAAATCTGTACTGAAACCAAAATGATTGGTAAAATTCTTCGGACTAAATTTAGTTATCTCCCACCCCGGTAAGAATAGATTGATACGATCCAAGAATGCTGTATCAAAATTTACTTCATCAGATAAAGGACTAAATAAATGAGATGTTTGCAAAACAGTTTCAACTGGTTGGTTGATGTTACCGTTTAGAATGATTGAGGCTGAGCCTGAAATTTCACCACCTTTGGCTCTTGAAAAGGAGCCTGATTCCATGTAGTCTTTCATCAAAGGAACTGCATCTCTGTCTTTAAAAAGCTTATCAGTACTTTCATCAAAGCAAATTGCATCCCATAAGCCAACAGCACCAACCCTGCCTGTAGTGTTGTTCACAAATAATTGTGCAACTGAACCCTGGCCACCGGAAATCAATATAGCATACGGTGTTATTTCTTTATAGATATATGACTTGCCTGATGAACGAGGACCTAATTCCACCATGTTGAAATTGGCTTCCACCAATGGGATCAACCGGCATAAGAGTAAATTCAACTTCCTTTCATCCAATCCTTCACTGAGTGGCTCATATCCGGCACTGCGAAGCAGTAATGTTTTCCATTCGTCTTTTGTAAAGTCTTTTCTCTTATCTGAAATTTTTGAATTGTCAAAACTGGATAACTGTATTGGTTTAATATCCCGAACAACGAAAGGATAAACTGTTGAACCAACGGTAATCATTGGGTCATACTCCATTTCAATGATTGCCCAAATACCCCCAAGCATAAGCTTCTCGTGGTTTTTAACCAAATCGTCACTGATATTGGCTCTTTTGATATTGCTGTTGCTGATATTAGCCCAATAACGGTCTCTCTGTGGGTCAAGATCAACGGAGATTTTATCAATAATCTTGTACCTGCCTTTTTCTCTCAGCTTGGATTGAATCAAAGTACTTTCCTCGGGGTTAATATAATGGTCACGGAGAATCTTCTTCACATTCTCCATACCCTCTTTCAGCTTTTCATCATCTTCTGTACTGCAAGTATTGGCCAATAAGTACTCCAATACGAATGCAGGAACATTAGCGCCACCTTTGATGATGCTTACCAAATCTTTCTTCACTACAAATCCCCTGAAGTGTTCCAATGCTTTTTTATCTAAGTCGTCTAAAACTATCATAAGCTTTCGTTTTATAATAAACCTCCTAAATCACGGAGATTAGATTTTTTAATTATTACTGTATCCAACTGTTCTTGTGTTACCGCATCGAGCAAAACCGCCTGCACCTGGCTATTATTGCTAAAAGAACATTCAACGGATTCGGTTTTACCGGCATCCAAACTCACAATTGTACTGCTTTGGTATTCTTTGTTTCCTGCGTATAATTTTATCTGAACTTTTCGCTGAGAGCCAAACAGATCAGTTGCAGATTTTGCGGCTTCCAACTTAATAATAAAAAGTTCGCTTGGGACATCAATCAAATCTTGTTTGTTTGTAATTAACACATCTAATTGAGATGTAGCGGCTTTTTGTTTTGTGAACTTAAATTTTGGTATAATGATTTCCTGAGGTGTGAAACCACCATGTGAAAAACCATATACTCCTTTTGACTTGAATGGCCGATGATTTTTTGCAGCATATACAAATTTGTATTCTGCATAAGGTTCTTCAAATGCCAACCATTCATTGTTTGGTTGCTTATCAACGGTACGAATAAACCTTTCATGCACCTCTTTCTTTCCTGTGGCATTTGGATCTATCTTATCCGCTTCATCCAGTAGGCCAGTTAAAACAAAACCATGATCTGTTATGAGGTACACTTCCTTATAACCTATATTGAGTAGCAAGGAAATTTTATCAATAAGAACTGTTTCAAATTCGGCAAATAGTTTTATGGCAGCTTGTTGCAGTTTTTCACCGGCACTGTCAATATCCTTGTAGGTCAAAATCAGGTAACCCGCATCTATTCCATAATGCAACTGTTCTAACTGCATGTACACAATATCCTTTCCTGATGATTGTTTCAACCTTGCTTCTCTGTCTTTTTGCAAAGGCAATACTTCATTATTACCAACATACAAAGCACTCATGTTATGCTCCGTTTCCGATGGCATATCTGCTAACATGATATGCTTATCAACTTTGAAATGCTTTTGCAGTTCTGTTGCTACATAGTCTGCAATTTCATAACGTACACCATCGCCAACAATGACGGCTATTTTTGGTTTAGCAGCAGCCATCAGTTTGTGTAAATAACCTTGTTGATCTGATTTATATTCTGAATAAAAACTAAACCAGGTTTGTAGTACCAAATGATTTAATCCTTCATAGTATTCCTGTAATGGCCGAATGATGGCTGCAGTACTTAGAAATGTTACATATAAATTACGAATTGCCCTGTCAACCTTTGAGAATGTGTTTGTGTAGTATTCAATAAAAGCATTCAGGTTGTTGCAAACTGATAAGGTGGTGGTGTTCGCTTCAAATAGCACCCATACATCCTGCCACCATGCCGGAACAAAGAGTTGGGCTTTAGAAGAGAATATTCTTTTCTTTAGCTTTTGCAGTTTTTCTTCAACAAATGATTTATCCCGGCAATTATCAGTGATCTGTTTTAAGGCAAGCTGATCTAACTTTTCAAAACAATGATCCGGGTGTGCATTCCAGGGATTGACTGCTCCGTTTAATTTATAATTGCGTATGTATGTTTCCAATGATGGCCTGTAAGTAGCACTATCAGCCCATTTGTAATATAATTGCAAAAGGGTAGCTGGTATTTCATTGTTAGCAAGGCCATCTAACATTCTTTTCACTACTTCTTCAGCTAATGTTTTTGCAGGTTTGCTTATATATTGCTGACCAAGCAATTCATGTATTTTTTCTTCAAATAATCTTCTAATGTCTGGTTCTTTTGAAGTCAGATATTCTTCAGGATTATGAACAAAGGGAAGCAATTCATCATCGAGGTCAATAACCTCTTCTAAATCCTGTACAATTTTTTTCCACCATGCAAGGTCCTTCTCTATTCCTAATTTAGCAGCAGTGAGTAACATCGGATTGTCTAATTGTACCTGCAAACCTGTATGTGCAAATATTTTCTTTTTCAGCCAATCCTGCGGATGGCTTAAATCGAGGCAGCCATGTGTAAAGCAAAAATCAAACAGGAAACTAAGTTTATCCTGAGGACGGGTAACATAAAAAACAACAGGCTTTTCTTTGTAAGCAGTTTCTGCTTCATGACGAAGCAGGAGTTCTTCTTTTACCTGTTGCCATTGCTCTGAAAAAGTGTTATCGGTTTGAAGTACAGTAATTTGGTTTTGCTGCAATATGGGTAAAACGAAACTACACTGGCCAGTAGGGTCCAGTAATACAACTCTGTTTCGGTGTTGCATTAACTTCTTAATATCCTGTATTAGCCATTGTTCTGTCATTACCAATCTGCGTTTAAGTATTTCTGTAATTGAGTTGGTTTGAGCACATCTGCTCTTAGCATTTCTTTCTTTTGAAGCGGTGCAATATTTTTTCCAACGCCATCATCCAGTTTGGGATCATAGCCTTCGGCTATTAATTCATCAATCTTTTTAGCAAAGGTTTCTATTTCTTGCAATTGCAGACGGATGGTTTCTTTTTCTGTTTGTGCCTGGGCACTGGTGCTATCGCCTATTTGTTGCCAGCGGTATTGCAGGCTCTCTGTACGTTTACTCAGGTAGCTACTCTTTAGTTTATACAAACTATCTCTGTGCCATTTGTATATAATTATGTATGCCTCAAAGCCCTGATGCTCTCCGCTGCTGAGATGCCAGATAAATGGTGTTTTAGGCAGGTACATAAACAGGTTAAGGTGATCACTGAAGTTCTTGAAGAAATAATGCTCCACATACTCATTGATGGGGCGACCAACTAAGGCATCCAATTGCATGATTTGTGCTGAGGTGAACCCTTTGCTGAAACAGTACTCTTCGAACCGATCCATTAGCCGTGGCTCACCGGGTAAGCCAACTAAGGGAACGATACCATCTTCATCTGCCATGAGAATAGTACGGAAAGCATCTGCCAGAAACTCTAAAGCTATTTCAGCAGCACGGGCTTGCGGCAATACCTTACTTTCTTTGAACCAATACCAAACATTGATAGGATTAACCTGATGTCGGATACAAAACTCTTCGAGGTCGTTGTTACTTTGGTACAAAGAGGCAAACTCAGATTTGATTGCCTGAATTTTTTGTTCTTCAAATTCTATTGCTGCAAGGTTGGTTATGTGTTTATTTACTATCTCCTGCTCAAGTGACTGTTCAGACTGATATGCTTTTCTTGCGGCTTCCAAAACTGGCAATTCGCCAATCGGTTTTCCCATCTTTGTTTCTACTTGCAGCCTATCATCTTCACTTAGTTCATACACTTTGAAAACAAGCTGATTGATAACAGCTTCATTTAATAGTACCTGAACTAATTGAGCATTTTCAAAATTGAGATACGTTAACAAACGGTCTTTCAGTAAAGCATCAGAATAAGCCAATACTTGATTCTTGTCATAATTGGTCTCAATTAGCCGATAAGAGTTAAGCTGCTTTTTAATGGCTACATTTTCAGCAGCCAATGCAGAAATATTATCCTCTAATAGCTGAGGAGGTTTTACGAAAGGTATTCGCTTTAAATCCCCTTGAGTTGTGTTCACTGTCGGATTGAGACAGTCAGCTATATAAAAGGATAATTTAGAATTTAAGAACCCAAGTGTATAATTAATATTCGTATAAATATTTGGTAAGATGCCAGGACCTGCACCACTAATTATATGGTTTGAAGGCATGTACCTAAACGATGTTCCTTTAGATCCGCTGCTGCAATAGGTTACCCCTTCTAAAAAATAAAGACTCTCACTCGGCAGAGAATTTCCATTCTCTTTCAAATATTTATATTCAACAGGGTCGTTATAACCAATGATGCACCAACTGTTACCATACCATTTATTGTATGGACCACCTTTCTGGAAGATTACCCACTTCTTTTTATCACCAAATATTTTGGACAGTTTTTCATCTGCAACCTCCCACCATAACCGAAGTGTCCTAAGATTATCTCCAGTAGCACCCCCTTGTCTTACATAAAGAACATCATCCAACGCCTTCTCTTTAAACTTCTCCCTAAACCCATCACTGATCCAGTATATAAAAGGCCAACCTTCAATGATTTTTAATTTTTCTTGAGGAAGTGAAATGTTGTGTTTGTTTGGGCGGTTGTCTAAATAATCATCCAAAGCCTCAAGGCAATAATCCTTCTTGAATTTTTCATTTGGTGTTCTTGTGTACTGATCTAATGAAATAAACCATGCGTTATCAGTTTTATTTCCCTTTTCGAGTACATAAAAAGCTGGGTCAACCATCACCGTACCAAACAAATTACTCAAGCCATAATCAACACAAACATTGATGTGGAACTTGTCTATAATGAACTTTCTAACATCTTCAAAAGTCTTAATGTACATGAATGTAAGGGGATGTATCAAGGCCATTTTACCTTGTTCGTCAATCAATTCATAGCACCGTTTAATGAATGTGGCATAAAGATTAGAGTTGAACTTGTACGGTTGCTTGTAATTAGCATCTACAAATGATTTTAGTTCTTGACCATAATCGGCGCTATCAGTATAAGGCGGATTGGCAACAGCAACATCATATTTCTGTGTCAACAATTGCAAGAAGGTGATGGCATCCTGTGTTTTTGTATTTAAGAATGTCTGCCCTTGCTTTACTGTGTTTTGTGCAACGGCTTTTAGCAGGTTTGTAAAAAAGTTATCCCGGAAGTTTTCGTAATTGGCCAATGTTTGTTCTTCAAACAATTGTATTTGTGTTTTTCCAAACTGCTGCACAAGGCCATGAAGCCGGATACTAAATTTTTCTTCCAAGCGTATTAATGCTCCGAACTTATATGCCTGTTGCAGGTCGGCCCATAGATCGGTTACAATTTTTTCCAGTTCGGGGCTTAAAGGTTCTTCGCCTTCAAATAAATATTTTACCTCGGTAAAAGCAGGTAAGAAGAAATCAGAACTAACAATATTAAAATGGTCAATTCTAACTGAACGCTTTTTGCGTTTGGCTTTTATGTATAAACCTAATTGAGCCAATTGAATTGCACGGTCATCCAGGTCAACTCCGTGCAGGTTATTTTCTATAATAAGTTTGACGATGTCATCCTCATCATAATTATAAGGGTTGCCTTGATTATTAATATTGTCGAGATATAATTCGTAAAATAAATCAAACCCGTATAGCAAATAGTTTCCGCTACCGGTGGCAGGATCAATCAGTTTAATTTCAATAAGCGGCTTAGGAGTTCTTGTTTGTGTTTTGGGTGCATTGGCAATTTTATAGCGGTTTTTAATATCGCTGTCGGGGTACATTTCAAGATATAATTTTCCCAAGCTGTTATCAACTAAAAACTTCACCACCCATCGTGGTGTGTAAGTCTGGCTGCGCAAGCTAACTTTATCAAATTCAATTTTCTTTCCACTATCCTTATGAGCCTGTTTTTTAGTGTTGTTAAAGCTTTCGTATAGCCAACCGAGAACATCATCGCTTTTCCATATATCAGTTTCTACCTGCGTATCCGTTTCAACCATATTAAAAGCGGCCATGATTCCATTTAGTTCAATAGCCGTTGGCAGCAAATGATAAGGATGTTGCGGACTAAACAAAGGAATATCCGCAGCTAAAGATTCTAACTGGTGTTCCATAAAACGAACCTGTCCTTCCATTTCTTCATTGCGGCCATCGGGGTTTTGCTCCAACCAATGCTTATGAGCAAATGAACGGTCTCCATGCTGGCTTCTACGGGTTACAATTTCGGAATGCAGCGTATGAGCCTCCATCACTTTCAAAGCAGCCAGGCGGTTGAATAGGGTGAACGTAAATTCTTCTACCAGTTTTTCGTAGGCTTCTGCAACAGTTCCTGTTTCTGCAATCAACACTTCCCGTATCGTTTCAATGCGTTTCCTTTCGGCACGGTATTCTGCCGGAATGGTATCAAGAGGTTGTAAAGCAGCAGCCATAACACCCATGCGACCAAGGCGGTTGCGAAAGGCAGCATCAATCAGTTTGCGTATATGTTCAACGTGGTCGGCTAATTTCATCTCCTGTTCTGTTAATTATTAATTTCTATTTCGTCATTATCGGCAGCACCTGCCAGCTTTTGTAATTCCTGTTGCAACCATTGCTTATAGGCAAGCACCGTCATCTTCTTACCCGGTAACTGTGCTGTATAAGTTTTGATTGTTGGCTTAGCAGGATCACCGGGTACAGGTTTTGGCGGAACCGTTTTTATCAAACCTGATCTGATGATTTCCAATTCTGTTTTTTTGCTTGCGTATAAATCAATGAATGAAAGCATTTCAGAATAAGTAAATCTTGTTTGCTTATCCTTTACATCATAATCAATATCAACTGTGGGCAAAGTACGCTGTGAAGCATATTGCAGAATGTTGTTTGCCTTAGTACTTGCCTCGTCATTCAGACCTGCCGGAAGTTTACTGATTTCTTTAATTAATGCTGCTGCATCTTTTTGCAGTTGCGTATATTTTAAAGACATATCTGCCCCAGCAACCTGCATGAGCTGGAAATAGGCATCTTTAATTTTCTGAACCGTTTGTTGTAATTGCGTAAAGTTTTTTACCACTTCGCCTTTATAAAGACTGTTGAATGTGGCCACCAGTTGAGTAATGGTAGCATCGGGCTTGGCAGCTTTATTTAATTCATCTGTAACGCCATCAGCAAATGATTTCCATTGGCGTAATTTTTCTAGGTTGTTGCGAATGAATTTCTCCGCCTTTTCAATGTCTTTTATGGCATTGGCATATACATCAGTTTGAGAAAGATAATTTTCGGCTTTATCAATATAATTGGCTTCGCTGACTGCCCCGGTGAAAGTTCCCAACTGGTCTTTGCAAAGTTCGAGGTTGCTGAAAAGGCTATCAAAGTCTTTATTAGACCGCTTCATGTCATCCACCTTATCGCAGAAGCGTTTTGCCAATTCACGGACTGCATTAACAAGATCAAAGTCATTGGTGTTCCAGTCAATTTTCTTACCGGTATGGGTTTCACAATCCAACTCTTGCAAATTTGTAACTATACTATTTTTCTGACTGGTAGAAAGTGATTTTGCGATGGCTTTAAATGAGGCTTTACGAAACTCACGGGCTACACTGAAAATATTTGCCACCCCTTCATCTTTCCACGAAAATTTTTCAGAACCGTTGTGCTTGGCCATTATCTTTCCGCCCCGCATCAGTGCAGCCACTGTTGTAATAACAGTACCAAAAACAAAACCAGTTGGTGGTTGCTCCAAATCTTTTTCAAGGGTAGCACCATCCACAAAAGTGTTTCTGATCTTGTATAAAATTTCCTCAGCAGGCTTTAATGATTCTCCAATAAAATTACCCTGAGCATCATAAAACTGGAAATCTGCACCCTGCCCGGTAAAGTAGGAATGCAAGCGTTGGTTATTTCCTTCTTTAATGATTCTATCCGCAATGGCATCCGATAATTGAGCAGCTAATCTTTTGCTGTACACATTTTGAATAACCTGGCGTTGCAAACCATTCACTGTGTTTTGCCAGTTATTTTTATCCAATTGTGCCGTGTTGTACAGGTAGATTGAATTACCCTGCATCAATGACTGCTCTACCAACTCCTTCAACCTATTTTCTTTTGCAGAACGTTCTGCCTGAAAAGCCCTAACGATTGGGCCCTCGTCCGAATTAGGATTTGTATATTTTTCTTCAAGGTACTTTATGCGTTCTACTTCATCCAGTAGCTTGTCAATTTCTTTGAAATGGCTGTTGTCGGGTGCAAGCCATATTACTTCCTTATCATTCTGGTATTGCAACTTGATTTGTTCAATATCTGTACTTCTGTCATCGCCAAAACTGTAAAGGCTTTTGACTTTAAGCTTTAGTTGCTTTAATGAAGGGTTGGTCAATTCATCATCATTATCTGATGTGATGTAGAAATCATAAGGTGTGTTGTTGTCATTAATCTTTGCTAATGACTTAATGAAGGCTGCATTTTTGAAAGCAGCAATAACCTGTTGTTTTTTCTTAAATATCTGAACCGGGTACTGGTTCATTTCGTCCAGTAATCTTTGCTCAATATCAGAAGTTATGCGGTAAGTGCCATTGGTCAACAACAATATTTTGTGTTCAACCAATATATCTAATGCTTTTGAAATGACAGTCTGAATTGTGTGAAAATCTTCCGGTGCTTTGGTGTATGACTTTATAATATTGCTCATCGAAGTAGGAGCAACTTCTGCTTCTGTTAAAAAATGAATGGTCTCCAATAAATGACGACCAGGTAAATCAATTTTCTCCTGTTTTAATATACGTTCTGCGTTATCATATCTATTCACCAACCGTACAGGGGGCTGTGGCTGTGCCTCCTTAGCAATCTGCCAGCCTGTTGCTACACTAAATATTTTTTCATTTTGAATTTCATGTTTTAGAATATCGTAAGTGGTAATGATCATACCTCTTGCTGCTACCTTGGTAGAAGCATATCCTTGCCTACCAAACAGGAAGTTCTGCAATAAACCAAAATGGTTTTGATAGAAAGGATAATAGATGAAGAAAGAATCTACGTCTTCCGTTTTTCCTGCTCCGGTTAAGCCACTATGATCTGCAATTTTTCCTGAATGACTTTGATAATGCTCTTTCAGTTTCTTGATTGCTGAATCTTTCTTTTTTAACAAACGGCTGCGAATGATAACATCTACTTCTGTAGCCTCCAGGTGAATTTTTGTTTTGAAGCGGTCAGTAACCTTCGTAAGCTGGGCTTTGCTAACATTGGAGTTATTAATTACATCATCGAGTTTTTCCTGAGCAATAGCGATGGTCCAAACCTTGCCGCCTAAAGATGATAAAGATTCACTTAAACCCTCCAGATCCAAGAGTGTAAATTTCTTCTGGTTAATGGCTTCGCTTGCTTCATCAAAAAGAAAAATAACCTTCTCGTCTTTTACCGATTTGAAATAATTATTTAATTCCTCTTTCAATTTAGATGCGCTGAACTCATCAATTTCCCTTCTGATTGTTGTAAGAATATTGTTGTAGTCTGCCTCAGTGTTTCCTAAACCGGTGTAGATTTCCTTAATCTTGCCTATATAAAGTGTTCGATTGTTTTTTAAATCACCCCATGATTTACCAAGCTTGTCCTGGACAAAATCAACAGCATTACTATACCCGGCATCACACATCAGAGAAAACAGCAGAAAGCCATGTTCATTTTCCGGCAGTTCAAGTGATTTCAAAAAATTGCGGAATAAGGCATAAGCAAAGCCTTTTGAGGTGTCCTGCTTGGCAATATCCATAAATACAACACGGGAATTTATGCTATTCAACTTGGCAATCGAGTTTTTCACCAATGCTTCATCATCAATACCTGTAAATCTTTGCAATATCCTATCCCTTGCAGGAGTACCATTAATTAATCTATTGCTCATCAGATAGCCGAGCAGCTTACCAAAGTATGATTTCCCAGACCCGTAAAAACCAGAAAGCCATACACCAGTTTCAACAATATTGGAAGTGAAAATGGATACAAAATTTGCATACTCTTTTGCTAAGCCGTCTGTTATGATATAGCTTTCAATTTCAGATTGTATGGCGGCTTCTGATATATCTTCCAGGTCGATAACATTTTTAATGTCTTCGCTGAGATCAATCGTTAAAATGTCTTTTATAAGCATGTTAGTTTTTTCTTTTTATTGAACAATCATACAACGGTATTTAGATGATGGACGCTTGCCAAGGAACATTAATCTATCCGCTTCTTTTGTTGCTGGATACAAGATAATGACTGGCAATGACGCCTTCATTACAATATCATTTTCCATTATGTGGATATTGTCAATACCAGTTCCATATAATGAGCCTGTATTGATAAGTACCGGCACTTTATCAACTTTAAATGCTTTTTCAATTTGAGCCATTATTTCTTTGAATAAATCTTGCGACTCTTCGCCAGCCGGAGCTTTAAAGATTTCATGTGTGGCAGATTGTAACAAACTGAACAATTCAATCAAATCTGATTTATGATTGGTTACAAATTCAATTAAGCATTCATTCAAATCAATAATTGTATAACTCTCTTTCGGTAAGAGTTGAGCCAAATGAGTAATGTATTCTGTTTCATGCATTGGGTCACATACTATCAGAATGGAATTGCCTCCATTAGCATTGAGCCTTATTTCTGATCTTCTGTCAGATTCAACAAGCCGCTTAGCTTCATGAATAATATGTGCTGGGTTATTTAATGGCATCATAAATTTTTTCGTAAGGAACTGAGGTTTCTATTTTTAGTTTATCGCCTGTGTAGACCAATTGGAAGAATTTTGAAAATTTCTTTTGCATTATTCTTTCGATAAAAACAGGTCGTTCACAGAAACAATATTTCAGCCATTGGCTTTCTAAAAGGTTTGGCCTGGTTTCTATTGAAGTAACCCAATAAACAAACAGCAAAAACATTCTATCATTTAAATAAGGATGGACAATTGTTTTATTTAAAGAGCCTTCCATTAAATTGAACTTTTTAAGCAGTGTTAAGTACTTGGAAGCTGTGATTTGAACAGTAGAATCAGACCATTTTCTTAATTCAATTTCCCTTTCTTTCAAATCTTTTAAACAGGCAACAACTTCATTCTGCTTAATGGTTATTCTCCCACTATAAAATGAAACAAAATAAATATGATCATTCAGGTAATTCAATAAGTCATTATTATATGATGCATTCCAAAATAATAAGAGAAGGCTATCATGGGAGACATTCTCTGATCTTAGAATTTTCCTTATTAAAGCTTCAATATTCCCATTATGGAATTTTATCAACGTAGCTGAAATGGCTTTCTCGAACCTCTTTACTGACTTGTCTGTTTTTATTGCAGTATAAGATTGTAGCCCACCATTGAGACGGATTGAACTAATGCTTTGTTTAAGGAAAACATTAATAAGGTTCCAGTCCGGCAAGCTGCCCAAAACATTTATGTCAGAGTTTATTTTCATTTATTTTTCTTCCTCTTTTTTGTTTTTAATTCTTCTTCTGCTACTTCCATGGCTTTCAATGCTACATCTTCATCTTTCACCATATCATATACTTTATCAGCCAGCCACAGTGAAAGCAAATCATCTTCCGGCACATTAAAGATTTTGCTCAACATCGTTACTTGCTCCCGTTTGGCATTTCGTTCACCCCGTTCAATTTTACTGAGCATGGGTGTATCCATGTCTAATTGATTGGCCACTTGTCTTTGGAGCAAACCCTTTTGCTCCCTGAGCTGTTTAATCTGTTCTCCGAATTGATTCACTGTACTTGTATTGGCTTGTCAAATAATGGCAAAAATAAAAAAAAGAAACCAAAGAGAATCTAAAAGAAAGAATGAGAAAAGTGAGTGTTTCAGGATTTTAAGGAAATAGAGGAAGTTAAGGGGGCTTAGCCCTTAACTTCCTTAGAATCCTGAGATTCCCCGCCTTGCGGATGGGCAGGCTTTGCGTTCGGGTTTAGGTAATGGTCTTGTTTTTCCCTATGAAGTAGCCCCTTTTTGCAGAATTCGGTAATGTACCCCTCGGCTGTCTTATCGGGAATAGACATTGAGGTTGCAATTTTCAGATATTGCTGCCTGTTGAAGCTGGCCGGTAGGGCATCCAAGAATTTCTCTTTTTGGTTCTTACGCTTTGGCAATGGGGCTTCCTCGGGTAGTTCTGAAAATACCTTGCTGGCATGTTTCACCAGCACCTTTATCATTTCAAGTGTGGTCTGGAAATCCCTCTCTTCACAAATGATGCGGTTGGGTAAGTCGCCTGTTTCCATAATCCGCAAAGCGGATAGGATCATGGCTATCCGGAAAGCTATCAAACCCAAGCGCCTGATTGTTGCGATGTAATCCAATCCCTGCAAGCTGAGGTAGGTGTTTTGGATTTGCTGAAAGAAGGTATTGAACTGCTCCTGTTGTTCTGCCGTAAGACAGAACTGTATTTCGGGATTGCTGGCCAGTGTTTGATACAAACCGAAAAAATCATTTCCTAATTGGTCGAAATAATCATCCAGGCCATTGTCAGAAGTAATGGCGAACACATTCTTCCATACCGGCTGAATGTTCATGAAATAGAAAATGAAACGGCTGAATAAGCCGTTTTCAGTATTTGGAATAAGACTTGAAACCTGCTTAGGGGTTCCGGTGAACATGCCTGAAAGGCATGGGCTTTCAATATCTACATATTCTCTGTCGGTCCTTCGATAGTAGGAAATGGTTTCGTGGTGAAATGCCTTGCGAAAACCATCGCTGTAATTGCCGTAATCGGTTTTGAATGCTTGTGCCAGGGTGTCGCCTTCGGTTTCAAACATTAGTCCTCTGCCTTCGTTGTCAAACAATAACTGGAATACTCCAGTAGTGCTATTGTTGGCAGGGATGAACAACATTTTTTCAGGTGGTTTGCCGGGTTTCTCTGCACTGGCATCTTTTCCTTTCTTTTCGATGTAGTCCATCATTTCCATTTCGTGCTGCTGCTTCAGTAGCTTGGCCTGTTCTCTCAAATGTTTATGAATGGGCTTTACCAATTGCTTGCAATGAACCAGCCTGCCTTTACCTGCTGATGCCTGGGCAGTGATGAATAAGTACATGTTTGAGAAAACTTTCTTGCCATCGTAAATGCCATAGAGTTTATGAAAACAGGCACTGAGTGAAACGATAGTGCCGAGCATCAAAATATCTCTTTCCTCATTGAATGATGCAATCTTTACAACCCTTTGCAGAAACTCAGGAATTTGAGAATAGATAGTATCGGGGAAAGTTGGCAATTGAACTTTCTCCTGCACATTGTATTGAGGTGAAACAGCAATATTGATTCCGGCTTGCTTTGCATGAAAGAAAAATGTTTTCAGGGTAATGCCTTGTCCGTTTGCCTTCAGGCAATTGTTGTATTGTGTATCACAGTCGTTTGAAGTATAGGCCGGATAAAATTTACTGATGCGGTGAAAATAATCTCTGCCAGTTTCCCCAAAGCCATCTGCTAAAGCAAAGCCAATATCTCGCCAATCGCTGTAAGCGGTTGCAATGTCTATTTCCTTTGTTTCGATTTGCTGAATGATACTTTCCATTTCTTCTGCATCCGCATTTGCTTTCACATCAGTATTGGCTTTTATTTCCGGTGGATCTGTATTTATTTTTTGCTGGCCCGGTTGTTCCAACCATTCCAGCGGATTGAATATCTTTTTATCCATTGTTATAAATATTTAGGATTGATAAATGGCGCTGCATCCTGTGGTAAGAAGCAGGCTCTTGAAACATCTTTACCAGACTGGTCAACTTCTAACTGGTAAGTATGCCTGATGTAATTAGCAACGGCTTTGAAAAAATCCTGTTGCTTTGCCTTAGTTAGGTCAATAGGAATTACCCATTTTAAGCCATCGCCGGAAGGAGAAACAAACAGTAATTCTGTTTCAAAATATTCATCCACTAAAAGCCTGGCTTTTAATTCAGGAACATTATCAATGTGATCAAAGTCAACTGTTATTAATCCTGAATGCCTGAGCAATGATTTGTCATTGCGTTTTGAAAATGTACCTGAAAAGGTTACATAATCAAATTGAGCTGCCTTGTATTTTCTTGCTTCCTGTTTGTCGGCAATGCTGCGGAGTGTATTTGTACACTCCGCAAAAGCGTTGCCTTGCAGCAAGTGATATACTTGCAACAAATTGATTTCCCTGTGAGGGACCGTGTTTGTAACCGGTGCTTTGAAATAGCTGAAAACAGGAATGGGAATTTTTATTGGCTGCGGTTGCGAAGCAGCCGGAGCAATGATTTTATCACTGTAAAAGCCTGATTGCTTTCCAATATGCAAGTAGAGTTCTTCATTCAGTTTTTGGCAGAGTTCTTCGTCTT
Source organism: Chitinophagaceae bacterium (assembly GCA_031387825.1). Taxonomy (GTDB): domain Bacteria; phylum Bacteroidota; class Bacteroidia; order Chitinophagales; family Chitinophagaceae; genus Ferruginibacter. Next base: position 115,340 of record JANNDO010000009.1, on the reverse strand, counting down.
GTAAGCCGAAATGCAATGCAGCAAAGTCAAAGGCATCGCCTTTACTTATGCTGTTCTCTAAATCGTAATGCTCTGCACAATTGTTTACTATCTGAACTTTCAATGTTAGCTTGTTATAATTGAAGGGGTTCTTAGTGAGTTGGCAGTCCCTTCCCGAAAGGGAAAGGACTGTTTCACCCGGATAGTATTGCTGTAACACATGGGAGTAAATATTCAGTCCATAATGTGTTTTATTCAAAATGGTTTCTTTACTTATTTCCATGATCTGTTGGTTTTGATTGTGAGTAATTCGATTCCAATAGATTTTCAATCTCAGCAACCTTGTAATAAAACTTGCCATTGATTCGGCTGTAAGGAAGTGTCCCGTTATCCCGAAGGGATTGAAGGGTTCTCTTGCTTATGTGCATGGTGTGCATTACCTCCTGACCGTCAATCCATGTTTCTTTGAAGTTGTCCAACCGGGATTTTTTCTGGGCCAATACATAAGCCTTCATTACCTCAAAGTCATTGGCAAGTTGCATGAGTAAGTTCATTACTTCTTTCATAACTGTACCCTCCCTTATTTGATGAGGAAATCAGTTGCTTCCTTTTCTAATTCATCAGATGAGGCGGTACGATTGCGAAGCAACCATGCATCCAGCTCAATTCTTTTAAAATAGATTTTTTTACCATTAGGTTTGTAATGTGGTATTGCCGAAGAGCTGGTTAACTTATACATGTGCGACTGCGATAATTCTAAATATTCGCAGGCTTCATTGAAGTTTATTACCGGCTTCTGGACAAGGTTTTGGCTCTTCAGGAGCCCTTCGATACGTTTAAGACGTTGTAATATCTCTTCCATTTTTAAACTATTTAAAGATTTATAAAATGGACTACTGGCCAATAGTCAACCTCCGTTCTGAAGGCTGATGTAAAATTGAAAAGAAGGAAGTGGTATGAGGGTTTTGGTATTTTTAAAAAGCTGCAAACTCAATAGCAGCAAGAGTTTTGTGAAAATTCTGGTTTTTTGGATTGGTATAAACTGGTGAAAATACCGGCAAATCAGCAGGGGAGAATTAAGGTGAGCCAGGGCTTATCTGTAAGATATTCTTCAAAAAGCTTTTGCATTCTAAATTTACGGAACTCTCTATCAATTTTAGCAAGGTAGCGATGGTTTAAAAAGTGGCGTACATGCAGGTCCGTCACTTTATGTTTACCGGGGAAATAAAATTTATTGAAGTAGTTCTTCTTAAATAGAACCTGATAGACCGCCGCAAATTCTTTAATCCCGTTATGTTTGTTTTGAAACTTATACTGGTCACTAATCAATCCTTGCTCAAACAATTCTTTCTCAACTTTTGCAAACTTATCTGGATTGGCAATTATCTGATCGTAAGTAAGAATGCCTTTCGCTGGTTCCCGAATGTCTTTCTTTTGAACGAGAAATGGCCTGGCATCTTCTTTTATAAGAATAGATTGAACTGGCTTTGGAAGATTTAATTCCGTAGCCTTAACTAAAAATGATTTAGCTGGCTGTGGTTCTGAAAAGAATAGTTCGTGAAGATCCGTTTCCTCTAAAGCATCTTGTGAAAGAAAAGGCAGATAGCTATTTTGAATTTCCAAATAAAGCCATACCAGTTGATATTTTAATAGCTGCATGATGTAAACATCATCTTTGAATTTTGAATCAGCTTGCATCCGTTTTTGTGATGCCACTATGTTTTCAAAATAAAAACCTTTGCTTTCAATAATACTGTCAGTTTCTTTGAGTTTTTTACGAAGCTGTTTCGCTAATGATTTATGAACCTGATACTTTTTTTCATCTTCGGTTACTGAATCCTTAACAGACTTATGAAATACATTCAGATAGTCAATTGCTTCATTTTTGATTATAGTGAAATAGTATTTCCTTCTTTCCGATAAAGGCTTCATGAACTTTAGTTCATATATAGGTTGATTCTCCAACTCTGTTTTTGGCAGCTTATGAAGTAGCTGCTGAAATTTATTTTCAGATGGATTTTTATCGAGCCAAGGGCAATCTATAAATAATAAGGTGTTAAACATTTCTAATTTCTTACTCATAAATCCAGGCTTGCTTGAAATTTTAAATCATCAATTATACTGCTGCTAATACTTGCTGTTTAAATGTAGTCAGCACATTTGCGTACTCTAATGTAACATCATCTTCAAAACCATCCAGATAATTTTCAGTAGTTACCACACTGCTATGACCTAAAGCGTCTTTAATAAATGATGTGGGAGCTCCTTTACGCTTTAAAACCGTACTAAAGGTGTGACGTGCAGCATATGTGGTTATTTTATTTTCTATGCCTAACTCTTTGGAAATTATGAGCATTCTTTTATTTACCCATTTAATAAAGCGCTGGCAACGGTTTTTGATTGTTACAGCATTTAAACCTGGCTCCAGCACCGGAAACAAATAATCGTTGGAGGGATCGGTGTTTTTATAGATTTCAATTATTTCTTTGGCTCTTGGATTGAGGCCGACTTTTATCGGTCGTAAATCTTTCTTTTTCGTTCTTTTTGTTTTCTGCCTGTAAAAATATAGATGATAGCCTTTAATGTTTTCGGGTTTTAAGGATATAATATCTGCAAAGTTGATACCTGAGCAGAGATATGAGAATATCCAAAAATCCAATGCCTTCTTTTGATCTGCCTGCACCGGTGTGTAATTCAACAAATGATTGATGTCAAAGTCTTTTAAAGCTTTCTTTACATTCTGACCTGCTGGTATTTCGTAATTCTTAAAAGGGTATTTATCCTGTGAAATTAAACCTGCTGCAATAGATTGATTGATAATACTTCTAAGGTTTCTAATATAGATGCCAATGGTACTTGTAGTTTTACCCTGACCTGCAAGATGCTTTTCGTAGGATTGAAGAAATGTTGGTGTGATGTCCTGTAATTGAAGATTTTTTCTGAACTCATTAACTGAGTTCAACGTGGTTTGATAAATACCGGCAGTACTTATCTGGTCATTTGCTCTAAGCTTTTTAATGTAGTCATTGAACCAATCGTTCAGCATCCGGCTTTTTTTTTCAATAGTCCCGTTGAAAAAAGTTTCTTCAAAAGCAACGAAAGAAAAGGGAACGATATTCTCAATAATTTTTTCTGCCTTTAATTGCAAGGCATTCAATTTCTTTTTCATTTCCTTTAAATCTTCATTTCTTAATTTGGCATTGTTCAATTTTGCCCATTCATCTTTAGTAAGATGAAATTTGGTTGCATATCTTTTTTTATGAGGCTGTTGATAAATATTCAATTTAATCAGACATTTGCCTTCTGCATTCGGACGGGATGCATCTAAAAAAAAACTTACAAATACTGATGGCTGTTCCATTTTATTAAAAGTTTTATTGGTGAAAGTGATTTAAAATGTGACCTCAAATGTGACCATAAAGGTACTAAGTAATACTAAATAAAGTAGCAAAAAAAGAAGAATATTTTTAATAAAATACTGATATATAGGCGGTTAGTTGAGTAAAGGAAGGAAAGAAATAAACAAGGGAAAGGGGGCAATTTTGTCTTACAAGCAGAGGGTCGGCGGTTCGACCCCGTCAACTCCCACAAAGCCTCACAGAAATGTGGGGTTTTTGTTTTTTTATGAAATTATATGTCTACATATTATTTTCTGTTTCAAAAAACTCATACTATGTTGGTTATACAGGAGATGACTTACAAAAAAGGCTGAGAAAACACAATACGAATCACAAAGGCTTTACCGGACACGTCGGAGATTGGAAACTAATGTACCATGAAATATTCGACATAAAATCAGATGCTATGAAAAGAGAAGAAAAGATAAAAAAATGGAAAAGCAGGAAACTTATTGAAAAGCTCATTGGTTTAGGGCATCCCGATTGACAATCGGGGGGGTCGGCGGTTCGACCCCGTCAACTCCCACTGAAACCTCACAGCAATGTGAGGTTTTTGTATTTTATACTGCCATATAAGGAGATTAAGCCAGGTCAACCTACATCAAATAAAATTTCATTTTAAAAATAAATGTGTCTACCTTGTAAGAATGAAATCTGTTACAGGTTTTATTTGCCGAACTAAAACTGCAATTGTAGCAAAAATACAAAAAAGGATATTTCACTTTTTGTTATAATCATTTGCTCAAAATCTTATTATCCTGAAAAATGTGGCTTTCTCAAACCCAAACTTTCCTTTTGCAAAAAGTAAGAGGAGAGAAGTTTTTTTTATAGTACTCTATTAATACCAATGTAATTGTTTGTTCTTGAGGAGTCTTAAATAAATTTATTATTCTTAGCCAAATTCAATTAATATACTATTAAAAAGTTTTTTCTTATATCATTTGTAGTCTGTATTTTCTCTGTTAAGGCAACGGGTTTAAACTACTATTGGGTAGGCGGCACAGGCAATTGGACTACATTAACCCATTGGGCCACCACATCAGGTGGAGCTATATATCATAATCAGATTCCCACTGCACTGGATAATGTTTTCTTTGATGCAAATTCTTTCTCTGCTACCGGTCAAATAGTTACTCTTGATGCATTGACAATTTTTGTCAAGGATATGACATGGACCGGGGTAACAAATAATCCAACGCTTGCAGGCGCATCCACAACCCTTCTGAAAATTTATGGTTCCTTAACTTTTACGGCTGGTATGAATTTAACTTATGCAGGATCTGTAAGTCTTGAAGCCACTGCATTAGGTAATACAATTACTTCTGCAGGCAAGTCTTTTGCCAATGCAATTCCCTTTAACGGTATCGGTGGCGGTTGGACCCTACTGGATGCATTTTCCAGCACATTAGACCTGTTACTTAACAATGGCACCCTTAATACCAACAACCAAACTGTTAATGTCAGATCTTTCATTTCTACCACGGCAACAGCAAGAACGTTGAATATGGGCTCTTCCATTTTCAATCTCTCATCAACCTCAGGAATCTGGTCAGTTAATGCTGCAGGCATGACGTTGAATTGCGGAACTTCAACTATAAATGCCATTGCCACTGCTGGTGCCAGCCCCAGTTTTGCCGGAGGAAACCTAACCTATTACGACCTGAATTTCGTTAGTGCTAACGCCAATAGCGGCCAAATCAATGGTAATAATACTTTTCATAATGTCAGTTTTGCTGCTGCAGGTTTCATATCTGGCAATAATACCATTAATGATGCAACGTTCGGCAAAAACGGAACAATCCAGGGTAATAATACTTACAACAATTTAACTTTTACTGCAGGATACACTTATGTTTTAACAAGTGGCAGAACCCAAACAATCAACGGTAATTTTTCAGCATCCGGTAACTGTAATGCACTTATTGCAATCAATTCAAGCACTTCAGGCAGTCAGTCAACCATGAGCCATCCCCCCGGTGCAGTCATAGTTTCCTTTGTAACTCTCAAAGATATTAATGCTACCGGTGGAGCAACTTTTACGGCCAATAATTCTGTTGATCTTGGCAACAATACAGGATGGATAATCAATACTTTAACTTCCAGGGATTTGTACTGGATTGGAGGTACGGGTAACTGGGGTGACGGAAGTCATTGGTCGCTTAGCAGCGGGGGCCCTTCTTTAGGTTGTACACCATTACAGATGGATAATGTATTCTTCGATGCTAATTCCTATTCTGCTTCGGGACAAATCACCACAATAAATGTTCCTACGGCTTATTGCAGGGATATGACATGGACCGGAGCAACAAATAATCCAACACTTACAGGTGCAACTCCTCTGAAAATTTATGGCTCCCTGACATTTATACCGGGCATGAATTTAACCTTTACTGGGTCTGTAAGCTTTGAAGCCACTGCATTAGGTAATACTGTTACTACTGGCGGCAAGTCATTTAATAATACCGTTACTTTTAACGGCATCGGCGGTGGATGGACCTTGCTGGATGCCTTTACCAGTATAAACGATCTATTTCTTAACAATGGCATCCTGACCACTAACAACCAAACTGTTAATGCCCGTTCATTCTTTTCCACATCAGGAACAGCAAGAACGCTGAATATGGGCTCATCCATTTTCAATCTTTCATCAACTTCAGGAATCTGGTCAGCTACTGCTGCAGGCATGACCCTGAATTGCGGAACTTCAACCATCAACTCCACAACCAATGGCGCTGGAAATAATCCCAGTTTTAATGGAGGAAACCTGACCTATTATGACTTAAATTTTGTTGGTGCCAACACCTTTCAGGGAAATATCTTTGGTAACAATATTTTTAATAATATCACTTTTGCAGCAAATGGATTAATTCAAAATAATAATACCATCAATGATGCAACATTCAGCAAACACGGAATGATCCAGGGAAATAATACCTACAACAATTTAACTTTTTCTGCAGGATACACTTATATTTTAACAAGCGGCAGAACACAAACGATTAACGGTTCTTTTATTTCATCGGGAAACTGTAATGCACTTATTGAAATTAATTCAAATGCTCCAGGCAGCCAGTCAACTATCAGCCATCCGCCCGGAGCAGTAGTGGTTTCCTTTGTAATTCTTAAAGATATCAATGCTACTGGAGGAGCAACTTTTACAGCAAACAATTCTGTTGATCTTGGTAACAATACCGGGTGGACAATCAATGGACAGGCTATTCAGAATTTATACTGGGTAGGCGGTACCGGAGACTGGAATAACCCAGCCCATTGGTCGCTCAGCAGCGGCGGACCACCTTCAGGTTGTATCCCAACACCGACCGACAATGTATTTTTCGATGTCAATTCTTATTCTGCTCCCGGACAAACGACCACAATAAGTTTTCCTACCGCTTATTGCCGGGATATGACATGGACCGGTGTAACAAATAATCCAACTTTTACAGGCACAGCCACAAACCTTCTGAAAATTTATGGTTCCTTAACTTTTGCGGCTGGCATGAATTTAACCTTTACCGGGCCTGTAAGATTTGAAGCCACTGCATTAGGTAATACTATTACTTCTGCCGGCAAGTCATTTACTAATACCGTTACTTTTATCGGCATTGGTGGCGGATGGACCTTGCTGGATGTCTTTGCCAGCACAAGCGACGTGTTACTTAACAACGGCATCCTGAATACCAATAACCAAACTGTTAATGTCAGATATTTCAATTCTACCACGGCATCAGCAAGAACGTTGAACATGGGCTCTTCCATTTTCAATCTCTCATCAACCTCAGGAATCTGGTTGGTAACTGCTGCAGGCATGACGTTGAATTGCGGAACTTCAACCATAAATGCCATTGCCACTGCTGGCGCCAACCTCAGTTTTAATGGGGGAAACTTTACTTATTATGACCTGAATTTCGTTAGTGCTAATGCCAATAGCGGTCAAATCAATGGTAATAATACTTTTCATAATGTCAGTTTTGCTGCTGCAGGTTTCATATCTGGCAATAATACCATTAATGATGCAACGTTCAGCAAAAACGGAACAATCCAGGGAAATAATACTTACAACAATTTAACTTTTACTGCAGGCTTCACTTATGTTTTAACAAGTGGCAGAACCCAAACAATCAACGGTAATTTTACAGCATCCGGTAACTGCGGAGCAACTATTGCAATCAATTCCAGCACTTCAGGCAGTCAGTCAACCATCAGCCATCCCCCCGGAGCAGTCGTAGTTTCCTTTGTAACTCTCAAAGATATTAATGCTACCGGTGGAGCAACTTTTACAGCCAATAATTCTGTCGATCTTGGCAATAATACCGGATGGACCATCAATCCCCTGAGCTCTCAGAATTTTTACTGGATTGGAGGTACCGGGGTCTGGAGTGACGGAAACCATTGGTCGCTCACTAGTGGCGGACCTCCTTCATTTTGTTCTCCCTCACTAGCTTTGGACAATGTATTCTTTGACGCCAATTCTTATTCTGCTCCCGGACAAATAACCACGATAGATGTTCCTACAGCCTATTGCAGGAATATGACATGGACAGGAGTAACAAATAATCCAACACTTGCAGGGGCAACTTCTCTGAAAATTTATGGCTCCCTAACATTTGTACCAGGCATGAATTTAACCTTTACAGGGCCTGTAAGTTTTGACGCCACTGCTTTAGGTAATACTGTTACTACTGGTGGCAAATCATTTAATAATACCGTTACTTTTAACGGCATAGGTGGTGGATGGACCTTGCAGGATGCTTTTACGAGCACAAATAACCTGTTACTTAACAACGGCATCCTGACTACCAACAACCAAACTGTTAATGCCCGTACATTCTTTTCAACATCAGGAACAGCAAGAACGCTGAATATGGGCTCTTCCATTTTCAATCTTTCAGATGTTTCATTCTGCTGGCAGGTTATTTCCACAGGCCTGACCCTGAATTGCGGAACTTCAACCATCAACTCTACAACCAATGGCGCTGGAAATAATCCCAGTTTTAATGGTGGAAATCTAACCTATTATGACATGAATTTCGTTGGTATCAATACTAATAGCGGCCTAATCAATGGTAATAATATTTTTCACAATGTCACTTTTGCTGCAGATGGATCTATATCCGGTAATAATACCATCAATAATGCGACATTCAACAAAAACGGAACAATCCAGGGAAATAATACCTACAACAATTTAACTTTTTCTGCAGGATACACTTATGTTTTAACAAACGGCAGGATTCAAACAATACTTAGTCAATTTCTTATTCAGGGAAGCTGCATTTCCTATATTTTCTTACAATCATCGCTTGCGGGATCTTTTTCTACAATCACCAAAGCTACGGGCAATGTTTTGGGTTATAATATTCACATGCGTGATATACATGCTATAGGTGGTGCCAACTTTATTGCCTACAATTCAGTTGATCTAGGCGGTAACAGCGGCTGGAGCTTTTTAGCATTACCACCCTTATCTGTTCCTGGTGCAATTGTTGGTCCGGCGTCAGTATGTGCCGGAGCAACAGGAGTAACTTATTATATACCTCCTGCAACCGGGGCTATCAGTTATCTCTGGACAGTTCCTTTAGGAGCAACAATTACTAGTCCACTGGGTGATACACTTATTACTGTAAATTTTGGTAGTGCCACTTCTGGCAATATAACAGTATTGGCATCCAGTGGTTGTGAATTTAGTCTTAGCAGCACTTTAGCGGTTACAGTGATCCCTTTTCCAACAGTAAATAGTGTGCCCGACCTGGCTGCATGTGCAGGATCATCTACAACAGCTATTAATTTTAGTGGTGCAGTATCGGGTACAGTATTCAATTGGACAAACAATAATACATTGATAGGGCTGGGTGCAAGTGGCACCGGGGATATCCTTTCATTCACAGCTTTGAATGCAGGTGTTGTACCTGTAACCGGAACAATTACGGTGACCCCATCTTACACAGCCGGCGCATTGACTTGTACAGGTACTCCAAAAACCTTTACAATTACCGTTAATCCAATCCCAAATGCCAATACTGTGTTGAATCAGACATTATGTGCAGGTGCATCCACTACAATAATAAATTTTAATGGCGTTGTTACGGGTACAGTATATAACTGGACAAACAATACACCATCGATAGGCCTTGCTCCGAACGGCACAGGTGATATTTTACCATTTACCGCTTTGAATGCCGGTACTACTCCTATAACGGCTTCTATTACTGTTACTCCCGCTTACACTAATAACGGAGTTACCTGTTTGGGTACTCCTGTTATCTTTTCTATAACAGTCAACCCAATCCCAAATGTAATACAGCCATCTGATCAGGCGTTTTGTAATGACGCATCAACATCTTTAATAAGTTTTTCAGGTCCGGTAATTGGTACTACTTATTCCTGGACCAATGATAATACATCCATTGGAATTGGAGCCAGTGGAACAGGAGATATAACTTCATTCATTGCAACCAATATTACAACTTTACCGGTTATAGCAACTATTACGGTAACACCAACTTATTCAAATGGAGGAGTGACCTGTTCAGGGCCTGTAAAGATTTTTACCATAACAGTCAATCCTACACCAAATGTTAATCAGCCATCAAACCAGAGCGTTTGTAATGGCTCAACAACAACCCTGATCTCTTTTACCGGTTCTGCAGTGAATGGAACGGTTTATACATGGACTAACAATACCACATCTATTGGACTTGGAGCCAGTGGAACGGGAGATATCCCTTCATTCACTGCAACAAATATATCGGCTTCACAGGTTATAGCAACTATAACTGTCACACCAACTTATTCAAATGGAGGTGTAACCTGTTCAGGACCTGTAAAGACCTTTACCATTACAGTCAATCCAACCCCGAATGTGAATCAACCATCTAATTATGTGGTGTGTAATGGTGCATCAACGTCTTTAATAAGTTTTTCAGGTTCTGCAATTGGTACTACTTATTCCTGGACCAATGATAACACATCCATTGGAATTGGCACCAGTGGAACAGGAGATATAACTTCCTTCATTGCAACAAATATTACAACTTCACCGGTTATAGCAACTATTACTGTAACACCAACTAATTCAAATGGAGGAGTGACCTGTCCGGGGTCTGTAAAGATTTTTACCATAACAGTTAATCCTACATCAAATGTTAATCAGCCATCAAACCAGAGCGTTTGTAATGGCTCAACAACAACCCTGATCTCTTTTACCGGTTCTGCAGTGAATGGAACGGTTTATACATGGACTAACAATACCACATCTATTGGGCTTGGCGCCAGTGGAACGGGAGATATCCCTTCATTCACTGCGGCCAATATATCCGCTTCACAGGTTATAGCAACTATAACTGTCACACCAACTTATTCAAATGGAGGTGTAACCTGTTCAGGACCCGTAAAGACTATTACCATTACAGTCAATCCGGTTCCAGTGATCTCATTTAACCCGGTAAGTGCATCAATATTATTCAGCAATTCTGTTCAATTAAATGCTACAATTACCGGGCCTTATATAAGTTATCTCTGGACACCGTCAACAGGATTGAATAATCCGGCAATATTAAATCCTATAGCAAGCCCAGCAACTACTACTGTTTATAAGCTAAGTGTAGTTGCGCCAAATAACTGTAATGCTGAAAAAACGCTTCCTGTTACAGTTTATAAAAATATTTATGTTCCCAATTCATTTACTCCTGATGGAAATGGGATAAATGATATTTTTAGAATCCCACCCGGAACAGCATTGAAATTACAGTACTTTCAAATTTATGACCGGTATGGGAATCTAATCTTTAGAACTTCAGATATTAATACTGGATGGGATGGTACATATAAAGGAGCTAAATTACCGGTTGGTGCTTATAATTATATAATTAAAGGTTTTGATTTAAAGCGAGAGATATTTATCCAGGGATCGGTGATTTTAATACGTTGATTTCTATTATCATAACTTTAACCGGCAACTGCAATTTATTTTATACCCTGTAAATTCCATTTTATTCTAATTATTTCAATAAGCTAACATGGTTATTTAATAAGAAAATCATCTTATTTTTGTGTGTCAGGCTATATGGCAATTTTTGCAAATATAAAATTTCAGGATCAAACCGAGATACTCACTGCAGTAGAAGATCTCTGCACCCTCATTGTTTGGAACGATGAGGTAAATACTTTTGAATGGGTAATAGATACGCTGATCAAAATATGCGGCCATACACAAGAACAGGCAGAACAATGCGCCATCATCATTGATGCAAAAGGTAAATATGCTGTTAAGGAAGGTAGCTACGACATTTTAAAACCGCAATGTGATGCCATTACAGAAAGGGGTATTAACGCCACGATAGAAGTAATTGCAAATTAGTACCTCTGATGTTTCTCCTGAATAACGACTTGTTTTTCCCCCCAGCAGAAATGGCTGATAAAGATGGATTGCTTGCTATTGGTGGTGATTTAAGTACAGAAAGATTATTGCTTGCCTACAGTAAAGGAATTTTTCCCTGGTATAATGAAGATGAGCCTATTTGCTGGTGGGCTCCTGATCCCCGTTTTGTTTTATATCCTGCCGAATTAAAAGTAAGCGGCAGTATGAAAGCTATTTTAAGCAATGGCAAATACCGTTTTACAATCAACAGGGCTTTTACTGAAGTAATTCAGAATTGTAAAACCATTACAAGAAAAGGACAGGCTGGTACATGGATATCTCCTGCTGTGCAAAAAGCCTATACCATTTTACACGAAATGGGATTTGTATACAGTGTTGAAGCATGGATGGATGGAAAACTAGTGGGTGGATTATATGGCATCAGGCTTGGTAATATCTTTTTTGGTGAAAGCATGTTTAGCGTGGAAAAGAATGCAAGCAAGTTTGCTTTTATAAATTATGTGCAGCAATTAAAAAAAGAAAATGTTCAATTAATAGACTGCCAGATATATACTAAACATTTGGAAAGCCTTGGTGCCAGGATGATCGGCAGGGATCAGTTTACCCGGATAATTGCTGATAATACAGGAAAATAAAACCCTTATTTTTGTCCTGAAATTAAATAATAAGATATGCTGTTTCAACTAACTGAAGAACAACTGATGATAAGACAGGCTGCCCGGGACTTTGCAGTAAATGAATGCCTGCCGGGAGTAATTGAAAGAGACGAATTACAGAAATTTCCTAAGGAACAGATCGGGAAACTGGCCGACCTGGGCTTTATGGGTATGATGGTAAAGCCAGAATACGGCGGCAGTGGAATGGATACAGTGAGCTATGTGTTGGCCATGGAAGAGATAAGTAAAATAGATGCCAGTATAAGTGTTTGTGTAAGCGTTAATAATAGTCTTGTATGTTATGGCCTGCAGGAATATGCCAGCGAAGAACAAAAACAAAAATATTTACATCCATTGGCACAGGGAAAAAAAGATGGTGAATTATACATCGGCGCTTTTTTACTGAGTGAACCCGAAGCTGGAAGTGATGCCACATCGCAACGTACAACAGCAGAAGATAAAGGCGACTATTATTTACTGAACGGCACCAAGAACTGGATAACCAATGGCAACAGCGCCAGTGTTTACCTGGTAATTGCTCAAACAGATGTAAGCAAAGGAAGCCGCGGCATTAATGCATTTATTGTGGAGAAGAACTGGCCCGGTGTAGCAGTAGGCGCTAAAGAAAATAAATTAGGTATTCGTGGAAGTGATACACACAGTATTTTGTTTACAGATGTAAAAGTACCAAAGGAAAATAGGATCGGTAAAGATGGTTTTGGTTTTACGTTTGCAATGAAGACATTGGCGGGAGGAAGAATTGGCATTGCCTCACAGGCACTCGGTATTGCCAGCGGTGCTTATGAATTATCACTTGCATACAGTAAACAACGCAAAGCATTTGGCACCGAGATCATGAACCACCAGATCATCCAGTTCAAGCTGGCTGATATGGCGACAAGGATTGAAGCAGCCAGATTATTATGTCTGAAAGCGGCATGGGAAAAAGACAATAAAATAGATTATACTTTAAGCAGCAGTATGGCAAAAGTTTTTGCCAGCGAAACGGCCATGTGGACCGCCACAGAAGCCGTGCAGATACACGGAGGTTATGGCTTTGTAAAAGAATATCACGTGGAGCGTATGATGAGGGATGCAAAGATCACACAGATCTATGAAGGCACGAGTGAGGTGCAAAGGATTGTTATCAGCCGTTCAATATTAAAATAATATCCATCAGCCATAATAGGGAATTATGGAGAAGATCAATGCGAAGATGTGCAGATATGATATTTGCACATTTTTATTTTCTTTGCGCCTCAGCTCCTTTGCGCTCATTGCGTGAAAAAAATTATGAGTATAAATAAAGATATATATGGCGAAATAGCTGCAGAACTAGATGGTAAAGCCACTTTAGTTGCTGTTTCCAAAACCAAACCCGTTGAAGATATTTTTGAACTTTATAATCTTGGGCATCGTGATTTTGGAGAAAACTATGTACAGGAACTCTTCGGGAAATACGAACAATTACCCAAAGACATACGCTGGCATTATATCGGGCACCTGCAAAGCAATAAGGTAAAATACATTGCTGCCTTTGTTCATCTTATTCATGGAGTGGATAGTTTAAGTTTATTAAAAGAAATAAACAAACAGGCATTAAAAAATAACCGGGTAATTGATTGCTTACTGCAGATCTATATTGCAAAAGAAGAAACAAAGTTTGGATTGGACAGTCATGAACTGGAAGACCTTTTGAGTACTGATCTCAGTGAATATAAAAATATACGCATTTGCGGATTGATGGGTATGGCTTCCTTTTCAAATAATATGGACCTGGTGAGAAGTGAATTCAAATATTTAAGATCTCTTTTTGATAAGCACGGTCAACACAAAACCCCAAACACAAAACTCCAAACGCTTTCTATGGGGATGAGTGCCGACTACCCCATCGCTCTTAAAGAAGGAAGCACTCTGGTCCGTATTGGCAGCCTGCTTTTTGGAGAAAGGAATACTAAATGAATAAACCGGTTGCAATCTTTAAAAAGACCTGCGTCATTTACAGGCATCTAAAATTTCCTGTATAGCTTCTTTTAAGTGTGCTTCCATTGCCTTTTCACCATCTTCCTTCTTACCAAATATCCAACAGCACGTGTTTCCGATTTCCTTATCTTTTACAGCAAACCAACCATAATCATCTTCACCCCTACCTGTAACTTTCCGGTTCTTTAAAACCCATTTGCCATTTACACATACATAGGTAAGCTGCGCATCTTCCCAGTTACGAAACACATGCACATTCACGCAAACTGCTTTTGCAGTACTGGCACAGCTGGCAACTTTCTCAGCAATTTCAAGAGGCCCTTTCAGTTTTTTAAATTTTTCAAATGCCTTTTTTACTGCCTCCAATACTTCATTTGAGATCCTGTCGGTATTGCATGCAGTGATCTCCGTTTCTTTTACATAGCAAGACCCGTAAACACGTTTTACAGGTTCTACCAGTTCAAGCCCATCCGGGTTACAGGGGCTTCCTTCTTTATCTGCACCGGTACCTGGGTTAATATTACCATCAGCTGGTTGAGGCTGTGTCTCTGTTTTCTTTCTTTCTTCCTCCTCTTTTTTCTTTTTATCATCCGCTGCCTTGGTCTTGCATTTTTCCAACTCTTCAGTTGCTCCTTTCAATTCGCCTTCTCCCGTATTGATCAAACCCGGCAAAGCAGCCTTTCTTGCTTTTAATGCCCCCAACTCGGCTTCAAGCGCATTACATTTTTTCTTCTGGTCTGACCATTCCTTTGAAGCAGCCTCCTTTTCTTTTCTAGCTTCATCTAATTTGTCCTGGTTCTCTTTATTCAACGACTTGCCGCTTTTTTCCCAGTTTTTCCTGATATTATCCCGATCATCAAATACTTTCTTTTTTACATGATAAGCTTTTAATAAACCTTCCAGCACTTTATTACAATCATCCAGGCTTTTCTGTGTACTGTTGATCAGGTTATCAACACCAGCCAGTTCAGTTTTAAGTTTTTCAAGCGCTTCCCCTGCTGCTTTCACTTTTTCTTCCAGGTCCTTGCAGGGAACTGTGTCTGTTTTATTATTACCATCTGTTTTAGGAATATCGGTATAAACATCCTTTACTGCATCCGGCAAGTTGAGGTTCACATTTACACTAAAAGCCCCGTTACTCGTGCTTTGAAGATTAAAATGCCGGTTGAAGTCTCCACTCCCCACGCTATCCGGGTTTAAAGGAACGATAACATTGTTGGCTGGCTGCATACTTACGATGTCTGTTGTAATATTATTTACTGTAAGCAATGCCAATCCTGTTAATCCCTGCAGCCCGGTTATTTTTACATCAATATAAGTTTTTTCGCCCCTTAGTAAATTCAATTTACCCGACGTTACATCCATATTAACAGCCGTCACATTTTTTTTACAGGGTTGGCCACCCTTTTCCTGAACATTCAATGATTTAGTCCCGCTTGCATCTGCAGGAAAAGAAACAATGCATTGGCGTGGCGATTCTGCAAGTATTTCCAAAGGTTTATTATCCAACAAACAATTTGTATTACCCGCATTGCCATCAAATGGACCCGTGATCCGCAATGGAGCAGCACTTAGGGCATGAGCTGGTATTGCACATACAGCTGGCGCTTCTTTCGGGCTAATATTTGGTACACGAACATCTACAACTTCTCCTTCTACCGTTTTTAGATCCATCATTAACTGCAAGCGGCCACTTGCAGGTTTGTTGGTATTAATTACCGACTTGAAGGAGTTATTTGTATTATTTACTGAAATATTTTCATCATTAAAGCTGACAGAATACTTTTTGAGCTCAGCTAGATTTTTTGCAAGTTGCTTATCATTTTTTCCGATTGGTTCGGTCATAATGCGGCCAGAAATAACATCTCCCGGCCTTATATCATCCGGAAGATATACTTTGATGGTACCTGCAGGCAAATTAAAGACAGCAGTGGTCAAGCCTTTCTCAGTTGAAACAGTTTGAGAAAATCCTGAAACTAAACCTACAACAAATAAAAAAAACAATACCAGGTAATTGTGTTTCATAACAAATAATTTAAACAGGTCTGATAAGTGAGTAGTTAAAGAAATAAAGGATAAAACAGTGTGTATTAGCGCAAGGCCATGCAGTTATAAAGCCTTTAGAAAAGTACAGCGAATATCAGCCAATGTCAAGAAATATTTTTGTACACCCTGTTGATAAGGAGTTTAGAATTTGTTAAAACCTTAACAATCATCATAAAATGCGGCACGATATTGTATCGTTTGAGTATAATTAAATAACTTTGAGATGTATTATATCGCATCTATGTCAGCAACATTTGAAACAGAGAAGAACAGGAAAGCATTTTTATACACTACAGTAATATGTGTTGCGATACTGTTGCTTGCTATTTTTATCTCCTGGCGGTTACCCCAGCATCCTCCCATGGTTTTGCAGGACCTGATTGAAATTAATTTAGGAAATAATGCCGAAGGATATGGCGAGGTACAGCCACTGGTAAAAGGAGAAAAATCTCCGGGAGAAGAAACTGCTGAGCAGCCAAAGACCGCTACCGTAAAAACAGCAGTGGCCGAAGAAACAAAAACAGATGATGTAGCTGATAAAGAATCAGCACCCGTTACCAAGCCCGAAAAAAAGACGGTGAAAGTTAAAACACCAACTCCCGTAGTTACGCCTGCACCTAAACCCCAAAAACCAAAAATAGCCGGGTATAACGGTCCTAAAAACGGAACCGGAAATGGTGCAACAGAAGATAATGGATATAAATACCAGGGCAATAACCCAAATGGAAAAGGCGATGCTGGAAACCCGAATGGAAAGCCTGATAGTTATGGAAATAATCCCGGGGGAAAGACAGGTGGAACATTAAAGGTATCGAAGGGTGACAGAACTATTGTGAATAATTATATTTTTATGGGCGACCTGCCCAGGGCAACCATCAATGCGGTCATCAAAGTTTCGCCTGCGGGACGTGGCACGTTTGTTACATTCGACAAAGGATCAACCAGCGCTGATGCAAAATATGCAACCGCAATAAGGGGTTACCTGCCCAATATCGAATTCAGTAAATCAGATCATGAATCAATTGTAACTGTTCCATTCAACTTCCGGGAACAATAAGCAACTTTCATTTACATCGTCTTTATATTTGTGCCGATGAATTATCAGCAAACCATGGATCATTTGTATGCACACCTGCCCATGTTCAGCCGCATTGGTGCAGCAGCTTATAAAGAAGACCTGCATAATACACTGGCATTGTGCAAAGCATTGGATGATCCGCATACAAAATTCAAAAGCATTCATATAGCCGGCACCAATGGAAAAGGCAGTACCAGCCATATGCTTGCTGCCATGCTGCAACAGGCAGGATACAAAACCGGGTTATACACTTCTCCTCATTTAAAAGATTTCAGGGAACGGATAAAGATCAATGGAAAAATGATCAGTGAAGAGTTTGTAATAGACTTTGTTCAAAAAACAAAAGATATTTCAGAACAGGTAAAACCCTCTTTTTTTGAACTGACCGTTGCGATGGCCTTTGAGTATTTTGAAAAAGAAAAAGTTAATATTGCCATTATTGAAACCGGCCTTGGCGGAAGATTGGACAGCACCAACGTAATTACTCCAATTCTATCAGTCATTACAAACATTGGTTACGACCATGTAGATATATTAGGAGACACTTTGGAAAAAATCGCCGCCGAGAAAGCAGGAATTATTAAACCTAACATACCGGTTGTAATCGGTGAATATTTACCGGAAACAAAAAATATCTTCATCAATAAGGCAAAGGAGATGAATGCGCCTATACATTTTTCTCAGGATGAATATAATGTCTCAAATATAAATTATACTGCACAATCGCTTAGTTGCGATGTTACGGATATAGAACATAACATAACTGAATTTTTTGAATTAGATCTTAATGGTCTGTATCAAACAAAAAATTTATGTGCCGTGTTATGTGCCGAAGGCACATTAATGCAACAGGGATTTACCATAAAAAACGAGCATGAAAAAGCAGCACTTAAAGATGTGAAAGCATTAACCGGACTTTATGGAAGATGGGATGTGATCAGTGAAAGGCCAAACATAATATTAGACGTTGCACATAATGAAGATGGGATAAAACAATTACTGCAACAGTTATCAATAGTGAGCCGCAAGTCATCGGCAATACATTTTGTTACAGGCATGGTTAAAGATAAGGATGTAACCAAAGTATTATCCATCTTACCCAAAAATGCAAAGTATTATTTCAGTAATGCACATATTACAAGGGCTATGCCGCATCAGGAATTAAAAGAAAAAGCCACCGCCTTTGGATTGACTGGTGAAAGTTTTGATGACGTTAATATAGCTTTAAGGACGGCAAAAGAATTGGCTGCAGCAGATGATATTATTGTTGTTTGCGGTAGTGTATTTCTTGTAGCAGAAGTAGATACATCTTTACTTAAGTGAATCTAATTTATTGAACGCATAGAAAAGGCAGGTAGCGTGCAGCGCCTGTTTAAATTCATTCTTCATCAACATTTCCCTCACTACTTCCAAAGAATAGAGTTTTATTTCAATTTCTTCATTCGCATCTAAACGTTGTGCAGAAATCTTTTTTCCGCCGGTTGCTAAATAAAGGTCTGTATAATTATCCAGTACCCCGGGGTTAGCTGCAACCCGTCCAACAAAATGAACAGCAGAAAATTCATAGCCTGTTTCTTCCAAAAGCTCTCTCGCCATGGCCTTTTCGGAATTTTCTCCTTTATCAACAAAACCGCCGGGTATTTCAAGTAAATTTTCTTTTACCGGATGCCTGTATTGCTGCAATAATATCACCTGGGTATCTTCTGTAATGGCCATTGCACAAACAGAAACAGGTAATTCAACCACAAAGTAAGGATCAACAATGCGCCCTCCTGGCATTTCACAGCGATCTTCTCTTGCAGTGAAATAAATATGTTTGCTTAAGTATTTTGAAGAAAGTGTTTTCCAGTTCATGGTTCTGTAAATTGGTTAATCTGTCTATTTGTTAACACGTATAACTGATAACTCATTAACCATTTAACGGATAACACTTATTGCCATTTCATCCTCTCTCTTAGTGAAGTAATATGTGCCACATGGTGTTTGCTATGCCAGGCATACAA
The DNA here is from genome assembly GCA_031387825.1 of Chitinophagaceae bacterium. GTDB lineage: Bacteria > Bacteroidota > Bacteroidia > Chitinophagales > Chitinophagaceae > Ferruginibacter. The sequence continues at coordinate 95,817 of JANNDO010000009.1, read as the reverse complement.
ACCCAGCAGTTCCCAAAGTGTATATTCCCTTTTATTTTCAGGATGATAAGCAGTCTTATCCATGTCCTCCCTGCTCATATTTTTCAAAACCTCAACCCAGCGGGTGTGCAGCGCATGCAGCAGGGTTAATGAAATGTTTACAGGTAAGTTTTTTGTATCAGCCATTTCGGCCCAGGCAGCTTCATCATAGGGTTTAATGATCAGGCTATCTTCTGTGAGCCGCAGTTTAAACCGTATGTAAGAATTCATATGGCTGTCGGCAACATGATGAACAACCTGTTTAACTGTCCACCCACCTTCCCTGTATGCTGTATTAAGCTGGGCTTCATCTAAATTAAGGATGGCGTTTTCCAAATGCTGAGGTAAATTCTTTATATCACTCAGCCACTCCGCTAACAATTTTTCGGAGAATGGCTGAACAATATATTTACCTATCGGGTATTTCGGGTCGGTTGTCATTATTGGTCTGTTTTAGTAATAACTGGTCTGATCTCTACCAGGGTCATATCAAAAATCAATACCGAATGCGGAGGAATAGCACCACCTGCTGCACCATTATCATTATACGCCAGTTCACTTGGAATATAAACTTTCCATTGGTCGCCAGGCTTCATCAATTGTAAGATCTCTGTCCAACCCTGAACTACCCGGGTAAGTAAAGTTGCATATGGTTGTCCTCTTTTATATGAATTATCAAATTCTACACCGTCTATTAATGTACCAATATAATGCACTACTGCTGAATCGGTCAGCGTAGGGTGCTTTCCATTAACATCTCCACTTTTAATTATTTCATATTGTAAACCATCGGGCAATGTTATCACTTCCTTACGTTTTTTATTGGCTTCTAAAAAAGCCCTCCCTTTTGCTTTATCAATATCGCTCTTCTCTGCTGCAAAAATGGCCAGCTGTTGTTGCATACAGGCATTCGATGCTTCGGTTGTAAGTGCAGCCGGATTATTTTTAAAAACATCATCAAGCCCTTTTTGCATCATGGCCACATTCAGTTTATTGATACCCTGGGCTTTCATATTGGTAGCTACATTAAACCCGGCAGCATAGCTAAAACTATCCAGTAAATTTTTAAATGCAGGAGCTGTTGGTTTTTCAGCTGGCTTTGCAGCAGATTTTGTGGTCGTCCTGGTAACCGGCTTTCTACTACTTTGAGCAGAAACGCTGATCACTGCCGTAAATAAAAAGATTGAACTGATTAATATTTGTTTCATTAAACTTATTTTTTGTAAAAATTTTAATTGCAAATAAACGACATTTTACTCATCTCTCATTTCCTTACCTGTTAAATGTATAAAAACATCTTCGAGGCTGGCTGATTTTACCTGCTTGGGACGTTCAAAGCCGGTGTTTACAAGGTCATCGATCATTTTATCGGGACTATCCATGGAGATTATCTTTCCTTCATCCATAATGGCGATACGGTCGCATAATTGTTCCGCTTCATCCATATAATGTGTAGTAATAATAACCGTGGTTCCCTGAGAACGGATATTTTTTATGAGTTCCCATAAATTTCTCCTGGCCTGGGGATCAAGCCCGGTAGTAGGTTCATCTAAAAAAACAATCTTGGGTTTATTGATCAATGTGGTGGCAATAGAAAATCTTTGTTTTTGGCCACCGCTCAACTCCTTACATTTATTTTTTGCCTTATCTCCAAGGTTAACAAGTTGCAGTAATTCCAGGGGATTAACAGGTTGGTTATATAGCCCCCCGAACAAATGAATTAATTCAACCAAAGTAAGGCCAGGGTAAAAACCCGAAGTTTGTAACTGCACGCCTATGATCTTTTTTATACCATCCGGGTCATTATCTAAATTCATTCCACAAACCATTACTTCACCACTGGTTTTTTCACGGAGTGTTTCAATTATTTCAAGCGTAGTAGATTTGCCTGCACCATTGGGGCCCAACAAACCAAAAATTTCTCCTTCAAACACATCAAAGGAAATTCCTTTTACGGCATTGAAAGAGCCATAATTCTTAACCAGGTTTTTTACACTTATAATTGTATTGGCCATATTTATTGATTGGGGGATAAAAATAATTCCATTTTAACATCTGCCGTCAACATTGGGTTATCGGTTAATGCTATATTTCGAAATCCATATTTTTCATACAGTTTCAGGGCAGCCTTAAGCTGGCTGTTTGAAAAAAGGAAGATCTTTTCTGCCTTTAATTTTAATAGTTCATCAATGCAACGGTCAAGTAATATCTTGCTTATGCCCTGCCCCTGGTAGACAGGGTCAACTGTCATTTTCACCAATTCATATTCCTTTTCATTTTTCTTCCACAAGCCGGCTGTACCAATTACCCTTTCTCCATCCATTGCAAGAAAAATATAACCACCTTTATCAATTATCATCCCCTGCGGATCATCTAAAATATCCAGGTCATGGCTTTCAGTAAGATGATATTTATCCAGCCACTCTAAGTTTAACCGTTTAAAATCGGGTTGATATTTATTTTTGTACTCAATTATTTCCATCTCCTGAAACTAAAAAGGTGTTTAATTCTTCCATCATTAGTTTACTGCCTATAAAAAATGGTGTACGCTGATGAAGCTCGGTAGGCTGAATATCAAGTATTCTTATTTTACCATTCGTAGCAAGCCCCCCTGCCCTTTCAACAATAAATGCGAAGGGATTGCATTCATACAGCAACCGCAATTTACCTTTTGGTTTATCAGTAGTGCCGGGATACATAAAAATTCCCCCTTTAATTAAATTGCGATGTACATCAGAGACCATGCTGCCAATATATCGCTGTGTATAAGGGCCTCCATTTGTTTTATCTTTTTTCTGGCAGGCAGTAATATATTTTTTTACCGGCTCATCATACTGAAAAAAGTTTCCGTGATTTACCGAATACATTTTTCCTATTTCCGGGCATTTTATATCCGGATGGCTTAAAGTATATTCTCCAATTGAAGGGTCTAATGTAAATCCATTAACCCCTCTTCGGGTTGCATATACAAACATGGTTGATGAACCGTAGATCACATAACCTGCAGCAACCTGTTTATCTCCTTTTTGTAAAAAGTCTGCCGCAGTTGCAGGCTTACCCAATTCACTTACCCGGCGAAAAACGCTGAAGATAGTTCCGATAGACACATTAACATCAATATTACTGCTGCCATCTAACGGATCAAAAAGGCAAACGTATTTACTGTTGTTGCTTACCTCATCATCAAATACAACAATGTCATCCAGTTCTTCGCTACCAATACCGGCGCAACTGATACCATGCTGCAATACCCCCATGAACTGGTTATTGGCATACACATCCAGTTTCTTCACTTCTTCTCCCTGCACATTTATACTTCCTGCATCGCCTAAAATATCTACCAGCCCTGCTTTATTTACTTCTACATTAACCCGCTTTGCAGCCAGGCCTATATCTCTTAAAAGTCCAGACAGTTCACCTGTTGCCTTTGGAAAATCCCTCAGCTGCTGAATGGTAAATTCATCTAATGTCTGTATCCTTCTGTTGATATTCATATTATTTAATTGATTGAACCAATAATTAGTTTATTAAGCAAGATTAACGATTTTTGCTCTCAATTTAAGAAAGCTAAATTAACTAAATTACTCAATCAACCCACAACGAATGAAGGTTTTTAAGTTTGGCGGTGCAAGTATCAATACTGTAGAAAGAATTCAGAATACAGGCAATATATTAAGTTCAGTAAAAGGCGAAAAGATATTGGTCATTATTTCAGCCATGGGCAAAACCACCAATGCACTGGAAAAGGTAACCGATGCTTTTTTTGAAGGGCGACGGGAAGATGCACTTCGATTATTTGGGCAGGTAAAAGAGTCGCATTTAAATATGCTCAAATACCTGGTTACCATAAACTGGCAGGAGGCTGAAAACCGTTTGAAAGACTTTTTTACCGAAGTGGAATGGCTGTTGCATGACAAGCCGGTAAGGGAATACGATTATTATTATGACCAGATAGTTTGCATTGGTGAATTATTAAGCACATCTATGGTAAGTATTTACCTGAACGAAGCCGGCATAAAAAACAAATGGGTAGATGTAAGGGATATTATCCGCACCGATGATAATTTCAGGGATGCATCTATTGACTGGAATTATACAAAGCAAAAAGTTAAGGTTGAAGTTGAGCCTTTGTTTTCAGGATATGATATTGTAATTACGCAGGGCTTTATTGGTGCTACAGATGAAAATGAAAGTACTACATTGGGAAGAGAAGGCAGCGATTTCAGTGCAGCGATATTCGCAAATATTTTAAACGCAGAAAGTCAAACCATCTGGAAAGATGTGGAAGGTGTTATGAACGCCGACCCCAAAGAATTTGCAGATGCACAGGTAATAGAAGAATTAAGTTACCGGGAAGTAGTGGAGATGGCCTATTACGGTGCACAGGTAATACATCCTAAAACCATTAAGCCATTAGAAAATAAGAATATCCCTTTACACGTACGTTGTTTTTTAAAACCTGCATTGAAAGGCACAACTATCAGTAATAAACCTGTTCATAACCTACCGCCCGTGATTGTTTTAAAGAAGAACCAGGTGTTGATGCAGTTAAATTCAAAGGACTTTTCATTTGTGGAAGAAAAACCCATTGCGCTTTTGCATGAAATGTTTTCCAACATAAAGATCCGCCCTAACCTTTCGCAGAATGGCGCTGTAAGTTTGTTGTGCTGCCTGGATGATAAGACAGAGAAAATTGAAAAGCTTGCATTGGCCGCTTCGGAGATATTTGATGTACAATTGGAAAAAAATCTTACACTGCTTACTATCCGGCATTATACCAGGGAGAAATATGATGAACTAACAAAAGATAAGATTGTTTTACTGACGCAGCGAACAACAGAAACGGTACAGGTATTAATGCGTTAATTAATAACGTACTCTCCTGATTTATTGACAAGTATAACGGGTAATTGTTTTTTATCTTCAAAAAAATCGAAGGCTTCTTTAAGGCGTATAGCGAATTTTTGTATGGCCTGTTTGCCTGCTGTAGATTCTGCCAGGTACTCGATAGACTTTTTTACGCTGTACTTTACAGGAAAAACATGCACAGGTATAAAATCCTGGCCACTTGCTTTACCCTTGGAAGCGATCAGATAAAGTTCTTCAATAGAAGCATCATTGAGCGCAATACAACCCACAGAAACACAATTGCCATGAATGTAAATAGAACCACCCGGTCGGTCAGTATCACTCAATATTTTATCTGACGCATTCGGATAATTGAGCCCCAGGGCCAGGTGATATTTGCTATTGGGATTAAATTCATTGATATAATAAAAACCTTCCGGTACCTGGTAATCACCCTCTACACGTTTTGGGCCCGTAGTACCGCTCTGCATACAAACTTTGTAAGTCTTAAAAAGCTTGTATTCATTTTCGTCCCTTACCCATACCTCAAGCTGGCGGTCGTATTTAAATGAACGAATGTAAAGTGACTGTGGAGGCCATGCAAGTTTTTTCTCTTCAAACTGCTTCTTTAATGAGTCTTCTAAACGGTCTATCGCATCGCCGCTTTTTACAAATGCCTTTTGGGTACTAACAAACGATGCCTGTGAGAACACAGAGGTGGTCACAAATACTGTAACTAAAGCTGACAGGCTAAATTTTGAAAATAAGCACTTCATTAAACAGGCAGAAGACTACATTGGTGAAATGTGAAAGTAAATATTTTATTGTGTATAACCAATAGCCCGGATTAAAATTAATATAGGCTACCAGCTATAAATCAGTTATTATATAATATTATTGTCATGTGTATATCTTATAAATTACCCCTTGCATCCTGCTCTCTCTCAAGTGCTTCAAACAGCGCTTTAAAATTCCCCTTGCCAAAACTCCGGGCACCTTTACGTTGAATGATCTCAAAAAATAAAGTTGGCCGGTCCTCCAATGGCTTACTGAATATCTGTAAAAGATAGCCTTCTTCATCCCGGTCAATTAAAACACCCAGGTTTTGTAAAGGCTGCAAATCTTCATCTATCTTACCAACACGGTCTAAAACGGTTTCATAATAGCTGGCAGGTATAGATAAAAATTCAACACCCCTTTTCTGTAACTCTGTAACCGTTCTTACAATATCATTTGTTGCAATGGCAACATGTTGTACGCCCTCGCCATTATAAAATTCAAGATATTCTTCTACCTGGCTTTTCTTCTTTCCTTCTGCAGGTTCGTTTATCGGGAATTTAACAAACCCGTTCCCGTTACTCATCACCTTACTCATCAATGCAGAATATTCTGTCGAAATATCTTTATCATCAAAACTTAAAATATTTGTAAACCCCATTACGTCTTCATAAAATTTTACCCAGGGGTTCATCTGGTTCCAGCCAACATTACCTACACAATGATCAACATATAATAAACCTGTTTCCGTTGGGTTATAAGCCGACTTCCATTCCCTGAACCCAGGCATGAAAATTCCATTATAATTTTTTCTTTCTACAAACAAATGCACCGTTTCTCCATAGGTATGAATACCACTCAGCACCACCTCCCCGTCTGCATCTTTTAACACAACCGGCTCAAGGTAGGCTTTGGCTCCACGTTTTATAGTTTCTTCAAATGATTTTTTTGCATCCTCTACTTTTAATGCAAGCACTTTCACACCATCGCCATGTTTATATATATGATCTGCTACAGGGTTATCCGTTCGAAGTGGTGTGGTTAAAACAAAAGTCAATTTGTTCTGGCGGATAACATAACTCACTTTATCCTTCATCCCGGTTTCGGGGCCGGCATAAGCAAGTGACTGAAACCCGAATGCTGTTTTATAAAAATGTGCGGCCTGCTTGGCATTGCCTACATATAATTCTACATAATCGGTACCGAGCAAAGGAAGAAAATCGGTGGCAATGTTATTTGTAACAGAAGATTGTATTGATGTTGTTTCCATTGTAATTAATTTGAAATGAAAAAATAGATATAATCAAATTAATCTGCCGAATCCATAGCAAGTGTAAGCATCAACAAAGAATAGTTGTTGCGCTTATCAGAAAATAATTTATGAGGATAATCTGGTGTCATTGTTAAATCAAAGATAACAAAACTTTCGTATTACCCTGAGCGGAGTCGAAGGGAATATGCCTTAGTACTGAGCGAAGTCGAAGTACGGTAAGTTTAAAAGTCGCTATAATGAATTATTTTGCAGCTATGCTTTACAATATCCAACAGGAAGTTTATTACGTTTACCTCATTTTGTGCAATGATGGTTCATATTACACCGGACTTACAGATGATTTGGTTAGAAGATTCCAGGAACACATAGATGGCTTTTATGAAACATGTTATACTTTTAAAAAAAGACCATTAGAATTAAAATATTACGAAACAATTCCTTTTTTAAAAGATGCAATTGAAAGAGAGAAGCAGATAAAAGGATGGAGTAAAGAAAAGAAACTCGCTTTAATAGAAGGTAATTTTCATAAGCTTCAACTACTTTCGCAATGCAATAATTTATCACATCATAAATATAAAGATTTGGAAAAAGGTCTCGACTCCGCTCGACCAACAAACCCTTCGACCCTTCGGCTCCGCTCAGGGCAACTCAAAGTAGGAATCTTAGGCGGTGGACAATTGGGCCGTATGTTATTACAGGCAGCCGCTAACTACCCCGTGGAAACATTTTTAATGGAAAATGAAGAGAACTGCCCGGCTGCACACCTCTGTCACCATTTTACAAAAGGCGATATCAGAAATTTTGATGATGTATATAATTTTGGTAAAGGCCTTGATGCTTTGACCATTGAAATTGAAAGCGTGAATGAAGATGCGCTGGAAAAACTGGAAACTGAAGGCGTGAAGATCTATCCCAAACCATCGGCGCTCAGGATCATTAAAAATAAAATTTTACAGAAGCAGTTTTATAAAGACAATCAAATACCTACCAGTGAATTTGTCATCACACAAAACAGATCAGCATTAAACCAACATAGTGGTTTTTTACCGGCAGCGCATAAAATAGGCATGGGTGGGTACGATGGCCGTGGGGTGGAATTACTAAAAACAAAAGAAGATATTTCTAAAGGATTTGATGCACCTGCGGTGTTAGAAAAACTGATATCTATAAAAAAAGAAATTTCGGTAATTATTGCCGTGAATGATAAAGGTGAAAATGCTTTATACCCACCTGTTGATATGGTCTTCGACAACCGGCTTAATTTACTGGAATACCAGGTTAGCCCTGCAGCCCTGCCCGAAAAAGTTTTATGGAAGATAGAAGCTGTTGCATTAAAGGTGGTGAAAGACCTAAAAAGCCCCGGCATTTTTGCAGTTGAATTATTTGTTGACTATGAAGATAATGTGTTGGTGAACGAAACAGCGCCAAGGGTTCACAACAGCGGCCATCATACCATCGAAGCAAATTTCAGTTCGCAGTTTGATATGCTTTGGCGTATAATGCTCGGCTATCCGTTAGGCTGTACCGATCATATATTACCGGCAGCAATTGTAAATTTGCTTGGCGAAAATGGCTACACCGGCGAGGCTGTGTATGAAGGTTTGAATGAGATATTACAAATAGAAAATGTATTTGTTCATATCTACGGTAAAAAGGAAACCAAACCTGGCAGGAAGATGGGCCATATAACTATTTTAAGTAAAGAAAAGCAGGAACTAATTCACCAGGCCAACCGGATCAAGCAAACTGTAAAAGTAAAAGCAAAGCAATGACGCTTACCAGTTATGTAAAAAAAATGTTTCAGGTAATGATTATGGCTTAAATTTAAGCCCTGAACCAAACTAACAACAGGTGAAAGCAGCTTTTCGGCATTTTAGCCCTTTTTTCAGTTTTATATTCGTTCTCTTTTTACTTTCGTCATGCGGCAGTAACGATAAAAAAGCAGCTCCTCCCACTTCAACCAAACCTCCCATACAAAAAGTAGAAGGCTATATAGTTAAAACAAGATTGGTAAGTGATAAAGAAGAACTACCCGGTTCTATCATTGCCAATGAAACTACAGAGATACATTCCGAAATATCAGGCAGGTTGGTATATCTTAATATCAACGAAGGAAAAACAGTTGGCAAAGGTGCCTTGCTTGCAAAAATTTATGATGGCGACCTGCAGGCCCAGTTAAAAAAACTGAATGTACAGGTGGCAGTTGCTGAGCAAACCGTAAAACGCATGGGCGAATTATTAAAGATCAGTGGGGTAAGCCAGCAGGAATATGACCTGAGCGTACTACAGGTAAATACCATCAGGGCCGATATGGATATTGTAAGAACCAATATCAGCAGGACAGAAGTAAGGGCTCCCTTTAGCGGAACACTTGGTTTAAAAAATATCAGTTCGGGTGCATACATAACTCCACAAACAACCCTTACAACGATAAGGCAGAACAGCCAGCTAAAACTGGATTTTGTTTTACCTGAAAAATTTACCAGCAGTTTAAAAACCGGCCAGGTAGTTAATTTTATGGTAGAGGGCAATCCTAAAAAATATACAGCAAGGGTTATTGCTGCAGAATCAGGACTTGCAGAGAATACCCGTAGCCAGAATATAAGGGCGCTGGTTACCAATAATGACGGGAAATTATTACCGGGCATTTTTGCAAGAGTGATCACTGATTTTAATTCCGATCCTAACGGGCTAATGATACCTACACAGGCCATACTGCCACAGGCACGTGGAAAAAAAGTGATCGTTTACCATAATGGCATTGCCACATTTACAGATGTGACCACGGGTATAAGAGATTCTTCTTATGTACAAATAATAACCGGGCTAAAAGCGGGCGATACCATTATTGTTACCGGGTTGATGAGCCTTAAGCCCGATGCCAAAATTGAAATGAGTAAAATAAATAAATAAAGTTCGCAGGGTAACATGAATATTTCAGAATTCAGTTTACGCAGGCCGATATTTGCCATTGTACTCAACATCCTCATTGTGGTGTTTGGTGCCATTGGCTACTATTTCCTGGGCGTACGTGACTTTCCGGCACTTGATCCTCCCAATATCAGTGTGCGTACCTCCTACCCCGGTGCTAATGCAGAGATCATAGAAACACAAATTACCGAGCCGCTTGAAAAAGCCATCAATGGTATTGCAGGCATAAAAAATATCTCTTCTCAAAGTTCACAGGGCAGCAGCAATATAACTGTGGAGTTTGTTTTGGGCTCCGACCTTGAGTCTGCAGCCAATGATGTACGTGATAAGGTTTCGCAGGCATCCAGGTCATTACCAACAGACCTGGACGCCCCACCCGTTGTATCTAAAGCCGATAACAGTAATGATCCGGTAATGATTATGTTGCTGCAAAGCAATATGCGGAATTCGCTGCAGATAACTGAATTTGCCAACAATAATATTGTAGAACGTTTACAAACTGTACCGGGTGTAAGTAATGTCGTTATCTGGGGAGAAAAAAAATATGCCATGCGTATCTGGTTCTCTCCCGAAAAACTCAGCGCCTATTCTCTTACACCCAGTGATGTGCAAACTGCTTTGCTGAAAGAAAATGTTGAGCTGCCTTCCGGAAAAATATCAGGTGATGCCACCGAACTTTCTATCCGCACATTTGGAAAGCTGAATACCGAAGAAGAGTTTAACAACCTGATCGTAAAAAATGTTAATGGTACAGATATCCGTTTAAAGAATGTTGGAGAAGCCGTACTTGGCCCCGAAAATGAAGAAAGTGTTTTAAAAGAAAGCGGGGTTCCCATGATCGCCATTGCGGTCATTCCGCAACCGGGTACTAATTATATTGCCATTGCCGATGAGATCAATAAGCGGTTTGAACAGATAAAAAAAGATCTGCCGGCAGATATCCGTTTCGAACTTTCCTGGGACCAGACCGATTACATACGCAAATCAATTAATGAAGTTGGCGAAACATTATTAGTTGCCTTTTGCCTGGTGGTGCTTATCATCTATCTTTTCTTCAGGGAATGGTTAATTGCCATTCGTCCGCTGATAGATATACCTGTATCGCTGATCGGTGCTTTTTTTATCATGTACATTTCCGGCTTTACCATTAATGTACTCACTCTTTTAGCAATCGTTCTTGCCACCGGCCTTGTGGTTGATGATGGAATTGTGGTAACAGAAAATATTTATAAGAAGATCGAAGGAGGTATGCCCAAGTGGCAGGCAGCAAAAGAAGGTTCCAAAGAAATTTATTTTGCAGTAATAGCCACCTCCATCACTTTGGCGGTTGTGTTTTTACCCATCATCTTTTTACAGGGATTTGTTGGCAGGCTCTTCCGTGAATTTGGTATTGTGGTGGCCGGGGCCGTATTGATATCTGCATTCGTATCACTTACTTTAACACCGGTACTTAACGTATTTCTTGCAGGCAAATCACATAAGCATTCCCGGTTCTATACAGCCACCGAACCTTTTTTCCGCAGCCTCGAAAATGGTTACCGCCATGCCTTAAATGGATTTATGAAAGTAAGATGGATGGCTTTCGTGATCATCATTGCCTGTTTTTCTGTCATTTACTTTGTGGGCAGCAATTTACAAAGCGAACTGGCGCCAATGGAAGATAAAAGTGCATTCCGTTTATCTGTAACAGCACCCGAAGGCACCGCTTACGATGCCATGGATAAATTCATGGATAAACTTTCCGGTTTTTTAATTGATTCCATTCCTGAAAAAAGATATATGGTTAGTATGACGGCACCGGGCTTTACGGGTTCCGGTTCATCTAACTCAGGATTTGTGAGAGTAGTATTGTGCAGCCCGTCTGAACGTAAGCGCAGTCAGCAGGATGTGGTGAACTGGATCAATAAAAACATATCCCGCTTTAATAATGGAAGGGCCTTTGCCATACAGGACCAGACCATACAGGTAAACCGTCGTGCCGGCCAGCCTGTACAATTTGTATTACAAAATGTAGATGCTGAAAAGATCAAAAAAATATTACCAGATTTTTTGGAAGAAGCCGCAAAAAGCCCTGCTTTGTTGGGTGTAGATGTTGACCTGAAATTCAATAAACCTGAACTGCGTGTTAATATCGACCGCATGAAAGCAAGTGCACTTGGTGTGAGTGTTGATGATATTTCGCAAACACTGCAACTTGCTATGAGCAACCGCAGGATGGGTTATTTTACCCGCCAGGGAAAACAATACCAGGTATTGGGTCAGGTGGAAAGGGCCGATCGTGACGACCCCTCTGACCTTAAAAGTATTTATGTACGCAATAAACGTGGCGATGCCATTGCATTGGAAAATCTTATTACACTTACTGAAGAAGTAACACCACCTACCATTTATCATTTCAACAGGTATAAATCAGCAACTATTTCTTCGGGGTTGCAGCCCGGCAAAACAGTAGGCGATGGTATAAAAGCCATGCAGGATATTTCAAAAAAATTACTGGATGAATCATTCGCCACATCGCTCAGTGGTTCATCAAGGGATTTTGCAGAAAGCTCCGGTAATACATCTTTTGCTTTTATACTTGCACTGGTACTTATCTTTTTGGTGCTGGCCGCCCAGTTTGAAAGTTTTATTGATCCCTTCACTATCATGGTTACGGTGCCGCTGGCATTGGCAGGTGCAGTACTTACCCTGTGGGCCTTTAATCAAACATTGAATATTTTTTCGCAGATAGGAATGATCATGTTGATAGGCCTGGTAACCAAAAACGGAATTTTAATTGTAGAATTTGCTAATAAAAAACAACTGGCAGGTAACAAAAAGGTACCTGCTGTAATTGAAGCGTCGGTAGCCAGGTTCCGCCCCATTATTATGACGAGCCTTGCCATGAGCCTGGGAGCATTACCACTGGCGCTGTCGCTGGGAGATGCATCCACCAGCCGCATTCCATTGGGTATTGTAATTGTAGGTGGTGTTTTATTTTCACTGGTGCTTACACTTTTTGTGATACCCGCCATCTACTCCTATCTTTCAACAAAGAAAAAGAAAAGTGCACTGGACGATATTCCTGAAACACCAAAGAGTATATAATTTAAATATTTTTTGAATGAAGAATCGCTTTAAAATAACGGTACTGTATTTTTTTATTCTTTTTACCGGCCTTTCTGTTTCAGCACAAAATAAATTAACGGTTGAGCAGGCCATTACTGCTACCCTCGAAAATAATTTCGATATACAATTATTACGCAACGATTCTTCTTCCTATGCATTAGATAAATCCTATGCCAGGGCTGGTTTCCTGCCCCGGGTAAATGCCACAACAGGTTTGGTTTACAACAATAATAATCAAAAGCAAAAATTTAATGATGGAACCAAAAGAGAAAGTAATGGCGTACGCTCCAGTAATTTAACCGGTTCAGTTCAACTGAACTGGACACTCTTTGATGGACTTAAAATGTTTGCCACAAGAGATAAACTTGCAGAATTCGTAAAACTGGGCGAACTGAATATTAAAAATCAAATGGTGACTTCGGTTGCCGGCGTTATCAATAACTATTACAATATTGTCCGGCAAAAGCAGCAACTGAAAGCCATTGAAGAACAAATGGGTATTAATGAAGAGCGGGTGAAGGTTGCCGAAAAAAAATTAAGTGTTGGTCTTGGTGCCAAACCCGAATTATTACAGGGCAAAGTTGACCTGAATGCGCAAAAGGCATCACGCCTTAAACAACAGACATTGATAGACCAGTTGAAGGAACAACTGAATCAACAAATGAATGTTGCACTAAACACCCGTTACGAAGTTTCTGATTCTATAATTTTTGCTGATGATATTATCCTGGGCGACCTGATGAGCGCAGTTGAAGCAACCAATCCCCAACTCCTGCTCACCAAAAAAAATATTAATATCAGTAAACTCATTTTAAAAGAAAGAAAAGCTGAACGCTACCCTGTACTGACTTTTAACTCTGCTTACAATTATTCCAAGACTGATAACAAAACTGTAGTAAATCCATTTACGCCATTATTCAACCGCAATAATGGTTTCAATTATGGTATTGGCATCACCATTCCCATATTGAACGGCTTTAATACAAAGCGCCAGATACAGCAGGCACAGCTTGATATCGATTACCTCAATATCTCCTATCAAAATCAAAAAGCAAAGATTGACCTGGGTATTACCAATGCTTTTAAAGATTATGAATTGCAGAAAAAAACATTGGCGCTGGAAGAAGAGAATATCATCCTTGCAAAAGAAAATGTTTTTATTTCTTTAGAACGTTTGCGCCTGGGTATCTCCACCTACCTTGAGTTACGGGAAACACAAAAAAGCCTTGAGCAGGCCTATGACAGATTGATTGCTGCCAGATATAATACTAAATTAGCAGAAACAGAACTGTTAAGATTAAAAGGCGATTTGGTTAAATAGTATTTCACATAAAGCTGCTAAATAAAATAAGTAGGGCACAAATATTTTCTTTGCCATTTTGCGGAAACTTTGCGGCTTTGCGTGAAATAATTAACTTGCAAAAAATAAACTAAAACAAATGAGTAATCCTCTTGTGGGTATAGTAATGGGAAGCGAAAGCGACCTGGAAATAATGAACGGCGCTGCCGAAATGCTCCGCCAGTTTGAAGTAGAACCCGAGCTAACCATTGTATCTGCACACCGAACGCCTGAACGTTTACGTGAATATGCCACCAAAGCAAAAGAAAGAGGTATGAAAGTTATTATTGCCGGTGCCGGCGGCGCTGCACATTTACCCGGCATGATCGCTGCCAATACCATTTTACCGGTGATAGGTGTGCCGGTTAAATCTTCCAACTCTATAGATGGCTGGGACTCTATGCTCTCTATTTTACAAATGCCTTATGGCGTGCCTGTAGCAACCGTTGCATTAAATGGTGCAAAAAACGCCGGCATTTTAGCCGCACAAATTTTAGCCCTCCATGATACTTCCATTGCCGGAAAATTAGAAGCCTTTAAAAATTACCAGGATGATATTGTGATGGAAAGTGTGAAGAATGTGAAGACCCTGGGATTCAGGAATGAATTTGATTAGTAAATTAACGCTTCTTATATTCAATTAAGAAAGACGGTTATTTTTATAAAATTAGAACTTGCTCCGCCCAAAAAATCCAGCCCGTCTCCCGCCAAAAACATTTAAATTGTCATTGTCAATACTGATCAATGAAAGGCAGTGAATTTGAAACAACTGTAGAAAGGGTTAAACAACTCATTCACCAAAGCAATAACAATCAACAGGCAAACTTTGATGTCATTGTGCTTGGTGTTGGTTCAATGGGCTCATCCACCTGTTATTACCTGGCAAAACAGGGCATTAAAGTGCTGGGGCTTGAACAATTTGATATTCCTAATGAAATGAGTTCGCACCTGGGGCAAAGCAGGATAATACGTAAAGCCTATTTTGAACATTCTGATTATGTACCGCTGCTGGAGAGGTCCTATCAAAACTGGAAACATCTGGAAGAGATAACCGGCACACAGGTTTATTTTAAAACCGGCCTGCTTTATTTTGGCAAACCGGGCCACCTGATGATGAAAGGTATAAATGAATCGGCAACTAAATATAAAATTGAACTTGACAGGCTGAGTGCAAAAGATATGGAAACAAAATATCCGCAAATAAAAATTCCGGATGAATATGAAAAACTGCATGAACCAGCAGCCGGATTTATTACACCCGAAAGTGCAATACTTTTATATACCGAAAATGCATTACAAAACAGAGCGGTTATAAAAACAAAAGTGAAAGTATTGAATTGGAGTAAATCAAAAGATGGCGTACAGGTAACAACAGCAACCGGAAACTATTTTGCAAAAAAATTAATTATCACCGCAGGCCCATGGGCAGGAAAAATGATTCCGGGTTTATCATCCACATTAAATGTTACAAGACAGGCGCTGGCATGGGTAGTTCCAAAAAATATTTCATTATTTGAATTAGGCAATCTGCCCTGCTGGATGATCGCCGACGATGATAAACCGGGTTGTTATTATGGTTTCCCGGTATTGCCCGCCAACAGGTTTCATGGCCCCACAGGATTTAAACTGGCATATCATTATCCCGGCACAGTCTCCGACCCCGATACTATCAACCGTGAGCCTGCTGCTGAGGATGAAGCTGATCTTGTTTATGCTTTGAATAAATTTTTCCCGGAGGGTTATAGCACCACACAGGTAATGAAAACCTGCATGTACACCAATACTCCCGATGAAAATTTCATTCTTGACTTTTTGCCCGGTTATGAAAAAGATGTGGTAATAGCCACCGGCTTCAGCGGGCATGGTTTTAAGTTTGCTTCGGTGGTGGGTGAAATTATGAGTGACCTTGCCACAAAAGGAAACACTGATTTACCCATTGGATTTTTGAATGCACGGCGTTTTGAGAAATGAAATGCCGAAGTCCCGGAGTTTTGTGAAAATTTTAAACCTGGGCAGGTAAGTTATTCCTCCTGTTCAGGCATATTGTCGTAAATTTGCGAAAACCCTACCCTGATGGATCTAAAATTTATAAAGAATATTCAGTTTACCAAACTGATAAAAGTAGATGGCCGTTTAAAGGAATTCAATTTCAGAAAACCAAATGGCAAAGAGGAAGGCCTTTTTACTGTGGATGTTATTGATGAACGTGGCTCCCGTATCATTTTCAACATGGAAAAGACAGACAGCACCTGGAAAATAACCAGTCAGAAATTACCGGACTGGGTAATAAAGAGCGAACCTGCTTTTCATGAAATAATTGCCGAAGAATTCAAATTAAGCTGATGAGCTTTTAAAAATATGTACATCAAATAAAAAAGCTTTTGCCCTTAACAGGCAAAAGCTTTTATTATGTAAGAGGCTTTGTTTAAAATTCAGCCACAACAGATATCCTTGGTTCTTTTGAAACTTTACCTGCAGCAATTGCACCGCCGTTAACGCCGTAGTCTTCCAGTTTAACATTAAAATCAGAGCTTGCATTAATGGTCTTACCGGCTACTGCTATAGAGCCCTTGGCCTCTACAGGTTTTGTAACACCACGCATGGTCAATTCTCCTTTTACGGTAACAGCATAGGTTCCGTCCTTTGCAAAATTCACTGCAGACAGGTTTGTAATGTCACCTTTAAAAGTTGCTGCAGGAAACTGGTCACTGTCCATCCAGCCAACGCTGTTGAAATGTTCCTGTATCCTTGGATTGGAAAAAGCAAAGCTTTTTACAATCACTTCAAAAGCAAGTTTACCGGTTTTTGTATCCAGCGATGCTATTGCGGTCTTATTTTCGGCCTTTGGCAGTTTATCAATACTTGTGGTTGCATCAAAATTGATAATGGCAGATGTAGTGGTTTTCTTTTGAGCAAACAGCAAACCTGTTGCTAAAACCAAGGCAATGGATAAGATTGTTTTTTTCATTCGTTTGATTTTTATTTTTAGTTTAAAATTATTTATTAACGGCGCAGCGTTTAAAATCTATCTTCTCAGTTCCTAAAATCTCACTATGAATACCACCACTGCAGGAACCCTTGATTGAAACAGGATCACCTTCTTTTAATGCTTTTGCTTCTGCCAAATGCTGTTGCTGAAAGGCAAAAATCACGTAAGCGCCGCTTGTGGTATCCACCATTTTGATATTGACTGTTGTATCGGCAGGTTCAACTTTAGAAACAATACCATTTACTATGATGACCTTTTCGGTATATTTTTTATTTGCCTTTGCCAGGTCTGTTTGAAACTCTTTTATAAAATCAACTGCATTAACTATATGATCTGTTTTCAGCTTTCCGGTGTCTTCAAATTTTTCGGTAAAAATGTACCATACTGCGGCAGCGCCTGCCAATACAAGTACCACTAAAACTAGTATCCATTTTTTATACCTCCGGTTCATTTTTTGCTTTTAACATCTTCCCCTGTACGGATAGATTATTCAAAACTAAGCAAATATACGGTGTTTAAACATTGAAAAATCAGCCGGGCATATTTTTTCCCCGAAACAAGCGTTAAAATCCCTCTAAAGTTTTCCTGTTTAAATAAAGCCATTACTATTACCCGGCTTGAATTATATAAATTAAAGACTGAGTTGGTAAAAATTGACCCCCTGCATTTATAGTGATGAGTAGTGTAAAAGATACCAGGGGGGAATGATAAAAAAGCGTCCGCTGAAACACTAGCGCACTTTAAAGTAGAGCATTTTCAACGCAAACAGGATGATGAGCAGGCTCATTACATATCTTACCCGTTGTTGGTTTCTTTGGTTCCGGAAGAGTGTATCTGTTGCAAAGCCTGCAAAATAAATGACCGTGCAGTTGGTGGCAAAACTTCCAAGCATCTGCAAGCCGCCCAATAAAAGGTTTTGAAAGGCAATATTCCCCTTTTCAGGATGAATGTACTGCGGCAGCAATGAAAAATACAGGAATAATGATCCGGGGTTAAGCAGGTTGCCGATGAAACCCCTTGTAAAAAAATAACTGAACGGCCTTGTTTCTTTTTCCGCTCCGGGTTCTTTCCATTGAACAGTTTTCAGGTTTTTAATGGCCAGGTAAATAAGATAAGCAATACCCAGGTATCTCAGTACATCCAGTGCAACCGGTGTTGCAACCAGTAATGCAGTAAGTCCCAGTATCAAAGCCATGATGTGAATTACAAAAGAACTGACCACACCGGCAGCAGTCGCCCATCCTGCCTTTCGGCCATACTCGAAGGTATAGGTAAGAAAAAGCATCATATTGGGGCCTGGCGTAAGCGCAAAGACCAGCACAATAGCCATGAATGAAAGCAATTCGTTAAAAGGTATAAACATATTTTATGGTCACAAAATGACTGTTAGTTTTATCATCATTTATAATCAAAATAAATTTCTGTAGCGCCATAGCCATACAAATGACTGTATTGATTAACAAATGAACCAACCTCTTTTTTTAACCGTAAGATATCATGTATCTCATCCCTCAACTTACCCACTCCTACTCCATGAATAATGGTTAAAGATGGCTGGTAATGTGCAACAGCCAGGTCGTAATATTTATTGAATGCCTTTAACTGCATTGAAAGTATTTCAAAATTTGTGAGGTGTTTCCAGCTATCGGTCAGTTTTTCTATGTGCAGGTCAACTACTGTTCTTGCAGGTTCAAGGTTTTGCTTTATTTTACCGGCATCATATAACCTGAATCCTGCATTTCCTAATTTGCCAAGGTCTACTTTCTCATCTTCTATTTTGTCAGGATACTTATCAAACAACATATAACCGAAGCCTGGTTGATTTTTTAACTGAATTTCTTCTATTTTCTTAAACAGCTGTTTTGCTTTTAATTTTAAGGAGCTCTCACAATACGGCGCTTTCTTTTTATCTGCCTCTTTTAGTGCAAACTCAAAATCAAATCTCGGGCTGTCACTCAGGTCTTCGAATTTTACATCATGCAGGTAAAAATCACTCAGTGGTTCAATGGTATTCTTTAACTGAAAATCACTTTCACCACCAATCATGAAATTATACGTAAATGTATAAGCTGTTTCATTTTGATTGATCAGGTATAATTTAAACTTCTCCACCACGTCATCATCAAAAATATCCTTATCAAATACGGGCAAGAATGAAAGTTGTACCCCATTCCCTTCTTTTACTTTAGGGGTTTCTTTCTCCTTTTGAACCTGGTCAATGAATACCCTGGCCTTTTCTGCTTTGCGTTTTTCGGAAAACATTTTAAAATAGGGAAAGTCTATCTGGTCCATATAGGCCGGGAACTGTACACCTTTCACTTCTATCATCACCATTTTTTCATTCATGATCTCTACCACCTTACCCTCTTCTTCAGTAAGCAAAACAATTATTTTATCGCCGGGCTGATACTTCATTATTATATATATAAAAACGGCACAAAGTTAATCCTCTGTGCCGTTAAAAAGATCTTTGTTTACCTGTTAAGTTGCCGGTGTTGCCAGCTTACTTTTCTTATACCCGTATAAAAAATAGATAATTATACCCAGTATAAGCCAGCCAATAAACCATACCCAGTTACTTTTTGACATCCCCGTAAGCAGGTATAAGCATGTACTAACACCCATCAATGGGATAAGGGAATAATTTTTAATAAATGACATCACTCCAAGGCCAAGCATACAAAGCCAGAAAATGATAAGTGACACCTTGTTGGTCCTGCTTTGGGTAGTATCATTTTTTGATACAAAATCAGTTGCCAATCTATATTTATCAGCAGCTAACGGACTTGCATTGATGGCACTTGCTAACTTGATAAAAGCTGAATCGCTATCATTTTTTACTTTTAAGTATTGTTCAATATCAACAGCTGCTTTTACAGTATCAACATTGTTTTTAGGTATTACTGCAGAAAATGCATCCACCTTCTTTTCAAATGAGAAGTCAATTTTATTTCTGAAATAATTGCCATCCAGTGACTGAGCCAGTATTACTGCTCCGATCACAACTAAAGGAAAAAGAAATTGGCCATTAATATAAGGAAGATGAAAGCGGCCGCCTATTTTTTCCTTACGGGGAATTAATAATACGCCACCACAAACCAATACAAAAGCAAACAGGGTTGCAATACTTGTAAAATCCAGTACAAATGTTTTATCAGTGAACAGTATAGGAACTCCTACCACCACGCCTGTAACAATTGTTGCGAATGAAGGCGTTTTAAATCTTGAATGTATCTTTCTAAACACAGGGGGTAATAGACCATCCCTGCTCATACTCATCCAGATACGTGGCTGGCCCATTTGAAAAACCAGTAATACACTTGTCATGGCAACAACAGCAACTACTGCAACAAGAAACTGCATCCATCCCACATTAAGATTTTTCGGTTCAAATATAAATGCAAGTGGATCTCCCACCCCATCAAAATTCCTGTAATTAACCGCACCGGTCAATACAAGTGTTAGTAGTATATAAATGATCGTACAAATAACCAGTGATAAGATCATACCTCTTGGCAGATCTCTTTGTGGATTCTTACTTTCTTCTGCCAATACACTCACTGCATCAAAACCTATGTAGGCAAAAAATACACTGGCTACCGCCAGCATTACACCACTAAAGCCATTCGGCATAAAAGATTTTACGCCTTCGTCATTTGCCGGCATCCAGTTTGCAGTTAGTCCGTTTGAAAAAACAAGGTATCCACCAACAATGATGATAAGCGCCACCACAGCTATTTTCAACATCACCATCACGTTGCTGAAATTCCTGCTTTCTTTTATGCCCCGGTAAACCAGGTAAGTAATGAGAAAGTTTATGATCAAAGCCGGCAGATCTAAAATGATCCTTAATCCACCAATAACAGGGGCTGTGTTCCATGCTGCCAGTTCATCTGCATTAGTGCTGCCACGTTCAATGGCGTGTTTAGCTTCCATATAACTCGTACACAAATATTCAGGGATATGCACATTCATTTTGCCCATCAGTGAAGTAAAATAATCGCTCCAGCTATATGCCACGTAAATATTGCCGATAGAATATTCCATGATCAATGCCCAGCCAATTACCCAGGCAAACAATTCACCAAAACTTGCATAGGCATAGGTATATGCACTACCTGCTACCGGAATGCGGCTGGCAAATTCGGAATAACACAATGCAGTAAATGCACAGGCAATACCGGTAATTACAAATAAAACAACCACACCGGGGCCGCCATGAAATACGGCATAGCCCAAACTGCTGAAACTACCAGCGCCTAAAATGGCTGCAATACCAAAAAAAGTAAGGTCACGTACGGTGAGTACCCGTTTTAACCCACCGCCACCATGAGGTTCATCACTTCCTTCGGCTAAAATATTTTCGATTTTCTTTGTGCGGAATAAGGAATTAGACATGTTGGTCTTGGTTTTAAGATAAGTAAATTAAGAAAATAAATTTACTTAGAAGAATTGAGGGAATTAACAAACTATTTTTAAGCTATTTTAATTTCATAATTCTGCATTTGATCAACCCGGTTTCGACAAGTTCAACCTGATCCTCTTTACAATTACAGAGCCACTTCTTAAATAATTGTTCTGTCAGTCTGAGCTTGTCGAAGACGGTTTGGTATGTGATTTAGCCAACCTTTTTATTTCTTCCCAATCTTCTTTAAATAAAGCTTCTTTCTTTTTTCTAGACCAACCTTTAATTTGCTTTTCCCATTCTATTGTCTGGTTAATATCCTGGAAGCGTTGAAAATATTTTAAAACGACCGGCCGTCTTTTATACGTATAACTCAATCTGTTCTCATCATTATTATGTTCCCATAATCTCCTTTCAAGATCATTTGTGACACCGGTATAGTAGCTTGAATCTTTGCATTCAACAATATAAACAAAATAGTTGTGGGCTATTCTCATTTCAGGAGTTTATATTTTTTCAACCCGGCTT
The DNA here is from genome assembly GCA_031387825.1 of Chitinophagaceae bacterium. Classification (GTDB taxonomy): domain Bacteria; phylum Bacteroidota; class Bacteroidia; order Chitinophagales; family Chitinophagaceae; genus Ferruginibacter. Next base: position 73,601 of record JANNDO010000009.1, on the reverse strand, counting down.
CGACAAGCTCAGCCTGACAACTTTTATTATTTAATGAATCATTTTTAACTCTCCCTCATCATCAGGTAATCGGCCAGTTCCTGTAATGGTTTTTTACGAACGGATAACACAGCAGTATCTTCCAGGTGTTTTAATGCAGTTTGCAGGTATTTATTTTTCAGCTCTTTTGCCCAATCATCTACTTTACAGTCTTTAAAGATCTGTAACACATTTTCAACTTTATCCTGAGGATTGGTTTTGATGAGTGCTTTTAACTCCTTAAGCTGGGCCGGTTTTGCTGTTTCAAAAGCATGGATCATCAAAAAAGTTTTTTTGTTGGCTAAAATATCGCCACCCACTTTTTTTCCAAATTTTTCAGGGTTACCAAATGCATCCAGGTAATCATCCTGCACCTGGAAAGCAACACCTAAATTTTTACCAAACTCATACAAATGTTGCTGGTTACCTTCTCCAGCCCCTCCCATTATTGCACCCAGTTGTAGGCTTGCTGCCAGCAATACCGAAGTTTTTAAAGTGATCATGTGCACATATTCATCCATGCCCACAGTTTCTCTTTTTTCAAAATCCATATCCATTTGCTGGCCTTCACAAACGGCACTGGCTGTATTATTGAACAGGAACAGGACCTTTTGCAGTTGTGCCGGTTTTATTTTATTGAGATACTCATAAGCTTTTACAAACATGGCATCGCCGGCAAGCAATGCAGTTGATTCACCATATTTTGTATGAACTGTTTCCATTCCACGGCGCATGGGCGCTTTATCCATAATATCATCATGTATCAAACTGAAATTGTGAAATAGTTCTATGGCTGTTGCAGCATGATAAGCATCAGGGTCTATCTCGTCAAATAACTGGTTCCCCATCAGCACACAAACCGGGCGGATCCTTTTGCCACCTATGCCTAAAATATATTGTGCCGGGTCATACAAGGTTCCGGGTTGCGCCGGAAAATGGCGAACATTGAATTTTTCTTCGAATAATTTGAGGAGTTCTGTAAATGAATGCATAAATATTACCGCTAAAATACAAAGGCGCAATTTTATCCGGCGGCTTTGTAGTTTATTAAATTATTTTTTCTTTTTCAGTTTAGCCACCGGTTTATTTATCGTTTGACTCTTACCCTTAATACCATGTCCCTTTTTCACCAATTCCATCCCGCCTTTGGCGGGATCTTTTTTACCAGACACCCACTCATAATCTAATTGCCGCTTGCTTAAATTGGCAGCCACCACTTTAATTTTCACCATGTCGCCCATCCTGAATTTTTGTTTAGTACGTAACCCCACCAGGGCATAATCTGTTTCATCAAGCCTGAAATCATCGTATTCACTCAAATCCCTCACGGTAACCATACCCTCGCATTTATGAACAACTGTTTCCACAAAAAAACCAAAGGAAGCTACACCACTGATGATGCCATCAAATTCTTCGCCCAGGTAATTCTTCATGAATTCAACCTGCTTGTATTTATTACCTGCACGTTCAGCTTCCATGGCTTTGCGTTCCCTGTCGCTGCAGTGCTTACACTTCTCATCCATTTTTTTATCCAGTTTCAGGTTCTTTTCCAGGCATTCCTGTAAGATACGATGCACCATCACATCAGGATAACGGCGAATGGGTGATGTAAAATGACAATAATGTTCAAACCCCAATCCATAATGGCCAATATTAGCTGAGGTATAGATTGCCTTCGACATTGTTCTTATTCCCAACTGCTCCAGCACATGTTGCTCCGGTTTACCCTGAACATCCATTAGCATCTTGTTAAAGGAAGCAGCAACAGCACTTTCATCATGCATATTAAAAGTATAGCCGAACTTTTTGGCGAATGCCACAAAGGGTTTCAGCTTTTCATCATCGGGTGTATCATGTATACGATATGGGAAAGGGATTGGTTCTTTATTCACTTTTATTTTTGAAACATAAGCAGCAATTGTACGGTTGGCCAGCAACATAAATTCTTCGATCAGTTTATGGGCATCTTTACTTTCTTTAACAACAATACCAATGGGCTTACCTTTTTCATCCAGCTGAAAACGTACTTCCTGTGAGGAAAAATTAATGGCACCATTCCTAAACCGTTCTTTTCTGAATTTCTGTGCCAGGTCATTCAATAACACAATAGGTTTATAATGCAATCCATCCTTCTTTTCAATGATCTCCTGCACTTCTTCATAAGTAAAACGATGATTACTGTGTATGATGGTCTTTCCTATCCAGCTATGTTTTATTTCGGCCCGGTTTGTAATTTGAAAAATGGCAGAGAAGGTATATTTATCCTCATGTGGCCTTAAAGAACATAATTCATTCGAAATTTTTTCGGGCAGCATCGGATTTACCCTGTCCGGTAAATACACACTGGTGCCCCTTTCATAGGCAATCTTATCCAGCAATGTACCCGGTTTTACAAAATGGCTCACATCAGCAATGTGTACACCAATTTCATAATTTCCGTTATCTAAATTCCTGATGGAGACTGCATCATCAAAATCTTTTGCGTCCACAGGGTCGATGGTAAAGGTTAAAATATCCCGGTAGTCCTTTCTTTTCTTTATTTCCTCCCTTGATATTTGTGATTGCAGTTTTTTAACTTCCTGCAAAACAGCTGCATCAAATGCCAATGGAAAACCGGCCTCTACCAGTATCTCCTTCATCGCCATATCATTCTCATCTTCCGATTTTAAGATGGTCACTACCTCACCCAATGGTTTTTTATCTCCTTTATCCCAGCTTATCAGTTTAACGATCACCCTTTCTTTATCTTTTGCTCCATTCAGTTTATCAGTTGCTATATAAAAATCCGGTATGGGTTTTTCTGATGCAGGAATAAAAAAAGCGAAGTTCTTACCCATCTGGATATTACCGATAAATTCGGTTTGCTTACGTTCAGCAATATCAACAATTATTCCTTCTGCCCTTTTGCCTTTTGCAATGCCTCGGTTAATCTGCACCCTCACCATATCGCCATGAAATGCCCGGTTAAAGTCGTTGGGGCGAACCACAATGTCTTTTTCTGTTCCTTCCACAATTACAAAACCCATTCCACTGCGTGAGATGTCGAGTTTTCCTTTTACAATATCTACCTGGGATGATTTTTTAGGAGCCTTATTTTTTTTACTCATATTTTTTCTCAGTTACTAGACCTTAAAAGCCGGGGAACAGGGGCAATCTTTGCGCCCTTGTGCTTTTAAAGCAAATTGCATTATTCTATCCTGCAATGTACCAAGAAATTGCTACATTCGGCTAAATCAAGCATTTTGCAGCCACTCACAAATTCTCCACAAAAAATAATTACCCGTACGGTATGGATGCTGTCGCTGGTAAGTTTATTTAATGATGTGGCCAGTGAAATGCTAATCCCGGTAATGCCCATGTTTTTAAAACAGATCGGCTTTACTGTTTTTTGGATCGGTATCCTGGAAGGCATTGCAGAAGCTATTGCCGGTTTAAGTAAAAGTTATTTTGGCAGGCAAAGTGATCTGTCGGGCAAACGTTTACCTTTTGTACAGTTGGGTTATTCATTAAGCGCTTTTAGCAAACCCATGATGGCCATATTTATTTATCCCCTTTGGATATTTTTTGCAAGAACACTTGACCGGCTAGGCAAGGGAATAAGGACCGGTGCCAGGGATGCGATGCTTAGTGACGAAGCAACCCCTGTAACCAAGGGACGTGTATTTGGTTTTAACCGAAGTATGGATACATTGGGAGCAGTTATAGGCCCGGCTATAGCACTGGCATTCTTATATTATTATCCCAATGAGTACAAAGCACTCTTTATCTGGTCTATAATACCCGGCATCCTGGTCATCTTGCTCACCCGGTTTATAAAAGAAAAGCCAAACCCATCTCTACAAAAGAAAAAAGGGAAAAGCGGGAACCTCTTTGCATTTGTATCTTATTGGAACCAAAGTTCACCTGAATATAAAAAATTAGTTACCGGTTTATTGCTCTTTGCCTTATTCAACAGCAGTGATGTTTTTTTGCTACTTAAAATGAAAGAGACCGGGCTGGATGATACGGCGATACTAGGTATTTATATTTTTTACAATCTTATTTATGCATTGATTGCCTACCCGGTTGGCATGCTTGCCGATAAACTTGGATTAAAAAAGATATTCCTTTTGGGATTAGCAGCTTTTGCCACAGTGTACACCGGCTTTGCCTTTAACAACAACCTTATTGTTTTTATTTCTCTTTTTGCCCTGTATGGCTTTTATGCGGCTGCAACAGATGGCATTTCAAAAGCATGGATAAGTAATATTGTAGATAAAAATGAAACTGCCACTGCCATTGGTACCTATACCGGGTTTCAAAGCATCGCTGCACTTTTTGCCAGTAGTTTCTGTGGGTTCCTTTGGTATAATTTCGGCGCAACGGCTACATTTCTGGTCACAGCTTCAGTTACTTTCCTTGTTATTATTTATCTGTCGTTTCAAAGAAGATCTGCAACCGGTATTTCGTAACTTTAAATTTAAATCAATGATGATGAGATCATATGATACGGTAACTGATACATTGAAAGACCTTAAACTCAGGGGATATACTGTTGACTTTAATATTGCCTTTGATAAGATCATTTGTTCCAATACCGAGATCTGTCTTAACCCGGAGGAATTTGAGATCGTGGAATTTTACCGCTTTGAAGGAGACAGCAATCCATCCGATGAAGAAGTGGTATATGCTATTGAATCAAAAGATGGAAAGACAAAGGGAGTAATGGCAAGCGCCTTCGGTATATATGCCGACAGTATCTCCAATGAATTGCTTCAAAAACTTTCGATACATAAATAATTTACTTTTATACTTTAAACCTATTGCCATGCCAATACCATTTAACCGTAGAAATTTTATTAAAGTATCAGCGCTTACCGGAGCTGCAGTAACGCTCACAGATTCTATCAAAGCCTTCTCCCCTGTAAAAAAAGATAAAGTACGCATGGGAATTATTGGCGTAGGTTTTCGCTCACACGAACACATGGGTAATTTTTTACAGAGAGAGGATGTAGCAATTACCGCTATTGCCGATCCCCAGCAAAGAAGTATAGATGAAGCCCTGGCAGTATTCAAACAATATAACCGGCCCGAACCGGCCATTTATAAAAATGGAAATGAAGATTATAAAAATCTGTTGAAAAGAGATGATGTGGATGCTGTAATGATCTGTTCTCCGTGGGAATGGCACAGTGTACAGGCCATTGATGCGATGAATGCCGGAAAAATTGCCGGAGTGGAAGTTTGTGGGGCGGTTAAGTTACAGGAATGCTGGGATGTAGTGAATACTTCTGAAAAAACAAAAGTGCCATTAATGATGATGGAAAATGTTTGTTACCGCCGTGATGTGATGGCTGTATTGAACATGACTAGAAAAGGTATGTTTGGAGAATTGCTTCATGGGCAAGGTGGATATGAACATGACCTGCGTGGTGTACTTTTTAATGATGGCAAAACAGCATACAATAGCGGTGTGGAGTTTGGAAGGAATGCTTATAGCGAAGCGCAATGGCGTACCGAACATAATAAAAACCGTAATGGAGAATTATATCCCACACATGGCCTTGGACCTGTTGCAGTAATGATGGATATAAACCGGGGAAACAGGATGACCAGGCTTGCTTCCATTGCTACAAAAGCAAGAGGCCTCCATAAATATATTGTTGACCATCCAAAGGGTGGAGAAAATCATCCTAATGCAAAAGTGAAATTCAAATGCGGCGATATAGTTAACACACAAATACAATGTGCCAATGGCGAAACCATTTTATTAACCCATGATGTTTCTTCTCCACGTCCTTATAATTTAGGCTTCAGGGTGCAGGGCACCGAAGGTTTGTGGCAGGATTTCGGAAGTGGTGGAAACAAACAGGGCTTTATCTATTTTCAAAAAGAGATGAACCACAATCATAAATGGGACAATACAGAAAAATGGTTAACAGATAATGATCATCCACTCTGGAAAAAATATGGGGCTCAGGCTGAAGGCGCAGGGCATGGCGGTATGGACTTTTTTGTTGACCATGCTTTTATTGAATGTATAAAACGTGGTACTGAGTTTCCATTGGATGTATATGATTATGCAAGCTGGTACGCTATTACACCGCTCAGCGAAAAAAGTATAGTGGAAGGCGGACAGGTGCAAAACATTCCTGACTTTACCCGGGGTAAATGGAATACAAGAAAACAGATATTTGCATTGAATGATGATTATTGACCTCACTTCAAAAAATTATAGATGATTAACAGAAGAAAATTTTTAAAGTTCTCTGCATTAACTGCACCATTACTAACAGGAAAAAATTCATTGGCTAACGGATTTGAGGGGACGACAAAGCCGATTGTTATTTCCACCTGGGATAGTGGTATGCCGGTAAATGCCGAAGCATGGAAAATATTATCTGCAAAAGGCCGTGCATTGGATGCAGTGGAAGCCGGAGCCATGCACATTGAGAATGAACTCAATTGCTGTGTTGGTCTGGGTGGCTATCCTGACAGGGATGGCATAGTAACTCTTGACAGCTGCATCATGGATGAACATGCAAATATTGGCGCTGTAGCCGGAATAGAAAGAATAAAACATCCGGTATCTGTTGCAAGAAAGGTGATGGAAAAAACTCCCCATGTTATTTTGGTGGGGGCAGGTGCACAACAATTTGCTGTTGAAAACGGATTCACATTAGAAAGCGGTGAATTATCAGAGTCTGCAAAAAAAGTTTATGCCGACTGGCTGAAAAAGAGCGAATACAAACCCGTTATTAATATTGAGAACAAAAAGCAAAACGGCCCCTTTGCTCCTAACTTCTTTGAGGATGGTTCTGTCAATCATGATACGATGGGTTTAGTTGCCATGGATGCAACAGGAAATTTATCCGGCGCTGTAACCACCAGTGGCATGGCTTTTAAATTGCATGGCCGTGTGGGAGACTCTCCTATCATTGGCGCAGGATTGTTTGTTGATAACGAAGTTGGCGCTGCAACAAGCAGTGGCACGGGTGAAGAAGTGATCCGAATTTGCGGAACACATTTGGTGGTTGAATTTATGCGGCAGGGATATTCACCGGAGCTTGCCTGTAAAAAAGCAGTGGAAAGAATAGTTAAGAGAGACAAAGCAAAAGCAAAGACCCTGCAGGTTGGTTTTTTAGCATTGAATAAAAAAGGGCAATATGGTGCTTATGCCATACAAAAAGGATTTGTGTTCAGTGTGAAGAGTGATAAGGAGAACCAGGTACATCAATCGAAATTCCTGATCTGAAATTTTCAAAGAAATATTTACTGAAATCTGAATATTGAACATTATTATGAACTTCAAACTGGAAGTAATTGGCTTTACCATTGAAGCCTGTATACAGGCACAGGCTGCGGGTGTTCATCGCATTGAACTATGCGATAATGTTGGTGAAGGCGGCACTACTCCCTCTTATGGTTTTATAAAAGCTGCCAGGGAAAAACTAAACATTGATTTGTTTCCCATGATCAGGCCCCGTGGCGGGGATTTTTTATACAGTGATGAAGAGTTTGAGATCATGAAGACCGACATCAAACTCTGCAAACAACTCGGTTGTGATGGTGTGGTATTCGGCATGCTGAACGCCGATGGTACCATTGATAAAAAAAGAATGTCCACCCTGATCGAATTGGCTTATCCGCTGGGTGTTACTATTCACCGTGCATTCGACAGAACAGCAGATGCCTGTCAGGCATTGGAAGATGTTATTGAGATCGGTTGTGAACGTATTCTTACTTCAGGCCAGAAACCGAATGTAATGGACGGCACAGAACTGATAGTTAAACTCATTCAGCAGGCAGGCGAACGCATCATCATTATGCCGGGCAGCGGTCTTAAGTCCACCAATGTTGCTGAGCTTGCAACAAAAACCGGCGCAACAGAATTCCATACTTCTGCAAGGATGAATGTTGATAGTAAGATGAATTATACAAATAATGAGATGAAGGAGAGTTTGAAATCAGTTTCGGTTGATGAAGATGAAGTGAAGCAAATAATTAAACTTCTGCACCAGCACAAGGGTTGAATAAAACTAATACTCCTACGCCTGTCATGCTGAGGAACGAAGCATCTCGACCGCTTCAATATATCTAATCATGAGAGTCAATGAAAAATTATATTACGTTTACATTCTTACAAATAAAATCAAAACTGTTCTCTATACAGGTATGCCAATAATTTAGAACAAAGAATTATAGAGCACTATATTGACAGGATTGAAAAGAAAACATTCACCGGTAAATACAATTGCTATTTTTTGATCTTTTACGAAAGCTACAAATATGTGAATGATGCTATTGCCAGGGAAAAAGAAATAAAAGGATGGCTAAGAATAAAAAAAGCCAACCTTATTACTAACTTTAATCCGGATTGGATATTTTTAAATGAGGAGTTGTTGGGTGAATGGCCTCCGAAACAAATTTATCATCGCAAAAATGTGTAAAGGAGATGCTTCGTACCTCAGCATGACAGTACAAGGATTTGAATGAAACACAAATAGTATTAAATGAAAAAGTACCTAATCTTTATAGTCAGTTTAATCCCTCTTCAAACAACATCCGCACAAAGTAATTCCATTCAGCTCAACAAAAACTGGCAATTCAAAAATCAAAAAGAAAGCAAATGGTATAATGCAACTGTACCTGGAACAATACATACGGATCTGCTTGCCAATAAACTCATCCCTGACCCATATTACAGGGATAACGAAAGCAAACTGCAATGGATAGATAAAGCTGATTGGGAATATAAAAATGTTTTTAATGTTGATGCACAAGCTTTTACTAAGAAGAATATTGAGTTGGTTTTTGATGGCCTGGATACCTATGCAGATGTTTACCTGAATGGCAAATTAATTTTACAGGCAGATAATATGTTCAGGGGATGGACAGTGAATGTGAAAGCCATCATTAAAAGAACAAACAATGAATTGCTTATTAAATTTTCATCAGCACAAAACAAGGTGGATAGTATTGCCAAATCAAAACTGCCATTGACTTTACCCGATAACAACCGTGTTTATGTTCGGAAAGCACAGTTCCAGTTTGGTTGGGATTGGGGGCCAAAGTTTGTAGGTTGTGGGATTTGGAAGAAAATACACTTGAATTCATGGAATTACTTAAAAACAAATAATCGTTTGACATATAGTATTAAGGTAGGCTTGGTTCAGAAACAAGATTCAATTGGCACATCTTTTTATTTTGAGAAAATGGGCAAGCCCATTTATGTAAAAGGCGCCAACTGGATCCCTGCGGATGTTTTTTTACCAAGATTAACTAGAGCCGATTATCGAAAAATGTTACTTAGTGCTAAAGATGCTAATATGAATATGCTTCGTGTCTGGGGCGGTGGCGTATATGAATCTGATGATTTTTATGATCTCTGCGATTCACTCGATATCATGGTCTGGCAAGATTTCATGTTTGCAGGCGGTATGATACCTGGAGATGATGAATTTTTTAGCAATGTAAAAGAAGAAGTGAAATATCAAATTAAAAGATTAAATATTCATCCATGTGTGGTGTTATGGTGTGGTAACAATGAAATTGATGAAGCATGGCATAACTGGGGATGGCAGAACCAATTCAACTTACACGGATTAGATTCCGCAAAGGTTTGGAATGATTATAAAAGAATGTTTCAGGATAGTCTGCCCAAATGGATGAATGAATTTGCTGGGGAAACACCTTATGTTTCCACCTCTCCTAAAAACGGATGGGGTCATAAAGAAAGTTTTACCGAAGGTGATAGTCATTACTGGGGCCTTTGGTGGGGACTGGAAGATTGGGAAGTATTTGAAAATAAAACCGGCCGCTTCATCAGTGAATATGGTATGCAGGCCATGCCCAACTGGAATACAATAAAAAAATTTACAGACAGTACAGACAGGTATTTATATTCACCGGTAATACAGGCACACCAAAAAGCCAACGATGGTTTTAAAAAACTTAATCACTACCTGACCCGTTATTTTATTGACTCCGCAAAACTCAGCAGGCTTTCACCAACAGATTATACTTACTTAACACAATGCCTGCAATATTATATTTTAAAGAACAGTATTGCCGTTCATCGCAGTAAATACCCGGCAAATATGGGAACCTTATTGTGGCAATTAAATGATTGTTGGCCCGTGGCAAGCTGGAGTATCACCGATTACAACCGGGAGCCAAAAGCAGCATGGTATGCAGTTAAAGAAGCCTACAGAGATGATATACTGCCTGTTAAAGATGCAGTGTATCCTAAAGCACTACATTTGAAAAAGCCAGATATTGTCATCATGCAGGTTGGTAATAAGATAACGGTCACATCAACTACTTATGCAAAATATGTAGAGCTGTCTTTTAATGAAGATGAAGCATCCTTTTCAAATAATTACTTTGACCTTGAGCCCGGAGTTTCAAAAACAATAATAGTTGAATATGCCGGTGACAGGAAAGAAATTTTATCTAAATTGAAAGTCAGATCATTGTTTGATGTCCTTTCTCATTAACTAAAAACTACTAATGAAACTAATCATTGCATTCATGTTGCTGTTCACTTCATTTGCTGCTTTTTCGCAAACAGCCGAAAATATCATCATCATCACTACCGATGGATTTCGCTGGCAGGAAGTGTTTGCCGGAATGGACAGCGCCATTGCCAACAATAAAAAATATAACCAGGGCGACAGTGCAGAAATATTTAAAAAGTACTGGGCCGGCAATCCAATTGAAAGAAGAAAAAAATTGATGCCTTTCCTTTGGAGTGCTGTTGAAAAGAATGGCCAGGTTTATGGCAATCGTAGTTATAATAATAAAGTAGACAATGCAAACCGTTATCGGTTCTCTTATCCCGGTTATAGCGAAATTTTTACAGGATATCCCGATACGGCTGTCAACAGCAATTCATATCCACCCAATCCACACACCACTCTTTTGGAATTTTTGAACGGGTTATCGAAATATAAAAACAAAGTAGCAGCTTTTGGCGCATGGGACGCTTTTGACAGGATACTGAACCAGGAAAGAAGCAAGATACCTGTCTATTCTGCTTTTGATCTGTTTGGAGGAAACAAGCCGAATGCAACTGAAAAAATGATAAATACTTTATCGCATGATGGCTTTAAGCCATTTGGCGAAGAAGAATGCCTGGATGTTTTTACACATTATGCAGCACTTGATTACCTGCAAACCAAAAAACCAAAAGTGTTATACATCTCCTATGGCGAAACAGATGAATGGGCACACAGCGGCCATTACAAAGATTATTTGAATGCTGCCAATATGGTTGATAAATGGATCAAAGATATCTGGAATTATGTGCAAAGCGATCCGTTCTATAAAAACAAGACTGCCATTTTTATTACAGTTGACCACGGCCGGGGCGATGCAATAAAAAATGAATGGACAAGCCATGGTCAGGATATAAAAGATGCATACCAGATATGGTTTGCAGCAATAGGGCCGGGAATAAAAGCAAAAGGAGAAGTAAAAACAACACAACAGTTATATCAAAAGCAATTTGCACAAACAATGGCTGCTTTGCTGGGATTAAAATATGTAGCTGAACATCCTATTGGAGAAAAAATTGAGCTCAACCGGGATTGATCTCCACCAGGCGTTGTAATAAAGTGATCTGGTTACCTGCACGGACAAAATTATGCCCTTCATATTTTGCGCCATAATACATATCATTGTTCAGGTGATCAGTTAAAAAACGGATCGCCTGCATATATATCATAAACTGTCCGGCATAGTGAAAATATTTTTTTTCGACGGCATTCAACTCCTCCCCCATTTCAGATAAATACCCATTCACTATGGCATCATAAAATTCCTTACGTATACTTATTTTTGAAAGATCTTTTTCTTCTTCACTCACAGGTGATAAATAAGTACGCATCATATCTCCTACATCGCTGATGAAATAACCGGGCATTACCGTATCAAGGTCAATTACACAAAGTCCCTTATCATTTTCATCAAACAAAACATTGCTGATCTTTGTGTCGTGGTGTGTACACCTTACTCTCATAATAGTTTTGCTGATTTCAAATTCATCAACAATATGTTTATTCGCTTTTATAAAAGCAATAGAACCGGCTGATTGGGCAATTCTGTTTGTATTACCGTGTAGCAAAGCATTTTCAAATTGCTGATAGCGTAACCTTAGGTTATGAAAATCGGGGAGGGTTATTTTCAAATCCGATGGATCAAAGCCCGATAGTAATTTTGTGAATTTCCCAAATTGTTTTGCGGCTTCATAAGCCTGCCCTGGCTTTTCAACCACATCAATGGTATGTGAATTTTCAATAAAAGGAAAAAGCCTGAAGTAACCTGAGTCTGTTTTAACAAGGTCTTCACTACTTAGTGTATGCAAAGAAGCAACAAATAAATACCCCGGGTAATTTTTTTTTAGATAACCGGCCAGTGAACGGATATTAAAAGCAATATCTCCGGGTGTTTTGAAAATATGATGGTTAATCTTTTGCAGTACATACTTCTTCCTCCCCAATTCAATAAGCCAGGTGGCATTGATCAATCCATTTCCCAAAGGCCGGACAGAACAACTACTTTCCGAAAAACCATATTCAGCTAAAACATCCTGCATAAAAAAGCTAAATTCGTGTAATTCGTTTTAATTCGTGAATCTTAGAGAAGAAATATTAAAAGAACATTCCAAAGCTCAATGTGCTAAAATTGTGAAATGGGTTGAAAGTAACCAGCAGCGTTTTGATGAACTTTTTGCTCTGTTTATCAGTGATGAGTACCGGGTTGTGCAAAGATCAGGTTGGCCTTTAAGTTATTGTGTGATCGATCATCCTTCCTTCATCAACAAACACTGGAAGGCTTTGATCACTAATTTGAAAAAATCAGGCCTGCACAATGCAGTAAAGCGTAACAGCATACGGCTAATGCAGGACCTGGAGATACCGAAAGCATTTCATGGTGAGGTAATGGACATTTGTTTCCGGTTCCTGGAATCACCAACAGAAGCGCTGGCAGTTAAAGTATTTTCGATGAGTGTTTTAGGTAACCTGGCAGCCATTTACCCGGATATAAAAACGGAATTAAAACTGGTCATAGAAGAGCAGCTTCCGCATCAAACCGCAGGATTTAAAAGCAGGGCAAAAAAAATATTAAAAGAAATAAAAGAATAACCTTATCTATTGTAATAACTGTTACCTGGATTTTCATACTATGTAAACCAGGAAATTTCCATCAGTTAAAATATAACTGCAATGAAAAGAACAATACGATCCGCAAAGAATATTATTTGTTTAGCAATTTTGGGATGCATTGCTATACCGGTCAATGCCCAGGGAGACTCAGCAGTAAATCTTCCTAACTTTCTTTTTCCACGTTTTACCAAATGTGTCATCAAACTTAAATCCGGCCAGGTTAGTTCAGCAGTTCTTAATTACAATATCATTGACCAGGAAATGGTTTTCAGGCAGAATGAAGGTTATATGGTGCTGGCTAATCCGCAATTGGTAGATACTGTTTATATGACTAACAGAACATTCGTTCCTTTCAGAATCGGGTTTTACGAACTTGTTATGACAGGTCCTGCAACACTATTCATTCAGTATAAAAGCGATGTGGAATCAGTGGGAACTCCAACAGGTTATGGAGCAACCTCACAAACAACCAATGCCACCCCTCAAAGACAGATGTATGGCCCGTTTGGAAGTGTTGACCTCAGGATCCCGGATGGGTTCAAGATAGTTGATAAGACTGACTACTGGGTAAGAAAAGACAATGAGATGAGTAAATTTTCAACAAAGCGCCAGTTTTTAAAAATATTTAAAGACAAGGAAAAAGAACTAATTCAATTTATCGATAATAATGATATTAAGTTCAAAAACATTAATGACATTGTGAAACTGTTCAATTATTGTAATGAATTGTATAATTGATCATCGTTGAAAACTTATTTTTTATCCTCCCGGTAAAACTCTTTAAATATCAGCCGCAGGTTCTGGTCGTAAGTAAAATAATTATACAGCCAGTTACAAAAAACAAAGAAGCGGTTCTTTACGCCCAGTATCAGCATCAGGTGCAGGCCCATCCATATCATCCAGGCAAAAAAACCTCCAAAATGCAATTTTGGTTTTGGCATATCTACCACAGCTAAGTTTCTGCCCACAGTGGCCATGCTTCCTTTATCATTGTAAACAAAATCTTCTAATGCAAAGCTACTACTCTTCATTTCTATACTGCGCAGGTTCTTTGCGGTCATATCAGCCATTTGCATAGCAACAGGCGCAACTTGTGGATGCCCGTTTGCCCACCCGGGCTCTTCCATGTACGCCACATCGCCAATGGCAAAAATATTTTCATAGCCAATCACCTGGCAATGCCTGTCAACTTTAATACGGTTACCTCTTGCAATCAGATCATTACTTATTCCTGCCGGCACATTTCCTTTAATACCTGCTGCCCAAATCAGCATCGATGTTTCAATTGTCTTTCCATTTTGCAGGTGAACTGTCTTTCCATCATATTCCTTCAGGAGTGTATCAGTTAAAACAGTAACTCCCAATTTTTCTAAATACTGTTGAGATTGAGTGCTTGATCTTTCACTCATAGCACTAAGTGTTTTACCTGTTCCCTCCAGTAAATAAATTTTCATCAGTGTAAAATCAAGTTCAGGATAATCCTTCGGCAATACAAATCTTTTCATATCAGCAATAGCGCCACTCAGCTCCACCCCTGTTGGGCCTGCTCCAACAACTACTACTGTCATAAGCCTTTGTAATTCCACCGCATCCTTTGCACTTAAAGCATCTTCGAAATTATGCAGTAACCGGTGACGAAGTTGCAGGGCTTCAACCGTGCTCTTCATCGGGAAAGCATTTTCCTTTAAAAGCCGGTTACCGAAAAAATTAGTATCAGCGCCGGTGGCAATCACCAGGGCATCAAATTCAAATTCGCCAATATCAGTGATTACTTTTTTTTCAACAGGAAGGATCCGCAGTACTTCTGCCATCCTGAAATGTACATTCCTGCTTTTCTGAAAAACTTTCCGGAGAGGGAATGAAATATTGCTGGCATCAAGCCCGGCGGTGGCCACCTGGTAAAATAAAGGCTGAAACTGATGATAGTTGAACCGGTCAATTAATGTAATATCAAAACCGGGTTTATTGCTGAGTTTACGTGCCAGTCTTAATCCTCCAAATCCACCACCTATAATTACGAGTTTCATGTGGAATTAATTTACTGCCCAAAGATATGTAATTTTCAGTAATTTTTGAAAATTTAAGAAATTAAATCTCTCCTGACAAGGGCAAAAAAAAAGCAGCTTACCAAGTAAGCTGCAAAACAAAAGCGCATGAAACTATTTTTTTCTGATATTATACCGTAGTAAAACCTCATGGGCATTGGCGCCATTGTCAAAACTGCTGATGGGTGTAATATAATCATCATAAGCATAGCCAATGGTTATCATTTTACCCAGGTTTATCCCGGCAGAGAGCATATAACTCTGGTGAGACCTGTATCCCCCACCAAACCAGAATAATTTATTAAACTCAACCCTTGCGCCTAACTGGTAAGTTAAAGGTGCATTGGGCAGATAGATCAGCAACGCATTGGGAGTAATTACCGTATTGCCGTCAACATGCCAGTTGTACAAACCATGAAAGTAATAATGCCTGTATAACCTGGCTTCTTCTGTACGGGTTAAGTTACCGCTGTAAAAATTTAATTTGGATTGAACCAATTGGGATACTGAGGCGCCTACCTGGATTGTTTTTGTTGTATAAGATATACCAAATCCGGCATCGTATTTAAACCGGTTGTCTGTTGCACCCAAAACAGGATCATTACCCAAAGATTCAGTAAGCTTCCCTTTATCAATGGCGTATTGTTGCAGCCTTGATTCAATACCAATGGAGAAAATGTTTCCATTATTACCCTTGATGTGTTTAGCTAAAGAAAGAGATAAACCGGTTCTTGAAGTAGGGCCTGTTTTATCCTGGAAAATATTACCTCCTATGCCCATCCCGAATTTAGGAACATCAAATGAACCAAATACGGTTGCTGTTCTCGGGCTGCCACTAATACCCGACCACTGACTTCGGTAACTGATCCCGATCAAATTGTTTTCCTGTGTACCTGCCACGGATGGGTTGTGTATCACCCCCTGCAGGTCGTACATGGATGAAGTTTGTTGCTGTTGTGCATTTGTTACCGAAACAATTGCAGTAACAAAGGCAGTCAATAATAATTTGTATTTCATAATTATGGTTATTAATAAATTATCTTAAAATGGTTACGTCACCCTTCATCGGGATAGAGTTTCCGTTAATTAGCCTGTACTGGAGAACATAATAATAAGTACCATCAGCAACAGGTTTGCCTTTATATGTACCATCCCAGTCGTTATTATAATTCTCGTTGTTATACACCAGTTCGCCATAGCGGTTGAACACTTTTGCGATCACCTGTTTGGTACAGGCACCTCCGCTGGTTACAAGCCACTTGTCATTGAAGCCATCACCATTCGGTGTAAAAGCATTCATCGGTTTCACACAATAAGGAATTACAGTAACCACCATGTTATCGCTGGAAACACATCCGTTTTGTTCAGTTACAGTCAAGGTATAGTTTGTGGTTATCCTTGGTGTTGCAACCGGTGTAAATGTATTGGCACCTGTTAATGTAGTGTTAGGTGTCCATGCAATGGATGCGGCAGTTCCGGTAGAATTTCCCTGCAGCGTAACAGCATCACCATCAACAATTGTAAGGTCTGTACCCGCATACACATAAGGACTTGCTTTTACATCTACCACTACTGTTTTGGTCAGGATTCCGCAATAAGAATCTTTAATGGTAATTGTTTTAGTGCCCGATGTTAATCCGGTAAATGAGTTTGACGTTTGGAAAGTGCCGCCATTGATACTGTAAGTATATGGTGCAATTCCACCTGTTGCATTAATTACGATGCTGCCCTGTGCGCCGATATTACAGCCACCCGTAATGGTTTCTGTAGAATTTACATTAATATTTGCTGGATTACCATACTCCATTATTGGAGCACCGCTGATATTTGCTCCCGATACAAAAAGCTTTCTGTTTACAAATGGAACACTTGCAGGTGCAGTTTTTGGTGCAAAGGCTGCCACTTCAAACAAGCAGTTTGTTGGCGGTGCTTCCATTGTCCAGGTAACCCCTCCGTTCGTCGTTTTGAACATGAGTCCCGGTGTCATCACATAGCCATTATTTGCATCATGAAATAATACACCGGTAAAATTACCGGCTCCCTGCGCAACAATATTACCGGAGATATCCTGCCATGTTGCACCTCCATCAGTTGTTCTATATACAAATCTTCTTGGAAATCCATTGCCTACCAGGAAAACCGTATTTGCATCAAGGGCAAACATATCCCGGTAAGTAATTTGTGGTGTTACCCCCGGAGTAGGCAATGGAAGTTTATTCCACGTTATACCGCCATCAGTTGTTTTATATATTGTATCCCTGCTGCCGGCCGCATAGCCGATCAGGCGGGTAGGAAATTCAATTTCAGTAATGTTAGGCGCCAATGTACCAACCGGGAAACCGCTGTACACAGTCCAGCTTGTTCCACCATTTATTGAGCGGAATATTTTTGATGTTCTGGAAGCTGCAGCAACCGAGAAACTACTGTAACCAACTGCCCATACACTGTCATTACCCAAGGTTGCCACATCATTCATCTGCATAAGCGGATCAGCATATGCAGGATCCAGGATCGGTTGAGCTGGTGGCGCAACATTAAGATTGGGTGAAGAATAAATAGTACCATTACTCACAGCAAAATAAGCTTTAGCCGGGTTATTGTTTACATAAGAAAAGCCATTAATGCTATAAAATGAACTAATGAAATCCTGTCTTGTTCTGTCCCACCATGTTTTACCACCATCAGTAGTAACATTTATATTTCCGCTGCCGGTGGCAACTCCGTTATTACAATCGGCAAATTCTATTTTAGTAAAGGCAGCGCTTGCAGGAACCGTAACATAGTTACTGTTCCATCCGGGGCCACCCGGCATTGAATCTGCAACAACACCCAATGAACCCATGGATAAGAATTTACCGTTTGGAGCAATATCAAGTGCCCAAACTCCATTGCCACTATAATTTTTTCCCGGGGGCAGACTTCTTGACTCTATCCAGTTTCTGCCGGTATCTATTGAAGTGAACATACGGCCAAAATTGCCATTTGCAATAAGCGTACCGTTACCTGTTCTTCTTAATTGGTAAGGGTTGGATGCCAACAATACCTGTACCGGAGGAATTGGCGGTCCGGAATTAGGCCCGGCAGTTGGAGGAAAAGGAAAATTCAACACAGTGTATTTCCCTTTCTCAAGTGCATTGGATGCGTTCACATTCGGTGTAAAGTCATTAACCCCTGTATTTACTTTTACCACAGTATTGTTATTGGACGACATCATCACTATTGTAGAATCATTGATAATGTTCATTGCCCGGTATGTTTGAGATGTGGGACTAATACTTGCATAACCCGAAGTACATGTGATACTTGCAGGTGCCAGATTAATGCCTGTATATCCTATGCGTTCTTTACTTATTGAATAATCGGTTAGTACTCCGTCTTTGAATTTCCAAAGTAAACTTGCAGCCATAGACCCGGAGGTTAAGAATGTGGTAAGTGGCGTACAAACTGTAGTGCTGGTTGCCCTAAAACTAACATTAGGGAACAACGTAACACCATAAGAGTTACTACCGCATATATAGCCAACACCAGTACTTGTAAATTCGATCCGCTGGATTTCTTTCAATTTGGCATCTACGGGGTAAAGTACAGAAGGAATATTTGGATTACTGATATAACCAACACGGGTTACACCATTAACTGCAGGGGCCCCGATGGAATCCCATGTAGAACCTCCATTCAATGTAAAATATAATTTGGGCAGTGAATCTAACGTGTTGTTAAATTGACCGCCGATGTATCCCTTATTGGCATCTAAGAACCAGCAGGTATTGATACTTTTGGCATTGGTATAAAGAGGATTAATTACAAAAGTCCAGGTATTACCTGCATCTGTAGTTTTTATCATACAGCCATTGGTGCTGACAGCATAAGCTACAGTTGATGTAATAAAATGAACATCGTTAAAATTGGCTTTGGTAACAAAGTTATTGGTTGGATTTACAAAAGTAAATACCCCATAGGTCCAGTTTGAACCCCCGTCCGTGGATTTGGCGATACCACCATCAGATCCTACTGCAATGGCATTGTTGTTGTCAAAAAAATCAACATCCAGTACCGTAAACCCGAATTGTTGGGGATTACTGAACTTCCAGTCGGTTTTGTTGAAATTTGCGGATTGTGCAAATGAAATACTCGAAGAAAGGGAAAGCAATATTAGAATAAGATAATATTGAAATTTCCTGCTGCAGTGCTTGTTCATTTTGGTTATCTTTTATGTTTTGATATAAATGAGAGGGCAATGTTACAGCGATATCAAAGCAGCATTTGTAGAATTAATTCTATTCGCTTTAATCTCCGGGTTTCTGAATATTGTACTATGAAAGGAAGTATCAATAACCGTCTGTTAATATTAATTGCCTGTTTTTTTACTTATTTGTCTTCAACTGCACAGGATAAATCCAACAGGGGAAAAGAATTCTGGCTGGGGTATGGATTTCACTGGATATTTGTAAATTCTGACAATGGAGGAACGATCCCCGCTAACAGCCAGGATATGGCTCTTTATATAAGCACTGAACAGGCAGCAATCGTTACGGTATCAGTTAATGGAACTTCCTGGTCGCAAACATTGAATATCCCTGCAAATACAGTTGATCAATCAATTGTTATTCCTAAGAACGGAGCGGATGATGCCCGGCTGCTTACTGATGGATTATCTACAAAGGGGATCCATATAGTGAGTGATGTACCGGTGGCTGTTTATGCACATGTTTATGTAACCCAGGGATCAGGCGCTACTATGTTAATGCCTGTTGAAACATATGGCTACTCTTATAATTCTATTAATTACAGCCAGGCTACATCAAACTCTCAATTACCTGTGATAAGTCCAACTACAGCTAATGGCAATGATTGGTATTCGTGGTTTTATGTTGTTGCATCAGAAAATAATACAAGGGTGGAAATAGAACCCAGTGATACAACAAAAAATGGTTGGCTACCCGGGCAGACTTATACCGTCAATCTTAATAAGGGAGAAATATATAATGTTTTTGGTAAACTGGTTGCCAATAATAACCAGGCCTGGGCTGCCAGTAAAGACATGACTGGAAGCAAAGTAAAATCCGTTATCGGAGCCGATGGTAATTGCCATCCAATGGCAGTTTTTTCAGGCTCAAGTGGTATCCGTATATGCCGGGGCGATGGAGGCGAATACATGCAACAACAGGTATTTCCATCACAGGCCTGGGGCACCCGCTATCTTACTTATCATACCATCAATAATACCAATACTGATATACTGGAAACAAACCGTAATTATTACAGGGTTTGTGTTTCTGATCCTGCTGCGGTTGTTAAAAGAAACGGTGTGGTGCTTACCGGATTGATCAAAAATTTCTATTACGAATTCCAGGACTCAACCGGTGGTGATTATATAGAATCAGATAAACCAGTATTGGTTGCTCAATACACCGTAAATAAAAACCAATGCTGGAATTTTCCAATAACTTCTCCCTCACCCCCTTCAAACGGCGACCCTGAAATGTTTTACTTAAGTCCCATCGAGCAGGGACAGAAATCAGTCAGGCTTTTTGCCAGCAGGCAATCGCCAGCTATTTCTTATGTATATACAAATATGATTTTACCCACAGCAGGAGTAAGTTCACTAAGGGTTGATGGAAACCCCCTTCCGTCAAACCAGATCATACCACATCCGAAACTTCCGTCCTATTCAGTTGCCCTGGTAAGATTTATAGGTGCTGCGGCGCAACATACTATAACCAGTGATTCGGCTTTTAATGCCACGATATATGGTTTAGGAAATTATGAAAGTTATGGTTACAATGTGGGAACGCTTATCAACAACCTGAATAGTTACAGTGCCATAAAAAATACTTTCAACACCAGTGGTAATATAGACACATTCACCTGCCGTAATACACCTGTTCGCTTGTTTGCAAAGATCGCTTACCCGGCCACTTCTATAACCTGGAAGCTAAGCCAGGTTGCAGGCATTACGCCTAATGCAGATTCCATTATCAATAATCCTGTTCCGGTGAATACTGAGCTGATCAATGGCCGTACTTATTATGTATATACATTGCAGCAGGATTTCAGTTTTGCTAATCCAGGTACTTATTATATTCCTATATCCTATACTTCAGTTGTTATTCCCAACTGTAATCAAACAGAATTTGCATCAGTTACTGTAGTAGTAAAACCCGGTCCGGTGGCAGATTTTTCAATTCCATCTGCATGCCCGAATGAGCTAATAGTACTAACCGGAACTTCTGCTGCAGGCACATTTAACCTGGTGAATTATTTATGGAATTTTCCCGATAATACTACGCAAAATACTGTCAATGCGACCAAATCATTCCCTGCTGTTGGTGCCTATAATGTTAGGTATAGAATTTATGCCGATAATGGTTGTGCAGGCGATACAACCAAAGTAGTCAATATAGGTTCCCCCGTAAGCCTTTCTGTACAAGGCAATGGTAAAGCCTGTGCCGACAGTGTATTTACTTTTATTTCATCTGTTCCGGTTAATGCTTCCAATCCGCCTACCTGGTATTGGGATTTTGGCGACGGGCAAACAACAGTTATCACAACAGGTAATACGGTAACACATAGTTATGCTGCATTTCCCGGCAACAGGATTGTAAAGCACGCTGTAAGTTTTACGCAGGGTTGCAGCACCGATACGGTAAATTTTTCAGTTCCGCTCATAAATCCAAATGCATCCGCTTCATTCAGTTTTATATCCGATACCCTTTGTGAAAAAAAACCAGTACAGTTTATTTCATCATTAACGGGTATCAGTTCCTGGTTATGGAATTTCGGTGATGGAACAAGTACATCTGCTCCCCCATTGAACCATACCTTCAATAATGCAGGATCATTTAGTGTAACACTTACGGTAAAAGATGTAAACGGTTGCGGATCATTACCTACAGCAAATTTGGTAACCATTAATTCAGCTCCTCCTGTGAATGCAGGTCCGGATAAGATCATCCGCATAGGATCATCTGTTACAATAGGCGCTTCAATCCCTAACCCGGGAAACTATGATTTTTTGTGGACGCCATCGCTGTACCTGAATTCAACAACCGTATTGAACCCGGTTTCATCAACCAACAAAAAAACCATCTATACGATCCATGCAACCGACAAGTCCACAAATTGTTCCGCCAGCGACAGTATGGTTGTATTACCCATTTCCATTGTACAGGTGCCCTCTGCTTTTACGCCCAATAATGATTCAAAAAATGATGTGTTCAGGGTTTTGGAAACAGACCTTATAACCGAGTTCGATTTTATCATATTCAACCGCTATGGCCAGGTCGTTTTTCAAACCAATGACAAATACAAGGGATGGGATGGAACGGTAAACGGGAAGCCATCATCACCTGGGGGATATGTGTACATTTTAAAGTACAGGTCGTCCAATTATAATGACAGGCAAATCATCCAGGGAACTTTTATTCTCATCAGGTAATACCAGGATACAAAATATGTAAACAATATCTGACAAGAATAAATTCTACAAAAAGCAGGAATAAATTATGGAAATTAGCAGTCTTGATAAAGAAAAAACCGAAACAGGAATTAGAATGCAACCAAAAATTCTGATAGCAGACGATCACAGCATGATAAGAAAGGGATTGAAACTGCATATGCAGCTTACGCTCGGGTACTCAGATATACATGAGGTGGCCACCTGCAATGACCTGATGAAGGAACTGGTGAAGAATAAATATACTCATCTTGTTCTCGATATCATTTTGTCAGACGGAAGCACCCTGGAAGTGATCCCCAATATCCGCAGGGTGTATCCCGACCTGCGCATTCTTATTTTTTCCATGCAGCCCGCCGAAATATATGGAGAGGCATTAAAGCAATACGGCATCAATCACTACATGTCTAAAGCCATTGGTGAAGAAGAAATGATACAGGTCTTGCAAAAATTCCTGCACAACGAAGAACCAGTAAGAAGAAATAATATCCAGCACCACGATAATCCCTTTACCACGCTGGCGCCAAGGGAACTTGAGATCCTTCATTACATACTCAAAGGTATCGGCACCAAGGATATTGCCGATACACTGAACCTGAAGATGAATACCATTTCCACCATCAAGAACCGCATCTTTGAAAAAACAACAGCGGGTAATGTCAAAGAACTGATGGAACTGGCCACCCTTTACAATGTAAATTATTGAGCAGGATGCAGTAACTTGGTTATGCAAAATGCGTATGCAGAACCTCCTGACCTTCGTCGCCTGCTTTTTTATTCTTCCTCTACAGGTTACAGCCCAGCCTGCCGTTAACTCAAATATCCAGCAATACACTACCGACAATGGATTACCATCTAACGGCATCAAGGGTTTGCAGTGGGATGAAAAAAATGAATTTTTGTGGATGGCCACCGAAGCAGGTATTGTAAGGTTCAACGGGGTTGATTTTAAATCATATACCAAGGAAAACATGCCTGCCATTGCTTCGGAAAGGATGTTGTTTATTGTGCGAAATAATTCAGGGAGGATCTACACGTCAGACCAGCCCGGCAATATTTTCTTTATTGATAAGAGTAAACCGGTACTCTGGAGAAGATCTGCCAACAACAGTAGCAGTAATCCGTATCTCAACCATTATTACCTGGTGGGCGTATCGGATACTTTTTTTAAAAAAAATGCCAACATCCTGAAACCTACCGGGTTTTCATCAGGTTTCAGTAAAGTAGTTGTCATCAGTGATACCTCCTGCCTCATCCTTAACCAGGGTACCCTGTTCTATTTCTCGATCAGTTTAAAGGATCCCGTTATGCAGAACTATGAAACGGGAAATGTCAATACCATTTTTAAGATCAACGGCCATTATTTTGTAGTTACCGATAAAAAGGAAATATTCCTTCTCAACATTAAGGAGCAAACCCTTGCTCCCGTTTCCATTAAAGGCTACGATAATGCCCTGTTGAAGCCTGCAGCCAGCAACAGCAATTTATTCTGGCAAACAGGGATGAACAACCCGGTTTTCATAGAAAATGAAAAAGCATGGTTGCTCACATACGATGGGATTTCGCTGAATGCAAGACTTATCGCTGCCGGCATTCCAGCAGATTCGTATATTAAATCGGTACAGTACAGTGAAAAGAACAATTTACTTTTTATAGGTACCGAATCCAAAGGCCTTATTGTCATCAATCAAAACAGGGTATTATCGAAAAGAAGAAATACCGTTATTGCCAAGAACCGGAACTCTTATTATTCGCAGATCGAACTCCCGGACGGCAATATACTCACCAATGAAAGTGATATTATTGGTGATCACGTCACCAACGAAAATAATCTGCCGGTAATGGGTAAGTTTTCTTTTAATATTACTGAAACCGGCGGAAACTCATTATGGTATACACAGACAAAAAAGGATATTGGTTATAACTGCCTGTTTGAATATAATAAAGCCACCAACCAAACAAAAGCATACCCTAAAATAAGGTGGGGGGATGTGGTAACAGAATCAGGCGGCAGAATATATCTGGCCAACATGAACGGCATCGGCATCCTGGATGCCGACAGCCTGCTGCCTCTTTGCAAGTACCCTAAGAACCTGACAGGCACGATAACATTTGATTTCGCAGAAATAAGTCCCGGTATCCTCGCCGTAGCCACCTGTTCCGGCTTATTGCGGTTCAATACTACAACACACAATCTCGATACTATTTTCTCCAAAGAGAATATTTGCGTACGCAGTATATGGAAATATAAGGACTATGTTTTTTTCGGCACCTATGGTTCGGGTTTTTATATTTATAAGAACGGTTTGATCAAACTGATGCCGCTGGATAAAAACAGGTATTTATTATACCCACACTGTTTTGTTCCTGATGATGAGGGTTACTGCTGGATCAGTACCAACAGGGGATTATTCAAATCCAGTCTATCGGAACTGATTGATGCATTTGAGAACAACAGCCATTCTGTTTACTATCATTACTTTGGTAAAAAAGACGGGATGGAAATGACCGAGCTCAATGGCGGCTGCACTCCCTGCGCATTACGGATGAAGAACAGAACAATCTCCTTCCCCACCATGGACGGTTTGCTTTGGGTGAACCCGGAAAAAGCAACTCCTATTTTACCATCGGGAGAAATTTTCATTGATGAAATGCTGGCAGATAACAACCCGGTGAATGTTGATTCGCTTCCATTTAAGAACCTGTCACCTCAAACCCAGGAGATTATTATTGAACTTGGTTTCTCTTCCTGGTGCAATAAAGAAAATATATACCTCGATTACCAGTTAAACGATACAGTGAACTGGAAACCCGTGAATACCGAAAACGATGCGGCGATACGGCTGGGCAATCTCAGTTCGGGGAATTATACAGTACGCATACGAAAACTGAACGGATTCGGAATAAATAATTACACGTATAAGGACATCCGTTTTACCATCAGTACTCCCTGGCATAAGCAAGCATGGTTTTATGCCCTCTGCCTTTTCACCGTGCTGGGAATGGCGGTACTCTTCTTCCGGTTAAGGACAAGGCAATATAAAATACGGCAGCGCAAACTGGAAAAGCAGGTGGCGGAAAAGACAAAGGAATTAAAGGAACAAAATGAGATACTTGAAAAGAATGATACCATTAAGACCAGGCTCATCTCTATCATCAGTCATGATATTGTAACGCCGCTGAAGTTTGTAACCGTTGCCGGAAAGAACCTGATCGAGAAAAGAAATATAATGCCGGAAGAACTGCAGATGGAAACGATACAGGAGATGACGAACACATCGCAGGAACTTCAACTGCTGAGCACCAATATCCTTAACTGGATAAAATATCAGAATGAGAACAGGCGGCAGACAAAAGAAACATTCCACATGCACGAACTCGTTAACCAGGTTCTGGGAATACTTAATTCGCTGGCGAAACAAAAGAAACTCACGCTTGATAATAAAGTAACTAATGAACAGGAGATATACCAGTTCTTTGAACCACTGAAGATCCTTGTGTATAATCTTTTGACCAATGCTATTAATTTTTCTGAAAACAGCTCCGTGGTAATTGCTGCCGAACAGAAAGCGGAGAATGTAATTATCAGCGTAAGCGATGAAGGTGTTGGGATGACACCCGACCAGATCAAGAACATCATGGCTGATCAGTTCATCATATCTTCGGCCAATGTAGATAACCGGAAAGGGAACGGATTGGGCTATCTCATCATTAAAGACCTGGTTAAAATAATGGGAGCAACTTTACATATTGAAAGTGAAAAGGGGAAGGGAACAAAAATTTCTGTTGCAATGCCTTCTGTAAAACCTAATACAACATCCTCACCTTAATCGTCGCCTTTACATGGCGCAATAATTCCAGCGCATTTTTACTGAGATTCTTATCTACATCCAGCACCACATATCCAATTGTGTCATTGGTTTTAAGGTACTGGCCCAGAATATTTATTTTATGCTTGCTCAGTTGTGTATTGATCTCGGAAAGAACACCGGGTACATTATTATGTATGTGCAGTATACGGTGTGTACCTTCCTGTGGAGGAAGGGAGAGCTCAGGAATACTATGTGAACCTGTACTGATTCCTTTTTCGAGGTAATTGAACAATTTGCCGCTCACATCATCACCAATATTATGCTGGGCTTCCTGGGTGCTGCCACCTATATGTGGTGTAAGTAACACATTACTTAAACCCTGCAATGGAGTTGAAAATTTATCACCGTTCTTTTCAGGTTCAACAGGAAAAACATCCACTGCGGCACCGCTTAAATATCCTTCCAATAATGCTTTACGCAAAGCCTCCAGGTCAACCACTTCTCCCCTTGCATAGTTTATCAATATGCTTCCTTTCTTAAAATATTTGAGTGTGGTTTTATTGATAAGGTTTTTTGTACTGGTTAATTCAGGTACATGAAGTGTAACAATATCGGATTTGCTTACCACTTCTTTTAAACTTTTTCTATCCTCTGCATTACCCAATGGCAATTTGGTTTCGGTATCATAAAAAATAACTTTCATACCCAGGCTTTCAGCCATTACGCTTACCTGTTTACCAATATTACCATAACCAATTATACCCAATGTTTTTCCACGAAGCTCATAACTGCCACTGGCTTCTTTAAGCCATATCCCTTCATGAGCTGCTTTATTTTTATCTACAATTTTCCGTATCAGCATAATTGAAGCACCAATCACCAATTCAGCTACGCTCCTCGTATTGCTGTAAGGTGCATTAAAAACAGCTACCCCGTTTTTTGTAGCCGCTTTCAGATCAACCTGGTTAACACCAATGCAGAAGCAACCAATGGCCTGTAGTTTTTCCGCAGCATCCAGTATTTTTTTTGTGATCTGCGTTTTACTACGGATACCCAGTAAATGCACATGTTTAATGGCAGCTATCAGTTCATCTTCACTCAATGCACCATTTATCTTCTTTACATTCACATACCCGGATGCATTAAAATGCCTAACAGCCACATCGCTTATGTTCTCTAAAAAAAGAATATTTATTTTCTCCTTGGGATAACTGGTTATTTTATTTTCAGCCATGATTATTAGAGTGTATTTTGCACAAATATATTCTATCTAAGGCTTACTATTTTATGATACCCATATTCAATATCACATTTTGCAGATTGCTCTGCTATTATTTAGTACTACCGGGCCTCGTCCTTATAATTACATCATGTAATACAGTATCCACTGCCGATAAGAATGGAACTGATAACTTATCTGCTTTAATCCTGCCCAGGGCAACGGCCATTTCGCCGGAAGAGGCAACAAGGATCAAAACAGCCTGTGAACTATGGTATGATTCTGTTTTAAAACAAAAAGAGTTTAACGGAGAAATATTAGTTGCAAAAAACGGCAATATCGTTTTTGAACAATACAATGGTACAGGACACTTGCCGGGTACAGATAGTATTTCACAAAATACCCCATTGCATATTGCCTCTGTTTCAAAAACTTTCACTGCCATGGCTGTTTTAAAATTATGGCAGGATGGTAAACTGAACATAGACGATGAGTTCAGCAAATATTTTTCAGCATTTAATTACCCGGGGGTAACCATCCGCAGTTTGTTAAACCACAGAAGCGGCTTACCAAATTATACGCACTTTTTAGAGAATATGGGTTGGGATAAAAAAAGTATGGCAACCAATGAAGATGTTTTAAATTTTTTAATGACCCGAAAGTCTGAACTCATTGATATTACACCCCCAAACACTCATTTTTCTTATTGTAATACCAATTATGCACTACTGGCTTTGTTGATTGAAAAAATTACAGGTAAAAAATATGCAGATCATTTAAACCAGGCTTTTTTTATTCCATTGCAAATGAAGAACACTTATGTGTTCAGCCTGGCAGACACTACCAAAGCATTACCCAGCTACAATTGGAAAGGGAAACCTGAACCCTTTGGTTTTTTAGATGCTGTTTACGGCGATAAGAATATTTATACAACAGTTAGAGACCTGCTTATTTGGGACAGGGCCTTATCCACCAACCTGCTATTTACAGAAGAAACGCTGCAACAGGCTTATGCACCTTACAGTAATGAAAAACCCGGTATAAGAAATTATGGTCTTGGCTGGCGTATGTATATGTATCCCACAGGTAAAAAGATCGTCTATCACAATGGCTGGTGGCATGGAAGCAATGCTTCGTTCATAAGATTATTAAATGACTCCGCTACAATAATAGTGATCGGCAATAAATTCACCCGGTCAGTTTATCATGCTAAAATACTGGCTTCAATTTTCGACAGTTATTATGGCCCTGTAGATGAAGAGGATGCAGAAACACTAAAGGATTCTGTATCTAAGGCAGATTCATTTAAACACAAAATAAATCTGCAGGCAAGGGAAGTTATCACTACTAAGCCTCTCAAACAACCTAAAAAGAAAAATTAAATCTTTTGCCAGTTCGGTAGGATAAGCGTACTTCAATGCAGGTTTTGCAGGTTTTTACGCGGAATGTGCAATAATTTCGGGCTGCTTATGCACTTTTTTGCAATTTTTATTATTATTTTTAGAGGTAATTAAAAACTAATGCTTAAAAGAGAAAGACAGGCGTACATTGTACACCAGGTAAATCTGCATAATAAAGTGCTGTCTAATTCATTGAGTACAGAAATAGACGTATCTGAAGATACCATCCGCAGAGACCTTCTCGAACTCTCAGAAAAGGGTAAATTGATAAAAGTTCACGGAGGCGCCCTCTCCCATTCTTTTCATGATATTACCTACCCGGCTAAAAAAGTTTATGCCAAAAACAATAAAAGGATAATTGCCGAAAAAGCAGTTAAGCTTATTAAAGAGGGCATGTTTATTTTAACCGGTGGCGGAACAACCATTATAGAACTGGCACGCAGCCTGCCACTTGATTTATCCGCTACTTTTATATCGGGTAGTATTCCTGCAATAGTTGAATACATGCACCATCCAAACATTGATGTAATAGTGATTGGTGATAAATTATCTAAGAATTCAAAAATAACATTGGGTGCAGATGCTTTGGCCAGGATAAAGACGCTGAAGCCAGACCTTTGTTTTTTAGGCATCAATGCAATTGACATAGAACATGGCATTACAGATAATGACTGGGATGTAGTACAATTGAAACAGTCTATGATAGCATCCTCCCGAAAAGTAGTTTGCCTTACCATTGCTGAAAAAATAAATACCATTCAACCCATTCATGTAACTGATCTGTCGAAAATAGATATATTGATAACCGAATTGCCAAACGATCATCCTATACTGCAACCTTTTGTTGCAGCGGGGGTCACCGTATTGTAATTAAAATTATATGCGCTTATTTTAAATTTTTAAACAACCAAAACTAGACTATATGAGAAAACTTGAACAAAGAATCATTGCGTTGCTGTTCATTTTAGTCCCGCTATTTGGCAGTGCACAGGTTACCGGTGTTGTTATCGGAGACGATGATAATGCACCACTCAGAGATGTGACTGTTACAATAAAGGGAACAAGATCAGCTACAAAAACCAACCAGGCCGGTTATTACTCGATACAGGCTTCAAAAGGCCAGGTATTGGTTTTTACCTTCGTGGATTATGCCAAACAGGAAGTAACTGTTGGCACCGATCTTAAAATAAACATAAGACTGGTACAAGCGCAAAAACAATTGGGAGAAGTAGTAGTAACTGCTTATGGAGTGAAAAAAAGCAAACGTGAGCTTCCCTACATGGCCCAGGATGTTAAAGGAGAAGAAATTGCCCAGTCGCAAAGGGATAACTGGATAAATGCATTGGCAGGCCGTGTGGCAGGTGCCAATATCACGCCTACTTCCGGTACACCGGGCGCTTCTACCAGCATTGTATTAAGAGGCGCTATTTCCATCGGAAACAGCAACAGTCCGCTTTTTGTGGTAGATGGTATACCTTATGATAACCAGACCATGAACCAGGAGAACCTGGCATCGGGCAGTGTGGGAAATGTATTGGGTAACCGGAATTCTGATTATGGAAACAGGGCGATGGATCTGAATCCCGAAGATATTGAAAGTGTTACCATATTAAAAGGGCCTGAAGCCACGGCGCTTTATGGTTCTGATGGAGCATCTGGTGCCATTGTAATAACAACAAGAAAAGGCAAGCAGGGTAAGGCTTCCATCCGCTACGGCAATTCATTCCGCTGGGAAAAATTATACCTCTTCCCTGAAATACAAACTACCTATGGTAGGGGTACAGCGGGTATTGCCGACCCCAATGCCGTTGTAAATCCTTTTGCAAGCGGAAATGCGTACGCCTTTTTTGGCCCCAAGTATAAAGAAGGAACCCAGTTATATGACAACATTAAAAACTTCTTTCGTACCGGTTTTTCGCAACGCCATAATGTGGATGTGGAAGGCGGCGGAGACGTAACCACCTATCGCCTTTCGGGTAGTTATTTTAACCAGGATGGCATCATCCCCAACACCGGTTACGAGAAGCTGACCATCGGCATCAACGGAAGCGCCAAAGTTTCTAAAAAATTCAGCATCACTTCCGGCATCACCTATTCCAATTCCACTACCGACAAAGCATCTAAGGGTGCCGGTGGCTATATGCTCAACCTGTTAAATTATCCCAGTGACCTTGATGTACGGGATTTCCAGAATGCCGATGGTACCCGTAAATTATACCGGTCGAATTCCGCCGCACTCAATGCCGAGTTTGATAACCCTTTTTGGGATGTGAATAAAAACCTGGCGCAGGATAAAACAAACCGCCTTACGCTCACACTCACCTTAAATGCAGATCCTTTTAAATGGCTTAACCTGAGCGCCACCACCGGCCTGGATGTGTACAGCCAGACAGGTGATTTCCTCATGCACCCACAAAGCCGGTTCGGGTTTGCCGTGAACGGATTTTACTCTATATACGAACAAAACACAAAAAATCTGAGTAATGTTTTCAAAGGAACCCTGAAGCGGAAATTCGGTAATTTCTCAAATACACTAACAGTAGGCTTTACTAATGATGATAACAAAACAAGTATTCAGGCGCAGCGGGGCGAACGTTTCTTTGAACCCAACTTTAAATCACTTAATAATACCGATCCCTTAAGCCTGTTTGCAAAAACAACTGTATTAAATACCCGTAAAATACGTTTTTTCGGAACCTATTCCCTGGGTTATAATAACCTGGCTTACTTATCTCTTGCCGGCAGCCGCGAAGGCACCAGCACCTTCTTAAGCCGGGAAGTGGTAAAAAGTCCTTATTATAATTTCGGATCAGCTTCTCTGAGTTTTGTTTTCAGCGATCTGAAATTTTTCGACCGCTTCTCCTGGTTCAGCTACGGAAAAGCAAGGATTAGCTATGGCACCACCGGAAAAGGATTGTATCAACCCTATCTGATTGACCGGCTCTTTGCACAGGCCACCACCACCGGCGGCGGTTTTGCCAATGGTGTTTTTGGAAACAACTTTGGCCTTGAACCTGAACGCACCGAAAATCTTGAGTTCGGCGGCGAATTAAAATTCTTCAAAAGCAGACTTAGTATTGATATTACCCGTTACTCACTAAAAAGTAAAGGACAAATTATTGCCAACCGGGTGAGCTATGGTACCGGTTACGTTCTTAAATACCTGAACGGTGGTTCGGTTGAAAATAAAGGTATTGAAGCAGTTATTACTGCCAATGTGATAAAATCGAAAAAACTGAACTGGGATGTTACCGTAAACTTTGACCGCAACAGGGGTAAGGTGATTTCATTGCCTTCAGGTCTGCCTACTTATTACGACAGCGATACCTGGGTATTCGGCAACCTGCGCAGCCAGGTGTATCCAGGTGCTTCTATCAGCAACCTAGGTGCATCACAAATTGTGCGTAATACGGCAGGAGACATACTCATAAATCCCTTAACCGGTCTTCCTTCGGTTAATACTGCGCTGGATTTTGTACCTGCCGGAGACCGCCAGCCTGATTTTAAGTTTGGTTTTATAAATACCTTCAACTACAAAAATTTTACATTGAGCTTTAACCTCGACTTCCGGAAAGGAGGCGATGTATGGAACGGTAATGAATACTATTTATATGTTACCGGCTTAAGCAAACGCACACTTGACAGGGAAACACCCGTAGTTATTAATGGTGTATTAAACGATGGTTTACAGAATACCACCAACCCTACCCGGAACAGCATTACCGTTTATCCCTACTACCGGAGTGATTATTATGCCGCAGGTAATGTTTCGGAAGCAGACTTTATTGAAACCGTTAACTGGATGAGGTTACGGGATGCGACGCTTACGTACAACCTGCCCAAATCACTTTTAAAACGTCAGAAAGTAATCAGCAACGCTTCTGTATTTATCACAGGCACCGACCTCTTTATAATAACAAATTATACCGGAGCCGACCCGAGCGTAAACGCCAATACCGCTTTCTCCAGGGGTTATGGAGGATCGGGTATTGATTATGGAGCTATATCTACCCCCCGTGGGTTAAATGTTGGTTGTAAAGTTCAATTTTAAAAAAATTAATAATGATAATTATGAAAAAGAATTTTTTATTATCAGGAATTGCAGCCATCATCATTCTGATCATGCTAGGTGGCTGTAAAAAATACCTGGATATCAACAGCGATCCTGACACACCGCAAAACCCGGATGCTTCGTCTGTATTCCCTGCCATGCTCGGAGCTATACCAAGAGGGTTGCAATTTGATGCCAGGTACGCCAGCAAATACGTACAGAATTTTGGCGCCGCCACCGCCGGCACGGTTAATAATATGGACAGGCAAGGATATAATGCTGCCAGTGATGTAAACGGAGACATTTGGCGCCAGTGCTATTTTGGACTGGGAGCAAACTTAGATTATATCATAAAAAGCGGCACCGAAAAAGGTCAATGGGATTATGTAGGCGCAGCACAGGTGCTTAAGGGATTGATGTTTCAGTATGCCACCGACTATCATGGCGAAATCATATTCACCGAAGCATTTAAAGAAAACAAGGCCTTCTTCAAGTACGATGATCAGGAAGTGGTTTATGCCGGTATTGATTCTGTTTTAAGGTTGGCTATTGCTAACTTAAGCCGTGGAGATGTAGCTTCTACAAGCATCCGCCTGGCAAAAGGCGATTACGTGTATAACGGAAATACCTCCCGGTGGATAAAATTCGCGTGGGGCCTGCTGGCACGCAATGCCCACCGAATAACCAATAAATCCACGTATAATGCCGATTCGGTAATTGCTTTCTGCAACCGTTCGCTTGTGGATGTTAATGATGATTTTCTGATACCTTTTGATGCGGCAAAAAATGACGATGCCAACTTCTTTGGTACCTACCGGGATAACCTTACCAGTTTCAGGCAAAGTGATTTTATTGTAAGGCTTATGGATGGCTCCACGCTTACCGGCGTAACTGCCAGCAGTGCTACCGCCTTTAACAGAGACCCGAGGATGAGGCATTTGCTGACCTGCTCTGAAGATACCACCAATGGTAATGGCGGTTTCAGGGGTGTAGCTCCTGCTACCGGCGATCCAAATTCGGCATTAACTTTAAAAACAACCGATTATGCCGTTGGATCCGCAAACTGGATCAACGCCCGCAAACGTATCAGTTCTGTATGGACGGATAGTTCTTTTAAAGACATTCCTTTCAATCAGAATCCTTCTGTGTCGGTTTTCAACCCACTGTACAGGCGTTACCTGTTTGCCGACAGAGCCGTATTGCCAATAATTTCGGCCAGTGAAATTCAGTTCATAAAAGCAGAAGCTGCTTTCCGGAAAAATGATATGACTACCGCACTTTCGGCTTACACAAACGGCATAACCCTGCATTTTGATTTTATAAATAGGGCCACTTTCCCCAGGGGTAATGTTACCATCTTCAATGGCAACCCAATCACTGCGGCTGACCGTACTGCCTATCTGAATGGAAATAATGTAAAAAGAACGATTGGTACCTTAACCATTTCAGACATCATGTTGCAGAAATACATCGCTCTTTGGGGATGGGGTTTCTTTGAAACATTCGTTGATATAAGAAGATACCACTGGACAGATGTTGATCCTTTAACCGGCCAACAGGTTTACCGCAGCATGGTTTTTCCTACTCCTTTCTTCGCCGATAATTTAGGCAAACCGGTTTACCGGGTACGGCCACGATACAACAGCGAATACATATGGAACCGGGAGGAACTATTACGCATCGGCGGATTAAACTTAGATTACCATACATACGAATGCTGGTTCAGCAAACCCTGATTAACTAATTTTAATTGTAAAGATTATGACACACAAAATAAATATAACGGTCTTTCTGATAGCAGTTTGCCTGGTAATGGTAAGCTGTAAAAAGAACTCATACAAAATTACAAACCGAACAAGCAGCGATGGTTCTGCCCAGGTGAAGTTGGGATATTTTTCCGCTTATTCGGTATTACCCAACACCATTCTTTATATAAATGATAAACCTGTAAGCAATACGCTAACGGCTCCTATCGGTTATCCGGGTGGTGGCTTCAATACAGGTGGAAGCAGCAATGGTGATTACTTGTGGGTGTCGCCGGGCAGCGTAAAAATACAAGGCTTCACGCCTATTCCCGGTACCGGCAATCCCATGACTAAACTATTTGAGTTTACCGAAACATTCGATGTCAATAGGTTCTATACATATTACATAACAGACACGGCAGCCAATACAAAAGGCTTTAGTGTGCCTGATGACAAAACCGCTCCCGATAGCGGGTTTGCCCGCCTGAAGTTTGTTCACTGCATGCCTAATGTGCAGGCTATTGATTTGTACAAAGGAGCTAACAATACCGTTGCAACCGTTATTGCAGCTAATGTGGCGTTTAAAGGTTATTCGCAAACTTTTGACGTGGCGCTTCCATCAGATTCCTTCTTTATAAGGCCGGCAGGTGCAGCAGCATCTACTGTACCCCTTGCCCGAAGGGCTTTTGCCAGTAACCTTACCAATAGAAGGATATACACACTCTTAGCAAGAGGGTATAACGGCTCCGTTGCCACCAACCTTGCGCCAAACCTGTCTATATTAATAAACCAGTAAAAATTGATCTATGAGAAATAAAATAAAAAAAGTATTCACCATTTCACTGCTGCTTATATCAGTAAGCCTCTTGTTTGTTCAGTGCGATAAGTCAGACCCTGTTGCAGTAGCCGATAGCCTGGCAGAAACACTTACCAAGTCATCAGACCTGAGCCTGCTACAGGCAGCGGTAGTAAAAGCTAAATTAGAAACGTTTACACAGGGACCCGGGCCGTTTACCATTTTTGCACCTACCGATGCAGCTTTTGCTGCAGCAGGTATCACCAGCGGATCCATTGCGTCAATGGATTCTGTCGCACTAACCTCTTTGGTTCTGAATCATTTTCAAAGCAGTGGTGCCGGTATATTAACGCCCCGAACAAGTTTTGAAATTCCAGACGGGCCTAACGCACCAATGCTGTCAATTGCCGGCTTCAACAATTACAGTTACCAGGATAAAACAAATAAGAGAATATTCGTGAGCGGAGCACTAATAACAGAAAAAGACATCCGTTGCCGCAATGGAATCATCCATAAAATCAATAAGGTTCTTTTAACACCTTCTACCACGGTAATAGCTCAGCTTAATGCCAACCTTAATTATTCGTTGATGGTGCAGGCCATTACCAAGGCCGGACTTACTACGGTATTCTCCCCGGCCGCATCGGCACCTATCACTGTTTTTGCCATACCTAATTCTGTAATGACGGCAAACGGTTATGATGCCACTACCATTGCAGCGCTGACCGGCCCTGCGCTTACCACGCTTACCAATATTTTAAGGTATCATGTAATTGGATCCCGCAATTTTTCAACAGACCTGAAAGCAGGCACCTTAAAAACACTTTATGTGAACACCGGTGTTACAACACTTGTAACCGTTAGTTTTGGAACAGGGGTAAATATAAAAGGAGTTTCGAACCCTTCGGCTTTTCAGGTTACTCCGGTTGACCTGGCATGCAGTAATGGCGTTGTTCAAAATATTACCGGTATGCTGAAACCCTGATGAGGGCATATTTTAGTGTATTTGTCAAAATAAAAAGGGCACTGAACAGCAGTGCCCTTTTTAATAAATTACATTTGTTTACTAATTTCCTGTAATGTCAAAAACAGTTTTCATAATTCTTTTTTCAGGTTTCTATTTTTATTCGTCAGCCCAAAATACGGTTCCGGAAAAAATGATTGCAGCGCTTGACTCATTTTCCTTTTTAAGGCCCCAGGAAAAAACTTATGTGCAAACAGACAGGAATGATTATATCACCGGAGAAAGTATCTGGTTTAAAACCTATGCATTACTGAATGAAAAACCAACCATCCTCAGTAAAGTGATCTATGTTGACCTGGTTGATCAATCGGGTACCGTAACAGAAAAGAAAATGCTGAAATTAAAAGACGGAACTGCAAACGGTGTGCTGGATATTAAACCTGAATGGGCTCCCGGCGATTATTACCTGCGTTGTTATACCATGTGGATGCTCAACTTCCCTGCTTTCATCACAGAGAAAAAAATACGGATACTCAATTATGCCAAACCGGCAAAAGAAAGGCAAGGGCCTGCTTCAAATGCAGGGCTCCATGTTAATTTTTATCCTGAAGGAGGAAACCTGGTAACAGGACTAAAAAGCATTGTTGCTTTCAAAGCACTTGATGAGAACGGAGATCCAGTAACAGTGAGTGCCGATGTTGTAAATTCAAAAAATGAAAAGGTAGCCACTTTCAACAGCATACATAATGGCATGGGCAGTTTTGAACTGACACCTGCTGCAAATGAGGTTTATAAAGCAAATGTTCAATTCCCGGGCGGCAGGCTAAAAATATTTTCATTACCTGCTGCCAAAGAAGAAGGCATTACTTTATCGATCGATAATTCGAATGCAAACAAGGCATTTATAAAGGTTGAAAGAAGTGAAAAGA
This sequence comes from Chitinophagaceae bacterium, assembly GCA_031387825.1. Classification (GTDB taxonomy): domain Bacteria; phylum Bacteroidota; class Bacteroidia; order Chitinophagales; family Chitinophagaceae; genus Ferruginibacter. Next base: position 36,018 of record JANNDO010000009.1, on the reverse strand, counting down.
ATAAAGCGAAATACAATAATCTTTTGGTAACAGCGCAGATCAACTACCAGGTGGCCTATATGGGTAAACTAAACATTGAGGAAGGGCTTGACGCTGCAGCGATCAATAAAAAAAATCTTCCACCCGGTATTATGCAGGTGACCGTGCTTACAGAAGACGGACAGCCATTAGCCGAAAGAATTGTATTTGTGGCCAATCATACTACGGGCAATTCGTTGCTGTTGCCGGGGATTACAAACCTTGATAAAAGAAAAAAGAATACGATCACACTCAATGCACAGGAATTTTCGAACCTGCAGGCTGCAGTTGCAGTAACGAACGCAAACAGTGAATCCTCAAAGTATAACTCAACCATTTTTTCTTCTTTTTTATTATCAGCTGATATCAGGGGAAATATACATGAGCCCGGCTATTATTTTAATGATAAGGAACCGGTAACACTGCAACATCTTGACCTGGTGATGATGGTCAATGGATGGAGGAGATTTAATTTAGAAGAGATCATGGCAAATAAATTCTCCCAATTACGGTATCCATTCGAAACAAGTATGAGCATTACAGGAAAAGTGCTGCAAAGCAACGGTAAATCAGTACTGAGATCCGGAAAGATAAACCTGATAATAAAGGGAGAAGATTCAACCAATATCATGTCACAGGCAAAGACGAATGAGCATTCTGTTTTTGTTGCGGATAATATCGATTTTCAAAAAGGGGCTACCATTTATTACCAGGGAACCAATACCAGCAATGCTGAGGCGATCGTATCAGTAAAAATTGATTCTATTTATTTTGACACACTTCATAAAGCGGGCCTGAACAATGGTACGATATTGAGTACAACCTCCCCGGCTGCATACCTGCAACAATTACTGGATGAGAAAAAGAAAAAAGATACAACCTTTGGAAAGACCTTAAGCGAAGTGGTGGTAAAATCAAAAAGACGTTCTGAAGTAGATTCACTAAATGCTGTTTATGCTTCCGATATTTTTTATGGCAGCGATCAGACACTGCTACTGAACTCTAACATCAATTACTATGATGTCTGGCAATTTCTGCGGATGATGGTGCCTGGCATTGCTATCAATGAAACAGATACCGGAAAGCAGGTAAACTTCACCCGTTACCAGGGAGTTGATATGTTCTCGGAAAATGCAACGAACAGTGGCGTACAATTCTTTCTCAACGAAATAGCGGTTAATATAAGCCTCATTGATGGCCTTGATCCATCCGATGTAGCCATGATAAAAGTATTTAAAGGTGTTACAGGTATTGCACTTGGTGCAGACAGGGGCGCTATTGCTATTTATACTATTAAAGGAAGGTCAACACGTGACTGGAGGGACAAGGGATTCGACATTTACAGGAGATCTGGCTATTCCGCCATGAGAGAATTTTATGAAATGGATTATTCCCAGGTAAGGCCAAACAACGATATTGCTGACATAAGAACAACCATCTACTGGAATCCGGAGATCAAAATAAAAGATGGAAAGGCCATTATTGAATTTTACAATGATGATGTTTGTAAAAAATTCAAAGTGGTAATAGAAGGCGTGGATGCCAATGGTAAACTATTGCATGTTGAAAAAGAGATAGAATAAATTACAGCACTTACCCAAAAAACAAATATGCCAGGATGATGGAACTAATGATCCCAACCAGGTCGGCCAGTAACATGGCGCCAACAGCATACCGTGTATTCTTAATACTTATAGAACCAAAATAAACTGCAATCACATAAAATGTGGTGTCTGAAGAACCCTGGAGTATACAAGCCAGCCGCCCTGCAAAAGAATCCGGGCCAAATGTTTTCATCGTATCTATCATCATGCCCCTTGCACCGCTTCCGCTCATGGGCTTTATCAATGCGGTAGGCAATCCATCAACAAAACGGGTATCTGTACCCAATGCGGCAAAAAGGTTTTTCATACCATTAATGATCACATCAAAAGTTCCGCTCGTACGCAGCATACTGATGGCAACAAGCATTCCTACAATGTATGGAAGTATGCGGATGGCCGTTTCAAATCCTCCTTTTGCTCCTTCTACGAAAGCATCAAATACATCTATCTTTTTATAAAGCCCTCCAAGAACGATCAATACAAATATCACAAGAATAAGTCCGTTACTTAATTTACCGGAGAATACCTGTGCTGATGAAGGATCGAGTTTTGTAACATACAGTACAAGTAAAGCAATGAGCGCTGATATACCACCTACCCATGCAAGTACCGCCGGTTGAAACAAATTGATCTTTTGTTTGAACGACACGATGAACATCGCAGCCATGGTAGCCATAAATGTAGCGATCATACAGGGAATAAAAATATCAGTAGCACTCTGCGCCCCAAGCCCCGACCGGAAAGCAATAATAGTTACCGGTATTAAAGTCAGCCCCGATGCATGCAGCGCCATGAACATGATCTGGGCATTGGAAGCAACTGCCTTGTTGGGATTCAACTCCTGCAGGCTTTGCATTGCTTTTAATCCAAACGGTGTTGCCGCATTATCAAGATTCAACAGGTTAGCCGAAAAATTCATCATCATATGCCCTGTGGCCGGGTGCCCTTTTGGAATGTCAGGAAATATCTTTGAAAAAAAAGGGCCGATGATCTTTGATAATACCCTCACCCCTCCTGCTTTTTCAGCGATGTTGAGAAACCCCATAAAAAGAGCAAGGATGCCGATGAGTGGAAAAATAATGTCAAGCACGGCATTCTTAGCTGTTTCAATAACACCGTCTACCTTTCGTACCAGTTGCTTTTGAACAGCAACATAGGTATACATATTGATACCGGGATTAAGTGCTTTAATAATACTTACCGAATCATGTATAGAATTATCTGTTAACAGTACAGCCGCCCGGGCAACTAAATCTGTTTTATAATAACCATATTCTTTTAAAAGGTCACCATATTTTGCAGAAAGATTTTGATTTACCGGGGAGCCAATGGCGTAGTAATATACACTGTCGTACTTATCTGAAGATTTACCAACTACCATCCTTGTAAATATCTTCTCATCACCCGTTGCCATGCTTACCCCGGCAACCACAAAAGCTATAATGATAAATACCGACCATATCCTGCTTAATGCCATGTGTAGAAATTATGAATGATGAATGTTGAATTTTACATGTTGGATGCCGAAAGTTACTTAATTCATCATTCAAAATTCAACATTTAAAATAACTGCCATCCCTTACCTTTGCAGCCGAAATTGTAAATAGTAAATAATACAGAGATGGCTTTAAAAGCAGGAATTGTGGGGCTACCCAATGTAGGTAAATCAACTTTATTTAATGCAGTCAGCAACAGCGCCAAGGCACAGGCAAGCAATTACAGGTTCTGTACCATTGAACCCAATACCGGTCTGGTGAATGTACCCGATCCCCGGATCGATAAATTGGCCGAACTGGTTAAGCCCGACAGAACGGTGCCTACACAAATTGAGATCGTTGATATTGCCGGCCTGGTACGTGGCGCCAGCAAAGGTGAAGGATTAGGCAATAAATTTTTAGCCAATATCCGGGAAGTGGATGCCATCATTCATGTGATACGTTGTTTTGAAGATGAGAATATATTAAGGGATGAAGGACCGATAAACCCTGTAAGTGATAAGGAAATCATTGAAACCGAATTACAGTTGAAAGACCTGGAAAGTGTAGAAAAGAAAATACAGCGTACAGAAAAACTGGCGAAGACTGACCCAAAGATGAAAGTGGAGCTGGAAGTTTTACTACGTTGCAAAGAACAACTGGATAAAGGAAAAAACATTCTATCGCTTGGCTTGACTAAAGAGGAAAAAGTAGCCATTGCAGACCTGTTCTTACTAACAGACAAGTCGATATTATATGTTGCTAATGTTGATGAAGCAAGCATGCATACCGGCAATAAATTTTCTGCAGCATTAATTGAAGCTGTGAAAAATGAAGGCAACGAAGTAATTGTAATGACCAATGCTATTGAAGCACAGATTGCCGAGTTTGAGAATCCTGACGATAAGGCCATGTTCATGGAAGAATATAAAATGACAGAACCTGCATTAGACCGTTTGATACATTCTACTTATAAACTTTTAACCTTATCAACTTATTTTACAGCCGGTGTGCAGGAAGTAAGGGCATGGACCATTCATAAAGGATGGAAGGCTCCACAGGCAGCCAGTGTTATTCATACTGATTTTGAAAAAGGTTTTATTAAAGCCGAAGTAATAGCTTACGATGATTTTATCAAGTACGGTTCAGAAGCTGCCTGCAGGGAAAACGGAAGGCTAAGGATCGAAGGCAAAGAATACCTGGTGCAGGATGGAGATGTGATGCATTTCAGGTTTAATGTGTAATATAAAATGATCAAAATAAAAAGGGCTTCAGAATCTGAAGCCCTTTTCTCTATTAAATATTTAACCAGTTAATTATTGGGGCAGCAATACCTTGTTGATGATATGATAAACCCCGTTCACGGCATGTTTATCCAGCGTAACACTGTTGGCTGTATAGCTAAACGGTGCTCCTCCCGGAGGAAAAGTTCCGCCGTTGTTGGTGTTCGTGCGGTAGCCAAAGCAGCGTAAGCAATCACCAACAACCAGCAGGGTACTAAAAAATAAATACCTTAGTGTCTAAATAATAAAAACAGAATGCTGTGTTGTTGGTGATTGCCGGGCCATATAGCCATCGGCACGAACACCAACAACGGCAAATAAATATTCACATAGTGTGTATATTTATAGGGCGGCGGCGGTTTTTTTCACAAACTGCCGTTAGCGGTAATTCCTCATATTCCGACACAGAATTAAATTCTTTGGCTAACGGACGAAGATTTCTTAAATTTATTGAAATGCTCTTTGTAAGGCCGCTTTAATAATTGGTGTTTTATAAACCCGATGGTAATTCTGGTTGAAATATTTCTTCATTAAATTGAAGAATTGATAAATTCAGTGGTGGAGCTTCAGCTACCCCGTTCAGAATAATTTTTAAATATTTCAATATTTCCTTAGCGCATTTTTGTAGTTCAAAATCGCACGCTTTGATTTGATGCAAAGTTTAGCGAAGCTTTGTGTCCTTATTATAAAAAATTATTATCTCCCGTTTAAAACGATATTAAACGTTAGTCAGAATTGTAAAGACACTTCTTGATAAAAAGAAAAAAATTAAGCAATGAATTTTGAAAAACTAGTTCCAAATGTTTTTTATGACAATATTACTGATGGTTTGAAATTGTTTGTAGACTGCCTGGATTTTACTATTGGACATGATGAAATAAAATCCAGCCAACCATTTTGTGTATTGGAAAAAGACGGATTACGTATAAATCTGTTTGAAAATACAGAGCTTGCAAAAGAGCATTATCCTGAGTTTAGGTTAGTGACTAAAAATATTGAAGAAGTTTATGGAAAGGTTTCTAAATCTCATCCTGAATTTCTTCATCCAAACCTAAAGGAAATTACTCTTCGTCCATGGGGTGCTAAAGAATTTGCATTAAAGGATGAACAGGTTGGCATTATAATTCAAGAGTGGTAAAATTTTTTTCAGGCAAGACTCTGGCACAAGGCTAGCCGCACTACGAAGCCTCCGATTTAGTAACGGCGGGCCCAACAGGCCATACACAAATCCAACGTGGGGCTCTCCCCGGAACCAGTTTAATTAAAATTATTTTAAAAGAAAGGGCTTCATTACTGAAGCCCTTTTCTATTAAATATTTTAAGCTGCTGATTATTGGGGTAGCAATACCTTGTTGATGATATGATAAACCCCGTTCACGGCATGTTTATCCAGCGTAACACTGTTGGCTGTATAACTAAACGGTGCCCCCCCCGGAGGGAAAGTTCCATAGCTGGAGAAATTTACCGAGGTTGCCACGGGTCCTGCATATGTTGCCTGTGCCATTACACCCTGATGACCAGCAAAACCACCGTTAACAAGTGTTTTTACAAAAAAGAGAGGTGTTGACGGAATATTGTTTGAGAATACCCGGATATTGGGAACCACACCTGTTGTTGATGTGGGCGATGGTTGTGTGGCAAGGAAATGATAAGCTATTATCCCTTTTACCGTGGCTGCAGTAATCGAACCATAGAATACAGGGTTAGAAAAGATACCTGGGCCCAGCGCTACAGCTGCATTAGCCTGTGCAATAGCAATAGGTATGCTACCGGTTGCAGCTAAAACCTGTGAATAAACCAATCCGAAGATCAGGGTTTGGAAAGCAGCATCGTTGGGAACCAGCACAGTCATATTAGTAACACCATATCCTAATAAATAATTCAGAAAATTTGTAGAGTCATTATTAGGTTTAACAACTGCTCCGCTATCAGCTCTTAAAATAGCAGCCCTGAAATAAGCCAGTGTTGGTTCAGCTGCTATCATTGTCCTTAATGTGGCAGCAGGGGGCGCTGCAATACTAAATGCAGTATGAATGATCCCATTGGCAGCAGCCATATCGGTTGCAATAAGCGGTAAATTATTTACATAAGACACAGTTCCTCTTACCGGAAATATAGGCATTCTTACAAACGGCTGGTTAACAGGATCGAGTTGGATCAGGCTTGTTAATGGATAATTAGGAAAAGCTGTACCAATATTAGCTGCAGGAAATTTTGTACCCACAGTATTGTATTGAACGATGGGTACAGCGCTGGTTACAGGTAATGTACCCGAAATAAAGCCAAGATATGTTGCATCAGGTGCTCCTGTAGGTGGAATTGCCCCACCTGAAGCGGCAGAAACAAAAATCTTCATCCCTGTATTATCAGTCGCAAACACCGTAAAGCTTCTAGTGCTGTCATTTAGTAAATTGGTCATCCCTGCTCTTGTGATCAATGCCGTATACATGGTGTAATTGGCATTGGCAGCCAATGTTGCAGCAATTCCGCTTCCTGTAGGATATACAGGCTTGGGTATGGCAGCAAATTGCTCCAGGTCCTTATTACATGAAGTAATTAAAAACAAACCAGCTAAAATTACCAGGTAATAAGCCTTTAGTTTATTTATTGTTTTCATTATAGTCATTTTAAATTTTAAATTTTTGTGTTACCTGCTGCATTAATAGATGTTATATCCAAAACTCACATAGTATAATCCACCGATCTGTGAGTTACCTATCGCATTATAATAATATTGGTTCAACAGGTTAGTAGCACCAAGCTTGATAACTGATTTATTAGCTTTTGGAATTTTCAGGCTGATCTGTGCATCTAAATTATGTACATCAGGTAAGTTGCCGTTTGCAAAATCTCCCTGGTAGAAGAAACCCTGCTGCCAACGCCAGGCCACACTGAACCCTAATTTTTTACCCGGACCAAAACCAGCATTACCAATACTCATGTTTGTCTTATATTTTGGAGCATTAAAGAAAGCTACAAAATTTGTAGGCACATCTTTCAATACATCAGAAGACAGGTTAGCGCTTACAATAAAGTTTAGCGGCAACCTGTAATCAACACCAAGGCCAAAACCATAGGTTTTTACTTTATCAGCAGAATTAACCACTACAGAAATATTCCTTCTCTTGCTTGCGTTTGAAGTATCAGCAGCATTTCCTGTAATTGTTTGTATGGTATTTTTCCTGCCCAGGAAGTCTTTGTATTGTCCATAATAACCATATACATCAATCAGCAATTTGTTTTCCATCAATAAGCCTTTATAACCCAGTTCAAATGAATTTACTGATTCAGGTTTTACTTCCGCCGGTGTAAGGGTTTTAAAATCATATAGTGTAGTTGATCCCGGATTTACAGTAAACGTATATAAAGGGTTGCCGGGGAACCCAAATAAAGTTGCAAAACCAGGGCTGCTGCCTATGAGACGGGTACTACCCACCTGCAGGTTAATAAACTGTTGCTGGTTGCTTGGGAAACGATACGCTGTTTGAAAAGATAAACGGACATTATTATCTTTTGATAACTTAACCAAAGCGGTGATCCTTGGTGTAAACCGTCCTTTAAAATTATCTGCTTTATCATACCTGCCCGATAGCGTTAAATTAATACGGTCCATAAGTTGACGGCTAGCCTGTATGTATGCACCATATTGCTTAAGGCCAATGCTACCGGTAGAGTCAGCAAATAATGTACCTCCGGAATTCAGCACATATTTCTTATAGTTTGCTCCTATCAATACATCTGCAAAAGATTTTGTGATATGGGTAAGGTTATAATTTGCATCTACAGCATATAGATCAGATGCATCCTGAAGCAAACCTCCATTTTGGGAGATGGGCTTTTTACGGATGGCATCATAGCCGGCCCTGAAAGCACCCGAACTTGCCGCCGGCCTTCCTACATCTGCAATGGTCCTTGCTGCCTGGTGTGCATCATAGGCAGTCATGCCATTCATGCGGTTGCTCAGGTAGTTGTAAGTATATTGAATATACCAGTCGGTTGGCTGTGGCGTTGGATTACCTGCAGCATCTGTGGTAACTGATTTTTTCCAGGATTCATTGAACAACCTTGTTGTTGCAGTCAAGTTGTAAGATTCACCTGCATTTTCCTGTGTGGTATACCCTCTCACCGACCAGTTCTTGTTATTGATCTCCAGTTTGTATTGGCCCATTTTAAAATCCTTCAGAGAATACCTGTCGCTACCCGTGTAGATGGTGTTACCAGTACCCCAATATGCAGCTAAAATAGCTTCGGTATTTGGCGTTATCTTATAATGTACCGATCCGGCAAGTTTAAAGTTAACCGTGTTTGGATTGATCAACTCTTTTTCTGTATATCCTGTACGGGAAACATTTTGTGGAGTAGTTAATAACCCGTTTGCTGCAATAAAGTTTGCTGCGCCGGGCAAACCTGCAGCAATCTGGGAGAAGAAGGCACGCATGTCAACAGTTGTTTCATCTCCATAAACATTTAATCCATCATAATTGGGATCTGTTTTCCTGTCGCCGGCAACAACACTTCCGGTAGTACCAGACCTGCTGTAATTCCTGTCATCTCTGCCCAACCAGTCTTTTGCCTGTATCAATTCGGCATTGATCTTAAATGCAAATTTTTCAGATAGTTTTTTACCCCACCTCATATTCCAGTTACTGTAAAGTCCCGGCTCTCTTTGCCTGTATGCACCTACATGCATAAGGCCTTCTTTCACCAAAAATGATAAGCCCTGGTATTTAAAAGGGTTTTTGCTGGTCATCAGCAATGTACCATTCATACCGCCGGGGCCATAAAGCGCAGAAGAAGCACCTGATAATAGCTCTATATTATCTACATCCAGTTCACTTAACCCAATAATTGATGCCACAGAAAAGTTAAGGCCCGGGGCCTGGTTATCCATCCCATCAACCAATTGATTAAAACGGGTATTACCGCTGGAGTTAAAACCACGGGTGGTGGGTGTTTTAAAAGTAAGTGAAGAGGTGGTAATATCAACACCCTTAAGGGTTGTTACTACATCGTAATAGTTAGATACCGGTGAATTACGGATGTTTGCAGCGCTTATCCTTTCGATAGAAACGGGGGATTCCATTATTCTTTGCGGAACCCTGTTAGCTGCTACCACAACCTCCTGGCCTAATGCAGTGTTTGGCTTAAATTCAACCTGAACCAGGCTGGAGGCGCTGGAAACAGTAACTTCCTGTAATTCGTACCCTATGGATGAGATCAGCAGGGTTACGGGCAAACTTTTAACCGTTATTCTAAAATTACCTTTATCGTCTGTAAATGTTCCGGTTTCCCCGCCTTTTAAAATAACAGAAACAGCGCCTGAACCTTCCTTCGTATTACTGTTTCTGACATTGCCGTTTATAGTTACATTTTGTGCAATCGCTGCAACCGTTAAAATGTTGGCAAGCAAAAAGGTAACCAAATAGCTTGTGACTTTTCTCATATCTCGTTTTTTGGTTTTAAATATATAGCAAATTAAGCATTGTTATTTTTACCTGAAAAATTAATTTTTTACCCATCTGTTGAAATCTTGTAGCCGGCTTATCGGGCTTTTAAATTTGTTGATGGTAATTTAGCAGCATGACAGTTTTGAAATTCCCCCAACAAACCGGTTTTTATAAAGGCAAAGTAAGAGATGTTTACTCAATTTCCAACAAATATCTGGTAATGTTTGCCAGCAACCGTATTTCGGCTTTTGATGTTATACTGCCACGCCCAATTCCTTTTAAGGGACAGGTTTTAAACCAGATTGCCGCCTACATGCTGAATGCCACAAAAGACATTTGTCCTAATTGGTTATTGGCAACACCGGCGCCTAATGTCAGCATTGGAAAAAAATGTGAACCTTTTAAAATTGAAATGGTGATTAGGGGAAATTTAACCGGCCATGCATGGCGCACTTATGCCTCCGGAAAAAGAGAACTATGTGGCGTAAAATTACCCGAAGGAATGAAAGAAAATGATCACTTCCCTTCTCCCATTATTACCCCAAGTACCAAAGCTGCTGAAGGGCATGATGAAGACATTGCTGCAAAAGATATCATTGAAACAAAACTGGCTACTGAAAAAGAATGGAATAGTTTATGTGACTATGCCCTGAAATTATTTGCAAGGGGAAAAGAAATTGCAGCTAAACAGGGCCTGATCTTGGTAGATACAAAATATGAGTTTGGCAAACTGGATGATGAGATCGTCTTAATGGATGAGATACATACACCTGATTCATCCCGTTATTTTTATGCTGATGGTTTTGAAGAAAGACAAAATAAAGGAGAACGCCAGAAACAACTAAGCAAAGAGTTTGTAAGAGAATGGCTGATTGAAAATAATTTTATGGGTAAAGAAGAGCAAACCGTACCGGAAATGAGTGATGCCTGGGTGGATACCATTTCGAAAAGATATATTGAGTTGTATGAAAAAATTATCGGGGAGAAGTTTGTACCACAGGAGTTGAGTGATGAAGAAACGGAGAAATTGACTTTAACAGAATTAGGTAAGCTGTTGAAATAAAATGCTATTTCATTTCATCAATTACTATAGTATTAGCTACCAAATCACCCATTCGTTGTTTATTTTGATTATTAGCAGCAATAATGAACCCCATAAGACAAAAAAAGTCAATTAAGTCAAATAAATGCCGGACAAATGAATTTAATATTGAAATTCTGGAAGAATCTTTTCTTATTACTTTAAGTCCTACTATTTTTTTTGCAAGAGTGAATCCAGTAAGCCCTTCGGCAATTGGGAAAATCAGGAGCCAGCACAGAAGAAGTAAAATGCTTGCTGGTCCTTGTAAAGTATACCCGAAATGAATTTGATTGCCTTCAGAATCTATTTGTCCTGCTAAAGACTTACCAAAAAGATGGCCAATCAAAATCATTATACCGCAAAACAGAACATAGTCTATTAATGCAGATAGGATTCTTTTCCATACCGAGGCAACTTGATTATTTTTTGATTCAATCATATTATAATATTAAAAAAATCTCCGCCTTAGTTCGTGTCTTCACGAACCTTTAGGTTTGTCATTAGAGTTTCTATAAAATAAAACATTATTATTACATTTTTTTTTGCTTTACTTATTGTTTTCATCCAGCCGCGGCCTCAGCCTTTTCTTACTTTTATTAAACACCATCATCCCTTTATCAATTCCCTTGCGCAATTCCTTTTGTTCTCCAATGGGAAGATTGAAAGTTGTTTGACAGGTTTCGCTGCAACAACCATCATACTTAGCTGCACAGGCTGCACATTGTATGAATAATAAATGGCAGCCATCATTTTTACAATTGGTATGGGTATCGGCTGGTTTACCGCATTGGTGGCATTTGGCGATAATATCTTCGGTGATCCGCTCCCCCAGCCTGTCATCAAAAACAAAATTCTTTCCAATGAATTTGTTTTCCAGTCCCACTCCTTTTGCCTGCCGGGCATAATTGATGATCCCGCCTTCCAGGTGAAACACATTATTAAACCCATGATGCAACATGTATGCACTGGCTTTTTCGCAACGGATACCACCCGTGCAGTACATGATGATGTTCTTATCTTTTTCATTTTTCATCATATCCACCGCCATGGGCAATTGCTCCCTGAATGTATCACTGGGTATTTCAATCGCCTTATCAAAATGCCCTACTTCATATTCATAATGGTTGCGCATATCAATTACGATGGTGTTATCATCCTTCATCAATTCATTCATCTGTTCAGCATTAACATATCTTCCTTTATTTTCCATACTGAAACCGGGGTCGCTGATTCCGTCTGCTACAATTTTTTCCCTCACTTTTATTTTTAATACCCAAAAAGATTTCCCGTCATCATCTACTGCAATATTCAACCGGATCCCATGTAATGGTTCAATTGAATCCAGATAATTTCTAAATGATTCAACATTACTGTCAGGTACGCTTATCTGTGCATTGATACCTTCATGTGCTATATAGATTCTGCCAAAGACCTTAAGTGTATTTAATGCCTTATACATTTCATCTCTGAATTCTTTTGGATCATCAACAGGAAAGTATTGATAAAAAGAGATCGTGGTACGATGTTCTTTTTCCTCGTACAATAATTTTTTAAGTTCCGCCTGGGAAACCCGGTTGTGTAATACTGCCATAAGATTTAATTTGATTCCGTTTGATGGAAAATCCGCCAATACTTCGACTTCGCTCAGTACCTGGGATTGGATGCTTGCAGGCAAACCAAATTGAGCAGCAAAGATATTATTTAAAAAGATACTTACAAGCTTATGGAGGTGCTCCTGCCCCTGGGGCTTGTCTGCACATTACTTCCAAGTATGCCCCCAAATCCTAAACGAATACCTGTTAAGCCTCGTTTACCATTAGTATAAGCAGCTACAAGGTCAAGCCTGATTATTTTTAAGATATTTTCAAGACCGGCAAATATCTCTACATAGTTGTTAGCCCTGTTCACATAAAAAGCATTGCTGCCTGCAACCAGGTTCCAGTTCAACCGCTTGAATAAAGGAATTTTATTGGTGAGCAAGCCGTTAAAATGATGCTCCAGGTGGCCATAAGTATAAAATGAATTTGTTGTGCTGTTGGCATAATACTGCGCCAGTTGAAAACTATTTACATAATCACTGGCCCTGGTGGAACGGTTGCCATTAAAGTGCTGATAGTCCTGTATGAAAACTTTTTTAGTATTCAGGAAACCACCGATACCAATTTTATATTTTAATAAACCGGCCAGTTTAAAATTCTTATCATCATTGATACTGAAACGCCATTTATCAAAATTGGCGTCGCTGCCAAAAATATTATTGATCCCTTTAGTATAATTAAAACTGAAGGTGGGATAGTTTGAGCCCAGCGATACTTTGCGGTTTGGAAACTGTATATATTTTTGTCCGGGCCGTATGCTGATATCAATACTTACAACAAAAGCCTGGTGGGCCGGGAACTGTGCTGATATTTTTTCGTAAGGATAATTGGGTAACCTGTTGGCCGAATCTCTTTTGAAAATTACAAAATCAGTAGTGTTCTCCAGTGGCATCCTGTTTTCATACAATGCATTAATATTAAACCGGAAACCACTTTCATAGCGTTTGCTGAAATTGATACTGCCAAAATAATTTTCGTAGATCTTAATAAAATTATCTCCCCAAACTAAAGTGTTGATGGTGTTGGTGAGTGGGGTAATTGGATTTGCTTTATTAAACTGGCTCACCCTTTTTCCACCTGAAAAGGTCCAGGTTTGCCGTTTAAGTTTTTTATCAGTTTCCCAATCCCTGGTCCTGAAATGAATATCAGCCCAGGCATTAAAATGCATGTTATTAAACCCATAACGCAGGGTTGGTTCAATGGAGAAATTAGTTTTCCATTTTTTAATATACCGGCTGTAGTTACCGTACATATTAAGTGCAATCCCTTCCACTGTATTATACTCCACTCCTTTTCCCAGTCCATCAAGCCCCCAGCGATAGTTATTTGTTTTACTATAGTGTGTTCGCTGAATGCCTTTCCAGAAAATATCATACCATTTTATCTTACCCTGTTTTTTGTTAAGCGAATCAACAGAAGCCTGGCTTAGTGCTGAGTCTTTCTTTACTTCAAAAATGCTGTCCTTAACATGGTAATCCATTTTTTCTTCTGCGGCCAAAGGAACCGGCCGTATAGTATCCCAGTATTCTTTTGATTTTTTATTAACGGCAGTATCATACCTGATAACAATATTATTGAACCTGTTTTTTGCAAATACAGGATTTATAGCATAATTGGAATAGACAGAAAGAAAATTTCCAACAGCATCAATACCAAACATCTTAAAATTAAAATGTATCAGCTGATTCTTTATACGCCACACATCATTGCCAACAGGTACATGAATTTGTGTTATCTGCAAAGTATCCACAATTTCCAGCTGCGAAGTTTTGGTTAGTTTAAGATCAAGGCTGTGAATACGCCAGTCACTATCACTGATATTTATAATTCCTGAAAACACCGGCTCGTAAGTACGGCGGGGGATCACCCTTATGCTGTTGATCTCTTTTCCATCTTCATAAAAACTGCCCAGGTATTTATACCTGTACATACTTAGAGCTGCATCTGCAATTGGCGAAACAAATCCTCTTGGATTTAATCGGTCAAGGAAAACAGAAATATTATTCTGATAAAAACTGATAAAAGTTGGAAAAGCAAATCCGAAACCATCGCTGCCGCTAACCCGGCTGCTGAGCACTTCAAGCCTGAACTTATCGGGCAACTGGCTGTACACTTTTGAAACAGATTCCGACAGGTAAATAATTCCCCTGCCTGATGAATCAAGTCCCATATCATCCCGGTCCTGCTCCGGAATTTTGCGGCCCAGTATTTTTTTTGGAAAACTACGGAGCTTGATCATATCCTTTGCATACAGGTCACACTCAAATCCTTTTACCTGTTCATTATAATAGGGGCGTTTTTTTATGGCTTCCCTGATGATGGCATAGGCAGGGTCTTCGCCGGTCCTGATTATTACTTCAGTCATATCTAACAACTGCTCAGATATGATGAAAGTTATCTCTTCATTAGTTTTGCCAACTGTAACCAATTTTTCCTGTTTACGATAACCGATATGCTGGCAAACAACCGTATAAGTTCCGGGAGCTACTGAAAAAGAAAATTTTGCCCTGTTATTTGCGCTGGCGCCGATGGATGTGCCTTTTATAGTAACAGATGAGTAAGGCAACAGGTCGCCCTTATCGGAAAAAACAGTACCATAAATTTTTTGGGCAGATGCAGAACCGGAAACTAATAAGAAAAGAAATAATAAAACTCTGGGCATATTCAGTTTTGAGTACTAACAAAATTAACGGGGATATTGTTACTAAAAATCTAAAACTAACCACCGGATTTTTTTATGCCCTGGTTTTGCGGAGATAACTTCCTGCCAGCGCTGCAAAGCCTGCCACCAATGCAGCAATCAGGGCTGTTGCCAGCATAAGCAGGTAAGGATTATCCATTTTTAAGATAAGCATGGATACTTTATGTGCTAAAATATGTTCATTGTTATTACTTATCCAAAAACTCAATCCACCCCATAATAAGAACAGGGACAGGAACCCGGTAAGAAATGATCTGCCCGGCCTTTGAGGAATTATTGCAGCTACAATAAATGCGGCAATGGCTATATTCCACCAGGGCAGGAACAGGCAGAAAGCAAAACTTAATAAAGCAGTCAGAATAAGAGAAATGAAGAATTTCATAATATTGATTTGATGATTTGGTAATTTGGAAATTTCGTGATTGGTTGATTTGGAAATGAATTGCTTTTAATTACCAAATCTCCAAATCGGTTAATCTCCAAATCATTTACTAAATGTCATTTTTGCCTGTACCCTTTTATCTCCCACTTCATTCTTCGTCATCATCCACAGCGAATAATATTTTCCGGCAGCCCACTGATCAACAAAACTATCATAGTATTTGCTACCCGGGTTACCACTTTGCCCGCCGGGATACACACCATAGGCTTCTGTTTTAGCTGTAAGGCTTATCACCATGCGCCAGCTTGGACCATGATCTACCTTAGTTGCATTTATACATTGTGTTCCGCCACCAATAGGTAAATTCATCCTGCTGAAGGGGGCCAGTTTTGCCAGGTGGTTGATACGGGTGGCTTTATTTTTTTCCCAATCCAAATTTCCTGCTGTCTCAATTTTTTGCAATTCAACAGCTGCTTTTTTAAATGCAGCCGTTACATCATCTGCCAGTGTTTCTTTTTGAGGTGTGGTAATATTATCTAAGAATTTATAGGCAGAATCCTTTAATATGCCTTCTACCAAATTGCTTACAAAAGGGTGCATCACCACTTTAGGGGCATTTGTATATTCATCATCAAAAACAGTATGTTCAAAATTTTTCCAGAACTGCTCAAAAACAGTTGCTCCCTTTGTGCCCACATCATTTCTGCAATTCCAGCTTTTATATATCTCAAAGTATTTTTTATCAATATCATTCAATTCATTCTCTTTCATGTTGGCAATCACCAATGGTTTTACCATCACTGCCCCCATATCTAAATTATCTGTCTGCAATGCCATCATATCCTGCGGAGTAATATTCGTCATTGCATTAAGCCTGCGGTTAATAGTAAGCCCCCTGTACAAAGGATAATCTCTTCCCAGGTAATAATGATACACACTGTCATCAACAGGTTTTTGATTTGCACTGCTTACAAAACCACGTTCCGGGTTATACTGATAAGGCACTTCATCCTGCGGTATCATACCCTGCCATAAATAACTTGTATCTACACCTGGCATTACAAAATCGCCCTGGCCCTTCCATTTGGCAGGCCATTCTCCCTGTGTACGTATGGCTATGTCACCATTCTTAGCAGCAAACACACAATTCTGGCCCGGCGTATGCAGGTTGGTTACAGCTGCCGAATAATCTGCATAATTTTTTGCATGGTTCAGCATGTTGAAAATCTTCAACTCATTACTTGCATCATGCGCTTTCCAGCGAACAGCATAATATTTATTGTTTGTATTTCTTCCACCCGAAAAAGATTTATCATACATCACCGGGCACCAGTCATTACCTAACTGAACATAAGCAACAGAGTCAATAAAATCCGGTTTGGCCTTTATTTTAATGGTATCAATCCTGAATTTAGTTTTCATCCATTGGCCATTGAAAGAATATTCCCTGCGGGTATCATCTTTAAATTTTATCTCGTAATAATCCCTTACATCACGTCCGCCGTTTGTAAAACCAAAAGCACAGTCATCATTATAACCAATAATAACACCCGGTGCCCCCGGAAAACTAACACCATAGGCATTGAATGTTGGTGTTGATATCTGCAATTCATACCAAAGCGAAGGAAGGTTTAATCCTAAATGCGGATCATTACATAAAATGGGTGCCCCGCTTTTTGTTTTTGAACCACTTACTGCCCAATTGTTACTCCCATTATCCCTGTCGGGTTTTGTACTTTCTGATATTGCAAGATCTTTGTTGTTCAGATAAAGAGAATCGGCTTTAACAGGCGCAACCGGAAATACTTTTTGCTTTTCAAATACAGTTCCTTTGGGAATGACAGGATCTAACGAATCCTGCAATGCAGGAAATAATTTTGCAAAGTCTTCGGTGCTGAAATAACTTTTTGCGTTTGTCATTTCAAAATCATCATCACGTGCTGCCAGGTCGTAACTCATGTATTTTAAAAAGAGCGATGTTTTCAGGTTGCTCCATTTTTCGGGCTTATACCCGATCAGTTTATATTCAAGTGGCAGTGAACTTTCAGTTAATGTTTCGATATATGAATTGACCCCTGCTGTATAAGCATCGCATTGTGATTTGATAACGGGATCCTTCTCTACTTCCTGCAAGGCAATTTCAGCAGCAAATACCATTCCCAACCGCCTGAACTCCCTGTCGTGATCCAAAGCTTTTTCACCAACTATTTCACTGGCCCTGCCGCCTGCTGCAAATGTTTGCAGTTCCATTTGCCACAGCCTGAATTTTGCATGCAGGTATCCCTGAACAAAATAAGCGTCATTTTCCTGCTCGGCAAAAATGTGCGGCACCAGGCGTTCATCAAAATACACATCAACCTTACCATTAAGTTCAGGGAACCTAAGATCAGCAGCATAGTTCTCACCCACGGGTTCGGCATTTTGCCAAACTCCATGCTGGGGACTTAATAATTTACCCAATGGCGCCGGGGTAACCAGGTTTGTATTTAAGATGACTATTAATCCTGAACTGATAACTGCAGATGCGATGAAAGGAACTAATCTCATTTGGACATATTATTTGTTGTAAAATACTAAAAACTAATAAGATTAGAACATTGTTATCGTAAAGAATGTCTAATGGCCCGTTTAGCCTCATCCCTTTTTTACCATTAATTTAAAAATTATTAGTCCCATGCGGGTATTGGTGGCATCATATTTGTTTAGGTATGATGGATTGATATTCAAGAAAAAAAACAACTACAATGAAAAATTTATTTCTCCTTTTAATAACTGTTTCTACCGTATTTTTAGTTTCTTCCTGTAAAAAGTCTGACCCTTTGGCCACTGAATATAAACTGGAAGGGAAGTGGGTAGGATCTTATACCCCCAACCTTGGTGGTGGAGCGGGAGGCTATTTTGCGTTAACATTTAAAAGTGGCGGTATGCTTTTAGTGGAAGCTAATAATGCTACCACACCCGATATAGCTAATGGTACTTACCAGCTTGATCCGGATAGTTTAAGGGCTTCGTTTGTTTATAGCATTGGCATTGGTGTCACTTACTTAATTTCGGGTAAGTATACTGCTAATTCAAATATCATTTTGGGTACCATGGGAATAAGGCCCAGCTCAACTGATGTTGGAACCTTTACAGTAACCAGGCAGCAATAAACTATTTTTCGGGTTAAATAAAACAGATTGGCAAAATAACAGTGGAGTATTTTATTTTTGCCAACAATGAAAAATACATCTGCCGACGTTAAAAACATTTTAGGTTTACAACTTCCTTCCGACCCACGCTGGGTTAATCTGGCAGAATTACAGCTTGAAGAAATTTTAACCGATCATGCTTATTGCGAGCAAAAGGCGGCAACCACCTGCATTACACTCATACAACGTTATTCCGATAAAGAAAAGCTGATCAAAGAACTGAGCCCTATCGTTACAGAAGAATGGGGGCATTTCAGGCAGGTATTAGCCGAGTTGCACAAACGTAAATTGAAACTGGGCATACAGCGCAAAGATATTTATGTAAACAAGTTGTTGGAATTTCAAAAAAAAGGGGGCAGCCCCGATGACCGTTTTTTAGACCACCTGCTTACCATGGCATTAATAGAGGCCCGCAGCTGCGAACGGTTTAAAAGGTTAAGTGAAGGCCTTGATGATAAATACATGCGTAATTTTTACCGCAGGTTCATGGAAAGTGAAGCCGGGCATTATACACTGTTCATTAATCTTGCCGAACATTATATAGATAAAAAAACGGTGAGGAAGCGTTGGGCAGAGTGGCTGAAGTATGAAAAGGAATTGATGAAGGAAATGGAAATAAGGGGAGACAGGATACATTAAGCCCCCTCCGCCCCCTGAAGGGGGAACCTGGAGATCAAAACTTAAAGAAGATTTTCTCTTCTTCAAAATTTAAATAAGGAAATTGCTGTTGCAGTTTTTGCACTTTCTCTAAATTGGTTTGCAGAAATTTTTTGTGTTGTCCGGATGTTGGGTTAAATGGTTTATGATTTTTGGCAGCGACAATAACTGCTATTTCTTTCATCAGCTGTTGCGATTGTTCATCAATACAGGTTACCATGAATTTTTCCCAAACATAGTTGGTTGCTGCATAGTTTGGATGCACCATATCTTCTGCAAAAAAGCGGTAATCCCTCAGGTCATCAATAATAAGTTCATACGCAGGAAAATAAAAACAACCCTTACTGTTTTCAACAAGCTGATGTACTGCATGTATCAGTGTTGCCTTACTTCTGTTATTTTCAACAAAGCCATCCCGTAAATGCCGGACGGGACTAATAGTGAAAATAATTTTTAGCCCGGGATTGAAAGCAATTGCCTTTTCGATCATGATCTGCAGCGCAGTAATAACTTCATCAACCTGTAAAAGCCTTTTATTAAATTTATCTGTTGGCACTTTATGGCAATTAGCCACGACAATCTTCGCATTTCCCCTCTCTTCTTGGAGAGGGCTCAGGGGGGAGGTTTCGTAAACAAAAGCAGAACCAAGTGTTATCAGTAACCAATCTGTCTTTTTTAAAAAATCATGTGCTTTAGTTTGAGATTCATTAATAATCCCTAAACATTCTTCCTTATCCGGATCTGAAAAACGGCTATGGTGCTCCCAACTGTTCCAGCATTCATTCTGATAAAACAGGTCTGCCGCTGTGTATTGCTTATTAGTTATGTAAGATGAAATGGATTTAGCAATACTTATGGGATTAAAAAGGATACCATTCGGATTATCCAGCACTGCAAATTTATGATTGGCCAGTTTATTGCCGATCTGTTCTGTAAAGCAGGAACCTATCAGCAATAAATTATGCCGGTGGTTGATCTTTACATCAAACGGTTTGGGAGTAAATTCTAAATGAAAGTCCATATACATGCCACTAATTACACGAATTTACACGAATGTTCATTATTAGTGATCAGTGGTGTCATTCGTGGCTAAACAAAAATAGAGCCGGCCAGCTTGCTGCAATCCGCTAATGCTTCCATATTTAAATTATTCAATAAATTCAATTCCTTAAAATACGGTATCATTAATTCTGTATCCATATTACCCACCAGCTCATCATCAGCCATGGGGCAGCCGCCAATACCTTTTAAAGCGCCGTCAAATCTTTTGCATCCTGCTTTTAATGCAGCATCAACTTTTTCTTTCCAGTTAGTTGCTGTTGAATGCAGGTGAACGCCTATTTCTGTTTGTGGCAATGAATCAACCAGATATTTTGTTATTTGATAAACCTGTTGTTTTGTAGCCAGGCCAACCGTATCTGCCAATGAAATTATTTTTATATCCATCCCTACCAGTCTGTCTGCCCATTCAAAAACAATTTCTTCATTATATGCATCGCCATACGGGTTACCAAAGCCCATCGAAATATAAACAACCAGCTCTTTCTTATTTTTTATACAAAGGTTTTGTATATCAGCAACTCTATCCAATGATTCGGCAATGGACGAATTGGTATTTCTTTTTTGAAATGTTTCGGAAACAGAAAAAGGAAATCCGAGATAACTGATCTGGTCATAAACAACTGCATCCTGCGCCCCTCTTTCGTTGGCGATGATGGCTAAAAGCTTGGATTTGCTATTTGTCAATTGCAAATTGCTGACTACTTCTTTCGTATCTGCCATTTGAGGAATAGCTTTGGGCGAAACAAAACTACCAAAGTCAATAGTGTCAAATCCAACTTTTAATAAAGCATTAATATATTCTATTTTTTTTTCTGCAGGTATAAGATGAGGCCAGCCCTGCATAGCATCACGTGGACATTCAATTAATTTAATATTCCGGTTCATCTATTTTTAATTAGGAACGTGAAGGTAGCAATCAATAATGATTATTAACCTCCTTGTGCGCCTGTATCTTCTTATGCAGCCGGTTAAAAAAACGGGCACGTGCCTTTTCTCCTGTTATACTTATTTGTGTGGATTTACGGATGGCATTTTCAAAAGTCTCAAATGTATATTTATTGAAATCCTCATTACGGGTAAACATAAAATTGATCAGGTTATGATTGATATAAGTGAGCTTATTAGCACCTACTTGAGCCAATACACAATTATCGCCCGAAATAAGGTCGTTATGAAACATCCGGTAAGGAGCTGGGTCTTTATCAGGTAATTCGCCATAATTGAATTTAAGGCCCAGTTCTGCCTGCTTTTCCAGATGGGTCATCAGTTCTTCCAGCTTATCATACAGGCAAAGAATATCTTCTTTCGATTCAAATACATTGGTATCCCTGTAAAAAGATATATGCCTCAGCATACTGTTTATGGTATCAACACCCCATATTTCGGTAGAAGGTATATGGTTAAAAGCAGCCTGTACTTTTTTTCCCAACTTTGCATGTTCCTTATCAATATTTTTAACGGAAAATTTCTGATCATTCATTTCATCAAAATGAAGCAGGCTTTTTTTATAGAAAAAGAAGGTGAATGCGGCCAGCTCTGGAAACTGGAAATATGCAAAAGGAGGAATATCATTCGGAAGAAAATAAATATGCTTATTATCAAAACTACGCATAAATTCAAACTGCTGCAGCATATCATTAAGGTAGCGCTCAACAAAACCTGTTGAACTATACCCCAGGTTACCGGTAAAAATAAAACCATTGGTTTGTATTTGCAGGAACTGGTCAACAGATACCTTATAAACAGCGCTCAGTTTTTGAATGTCTTCAAAGCTGATAGGTTTTTCTCCCCGTATCCGCCGGTATGCACTGTCTGTACTTATATCCAATACTTTGGCAATTTCGTCTGCAACAGATAAATGCGGAGGCAGCAATGATTTTATCTGCTGAAAAAACAATACCTGCCCATTATGCTGCTCCATGTATAGTTTAGTTTATTCGGCTTGTAAAAAATACCCGGTATGGCGGGCCTTTAAGGGAAAGATATAAAAACTAAAATACATTACAAAAGTGCCGCTTTGCGGCGATGTATCTCATCACGAAGGCGGTTGAAAAATTTTATCCTGTCTCTTTCACCGCTGGTGCTGATAAGTGTTGATTTTTGCATCAGGTTATTAAAATTTGTGAACAGTGCTTTATTAAAAGACTCATCTCTTGTACCCACAAAATGCATAAAGCTATGGTTAAGAAAGGTCATTTTCATATCGCCCAGTTCGGCTATTAAACTGTTATCCCCTATAATCAGTTCATTATTGAACAGGCGATATTCCGCAGAATTGGAATTGGGTTGTTCGCCGATCTTAAATTTAAATCCTAATTCCGCTTCCTTTTCAATATGATTCACCAACTCTAACACTTTATCAAATAAAATGATGGCCTGCTCTGTAGATATTATGCCTCCTGCTTCATGATAAAAATCTATTTGCTGAAGTGTGGTATTTATGCCTTCGGTATTCCATATCTCGGTAGTTGGGATGGTATTATATACATTCACAATTTTCATCCCGATAGCATTATGCACATCAAACCCCGGGTAATTGAATGCAAACTTCACTCCCTTCTCAACCTGGTAGCCCGAAAAACTCCTCTGCCATACAAAGCATTTAAAGGCCGTAAGCTCGGGAATCTGGAAGTGTAGGTTAAAAGGCAGATCCTTTAAAAGGAAATAAATATGTTTTTTAGGAAAACTGGCAATGATGCTGAATTGTTTTAGAACTTCCCCCAGCCAGTTATCAAGTTTGAAATTTTCGTCATTATTCAGTTTCCCCGTAAAAATGAAACTATCGCTCTGGAGGTTCAAAAGCTGGTCTAATGAGATTTTATACTGAACACAAAGCTTCTTTAATTCCTCGAAACTGATAGGCTTATCACCTCTTATCCGGCGGTAAGCACTGTCATTACTGATATTTAACTGTTCAGCTATTTCATCCACAAAAGAGATGTTCTCAGGTAATATGGACTTAATGTGTTGAAAAAACTGTACCTGCGAATTATTTGATTCCATGCAAAAAGTTTTGGTAAAAACTGCAAAACCACCCCTCAATTTATCTCATTAGCTGCTAAACTACAATAACCATTTGCATTTTTTGCAAAAAAAGTGGGTACGGAGCCTTCTACGGGGTAACAATACCCAACAATTGCGGATTAAGCATCAAGGCATGCATTTATCAATTAGGAATGGGCTTTACTCAAATATAGTTTTGAGTTGTAAAACAAAATTTCATCATCATAAAACAAAAAATCATGAAAAAGTTTAGTTTCAGTTGCCTGGTAGCTTTATCACTCCTATCCTTATCGTGTAAAAAAATCGACGTAGGTGGATTCAATCTTTCGGGTTCAGTAAATCCTCATACAGTAACCATCCGCTTTTACCAGCCAGCGCTTGATTATATCCAGCTTCCGGTTAACAGGTACTTTATTTATAAAGACTCGGCAAGCGGTTTTACAGATTCGGTAAAAGTAACACAAAGTGCAATTGAAACCAGTTTCCAGGCAGCTACTTCCGGTTTCCCTGGTTCTCCGGCAATTTATTCTGATGTATTTAAATTGACGCTTACAAAATTCCAGGCACAAACACCAACTAATCAAACCTGGTTTCAGGGAATAGCCAGGTGCAGTAATTATGGGGGGATAATTTCCGCTACTATCATCGATTCAAATATCATTTTTTACAATGAGCAAAGCAACCTCCTTTTATTTTGGCACCCTTTTTCATCATTTGGTTTGGGTGAGCATAAGTACACACCAACAATGACCATTGAAGGCATAACATATACTGCAGTGCAAAGCTTCTATTATTATAACATGCTG
The DNA here is from genome assembly GCA_031387825.1 of Chitinophagaceae bacterium. Lineage (GTDB taxonomy): Bacteria > Bacteroidota > Bacteroidia > Chitinophagales > Chitinophagaceae > Ferruginibacter. The sequence goes on along the minus strand of JANNDO010000009.1, from coordinate 11,710 downwards.
CCATCCACAGATATTAATTACCAGGCTTCTGTCATCTATTGGGTAAAAGGAATAGGCATCATTAAAAAGGAGATAAGAACTTATAATTCGGTTAAAACTTCCTCATTACTCCGGTATGGCTAAACACTCAAGCATTCAATTACAATCATATTTTAAAAACTAAAACTAAAAAACATGAAAAAGATCACTTTAATCCTGGCTTTAACAATCTCTGCCCAGTTACAAACAACAGCACAGCAGGAAAAGCAATTTGTAGTTGCAAATTATGTAACTGCTTTAAATTCCTCAGTATTACCATGGAAGAATACTAATTCTAAAAAATTGTACAATACTTCAGCAAATGGCACTGATAAAGATCACGATTTTTATATGCGTAGAAGCAAAACCTATCGAATTGTGGGCTGGTCAACACTTGGTGGAGGTATTGTCCTTTCAGGTATTGGTATATTGATTGCCAGCAATAGCGAAAGCGGCGTTGATATTTATGGAAATGTTACTAATGATAATGCCACGACTGCAGCGGTAATAACTATTGCAGGAGCCGTTTCGGGAATAGTAAGTATTCCATTTATGATCATGGCAAGTGTGAATAAACATAAAGCCAAAGTAATGGTGAGTAGCCAAAAAACAGGCTTTGGTGTGCCTTCAAGTGTGAGTAAGGATATCACCGGCATTACTATGAGCATACCCATTGGGAAATAATATTCCCGACAGTACTAAAGAAAACAATTAACACTATAAAACAAAAATTATGACAACAAAAATTATGAGTCTCCTTCTACTCATCAGCATGGGCTTTATTGCCTGCAAAAAAGAAAGCACAACACCCAACAATCCTTCCCAGGATAAAATTATAGGTAAATGGAAATTACAATCAACTATTACCAATGATTTTTATGCAGGCACATCGCATATTTCAACCTACACCGGCATGGCTGCAGATTATGCCGATTTCAGGACTGACGGCAAAGTTTACTCATTTATAAATAATAATTATGATACATCTGCCTATGTAAAGATCAGTGACACAAAAGTATGGATAGATGCACCTACTTACATATTTGATATCCAAACATTGACAGATACACAACTGAAACTGTACAGGAAGGAAACATACAGTGCTACAGAATACTATGAATCAACCTTAAGTTTTACCAGGTAAGGTTATTGCATTTCCTGAAAAAATGAAGTTTATATCGGGCTGATTATTTCTTATCACTTAAAAAAATAAAAAATTATGAAAAAGATAATTCTCGTTACTTTAATCCTTTCATCTACAGGGGTAGTAACAAACGCACAAAACATCAACAGCATTATTATGGATAAACCACTGGCGGCAACCAGTATGGTTATAAAAAATGCAAATACGAATAACAATCCAGACTCTGCATTTAACAAAGAATATTACCTGAAAAAAAGCCGTAATAATAGAATTGCTTCCCTGTGTTTAGTAGGCGGCGGTCTTGTAATTGCAGGCATTGGTGCACTAACCTTTCCTAAAGATTATGATCTGATCTTTGAAAATGAAGCCGATAAAGAAAGCAAAGCAGATGCATCTACAGCTTTAATTGTTGTTGGTATTGCTGCAATGCTCAGCAGCATACCCTTTACAGTAATGGCATCTGTTAATAAACGCAAAGCCAATTTAATGGTTAGCAGCCAAAAAACAGGTTTTGGGGTACCTCCCAATGTAGGTAAACATATTACCGGTGTCACCATGACTATCACTCTTGGTAAATAATTTATTATTCGCAGCAAAAAACAACGATCATGATACCATTTCTGTTTTATATTTTTTTAAAAAAATACCGCAACCAAAGTTGGGCAGAAACAGGTTTACGGATACGTAAATTTTTAAGCACCCGTTTCCATATCATTTTTGTAAGCTTTTTGGTAATACTCCTGGTCCTTATTCCTATATTATCAAGATCACAAAGTCTGCTGCTGAATTACAAAATTGTAAAAGGTGGAGATGATATCGGATGGTTACGGCTTGAAAAAAATATTGCAGGAAGCAGGTCAACCCTCTCACTGGTTTCACAAATAAGAACCCGGTTCATTTTCCTCATTACTGTTTCTGCAAAAGAATCCTCAACATTTGAAAACGGGAAACTGATCTACTCTTCTCAATTCAGAAAAACAAACGGAGATACAAAACTGGATAAACAAACAAGGCTTGTATCAAACAGGTATGAAGTGCATGAAAATGGAGAGAAGCAAAACCTCACGTTCCCTTTCATTGGCACTAACCTGTTGAGCCTTTATTTCCAGGAACCCATTGATATTAATGTGGTGTATTGCGACAATCATGAATGTTTTATCAAAGTAACAAAAACAGATGATGGCGGATATAAGGTAAAGTTCCCGGATGGTAACAGCAATATTTATTATTACCGGGTTGGCATATGCTGCAAAGTTATTATCAGCCATACTTTTTATACCGCAGAAGTAATTCTTAATTCTTAAATCAAAAGTTATGCAAACCACCAATGTAATGGTCTATGCTATCAGTTATGCAATGGTTTTTGTATTGAGCTGGATAAGCAGGATCACTAAAAATAGCCGGCTATTTAATGATGAAGGGGGAATTACCCAAAAGCCCGGCAACCTGTTAGGCATTCATTTATCGGGAATACTTTGGTTGTGCCTGGTTCCTGTAATTCTGTTTGATATTCCCGTTGCTCATGTTTTAATGGGGAACAGCATACCGGAAGCTTCATCCATTTTCAGTCTTGGATTGCTTTGCCTTGCAGCCATCACCATCGCTTTCAGGATTGGAAACCATATAATGGTCCCGGGAACAGTATGTCATGAAATGCCGGGGCAATTAACCCAATCCTTTTTTAAAAAGTATTTTATAATAAGGACTATATATCTTTTTGTTTATGAACTATGGTTCAGGGGATTTTTACTTTTCGAAACCATCAGGTTCTTTGGCATACCTGCGGCTGTTTCGCTGAATATTTTACTGTACTCATTACTGCACATATTTAAAAGCAAAAAAGAAATGCTTTCCTGCATTCCTTTCGGGCTCATACTTTGCTTCTTAAGTATCCTTTTTAACGCTGCCTGGCCGGCTATTATCCTTCACATTGGCTTTTCGCTCAGTTATGAACTGAATATTTATCATTCTTATATCAGAACATCAAAAATCATAGATCATGGATAAAGTAAAATACACGTTGATAACGGGAGCCAGTGAAGGCTTTGGAAAGACGTTGGCACTGGAATGTGCTTCCAGAAAAATGAATCTTATCCTGGTGGCATTACCCGGTCCTGAATTATATTACCTGGCCGACTTTATAAAACGGAATTATAAAGTTGATGTAGTGGCAATTGAAAAAGACCTGGCTATTGAAGATAATTGTATCATGGTTTTTAAGGAAGTGCAGAACCTTCACCTTTCTGTAAATATGCTTATCAACAATGCAGGATTAGGCGGCACCATGCTATTCAGAGAAGGGAATATTGCATTTTACCAAAAGCAAATAAAACTGAATATCATAGCTACAACACTTCTTACGCATCTCTTCCTGGATATGCTTAAAACAAACGGGCCATCGTATATCCTGAATGTAGGCAGCTTAAGTTCATACTTCTTTCTGCCCAAGAAACAGGTTTACGGAGCCACAAAATCTTTTATTTACAGTTTTTCCAAATGCTTAAGGAGTGAACTCCATAAAGATGAGATAAGCATCAGCATTATCTGCCCGGGCAGTATGAATACAAATATTTCAGTAACACAATTGATCAAAACTTCAGGCTGGTTGTCACGCCAAGCTGTAATGAACCCCGGAGATGTTGCCCTGATCGCCATTGATGGCCTGTTAAATAAGAGAGAAGTGATAATACCCGGAAAGATCAATAAAATGTTTTTACTACTGAATCAATTTCTGCCCTCAATAATAAAAAAACTGGTCATTAGCCGCCAGATGAAAAAAATAAGGTCGGTGACGGCAATAGAATTAAACCAACAGGTAACCCCCTTTATAGAAAAACAAAATTCACTGATAGCGTAGGTTTTTAATATCATAAAATTATTTAAGCGTAAAACCTAAAACAAATAATTATGAAAAAGACAGATAAAATATTCAGTTCACCCTATTGCCAGTCAGAAGCTTTAACATCGGTTCTCATATTTGGGTTACTGTTAGCACCCCTGATCATTATAGGATTCAGCCTTAAAAGGGCCGAACCATATTTAGCTTATATTCTATTACTGTTCTCGGGCTGGCTTTTATGGACATTTGTTGAGTATTTTAATCACCGGTTCAGGATGCATGGCTCAGGTGACCCTTCAAAAGTTATCGGGTACCAACGGCATATCTTACACCATCACCACCCCACCGAAATTAAAATAACCGGGTTGCAGCGGTTTTTCCTTTTCATCGTCAATATCCTGCTGATAATACTTTGCCTCCTCTTTAAAAACTGGATCCTGATTTTTACCGGGTTTTATACAGGCTTTGTCATTTACACATTGATGCATTGGTTCCTTCACCGGAAAATATCAGCAAAACTATTTCCCGAAGTACATCAATTTCATGTTCATCACCACTGCAAGCATCCGGATAAATGTTTTGGTGTAACAGTAACCTGGTGGGACCATATGTTTGATACTATTCCGCATGAGCAAAAAGAAATTACAGAAAGGATAAAAAAATTTTACTACAAGGAATAAATGAAGCATTTCCTGAAAACCGGTTTCCGTGTCAGCATGTTTTCAGTGTGATAAAACCTGGCCATATTAATAAACAGCATTAAACTATTTTTCTATGATACTCTATTATACAATACTGGCTGTCTTTTTTATAATTGGATCGCTGGTAGAATTCTGGATCTGCCGCAAAGAGGACAGCAAATATTTCAGCCTGCCTGATTTTAAAAGCAGTCTTCAGCTTATGCTTACCGCATTATTGGTTGACATCATGATTAAATCCATCGCAATTTATTTGCTGATCAAACTATATGAATATAGCTTATTAAAATTAGCCTATCAATGGTGGGTATGGGTATTATGCTACCTTGGGTGGGACCTGATTTTCTATCTCAAACATTATATGGAGCATAATGTACGTTTCATGTGGGCCATACATGTTAACCATCATTCTTCGCCTTATATGAACCTTTCCACCTCATTGCGGTCAGGTGTATTTAAATCCACTTATCGTTATTTTTTTTGGGCGATAATCATATTTATCGGGTTTCCGGTACCTATGTTCCTTGTTCTTTATGGACTTGGTAAAGTTTGGGCATTTTTCAGCCATAGCCAAAAGCTGGGTAATTGGCGCATACTGGAAAAATTTACAGTCACCCCAACTCATCATCTATTGCACCATTCATCCAATGAAGACAACCTTAATAAAAATTTTGGCGAAACCTTTTTATTCTGGGATAAATTATTCAGAACTTTTAAGGAAGCAAAAGGGTCGCTTAAATATGGCATTAATGAACCTGTAGATCATAACAGTTTTTCTGATGTGGTTTTCCATGAATTTATAAGCATAAGAAAAGACCTTAAACAGGCAACTGGATGGAGAAAAAAATTAAGCATAGTGTTTGGTAAGCCTTAAGATACGGTCGTATACCTATTAGTTGCTTAAAAAGAATTGAATTACATTCAACTTTGCCTTTTAAAAAAATATGAAAATGCATATACTAAATAACCCCAATAATTATTCAACCGGAATAACAGGGTTCTTCAATATTGTATTTATTACAACAGTTTTTTTATTCTTAGCCAATAAAACAACTGCACAGCCATTTATTGATATTGCAAAGCTGAAATACAGCAACAGCCCCAATGCAGGTTTACTAAACCAGAAAAAAAATGATGTAAGGCTCAGTTACTTCAGTTTCGAAACTAATTTACCGGTACAGTTTAATAATAAGAAAGACGCTGTCATCTTCAGTCCTTTCTTCGAGGAATGGTGGGCACAGATCAATAACAATAAACAACAAAGATATTATAGTGTTGTATTGCCTGTTTCACTTTCTAAAACAATTCCCTATACCCGGTGGAATATTTTACTTTCAGGTATTTTAAGAATGAATGACAGCTGCATTAATAAAAAAACCAACATGCAGGTTGGCGGAGCTTTTATTGTAAGCAATAAAAGGAATGAGAACCTAACCTGGAAGCTGGGTGTTTATGTCAATAATGAACTATTTGGTGTATTTGTAATGCCATTGGCGGGTATCGACTGGAAGATAAATGAACGGAATAATCTCTTTGGTGTATTGCCAGGTAATCTTGTTTATGAACACAGGTTAAATGAGCACTTTTACTATGGTGCAAATTTCAGGGCCATAACCAACTCGTACGGAAATACAAACGGTTACTGGCGTATTGATGAAAACCAGTTGGGCCTTTACCTGGATACATATCTTAATAAGAATTTTGTGCTGAATCTGGAAGCCGGTCATTCCGTACTGAGGAAATTAAGGACCGGGGTAAAAAGCATTTCCACTTACGATACAAAAGTGAATGATAATTTATATTTTAAATTAGCCCTTGCCTACCGGGTGCGTTTTAATAAGCGGTAATTACATCCGCTGTTTAGAAGCTTCGTATAAAATGATGCCGGTAGCCACAGATACATTCAATGAATCAAAATCGCCGGCCATGGGTATTTGAAACTGTTCATCGCATATCTTTAATAAGGCAGGATAAATGCCCTTCTCTTCTCCTCCCATTACAATGGCACAGGGTTCGGCTAAATTCAATTCATAGGTCTTCTTTGTGGCTTTCATTTCACTGGCAAAAACTTTAATACCGTTCATGTGCAGGTCATCAACTGTTTTCATTAAACTATTTACCCTGCATACAGCTATTTGCTCCAATGCACCTGCAGATGTAAGCACTGCATCTTCATTTAAAGCGCCAACTCCTTTATCGGGAATGATGATGGCATTAACACCAAAACAATAAGCGCTTCTTGCAATTCCACCAATATTTCTTATATCTGTTATCCCATCCAGTATCAAAAACAAAGGCACTTCACCTTTATCAACAACAAATGAAATTATATCCTGCAGATTTTGATATTGCACTTTAGCGATCAATGCCACACAGCCCTCATGGTTGCTTACATTAAAGTTATTCAGTTTTTCAACCGGCACTTTATTGATGGGAGTTTGATATTGTTCTGCCAGTTTCTTTATTTCATCAATAACTTCTCCATGCACTGTAGCCTGTAAATAGATACGCTCAAGTTGCTTACCTGATTGAAGAGCTTCTATAACAGCTTTGCGCCCTATGACCAGGGAGCTTTTTTTAGGCCGGTGATGTTGCTGACGGAAATTTTTCACAATTCAAATTTAGGTTTTAATACTTCAAACAAAAAACCATAAGCTCTTGCAAACTTATGGTCTTCACAAATCTCTCCGCCAGCTGGCGGAGGAGATTTATAGGGCTTATTTCAATCCAAATACTTTTTTCACTTCTTTTACTGCATCCAGTTTCTCCCAGGTAAATAATTCCACTTTCTTTTTTATTGACCTGCCATCTGGTGAAGTAAATGTTTTTTCTACCACTTCATTTTTACGTCCCATGTGCCCGTAAGCAGCAGTTTCGCTGTACATAGGGTTACGCAGTTTTAAACGTTGCTCAATAAAGTACGGACGCATATCAAAGCAGGACATGCTCATTACTTTTTTTGCTATCTCACCATCATTCATTTTTATTTTAGCTGTGCCATAAGTAACCACGTTAATACTGGTTGGTTGTGCCACACCAATTGCATAAGAAACCTGTACCAATACTTCATCACACAAACCTGCTGCTACTAAATTCTTAGCTATATGGCGTGTTGCATAAGCTGCACTGCGGTCAACCTTGCTGGGGTCTTTACCACTGAAAGCTCCGCCACCATGAGCCCCTTTACCACCATAGGTATCTACAATGATCTTGCGGCCGGTTAAACCTGTATCTCCATGAGGACCGCCAATAACAAATTTACCCGTTGGGTTAATGTGGTATTTTATCTTGTTGTTGAAAAGGTGATTGTATTTTGGATATTTTGCTTTAACCCTTGGTATTACAATATTGATGATGTCTTTTTTTATTTTAGCAAGCATTGTTTCATCTGCACCAAAGTCATCATGCTGGGTTGAAACCACAATGGCATCTATCCTCACCGGCTTGTTATTATCATCATATTCCAGGGTAACCTGGCTCTTGGCATCGGGGCGTAAATATTTTATCAGTTTGTTCTCCCTGCGTACAGCAGCGAGTTCAAGTAAAATATAATGAGCAAGGTCTAATGCCAGTGGCATGTAATTATCAGTTTCATTGGTGGCATAACCAAACATCATTCCCTGGTCGCCTGCACCCGGTACTTCTTTTTTCTTACGGTCAACCCCCTGGTTAATATCTGCCGATTGCTCATGGATAGCGGATAAGATACCGCATGAGTTAGCTTCAAACATATAATCACTTACGGTATACCCGATCTTGCGGATAACACCACGGGCAATTTCCTGTACGTCGAGGTAGGCCTTGCTTTTTACCTCGCCGGCCAATATTACCTGGCCTGTGGTAACCAATGTTTCGCAGGCTACTTTACTGTTGGGATCAAAAGCTAAAAAGTTATCAATTAATGCATCGCTGATCTGGTCAGCTACTTTATCAGGATGTCCTTCACTTACCGACTCTGATGTAAATAAATATGGCATGTTATTTTTTTAAGATGGCAAAGATAAGGTTGTATCGGTTAAAGAACAAAGTCCACAGAAGTTTCTGTGGACTTTATTAATTAACAGGATGTGTATTATTTAAAGCTTAGAATATATTATCCTCAGCCTGAGTTTGTAATTTGTATTAGTCCCGCTGCCTATTCTCACCCTTCCACTCGCTATATTATTGCTGTAAGGAATAATTTGAGTACTATGCTGTGGATATTTAAAGCTGTAGGGAGAAAATAATCTCAACGTGTAATTAGGCGTATGCCTGGTTACAATTTGCTGAACATATCTTGAAATATTAAAATTGTAGTACTTTATTGATGTTCCAAACAAATCTTTCTTATCTCTAGCGAATCCTCCAAAATAAGTATAATCAACACCATTAGACGGGAAATAGGTCGCTGTTTTAAAATCGGGGTCATAGGCTACATTTGGATTCAGATCAAAATAAACAGGCTTCCAGTTGTTTACTGTACCGGTATCTTTTAAATCTATATAAAGAAAATTTGGTGCTGAAAGTTTTGCGTCAAGAACCGGATCTGTGGGTATCTGCTCTACAATTATCTCTGCCCGGTGAACTATCCTGTTAGACAAAGTTGACAAACCCGGGATATTAAGATTTACATAAGTACCGGGTGAAGTTTGTAAAAAAAGTTCATCTGGGTTAGGCGATAAAATACGGGCACCGGCACGGTTACGGATTATATTATTGGCCGTATTTGATGGTGCACTTGTTGATGAGCCGGAAAAAGACTTATTTATGTTAAACGTATTATACAAAGTATCTAACACCCCCTTATTTTTCCTGCGGAAATGAACTTCAAGTTTTGTAGAAGTATCTGCAAGATTTACATAAGCTAATCCATTACCCTGTGCTGTTGCAATTACTGCAAGTCCGTTGTAAAATTCCCTGTACAGGGAATCACTTCGAAAAGCATGCCCTGCAAGTGTATCCCTGTTATACAAAGCCTGAGACCAGGCCATGCCCTGTAGAGATTTGGAAAGATTAATGCGTACCTGATATAAACTATAATCCCGCCTGTTTGTATATTTTACAGTATCTCCCAACCTGCGTATATCAACATCGGCACTTCCCAGTATTGTTCCGGAATAGGCAGGCTGGTAATTCACCGTTTTGGCAATGTAGACGGAGTCTCTAAACTTGATATCACTTACTTCATGTACTTCCACATGAATCGGAAGTGAAGTATCGCCCCAAAATCCTTTATACTGGAAACACAGAACTACTGAGTCAAGGCCTGCTCCAAAACCGTTCAAAGTATCTTTTTCTTTACCAAAATAGTAAGGATAAAAGTTTGGTTTCAGTTGCAGGAAGACATTAGCTGTTGTATTTCCAAACAGGGGGTCGTTTGTAATTGAACCCAATGCATGATCATCGCCCCTTTCAATAATTGTTGTATCGTTAAACAGGTTCTGTGTAGTAATGATATTGAGAATGGTGTCAAACGTATGTACATTATCAACAGCAGGTAAAAGGTCGCTGCCTATATCAGTTGTGTCCAGCTTGGTACAATTCCAGGTAAATAAAGAAATAAATAAAGCAGCAGTTAATGCCACGGGTAGAATTCGTTTTTGCACTATAATAATTTTATGAATTGCGGTTAGATTTTCTACTTTGCAAGGTCGGCATACAATTGCAAATAGTCTGTTAAATCAGTTTCAGGATCAAATTTGAGTATTTTTTTCCCTTTCACTTTGCCAAATTCGTCAACCAGTTTTTTATCCACCTTCTCTGCGCCAAATGTGATGGCATCAGCAAAACTTGCACCGCCTCTGAACATGGCCAGGTTATTGATATCCTTGAATGGTTCCAGTTCCTTCTTGGTTACATAGTCGTTTATGGTTACCAGTTGTAAGAAGTCGCTGCCCAGTTTTTCTTTAAAGGTATTTTGTCCGATACTGTAGATAATTTTACTATTACTAAAGACAGGTTCCTTTTTGTAAGCATTTTTGATGAACATCGGGATCAAGCCGGTCATCCAGCCGCTGCAATGAATAATATCCGGAGGCCAGCCGAATTTCTTTACTGTTTCCAATGCCCCCTTACAAAACAATACTGTCCTTAACCCGTTGTCATCAAACCACTTTTCATTTTCGTCGGTGAATATTGATTTCCTCTTAAAATAATCCTCATTATCCAAAAAATAAACCTGTAGCCTCGCATTGGGCAATGAAGCCACTTTTATCACCAGCGGGTAATCATCACCATCAATAGAAACATTGATACCCGATAAGCGAACTACTTCATGCAACCGGTGCCTTCTTTCATTGATCACTCCAAAACGGGGCATGATACAGCGCACTTCCATACCGCTGTCATTGGATTTTACCGCCAGTTTATTAATGACCTCAGCAAAATCAGTTTGTTCCAGGTAGGGAGACATCTCATTTGCAATGAATAAAATTCTTTTCTTTGTTGACATTTGCGCTATATTAGTTCCGTTTAATGCTTTAACGGAGTGCAAAAGTACGTTATTTTTTTTTGAAAACCGTAATACTCAAGCATTTGAGGCCTAATATGTTATAAAATGATAGTTTTTAAAAAGACGGATGATATCAGGCAATTTATTGCAAGGGAGATGGGGTCCGGTAATGCCTGTGGGTTCGTTCCAACAATGGGAGCACTTCACCAGGGACATATCTCTTTGATCACTAATGCAAAGGAAGAAAACAAGATCGTCGTTTGCAGCATTTTTGTCAACCCAACCCAGTTCAATAACAGCAAGGATTTTGAGAAATACCCTTCCACTATTGAGAAAGATATTGATATGCTTGAAAAAGCCGGATGTGATATCCTTTTCCTGCCATCCGTTGCCGGGATATACCCTGCTGGCATCAAAGATCAACAGCATTACGATCTGGGTTATCTTGAAACACTGCTGGAAGGTAAATTCAGGCCCGGACATTTCCAGGGCGTATGCCAGGTGGTTGACCGGCTCTTAAAAATAGTACAGCCGCAAAACTTATACCTGGGACAAAAAGATTACCAGCAGTGCATGGTCAT
>JANNDO010000038.1:0-96316 GCA_031387825.1 Chitinophagaceae bacterium | reverse complement strand
GCAATTACCTGGCAATATTGTTCCACTTTGGATGTGTCGGCTTGTGCAACCGAAACTTTTGAACTCAATAAGATGATGCCAATTATTACTACTTTTTTCATTTGCTTTTTTTTATTGATGTTTTGTAATGTAAAGGTATCCTCGCTTTCAGGATTGCAACGGACATCATGATGTCAAAAACAGACAACCCGTTTTACTGTTTACTCAATAGCCAAACTTTAAATGAGGTAATGAATGTTTATGGCAATCGTAAATTATTCAATCAGATTAAAATAAGATTGAAATACCAACGGGCATCTGTAAAAATTTAAGCGATGCTGATTTTGATAAAATGATTAATGTAAGCATGGGCATGAAACCGCTTTGGGAAAATGCATTGGGCAAGGATTGGGAAAAGCAGATGACGAGAGAACGGTTAAGGGGTTTATATAAACAGCTTTAATTAAAATGGCATTTTTTCTTCTTCAATAATCAACTGTGTTTTTTGCAGGTTTGTCTCGTCCTGAAATAGGTTGACTACAAATCAACCAAAGATGGACTTAAAAGATCAGATTATCCAGTAGGGGTCATTGCAGGGCAACACCATACAACTAACAAAATATGAGCTTTGAACTTTTACTTTCCAATATATCAAGGCATATTTCTTTAACCACAGAAGAAACAGAATTTTTTACCTCCCTTTTAAATTCAAGGTCTTTAGAGCCGGGTGCGTTTTTACTTCGTGAAGGAGATATTTGCAGGTATGAGACCTTTATAACCAGGGGTTGCTTAAAAACATACTATGTAGATGAGGGTGGGGTTGAACACATAATCGATTTCCTGGTTGAAGAATGGTGGGCTGATGACCTGTATAGTTTTTTTTCCGGAACCGCTTCTACCTCAAATATTAAAGCAATAGAAAATACCGACGTATTGCAGATAAGTAAAACCAATTTAGAGCTGTTATATCAAAAGATCCCGAAGTTTGAACGTTTTTTCAGGTTGCTCTTTCAAAATGCCTACATTTCTCAAAGAACACAGATCAACTTAATCCTATCTGCCCCGGCCGAAGAAAGATATATTTTGTTCCTTAAAAAGAAACCCTATGCCGAAAAACGGTTTTCCCAAAAGGACATTGCTTCTTATTTAGGCATTACTCCCCAGTTTTTAAGCGCATTAAAGAAAAAAATGCGGCAGGTTAATGTAGATTAACTTTTAATCGGACCTGATTCATTTCTTTTGCCTGCCCGGGCAAAGCAAGGGTATGGTTGTACTTTTTAAACAAATCAAAAATGACCAGGACAAAACTATTAAACGCCGAAAAAATTGCGGTACAGTTATTTGAGGCCGTTGAAGAGAATAATTTAATAATTGCCGGTAAACCGGAAGCGCAACTTGCAGCAGAAGTTACCAACCTGGCTCTTGAAAAATTTGGTATCAAAGACCATTGGCACAAGAAAATTGTAAGGGCCGGTGTAAATACCTTAGCAACGTATAGCGAAAACCCTGCCGATAAAATAATACAGGAGGGGGATATTTTATTTATTGATTTTGGGCCAATAGTAGATGGTTACGAGGCTGACCTGGGAAGAACTTATGTGATAGGTAACAATGCAGCCAGGCTGAAATTAAAAAATGATGTTGAAAAGGCCTGGTATGAGATACGGGCCTGGTATCAACAGCAAACCACATTAAAGGCCTCGGCTTTATTTCAATATGTTGTTGATAAAGCGATAGCATATGGCTGGACATTTGGAGGGGAGATAGCCGGGCATATTGTAGGCAAATTTCCGCATGAACAACCTGTAGATCCGAAAAGCCTGGAATTAGATATTCATCCCGACAATCATAATGATATGTTTTTACCGGATGCAAATGGTAATAAAAGACATTGGATATTAGAACTGCAGTTTATTGATAAGGAACAGCAGATCGGCGGATATTTTGAACAGCTGCTTTAATGACAGGCGGTATTAACAGTTAAAAAATAAAAAATGAGTATTACAAAAACAGACCGGCCGGCATTAATTCTTATTGATATTCAAAAAGGATTTGACAATATTGAATATTGGGGTGGGCAAAGAAACAATTTCAATGCAGAAGAAAATGCAGCGGAGCTTTTAAGGCTTTGGAGAGAAAATGATCTTCCGGTCTTTCATATTAAACATTGTTCATCCAACCCGGCGTCTTTGCTGTATGAGACAAATGCAGGAAATGAATTTAAAGACCTGGTTAAACCGCTGCACAATGAGCGGGTAATTAAAAAGAATGTGAACAGCGCTTTTATCGGCACCAGCCTGAAAGAGCAGCTTGACAATGCAAAAATAAAAACGCTTGTTATTGTTGGTTTAACAACTGATCATTGCGTATCAACAACTACAAGAATGGCAGGAAATTTTGGATTTGATACTTTTATTGTTTCTGATGCAACAGCAACTTTCAACAAAAAGGGCCCGGAAGGGAAAAATTATTCTGCAGAACTTATTCACGAAACCGCCCTGGCAAGTTTGAATAATGAATTTGCAACTGTAATTACTACAGATTTTTTAAAACAAGCCATTAAATAAAGTATTGGGATTAAACAGCGACAACTAACATTGCGTACCAGCAGCTGTAGCCTCGCAATTTTTTCATGCCAGGACAGCCTCCCTCCATCAAAAATTCTTACCTTCAATAACAAAGCAATGCTGCAGCATCTCTCTAACCTTTTCAAATATAAAACCCGGTGGCTCCCAAGGAAATTGTAGAAAAATGGATTGCGGCTTTCAATAAGGCTGATGTAGAAGCCCTGACAGGTTTTTATGACGATGCTGCTATCAATCACCAGGTTGCCAACGGGCCCGTTGCCGGAAAAGAAGCAATAAGACAAATGTTTGTAAATGAATTTGCAATAGCTGAAATGACCTGTATTGTTGAAAATATTTTTGAAGATGGAGATTGGGCCATCCTGGAATGGAAAGATCCAAAGGGCCTTCGTGGTTGTGGCTTTTTCCAGGTTAAAAATGATAAGATCGTTTTTCAAAGGGGTTATTGGGATAAGCTGTCTTTTTTAAGACAGCAGGGATTACCTGTTCCGAAAGAATAAGCAGTTGGTTTATTTTCGCTATCTTTTAAAAAATTGTTTCATGAAAAGTTTATTTGATAAAGATTGTTACGAAGAAGTTGTCCGGCGCATGAATACATTAACCCCGTCTTCGCAAAGGCAATGGGGCAGGATGGATGTGGCACAAATGCTGGCGCATTGCAAAGCAGCTTTTACCGTTCCGTTGAGCGATAGAAAAATGCCGAGAAGTATTTTGGGTTTATTGATTGGCTGGGCTATAAAAGCAAAGTTGTATAATGATGACCCGTGGAAAAAAAATTTACCTACGGCACCCAATTTCATTATAAAAGATGAACGGAATTTTGAAAAAGAAAAACAGGAGTTAATGGGTATGATCGATCGGTTTTACAATGCAGGCCCTGAAAATGTGGGCAAATTTCCGCATCCTATGTTTGGTACATTTACTTCGGCTCAATGGGGGCAGGCCATGTATAAACATCTTGATCATCATTTTGGCCAGTTTGGGGTTTAGAGAAAATTGTTGAATGGGTCAATGGTTAAATTGTTTAAAAGAGTTTTTCATCCAAAGGCTTCCCAACAATATAACCATTTAACAATTTAGCCTTGTAAGTTATAGCTTCATCAACCTGTTCGCCGCTTCTTCAAGCGTAGTTTCTTTTTTCGAAAAACAAAAACGCAGTACTTTATTGTCGGCCCCGTTTTTATAAAAGACTGAAGTGGGTATAGTGGCCACACCATATTCCTTCGTTATCCTTATGGCAAAATCTTTTTCGCTTTCATCACTGATCCCGGCATAGCTATACAGTTGAAAATAGCTGCCATGCGATGGCAACGGTTTGAACTTTGTTTGCTGCATCATTTTTTGAAAATAGTCTCTTTTCTTTTGCAGAAAACTGCCCAGCTGTAAATAATTTTCTTTCTGCTGTAAAAATTCTGTCAGCGCATACTGTACAGGCGTGCTGCTGCTAAACGCATTGAATTGATGAACTTTTCTGAACTCTTTCATTAATGCAGGAGGTGCTACACAATAGCCCATCTTCCAGCCGGTGCAGTCATATACTTTGCCAAATGAAAAGCAGACAAAGCTTCTTTCGTACAGATCCGGGTATCGCAATATACTTTCATGTTTCATTCCGTCAAAGATCAGGTGCTCATACACTTCATCGCTTAAAATAAATATCCCGGTATCTTTTACAATTGTTTGTAGTTGCTTAATGTCATCGGCGCTTAACACAGCTCCTGTTGGGTTGTGCGGCGTGTTAAGCATGATCACTTTTGTTTTTGAAGAGATCTTTTGCTTTACCAGCTCCCAGTCAATTTTATATTCGGGATAAACAAGTGGTATCAATACAGGCACGCCGCCATTTATTTCTATATTAGGGATATAACTGTCGTAGGCCGGTTCAAAAACTATCACTTCATCGCCGGGTTGCAATACCGAGGTTAGCGCTGTGTAAATAGCATAGGTACCCCCTGGTGTAATGGTGATCTCTGTTTCAGGATTGGCCTTTGTTGTATAAAGCCCCGCTATTTTTTCTGCAACACGTTCTCTTAATGCCGGCAATCCGCACATATGTGTGTATTGATTATATCCATCCCTCATCGCTTTGTTCACCAGGGCTATCAATTCTTCATTCATCGGGTAATCAGGAAAGCCCTGGCCAAGATTGATGGCTTTATGTTCATTAGCCAAAACACTCATCACGGTAAAGATGGTAGTGCCTACATCAGGCAATTTGCTTTTAATGGCGGGTATCAACAGGGGTTTATTTAGATGTGGTTATATATATTTATCGCCTTTGTTTCTTTTGATCTCGGCAACATATTCTTTTATCTCCTGTTCTTTTTCTTTTTTGCAGATCAATAGAACGTCTTTGGTGTCCACTACTACAAATTCATCCAGCCCCTGTAAAACAATCAGTTTTTTATTATCGGCATGAACCATGTTTCCGGTGGCATCAATGATCATTACATTGTTTCCGGCAACAGCATTGCCGAGATAATCTTTTTCAAGATTATCATACGTGCTTGCCCAGGTTCCCAGGTCGCTCCAGCCAAAAGACGATGGAATGATATATACATTGTCTGCTTTTTCCATTACACCATAATCAATAGATATGTTTACACATTGCGGATAAATGCGTTCAATAGCCTCCTTTTCTTTTTTTGTGTTGAAGTTGTTTTTTTCTGCTTCAAACACTTCGGTCATTTCGGGCAGGTATTTTTCAAATGCTTTAATTATATTTTTAACCTGCCACACAAAAATGCCGGCATTCCATAAAAAATCGCCGCTGGCAATAAATGTTTTTGCCAGCTGCAGGTCTGGTTTTTCGGTAAAGGTTTTTACTTTATATACATTTTCACTTACAGCGTGTTCATCGTATTGTATATATCCATATCCCGTGTTGGGATATGTAGGTTTTATTCCCAGGGTGATCAATGCTTTTATGTGGGCAGTAAATTGTAATGCATCAGTACATATTTTCTTAAATCCCTCTTCATCAGAGATCAAATGATCGGATGGGGCGCAGATTAAATTAGCTTCCGGATTCAGCTGTTGTAGTTTATAAGAAATATATGCAACACATGGTGCTGTGTTTTTTCGTGACGGTTCACACAAAATATTCTCTTCGGGCAGCCCGGGAATTTGTTTGGCAACAATGTCTTTGTATTGTTCAAAGGTTACCACATAGATATTTTCGGCAGGAATAAATTTTGCAAAACGGTCGTAAGTTGCCTGGATAAGTGTACGGCCGGTATTCAGTATGTCCAGGAATTGTTTCGGAAAATCTGTCCGGCTGATGGGCCAGAACCTGCTGCCAATGCCGCCGGCCATTATGGCTACGTAATTATTTTTGCTCATGTTTAAGTTATATGATGCCTTCTTTTATCAGGTCATGTAAATGAATAATGCCGGCGTATTTTCCCTTTTCTTCCACCACAAGCTGGCTTATATTATGCTTTCTCATTTCATCCAGTGCATTCACGGCTAAAACATCCGACCCAATTGTTTTAGGATTGCTGCTCATGATGTCTTTTGCGCTCAGCTTTTCAAATGTATCAGCTTTTTCCAGCATTCTTCTTAAATCCCCGTCGGTAATTATCCCTAAAATATTTTCTGTTTCATTAACCACCACTGCTGCACCCAGTCTTTTATGTGTCATTTCTACAATTACTTCTTTTATTGTTGCTGCGGGCAATACTTTTGGTTTTGCATTTTGTGCAGACAATTCTTCTACCCGTAAATATAATTTTTTCCCCAGGGTTCCGCCGGGATGAAATTTTGCGAAATCGTTTGTATCAAATCCTTTGAGCTCCATTAAGCAAACCGCCAGTGCATCTCCCATCACCATTTGGGCAGTAGTGCTGCTGGTAGGTGCCAGGTTATTGGGGCAGGCTTCCTGCTCAACCGTGGTATTTAAAACAATGTGGCTGTGTTGTGCTAAAAATGATTGCATATTACCCACCATACCTATCAGTATATTTCCGAAGTTTTTGACCAACGGGGCCAATACCTTTATTTCCGGGCTATCGCCGCTTTTGCTGATCACCAATACCATATCATCAGGCTGTATCATACCCAGATCACCATGTATAGCATCCGCAGCATGCATAAATATAGAGGGGGTTCCGGTACTGTTTAATGTAGCAACAATTTTTTGAGCAATAACCGCACTTTTTCCAATACCGCTTACAATCAATCTTCCTTTTGCAGCAGCAACCCGTTCCACTGCTTTTACAAAATCTTCATTAATAAAAGCCTTTAAACCGCTTACAGACTGGGCTTCCAGCTCAATTGTGCGAAGTGCAACTGCTATGATTTTTTCATTATTCATCAATGTGGCGCAAACCTACTTTAAATCAGTCATAATGCAAAGAACGGAATTTGTCGCAATCCGGCTGTTGCTTTTCATCAAATTATTTTTACCATTGAATTTTTGCAGGTTGAATTTTTTGCATTAACTTAAGTGATTGAAAAAAATAGTTAAATAAAGGTGTTTATCCTGTTTGGGTTGGGTTTTGCGGCAGTATTGAATTAACTTCGCTACCCCTCAAAAAAAACTGTTTAAAAAGATAGATACAGATTTAAGATTAAACCAGTGAGAAGGAAAAAAATATGGCAACAGCTAAAGCAAAAATAAAATCCAATAAAAAAGAAGCGGTTCTTAAACCTCTTTCACAATCGGCTAAAAAAGTAACGGCCAAAAAAAATCAAACTGATCTGTCTGCACAGCTACAACATCAATTTGGATTTGATGGTTTTAAGGGGCCACAGGAACAAATTATTGAAAGCCTGCTCAGCGGCAATGATACTTTTGTGATCATGCCTACAGGTGGTGGTAAAAGTTTATGTTACCAGCTTCCGGCAATCATCAGTGAAGGTGTGGCTATTATTGTTTCGCCCTTAATTGCTTTAATGAAAAACCAGGTTGACCTGGTCCGCAGCTACAGTAGTAAAGATGATGTAGCCCATTTTTTAAACAGCACATTAAATAAAGGCCAGCAAAAAATTGTAAAGGATGATCTCACCACCGGCAAAACAAAAATGCTGTATGTGGCCCCTGAAACAATGACGAAGGAGGAGAATATTGCTTTTTTTAAAGACCTTAAAATTTCATTTTTTGCTGTTGATGAGGCTCATTGTATTTCGGAGTGGGGCCACGATTTCAGGCCGGAGTACAGAAGGTTAAGGGAGATGATGGACCTGATTGATGAGACCGTTCCTGTAATTGCATTAACTGCAACCGCTACTCCAAAAGTGCAAAGTGATATTGTAAAAAACCTGGGGTTACGTAAACCAAAAATATTTATCTCTTCTTTTAACCGGCCAAATCTTTATTACGAGATCCAGCCAAAAATAAACCTGGAACAAACTAATAAAAGTATTGTCAGGTTTATTCAGCTACACAAAAACAAAAGTGGCATCATTTATACCCTTAACCGTAAAACAACCGAAGAGCTTGCAAAAATGCTGATGGCAAATGGTATAAAAGCAGTTGCTTACCATGCCGGGTTAGACAGTAAATTGAGATCCGATAGACAAGACCAGTTTTTAAATGAAGATGTAGATGTAATTGTGGCTACCATTGCCTTTGGGATGGGTATTGATAAACCGGACATTCGTTTTGTAATTCATTATAATATTCCAAAATCAATAGAAAATTATTACCAGGAAACCGGACGTGGCGGAAGAGATGGAATGGAAGGAAAGTGTATTCTCTATTATTCACACAAAGATGTGGCCAAGCTGGAACATTTAATGAGAGATAAACCGCTTAGTGAAAGAGAGGTTGGCGCACAGTTAATAAACGAAACCGTGGCGTATGCCGAAAGCAGCGTATGCCGCAGAAAAATTTTACTTCATTATTTTGGCGAACATTACGATGATAAAAAAAGTTGCGGTCATTGTGATAACTGTTTACAACCAAAAGAAAAGGTTGAGGCGAAAGACAGCGCTGTGATCGTTCTAAAAATTATTAAGGCGCTTGGCGAACAGTTTCCTGTTGAATACACATTGCTCATCCTTGCCGGTAAAGCAACCCCACAGGTAAAAATGTACAGGCATGAAGAATTAGATGTATTTGCCAGCGGCAATGATAAAGAGAATCATTATTGGAATAGCCTGATCCGCCAGATGTTACTGGCTGGATTAATTGAAAAAGATATTGTGGAGTATGGTCTTTTAAAGATCACAAAAGCAGGAGCTGCTTTTTTAAAAAAACCAACTTCTTTTAAAATTGTATTGAACAATTTATTTGAGGAAGCGAATGCCGATGATGAAGAAAGCGAACAGGCTGCTGCCGATTCTGCTTCAGCTGATGAGAATTTAATGGCGCTTTTAAAAGACCTTCGTAAAAAAGTAGCTAAAGAAAAGAACCTCCCTCCTTTTGTTATCTTTTTAGAAAACAGCCTGGAAGATATGGCTACCATGTTCCCAACCACTATGACAGAACTGGAAAAAATAAGTGGAGTAAGTAAAGGAAAAGCGATACGGTACGGGAAACCATTCATTGATATGATCGCTAAGTATGTGGAAGAAAATGATATTGTTAGGCCGGATGATTTTGTGATGAAGAGTGTGGTAAACAGGAATAATAATAAAATTTTTATTATTCAAAATGTAGATAAAAAAATACCGCTGGAAACTGTTGCTAAAACCAGGGACCTTCGTATTGATGAATTATTGGAAGAGATGGAAACCATTGTGGCAAGCGGAACAAAGCTAAACCTGGATTATGCAATAGATGAAATGGTGGATGAATATGAACAGGATGAAATTATGGATTATTTCAAAAGCTGCGAAACCTCCTCTTTACAGGTGGCACAGGAGGAACTGGCCGACAGTAATTTTAACTGGGAACAGTTAAAGCTTATGCGGATCAAGTTTTTATGTGAGTATGGAAATTAATGGAATATTTTAGATTGAATATTTAATATTTGGCGGAAACCCGTATTTTTGCTGCCCAATATTAAATATTACGTATTCAATATTGATATGGATGGTGCGGTAGCTCAGTTGGTAGAGCAAAGGACTGAAAATCCTTGTGTCGGCGGTTCAATCCCGCCCCACACCACAAATCCCGGCATTTTTGCCGGGTTTTTTGTTCCATACAACTTCCGGTGTTATTCATCGGTAATTATTGTGTTATATTTATTATCAGGTCGGTTTCGGGATTTGTGGACATCTCCAAAAAATAATGTAATGAGAAATCTTAAGCTAATTCTTTTATCCATTTTTAATCTCCTGTCTATACAAAGCAGCTATGCAGATAAGTATCCCCGAAACTATTCTGTTGATATCATTCATTATGCATTTGAATTAAACCTATCGGATAAGTCTGATGAAATATTTGGAAAAGTATCGATCACAGTTTTATTTAAGAAAAATGACGTTACTCAGATCAGGCTTGACTTAATAAATAAAACAGAATTAAGAAAAGCAAAGGGAATGGCCATTGAATCAATAACCCTTGGCAATGAGCCGGTATCTTTTACACACGTTAATGATGAAGTTTTTATACAATTACCCAGCTCCCCCGTTGCCGGAAAAGAAATTATTTTTGTTATTAAATATCATGGCGTACCCGAAACGGGTTTAATAATCGGCCCGACAAAACATGGAGACAGGAGTTTTTTTTGTGATAACTGGCCCAATAAAGCAAGGCACTGGTTGCCTACAGTTGACCATCCTTATGAAAAGGCAACTTCAGAATTTATTGTAACAGCCCCGGCACACTATAAAGTTATTTCAAATGGTTTGCTTCTGGAAGAATCGAACCTGGATAGCGTAACGAAACTGACCCACTGGAAACAATCTGTTCCTGTGTCTTGCTGGTTATTTGTTTTGGGCGTATCTGAATTTGCAGTACAGTATGTTGATTATTTTGATGGAAAGTCAAT
The DNA here is from genome assembly GCA_031387825.1 of Chitinophagaceae bacterium. GTDB lineage: Bacteria > Bacteroidota > Bacteroidia > Chitinophagales > Chitinophagaceae > Ferruginibacter. The sequence continues at coordinate 85,872 of JANNDO010000038.1, read as the reverse complement.
ACAGTCATGGGTATATCCAAAAAGCAGGGGGGCGGGGTTCTATGATTTTGCCGAACCAACTAAACAGGTAATGCAATTTTTTAGTGATTATGTGGGTCCGTATGTTTATGAAAAGCTTGCCAATGTACAATCACCAAGCATAGGAGGCGGTATGGAAACCTCATCAGCTATATTTTACGGAGAAAATCTTATTACGGGGAAAAGAGATGAAAGGGTAAGAAATGTAGTTATACATGAATTGGCTCATCAGTGGTTTGGGAACGCAGTTACTGAAACAACCTGGGATGATGCCTGGTTAAGTGAAGGCTTCGCCACATTTTTTACATTGCTGTTTATAGAAAATGCATACGGCTATGATCAGTATATAAGTGGGTTACAGGGTGCTAAAAAATCTGTTTATAAATATGCGGAGAAGGATTCCAATTTTAGTATTATAAGTGACCGTTCAGCAGAAAAAAACGCCGTTACCAGTACTATAACCTATCAAAAGGGGGCATGGGTATTACATATGCTTAGAGAATTAATTGGGAGGGATGAATTTAAAAAAGGCATCCGGTCCTATTATAAAAAATTTATGAACTCTAATGCCACTACAGATGATTTTATAAATGAAATGGAGAAGGCGTCCGGTAAAGGCCTGGCTGCTTTTTTTCAGCAATGGTTAAAGAGGGCTGATAATTTAAAGTTAAAAGGAACAGGGGCATATGATGAATTAAAAAAACAGGTGGTCATTACCCTTGAACAAAGCCATGCTGGTGAATATCTGTTTGACGTGCCTGTTGAAATTGGTATTTATAAAGCCGGAAGCGATGTTCCCGAAATAGTTAAATTCAAATTGAATAAAAAGCAGAATATTTACAGGGTTCGGGTAAAAACGGCCCCGCAAAAAATTATTATTGACCCAGGAACCAAGCTGCTTGCACAGGTTGATTTTAAGTATTAGCTGCTTTGCCTTTATACTAATTCTCGTAACAAAAAAAGTATTCTTAACAATAAATTATAACTGCTATTTATAGTTTTTACCATTAAATATCATCATAACATTGAGCACTAAAAAGCTCAAAATTGGAAAAGTTACCCACCAACCAGGAAATCTTATTACTACCCGATAGCCATTTTTTTCAAAGAGATTGGTGCGAAAGAGAGAATGGCAACAATTCCAAAAAGCTTTCTCAAAAAGAAACACTCATTAACCTTTGCTGGAATGGTATGCTAAAGGAGATGATCCCGGAAATCTATCAAACAGGTACCGGTAAAAAAGCGCTTACCCTTTGGGAGGTCAACGGATCCGGAAATTTACTAGACTTGAGATATGGTGATTTTAACCAGGATATGAACGATGAATGGTCTCTCAACCCATATATTTTTTTGATGTTTGCTGAAATGAGCTAACAAACAGGACTCAACACTAACTTTTGGTCCTGAGCTTTTTTGTTTCTGCTGCTATTTATTGGTTTTAGAAGAGGTTCTCAAATAATTATCGAGCGATAAGGGGCCACCGCCTTCAATAAAAAAGAAAATCAATAGTATAAACACAATGATTGAAAACAAAAGATCGGATTCTCCTGCAAAAAAACCATGCCTGGCATAAATCAATATTATTGCGCCAACAAGAATTGGAATTTGAACCAAACACCATAAACGTGTAAACAGACCAACCAGGATCATGGCACCGCCTAATAAATGCAGCCATGGAATTACAGTGTTTAACCATACTGCTTTTTGAATAAAAGACCCCCGGGAAATTGCTTCGCTAAGGATAACGTTGTTTTCTATAAACCAAAGCCCTTTCAAAAAAAGGCAAAGCCCAAGGGCCACTCTTAAAACTACAAGCCATTTGGGATGATGTTTTTTGCTCCACTCATTCATTTGATGTAGCAAGCTCATAAAAACATAGTTTTCTAATAAGAAAAGAACAACTAAAGCTACAATTAATAATTCCTTATGTCAAGCTTTTCCCGTAAAAAATTTGAAGATTATCGATTTATTGGTACCGGTAAATCTCCATATCCAGTGATCTTTATTTCATATAGTGTTTCAGGCAATACGCCCAACGTTCCTTTTGGGTAGCCCTTGCGCTGAAACCACTCCAGACAGGATATGGCCAAATCGCGTAGCAACCTTTCTTTAAATTTTCCAAAGGGCATTTTTATACCAGTCGGTTGTATGAGCAGGTTGGGGTCTGCTCGACCACGTTTATTTGCTATCATATCAATTCATTTTTTATTGCCCGGTGCTATATGTTGGTTATACACACAATATCCCAATTAATCCACTAATCAATAATAATTGGCAATAATCTTTTTTATTAATCAATGCTTTTATACATTTACTATATATAACTGAACATTAAAACTCAATTTTTAAACTATTTTAAACCATTGCAGGTTATTCCATTCTAAATTCGCATGATAACAACTACTATTACTACCCCATCCTCCGAAGTTATCAGCAATCACATTTTTGCAAATGTGTTACTGAATAATTCTTCCAATCAAAAATCATTGCACGCTGCCGTTAGCTTTGCTCCCGGAGATATTATCTGCGATTTTGGCGCAGGTATTACACAGTCGTATGCAACTTACTTAACCGTGCAAACCGGCGCTGACAGGCACATTACACTGATGCCAGAGTTTTTGCAATACATCAATCACAGTTGTGAGCCTAATGTTTTTTTTAACACGGCTGCAATGCAGTTGCTATGTATTGCCCCTTTGCAACCCGGAGATGAATTCACTTTTTTCTATCCGAGTACCGAATGGGAAATGGCACAACCCTTTGTTTGCAATTGTGGAAGCGGTGAATGTTTACAATTAATTAATGGTGCTTCGCATCTTTCTGTGGAGACATTGGCAAAGTACCGGTTGACTGATTTTATTAAATCACAGGTAAAACAAACACTGTCGTTGTAATACATTTTTCCCTGTATGGCTCCATCTAACTCTTTTTTATCAGCCGTTCCATTAAACCAGCTATATGTTTGGGTGCTGGCTCCACATTTGGAGACCAAAGATCCTAATATTGATTATTACTATGATTTTTCTCAAAGCATAGCAGAATACACAAAAACATTCAATGAGCTGGATGTGGAATGGAAATGGCAGCCCGTTACTATAAATAATTACAGGACAGTTATAGAAAGCATTGCCAGGAAAAATGAAAAGGATAATAAGATCCACCTGATATTTAATCTTTGCGACGGTGATGAAGTGAACGGCACTCCCGGGATATCCGTGGTTAAGCTCCTGGAAGAAAAGGGTCTGTTGTATACCGGCTCTGATGAATACTTTTACCATATTACCACTTCTAAAATACCCATGAAGCAGGCTTTTGATAATGCCGGTGTATCTAATGCGGCATGGGAAGCTATAATGACTAGAGAACAAAATATTAATGACGTTCTTATTAAACTGGGCTCTCCGGTTATTGTAAAGCCCTCTGTTTCTGGTGGCAGTATGGGTGTTGGTGTAAGAAATGTTGTGTGCACATCAGAAGATCTGAACAAACAGGTACAAAATATGTTTGACGGTTATCGTGGTTGGCAATTAACCAGCGATGGTATTATTGCCGAATCCTTTATTAATGGACCGGAATTTACTGTATTGATTGTAGGTTCTTATGATAAGCCGGGAAATGCAAAAATATATGAGCCTGTAGAACGCATTTTTCACCCTTCTTTACCCGATAAAGAAAAATTTTTAAGCTTCGACAGGCTTTGGGAAATTTATGAAGAAGAAAAGCCAATGCCCAATGAAGGTAATTTTTATGAATATGAACTTCCGGATGCCTCTTTGATTGATGAAATAAAAAGGATCAGTTGGGACGCCTATGTTGCGACCAAAGGCAAGGGCTATACAAGGGTTGATCTTCGTATGGATAAAGAAACGGGAAAAATTTATGTGCTGGAAGTAAATGCTCAATGCGGTTTGAGTGAGGATGAAGATTATACTTCTATTGGCGCTATCTTAAGACTAAGCGGCAAAACATTTACTCAATTAGTTGTAGCTATTATAAATGATGCTTATCAAAGAAAGAAAGTAACTGCAAAAGCGTTAAAACGCAAGGGTTCGCTGGGTATTTCTTAAAAAGCCCTCCGGTAAAATAGTCATTATGAAAGTTTGTGTTCTTCAGCCCGATTACTCCACATCAGATGTAGATTATCAAAATTACGATCCTGCCAGGAACCTGAGTCACCTGATGCCAAATGCAACTTTCGATCATGTTTTGTTAAATAAACTTTCTACTTATAAACAACTTAAAGAGTTAAAGAAAAATAACTACGACATTTTTGTAAACCTTTGCGAAGGTTATCTGGAATGGAGCATTCCTTCGGTTGATGTGATCTATTATATGGAATTACTTAATCTTCCGTTTACCGGGCCAACATCTATCCTGTATGACCCCCCAAAAGACCTGATGAAATATGTGGCTTACACAGTAGGTACAAAAACGCCGGCGTTTGCATTAATTGAAACTGTTGATAGTATTGAAAAGGAGTGCAGGCATTTGCAATATCCTTTATTTGTAAAACCGGATAAGGCCGGAGACAGTTTGGGTGTTGATGAAAATTCACTCGTTCATAATAAAGAAGGTCTTATAAAAAAAGCAAATTCAATTATAGACGAATATGGGCCTTTACTAGTTGAAGAATATATCAGTGGCCGGGAATTTACCGTAATGGTGGTTGCCAATGACAAAGGCTCCTGTTCAGCTTTCAAGCCTGTTGAGTACATTTTCCCAAAGGGGTTTCAGTTCAAAACCTATGCATTAAAAACATCTGAACTTCACCCTGAGGCAAATATTCCATGCAACGACCTGGTTCTGGAGGAACAGCTGAAAGATGCGGCCTTGCAAATTTTCCAGGGCTTTGGCGGAGTAGGTTATGCCCGGCTGGATTTCAGGGTCAATAAAAAAAATGAATTATTCTTCCTGGAAATAAATTTTACCTGTTCTGTTTTTTATAAAGATGGTTATGAAGGGTCGGCTGATTATATCTTAAAATGTGATGGTATTGGCCAGGCAGGTTTTCTTAAAAATATCATTAAAGAAGGTATTGCCCGCCATCAACGTAAGCAAAAAAAATACACTATGAAGGGCAATGCTATTGCGGGCTATGGTATTTATGCAACGCAGAATATAGCTGCTAAAGAATTGATTTTTAGGGGTGAGGGGATGGAACAGCGCATTATTACCCGTAATTATGTTGAGCGTTATTGGAATGTTAAGGAAAAGGAAACTTTTAGAAAATACGCTTATCCTCTCAGCAAAGAGGTATTTTTGCTGTGGGATAATGATCCGTCCGGCTGGGCTCCTCAAAACCACAGTTGTGATCCGAACACCGCTTATGAAGGACTAAATGTAGTAGCCTTGCGAAATATAGTTAAAGGCGAAGAACTAACCCTCAACTACGCAACCTTCCTGGATGAGAATATGGAGCCTTTTAACTGCCAGTGCGGCTCAACCAATTGTTGTGGCCTGGTTACAGGAATAGTTAATAATTCTGTTACCGAAAGGGAGGCCCTCCGCAGCAATTAAACGCAACAGTGTTTTTCCCGTCTTACTAACCTCGTTACAAATTCACGTGGCCTTTTTGGCTTTTATTTAGATGTTTTAAGAATCAAAAGAAAAAATTATGTCCAGATTTCAGATTTTACGGAGCTTGATGATGAAGCATAAGTATCAATTGATATTTACTTACTCTCTTTTTTCATTGGAGATGTTGGGTGGCTTATTACGATTTTATTTTTTTGGTGAGGCTATTAACGATCTTATAAAGGGAAGTTACAGGGGATTAATTGTTTTAACCATAGTTCATCTTATTTATTTAGTAGTTGGAACTATCCGTCATATGTATGATACCCGTACTTATTCGGCTATTTACAATTCACTGGTTATAAAATTTTTGAGCCGCAGGTATAATAAAATTGAAGTATCTAAATTAAGTGCTCATTCTACGCTAGCCAGGGAGTTTGTTGATTTTTTAGAACACGACCTTGTATACGTTATTGAAGCAGCGTACAATATTTTAGGTTCGTTGATTTTATTGTTTTTTTATGATAAAACTGTTGTTGGCATTTGTCTTGTAATTTTAGCCCCGGTTGTAATCATAAGTTTTTTCTACGGAAAAAAAATGAAACAGCTTAATAAACATAAAAATGATGAGCTGGAAAAGCAGGTAGACATTATCTCGAACGGAGATAACACAACCATTCGTCATCATTATAATAATTTACGCAAGTGGCAGGTTCGTATTTCAGATAAAGAAGCCTGGAATTTTGGCTTCATGGAAATTATGGTACTTGTTGTAATTGCGGTTTCTTTAATAATATCCAAGAACCTTCACAGCACAACCATTATGGCCGGAAGCCTGTTTGCTATCTACAGTTATATCTTAAAATTTGCATCAGGGCTTGATACTATTCCTTATACATTACAACGTCTTTCTTCTTTGAGTGATATTACCCGGAGGATTGAATTGCAGGCTGAAGATTTTCCAAAGGAAAAGATAAAAGAACCCAAGAGTTTTGTGGTTTTTCCAAAAAATAAGACAGCAGAATTTTCAATACAATAGTTTAATTTATCTTATTATAGTAACCGTTCCCTGTTCTGATCGTTTGAGCCGGCCCTTGTACGTGTAAGCAACAAACCAAACAAAGCTACCCGGGCTGTTTAGTTTTGATTTATAAAAACCATTCCATTTTTCAAACGGGTCTCTGCTGCTGAACACTATTTCTCCATACCGGTTATAAACCTGTAAGTGATAATTGCTGATTGCAGTAATATTTCCAAGTGGTCCAAAATCGTCATTCTTTGTATCTCCGTTTGGCGTAAATGAATTAGGAAAATACACTTCGCCACAAAAACCATTTAGTGGTTGAGTAATCTGAACTGATGTTCCTGCAGAACATCCATTATTGTCTGTAACTGTTACTGAATAATTTCCTGCCGGAAGATTTGTTGCTGTTGCTGTGTTTTGTACAGGTATTGTATTCCAACTATAGTTATATGGGGGGTTGCCTCCGGTAACCCGTACTGTAGCATTGCCGTCGCTTAGTCCAAAACAGCTTACGTCTTTGCTATTTACAATATTAATATTAGGTGCTGTAGCAGTTGCAATAATTATATTGATGTCTTCTTTACATAATTTACTGTCTGTAACAGTTACTATATAATTTCCCGGCGAAAGCCCGCTAGCTGTAGGGCCAATACCGCCTGAAGGAAACCAGGAATAGGTATAAGGGGCTGTGCCACCACTCTCTGTTATGGTTGCCGAGCCTGTTGTAACTGCACACCCGGGTTGAATAATATTTACGCCATGTGTTAATGCTACAGGTTCTGTTATTATAGCTGTAGCGGTAGTGGTGCAGCTATTCAGCGCACTTACGGTAACTGTATATGTTCCTCCTGCAAGGGCTGTTGCTGTTGCTGTTGTTTGTGTTGGCGTTGTGTTCCATGAATAAAAAAAGGGTGCGGCTGAAACAGGAATAACATTAACGGAAGCAGACCCATTATTATCTCCAAAACAATTATTGTTAGAAATAACTGATGTTGTTAAGCCCAGAATATTTACTATTTGTGATGTTGATGATGGCGCATTTGCCGGACCGGTCGCATTTAATGTAATGGTATAAGTTCCGGGTGCAGAAAAAACATGGGCAGGGTTGGCCAGGGTTGATGTATTGTTTGTTCCCGATGAAGGATCTCCAAAATCCCAGGCTGTTGCAGGACAAAGAGCTGAATTGTTTGAAAAATTTACTGTTGTATTATTGATACAGGAATAAGTAAACGCTGCATTGTTGGGTGGCGCTTCTGAAATCAAGATATCATCAACGGCAAAACCTTCGTAAGCATTACATTGGGTGCCTGCCCCAAAAATAAATCTGAAAATCACGTTTGGCATACCTGCCAGGTTGGGCATAGTATGTTTGGCGCTTACCCACCTTGTGCTTCCGCCACCGCCCTGGCAACTACCTGAAGTCGGTTGAATATTTCCCGACCAACCGTCTCTTACTGTGGCAAGCGTATTTAAATAAGTAATTGGAGAAAAATTAAACCAATTCTCGTTTAAACAATTTACCGGGTCCGATACGGTTCCAACATTTGTCCAGGTTACACCCAGGTTAGTTGAGTATTGAAATCCTGCGCCATCAAACCTTCTTTCCATTTCCCAAAAGACATTGAATGATAAGTATGGATATTGAAGACTCGTAAAATCAAAGCACGGGCTTAGCAACCAGGATGCTTCGGCATCATTGTAACTACCTCCGGTTAAACCACCTACGATCCAGCATTTTGTTCCGTTGGCTGCGCTGTTAATTATTGTTTTTGCCGGTGTGCCCCATATCCAGTCAGATAATGCGCCACCTGCTGTCCAGCCGCCATTGGTGGTTTCAAACCCTTCGTTATAAGGAAATGTGGAAATAGGGGTGCCGCATTGTGCATTTATTTTTTGCGAAATGCAAAATATGAACACAAATGAAATAATAATTCGGGCAGGTCTATTTAAAAACAATCGCAAATTCATTAATTAAGCCAGTAAAAATACTTTATAATTTTTGCATAATCTCAGATAGGAAATATGATTTAATTGTTGCTTGCGGCATGAATCAAATTTTATTCTTCGTTTCTTTTAACAATCAAAAACCAATTATTCTCCAGGGGTAGATAGCCATATTCATAACAGTAATAGTATGTGTGACCGTTTTTTGTTTTATGGATATTTGTCAGGTATTTAAATTGAAACCCTTTTTCAATAAGCTTATCTCTGTTTGCTTTTGCGGTTGCCTCGTTATCGCGAAGAAGGTTTTCAAGTATTCGCCTGTTTTTACCCAACGCGTTATTTACATTCCTGATAAAGTTATTTGAAGCGCTTTTTAGATCATTATTATAGGCCGCCCGGCAATAATCGTCGCAAAATTTCTTATCGCTTCGTCCTTTAAGCACCTTATTGCAAAGCAGGCAGATTTTTTCTTCTTTTTGCTTTAACATAGTACAGGATTGAGTTTGGTAAATATTATGTTTTCTTTTTTTCCGATATACCCGTTTACATACGCTTATAAAGGTAAGTAAAAGTATAATCTCCGACTACCGCTTTTTTGCCGCCGCATCTTTGTGTTGTCAATCGGAAATGACGTCTTACCGGTTGGTTGAAATAAATTAAAAACCGTCTAGCCTCAGGCAAGACACAAAACTTAAAACTATGTACGCATTAAAAAACAAAGTTCAGTTAATTGGACATTTAGGAAACGCACCAGAAGTAAAAACTACTGAATCTGGTAAAAAACTTGCCCGCTTTAGTGTAGCAACAAATGAAAGCTATCGTAACGCTAAGGGTGAAAAAGTAACCGAAACAACCTGGCACAATTTGGTGGCCTGGGGTAAGGTTGCAGATATTGCTGAAAAGTATTTAACTAAGGGTAAAGAAGTTGCCATTGAGGGCAAGCTCATAAACCGCAGTTATAATGATAAAGACGGCAATAAAAAATACATTACCGAAGTTCAGGTAAATGAGTTACTGCTGATGGGTGGTGAAAAACCAACAGCTTAATTTTTACCGGGCGTTGATTAATCAATTTAATCAGCGCCCTTTTCTTTTTATCCTCTTATCTTTATTACAATGCAAACAATAGAAAGAAATGAACTCTTTGACCTGGCTTATCGCTTTGTTACTGAAACAAACGAAAACCTTTTTCTTACAGGAAAAGCAGGTACAGGCAAGACTACTTTTTTGAAATACCTGAAAGATAATTCTACAAAAAATATTATAGTGGCTGCTCCAACGGGTGTGGCTGCAATAAATGCCGGAGGCGTTACGCTGCATAGCTTATTTCAATTACCCTTTCATCCTTTTCTTCCTACAAAAAATAATAAAGATGAGTTGCTTGCGAAAATCAGGTATAATAAACAACGGCTGCAGATACTACGTAAAATGGAATTATTGGTAATTGATGAAATAAGCATGGTGCGGTGCGATGTGATGGACGCTATTGATACTATTTTAAAACACGCCAGGAGAAATTATCATTTACCTTTTGGCGGCGTTCAATTATTATGCATTGGCGATCTGCACCAGCTACCTCCTGTGGTGCAAAACCATGAATGGAATATATTAAGTGAATATTATGCATCCCCTTTCTTCTTTGACAGCCTGGCTATTAAAGAGCAATCGCCATTACTAATAGAGCTAAATAAAATTTACCGCCAGAAAGAAGAAAGTTTTGTACGGTTGCTTAACAAGGTTCGTAACAACCATATGGAATCAGATGATTTTGAAGATTTGCATTTACGCTTTGACCCCGGGTTTAGCCCATCGCCAGATGAAAAATATATTACACTTACCTCTCACAATAACCAGGCCGACCTGATTAACCAACAGCAACTATATAAAATTGACAAGGCTACGTTTACTTACAAGGCTGAAATTGAAAATGATTTTCCGGAAAATATGTACCCGGTAGATTTTGAGTTGTCTCTAAAAGAGGGGGCTCAAGTGATGTTTTTAAAAAGTGATATGATTCAAAAACGATATTACAATGGTAAAATCGGAGTGATAAAATCTCTAGAAAAAGCAAAAATAATTGTGGAAAGTGATGGCATCGATATTGAGGTAGGGTTGGACACCTGGGAAAACAGCCGTTACACACTAAACCGTGCTGATGGAAAGATTGAACAGGAAACGCTAGGCACCTTTACACAATATCCCCTAAGACTTGCGTGGGCCATTACTATACACAAAAGCCAGGGTTTGACTTTTGAAAAAGTAATGATTGATGCCGGCGCTGCATTTAGCAGCGGGCAAGTGTATGTAGCATTAAGCCGTTGTACAAGCTTAGGGGGTATAGTTTTATTGAGTAAGATCCCTTCGGCGGCCATATACAGTAATGAAAATGTAATTAAAGGTCAACAATCGCTTTCTTATAAAGGCTCTTTAGAAGATCGGTTTGCCGGGGCAAGGCAATTATTTACACAACAACTGTTGGAAGAAATATTTTCTTTTGCCGAAATAACAGTAGTCGTTGAGCAATTAGGTTTTCAGATAAAACAACATAAAGAAAAATTAAATGCTGGGGCTGTTGACTGGATTGAAAATTTTAAACAACGCTTAGCTACGGATAAACCTGTTGGCTTAAAATTCATCGGACTGGTTGCAGAGCTAATGAAAGGAGGGGCGGTCATAGAAAATAACGCACTGCTGCAAAAAAGAATCTCTGACGCTTCCAATCATTTTGTTCCAAAATTAGATGGTTACATTAAAGAATTAAGAAATCACCCATTAATAACAGAGCATAAGGAAACGGCTACTCCAATTAATGAGAAACTAAATGACTTTGGTTTGGCTCTGTATATTTGTAATTTCTATATGCAATTTTGTAAACAGCCTTTTTCTATTACTGGATTTTTACAGCATAAATTAAAATATGTTCAGCCCCGGTATAATATTAACTGTTATGCAAGTGAGACGAAGGAGGTTCAAGCTGGTTTGTCAAATGCTGAATTATATGATACGCTAAGGCGTTGGCGAAATACAATTTGTGCTGACACCGGTCAACCGATTTATATGGTTGCAAATCAGGCTACGATACAGGAAATTTGTACTTACCTGCCGCTGACCAAAAAAGATTTAATGCAAATCAGCGGTTTTGGAAAAGCTAAGGCCGAAAAATATGGAGAGGAAATACTTGAGGCTGTTGAAAGTTTTTGTGAAAGGTATAATCTGGAAAGCAACATGGGCGCAAAATTATATATGCCCAAAAAAGAGAGAGCGCCGAAAATTTCTGAAACAAAACTTGATACTAAAACAATTTCTTTAAATTTATATAAAGAGGGAAAAGATACTGCTGCTATTGCGAAAGAAAGAAATTTAGCAACCAGTACCATTGAGGGTCACCTTGCATATTTTGTAGGGGTCGGTGAAATTAATATCAACGAATTGGTAAGTAAAGAAAAACAGGAATTAGTCAAAGGGGCTGTTTCCAAACACGGTTCCCTGAGCCATAAAACATTAATTGATAATTTACCAAAAGATATCAGTTATGGTGAAGTAAGGATGGTTTTGGAAACGCTCAAAGATTCTGATGCTGTAAATAAAAAGGCTCCCCTTCGTCTGTAGAATAATTTTACCTTCCAAAATCATCCTGAACCCTTACTATGTCATCTTCATCACTGGGGCTTTTAGCATCAGTATGGCGCCAGATCTCTGCAATTATTCCCCAGCTTTCTAAGCCAATCAGTCTGTGTCTCTCCCCTTGTTTAAGTTGAACAATATCTCCAATACCTAAATATCTGGTCTCTTTTTCTTCATCAGTATCGCTAGTTACAACTCCTGCAGTTCCTCCAATTAATTTCCAGATTTCTGCACGTCGATGATGATACTGCCAGCTTAATCTTTTATTTGGCGCTACCACTAATATTTTGGGGCTTAGTTTGCCTGAAATATTTAACTCTTCCTGGGTGAGGAGTGGGAAGTAAAATTGTATAAATTTTTCTGCCTCTGCTTCATCTATTACAAAAAATCCGCCCCAGGGCCTCGTGTTATCCTGCTTATTAATTTTTAAATTTTTAAGATGCAGGTGCTCTGCAACAGTTTCAAATATTAACTCTTTGGGGGTATCTGTTAAAAAATTCAGGCTCATAATATTCGTATTTTATCTTCCCATAAAAACCATTAGAATTTGAACATCACTTGGATTAACTCCCGAAATTCTTGATGCTTGTCCTAATGTTCCTGGTTTTATTTTTGTAAACTTCTGCCGGGCTTCGTTACTAAGCGAAACCAATTTTTCATAATTAAAATTATCAGGTATTATTAAGTCTTCGAGCTGACTCATTTTTGAAACCAGTTCTTTTTCTTTTTCAATATAAGTATCGTACTTAATTTGTATTTCTGCTTGTTCAAGGGTTTCATTGTCATAATCCCTAAGGGTTTCTTTTACTTTTGGGATATTTTCTATCATTTCTTTTATTCCAACCATTGGTCTCAATAAAATTTGAGATGCTTTTTGTTTGGCAAGTAATGTTGATGATTGAATGCTCTCTAAATATTGGGAGGATTCTTCAGGCTCTATACTTAATACAGATAGTGTCTTTTTTATATTTTCGACATTTTCTCTTTTGGTTTTTACTGTATCCATTCTTTCTTGAGAAGCAAGGCCTAATAGATAAGCTTTTTCGGTAAGCCGCAGATCTGCATTATCCTGTCTCAATAAAGTCCTGAATTCTGCCCGACTTGTAAACATACGGTAGGGCTCATCCGTGCCTTTATTTATCAAATCATCAATTAGAACACCAATGTAAGCTTCACTTCGTTTTAAAATAAAAGGATTTTGCTCCCTAACTTTCTGATGGGCGTTTATTCCGGCCATCAACCCTTGACATGCGGCTTCTTCATAACCGGTTGTTCCATTTATTTGGCCCGCAAAAAACAAGTTCTCTATTAGTTTAGTTTCGAGGCTAAGTTTAAGTTGTGTCGGTGGAAAATAATCATATTCTATTGCGTATCCTGGCCTGAACATTTTACAATTTTCAAACCCAGGAATTAATCTAAGTGATTGATATTGAACATTTTCTGGCAATGAAGTGGAGAATCCGTTGACGTATATTTCAATAGTATTGTGTCCCTCTGGCTCTACAAATAATTGATGTCTATCCCGTTGTGAAAAGCGGTTTATTTTATCTTCTATGCTTGGGCAATATCTTGGGCCAGTCCCCTGAATTCTTCCTTGGTACATTGGGCTTTTCTCAAAACCCGTTTTTAAAAGGTTATGTGCTTTTTCGTTTGTATAAGTAATCCAACAACTTTTTTGCAGCTCTGGCCTAATCAGATTAAGGCTTAAATAGCTAAACCCTACAATTTCATCATCTCCTTTTTGTTCTTCCATTTTTGAATAATCAAGGCTCCTGCCATCAACTCTTGGAGGAGTTCCAGTTTTTAGTCTGTCAGATTCAAACCCTAAAGTAACAAGTTGTTCGGTAATTCCAATTGACGGTTTTTCTGCCATTCTTCCACCACCAAAATTTTTTTCTCCAATATGAATTACTCCATTAAGAAAAGTTCCATTGGTTAAAATAACTGATTTTGCCATTATTTTATGCCCTAATCCTGTGCAAACCCCAGTTATTTTTTTATCACTTACTAATATCCCGGTTACAGTATCCTGATAAAAATCTATGTTTTTTGTGTTCTCAAGCATTTCTCTCCATGTGGTTGAAAATAACATTCTGTCGCTTTGGGCTCTTGGACTCCACATGGCTGGCCCTTTTGATCTATTCAGCATCCTGAATTGAATCATGCTTTTATCGGTAACCACCCCGCTATATCCACCCATTGCGTCTATCTCACGAACAATTTGCCCCTTGGCAATACCCCCCATAGCTGGGTTACAGCTCATTTGAGCAATCGTTTGTAAATTCATGGTTATCAATAAAACCTTACTGCCAAGGTTTGCAGCGGCGGCGGCTGATTCACATCCGGCATGGCCGGCGCCCACTACTATTATGTCGTATTTTGGAAACATTCTAATCAGCAAAGATAAGTGATCGTTTTTTGTAGTTTTAATCTGGTTTAGAGGTTATTTGTTCCACGTGAAACCAAGCAATTTTATTATCCAAAACTGGCATAAAGTAAAAGCTTTATTCAAAATACTTATTAAGATATTGGTTTTCTTTTTTTCTCATTTCCTTTGCCTCTTCTCTTTTTTTGTCATTATAACCACAAAAATGAAGGGCTCCGTGAAAAATCACCCTATGTAGCTCTTCATTAAAAGACACCCCTTCTTTTGAAGCGTTATCCTTTACCCTGTCTATGCTTATATAAATTTCTGCTTCTGTCTCCTCTGGCAGTTGCGATAAATCAAAACTAATAATATCAGTATAATAATTATGTTTTAAAAAGATTTTATTAATATTAATAATTTGTTTATCAGAGCAAAATATATATGTTATTTTTTTTATTTTTTTTCTCTCCTTTGCAAATAATTCGAGAATAAAAACCTTTAGGAGCTTTTTATTTCTAAGGTCCGGATTTCTTTTATGATTAATAAACTGTATTTTTTGCATTGGGATTTTCTAATATCGAAATTATACAACAATATTGATTTGATACATTTGTAATAATTTAATTATGGTTGAAATGATTTGATAAAATAAATGAAAAAAAAATTATCTGAAATGGCCGCAGGGTCTAATGCGGTTATAAAAGAATTTGAAACTAATGATCTCTTTTTGAAACTTATGGAAATGGGGTGTATTCCTGGTGAAATAGTAAGAGTAGATCAAGTTGCTCCCCTGGGGGATCCAATCTCAATAACCATAGCTGGATATCGGTTAAGCCTTCGTTTAGATGAGGCGGAAATGATATGGGTAGAAGAGGTGCTGGTTGTCTAACTTTTTTATTACTTTGATTTTTAACTCTTTATGAAAATTGGACTTTATTTTGGTTCCTTTAACCCTGTCCATGTTGGACACCTAATTGTTGCAAATTATTCCTTAATGTCTTCTGATTTGAACCAGGTCTGGTTTGTTGTTTCTCCACAAAACCCATTCAAAAAATCAACAAATTTGTTGAATATGTATCATAGGTTACATATGATAAAGACCGCTATAGATGGTGAGAAGAATTTAAAGGCTAGTAATGTTGAGTTTAGCCTACCCAAACCATCATATACTGTTGATAGTTTATCTTATTTAAAAGAAAAATTTCCAGAGCACGAATTTTCTATTATAATGGGGAGTGATGGTTTTAGGAATCTTAATAAATGGAAGAATTATGAAACTATTGTAAAAAATCATCTCTTTTATATTTATAAGAGACCGGGGTTTGATATAGAAGAAACGTTCGGTGCCAAAATTAACATAATTAACGGCCCGTTACTTCAAATTTCTTCTACACTTATACGTGAGTTTATTAAACACGGAAAGTCAATTCGCTTTTTTGTGCCTGACTCTGTTAAAGAAGAGATTGAAAAATGGGGATATTACCGCACCTGATTAAAAAATCCAGCCAATTAGTAAACAAAACAGAACAATAAGTGGGGGGGGGGTTTTTGAAAATTGAAGAGCTAAAAATGTACCGGCTATAACACTGATATTTACCAGGCTAATTATATTAAAAGAAACAATAGAAACGTCTTTTAACAAATAAAGAGTTGCTGCTATCATGATTCCGACTACTGCAGCATTAATTCCTTCAAGTGACCTATATACAATTACAAATTTTTTTAGTTGTTGCCAGACCGGAAAAAAAAAGAGTACTAGAAGTGCACTAGGAAGAAATATAGCAATAGAGCCAATTATACAACCCAACAGCTGGCCCCTTGTACCCTCTTTTTTTAATACTATTCCCCCCATAAATGATGCAATTGAAAAAACCGGGCCCGGGATTGCCCTTACTATTCCAGCTCCTGTTAATAGTTCTTCTCTGTCTAATTTTAATACATCAGCGTTTTTCTTTACAACTTTTTCTGATGTGGGCCTTACAACATACTGGTCAAGCATTAAAGGAATTAAAACGTCTCCTCCTCCAAAAACAAAACTTCCGAAACGATAAAAATTTTCAAATAAATTATACCTCTTTTTGTTCTCCCAGTTTTGTTTTCTCGCCGTTTCGCTTAATATTCCTGCTATTGCAAAAATCAGTACAAAAAGCCAGATGTTTGTCCATCGAATTTGTTTTGGTTTTATAATCTCTTTTTCCGGAATACGTTTATTGCTGAAATTTGTTACAACACCTCCAGATATAATTAATATCGGAATTATCCAGGGGGTTTTAAAAAATAAATATGTGCCAACCAACGCAATGAACATAATAATTCTTGTGATTTGGTTTTTAACGCTTATATGAAATGCGTTAACTGCAGCATATACTAAAAAGCCAATTGCCATTGGTTGAATAAACTGAAACAGGCTTGTCTGAATATCTTCTTTTTCAATACTACCTACAATAAAAGATAACCCCCCCATTAATGTACACGCTGGTAATATCCAAATAACAAGAGTAAGAACTGCTAACTTTACTCCTCCCCGTTTATATCCAATAAGAGTTAGTGTTTGAGTTGATGAAGCACCCGGTAAAAGCTGGCAAAAAGAAATATATTCCATCAGCTCTTCTTTTGTAAGATCCCTTCTACGCTCTACAAAGGTCTTTAAAACCATTCCTGTGTGTCCTTGTGGTCCTCCAAATGCGGAAATACTATGCACGAACACAGCTTTTAAGAAAGGGATATGCCGCAACAGATTCATCACATAGAGAGTTTGTAATTATTTATTTCTTACGAATGTAGTTTTGATTATTAGAAACTACAAAATTTCCTTTTTTTCAGTAATTCTTCTGCACTAATACCAACTTTTCCTTTTTACAGTAATCATACTTTAAGGAGTACCAATCTATGGTAGAAAATTTAAGTCAACTCCTTATCTACAAAAATTTGACAGATTATTAAACCACGCTCTATTATTTTTTTATAATATTATAATCCATATTGAGCACTTATTTTTAACATCGTATCTATTGGCTTCTTTGCTGCCTTCAGTAGTGATTCGTCCATCTCAATTTCCGGTAGTTCATACTTTAAGCACAAATATAATTTTTCAAGGGTGTTTAATTTCATATGTGGGCAATCATTGCATGCACAATTATTATTAGGGGGTGCAGGTATAAAAATTTTATATGGATTATATTTTTGCATTTGGTGTAAAATACCCGTTTCGGTTGCAACAATAAATTCCTGAGCTTCACTTTTCTGGGTATAATTCAATAAACCGGTTGTGCTACCGATAAAATCAGCAAGAGTTAAAACCTGAGCTTCACATTCCGGATGAGCAATTACTTTAGCTTTTGGATGACGTATTTTTAATTTTAAAATTTTCTCCATACTAAATATTTCATGAACCATGCAGGCACCATTCCATAATACCATATTTCTACCCGTCTGCTTATTAATATAAGCCCCAAGGTTCTTATCTGGAGCGAAAATTATTGGCTGGTCTGCCGGTAAGCTTTCAACGATTTTTTGAGCATTAGAAGAAGTACAGATTATATCACTTAGTGCCTTAATACCGGCAGAACAATTAATATAGGTTACAACTATATGGCCAGGATGTTTTTCCTTAAATAACTTAAATAATGGTGGGGGTGCCGAATCACTTAATGAACAACCAGCATTTAAATCAGGTAATAATACTTTTTTAGATGGGTTAAGGATCTTTGCAGTTTCAGCCATAAAATGAACTCCGGCAAAAATAATCATATCCGCAATTGTTTTCTCTGCCTTTTGTGCAAGACCTAAACTATCACCTATATAATCAGCAACATCCTGTATATCCGGCTCCTGGTAATAATGTGCCAGAATGATTGCGTTCTTTTCCTTTTTCAACGACTCTATCTCTGCAAACAAATCAAGGTTAGGGTCAATACTGACATCCAGAAAACCCCTGGTTTTAATTGTTGATTTTGCAGTGTTAATATCTACCATAATATGTATTAATACTATTTATTTATATAATCATCTATTACTACTAGGGCTGTTAATTTGTGGATAGAATAATTGATAAACTTGTTACAAAATTAAAACCTTTAATTTATTAACACTCATCCACAGTAAATTAACATTTAAATAGATGAGTTAAGCAGCTGCTATAAGTAACCTGTTTACCCCATTAGTTTATCTTTATACACACCGGTTAATAATTGTTTATGGGGAAAGAAAAATTTAATATTATTAATTAAGCCCTGTTAATACTTATTGTATAAACAATAAGTTTGTACCACAAAAAATAATTGATCAGGTCTTTCTTAAATATTTACTCATTTTTCGCATATTTTTTAGGCTTAAATTATGTGATTACCAACAGTAATATGGGTTTACCAACAAGATTATGTGTAAAACCCAAAACCAGGAAAAAAGAATTCTTTTTTGTGTATTCTAATAAAAGCCCAATAAGCCCCGTTTTGACTGATTAATAGCTATTTTAATGGGTTTAATAACCTTAAATAACCTAATCTATCTAATTTTACCCTATTTTTGCCCTCCATTTTAATTAAATAACAAGTATGCAAATTATTCAGGGAATTCGTGAAAAAGGAGCTGCAATCGTAATTGTGGTAATATCATTGAGCTTAATAGGTTTTATACTGATGGATGCCAAACAGGGTAGTAATAACATGTTTAGTTCCGCATCTGGCAGTATTGGTAAAGTAAACGGAAAAACTATTGAGCTGGATGAGTTTAATAAGAAGGTAAAAGTTATTGAGACTCAGGAAGAACAACAATCCGGATCAAAGGTGAGTACATCCCGTTCTGGACAGATACGTGACCAGGTCTGGAACCAAATGACGGTAGAAAGAATATTTTATGATGAAGCGGCTAAACTGGGAATTGATTTTACTTCAAAAGAGCTTAATGCTGTTTTAACAAGTAATGATCCATCTAACCCACTAATGCAGGATAAGCAAATGGTAGACCCCGCAACCGGAATGCTTGATATGAGTAAAGTAAGCCAGGCTATTAGTAATATCAAGAAAATGAAAGGCGAACAAAGAGATATGATTGATGCACAAGTAATTGACCCACAAAAAATTGCAAGCGTATCTACAAAATATCTGGCTCTTTTAAACGCCAGTGCCTATTACCCGGCCTGGATGGAGGAAAAAGATATTATGGAAAATAAAAACTTTGCCAATATAAGCTATGTTGCCATTCCTTATAATATTATTGCAGACAGTACTATTAAAGTAAGCGATGCAGAGATTGAAAAATATGTTAAAAAGAATAAAGACCTGTTTAAGCAGGAAGAAGGACGAATGATTTCTTATGTTGCTTTCAGCCAATTACCAAATGCAGCTGACAGTACAAGAACAAAAGCTGTAATCGAATCATTAAAAGCAGAATTTATTAATGAAACCAATGTAAAAACCTTTTTAGCCAGAAATACTTCTGCCATTGACTTTGATACCAACTACTTACCCAAATCAAAAATAAAAAGCATAGCAATTGATACTATTGTAAAATTTCCTGCAGGAACAGTATATGGCCCTTATGTAGACCAGGGAAATTATGTACTTGCAAAAACACTGGGAAGCAAAACTTTGCCAGACAGTGTAAAAGCCAGACATATACTAATTGGTACTGTTAACCCGCAAAACGGCCAACCAATTTTAGAAGATAGCATTGCAAAAAAGCAGGCAGATAGTATTTTCAATGCAATTAAAGCCGGTGCTGATTTTGGCACTATGGTAAAACAATTCTCAACAGATGAGGGTAGTAAAGACAAGGGAGGTGAATACCCCAGTATTTATTACGGACAAATGGTTCCCGAATTTAATGAATTTGTATTTACAAAACCAGAAGGGTCGAGAGATATTGTAAAAACACAATTCGGATATCATATAATTGAAGTGTTGAAACAAAAAGGACAGAGCCCGGCATATAAAATTGGCTTCATGGCTAAAGAAATACTGGCCAGCGAGGAGACAATCAATAAAGCCAGTCTTGAAGCCACAAAACTTTCTGCAGAAAAAGACCCAAAAAACTTTGATGCTTATTTAAAGAAAAACGGAATACAAAAGATAACTAACCCCGGCTTAATAAAAGAAAACGATGCCCAGGTTGGACAATTGCAGGAAGCAAGACAACTGGTGCGCTGGATATTTGACGCAAAGAAAGGAGAGGTTAGCGACCCTTACAGTATAGGAGATCAATTTGTGGTAGCCGTTGTAGATAAAATACAGGAAGAGGGAACGCAGGACGCAGCTACTGCAAGACCAATGGCCGAGGGTGTGATCAGGGATGAAAAGAAAGCTGCAGAAATAATAAAAAAACTAAACGGCAAAACGACATTAGAGAGCGCAGCCGCTGTTTATAGTAAAGAAGTTTTAACCGCAGGCCAGGACTCATCTCTAACATTCAAGGCGCAGGAAATTAAGGGCATTGGGTTCGAACCAAAATTAATTGGAGCAAGCATTAATAAGGCCAACATGAATAAGGTTTCAGAACCTATTGCAGGAAAAACCGGCGTATATGTTTTTAAATTAAACAGTATAGCAGGCAAGGCAGCAAATACTGCAGAAGAAACAACACAATTTAGAACTCAGCAAATAAGCATGTTACGTGGCCAGGTTACTTCAAACTGGTTTGAGGGAATACGTAAAAAAGCCAGCATAAAAGATAACAGAAGTAAGTTCTATTAATAATATTTTACCGGATTAGGAAACGGCTGCCGCTTAAGTGGCAGCCGTTTTGTTTATCTTTGCCGCATGGATGGAATGATTGTAAATAAAGTATCTGAAAGCGGCCTGATTACACTTGACCTGGAGGAATATTACCCAAAAGAAGAGACTGCGGTATTTGATATGAAAGACCACTTGTTCATGGGATTGATACTGAAAGAAAAAGAATTCAGGGAAACAATGAAGACTCTGGACCTTTCTATCTATAAAGGAAAAAATATAGCGCTTACCTGTTCTGCAGACGCTGTTATTCCTATGTGGGCCTATATGCTTGCGGCAAGCTACCTGGAACCCATAGCCAACGAAGTTGTTTTTGGAGATAAAGAATTTTTACATAAAGCTCTTTTTTTAAAAAATATTTTTAAAATAAACACGGCCGATTATACGGACAAAAAGGTGGTAATAAAAGGTTGTGGCGAGGTACCGATTTCCGAAACAGCATATGTAGCTATCACAGGCCTGCTAAGACCTGTGGCAAAAAGTATAATGTATGGAGAGCCCTGTAGTACAGTACCAATTTATAAGAAACCGAAAACAACAGAGGTTTAAAACCAACCCCGCTTCTTAAACATTCTAATCATTGCCAGCGGAATAAACAGCATTAACCCCACCGAAATAAAAAACCCCCATTTATTATGAAGCAGGGGTATGATTTCAAAATTCATTCCGAATATACCACCGATTACCGTTGCCGGCGCAAGCAAACAGGTTACCACCGCCATTACCTTCATCACTTCATTCATTTTTAAATTCACGTTACTTAGATACAGGTCGTGCAGGTTCATCATCATATCCCGGTAGTTCTCAGCCAGGTCATTTGCCTGTAAGATATGATCATAAATATCTTTAAAATATTTTTCCGTACGCTCATTGATCAAATCACTATCGCTGCGTAAAATACCATTGACCAGTTCCCTGACAGGAGAAACACTTCTTTTCAGTATGATGATCTCCTTACGAAGCATATTTATTTTAGCCAGGCTACGGGTGTTGGGGTTGCGTACAATATCCTCCTCCAGCCCTTCAATTTTTTCTCCCAGCTTTTCCATCACCACAAAGTAATTATCAACGATCATATCTATAAGAGAGTAAAACAAAAAATCAGCGCCGTTTTGCCGGACCTTTGTGTTGTTAACCTTTAGCCGGTCCCTTAATGGATTAAAAACATCTCTGGCCGCATCTTCCTGGAAACTGATCACAAAGTTTTTGCCCAGCACAATACTGATCTGCTCTGTTTCAACAGCCGAATCTTTTTCATTGAAGTACAGCATGTTTAATACACAAAACAAAAGCCCGTCTATTTCGTCCATTTTAGGCCGCTGGCCAAAACTTAAAATATCTTCTATAATTAAATTATGGATGCCATAATGATTGCAGATCAACTCAACATCTTTTTTTCTTAAGCCATCTACATTAATCCAGGAAACTGAAGGAGAATCTATATAAGGAAAACAATCCGGAGCACTTTTCAACTCTTTAAAATCATATTGCGCTGCGGTGTAATCATGAACAACCAGTTTTATTTCATCAGGCTCTATCCTTGACGAAGCAATCGTTGGGTTTACCTGTAATACCTTTTTTGTTCGCAATAACTCCAGCGGATTTAAAAGGTAAGAGAAATAATTACGGGTTGCCATACATTAACAATTTAAAACCTGCTGAAGGACAAAATAAGACTAAATGAAAATAACATTTTTCTCCAGAAAAAAAGAAATAAAAAACCGAAGCAAAGCTTCGGCGTATACAAAGAAAATTATTTTCTACTTTGCTGCCGGAGGCGGCGGCGGAGCAGGATTATCAGAATTCCAGATATCCCTGTGCATTTTCCATTTTCCGTTTTCTTCTTTCCAGATAACAATAAACTTACCCTTTTCAACAGAAATATTATCGCCAACAAACATTTCATATTTACCAACTTCCACAACCGCATCTTTTCCACCCATTACCTCTTCGGTAGTAAGCTTAATATTGCGAACCCCCATTTTATACCCGCCATTAAAGAACGCTGTAATAGCCTGTGGGCCACACATTCTTGGCATATTGGAAGGATTGATACAACCATCGCTGGTATAACAACTGGTAAATTTTGTGGAATCCCCGGTTGCAAAGCATTCGCCAAAAATTTTGTTGCTGGCAGCAATGGCAGCCTTGGCGCTGTCAAGGCTAAATGCAGGCGCTTCAGTTTTAGCCACCTCATTGTTACAGGAGGATAAAAAAATTGTTGCTAAAACCACTGTACAAAGACTCAAAAAGATTTTTTTCATATTTAAATAGTTTAGGGGTGTAAAGTACCAATATTAAATAATGAAAATATTGCGGCCATTGGGTATTTTAATTTTTATGGGCCTGGCGCCTGCTATTAAAATTCCTGTTCTTTCCTTTATCAGCAGAGCCAAAACCCCTGAAGCGTTTTTGATTTGGTTTTTGTGGAGCCGCTATTGGTGCCGCAAAAGACGCAGCGCTTAATGGAAAAGGATGTTCATTAACTACCGGAATATTTTTACAGATCAGCTTTTGAATATCTTTTAACTCTGTTCTTTCGTCTGCGTCGCAAAATGAAAAGGCAATACCGGTATTGCCAGCTCTGCCCGTACGCCCAATACGGTGTACATATGTTTCTGGAACATTTGGAAGCTCATAATTTATTACATGCGACAGATCGTCAATATCAATTCCCCTGGCAGCAATATCTGTTGCCACCAACACACGGGTTTTTCCTGTTTTAAAATTACCCAATGCATTTTGACGGGCATTTTGTGATTTGTTTCCATGAATGGCGGCAGCCGTTATATTAGCCCGGTGTAAAAATTTTACAACCTTATCTGCGCCATGTTTAGTACGTGTAAATACCAGGGCCGTAAGAATTACCTCGTCTTTTAATAAATGTAAAAGCAGGTTAGGCTTATTTTGTTTATCTACATAAAAAAGATTTTGTTCAATCGCATCAACTGTAGATGCCGCAGGAGTAACTTCAACCTTGGCCGGGTTGGTCAATAATACATTGGCCAGCTTTTGAATTTCCTGAGGCATGGTGGCAGAGAAAAACAGCGTTTGCCTTTTTGCAGGAAGTTTGGTAATGATTCTTTTTACATCGTGTATGAAACCCATGTCCAGCATACGATCCGCTTCATCCAACACGAAAATTTTAAGATATTTAAGATCAATAAAACCCTGGCTTATCAGATCCAGTAAACGGCCCGGGGTAGCAACCAATATATCTATACCTCTTCGCAAAATATTGGTTTGCTGTTGTTGGGACACCCCTCCAAAGATTACGGTATGGGTAAGCCCGGTATATTTTCCATAGGCCGCAAAACTTTCGTCTATCTGTATAGCAAGCTCCCTTGTAGGAGTTAATATTAATACTTTAATATTTCTGGGGCCACGCTCTTCCTGTTTCTGCTGATATAATATTTGTAAAATAGGAATTGCAAAAGCGGCCGTTTTACCAGTGCCGGTTTGGGCACAGCCAAGCAGATCCCTTCTTTCTAAAATTAATGGAATCGACTGGGCTTGTATGGGCGTTGGGGTTGAATACCCCTCCGCAACCAATGCTTTCAGGATAGGGTCAATTAAATCTAATTTTTTAAATGCCATTAAATGGATTTTTATAATAAGGCTGGCAAAGACGTTGCATTTTCTGAATCAGCAGGAAAATATTTATTTACCACATTGGCTTGCAACAAGCGTATCTTAATTAAGGAGTGGAGTGTAAAATTAAGCTTTTGTTTTTTAATGAAAAATAAAACAAAAACATGGTATATATTCAATTCGTAAATTAGCATATAATTAAACCTCATGTCAACCCTTTCCATTACTACCATACAAAGTAATTTAGGCTGGGAAGAAAAAACAGCCAACCTGCACATGCTGGAACAAAAAATTACAGGCATTGAAGATAAAACCGAAATAGTTGTTTTGCCGGAAATGTTCAGCACGGGGTTTAGTATGAAGCCCGTGCTGTTAGCAGAGACAATGGAAGGAGAAACAATGCAATGGATGGAAAGGGTAAGCAGGGAGAACGGGATCATACTCACAGGAAGTATAATCATTGAAGAGGAAGGAAATTATTTTAATCGCCTGATATGGATGCTGCCCAATGGGCAGTATGGTCAATATGATAAACGACACCTGTTTGCTTATGGCGAAGAAGACAAATATTATAGCCCGGGAAACAAAAGGCTGATAGCGTCTGCAAAAGGATGGAAAATAAATTTACAGGTCTGCTACGATTTGAGATTCCCGGTTTGGGCAAGACAACAAATAAAAGAGGAAGGCCCCGAGTATGATGTATTGATCTATGTTGCCAATTGGCCCGAAAGGCGCAGCCATGCATGGAAAACATTATTATGTGCAAGGGCAATAGAAAATCAGTGTTATGTTGTTGGTGTGAATCGTGTGGGCAACGATGGAAATAATGTTTATCATAGCGGCAACAGTCTAATAATAGATCCGCTGGGACAAGTGCTTTATCATATGGCCGATGACGAAGATGTTTTTACTATCACATTACAAAAAGAAAAACTGGCAGAGGTAAGAGAAAAATTTCCGTTTTGGAAAGATGCAGATCATTTTAACATACAGTAGCCTAATTCCTTTTTCTTTTTTCGCTGATCATCCCCATAACCACCTGCATTTTTTTATCAACCCCTTTTAACAAAGCATCATAACTTGTACCGATAAAAATATCAGGGGGAACACCACGACCATCTTTTGCCACATGTTTATATTGTACTAACCGGAACAACGGAAGCCTTACACGGAGCCGGGTATTGGGCAATGTAATGTCCGGAATTAAAATTCCATTATTACCATACCAGCCACCACCGGCCTCCTCGCCAACCAGTGTAATTCCAGGTTGACCTTTTATTGCGTTACAAAAAATTGCAGAAGCAGAAAAAGTAGATCCATTTATAAGCACATAAACATTGCCCGAAAAGTGATTTTTATTTTTGGGTTTATATAATTTTCTTTCCCAGTGCCCAAAATGATAGAGGCCATCTTTATTTTTTTTAGTTAGAAAAAAGAGACCAAGATTATTGATAAAACCGCTATTAATATATTTTGTAAAAGGCCTCAATGATTTTGTGACCGCAAAAGAAGTATCAGCTACTTTAATAGTTGTTCTGCTCACATATTTTGTCAATAAGGTAGAGAGGTTTATTCTTCCACCGCCATTACTCCGCAGATCAAGAACAACATTAGCGATACCTGTTTTTCTGATATACCTGAATGATTGCCTGAAAAATTTACGAAGCCCCCCTGATGAAAAAGTATTTAATGTGATTATGGCGGTGTTGTTAGCAGTATCAATTGCAAGCGACCGCATATCAAGCAATCGTTTTTGACGTGACACAGATTTATCTCTTTGTACAGGCTCAACCGGCCTTGTTCTTTGGCTGCTGTCTTTACGTTGTTCAAAAACAGGAATATCAACGGCCCGTTCAATACCAAGGCTGTCAATATATTTTACAGCATAATTTTTACTGATGCCAAAAATATTCCGGTGATAATAAGGAAAGTTGCCACTAAGCCGGATATAGTTTACATTATTGGCGTTACCATCTTCTGTCATATAGCCAAACATTGTTTGTTTAAGGCCCGTACTGTTTAATCCGTTTACAGAAGTAATTAACGCCCCTCTTTTTAAGATCGAATCTTTCCTGTTTAAATTATTTGTAACAACCATCGTATCATTCCACAGCTTCATAAATAAAGGGAAAGAAGGAAATCTTTTACCCGCTGCCCAGTTGTTATATTTTTTACTCATGGCGAAGCTGGTATGACCACAATGTATTTTATCTGTAAGCGGTGCAATGATCTTCCAGCCAAACTGCTGTTCGGTCATGCTGTCTTTTATATCGCTGTAGTATTTATCAAAATATATATCCATACTGTCTTTGACGGTATACCAGTAAAGCGAGGGATGTTTTTTTTCCAGGATATTTCTCAACAGGGAATAATCTTCCTGTAATTGTTGGGATGAATATTTTTTACCGGGATTGTAGTTTTTGATGGTTGTGGCGCATGAAGATAAAAACAGGGGAATTAAAAAGATAAAAATATTTTTAATAATTTTCATTATATCTCTTGTGATTGAAAAAAACAACCCCAACAAAATTTATTTAAACCGGGGTCATTTCAAATGATTCCATCCCTGGGCCACCAGGTCATGTTTGTTTCCGCCACGGGTAATGATCCTTTTCCCCTCAGCAGCATCTGTTATATAACCAATAACACTCAGGCCGTTGTTTGCATTTATTTTTTCATAGTCTGCCTGTGCAACAGTAAAAAGTAACTCATAATCTTCACCACCACTTAAAGCACAGGCTGTGGGGTCCAATTCCAGTTTATAAGCAAAGTCTTTACTGTCCTCATTAATGGGAAGCTTGTCTTCATACAAAACACAGCCCACATTGCTTTGTTTGCAAATGTGTAGCATTTCACTGCTTAATCCATCACTGATGTCCATCATGCTGGATGGTATAATTTCACGTTCGGCAAAATATTCAATCACATCTTTTCTTGCCTCTGGTTTTAATAAACGGCCAACAATATATACCCTGTTTTCCAGGTCAGGCTGAGCACCGGTTTCTTCAAATATCTTTTTCTCTCTTTCCAAAATGGTTAATCCTAAAAAGGCTCCACCCAAATCGCCACTTACACAAACCAGGTCATTAACTTTTGCGCCATCTCTTTTAACATAACTATCGGGTGCCACTTCTCCAACAGCCGTAATGCTGATAACAAAGCCCCGTTGTGATGAGGTTGTATCACCACCAACAAGATCAACATTATATTTTTCGCAGGCGGCATAAACACCTTCGTAAAACTCATCTAACGCTTCCACGCTAAACTTATTACTTATAGCAATACTCAATAAAATTTGTGTTGGTGTGGCATTCATGGCATATATGTCGCTGATATTTACGATCACTGACTTATAGCCTAAATGTTTCAAAGGCGTGTACATCAGGTCAAAATGAATTCCTTCAACCAGCAGGTCTGTACTGATAACCGTTTGTCTGCCGAAATGATCAATTACCGCAGCATCATCGCCTACACCCAAAACGGTGGAAGCGTTTTTTATTTCATTATTTTTTGTGAGATGGTCTATTAAACCAAATTCACCAAGAGATGATATTTCTGTTCTTTCTTCCATGTTTTGTTTTAGCCTAATTGTTTTCTGTTATGAATTACTTCTATCAACTCATCATGTATCAACCCGTTTGTGGCCACTAACTTTTTTTGATAAGGAGAATATTTATCACCATTCATGTCGGTTACTTTTCCCCCGGCCTCCTCAACAATCAAATAACCGGCCGCCGTATCCCATGGGCTCAGGCTGTGTTCAAAAAAACCTTCAAACCTTCCGGCAGCAACCCAGCAAAGATCTATGGCAGCGCTGCCCAGCCTGCGCACCGGTATCCCCTTTCGTACAAAACGCTCAAACACCTGCAATGGGCCATTCTCCATATCAAGATAAGTGTAAGGAAAGCCCGTAACTAAACAGCTATGCAACACTTCCTTTTTTTTGCTGACACTTATTTTTTTATCATTTAAAGTTGCTCCAAAACCTTTTTGTGCAAAAAACAACTCGTTAATAAAAGGATTATACACCGCTCCAAGGATCATCTCTCCTTTTTTTTCAACACCTATACTTACTGCACAAAGAGGGATACCGCTGGCAAAATTAATAGTACCATCAATGGGGTCAATTATCCATTTTACATCACTGTCAGTTATAATTTCACCTGCTTCTTCACTCAAAATGAAGTGAGCCGGAAAATCGGCTTTAATAACATCAATGATTGCTTTTTCAGAAGCATGATCAGCTTCGGTAACCCAGTTATTAATACCTTCTTTATTACTGATCTTTAGATCATCGTTATTAAAGTATCGCCTTAATTCTTTAGCGCCGGCCTCAACTGCATTTAAAAGTGTGGTTTTTAACATGGCGCAAAGATAAAACAAACCATGGCTTATAAAATCTGTATAACAAAATGATGATTTAGCAATAAATTACAGTATGACAAAAAACATACAACGAAAAGAGTTTTTAAAATTGGCGCTGCTTGCACCACTTGGGGTATATGCAAAAAAAGTTTCAAAATATTATCAGGTAGAACAAACGATAAATGTTGACTACTTCAGAAAAAGTGAGCAACAGTACGAAAGCCTTAGAAGGGGCTTCAACAAACGGATAGATAAGTTCCCCCTGGTAATAGCGCTTTGTAAAAATGCAGCCGGCGTAGCCGAAGCAATATTATATGCTAATACAAATAAATTACCGGTAGCAATAAAAAGTGGCGGACATTGTATGGAAGGGTTTTCTGCCAATGATAATGGAATGGTGATCAATCTTTCGTTATTGAATAAAATCAGCTGGCTGGATAAAGAGATTGTATCTGTTGGCCCTGGCTGCACCCTGTCTTCAATATATGATGAGCTATTACCCAAAGGAAGAATAATACCAGGAGGCTCCTGTGCAGGCGTTGGAATAGGCGGCCTTGTGTTGGGCGGAGGTTATGGATTGCTGGCGAGAAATTTTGGATTAACATGTGACAGCCTGCAGGAAGTAACTATGGTAGACGGTATAGGACGAAGCATAAATTCGGCAACAGATAAAGAATTGTTATGGGCATGCAAGGGAGGCGGTAACGGAAATTTTGGTGTGATTACAGAATTGAAATTTAAAACACACAAAGCGCCGGCTACATTGCAAAGCCATCGCTTTAAAACTTATAAAACTAATGCTGCCAAAGCAACAGCAATTCTAAAAGAATGGTTTACGGCTACAGCATTGCTGCCGGCCTCCTGTTTTTCTGCTTATGTACTTAACGGAAAAACAGTTTATATTTTATTAACCAATACCGATAAACCTAACGCTGCTGTACAAGAGGCAATTTATAAACTATCTGCTATTTCCGGAAAAACGACAAAAACAACCCCACAACCCATTACCAAAGCATTAAAGGTTTTTTATGGTAGAAAAGATCCGCTGTATTTTAAAAATGCTTCTGCAGGGTTATATAAAAATTTTCCAGAGATAGAATCTTTTATTGAAAAAGTAATTACAGCAACACAATCAACACCCGGAATGATCTACCAGGTAAATACCCTTGGAGGAAATATTATAAATAACGAAAACGAAGCTGCTTCAGCATTTCCACACCGGGCATATACCTATTTTTCCGAGTTGCAGGCTTATTGGGAAACACCGGCACAGGCCAACCAGCGGATGGAAAAATTTGCTGCCATTCAAAACCTGTTTTCAAAAAATGGAATAACAGCGCAGTATAGAAATTATCCTGATATAAATTTTGCAAACTGGCAAATTGCATATTATGGAAACAATTACAACCGGCTGCAACAGGTAAAAAAGAAGTATGACCCACTCAATATTATTAATCATCCGCAAAGCATACAATTACCGGCCAGCAATTTTTGATTTAATGAAATAAAAACTCGTATTTCGCAGGAAGTAACGTAGATGATTTGCAACTTTCGGTAATAATAGTAAACTATAACGTAAAACACTTTTTAGAACAATGCCTGTGTTCTGTTATAAAGGCATGTGTTAATATTGATGCGGAAATAATAGTAGTAGATAACAACTCCTCAGATGGAAGTAAAGAACTGTTTTTGTCAAAATTCCCGACAGTTAAATTTATCTGGAATACAGAGAATGTTGGCTTTGCAAAAGCAAATAACCTGCCACTTGAAAACACAAAAGGCGAATTCATCCTGTTTTTAAACCCCGACACCATTGTTCCCGAAGATTGTTTTGAAAAAAGTATTTCATTTTTGCAATCACATACAAATGCCGGAGCGTTGGGAATACAAATGATCGATGGCAGCGGTAAATTTTTAAAAGAAAGCAAAAGATCATTTCCTTCTCCATTAACTTCTTTATACAAACTATCCGGGCTTGCAACACTCTTTCAGGGGTCAGGAACGTTCGCAAAGTATCATTTAGGCCATTTGCCGGAAAATGAGAATCACGAAGTAGATGTATTAGCAGGAGCCTTTATGATGGTGCCAGATAGGATTTTAAAAGAAATTGGAAATTTTGATGAACGGTTTTTTATGTATGGCGAAGACGTTGATCTTAGTTTCAGAATACAAAAAGCAGGATACAAAAATTATTATTTTGCTAAAAGCAGCATCATTCATTTTAAAGGAGAAAGTACAAAAAGGGGGAGCCTGAATTATGTAAGGTTGTTTTACCAGGCCATGAACCTGTTTGTAAAAAAACATTATAGCGGAAGCAGTGCCGGCGTCTTCATTTTTTTTATACAGGCAGCAATTATAACCAGGGCCGGATTTTCGGCACTGGGAAACCTAATGAAAAAAGTTGGGTTGCCTTTGATTGATGCTGGAATTATTTTAACTGCATTTTGGTGCATAAAATATTTATGGAGTAATTATGTACGGCAGGAGCTGAATTATTCCCCCAATATTTTATTCATAGCTTTTCCTGTATTTACAGCTATTTTTTTATTTGCATCATTCTATTCAGGATTGTATGATAAAGGCTATAAACAATCGCAGCTTGTAAGGTCTACCATAGTTGCGGCACTGGTTTTATTAAGCGGATATGCATTGTTACCGGAAACGGTCAGGTTTTCCAGGGGTATATTGGTATTTGGAATAGTTCTGGCATTTATAATGATGAATATAATGCGGCAACTTTTTATTAAATGGCGCTTGCTGGAAACGGGAGATGAAAATGAGGAGCGCCGCCAAACAATAGTGGTAGCCGGCGAAAAAGATTTTATGGCTATTACGAACCTAATGCAAAAAGCCGGTATGCCCGAAAGGGTTTTAGGGCGGGTTGATATTTATGAAACAAACAAAACATCAATGCTGGGTGATATCAGTCAGCTGCCAACACTGATCAGGAAATACAGGGTTAAAGAAATAATATTTTGTGAGAACGGACTAAGCTTCAAAGAAATAATCAGCACAATTAAAGGACTGCCGCCGGGAATAAGAAATAAATTTCATGCATCGGGAAGCAGCAGTATTGTAGGCAGCGATAGTAAAAATGTTAGTGGCGATTATGTTGCGGTAGAAAAAAACTATAGTATTGCAAAGCCTGCAAATCGCCGTAATAAAAGATTGCTTGACATTGTTGTTGCGCTTTTATTTATTATCAGCTTTCCCCTGCACCTGATATTGCAAAAGAATCCTTTTCGTTTTTATATAAATATTTTTACTGTATTGCTCGGAAAAAAAACATGGGTAGGTTACACCTCGGCCCTGAATGATTTACCCCTGATCAGGCATGGGGTTATAACAAGCACGGCTTTACCCACCCTGCTAAATGAGCTACCGGAAGAAAGTTTAAGAAAAAGCGACGAGTGGTATGCTACAAGCTATTCACCGCTGCTTGATCTGCAAAAAATAAGAAGTGGCTATAAATTCCTGAATCATTAAGGATATTTTCCGGCCAACAAGGAATTTAAAACAAAATTATCTATTACTGCTTCATAACCATTTTGAGGAAAAGCCGGTTTGCTAAAAGAAAAACCTTCTGCTTTTTTTAAAGTAGCAGACAAAGAAAAATCCTTTTGACTTACACAGAAGAAGAATTTTTGTTTTAGTAAATAATCTGCAAGATATTCCTGTTCTGTCTGCCCCGGCGTGGGAACCAATATTGCTTCTTTTTGTAGCTTATTAAGATCCATTATTGTGGTATAACCACACCTGCTGATAATTATTTTTGATTGAAGGATAGCATGATTTAATTCAGCAGCAGGCAAATGGTTTTGTATTTCAAGAGAGGAAGAAGTTTTTAATAATGTTGTATCTGACGGAAGCCCCCTTACCAATAAAATTCTTCCGGTGTATTTTTCAAGGTCATATAAAAGCATTTTTTCAAAAACAGAACGTTGAGGCTCCGGGCCGGATAAAATAACCAGGAGGTCATATTTTATTTCAAGCTTGCTTTTTTCAAGCCTGGACAAAGGACCGATGTATTTTACCGGCGCCTGTGGTAATGCTACAGGATGAGAAAGTTCTCCTGCAAGATTAATTTCTCCAGCGGTATCAGGTACCCAACATTCATTGTATTTGTTGATGAACCGGTGATGTAATTTTTGAGCAACCCATTCAGTAAACCGGTTACCGGTTTTTATCTTCAGTTGATGAGTGATATATATACAGGGAACAAACGAATGGTACAAACCCAAACGATTGTCGGAAATAACTGCATCAAAAGAATATTCTTTTATCATCTTTTTCAACCAGGAATGTTCTGTATAAATACTCAGAAAAATTTTCGGAAGCTGAATAAGTAATTTTACCGGCATCCAGAATTTTTGGCGGCTATATTGCATACGATAACCCCTTAGATTCAAAAAAAACAGGCCGGGAAACTCTTTTTCCAGTAATAGCCTGCAAGGGCCTTCTGCGGCAATAATTACTTCACAATCTTGTTTTAATAACCTGTTAATAATTGGAATGGAACGGGTTGCATGCCCAAGGCCCCAATCAAGGGGGGCCACCAAAATACGGGGCTTATGAAGGGGCCTGTTAAATTTTATGCTTTTCATTCAAATAATGCAATAAAAGTTTGTGAAAATAGTTTAAATTGCTAATCTATAGATATGCAAAATCGAATTAAAACAACATTTCTACTTTTACTTGTGGCAGGCATGATTGCTATAACGGGATGTTCTTCCTCAAAGAAAGGACAGTGCGGATGCCCAAATAAACAAGGAATGATAGGATATAAGTAAGCACAAACAAAGCACCCAAATACTATGAACAATCCAAACCGTGATTTACTGGTTTTGTTCAATCATGAGTTAATGACTCAAAAAGCAATAGAATATGAAGTGGAGCAACTTCATCAATTGTTGTATGCAATAGAAGGAATAGAAAGTTTAATTATCGCCCACGAAATAATAGACCTGAATAAATACAAGGTCATTAATAAAAACACCCAGCTACGCAATCTTATCCGCCAGAGAGAATTAAAGCCTTTTGTTTTTTTGAATTGTAAAAATTAAGATCAATTTAATTTCAGCAATGCTGTTTTAAGCGCCCTTAGCATCTCATCAATTTCTTCTTTTTTGCAGGTGCCAACACTTAATCTATACCAGCTACTCTCAGGGCCTGCTCCAAAAGCATAAAAAGGAACAACAGCCAATCTTGCCTCGTTTAAAATATAGGAAGTAACATCTGCCTGGGTTTCTAATATTTTTCCATCAGCTGTTTTTTTACCGGCATAATCAATTTGTATAGTAAGATAAATGGCGGCCTGTGGAGCAACGGCATCAACATGGAGCCCCTCTTTCTTCATTTGCTGAAACCCGGCAAATATTTTTTGCAAACGTTCATTTATCTCTGCTTTGAAGCGTACAAGATATTTATCAATATCATCAGACTTTAATAAATAATTTGCAACCGCTTTTTGTTCAGCCATAGGCGCCCAGGCACCCACGTGACTGTTTATTGAACGCATTTTAACCAGCACCTCGGCAGGGCCCATAGACCAGCCAACACGTACCCCGGTTGCAGCAAATGACTTACTGATACCATCTACAAAAATTGTATACTTCTTCATTTCGGGTCTTAACGATACCGGATTATAATGCACAGTATCGCCGAAAGTAAGCATCCAATATATCTGGTCGTACATCAGGTATAGTTTTTTTTCATCATCGCTACGGCTCTTATTTTCTTCTAACACCAGATCACAAATAGCTTCCAGCTCTGCTTTACTAAATGTTGTTCCTGTAGGATTTAGGGGGGAGCAAATAGAAATTAAAGTTGCCCCTTTTATATGTGCTGCAATTTGCGAAGCCGAGATCATAAAGTTGTTCTCTTTTTTTGCTTCAATCATCACATGCTCACCATCAGTAAAATGAACATAGTGGTTGTTGTTCCAGCTGGGCGCCGGGTAAATTACTTTATCGCCTTTATCAACAACTGAACGGTATAAAGCATAAATCAAAGGACGGCCGCCCGCAGAAATTAAAATTTCGTTTGCTGCATAAAGTAATCCTTCCCTGGCAGCAATAAATGAAGAAACAGCTTCTCTCAGGTCAAGGTTGCCTTCTGCAGCGGGATATGTGGTATACCCTCCTTTATAAGCAGCATCAATTTCCTGTTCCAGTCCGGCAGGGATAGGAAAAATAGAAGAATCAAAATCACCGATTGTATAGTTATATATTTTTTCTCCCTGTTTTATCTTTTCTTTTATGGTGGCACCCAGGCGTACAATTTCTGATGCCTGAAGGGTCTCAGCCAGGTGGCTCAGTTTAAGTTTACTCATAAACAGGAAAATTAAGGGGCAAAAGTAAAATTTATAGCGTGTTTGACAAAGAATAAAAAAAGGATATTGGCCTCGCCCTAACCTTCCGATGAACCGGGACAGGCTCCTCCAAAGGAGAGGGGGTAGAGTCTTCTAATGCAAAAAACCTTTATTGCTTCAAAAATTGCAACACCTGTTTTTTTGCGCCGCTTTGCAACCGTAGCCAGTATTGGCCAGAAGGCAAATTATGTACAGGTATTGTTATAGTTTGATTGGTAGTAGAAAGATTAGTGAATTGTTTTACAATTTGCCCTGTAGTATTAACGATTTGTACATTCATTTTATCATACGCACCATTGAGCTGCAATTGCAAAACAGTTGTTGTTGGATTGGGGAAGGCCAGAATTTCTATTGTTCCATTATTCTGCAGTTGCTGAATATTGCTGTACTCAACCTTGCCATTGTCTCCTTTTATTTTTAAACGGTAGAATTGTTTTTTATTTGTGGCAGCGTTGTCAATAAAACTGTATGCCTGAATACCCGAAGTATTTTTTGCAGGCAGTGTACCAATCGGATAAAAATTAAAACTATCGTTACTCTTTTCAATAGTAAAGCAACAGATGCCATTTTCTTTATCGGTTGTAAAATTCAGTTGAGCCGTTTTACCTTTTTGTAACCAGGCTGCTTTAAAAGAAATTAATTCAACCGGCAAAGCACCAAGACTATTACCATCAATTATTGCCGACACATTACGCCATGGGCCATATACCTGGCCGGTGATGGCAGTAACCGGATCGTATTTTACTCTTGCCCTGAGTTTGGTGTACCTACCGCTGCCCAAAAGTTTGCCAATAAGATCTTTTAATTCAACGCCGGCTAACCCAAGATCAGTGTAAGTACTTTGTTGGGCAGTAAACAAAGTACTGTTGGTAATAGGTGTGCCACTGTAGGCATTGTAATTAAGCCTTGTTTCCCAAACCATTTTTCCTTTTACCTTGCCTAAAAAAGATTTTGCAAAAAGTCCGGCGCCAAAGTTGCCGAAAATAAAATTGCTGCTGCTGATGGGGGTGGTAAGATCGGAATTGTATAGTCGCAGGTTGTTGCGCTGGTTTGAGGTCGAGTCATTGCCATTATATACAAACGCTCTTCCCTCACCCACATTACCCATATCGATATAGCCATAAGCCCCAATGATCACATCGCTGTATCCATCGCCGTTTATATCGCCGGCACCTGCAACCGAAACACCAAAAAACGCATTGGCCTGGTCTGCATCATCGGGAACACTATTAGGAATACCAGATAATCCGGAAGTCGAGCCATGATAAATATAAGCCCGGCCTTCATTTACAAACGCATCGTCATATTGATAAGCCCCGATAATTACATCGCTATACCCATCACCATTTACATCGCCGGCACCTGCAACCGAATGGCCAAAAATAGCATTTAACTGGTTCGCTTCATCAAGTGTAGTGTTAGGTGTGGCAGGCAAACCAGCAGCAGAGCCATGATAAACAAACGCCCTTCCTTCATTTGCAAAAACATCATCGTAACCATTTGCTCCAATGATCACATCACCATACCCATCACCATTTACATCGCCGGCACCTGCAACCGAAAATCCAAAATTAGCATTTAACTGGTTAGCATTATCCAGCACACTGGTTGGCACGGCCGAAACTCCGGTTGCAGAACCGTAGTAAACAAAAGATCTTCCCTCATTTGCAAAAACATCATCATAACTACTTGCACCAATAATCACATCACTATACCCATCACCATTTACATCGCCGGCAGAAGCAACCGAAAATCCAAAATTGGCATTTAACTGGTCAGCATCATCAGGCATACTGTTTGGTGTGGCCGATAAACCAGCTGAAGAACCATGATACACAAACGCCGCCCCCTCATCTGAAAATCCATCATTAAATAAATAAGCCCCAATGATCACATCGCTGTATCCATCACCATTTACATCGCCGGCAGAAGCTACAGAAATTCCAAAATGAGCCCCGGCCTGATCGGCATCATCGGGTGTACTGTTTGCTGTTGATGATAACCCGGTTACAGAGCCATGATATATAAACGCTCTTCCTTCATTAATAAACGCTCCTTCATCATATTGTGAAGCACCCACAATTACATCGCTGAACCCATCACCATTTACATCACCTGCCGAAGCTACGCTCCAGCCAAAATAGGCCAATGCCTGGTCAATTTCATCCAGTGTACTGTTTGGTGTGGCCGCAAGACCAGTTGTGGAGCCATGATATACATAAACTCTTCCCACATTGGCATTCGCACCCTCATCATATTGCGGTGCACCAATAATTACATCGCTATACCCATCAGCATTAACATCTCCTGCAGAGGCAACAGAATATCCAAAATTAACATCGGCAAGGTCGGCATCATCGGGTGTGTTGTTGGGTGTAGCAGATAAACCTGCAGCAGAGCCGTGGTAAACATAAGCCCGCCCTTCATCTGTATTGCCAGCATCGTCATACCCGTTTGCCCCAATTATCACATCACTATATCCATCACCATTCACATCTCCGGCAGAAGCTACACTTGCACCAAATTGTGCAAAGGCCTGTTCAGCATCATCGGGTGTGTTATTTGGCGTGGCTGATAAACCTGCGGCGGAGCCATGATAAACAAAAGCACGGCCCTCATTAGTATTTGCAGCATCGTCATAGGTCCATGCGCCAATGATCACATCAGCATACCCATCTCCATTTACATCGCCTGCAGAAGATACACTACATCCGAAACGGGCATCAACCTGGTCAGCATCATCGAGTTTACTGTTGAATGTGGAAGATAAGCCTGTGGCTGAGCCATGATAAACAAAAGCGCATCCTTCGTCATTGTTTCCACCATCGTCATAAGCCCATGCCCCAATGACCACATCACTATAACCATCGCCGTTCACATCACCGGCAGAAGATACACTATTACCAAACCCGGCAAAAGCCTGGTTGGTATCATCAAGTATCTTATCAGGAAAGGTTGATATTCCAATAACAGAACCATAATAAACAAATGCCCGGCCCTCATCGGTGTTCGGCCCATCGTCGTATGCATTAGCGCCAATTATCACATCACTGTATCCATCTCCGTTCACATCCCCGGCACTGGCTACGCTACATCCGAAGAAAACAGTACCTTGATCGGCATCATCGGGCGTGCTGTTGGGCGTGAGAGATAGACCCGAGGCCGAGCCATGATAAACATAGGCCCGCCCTTCTTCTAAAAATCCATCATCATATCCAAAAGCGCCAATGATCACATCGCTGTATCCATCACCGTTCACATCTCCTGCAGAAGCAACGGTGATCCCCAAAAAAGCATTTTCCTGGTCAGCATCATCGGGTGTGCTGTTGGGTGTGGCAGATAAACCGGCAGCAGAACCATGATAAACAAAAGCCATGCCTTCATCTAAAAATCCATCATCATAAGTGAAAGAACCAATGATCACATCACTGTATCCATCGCCGTTTACATCTCCGGCAGAAGACACATAACATCCGAAACGGGCATCCTCCTGGTCAGCATCATCAGGTGTACTGTTTGGAGTAGCAGATAACCCCGAAGCAGAACCATGATAAACAAAAGCTTTTCCTTCATCCAGGAACCCATCGTCAAAACTATAAGCACCAATAATAACATCGCTGTAACCATCGCCATTTACGTCTCCTGCTGATGCCACGCTAATTCCAAAATTGGCATCGGACTGGTCGCAATCATCAAGTATACTGTTGGGTGTTGTGCTTAAGGGGTCAACCGTAATTGGATAAACTGCATCTTTTGTGTTTACCTGGATATAAAATTTATTTCTTTTATTTTTTTTAAATGATGCTTCCAATTGTCTTCCATCAGCATCCCAAACCTTTAACTGCTCATAATTTAAAACATTTGTCTTTTTATGGAAGAACTTTAATTGGTTGTCGTGTAAATAAGTTCTCAGTTTTGTTTTTATGCTGAAATTTATTTTGAGTGAATTGCTTTTTGATAAAGGAGAGTGTACAATAAAATTCTGCCGCATGCCTTCATCGTTGTTTAGATACTGAACAGTTATTTTATCTGTAATGAACTCAGCTTTATTATCTGCAACCTGCCAGATTCCTTTGCTCAACTGTTTCTTATCAAGATTAAATTTTACTTTCCAGCTGGTGAGGTTTTTATATTTTATTTCATCGGGCCTTTGCAGCGGATCAAATTCGCCAAGAGGAATTTTTGTTGTTCTTGGTTCAACAGTAAACCCTTTATCATTATAAAAAAAACGAAGGTTATTTTTTCGGTTTGGTGTGCAATACGCTTTATATTTTTCTTCCCATTTAAACTGGTATTCGCTTTTGCGGATATTTTCCTGCGCCTGCCCCATCCAGTTTTGGCTCCAGGCTTCGGTTGATTTTTTTTCGGGCTCCCAAAATTTAGTGGTAACAGTATTTTTGAAAGGGAATACATAAGCCTTCTTACTGAATGTATTGTCGGCATTAAAATAAACAGGATAGAAATTTTGCGAAAGCGGCATAATTGCTATTGCTGCAGCGAGGGTGAAAATTTTATACATCCTTAACTAATTTAATAAAGTATAAGACGAGGCTGCATGTTCAAAGAGGAACGGATGTATAAATGTAAAACAAAAAGCAGCCAAATCAAAGCTGCTTTCAAAAAATACTTAAGCCAATTCAGTTTATTCTATTGCTTTATACTCCTTAAACAAATTTACTTTTGTTCCTTCCACCTGCTGCCTGTAAGCAGTCCATTTATTGCTATAGAAATTATTTATTTTTTCAAGGATATCCTTTATCGCCTTTTCTGCATTCTCTACCAATATCACCACCTGCGGGCCGGGGGCCACCATTTTACTGCCTATAGATTGCTGTGCTGTTTGCAAAGCCGTCATTACAGTTATTTCGAACGGACTTCTTGATATACCCTGCTTATCGCTTGTTTTTCCGGAAATCAATTCACGAATGTTTTTTATTTCATCCTGAAGTTTTGTTGTTGTTTTCCTCAAAGAGTCAAGCTCTTTTCCTTCAAGGCCCTTTAACTGCGATTGCATTTTGGTTAACACTTCTTCACTTTCTGTAAGCTGATCCATTCCTGTTGTTAATTTATCTGAAGATTTTCTTAACCTGTCATACATTTTACGTTGTGCTAACTTTATATCATTACGGTTACCCAACCTTGGATCATCTTTTATGGTTATAAAAGTTGAATCGGAAGTTCTTGCATAAGTCATAACCAGCTTATAGGTACCGGGTAATACCTGTGAGCCACCGGGTTCCTGTGCACCAGGCAAAGGTTTTGTTGAACCGGGTTGACGAAACCCCTTTTCTTCCATACCCCAATACATTTTGTTGAAACCGGTATCAACTGCCCAGCGCAATGTTCTTATTAATTCATTGTTGGAGTTATATATTCTTACCATTGCACTGTCAGTTCTTCTGCCACCGCCCTGGCCACCCTGCCCGGACCCACCACGTCCGCCACGGTTTCCGCCGCCCTGTTGTCCTGCAACCGGAGCGGTTTGTTCGACAGGCGCAGTAGCAGGCGGTTGTTTTGCTGCGGTATCCTGCTTTGGTTTATTGATAAAAAAAGAAACTGCAGCACCACGCCTTTTGTTTTCTGCATCATACAATCCATAAGTGCTCCATTCATATCCTGTTGCTGCTTTATATTGTGCCTGGTAAGCATCGGGTGCGGTAAAAACAGTAACAGGGCTTGTAAACCTGATTCCTTTATTTGCTGCCGCTTTTCTTAAGGGTCTTATATCATCCAACACCCATAATGCACGGCCAAATGTTGCAATCACCAGGTCAGCTTCACGTTCCTGAATTGCAAAATCATATGTGGAAACAGAAGGGTAATCATTTTTAAACTGCTCAAAAGAATTTCCATTATCCAAACTTATCCAAAGCCCGTTTTCTGTTCCAACAAAAATTAAATTGGGCTCCGCCGGATCCTGCAGCACACATAATGCATATCCCTTCACTTTATTTTCATCAATCATTCTTGTCCAGGTTTTTCCATAATCTGTGGTACGGAAAATATAAGGCTTCATATCACCTCGGCGGTAATCGTTGGCAACAACAAAAACTTCTCCGGCGTTAAATACCGATGCTTTTACCTGTGGTATCCAGCAGCCAACCGGCATTCCGGAAATTTTTCCATAAAAGTCTGTCCAGGTTTTACCTCCATCTCTTGTCAGCTGCACATTGCCATCATCTGTACTTACCCAAATGGTTCCCTTTTCTTTTTTTGATGGTTCAATGGCAAGAATACTGCAGTGTGTTTCTGCGCCGGTAATATCCAATGTTAATCCACCCGTATTTTGATAGGCAGCAATTTTTACTGTATCATTTGATGTAAGATCAGGAGATATGATATCCCAGCTTACACCTTTATCGGTACTCTTATGTAAATACTGGCTGCCATAGTAAACGGTTTTTGTATCAAAGGGATCAAGCGCTATGGCCGAGTTCCAGTTAAAGCGCAATTTTATATTAGGATCAAGCGCCGGCGGCCTGATGAACCATCCCTCACCGGTTTTCCAGTTTCTTCTTCCTACGCTTCCTCCCTGGCTCATACTATATACCCAACCGGCATCTTCGGGATCAGACACTACATCAAAACCATCGCCACCACCCACATTGCTCCAGTAATAATTTCTGATACCACCGTTTGTCCAGGTATATGCCGGGCCAAGCCAGCTTCCGTTATCCTGCATACCACC
The DNA here is from genome assembly GCA_031387825.1 of Chitinophagaceae bacterium. Classification (GTDB taxonomy): domain Bacteria; phylum Bacteroidota; class Bacteroidia; order Chitinophagales; family Chitinophagaceae; genus Ferruginibacter. Next base: position 43,638 of record JANNDO010000038.1, on the reverse strand, counting down.
CATTACATTGTAGGGTAGTTCATTATCAACATTTACATGATAGAACTGACCCACCGGAATCTTTTCATCAAATACCCAGGTTTTGCCACGGTCTCTTGAAATGCCAATACCCCCGTCGTTACCTTCAATGATATGGTTTGGGTCTTCGGGATTTATCCACCAGGCATGGTGATCTGGATGAATACCGGAATAAGGGATCATAGTTGAAAATGATTTACCTCCATCCTCGCTGAAAGTAATAGTTGAGTGAACATCATAGATCCGGTTTTCATTTTTAGGATCTACATAAATTTCCTGGTAATAAAAAGGACGGTCAGTTATTTCTGAAGCATTACTGTTTACCAGTGTCCATTTAAAACCACCATCATCACTTTTATACAAACCGTTTTTTGTTGCTTCCACTTTTGCATAAACTCTTGTGGGCATGCTGCGGCTGAAAGCAACCCCGATCCTTCCGAGTTGCCCTTCAGGCATTCCATCATCTTTTGTTAACTGCTTCCAGTTTTTACCGCCATCAACAGTTATAAACAAGCCGCTTCCTTTACCACCGCTTTTTAAATTCCATGGTGTTCTTCTGAACTGCCACATGGCGGCAATCAATTTATTCGGGTTTGATGGATCCATTATTAAATCAGCACAGCCGGTTGTATCATTGGTATATAAAATTTTATTCCATGTTTCTCCGCCATCTGTTGTTTTAAAAACACCACGGTCAGGATGTTCTGCATACGGGTTTCCTATTGCTGCTGCATAAACCGTATTGGGATTTACTGGGTCAATAACTACCCGGTGAATGCAAATGGTTTTATCGAGGCCCATTTTTTTCCAGCTTTTTCCGGCATCCAGGCTTTTATAAATACCTCCACCCAGGTTAAGCGAATTTCTTGGATTACCCTCTCCGGTACCTACCCAAACAACCGAAGGATTGGATTGCTGAATGGCAATGGCTCCAATATTTTGTATTGGCTGGTCATCAAAAACGGGCTTCCAGGAATGGCCACTATTTTCGGTTTTCCATACACCGCCGCTTGCAGCACCAACATAAAAGATATTGGGATTGGAAACCACGGCATCAATCGTCGTGATACGGCCACTCATGCCTGCCGGGCCGATATTGCGGGGTTTTAAATTTTTAAACTGTGAAAGAGAGAGCTTTTGTGCATGCGTTGCATTAAAAGAAAAAATAAGCACGAGGCTTATTAAAGCAGCAATTAGTTTTTTCATTGTTGAGAAGAATTGAACAATGAAGGTGCAAAAAAAAATGCGATGATGCAAATGAAATATACAGACGGCAGAAGGGGTGTTATTTTTTTACATCATTTTTTTCTTCAAAACTCCTGGCGGCATCTTTTGCTTTCTCAAAATTAAGGATCACGGAGTTAATACAGTAGCGCAAGCCTGTTGGTGGCGGCCCATCTTCAAAAACATGCCCCAAATGAGCTTTACACCTGCCACACATTACCTCGGTACGTTTCATACCATATGTATTATCCGGGGCATAAATTATGCTTCCTTTGCTGATAGGTTCAAAAAAACTTGGCCAGCCGCAGTTGCTTTCAAATTTACCATTGCTGTTGAACAACGGGTTGCCGCAGGCGGCGCAATAATAAGTTCCTCCTTCCTTATGATCCCAGTATTTTCCGGTAAACGCCCTTTCCGTTCCTTTTTCACGGGCAATATTATAAACATCTGCAGGCAATATTTTTTTCCATTCTTCATTGCCAATATTTACTTTTCCGGAATCGGCGGTGGAATAAACCGGGTTATCTTTTTTACTGCTGTCCATAAGAGTTTTTTTATTTTGGTTTACAGAGGAATCGGCACAACCGGATAATATCAATGCAAAAAGTACTGTACTGTAAAATAGCGGCTTCATATATAATTCAACAAATTTCGTTATAAATAGTTCTTAATGTACACAAAGGCGGGATTTTAAGATTCTCAACAGATTAATCAGTATGTTAATGAATAATTAAAGTTCGATTGTTATATTTGCTATCTTCATACGGATAGTAAGTAAATATGTTTAACCTGATATTATTTGGCCCTCCCGGCAGCGGCAAAGGAACGCAAAGCGAAAAACTAATTGCAAAGTACGGTCTAAAACACCTTAGTACAGGTGATTTATTGCGTAATGAAATAAGCCGGCAAACCCCACTTGGTAAAGAAGCACAGAATTTTATGGATAAGGGCCAATTGGTGCCGGATGAAGTGGTAATTGGAATGATAAGTTCTGCACTTGACGATAACCCGGGTGCCAAAGGGTTTTTATTTGATGGTTTTCCAAGAACAGCGGCACAGGCAAAAGCGCTGGACAAATTATTAAAATTAAAAAATGCCCCCATTGCCGTTATGCTGGCTTTGGATGTAAGCGAAGAGGAGCTTATAAAAAGATTATTAAAAAGGGGGGAAACCAGTGGAAGAAGTGATGATAACAACGAAAATGTGATCAAGGCAAGAATACTGGAATACCGTACCAAGACAGAAGTAGTAGCCGATTATTATAAAAAATTTGACAAAGTAGTAATAATAAAAGGAGAAGGAACAGTAGATGAAATATTTAGCAGGTTGTGTAACGAAATTGATAAGAGAGCATAATTATTTAACGAGTAATATAACAACAAAGCATCTGTCAGCCGGCGGATGCTTTTTTGTTTTACATTGTGTGGCAAAATTGAAAGTATGAACCAGGTTAAACTTGATTTTCTTACAAAAGAATACATCCCGCTGATTAAAAACTTATTGCCGGCTGCAATGGGTAAATGGGGCAAAATGAATGGCCAGCAAATGGTGGAGCATGTAGCTGCGTTCTTTTATGTATCTACCGAAAAGATAAAATTCGACCTTGTCACCCCCCGGGAACACTTACCAAAATATAAAGAGTTCCTTTTGAGTGATAAGGAATTCAGGGAAAATACAAAGGCGCCAACAAATGTAATTGGTGACGACCCATTGCCATTAAGATATGCTACAATGGAAGAAGCGGTAGAAAACCTCTCAAAATCTATTGCTTTTTTTGAAGCGTATTTTAAAAATGACCCGCTTAAAAAAACAGTACACCCGGTTTTTGGAGAACTGAATTTTGAAGAATGGGTTTTATTGCATTATAAACATGTAACACATCACCTGCGCCAGTTTGGGCTGATGTAAAATAATTATGAGTAAGGGGTATAAAGCCTCTTTTGTTTTTAATCTAACTTAGCAAACAAATCAGTGGAAGAATGAAACTTGAAAATTATATCGGAGGCAAATGGATAACCGGTGACGGAGAAGGGCAACAACTTTTTAATGCGGTAACGGGAGAACAAATTGGATCAGCCACAACCAACGGACTTGATTTTAAACAATTACTTGAATACGGACGATCAGTTGGTAACCCCGCTTTACGAAAAATGACATTTCATGCAAGGGGCAATATGCTGAAAGCACTGGCGATGCATTTGCGTAATCACTTAGATAAGTTTTACCGGGTCAGTTATCAAACAGGGGCAACAAAGGCAGATAGCTGGGTAGATATAGAAGGGGGGATTGGTAATTTATTTGCGAATGCATCATTGCGCAGAAAATTTCCTGATGAAGTTTTTTGCATTGATGGAGAAAGCCACAACCTAAGCAAGAACAATACTTTTATGGGTACACATATCCTTGTGCCCAAAGAGGGAGTTGCCGTACATATCAATGCATTTAATTTTCCTGTATGGGGAATGCTTGAAAAAATTGCAGTGAACCTCCTTGCGGGTATGCCCTGTGTTGTAAAGCCGGCAACAGTTACCAGCTATTTGACGGAAGCGGTGGTGAAAGAAATAATTGCAAGTAAAATTCTGCCCGAAGGAGCACTACAATTAATATGTGGCAGCGCAGGCAACCTGTTAGATCATGTAAACTCACAGGATGTAGTAACATTTACCGGATCTGCAGCAACAGGATTATTATTAAAATCCAATCCTAATATTTTAAAAGAGAACGTGCCGTTTAATATGGAAGCCGATTCACTGAACTGTATTGTGCTTGGAGAAGACGTTACGCCCGGTATACCGGAGTGGGATATTTTTATAAAAGAAGTAAGGAAAGAAATGACGTTGAAAGCAGGCCAACGCTGTACCGGCATCCGCAGGATATTTGTGCCCGAAAACAAAATGGAAGAAGTATGGAAAGCCATAGCAACATCCCTTTCGCAAACAACTATTGGTAACCCATTAAATGAAAAAGTGAGAATGGGATGCCTTGCAGGACTAACACAACGGAACGAAGTCAGAGAGCAGGTACAAAAACTATTAGCTTCTTCACAAATAATTTATGGCTCATTAGACAGCGTTAATGTGGTAGATGCTGACGCTGAAAAAGGAGCGTTCATATCGCCGGTATTATTAATGAATGAAAATCCATTTGCTGCAAAAGAAGCTCATGAAGTGGAGGCATTTGGCCCGGTAAGTACCATCATGCCCTATAAAAATATTTATGAAGCCATAGCTTTAAGCAAACTGGGTAAGGGAAGTTTATGCTCCACCATTGTTACAGCTGACCATAAAATTGCAAAACAATATGTAATTGGCGCATCAACGCATCATGGAAGAATGCTGGTACTAAATAATGAATGTGCAAAAGAAAGTACGGGACATGGATCACCATTACCTCTATTAATTCACGGAGGCCCGGGAAGAGCAGGAGGAGGCGAAGAAATGGGCGGCTTACGTGGCGTAAAACATTATTTACAACGTACTGCTTTGCAAGGCTCACCAACAACCATTACAGCGATCACAAATGTTTATCAACAATATGCTGCAGGAAAAGAACCCGGCAAACACCCGTTCAAAAAGTATTTTGAAGAGTTACAGATCGGCGATCAGATTATTACAGAAAAAAGAAGTATTGCTTCGGAAGACATTGATAAATTTGCTGACCTCAGCGGCGATCATTTTTATGCACATATTAAAACAACAGATTTTAAAGGTACCATGTTTGAGCAGCAAGTGGCGCATGGATATTTTATCATGAGCATTGCTGCCGGTTTGTTTGTAGATAGTTATGAAAAAAATCCGGTGCTGCTAAATTACGGGATTGATGAAATGCGGTTTACCAAACCAGTTTACCCCGGTGCCGAAATACACATCCGCTTTACCTGTAAAGAAAAACTGCTTAATGATAAACGGATTGTTGAAAATCCGGAAGATTTCAAGCGGGGAGACGATATTGACAAAGGAATTGTAAAGTGGCTGGTAGAAATGATCGATGAAACGGATGAAATAACCGGCATAGCGACTATTTTAACCATGGTTGCAAAAACCAATATTTAATTTGTAATAAATTTATAACTGAAATTTATTTTTATGAACTCAGGAGAATATGTAAAAAGCCATATCGAACATGGCATCAACACCATCGAATTTTTTCATCCCCAAAGCAATTCGCTGCCGGGAAAGATACTGGAAGAGCTTGCACGTGAAATTCATTTTGCCGGAACGCATGATGATACCCGGGTGATCATATTAAAAAGCGGGGGTGAAAAAACTTTTTGTTCAGGTGCAAGCTTTGATGAATTGGCTTCTATCAAAAATGAAAACGAAGGGCTAAAATTTTTTAGCGGTTTTGCCAATATCATCAATGCCATGCGTAAATGCCCAAAATTTATTATTGGCCGCATCCAGGGCAGGTGTGTCGGTGGTGGGGTTGGTCTTGCTGCGGCAGTTGATTATGCTATTGCCAGCAGCAAAGCAGAAATAAAATTAAGTGAACTGGCAGTAGGGATCGGGCCCTTTGTGGTTGGCCCGGCGGTAGAAAGAAAAATAGGAACAGCCGCATTCAGCACATTAGCAATAGATGCAACCAATTGGCGAAGTACTGATTGGGCAAAACGCAAAGGCCTTTTTGCAGAGATACATGATAGTGTTGAAAATATGGATGAAGCGGTTTATAATTTAGCCAATACACTGGCACACTCCAATCCTGTTGCCATGGCTGAAATGAAAAAAGTATTCTGGAAAGGGACAGAACATTGGGATGAACTATTAAAAGAAAGGGCCGCAATAAGTGGTAAATTAGTGTTAAGCGAATTTACCCGCCATGCCATAAATAAGTTTAAGGCAAAAGTTTAATCTGAAAGCTTTTGAGATCAAGATTTATTAGAGATTATCGTACTCGAAAATATCATCAATTTTACTACCAGACGGCATATCATAAACCGGGTTTATAATACCATCTCTAAGATCATAGACCCAGCCATGTAAATCGGGGCCATTTCTGTTTTTCCAGGCTTTTTGTATAATAGAGGTTTTGGCTAAATTCAACACCTGTTCTTTTACATTTAGTTCGGTTAACAGGTCTACCCTGTCATCTTCGCTGTCAAGCGTATTGATCTCCTCTTTATACTGGTTATACACGTTTTTAATATTCCATAACCATTTATCAATCAGCCCAAGGCTTTGATTCTTTAATGCAGCCCTGATACCACCGCAGTTGTGGTGGCCACACACGATCACATGTTTTACCTTTAATACTTCCACCGCATATTGTAATACGCTTAATAAATTTAGATCTGTGTGCACTACTAAATTGGCTACATTCCGGTGTACAAAAATCTCACCCGGGTCGGTTCCTGTAATTTTATCTGCAGGCACCCTGCTGTCGCTGCAGCCGATCCATAATACTTCGGGGCTTTGTATTTCCACCAGGCGCTTAAAGTAATGGGGGTCTTCCAACAGCATTAGTGCAGCCCAGTCTTTATTATCCTGTAATATTTTTTCAAAAGGTTTCATATCTGAGAACAAATGTATGGGCTGCAGGCAAGAATAAAAAGTAAAAGATACAGGCATTCTTTTATAATACCGGAAAACACATTTTCCGGTTTATTTGTTACAAAGCATCCTTTGGTAAATTTTCTTCCCCTTCAATATAGTGTTCGTGTGTGACCACGGGTTTATTATTTCTGTTCATCCGAACCTGGAAAATACTGACCAGCATGGAGAATGCCATTGAAAAATAAATATATCCTTTTGGAATTTCCACTCCAAAACCTTCGCTTATCAACGCAAAGCCGATCAGCAATAAAAAGGAAAGGGCCAGCATTTTAAAAGCAGGATGTTTATTTACAAAATGGCTGATAGGTTCTGCAGCAACCAGCATTAGTAAAACCGTAACAATAATGGCCACATACATGATCCACACCTCCTTAACCATTCCTATGGCGGTAATAATAGAATCAATAGAAAAAACAAGGTCCATTATCAATATCTGAATAATTACCTGGCTAAAAGTAACTGCTTTAATTTTTTTGCTTTGGTTTCCCTCTTCACCTTCCATTTTATGATAAATTTCTGAGGCACTTTTATACAATAAAAATAATCCTCCCAATATCAATATCAGGTCTTTAACTGATATCCCCCTGTTAAGGATACGGAACAGATCATTATCCAGCTTCATGATTAATGATACAACCGCTAATAAAACCAGCCGGAGCAGCATGGCCAGCATTAAACCATAGAGCCTTGCTTTTTTTTGCTGATGCAGCGGTAGCTTATTTGCTAAAATAGATATGAATATTACATTGTCTATCCCTAAAATTATTTCTAAGGCAATCAGCGTTAATAGTGAAACTATGATCTGATAATCCATTAATTTGTTTTTTTGCTCAGATCAAAGTTAAAAAGACCATTTAATATAATTCCGTTATTGTACTGAAAAACATTGCGGTTATTAACTTCCCTGCCCAGAAGAACAATTTGCTGAAAAAAACCACCCTCCACCCTGAAGTTTTTATTAAACCGGTAACCCAATAACAAACCCAGCCGGTTCTGGTCAAAAACATTTTCATTTACATTTTTTCCAAAACCAATAAATATTTCATCATAGATGGCTGCATAAGGCGTTTTATCTTCTATCTTCTTTTTACCGATTGCCATTTGTATACGATACATATACCTGGCCCGGTTTAAAAATAAAAAGTCATCCGGCTTTGCTAATACCGCATTGGTATACCTGCCAATCCACCTTTGCTCCAGCACGAACCGGTGGCTCATTTCTATCCTGTTTCCGTTATCAGCAAGAGTAGCCATCTGGAAAAGCCTGTGTTCCGGAAATCTTTTACCTGCAGCCTGTAATGGAATATCACCATAAGGGAAAGTTTCTACCCAGGCATATCCCAATCGCAGGATAATCTTATTATGCACCTGGTAATTGACCCCGATCCGAAACAGGCTTTGTTGCCAATCTTTGATTATATTTTCTCTTCGCCACTGGTACTCCAGGTGGCCACTCCATTTTTTATTGAATTTCAATGTTGTAAAATTAGAGAACCAGCCAATTGTATTTCTATCACTGATCCGGGTGTTTTGAGCAGTTGTTCTATTGAAACTTATTGCGGCAATAACAAATAGCACAAAGCCTTTTTTAAAAATACCCATATCGAGCATAAATTGAAAACGCATTTCATAAAACCAGGAAGGCTTAGTTAAAAAACTATAGCGTATCCCGGTTGATTGACTTAATTCCATACCGTCGTCTTCTTTTTGTTTTGATTTTTTCTATTTGCCTTTTAAGTATATCAATAGAAAGCTTTGTTGCTTCTTCAAATGTTTCAGATTCAGCAAAAGAAAGCAGGTCATTCCCCGGAATGACCAACCTTAGCCGGCAGTTTTTATTCTCATTGGTAGATGAATTGTCGAGGCTCAAACAAACTTCCAGACTAATGATTTCTTCATATAAACCATCTACTTTACCCACTTCTTTATGTACAAAATTTAACAGACCCTGTTTGGGTGTAAATCCGGGTGATTGAATGTCTATTTTCATAAATTTTGTTCTTTAATAGTTAATTTAGTATCTAACAAAAAACGACTTTGAACCTATTGAATACGCGAAACGTCGTCATAAAAATGCACCATCCCTGTTGAAATATCATGGGTGCCACCGGCAATACCTATCGCACCACTTTCAATCATTTCTTTTAATATAGGGCTACGTTCCATAATGGCCTGTACTGTTCTTTTTACATTAATGGTTGATACTTTTTCTACAAATTCATTATTACCCGAGCTGCGGTTCTGAGTTTCTGTCTTCTCATCATAAACCGCTGGTTGTATTTTTGAAAGTAAGGCAGTAAGATTTCCCATTTCAACATGGTCGCAGGCTCCTTTTACAGCGCCACATTTGGTATGGCCGAGTACTATAATAATTTTTGCGCCGGCCACCTTACAGCCAAACTCCATACTGCCTAAAATATCTTCATTGATGATATTGCCTGCAATACGAACACTGAAAATATCTCCTAGGCCCTGATCGAAAATTAATTCTGCTGAAGTTCTGGAATCAATGCAACTTAATATTACCGCAAATGGATGCTGCCCATCGGATGTTTCATTTGCCTGTTGTAACAGGTTTCGGTTTGCTTTAAGGTTATTTACAAACCTGTCGTTCCCTTTTTTTAAAATATCCATAGCCATAGCCGGCGTAATGGCATTCTGCATTTCTTTAGTTAATGTTTTCATTTTAATTAGTTTATTTTTTTTATAAAAAAACAGGTTCAATAAAATTTATTTTTTCAACTGTAATATTTTTGGTCTTTGCATTAATCTCATAGTTCTTTATCAGCTCAAGTACATCATGTGCAATTGCTTTTGATCTTGAGCAATCTATAATTACTTTCGAATTGGCAGGAATTTCTTCCAGCTCTTTTATCACACTGGCCTTATTAAAAAACGAGACCTCTTCTGCTAAAACAAGATGATGTACTTCATGCCCTTCTTCAGTTGTTACCGTTTCTTTCATGTAATGTGAATTGCGGTAACTGTGGCGCAGCGTGTAAAAAATACCAAAGAGAATACCAATGGTAATCCCTTTCAGTAAATCTGTTGCCAATATGCCAACAACTGTTGCCATAAAGGGGATAAACTGCTCCCAGCCCAGTTTATACATCTGTTTGAAAAGAACCGGTTTCGCCAATTTATAACCAACCATTAGTAAAATGGCGGCTAAACTGGCCAGTGGGATCATATTCAACAAGCCGGCAATGGTAATAGCGCTGATCAATAAAAACACCCCGTGAAGTATAGCCGATAATTTTGTTTTACCGCCAAAAGAAATATTGGCAGTACTTCGAACAATAACCTGTGTTATTGGCAATCCGCCGATCAATCCTGAAACAATATTTCCTATACCCTGAGCTTTTAATTCCCTGTTGGTTGGTGTAATTCTTTTATTAGGGTCCATTTTGTCGGTAGCTTCAACACATAACAACGTTTCCAGGCTGGCAACAATGGCTAATACAATAGCAATCTTCCATACCTCGAAATTTGTTATTGCTGAAAAATCCGGAAAAGTGAACTGGCTGAAAAACTCCGTTAAATTCTTTGCAACCGGAAGCCTTACAACCTGGTCTTCCGCTAAACTAAAATTCAGTGTTCCAGCCTTAAACAAATAATTCATTATGATGCCAAGAATTACAACCACAATCGGGCCCTGTATCAACTGAAATATTTTATGTTTTTTTGTCAATACGGTATCCCATAAAATCAGGATGGCTAATGAAATAGCAGCAATCAATACAGCTCCGGGAGTAATAAAATCCAGCGCTTTTGCTATTTCAGAAAATGTATTCTGCCCGTCTGCCTGTAAAAAAGCATCATCACCTACGGCATCTTTATCCCAGCCTAATGCATGGGGAATTTGCTTTAAGATAATGAGCAACCCAATACCCGTAAGCATTCCATTAATTACTGAAGAAGGAAAGAAATACGCAATAAAACCAGCTTTGACAAAGCCAAGTGCAAGTTGAATAATTCCGGCAATTACAACTGCCAGTAAAAAAGCAGGCCAGGATCCCAGTGAAGCAATTGAAGTTAATACAATTACTGCCAGGCCGGCAGCAGGGCCGCTAACACCAAGTGGCGAACCGCTGGCAATTCCAACAATAATACCACCAACTATTCCGGCAATGATACCGGCAAATAATGGTGCGCCCGAAGCCAGCGCAATACCAAGGCACAAAGGAACTGCTACAAAAAACACCACAATACTTGCAGGCAGGTCCTGCCGCCAGTTGGCGAAAAAACTTTTATTCATAAAATAATTTTAATTGATTTTGATGACCTGAGAAATATCCTCAACAGCATCCTCGCTGTTTAAGCGCATCATAATGATGTTTCACTAAGAAATTATTTACAGGGATCCTGAAAAAAGAGAGCTTTGTTAGGCGTTAATATCAGGAGGGGGTGTGTTGATATCGGCATGGTGCAAAATGACCGCGTTTCCGGAAGGAAGTAATGTAAGCCTTGCAGTCATGACGGGCACCAGTTTATTGTAATAATGTTTTGCGGCAATATTCTTCTCTTTACTGTCTTTCCCCTCTTCTTTTTTATTATCTTTTTCGCTATTGTCCATATCATCTATCAATTCAACAGAGATATTGCCATTATCAAACCCATATGCCCAATACATTACAGGCAAAGCCTGCAGCATGAAAATGATAATGAATAGTATGGAAACAGTTTTTTTCAATGCCGCAAAAGTAAACAATGAATCCTGTAATACAAATACCTGTTGAAAAATTTACTTTTATTTGACATTTGGCCATGCCTGTTGAGGGAAAAATAAGATTTATATATTCAGGCCTCCACAAACACTTATGGTTTGCCCGGTAACATAGCAGCCGAGGTTGCTTGCCAAAAACAGGCAAACATTGGCAATATCTTCCGTACTGGCAAACCTTCCCAGAGGAATATCGGCCTTATACTTTTCAGCGCCTTCGCCTTCTTTTAAATAACTGGTCATATCGGTTTCCACAAACCCTGGGGCCACAGCATTGCAACGGATATTACGGCTTCCCAATTCCTTTGCTATACTTTTTGTAAAACCAATGATGCCTGCTTTACTGGCTGCATAGCTGCTTTGGCCGGCATTTCCCATTTCACCGATAACGCTGCTCATATTAATGATGCTGCCACTCCTTGCTTTCATCATGGGGCGTATCACCTGTTTGGTCATGTTAAAAACACTTTTTAAATTTATCTGCATCACATCGTCCCATTGTTCGGGTGTCATGCGAAGCAATAAATTATCTTTTGAAATGCCGGCATTATTTACACAAATGTCTATTGTGCCAAATTCCTTCATCGCATCATTTACCAGGCTTTCACAGGCAGCAAAATCGCCGGCATTACTTTGATAAGCTTTTGCTTTTACGCCCATGGCAGTTAATTTCTCTTCCAGTGCCTTTGCTTTTTCTGCACTGCCGTTGCTTATATAAGTAAATGCCACATTACAGCCATGTTCGGCAAATTTAATAGCAATACCTTCTCCTATGCCCCGAGCCGCACCCGTTATAATTGCATTTTTTCCGGCTAATAATTTCATATTTTTAATTTTTCTTTTTTCAGATAAGACCTGGAAATTAAATAACGATTAAATTTTTTATTGTAAGTATCTCTTCCAGCATAGCTCTTTCATTACTCAGCCGGGGAACTTTATGCTGGCCCCCAAGCCGGCCTTTACTGCGCAACCATTCTGTAAATGTTCCTACAGGCAGCTTATGAACAATGGGAAGCCGCAGGGCAATACTTTTATGGCGCTTGGCTTCATAGTCGCTATTAATATTTTTCAGGCAATTATCCAGTTCAGCAATAAAGTTACCAAAATCATCGGGCTCTTTTCCAAATTCAACCAGCCATTCATGTGCGCCATTACTGTTTTCGCTAAAAAAAACGGGAGCAGCTGTGTAATCATTGACCACAGCATTTGTTTTTTCAGCTGCAAAGGCAATTGCTTTATCACTGTTGTCAACAATCACTTCTTCCCCAAAAGCATTCATATAATGTTTCAACCTGCCGCTTATTTTTATATTATATGGATTAAGATTGGTAAACTGGATAGTGTCGCCAATTAAATAGCGCCACAGGCCACCGGTTGTACTCATCACTAATGCATAATTCTTTCCAATAACCACATCTTTTAACCCAACTGTTACTGGGTTCTTGTTTCCATATTCTTCCACCGGCATAAACTCATAAAAAATACCATGTTCTGTAAATAACAGCATACCATCATCATCCGGACTAACCTGTGCCGCAACAAACCCTTCGCTGGCATTATAAATTTCCAGGTAATTTATTTTGCCCCCGATGATTTTATCAAACTGTTCTTTATAAGGCACAAAAGAAACACCACCATTGATATAGAGTTCCAGGTTAGGCCATACTTCCTTTATGGTTGCCTTGCCTTTTATTTCTAAAATTCGTTTTAATAAAAGCAGTGTCCAGGTGGGAACACCTGCAAGAGACGTAACATTTTCTCCGGCTGTAACCTGTGCCAGTTTTTCAATTTTATCTTCCCATTCATCTAACAACGCAACACTAAGTTCAGGAGTACGAATCCATTGGCCCCAAAATGGGGAGTTTTGCATGAGCACAGCACTCAGGTCGCCGTATTGTATATCTTCGTTTACTTTGCTGATCTGGTGTGAACCACCAACCACTAACCCTTTACCTGTTAACAGGTCGCTGGAAGGAAAATTTTTGTAATAATTACTTAACAGGTCTTTGCTTGCCTTAAAATGATTATCCTGTAAACTTTCTTCGCTGATCGGTATGAATTTACTTTTATCGGATGTGGTACCCGAAGATTTTGCAAACCAGGAAACCGGGGTATTCCATAAAATATTTTCTTCCCCATTCATCATCCGCAGGATGTATGGCTTTATATCATCATACTCATGAATGGGAATATTTTTTTTAAACTCTTTAAGAGTAAATAATTTTGAGAAATTATATTTTCTGCCAAACTCAGTGTATTGCGCTGCCGTAACTAAATCCTGTAAAACTTCACGCTGTGCAGCTTCGGGATGGCTGCTCCAGTTCTCAATACGCCACAGGCGCATACGGGCTAATTTAGATATGGCGGGGGAGAGGAGTTTCATTTCTCTGCCAAGATAAATAAATTATCGGGCAGCTTCATCATGTAAATAATCCTTGCGCTTTAATTCAAAGTTTTTACCCAGGTATAAACGGCGTACCTGTTCATCATTGGCCAACTCTTCGGCTGTGCCGTGGGTAAATATTTTTCCATCTATCAACAGGTAAGCCCTGTCGCAAATAGATAATGTTTCGTTTACATTATGATCAGTAATTAAAATACCGATATTCCTGAATTTTAGTTTAGCTACAATAGCCTGAATGTCTTCAACAGCAATTGGGTCAACCCCGGCAAAGGGTTCATCCAGTAAAATGAATTTTGGGTCAACAGCTAAGGCCCGGGCAATTTCTGTTCTTCTTCTTTCTCCCCCACTCAATGTATCACCATTATTTTTTCTTACCAGTTGTAAATTAAATTCATTAAGCAGGGTTTCCAGCTTTTCTTTTTGTTGCTGCTTTCCGAGTTTTGTCATTTCTAAAACAGCCAATATATTATCTTCTACGCTCAGTTTACGGAACACACTGGCTTCCTGGGGCAGGTAACCAATACCCATCTGGGCCCTTTTGTACATCGGTAATTTGGTAATGTTGATATCATTTAAGAACACTTCTCCCTCATCTGGTTTTACCAACCCTACTACCTGGTAAAAAGAAGTGGTTTTACCAGCACCGTTTGGGCCTAATAAACCAACGATCTCTCCCTGCTTCACGTTAAATGAAACCTTGTTTACAACCGTACGGCTGCCGTAAACTTTTACAAGGTCTTTGGTTTGTATGGTTAAATTCAAAAGACTGTGTTTATTACAAAAATAATACAAACCTTTAAACATACTTTATACATAATTTATTTAACTGCAGTTTGTGCTTTATTGCTTCTTAACTATGTTTGCAGATATTCTTAAGTAAATGAAAGTTACAGACCACATAGCCCAGGCAAAAGATACCCTAATCTCTTTCGAAATTTTACCTCCACTAAAAGGAAAGGGGATACAGTCTTTATACCAACACCTTGATCCCCTGATGGAATACAAGCCTGCCTATATAAATGTAACTTATCACCGAAGCGAACACGTATTTAAAAAAAATGCTGATGGCAGCTTTCAAAAAGTCATAGTTCGTAAACGGCCGGGTACCGAAAGTATTTGCGCCTCCATCATGAATAAAT
This sequence comes from Chitinophagaceae bacterium, assembly GCA_031387825.1. Lineage (GTDB taxonomy): Bacteria > Bacteroidota > Bacteroidia > Chitinophagales > Chitinophagaceae > Ferruginibacter. The sequence goes on along the minus strand of JANNDO010000038.1, from coordinate 28,578 downwards.
ACAGCGTGGACACGGTACCACATTTAATTTGCGGAGGCTTTGGTATTAATGAAACAGAAGACGCACTGATAAACCTCCATTATCTTGGTATTGACAATGTGTTGGTGCTGCGTGGAGATGCTGCTAAAAATGAGAACGCCTTCCTGCCTGAACCAGGGGGTCACAAATATGCAAGTGAGCTTTTAAAGCAGGTGGTAGACCTGAATTCAGGCATTTATCTTGAAGAAGACCTGAAAAACACAAGCAAAACAAAATTTTGTATTGGTGTTGCCGGCTACCCGGAGAAACATTTTGAAGCACCAAATATGGAAAGCGACCTGCACTACTTAAAAATGAAAATGGATATGGGTGCTGAGTATATTGTAACACAAATGTTTTTTGACAATGAAAAGTTTTATGCTTTTGTAAAGGCATGCCGGGAATTTGGAATAACAGTGCCAATTATCCCCGGGTTAAAACCCATTTACAGCACAAACCAATTAACCATGTTGCCCAAGGTCTTTCATATTGATATTCCCAAGGAATTAAGTAAGGAAATTATCAATTGCAAAACAGAAGAAGCTGTGGAGCAGGTTGGAACAGAGTGGTTGCTTTATCAATCGCAGGAGTTAAAAAAATTTGGTGTACCTATATTGCATTATTACACACTGGGCCGGCCAAGGATTGTAGGGAATGTGGTAAAGAAAATTATTTAGATTCAAAAGCCCGCAGTATTTACCGCGGGCTTTTGAATGCTATTGTTAAAGTAATTATTTTAATAAAGACCGGAATACCTCTTCATTTACTTTAACCGGATATTTCTTTTTTAAATCGGCTATCCACCTCTCTTCCAGGATATTTTGATAATCATTTATAACAAGCCCTTTTGCTTCATCAAAATTCCGTTGCAAACCGGCGTCGTACTGCTTTACAACTTTTGCAAAACTTGCTGTTCCATCTGCCGGGTTAACGATAACCTCAGTTATAAATCCATTTGGTGATTTTGGGTTAATAGAAACCGGAATTTGCGAAAGCTCAAATCTTCCGGAATCGGCCTGTAAGGTATTATTAGCTTCTTCAGCGATTTTTTTCCAGTCTTTTCCGGTAACCAAAGCATTTCTTGATGCATCTGCTATCGTTTTATTTGAACAGTTAAAAAGAATGATGTTGGCACTTGATGCCCACAGGTATTTATTTTTATTTTCGGTATAATGCTTTAATAAACCGGCGGTATCATTGGCCGCCTTCCCCCAGATATTTCTTTCCATTATTTCAAAAAGCACATTGCCGTCTTTAAATTCTTCCATCTGGTACCGGAAATCGGCATTATAATCTTCCAAATGTTTTTTATAATAATCAATACTTGCCCCGGAAATGAATTTTTCTGATAACGCAGCATTGCTTTCTCCCTGGTAAATCTCAGGATTACCCTTATAGTTCCTGATAAAACCCAACCAGTCTTTACCCGTTATTTTTGTTTTGGCAAAACTGTAAATAATCTTATTGCTTATCGGGTAAATAGCAAGATCACCGGTTTCGGAAGAAGGGTTTGCAGTAACGCTATCAGCATAACGGAACAGGTCAGCGTCTGAAACAGAACCCGTCTTTTTAAAATTTATTTGCTTTAGAACTTCCTTTGCAAATAATTCTTTGGCATTATTTATTCTTGAGTCCTGCTGCACTTTTTGTTTCAGTTCAAACAATAAGGAATTATCATTTTTATCTGTTGATACCGGGGTTTGCGATAATCTCTTTACAATATGATATCCATATTGGGTTAAGAAAGGGGCGCTTATTTCACCATCACGGGTTAATTTAAAAACTTCTTTTTCAAATGAAGGCTCAAATTTACCTGAACCAAATTCCTGAAGCTCACCACCTGTACCATAAGTTATTTTATCGTCACTGAATTGCCTTGCTAAAATTGCAAAGTCTGCCCCCTTTTGCAGTAACCCGTAAATGGAATCAACCTTTTTTTCCAATAACTTTTTATCATCAGCCTGTTGCTCAGGAGGAGTGGCCAGTAATATCTGGGCAATTTTCCACTTGCCAACCGCTTTTCTTTCTTCAACTACCTTAAATACATGCCAGCCTTTTTTAGACCTGTAAGGTTTGCTTACCTGGCCAACACCTAAATTGTAAATTAGATTTTCGTATTCGTAAGGCAGGGAAAATACAGTAATAAAACCAATATCTGATTGTTTGGCCTTAACAGGCTCTGCCTCTGTTAGCTTTTCATAATCAGTTTTACCAGCGGCCAGGGATGAATATAAAGAAGAAATTGCTTTATAGGCCTTCACGCTGTCTCCGGGGTTTAATGTTATATCGCCGGCAATAAAGAAATGTAAAACGTGCAGGTCTTTTTGGCTGCGGTTAAAGGCTTCGGCAAGCAGGTTATTAACCTCTTTCTCATTATTTAAATAACTCTCTTCTATCTGGCTGCGAAAGCTTTGTGCATCATACTGGAGCTGGGGCAAAGTATCCAGGCGCAATTCAAGCGCAGCATTTACTTTTAGTTTAAATTTTACATACAGGTCAAGATATTCCCTCAGCGCTTTTTCTTTATCGGTAACGGGAGTTTTGTTTTTGTTGTAGGCCCTGATGAATTCACCCTTATCTACTGATGAATTTCCGTAGGTAAATAAAGTTTGTGAGAATATAACAGAAGTACAAAAGACAAAAACAAAAAGGAAATAAAATTTTTTCATCAGTTGATATGTTTTTTAATTCGAAGGGTTTTTACTCCATTTCACCTGCAGCAGGTCGTTTAATTGAAGCAAGGTGAGTTTTTTGCCGATAATACGCTTATCCTTATCAAGCAAATATAAGGTGGGGGTCATGGTAATATCATATAATTGACGAAAGCTTGGTTTTTGTGCAGCCAGGTCTGCAGCTTCCATTTCTTTGGTTTTGTAAACATGTGTCCAGTCCGAAAGATTATGGTCCTTGATAAAACTTAACCATTCCGGTTTTACATTTTCTTTTCCTTCAGGTGTAAGTACTGCATAGATTTTTACATTGTGGCCCTTCCATCGGGCACGGTATATGGAATCAAGCCTGGGCACCTCTTCCTTGCAATGCCCGCAATTGGGGTCCCAAAAACAAATGACAGTGTAATCGGCACTTAAGTTATATAATGGAGACGGTTTATCATTAACATCAATCATATCCAGGTCGGCACCCTTATCACCAATTAAATTTGCCATGAGCATATAGGCTCTCCGGCTGATGCTCTCCATCTGTTTTTCATTCAGCCATTTACTTAAACCTTTACTGTGGTACTTTTCAAAAAGATGAACAAATACAGCATCCTGCCCCATGTATTTAGGAGTTATAAATTCATCAGTAAGCCAGTTCAGCAAAAACTTATACATCTCCGGTGCTGATCTTGCCAGCAATAATTTATAATCTGCATCTTTTATGATACTATCTGCCGAAGGCGAAATAACTTCCCGGTAATAGCGCTCCAGTTTTTTTAAAAAAAACGGAGTCCGGATTATCCGGTCATCCATAAAAGTTATTCCATCCCAGTAATGATTTTTGTATTCATTATAATTATTGATGGAATCCTGTTTTGTAACCGCAACGGCCGCAGGATAAAACGGCTCTTTCATAGCGTTTAATAATGCAGCCATCATGGAGGAGGGTTGGCTTTTTATGATTCCTTCACGATATTCAGTCAATTGTTTATTGTAGGTATTATAATTATTTGCATGAAGCGTTGAGTCCATAATGTTTAACGAATTTGCATAAGCTATACGCTCCTGCTCTAATTGTTTACCTTTTACTGCAGTGAATTTTTGATACTGTGCATACAGGATATTGTCTTTCGATCCGGTTACAATGGTTTTATTGATCATGTCGGTAGTATCAACAACCACAGATATAACCTGCTGTTTATCCATTAAAAACTCAACCCGTAAACGTTTACCGGGCAGGAAAATAGCATAGATACCCGAAGGGAGTTTTGTGGCACCTTTAAAAACGGCCGTTCCTTTACTGCTTATGGCGGCCGAGTCGGCAATATTAAAGTTAGTGCCCATGTAATAGGTCAGGTAGGTAATACCGCTTTTAAAAGCCGGAGCCTGAAGGTTAATCTGGTAGCCCTGGCTGAAAACCGGGCTAAAGGCAATTGCTGCAAAAAAGAAAACAAAGTATTTTTTCATTGTATTTTTTGGTTAGCAAATGTATTTAAAATCGTTGGTTAATCTTCAGCCGGCTTTATTTACCCGGTGTAACAATTACAAATCGTTAACAAAATATACTTGATGATTTAAACGGTATTTTTGCTGCTGTGAGAAAAAAAAATAAGAAGATAATACTGGAGAACCTGTTGATCACCGGCTATGCAGCTGAAGGTAAGGCCCTGGCAAAACAGGACGGCAAAGTGATATTTATATCGGGGGCTGTACCGGGCGACGTGGCTGATGTATTACTTACAAAAAATAAAAAAGACTGGGCCGAAGGCAGGGTTGTACACATTAAAGAATACGCTAAAGAAAGGGTTAGCCCGTTTTGTAAACATTTTGGTATTTGTGGTGGGTGCAAATGGCAGATGTTACCTTATGAAAAACAATTAGCTTACAAGCAGCAGGAAGTGGAACAAAACCTGCGGCGTATTGGTAAAACAGACTTACCCGAAATATCACCAATCATTGGCGGAGCCGAAACGATTCATTACCGCAATAAATTAGAATTTACTTTCAGCAATAAACGGTATTTATTACCGGAGGAGATAGCTTCAGAAAGCCCTATCCAGGAAAGCGGTTTAGGCTTTCATGTATCGAGAATTTTTGATAAGGTGATCGATATACAGGAATGTTACCTGATGGATGACGTGAATAACCAGGTAAGAAACACCATTCGCTTATTTGCGTTGGAAAATAATTTTTCTTTTTACGATATACGGGAACATACAGGATGGCTCCGGAATATAATTATACGGCTTTGCACAACCGGTGAACTGATGGTCAATATCTGCCTGAATTATGATGCGGAAGAAGACCGGAAAAAACTGTTTGACCATTTGCTTGCAAAAGTTCCGGCCATAACCACATTGCTGTTTACCATTAATCCTAAATGGAATGACAGTATTTATGATCTTACTCCACAAGTATATTTTGGTAAAGGCCATGCAATAGAAAAACTGGGTGAGTTTCAATTTAAGATATCAGCCAAATCATTTTTTCAAACCAATACAAAACAGGCAGAGAAGCTATATAGTATAACAAGAGATTTTGCAGGGCTTACCGGAAAAGAAATTGTGTATGATCTCTATTGCGGAACCGGCAGTATTGGCATTTTTGTAAGCAAGGGAGCAAAAAAAATAATTGGTGTTGAGGTAATAGAAGAAGCCATTGCCGACGCAAAAGAAAATGCGTCACTGAACAATATTAACCATGCCGAATTCTTTGCCGGGGATGTAATTAAGATATGCAATGATGAATTTTTTGCTGCTCATGGAAGGCCGGATGTGATCATAACTGACCCACCACGGGCCGGTATGCATGAAAAACTGGTCATTAAACTTTTGGAGATGGCAGCACCAAAAATTGTTTATGTAAGTTGCAATACGGCAACACAGGCAAGAGATATAGCGTTGCTCAGTGAAAAATATACAGTAGAAAGAATTCAACCGGTTGATATGTTCCCACATACCCATCATATTGAATGTGTGGTGCTGTTGAAACTGAAATAAGCATTTAACCACTAAATTTGCAGAATGGCATTTAATAATTACGGAAACAGGTTTCAACAAACCACACCGGTAGTATTGAACTTAATAATCATTAATGCACTGGTGTTTTTCATCCAGGCATTTTTTGATGGCCCCAATGAAGAGATCACAAGAAAGATTGCCCTTTTCCCTTACAATGATCCTTCCTTTAAACCATACCAGTTAGTTACACACATGTTTGCACATGGTGGATTCTTCCATCTTTTCTTTAACATGTTTGTGCTGTGGATGTTTGGAAGCATGCTGGAAAGGGTTTGGGGCCCAAAACGTTTTTTTATTTTTTACTTTGCCTGCGGATTAGCTGCGGCAGTTGCACAATTGGTTTTACAAAATGCTCCTGCTGTCGGTGCTTCAGGCGCTATCATGGGATTGTTTGCTGCGTTTGCGTATCTTTTTCCAAATACACAATTGATCATATTTCCAATACCTGTTCCGGTAAAAGCAAAATACGCAGTTGCCATCATGGCTGCGTTTGATCTTTTTGGAGGCGTATATTCTGCAGGAAGCAATATTGCACACTTTGCTCACCTTGGAGGGTTGGCCATGGGCTTTATTTTGGTGTTGATGTGGAATAAGACCAATAAAAAAACTTTCTATTAATACTAACACATCTTTGTTTTAACTGTTTGTAATTTTGCCTTGTAAAGCCTTTTATTATTATGGGTGAAGCAGACCGCTACCGGGAATATAGAATAAAAAAACAACGGTTTACCCTTGGGCAACCGGGTAATGCATTGATGTGGCTCTTTGTACTCAATGTAATTTTCTATTTGATATTACTCACCGTAAAAGTTGGCCTCTCAGTTAATGAGCAATCACAAAATGTTTTTTATACACAGGTAGTAAACTGGTTTCAGTTGCCGGCCAGTCTTACCAAACTAAGCCAAAGGCCCTGGGCTGTTCTTTCCTATATGTTCAGCGATGTGATATTATTCAGGGCCATAAGCAATATGTTATGGCTATGGGCTTTTGGATCTATTCTTCAGAACTTAACCGGCAATAAAAAACTGATTCCTGTTTATTTATATGGGGGGCTTGCCGGAGCATTGTTCTTTATTTTGGCCGGTTATTTAATTCCTGCAAACAAGGCAGTGATAGAGACAGCCGGTTTACTGGGCGCCAACGCAGCGGTTATGGCTGTAGCAGTTGCCGCTACCATCATTGCGCCTGACTATCGGTTTTTCAGGCATATCAGGGGAGGAATTCCGATCTGGGTGCTTACCGTTTTTTATATTGTGATTGACCTTGCAGGGATAGCTTCACAAAATGCAGCGCTTGCTATTGCACATATTGGCGGAGCAATAGCCGGGTTTTTATTTGTGCTTTTGTTGCGTCGCAAAATAGATGGCAGTACCTGGATGAATAGTTTATATAGCTGGTTTATCAATCTTTTTAATCCTGACAGAAAGAAGAATGGCTACTCAGCCAAAGAAAAAGTTTTTTATAATACGGGTAACAGAAAGCCTTTCAGCAAAACCTCCAATGTTACTGAACAGCGGATCGATGAGATACTCGACAAGATCAATCAAAAAGGTTACCAGTATCTTACTGAAGAAGAGAAGATCATTCTTAAAAGAGCAAGCGAAGAATGAACCGTTTAACAAGTTGACCACTCATCAATTTAACAGCAGGCATTTATTTCAAATCGTATCTTTATAGCATGTCCAAAAACTTTTTCCGCAGGCTGACTAAAAAATTTTTCATCCTTACCAATATTTTTTTGGCATTAGTTTTTTTATTGGGTTGTTATGGCTATTGGTTTAATCCTCAATATTTCTGGCCTATTGGTTTTCTTACCTTATCTGCTTTTTATTTTTTACTGCTGCTGGTTCTCTTTATTATTTTCTGGTTATTTGTAAAACCCCGCTGGTCGCTGATTTCACTCATTGCTATAGGGCTTGCTTATATACCTGTCAAAAATATTTTACCCCTCAGACTTTCAAGCTCTTTTGATAAAAACAAAAAGGAAGAAACCTTACGGGTAATGACCTGGAATGTGGCACAGTTTAATGTGCTTAATAATAAAAAACATCCGCAGGAAAAGAACCAGATGTTTGACATTATCAATAATTACCAACCCGATATTGCCTGTTTCCAGGAAATGGTGGCAGAGGACAGCACCATAAAAAATCACGGGCATATTAATGAGTTTTTGGAAAAGCTTAAATTTCCCGATTATTTTTATTCTTACAATGTAAAAGAAGATTTTTGGGGCTATGCCCATTTTGGGATCATTGTCTTTTCTAAATATCCCATCATCAATAAAAAAACAATTTCCTTCTATCCTAACGACTACAATTCAATTTTTCAATATGTGGATATTGTAAAAGGAGCCGATACGATCCGGGTATTTAATGTGCATTTACAATCTTTAAGATTCAGCCGGGCCAATTTGAAATATATTGAGAAGCCAACAGTTGAAAAAGAGAATACGATCAAGGAATCAAAAAACATAATCGGGAAGTTTAAACGAGGTTTTTTAAAAAGACAGATCCAGGCTGACAGGATAAGGGCCGAAATGGATAAAAGCCCATACCCGGTTATCATCACCGGCGACTTTAATGATGTGCCCAACAGCTATGCTTATCATACTATCGGTAAGGGAATGAAAAATGTATTTGTAGAAAAAGGTGCCGGCTTAGGCAGGACCTTTACCGGCATTTCGCCTGTTTTGCGGATCGATAATATTTTTGTTGATAATAAATTTGAGGTACTGCAGTTTTTACGCATCCCTAAAAAACTGAGCGACCATTTTCCCATCATTGCAGATATAGAATTGGGCAAAAAGTAATACCTTAGCACTCTTCATGACAAAGTTCAAATCATACCATGTTTTCTGTTGCCCTTGCGGCATAGCTTAATATCTTTGTAAAAAATTTACATTTACGTTTTAATCGTTGCTTATAGCTGATGCTTCGACTTCGCTCAGCCCAAGAGTGCGACGCAAGGATGTTTAATTAATAATCTGAAGCCGGGTACAAAATAAAAAATATGCCATTAAAAATTTATAATACACTTTCAAGAGAGAAAGAAATATTTACGCCGCTTACGCCCGACCATGTGGGTATGTATGTGTGTGGCCCAACAGTGTACAGCGATGTACACCTGGGCAACTGCCGTACGTTCATCTCTTTTGATATTATTTACCGTTACCTGGTTTACCTGGGTTATAAGGTCCGCTACGTTCGTAACATAACCGATGCCGGCCACCTGGAAGGCGATCGTGATGAAGGAGATGATAAGTTCAGTAAAATAGCGAGGCTGCAACAGGTGGAACCTATGGAAATTGTTCAGAAATACACATTGGGATTCCGGCACGTGATGCAGTTGCTGAACAATCTGCCACCATCTATTGAACCAACAGCTACCGGGCATATTGCAGAGCAGATAGAAATGACTCAGCAAATATTATCTAATGGTTATGCTTATGAAGTTAGCGGCACTATTTATTTTGACGTAGAAAAATATAATAAGGAGCAGCCTTATGGCATTCTTACCAACCGAAAGATGGATGACTTGCTGGAAGGAACAAGAGAGCTTGGCGGACAGGATGAAAAAAGAGGGAGGCTTGATTTTGCGTTATGGATAAAAGCCAAACCCGAACATTTAATGCAATGGCCAAGCCCATGGGGCATGGGTTTCCCGGGATGGCATATTGAATGCTCGGCCATGAGTGAAAAATATTTAGGAAAGCAATTTGATATACACGGTGGCGGAATGGACCTTGCTGCCACACACCATACCAATGAGATTGCACAAAGCCAGGCATGCTACCACACCAGCCCGGCCAGGTATTGGATGCATACCAACATGCTTACTGTGAACGGAACAAGAATGAGTAAATCGCTGGGTAATGGATTTTTACCGGAAGAATTATTTACCGGCAATCACCCTTTGCTTGAGAAAGCCTATGCACCAATGACGGTAAGATTTTTTATGCTGCAGACACATTACCGGAGTACGCTTGATTTTAGTAATGAAGCATTACAGGCATCGGAAAAAGGATTGAAGAGGTTGTGGGATGCATATGAAGTGTTGAAGAAGCTGCAAGCTGCAAGTAACAAGGGAGAAGCAAGTGACCCTGAACTGGATGGTAAAGTGAATAAGCTGGTAAATGAATTTGATGAGTTCATGAATGATGACTTTAATACGGCAAAAGTTTTAGGTAATATGTTTGAACTTGTGCCAATCATTAATTCAATAAAAGACGGGTTGATAAAAGCAGATGCAATTTCACCGGCAACTTTAGTATTGTTGCAGGAAAAATTCATGGCTTATCTCGAAAATGTATTTGGGTTAAAAAACATTTCAATAAATGATGAAAAGCTGAAAGGCGTGATGGACCTGTTAATAGATATAAGAAAGGAAGCTAAAACAAAAAGAGATTTTGCAACCAGTGATAAAATAAGAAAACAATTGACGACAATAGGGATTAACCTTAAAGATGAAAAAGGCGGAGAGATGAAGTGGGAAATATTTTGAAAAAATTAAGAATATAGAAATGCAAAGCTGTTCAATATTGAACAGCTTTTTTTATTAAAAACTTAAACAAACATTTTGAAATAAAAATTATTAGAAAATAAGTGAACAAAATTATTTTTACCCTGTTTAAGATTATACAAAAAACATTAAACAAATGAAAACATCATCGAAAAACATCTTATTTCTGGCCTTAACTGGCTCATTGATCAGTTTAGCTTCCTGTAAAAAGGATTCAGACCCAACACCTGTTGTTACTAACACTATTACTGATGTAGTGGTAAAAAACTCAAGCTACAGCGTATTAAAAGAAGCTGTTGTAAAAGCCGGATTATCAGCAACACTAAGCGGAACTGGGCCTTTTACTGTTTTTGCACCTGATAATACAGCTTTTGCAAATGCAGGAATAACATCAGCCACAGTAGCAGCTTTATCTACAGCACAATTAAGTGACCTGTTGCTATATCACACAATAGGCTCAAAGATCCTTGCAACATCGGTTCCAGCCGGCCCGAATGCAAAAGTGATTACTGCAGGCGGAGACTCTGTATTTGTAACGAGTAATGCATCTGGAATTTACGTGAATGGGATAAAAGTTGCCCAGGCAGATATTACTGCTGATAATGGAGTAATACACCGTTTATCAAAAGCCTTAAATAAACCTTCGGGAAACATTGTAGCTACAGCACAAGCTGCAGGCTCTGGACTTGACTCGCTGGTAAAAGCTATAGTTAGGGCAAATAATGCACCCGGAGGTGACCCAAACCTGATCAATACATTAAGTACGGCAACCATTACTGTTTTTGCACCAACCAATGCAGCTTTTACACAACTGCTGTCAGCATTGAGTCTCAACGACATCAACAATATACCGGTAGCCACCTTGCTGGCGGTCTTAAGGTATCATGTAGTGGGCGGAAGGGCTTTCTCGTCTGATCTGGCTAATGGAAACGTTACTATGCTGGCGGGCGGCAACACCACTGTTAATTTAACAAATGGTACCGGAGGAGGCCCAACTATTAAAGGCAATGGCAATGGTACCAATCTTTCGAATATAGTTGCCACAAATATTATGAGCCGCAATGGAGTAGTACATGTGATAGACAGAGTATTGATACCCTGATATTTTTAAAGAAAAACCTATAATTACTGCACAAGCGGTGAACTTTAATTTAAAGTTCACCGTTTTTGTTTTTAATTAGACAAGAAAATATCCAGAAATTTGATTCAAATTAATTGCAGATGCAGCATATTGCCCATTTGTCCAAAGACAAAAAATTAAAAAAAATCCTTGAGCTGCAGGAACCCATTATATTACGAAAAACAAAAAACGTATACCTGCATCTCTGCTACTCCATCATGAGTCAGCAACTGAGTACTAAAGTGGCCGATGTTTTTCACCATCGGTTTATAGACCTGTATGCAGGTAAAGTACCAACCGCCAAACAAATTTCAGAAACCGCATTCGTAACATTGCGGGGTATCGGCCTCAGTAATGCAAAAGCAAACTATGTGCTGAATGTCTCCAGGTTTTTTATTGAAGAAAAGCTAACCGATGACGGATTATACAAAATGAGCAATGATGAGGTAATAAAATATCTAACGCAGATAAAAGGTGTGGGTCAATGGACTGTGGAAATGATATTGATGTTTACTTTAGGAAGAGAAGATGTTTTTGCAGTAGATGACCTGGGTATTCAACAGGCAATTTGCAAAATCTATAAAGTAGATGCAACAGATAAAAAAGCAATGAAAGAGAAAATGCTGGCTGTTTCAAAAAAGTGGAGCCCTTACAGAACCTATGCCTGCAGGTATTTGTGGGGATGGAAGGATAATACACCCCCTCCGCCTCCGCCAGCTGGCAGAGGAACTAAGAGTAAAAAAGGATAAAGCTCTTTTCATCAAATCACTTTTTATTTTAAAACAGGTTGGAAATTATTTTTAAAGTAACAATCAAAGTTCTCTGCCAGCCGGCGGAGACAGGGGTATCGCTGCTACAATCTCCTCCAAATATTTTTTATCTGTTTCGTCAAACTCAGCCAATAATTCACTGTCCACATCCAGTACGCCAAGGACCTCATTGTTACAGATGATGGGTACTACAATTTCTGACCTGGATAAACTGCTGCAGGCAATATGTCCGGGAAATTTTTCAACATCATCAACAATAAGTGTTGCTGCTTTTTGCCAGGCGGTTCCGCAAACACCTCTTCCTTTTTTAATTCTTGTGCAGGCCACCGGGCCCTGGAAAGGCCCAAGCACCAATTCCATTTCACCATTGTTTTTAGAATTGGGTTTCACCAAATAAAATCCAACCCACAGCCAGCCAAACTGTTCTTTTAATGCTGCACTAACATTGGCCAGGTTGGCAATAAGGTCAGGTTCACCATCCAGCAATGCTTTTATTTGTGGGATGAGTGACCGGTAAATTTCGGCTTTACTGCCTTTAATAATTGTTAAGTCTTCTGCCATGGGGCAAAGATAAGAAAGTAGCAACTTAATTTTTAACCACGAAGGCCACAAAGTCTTTTCGCGAAGAACACAAAGTAAATCCTTTGTATCCTCTGTGATCCTCTTTGTGCGCTCTGTGGTAAAAACTACTGTGCCTTTTGCAAAACCATATCACTATATGAAACCGAACAATAGTCTTCAGCATTAATACCAAATAAAGTCACATACTTATTGCACTGCGCCTGCAATTTATCTTTGCCAATGCTTCCGTCTTTATCAATAGCTTCCACTTCTATAAAAGTTCCCAACCCATCCACGGTATCAAAATGGAATTTTACGTTTTCAATAAAATAGATGCGCCGCCTTTTATCAACCACCGCTTTTATACCAAGTGTTTTTATAAGTATTTCCTTTAAAGCCTTATCAGCCTTGTGATGATATAATAATACATGGCTTGATTTAGCCCCGGCGAAATCTTCCCGTTCATAATGGATCAATGCATTTTCAATATTACCTTCTCTTAGTTTTAACCGGCCCTTTGGAATATTAAAATAGGTATCAATTTGGTGATCTTCACCGATGAATAGTGGGTTGTGCCGTTGCAGCATAGATTCAAGTTCTGAAAGTTTACTTGTAGATGCTTTAAATTCGACATTGAGAATTGGCATAAAATAAAGGTATAAAAAAACTGCCCCGCTTAAATCGGGACAGTTCAAATAAATTCAAAAAACTTTACCTCACCAACTTCAGCTCATCAATAATATTCTTCGCCCCTCCCAGTTTATCAATGCACCAAAGTACATAACGTACATCTACATTAATGGTGCGGTTAAGGTCTTTGTCAAAAGCAATTTTATGGCTGAGTGCTTCGTAGTTACCGTCGAAAGCAAGTCCCAATAAATTACCATTGGCATCAATAACAGGAGAGCCCGAATTTCCACCGGTGATATCATTGGTGGTGATGAAACCAATAACCAGGTCGTTGGTGCGCTTGTCGATATACTGGCCAAAATCTCTTTTCTTTAAAAGTTCGATCTGTTTTGCAGGCAGGTCAAATTCATAATCACCTGCCACATATTTTTCAAGTATGCCCTTGCTGGTTGTAACATAATCATAAAACACGGCATCTCTTGGCCTGTAACTTTTAACATTACCATAGCTCACCCTCATACTGAAGTTTGCATCCGGGTACATTTTATTTACCGCAGCAGGGTTCATCTCCATAATGCCCTTCATGTAACTGCGGCCCAGTTCATTGTTCCTGTTCACAAAGGCTGTGTACAGGGAAGCATATTTGCCGGTATAATTCTTTATGAATGCCGAAGCAAAAGCAAAAGCAGGATCAGCCTGCAGTACAGCGCCGTCTGGTTGTGCTACAAAGGCACTCCATTTGGCATCGTCAAGCAGCATGGTTTTGGTAAACACATCGTGTGCCCATTTTTTATACGTGGCCTCCTCTTTCAGGTCGCCGTAATTGGATTTAAGGCCTTCGTAAAAACCAATGGGATGTTGGCTCTTGTCCACATCATTGTAAAACATCATGCACACCGCAGCTAATATTTTTTCATCACTCGGCAGGTCTTCGCCTTCTAAAAATGCCTTACGGTTTGCAGTTGCCGCATCGGTTGCTTTTTTAATATCAGCAGCAGGCGTATTATTCTTAAGTAATTTATCTTCTAATGAAATAAGCCCGGCAGCAGCACCAGCCAAAGGAGAACCTGCAATACCTTCATTAATGTACTGGCGAAGTTTACTGTATGGTGTCCAGGTTGTATAATTCTGTGCATATTCAGCCATTAGGGTTTCATATTCCGGTTTACCTTTTGCCCATGCTGTGAATTTGTTTTCGAAATCCTGCTTTTGTTCGTAAGTATGAAACTTGATCAACTGTTTTGTTTCACCGTCAAAAAATTTCCAGTAGTTGGCAACACCGGCATAATTACTGGCCAGTTTTAATTTTACTGCAGGGTCTTTTATCATTTGTTCATACATGTATTTCAGGCGCATGTCACGCAAACCAACCAATGATGGGTTTTCAATTTCGTTTTTCAGTTTTATACCATAACTGGTTTCGTAACGGTTTGTACCGCCGGGATAACCATATATCATGGCAAAATCACCATCTTTAAAACCCTTAATACTTACAGGTAAAAAATGTTTTGGAGTTAAAGGCACATTGTCTTTGCTATAATCTGCCGGCTTCCCCCCTTTAGTTGCATACACCCGGAAGATAGAAAAATCGCCGGTATGGCGTGGCCACTCCCAGTTATCAGTATCACCGCCAAACTTACCCACGCTTTCAGGTGGCGCACCAACAAGTCGAATATCCCTGTATGTTTTATAAACATACATGATGTACTGGTTTCCTTTAAACATGCTGTATATCCTTCCTGCCAAAGCATTTTCTTTATCAGCAACTTTATCAGTAATGGCTTTGTATACTTCGGGTAGTTTCTTTACCCTGTCGGCCCAAGCCAAACCTTTTACACCGTCTTCCACTTCTTTAGTAACATCTACTATCCTGTCCAGGAATTGTACGGTTAGCCTGCTTTGAATTTCCTGGTCTTTATTATATGCATAAAAACCATCCCGTAAATAATTTTTTTCTACCGAACTGGCCGATGAAATGGCATCATAACCACAATGGTGATTTGTGAATATCAGCCCCTGGTTGCTTACGATCTCGCCGGTACAACCGCCACCAAAAATCAATATCGCATCTTTTAAAGACGATTTGTTGATGGAGTACAATTGTTCTTTGGTGAGTTTCAGGCCTCTTTTCACCATATCGTTGTACACTTGCTGGCCAAGCAGCATGGGCAACCACATACCTTCGTCGGCACTGGATTTTAATAAGGAAAGCGATAAAATAACCGCAACAAAAATCTTCTTCATATAGCTTTATTTTAGGCAACAAACGTAGTTATTTTTTTAATGTTCAGGGCATTTGTTTTTACCTCACTCCCTGCCCCCTCTCCTTGAAGAGAGGGACGGTACATTGAACATATCCAGGCACAATCTCTTCCACATCAGCATTATATCTTTTTCACCAATAAAGTAAGGGCAATACAATTATGTAAATAGACCCTCCCTGCCAATCTTCGCTTTGGTCTTCCGACCCTCTCTCCTTAAGGAGAGGGGTTGGGGTGAGGTGTTTTTGTTTATATTTGTCCTCTTTAACTCTCATAACTGCGATGGCAATATTTGATATTAAGCTTCCAAAATCAATTGCCCGGGCACTTAATATTCCTGTCAGCGACCCGAGGCGGCAGCAAATTAAGGTGCTGAAAAAGCTTTTACGTAAAGCAAGGTTTACAGAGTTTGGCCAACGGTATCGTTTTGATGATGTTTTGCTAAGCAGCCACCCCGGAAAAAAATTCCAGCAACAGGTACCGGCCTGCGATTATAATAAAATTTTTGATGCCTGGTGGTATAAAGCCAAAGAAGGAATTCCTGATGTATGTTGGCCAGGGGTTATAAAATATTTTGCACTCAGCAGTGGCACCAGCGATGCTACCAGTAAATTCATTCCTATTACCAAAGACCTGATACGAAGCAATACCATCACCAGCTTTAAACAGTTATTGAGCTTAACCCGGTACGAAAATGTACCCAGAAGTTCCGTTGGAAAAGCATGGCTGATATTAGGAGGCAGTACACAACTGCAAAAGGGGCCAACTTATTTTGCCGGAGACTTAAGCGGTATCCAACAAAAAAATATACCATTCTGGTTCCAGGGATTAGGCCTGTATAAACCCGGGAAAAAGATTGCCAAAGTAAAAGACTGGGCTACAAAATTAGAGGAAGTGGTAGCCAATGCACCCAATTGGGACATTGGTTTTATTGTAGGTGTGCCTGCATGGCTGCAATTATGTATGGAAAAAGTAATTGAACACTATAAACTAAAAAATATTCATGAGATATGGCCCAACCTGGCATTTTATGTACATGGTGGTGTTGCGATGGAACCATACAAAAGAGGTTTTGAAAAATTATTGGGCAAGCCCATCACCTATATAGAAACCTACCTGGCCAGTGAGGGGTTCCTGGCTTATCAAAACAGACAGAACACCCACGGAATGCACCTTGCGTTAAACAACAATATTTTTTTTGAGTTTGTACCTTTTGACGATAAGAATTTTGACAGTGAAGGGAATATGGCAGAAGAACCCGACGCACTGATGATTCATGAAATAGAAGAAAATAAAGATTATGCTATTCTTATCAGCACCAATGCCGGGGCCTGGCGATATGCCATTGGCGATACGGTAAAACTGGTTGACCGTGAAAGAAGCGAAATAATTATTACCGGCCGCACTAAACATTTTTTGAGTTTGGTTGGCGAACACCTGAGCGTAGATAATATGAATAAGGCCATTGAAATGGTGGGTTCCGATCTGGATATCTTTATCCCGGAGTTTACAGTGGCAGGTGTACCTCATGGAACTTTTTTTGCACACCAGTGGTATATAGCAACAGATGATAAAGTGAATGCAGAAGAGCTAAGGATCCGCATTGATGAAAAACTTAAAGAACTAAATGATGATTATGAAGTAGAACGCAGGCATGCATTAAAAGATGTTATGGTGAATGTGCTGAGCGAAAAAACTTTTATGGACTTTATGAAAGCCAAAGAAAAAGTTGGGGGCCAGCACAAATTTCCACGGGTGCTTAAAGGGAAAATGCTTGAGGACTGGCAACAGTTCCTGCAAAAGGAAAGCCTGGTTTAATTTTTCTTTTATATGCATAATTTTACAATTTTACAACCGGGCACCCTACACCTTTAATTTTATTTTTAAATTTGTAAATCAATCCTGCTGACGTACTGTGATAATGATCTTTCAATTTTGGATTGGCAGCCTGGCTGAAACCATCGAGGTAATCGGTAAAAATAAAACGGTAAGAAGTTTCAATATTTACAGAAAACCTTTCTGATAAAGGATACTCTGCACCAACACCAACGGGCACAGAAAAAATTGCATGTGACGCTCCATGGGCATTATCTGCAACAAGCCCGGTAAGCACATCTGACGACTCTCCAAAATAAGACCCATTCATCCTGCTGTAATCTTTTTTTGTATTGATGATTGAAACACCGGCACCCGAAAAAACATAAGGCATAATTCCGTAATCATCATAATTGCGGCCACGGATGTTCCATACCAGCTGGCCGGAGAATTCCATCAATGGCGAGAAAAAATAAAAATTACGTTGTTGACGGTATTCCGGATTATTATAGCGGCTGTCGTTACCCTGCAGAGATGCAAAACTCATGTGCAGCCTTGCTGCCAGGAAATGGTTGATTGGTTTCTTTGCAAATAAAGAAAAACCCGGCTTGATAGTTCTGAAAGAACCAAGTAGGTCTGGTGTAAGATCACCCTGGTAAACATACAGGCCCGCATTTAATCCCACACTCATGTCTTTATAGAACTGTGCGTAGCTTTTGCCGGCAATAAATAAAAAAGATAATAATACAATGGCTGCTGTTCTTCTTTTCGCTTTCAAATGATTCACTTTTTAAGTTTCAGATAATGAAAGCAGCGTTTAGGTAACTTACTAATATTTCGCAAATGCTATATAGTATAAATAAGTAGCCATGTATTCATGAGGTTCGTTTTTTATTGAACGGGAAATGGTAATTTAGATTGCCGCTTAAACTGTTAAATGAATCTTAATAAAAAACCTTTCCTAAATTTAACCTATGGTTGAAGCATTATTAAAGGGGCTAGCAATTAGTTTACTGCTCATATTTTCTGTTGGACCAGTGATATTTACTACTATCAAGCAAAGCATTAATCATGGCCGGCGGGGTGGTTTTAGTTTTATTGCGGGTGTTTGGTTAAGCGATATCATATGGGTGGTACTGAGCAATGGTTTCAGCGAGGGGATAAAAACACTTTTACATTTTAAAATACCCATTGGTATTGCCGGGTGTTGTTTTTTAATTGGCATGGGAATTTATTTTGCCTTTATAAAAAAGGTAGAACCCCGCCGCCTGCAGGAACCAACAGAAATAGCTGGTGATGTAATAACCCCTGCCGGAAAAAAGACAAACTACTTTGCCATCTTAAGCTCGGGCTTTATTATAAATACTTTAAACCCTGCAGTCATTTCATTTTGGGTCATCATGGCAGCATCACTGGCTTCGGTATATTCGTTTTACGACCGTATAATTATTTTTTCAACCTGCCTCGGTATAAATATGCTGGCAGATGTAGGAAAGGTAATGGGGGCTGGGTATATCGGGAAAAAACTAAGCGACCGGGTGATATTACTCATCAACAGGGTGTCCGGTATTTTATACCTGGCGTTTGGAGTAGTTATTTTAATAGGCATTATTTATACATTGGTAAAAGATTAACAATAAACTTTAGGACTTCATTAGTTTGCCTTTTATTTTGTTCAATGAAATTTTTTTTACCAATACTGCTTTTTGTTTCAACAGCTTCATTTGCCCAGTCAGCAGATTTTATTATCCTTAAAAAACACAATAAGACAATACAAACCTTTTATAGCGGCACCAGCATTTCACTTACAACAGAAAGCGGATCTTATATTAATGCCCTGATAAACGGGATAAAAAATGACACCCTGTATTTACAGGAATTCATAATCCGTTACCTGCCAACAACAATCGGTACTTATATTATTGATACTGCAGGCAGTTATCGTTATAAGTATCACTATAACCACGTTGCTGCTATAGGGCGAAAGGAAAGAACAAATTTTAATACACGGGGAAGCGGTGCCGCACTGTTTGGCGGCGGCGTGTTGCTTACGTTGGCCAGCGGCGTTGTTTATATTGCAGACCGGAAAAAATTCAGTGCTCCTTTATTGTTAACTTCTGTAGGGTTAGGAACGCTAGGTTATTTTATGGCAAAGGGAAAAAAGGGCGGCAGCGGAATGATTATCGGAAAAAAATACAGGCTGGTTTACATGAACATGAGCAATAAAAATGATTAATTATTACTGAGTACGACGAAACTTTTGTGAAGTTGTACCTGTACCAAGAAGCGTTCCGATGTAGTATATTGCAGCAACCTAAACCGGCAACAATGAAAAAAGGATGGGTGTGGATAAAAAGAATATTCTTAGTCATATTCATTATTCATGTGTGCTGGTTCCTTTTTTTTGTTTTTGCTGATTTTTCTGAAGCCATTGAAATAAAAGAGATAAAACAAAAGCTGCTGATATTAATTGCCGTAGCAGCTGTTTTTATTCCTGTATATTTCTTTTGGCTGCGTAAAATTGAAATAGTAAAAAAAACAGCATCCCTTCTCTGGAAAATTATTTTTACCGGCTACATCATTTTCTTCTTTTACTTTTTACTTGGCTTTGTATTTAATCCGCCAATAACATTAACACAGGTTGGAAGTTTATTGCAAGGCAATGGCCTCTCAAGGGATTATATCAGTTATGATGAAATGAGCAGCAATATAAAACTGGCGGTTATTGCCAGTGAAGATCAGCTTTTCCCGGACCATGATGGGTTTGACTTAAAAGCGATAAAGAAGGCCATAAAATATAATAAGAGGCATCCCAATAAAACAAGAGGCGCCAGCACCATAAGTCAGCAAACAACAAAAAATCTTTTTCTGTGGCAGGGGAGGAGTAAACTCCGTAAGGGATTGGAAATGTTTTTCACTTTCACCATTGAAACCGGCTGGACCAAAAGAATAATTTTAGAACGTTATTTGAACATTGCCGAAATGGGCCCGGGTATTTTTGGTGTGCAGGCCGCTGCAAAAAAATATTTTAATAAAGATGCTAAAGATCTTACAAGAGGAGAAGCCGCACAGATAGCCGCCTGCTTACCCAACCCCAAAAGATTTACGGTAAAACCGTTGAGCAGATATGTTGCCGGCCGTTATGATGATATTATGCGGCAGATGAATAACCTGGAAGGAGATGCAGATGTGCAGGAGTTGTTAAAATAGGATATTTAATATAATAGCATTTACAGGTATTAATTTGATCTTGTCCAGGTTTCGGTTCTGCCCAGTAATGATATGCCGATATACCCCCTTAGTTTTAAAATATTCCTTCCTTTCATATACATATAACCACTATAGTTCTTACCGGTTTCAGGATCATAAATTTCTCCGCCCCGCCATTCATCTTCCCCATTAAATTTAAACCCTTTCATTATTTCAAGACCAAGCCTTGGCCTGTATTGTTTGGTTTTGTCAGGGTTATTTGAATCTGTTTTTGGTTTCCCGTTATTATTGGGGTATTTCATCCATACTATTTTCCCATAAAATTTTTCACCTGATTTGTAAATTTCAATCTTTGCAGAATTATCGCCCGGAGTTAACCAGATGCCTGTTATTTCGTCTGCTTTATTTTGTGCAAAGCCATACAGTGCGACAGCTAAAAAAATGAATGTAAGGGGTATGAATTTGGATTTCATAAACACTTGTTTTTATTTGTAAATCTATACGCAT
Organism: Chitinophagaceae bacterium; assembly: GCA_031387825.1. GTDB lineage: Bacteria > Bacteroidota > Bacteroidia > Chitinophagales > Chitinophagaceae > Ferruginibacter. The sequence goes on along the minus strand of JANNDO010000038.1, from coordinate 7,488 downwards.
AAAAAATAATCGTGTTTAGTTTTTATCAAACAATTTGTTAAAAATTCTGATAGTTTTTGTGATTAATATTTTACTGGTAGTACGGAGGATAAAAATGTTTGCCTGCCCGCCCGGTACTTATGTGAGTATGTTTATGTGCCGGTTACCGAGCCGAGTGGAAACATCACGGAAGAGAGGAAAGGCTGTTAACCCCCTTAATTGCTTTTTGCAGTCGTTCCACATAATTGCCGCTTATATCTACCCAGGGAACGTTTTGGTTTACCAGGATGTCTTTATAATGTTGATATAATTTTTGCCGGCTTACCAGGTCAGGGTATTCTCTCAATTCATCTTTTATCCAGGGCAGGTCAATATTACAAAGCAGGTACAGGTCATATTTTCTTTCCACGATCCTGTTCAATATCCAGTGATGACATTTGTCAAAAACAAATTCACACCAAACTTTAATTACGTACATATCGGTGTCAATGAAAACAGGTTGGCCGTTGTTCGTTGTTCGTTGTTGGCTGCTGTTCGTTTCGGTCAACGACCAACGATCAACGATCAACTCTTCATTTGCAATCTGTCCTTTGGCTATATCCAGCAATCTGTCAAAAGTATAATCAGTTCCGTTCTTTAAAAGGTATTCCCTTGCATATTCCCTTACCCAAGTGGTATTATAATGTGCTGAAAGCTGTTCGCACAATGTACTTTTACCGGTAGATTCCGGCCCTATAATGACAATTTTTTTCAACTTTTTGGTTTTCTGTAATTATTCAAATCAATTAAAAAGCTGATAACAAAAACAACCAACATAACAAAGCGAAACCATTTTCTGAAACTATCCTGTGTGGGTATTATAAAAATTATTCCCGTTAATAACAGGATCAAAACAGCTTTAATGATGAGCCATAATTTTTTATTTCTCATTCCACTTTGGTTTTGCTTTTAATACTTTTTTATAAACAACACAATTCTGTTCATGTGCCCCCGGAAGGTATCCGGCACTCATCAAAAACTCATTTACTATCTCTCCCCCGGTAAAACGAAAAGTCTTTTTAAACAGCTTTGTCCATTCTTCCCTGTTTTTGGGATGATGTTGTGCTAACCAATTTTTAAAAGAGCCCGATTCTTTTTGTATAGCAATAATTGTTTTTGCATTTTCAACGGCAGCATTTACTTTAAGCCTGTTGCGGATGATACCTGCATCATTTAATAACCGCTGAATATCCTTGTCTTTATAGGCAGCAACTTTTTTTATATTAAAATTATGATAGGCTTTACGGAAACCCTCCTGTTTTTTTAAAATAGTCGTCCAGCTTAAACCGGCCTGGTTTATTTCCAGTACCAGGCGGCAGAATAATTCATTGTCATCATCAATAGGGAATCCGTACTGTGTATCATGATATATTTTATGAACATTAAGTTCATCGCCCTTCATATTGCTGATCGCTTTACAGTAACTCATGTTTTATTTGTTTTGACTCCCCGTTCGGCAGCCGGGCTTTTTTCATCCATTCAATTAAACCGGCTATCGCCATTACCAGCAATACTACATAATATACACTGGTAAAAACATAATGTTTTACAAAGTATAAAGGTGCAGATGCAATATTGGTAGCGATCCACCAGTACCAGCTTTCTACTTTCTTTTTTGTCATAAGCCACATGCCTGTAAAAGCAGTGGCTGAAGCAAAGGCGTCGGCCCAGGGAATTACACCTTCAAAGAATTGTTTTTTAAAATAAGTAAGCGCAAAAAATATACTGAGGTAAAAAAATAAAAAAAAGCCAATCTGTTGTAACCATTCTTTTCTATTAGACAATGTAATGTGTAAAATAGTTTCCTGCTTTGTGTTTTTTTTTAACCACATTGCCCAACCCATTATACTCATTATAGTATAGTATAAATTTACTGTTGCTTCGCCAAGTAAATTTCCTTTGATACTTATATAGATGTAGATAATGGTATTGATCAATCCAACCGGGTACACCAGGATATTTTCGGCACGGGAGTACCAGACACTGGCAATACCGGCAAATACAGCTGCGTATTCATACCATGTAGTGTTATACATGTCTGAAATGAATTGCTGGTAGATTTCTGCTAAACTCACTTGTTAATCACCTGTTTTTTTGTTGCTGTAAAATCTGAAAGGCCGAAGGTAAAGGATTCCTTTGGAGGTTTGAAAACGGGTAGCTACCTGCTTCCATTGACCATTCCTGTTCGACCTCCATGTAATGAAATGTAAATGGGGAAATAAAGCGTATCCCGTTTTTCCACTTAATGCAATCACCTGACCCTGCTTAACGGTATCTCCAACATTTACCAATGCACCATTAAATTGTAAATGCCAGTACCCTGTCCTGGAGCTGTCTTCATGTTGAATTACAATAACATTTCCGAAAGGCCTGTATTCTTTTTTCCAGCCACCTTTATCCCCATCTTGCTTAACCCGTATAACTACACCGCTTCTTGCAGCACAAATATTTGTCCCTTTTTTCATTTTAAAATCCAGCGCTGCCCTGTTTTTATGAGAGTACCTGCTGAAATAACCCTGTACCAGTAAATGAGATTTATTTGTTTCGAACGGAAGCTGGTACACAAAACTGCTGTCGTCTTTAATGATCCCTTTTTGGAGCATTTTAATTGCTTTCCGCTGCGGATCTTTGCTTACAGAACAACTGATCATTAATGCAAGAAGCAAAAAAGGAAAATTAGTTAAGGCAATTACCCTGTTCATCTTTCAATTTAATAACAATTTATTACAATAAAAAAGCATCCGATAAAAGATGCTTAAAATATATTAACTGTTAAAATGATTTTACTCTGATTCAGCCACCACTTCTTTTACTTCAGGTATCATCCGCTTCATCATTCCTTCAATTCCGGCTTTTAATGTTATCATACTTGAAGGACAACCACTGCAACTTCCCTGCATCATTAAATTTACTTTACCATCTTCATAGCTTTTAAATTGTATTGCACCGCCATCCATTTCAACGGCAGGTTTTACATAATTTTCCAAAAGCTCCTTAATACGTTTTACCACATCATCATCATCGGCACTTACGGTGTTACTGCTTTCGGATTTCATCGAGGCAACTTCTTCATCATTTACTACCACCTTGCCATCTTCAAGATATTCTTTTAAAAATTGTTTAATGGCCGGTATCACATCCTGCCAGTCTTCTGTTTCGGTTGTTTTGGTAAGGGTAATAAAATTGCTGGCAATAAAAACAGCTTTAATGAATGGAAAAGTAAACAACTCCTGTGCTAAAGGGGACGGTTTTGCACTTGCTTCATCTGCAAAATCAATGCTTTTGCCCGGGTATAAAAGTTTGTTGGCCACAAATTTCATGGTCTCCGGGTTGGGGGTCATTTCGGTGTAAATACTGATTACCGGGTTTCCAGTCTTGATCATAATTGCTACATTTAAAGTCAAGTACAAAAATAACCATTAAAGACAAATATGATGGGGCATTTTGGTTAAAATTGCTGTTTAACCCGTTTAATTTCTAATTTCGAAAATTATATCAGTATTTTATAAATGCTGCCGACTGAACAGTTCCATTATTGTGCAAGATTTTGAGCATATACATACCCGGAGTAATTATGTTTGGCAGCACGATCTCCTGTTTTAGCAATACCGCTTCTGTAATCTTTTTGCCAAGTAAACTGACAATTGAATACCGTTGTTTTCCATCAATAAAAAAACCAGAAAGCATCAATTTGTCAGTAGCGGGATTAGGAGAAATTATTAATGAAGGAAAACTGTTTTTTAATTCTACCAATTCAATCTGGCTGTAACTTTTACGTCCGTTAAAATCAGTTTGACTGAGCCGGTAAAATACCTTTCCGGTTTGGGCAGTGTGATGTGTGAAATTATACGACTTTGGTAAAGAAGTACTGCCGCTGCCCTTCACTTTTCCTACGGTTGTAAAAGAAGTACCATCAGTGCTGAATTCTATTTCAAAAAAATCATTATTGATTTCCTGTGCAGTTTGCCAGGTTATTCTTGTATATGAATTTTGCGCCTGTGCTTTAAAATAAAGCAGGCTTATTGGAACTACCGTGGTATAAGTAACTGTCAGCGTTGGCCTGTTAGCAACAACAGGATTTGTTCTGGACGAAAATCTTTTAGCAGAGCCCGGCAGACCTTCATCACCAATGATCACCCAACCAAAATTAGTAGCTGCATTATTTAACCAGTTCTGTACATCAGTGACCATTTGGCTGCTGCTCCAGGTATAAGGATTTAAACCGCTAACAGAAGTTGTTGCGGAAGGGCTTATTTGAAAAACCCCTCCGGAAGTTCCCCAGGATGTTGTGCATCCCCCCAATCCGTTTGAAAAACTACAGATCCAGGTAGCATCTCCCAGTTGAGCCGGCGCACCATTACCATCTGCACCAGCCCCGGCATTGGATCCCCCTTCTCCCCAGGATTCATTTAAGCGATGTAATAATACATCCGTTGCACCCGAAATTGTTTTATTCATTACCAATGTTAAGCTGACATCAGTGATACTGGCTCCTGCAGGGATTGGAGAAAGATCAAACATGATCAACCCACGCCTTACCGGGGAAGTTACAATAGCCCCTGTAGTAAAATTATCTCCGGCGCCATTGCTGTTATTGGTGTTGTTGCTGTAAATGGTGTTGTCTTTAGATGCATTGAGAATAACTGTTTGCGCATTCAATAAAAAATTGAAAGTAAACAGGAATAAAAAAATAAAGTAGCTTTTTTTCATGTCAGTCAATTCATATTAATACAGCAGATGGCCATCAACAGTAAGATAAATAAATATATTGTAGAAAGCAAAATTAGACAGCTTCGTTGCCAGGAAATTTAATATAAATATAAACTTATCTAAATGAAGGAATGGCACGTATGTATAAACTCATTCCGCTATCTCCTGCAGGAGTTAAACAGGCACAAAGATTTAATCATCAGATGAATCTACTATTCTGAGTTTAGCATAATTCAACATGATTTTCTTCTCCCCGTTCAATTCAAAATTTACCGTTGCAATAGGATTATGTGCGGCGCCTTCCATTTTAATTACTTCGCCAAAACCAAATTTTAAATGTTCTACTTTATTGCCCACGTGTAAATTACTGGTATCGCTGGGTTCATAATTTTCTGAAGGAGTGTGCTCTTTTACCTGCGGTCTTGCAACAGGAACAGTATAGGCAGGTTTTTTATTTTCAACAGTTGGTTTACCGCTGGTGGCCCATTGATTACTGCCACCAAAATTTCTTTCTTCACCCAGCCAGTTGTTGGCACGGGTATTTTTTATGGCACCTCCGGCATAACTTTTATCCAGGTAACTTTCAGAAATTTCTTCAAGAAAACGGCTGGGGTCGTTTTGTTGTAATTGTCCAAAACGATAACGTTGATTAGCATAACTAAGCCATAGCCTATTTTTTGCACGGGTAATAGCTACATAAAATAAACGGCGCTCCTCTTCCAGGTCTTCCCTTGTGTTAATGCTCATAGCATTTGGGAAAAGTGATTCTTCCAACCCTCCAACAAACACTACCGGAAATTCCAAGCCTTTTGCAGCATGTATCGTCATAAGTTTTACCACATCTGCATTTTCTTTATCATCATCTGCATCGGTCAATAAAACGATCTGCTGTAAATAACTCCCCAGGCTTTTATCTCCCACTTCACCATCTTCTTCATTCATGGGGGTTTCGGTAAACTCTTTGATGGAGTTTAATAATTCCTGGATATTTTCATACCGGGCAAGCCCTTCGGTTGTTTTATCATTAAATAATTCTTTAACAATGTTTGTGCTCTTGCCAACAATTACTGCCAAGTCATACGCATTCTTCTTCATCAGTTCACTTTGAAACATTTTTATCATAGTCACAAAGTTGTCAATGTTTTCCAGTGTCCCGCTTTTATAACCATACATTGCTGCGTTACTAATGATATCCCACATGCTCAGGTTATTTTCATTGGCGTATAGTACGGCTTTATCAACCGTTGTTTTACCAATACCTCTCGCCGGGAAATTGATGATACGTTTTAATGCTTCTTCATCTCTGGGGTTTACAACCAGCCTCAGGTAAGCGATAAAATCTTTTACTTCTTTACGTTGATAAAAACTCATGCCACCATAAATGCGATAAGCAATGCCCATCCGGCGCAAGGCTTCTTCAAAACTACGGCTCTGTGCATTGGTGCGGTACAGTATGGCAAAATCTTTATTGTAATAATGATTACGGAGCTTTTGTTCCTGTATAGTATCAGCAACCATTTTTCCTTCATCATTATCCGTCATAGTACGCACCAGGTTAATTTTTTCACCCTCCTCATTAATAGTAAATAATTTCTTTTCTATCTGCCCTTTGTTATTGGCAATAATCTCATTGGCAACGTGTAAAATATTTTGTGTGCTGCGGTAGTTCTGCTCCAACTTTACCACTTTCACTTCATCATAATCTTTTTGAAACTGTAAGATGTTTTCAATGGTTGCACCACGAAAACTGTAAATACTTTGTGCATCATCACCCACCACGCAAACATTTTCATGCATGGCCCCAAGTAGTTTTATAATTTCATATTGTGCGGTATTGGTATCCTGGTACTCATCGATCATAATATACCTGAACTTGCGCTGGTACTTGCTCAATGCTTCCGGAAAATTCTTCAGCAATAAATACATTTTAAACAAAAGGTCGTCAAAATCCATGGCGCCATTCTTAAAACAACGTTTTGCATACGCATCATAGATCTGCCCGATCGCAGAACGGTTGGATCTCGCATCTTCCTGTTGTAATGCCCAGTCGTTGATATATTCAGCCGGACCTATCAGTGAATTCTTTGCAGATGATATCCTGTTGTACACCACATTGGGCTTATACTGCTTATCATCTAATGCCAGTTCATGTATCACGGTCTTTACTACGCTCTTGGCATCATCGGTATCATAAATGGTGAAGTTGTTGGGATAGCCAAGCTTGGGGGCTTCGGCCCTTAGTATCCTTGCAAACACGCTGTGAAAAGTGCCGATGTATAAATTGCGGGCTTCGGTATTGCCCAATACCCTCTCCACTCTTTCTTTCATTTCGGCAGCCGCCTTATTGGTGAAAGTGAGCGCCAGTATATTGAAAGCATCTATTTTATGTTCGGCCATTAAATGCGTGATACGGGTGGTAAGCACTTTAGTTTTACCGCTGCCCGCGCCGGCAATGATCATAATGGGACCGTCCTTATGGAGTACCGCTTCTTTTTGTGGTTCGTTCAGCTCGTCTAAATAATTGGGCATATGGCGAAGTTACGAATAGCGGATTTGAACTTTGGGAATGTGTAGAAATATTTGTGCGGCGTTCGGGTTTTGCAGACAATAACGTGGATTTGTATTTATTTTGTTGTGATGAAAAAACAGTTTTTAATATTGTCAATACTATTTTCAAATACAATGGAAGCACAGCAAAATAATAAATTAGCCGGTGAGTATTATTTACGGGGGGTAATGGAAACCGCCTCGGGCTTTAAA